>NZ_FCOM02000006.1 GCF_001544695.2 Caballeronia arvi
GGGCGGCGGCCACGGCGGTGGCGGTCACGGCGGCGGCGGCGGTGGTGGCGCGGGCGGCGGCGGTGGCGGCCGCGGCAGATAATCGAGCTGTAGCACGATCATCGTTTCACTGATCGCCTGATCAGAGTGAGTAATCAGCCGATGTCCTTAACCGGGCATCGGCTGCTTCTTTTAGCGCTCCTCGCGCCCCACGAACAATGTTTCGGATAGCTCACAGAATTACAACCGAGCGGAACGCACACGGCAAACCACGAATCACTCGCCCCCATGTGCTCGGAGCGAGTCCGTTTGCCGAACGCGACAACGCGAATTGCGGGCATAGTGCGCGCGGCGCGCGATCTCTACGCGACCAGAGGTGACATAGCGGCGCATCCGACACCCGATGCGCCGCCCACTACTTCCCCGTCGCAGCATTCTTCTCTTCGTCCTCTCGCTCACGTTGTCCGGCATCGGCAGTCGCGGGTTCTCCGCCGGTCGCGCCTTCCGAATCCTCCGCTTCGAGCGACGTCAACGCCTGCTGCCAGAATTCCTCGGCGCGTCCCTCCGGACTACCCTCGCGTTCCCAGATTTCATAGGCACGGCGACGGATGCGGTCCAGTTCTTTCTGCTCATCCATGACTTCCTCCATTAGCGAAAAATGTGGCGCCTGTTCCCAAAGCGCTTGCACGCTCACCAGCAGAGCAACGGCCGTGCCTTCGCTCGATCGCCATCGTTTCGACCGCCATCGCCGATGCGTCTCGACCGCGCTGAATCGCATGCTTTCCTCGAGAATTCGATACCGACGAATCCCGCGCCCATTTGCAAGCGACGTTCCCCCGGACCGCGATCACAGGAACCGCGACAGAACCGGCAACATGACGGGCACGACGAACGCCGTGAAAATCCCGTTCAGCCCCATCCCAAGCCCCGCGAACGCGCCCATTTCCTCGCTGACCTGAAACGCGCGCGCCGTACCGATTCCATGCGATGCGACGCCGAGCGCGAAGCCGCGCGCTTCGACATCGGTGACGCGCAGCAGATTCAGAATGCCTCGCGCCGTGACCGCGCCGAACACGCCCGTCGTGATGACCAGCACCGCCGTCAGCGACGGCACGCCGCCGATGGCCTTCGCGACGGCCATCGCGATGGGCGTCGTCGCGGACTTCGGCGCGAGCGATGCGATCGATTGATGAGAGGCACCCAGCAAGGCCGCCACCGAAACCGCCGAGACGATCGCGGTCAGCGAACCGGCGGCGAGACTCACGAGGATCGGCAGCGCCAGCCGCTTCAGGTTGGGCAACTGCCGGTAAAGCGGCAGCGCCAGCGCGACCGTCGCCGGACCCAGCAGGAAATGGACGAACTGCGCGCCATCGAAATAAGTTTCGTAAGGCGTGTCGCTCGTCTTCAGCACGACGACGACGATGGCCACCGCGATCAACACCGGATTGGCGAGCGGATTGAAGCGGCACGCCGCATAGATGCGCTGCGCGATGAGATAGGCGAGCAGCGTGATGGTCAGCCCGAGCAGCGGCGTGCCCGCGAGATAGACCCAGATCGCGCCGATGCGCGGCACGCCGGTCATGCGCCCTCTCCCGGGCCGCCGGACAGGCGGCGCTGACGCCGCAGCATCGCGCGCATGACGAGCGCGGTCACGGCGATCGCCAATGCCGTGCTTATCGCGACGGAGAGCGCGACAGCGAGCACATCGCCGCGCAGCGCACTCGCCGACACCATGATGCCGACGCCCGCCGGCACGAACAGCAGCGACAGATGCCTCAGGATTTCCAGCGCAGTGCCTTCGAGCGCCGCGGCGCTGGCAGGACGCAGCGCGACATAGCCGAGCAGCAGAAGCATGCCGACCACCGGCCCCGGCACGGGAATGTGGAACAGATACGAAAGGCCCTCTCCCAGACACTGGAAGACGAGCAGGGTGGCGAGCGCGGCAAGCAAGGCGATGCTCCGTGTATGTTTCGGGGCATGAATGGTCGCACACTTGATTCACGCCGTGCGACGGCACAGTTCACGCCGCGCGCAGACCTGCTATGTTCGAGTACGTATCGGATGCATTTCGGTTGCATCGCGTGTATTGATGAATCGTGGTGGAAGCCGACGAAGCGAGCGAGCGTCAAGCCCCCTCCGCGCAGGACAGAGCGCAAAGGGAAGCGCCTCTGTCCAGAACAACGCGGGATAGCTGGCGCAGTGCCGCGCGCACGTTCGCTCGCGCACAGCCGCCCGTCGCCCGACAAGGCGGATTCGTGGTCGAATGCGAGGCATGCCGCATGCTTGCGCGACTTTACTTTGCGCCATGCTCGAGGCGAAAACGATGCAGAAAACGGAACCAGACATGCGCGGCGACGAATCCGGCGACTTCTCCATTCCCGACGACTGGTGCCGCCGGTGGATCAATTGCGTCCGCGACTATGCGGTGATCGGGCTCTCGCCCGAAGGCATCATCGAGACGTGGAACGTGGGCGCGCTTCATATCCACGGCTTTCGGCCCGAGGAAGTCATCGGCCGGTCGTTCGATATCTTCCATGCGCCGGAAGACCGCGCACAAGGCAGCGCCTCCGCCCTGCTCGATGCCGCACGGCGCGACGGGCGCGTCGAAACCGAAGGCTGGCGGCTGCGCAAGTCCGGCTCGCGTTTCTGGGCCAACGTCGTGATCACCGCGCTCATCGACGAAACCGGCCGCCTGCTCGGTTTCGGCAAGATCGTCCGCGACATGACCGACAAGCGAATCGCGCACGAAGCCGTCGTCGAGAGCGAGCAGCGCTTCCGAATGCTCGTGAACGGCGTGACCGACTACGCGATCTTCATGCTGTCGCCCGAAGGCATCGTGACGAACTGGAACGCGGGCGCGCGCCGCATCAAAGGCTATAGGTCCGATGAAATCATCGGCTCGCATTTTTCGCGTTTCTACACACCGGAAGACGCGGCGTCCGGGCTGCCGCAACGCGGCCTTTCCATCGCGGCACGGGAAGGACGGTTCGAAGCCGAAGGCTGGCGCGTGCGCAAGGATGGCAAGCGCTTCTGGGCGCATGTCGTGATCGACGCCATCCGCGACGAAAACGGCGTGCTCGCCGGCTTCGCAAAAATCACGCGGGATATCACCGAGCGCATGGAAGCCAGCCGCATGCTGGAAGAAACGCGCAAGGCGCTGTTTCAGGCGCAGAAGATGGAAGCCGTCGGCAAGCTGACCGGCGGCGTCGCGCACGACTTCAACAACGTGCTGCAAGTGCTGCGCGGCAATCTCGAACTGCTCGACAGCCGGCATCATCGCGATGCATGGACGCGCGACCGCATCTCGAAGGCGATCGAGGCCGTGGAGCGCGGCTCGAAGCTCGCGTCGCAATTGCTGGCGTTCGGCCGCCAGCAGCCGTTGCAGCCCGTCGTCATCAACCTGGCGGCGGCGCTGCGCGGCATGGACGATCTGCTGCGCCGCGCGCTCGGCGAGACCGTGCGCGTCGAGACGGTGGTCGCGGGCGGATTGTGGAATACGTCCGTCGATATTCATCAGCTAGAAAACGTCGTCCTGAACCTCGCCATCAACGCGCGGGATGCAATGCCCCAGGGCGGCAAGCTGACGATGGAGCTGTCCAACGCGATGCTCGACGATCACTACGTCGCCACCGAGCCCGATGTCGCCGAAGGGCAATACGTGATGCTCGCCGTCACCGATACGGGCACGGGCATGCCGCAGGACGTGCTCGAACGTGCGTTCGATCCGTTCTTTTCGACGAAAACCGAAGGCAAAGGCACGGGACTCGGTCTGAGCATGGCGTACGGCTTCGTCAAGCAAAGCGGCGGCCATATCAAGATTTACAGCGAAGTCGGCCACGGCACGTCGGTAAAGATCTATCTGGCGCGCTCCACGGGCGAGGCAGTCGAGCCGCCGTCGCGTTCGCGCGCCGCGCCGGTGAAAGGCGGAAGCGAAACCATCCTCGTCGTCGAAGACGATCCGAAAGTGCAGTCCACCGCCGTCGATACGCTGACGGGACTCGGCTATCGCGTGCTCAAGGCCGACGACGCGCAACAGGCGCTCACGGTGCTGCGCAGCGGCATCGACGTCGAGCTGCTGTTCTCCGACGTCGTCATGCCCGGTCCCGTCAGCAGCACCGAAATGGCGGCGCAGGCTTCACGCATGCTGCCGCACTTGAAAGTGCTGTTCACGTCGGGCTATACCCAGAACGCGATCGTTCATGGCGGCAGGCTCGATCCGGGCGTCGAACTGTTGAGCAAGCCCTACGGCCGCGATCAGCTCGCCCGCAAGGTCCGGCAGATGCTCGACCGTACGAAGGCCGGGAAGGAAGCGAGCGACCCCGCGCGCGCGGCAACGGACAGCGGACGCACGCTGCGCGTGCTGCTCGTCGACGATGACGCCAATCTTTGCGAAGCGATGAACGAGCAATTGCGCCTGCTCGGCCATGTGACGACATCGACGACATCGCCGCATGAGGCGCTCGACCGCCTGAAGCGGGAGGCGTTCGATGTGCTGATGACCGACCTCAGCATGCCCGCGATGGACGGCGTCGAACTGGCGAGGCAAGCGGCGCGGGAACGGCCTTCGGTCTGCGTCGTGTTTTCTTCGGGCTATGAAATGCCGGCGCTTCCCTCGATGTCGTTTCGATGGGCGGCATTGCGCAAACCCTTCACGCTCGAAGAGCTCGGCGCGGTGCTGAGAGGGTTTCAGGACTGAGCGTGACGATCGCCACAAGGCAATGCGACTCCCACTGCCTTCCATGGCATACGCGTTGCTGATCCCCTTCCGGGCCGATGCCGCCGAACTCATCGGCACAGCGGCCCTCACTTGACGAAGCGGTTCCCACCGCATGACGCCAGCGCGATTCCGACGCGCTGAGACCGCAGCATCACGGCCGTAAGCGACGCATCCGCGATCTTCTTGGCCGCTGCGGGCAGGACATTTCAACTTTTCGATGATTCGCGCGAGGTCCGGCGAAGGACCTCGCTCGCGCTAAAAAGGAGTCGTTCAAATGTTCGTCCATAACAAACGCCTGCAATACACCGTCCGCGTGGGCGCACCCAATCCAGGTCTCGCCAATCTGCTGCTGGAGCAGTTCGGCGGTCCGCAAGGCGAGCTCGCCGCCGCGATGCGCTACTTCACGCAAGCCGTCAGCGAAGATGATCCGGGCCGCAAGGACCTGCTGTTCGATATCGCAACGGAGGAGCTGAGCCATCTGGAGATCATCGGCTCGATCGTCGCGATGCTGAACAAGGGCGCGAAGGGGCAGCTTGCCGAGGCCGTCGAACAGGAAGCGGAGTTGTATCGTTCGCTGACCGGCGCCGGCAACGATTCGCACATCACGCAGGTCCTGTACGGCGCGGGTTCGCCGCTGACGAACTCCGCCGGCGTGCCGTGGACTGCCGCATACATCGACACGATCGGCGAGCCGACCGCCGACCTGCGCTCGAACATCGCTGCCGAGGCGCGCGCGAAGATCGTCTATGAACGGCTCATCAACGTGACGGACGATGCGGGCATCAAGGAAGCGCTGGGCTTTCTGATGACGCGCGAAATCGCGCATCAGAAGTCGTTCGAGAAGGCGCTGCACTCGATTCAGCCGAACTTTCCGCAAGGCAAGCTGCCGGGCAATCCCGAGTTCACGAGCGTCTACTACGACCTGTCGAAGGGCGATGACGCGCGCGGGCCGTGGAATCAGGGCGGCGAATGGGAGTTCGTCGAAGATCCGCAACCGGCCGTCGATGGCGGTGACGGCACCGCGACCGTGACCGTGACGAAGCAGGACGTGGAGGTCTTGCAGGCGATGGCATCGCGCACCGCTTCGGACCCGTCGGCCGATCCGACCACCGGCGCGGATCTCGGCGCAGGGAAAGCGAACCAGGTCTGACGGGAGAACCGGCGCTGCCTGACGCTCGAAGGCAGCGCCGGACAGGCAAGCGAATTACTTTTCCGCGGCCGTTCTGACGCGCATCAGCGCGAGCAGGCTTTGCTGCAGGCAGTAGAGCACGAAAGTCGATTCCTTCGTTGGCCGCCCCAGACTGAGCTGTTTCGTCAGACGCTCGCACTGAAGCTCGATCATCTGATGGCAGTTGTTCGTTTTTTGTCTATCGACGGCCCGCCGATCCTGTTCTAACCATTTCGACTCAGATACTTCTGCGCCAAGGCCTCATACAACGGCGGCGCGAACATCCGCGACACCTGACTCGAAATCAATGCCGTGGCCATCAGCGAAAGCACGAGCGCGTGACCATCGATCATTTCGATGACGATCACGAACGCGGTGATAGGACTCTGCGTGACCGCCGCGAGATAGCCGACCATGCCGAGCGCGATGAGCATCGGCAACTGCATGCCGCCGAACATCAGATGCAGTGCATTGCCGATGCCCGCTCCGATCGCAAGCGACGGCGCGAAAAGTCCACCGGGCGCGCCGGGAAGATACGATCCGACCATCGACGCCATTTTCAGCAGCGGATAGCTTGCGCCGAGTTGCGTATTGCCTTCGAGCATGCCGCGCGCTTCCGCATAGCCGCTGCCGAAAGTGTGGCCACCGGCGGCCACGCCGATCACGGCGATGAACAGGCCGCACATCGAACCGAACGCCACCGGATGCGACTCGCGCCAGCCGAGCAGACGCGACGGCATCCAGCGATGCGTATTCAACAGCAGCCAGCAGAAGATTCCGCCTGCCAGTCCCGTCGCCAGGCCAAGCAGGATGACGGCGAGCGCGAGGGAATCGGGGAAGTGCCCGGTTACGTCGATCGTGCCGAAATATGTGTAGTTGCCTTGCAGCGCGAGCGAGACGACACCGGCAAAGATGATGGCCGTGATCAGCACGCCGCTCGTGCGCTGTTCGAAGCTGCGCGTGAGTTCTTCGATGGCGAAGACCACGCCCGCGAGCGGCGCATTGAATGCCGCCGACAATCCGGCCGCCGCGCCCGCGAGCGCCAGCTTGCGCTCGAGCGCGCCGTTGCGGATGGTGCGCAAGCGCGTGGGATAGAAACGGCGCAGGCTGAACATGAGCGCGGCGCCGACATGAATGGTCGGTCCTTCGCGCCCGATGGTGAATCCGCCGAGAATCGACAGAAACGATATGGCGATCTTGCCGACGAGAATGCGGATGGTCAGCAACTTCGGCCCCAATGGCCGCCCGTCGTGCAGAACCGCGATGACCTGCGGGATGCCGCTGCCCTCCGCGCCCGGAAAGAACCGCCGCGTCACCCACACGCCGATTCCCCCGACCGCGGGCGTAAGCAAAAGAGGCAGCCACCAATGGAACGCCGTGATACGCAGAAAAACGTCGTACCCGAAGTCGATGAGGCGCGCGTACATGACCGCGATGAGCCCGGTCGCGACCGCGCCGAGCCAGAATACGCCGTAGTGCAGCCACAGCCGCCTGCCGCGCAGTATCGTGCGTCGGTCGATGAATCCGGGAATGTGCATCGGAAGGAAGTCGTCGAATCTAATTTAAGGCACATTGTGACATAAATTCTTCGTCACCCCTCGATATGGCTATCGGATGATGCGTTCGGTCCAGCGCCGAATATCCAGCCGAACGAACCGTAGTGGGCCTTGTGTTCGGCGGCGAGCTTGAGCAGGCAGCGTTCGCCCTTTGCGGTCAGATGCACTTGCACCTGGCGACGATCGGTCTTGTCCGTTTTGCGGATCACGAGGCCCGCGGCCTCGCAACGCGACACCAGCGCTGCAGTGCCATTGGGCGCCGCCTGCAGACGCTCCGCGAGCTCGCCGACGGTCGCCCATCGGCGCTCCGGAAACCCTCTTATGTGCAGAAGCAACTGATACTGAAGCGTCGTGATGCCGGCTGCATTGGATATCTCCTCCGATACGCGCAAGAACTTGCGCAGCTCGTAGCGAAACACGGACATCGCTTCCAGATCCTGTTTGTTCGGGAGGGCGGATGTCTTCTTTGCGTCTGATGGCATAGGCGATCCTGATTCGAGGTTGATGCAGCGACCCGCGCGAACGGGGCGCTGGCGGATCATACAGGGGTCCGCCAGTCGCCGCCGGACGCTACATCTTGCTCTCCTCGCGCTATTGCGACATCGCGCCCGATGCGGGATGGTCCTTGCCCATCGCGTCGTCCTTCTTCATCTTGCCGCTCTTGCTCATCGAGTCGTGCGACATGGCGCCCTTCTTCATCGAATCGTTAGACATACTGTCCTTCTTCATCGTGTCATGCGACATCGCGTCATTGGACATCGCGCCGCTCGCCTGTGCGAACACCGTCGATGCACCCATCGCCAGCGCCGCTGCCAGTACTGCCGTCATCAATCGCTTCATCACTGCTCTCCTTGGTGAGTCAAACATGGCATCCGGACGATCCGGAACCGGTTGATGGTGCGGCGCTCAAGACCCGCCGAACCAGTTGTATCCCTGATCAACCCAATAGCCGCCCGGATAGGTATTGGTCACGAATATTTCGACGATGTGCTTCGGGTTCTTGTAGCCGAGCTTGGTCGGCATGCGCAGCTTCATCGGATAGCCATATTTCGCGGGCAGACGCTCGCCGTCGTACTCGAAGGTCAAAAGCGTCTGTGGATGCAGCGCGGTCGGCATATCGATGCTCTCGTAGTAGTCGTCGGCGCAGCGAAAGCCGACGTACTTCGCCGTCGTGTCCGCGCCCACGCGCCGCAGAAATTCGGCGAACGGCGTGCCGCCCCAGCGTCCGATGGCGCTCCAGCCTTCCACGCAGATATGCCGCGTGATCTGCTCGGCGTGCGGCAGCGCGTACAACTGCGGCAGCGTCCACACGCGCTGTCCCGTCACGAGCCCGCCGACCTTCAGGCGATAGTCGTCGCCATTCACTTCGGGGACATCGTCGATTCCATAGAACGCGTTGAAGGGAAACGGCCGCGTGAGTTGCGCTTCGGTATACGTCGGCGCGAGCCGCGTCGGATCGAAGAGCAGCGCCTGCGCGCGATCATTCAAACGCGATACGGCGGTGAGAAATTTGCTGACCGAGTCTTCGTCGGTGATCGAGCAGCCGGTCAACAGCGAGAGGCCGCCCAGGGTCAGCATGCGCTTGCCGAACAGACGGCGCGACGGCATGTCGAGTTCGCGGCGCGCATCGGCGAGCAAGGATGCGCGATCCACTTCGATGATTCGTTTCTTGTCGGCTTTCATGGCGTGTTCCTGGAAGGCATCAGCGGCCGCGCAGCATCGTGAGCAGCGAGCGCGGCACGAGCGCGACCATCGCCACATGCACGACGACGAATGCCGCCATCAGCGCCATCGCGCAGAAATGCACGATGCGCGCGTTGTCGTAGCCGCCCATCAGTTCGCGCAAGAGCGGGAACTGCACGGACTTCCAGATCGCGAGACCCGAAAGCACGAGCACGATCAGATCGACGACGACCGTGAGATACGCGAGCTTCTGCACTGCGTTGTACTGGCGCAGGTCGGCGTGCGAGAGCTTGCCCGTCAACGCGCCGATCAGATCGCGCAGCACCGCGCGCGGCGAAAGGGGAAAGAACTTCGATACGAACCGCCCGCTCGCGGCGTTGAGCGCGAGATAGACGATGCCGTTGAACACCAGCAGCCACATGGCCGCGAAATGCCACTGCAGCGCGCCGCCGAGCCATCCGCCGAGCGTGATCGACGGAGGAATGACGATCTGGCGGAATACAGGCGACGCGTCGTAGATGCGCCAGCCGGACAACATCATCACCAGCGCGGCGATCGCATTGAGCCAATGCGTGATGCGCAGCCAGAGCGGATGAATCGGCGGATTGCGCGGAACGGTCGCGGGCATCACATCGAGTGTCGGTTTCGTCGTGTCCATGTCGATCACCATGACGGTCGGATACCTGTCAATTCGACGGCGACACGCAGCGGGTTACAGCGTCACGCGCAAAAAGTTTTCTTTCGGGTGATGTAACCGCCGGCCATGAAGAAGCGAATTAGCCGGTAAAGGAGCCGGATGACGACGATGGACGACGACCGCGCTATAGTGGCGCATCACCGCTTCGGCTATGCCGAAACGATCGATCTGAAAGCGGGCGCCTCGCTCACCGCCGCGGCTGCCCGCCGCGCGTACGGATCGCCGCCGCGCCGTCCCGCCTGCACAGGAGCCACGTTGGAAGACGCGGAAAGCCGCCTGAAAGTGTTATTCGTCCGCGGTCTCGACGGCGACGCCGACGCTTATCGAAGCTTTCTGCAAGCGCTCACGCGGCACCTGCGCGGCTTTCTGCGCAAACGCATCCCGCAGCTTCATGACGACATCGAAGACCTCGTCCAGGAGATTCTGCTCGCGGTGCACAATGCGCGTCACACCTATCGCCAGGATGAGCCGCTGACCGCCTGGCTTCACGCGATCGCCCGTTACAAGCTGATGGATTTCTTCCGCTCGCGCGCACGCCGCGAATCCCTGAACGATCCGCTCGACGACGACGCCGAGTTGCTCGCCTACACCGACGACGAGCCGGCCCGGGCGCGTCACGATATCGGCAAGCTGCTCGAACATCTGCCCGACAAGCAGCGGCTGCCGATCGTTCACGTGAAGCTCGAAGGTTTGTCGGTGACGGAGACGGCGCGCATCACGGGGCTTTCCGAATCGGCCGTGAAGGTCGGCGTGCATCGCGGCCTGAAGGCGCTTGCTGCACTCATCCGGGGACCGCGATGAAAACCGACGATCTCATCGGCCTGCTTTCGAACCAGGTGACGCGCGTCGACAGGAGCGCCGTCGCGCGCCGTTTCGCTGCGGCGCTGCTGCTCGGCGCATTGGGCTCGCTGATCCTGATGGGCGTCGTCTTCGGCGTGCGTCACGACATGAGCACCGTCGCGCGCACGGCGATCTTCTGGGCGAAGCTCGCCTATCCGCTGGCGATAGCCATCGGCGCGATGCTCGCCGTGATGCGGCTTGGCCGTCCGGGCGCGCGCGCCGGTTATTCGTGGGCGCTCATCGCGTTGCCGTTCGTCGCGGTGTGGCTGGCGAGCCTGTTCGTGCTCGACGGCACGACGCCCGACGCGCGCCTTTCGCTCGTGCTCGGCCGGACCTGGCGTACCTGTCCGCTCAACATTCTGCTGCTTTCGGCGCCGACGTTTCCCGCCGTGTTCTGGGCCGTCAAATCGCTCGCGCCGACGCAGCTGCGGCTCGCGGGCGCCGTCGCCGGCCTGCTCGCGAGTTCCATCGCCACGATCGTCTATTGTCTGCATTGTCCCGAGATGAGCCCGGCGTTCTGGAGCGTATGGTACGCAATCGGGATGTTGATGCCGGCGGCCATCGGCGCATGGCTGGGACCGAAACTGTTGCGCTGGTAGAGAACGGCGCAAAACGCGGCTAGTATTCATTCGTCGGCGTTCGGCGAGCACATCGATCATGTCAAGCGAATGGAAGCGCCGCGTTACCTTATTCGTCCAGCGATTCTGGCAGCCCACCGGCGCATGTATGAGTTGCATGCCGGGAAGCTGGGGCAATGTGTTGAGTCTTCCCCACTGGAAAGTGGCGATCGAGACCGGGCTGCTCACTGCACTTCTGGCCGTGTTGCTGACGTTCACGCCCGCGAAGAGACTCTACGCGAACCGATACGGCAACGCGTTGCTCGTCGGCCTGCTGACCATGATCGGCGATGCCTATGCGCATCCGGGACATTACGGGGCGCCCTACGTCGAGCATGTGCTGACAGGTATCGTTTCGGGACTTCTGGCGCTGGCCGCGTCATATCTTCTCGAGGAACGCGCCCGTCGCATCCGCGAGGTCTGGGCGCGTGCTTCGAGGCTCGTCCGCTAGCGCCGCATCATTCGTTCTGATCCGCCGCGCCTGCAAGTGCGTCGTCGATTGCCTGTAGCGCATGCAGAAAGCCGCATCTCGCGCCCTCTCGTTGAAGCCGCCGAAGCGTTTCCATCGGTACCGGTTGGCCTTTGCCGCAGGAAGCGAGCGCCCGTGCGCGTGCGACGAAGAAATCCGAGAACGGCGAGGGCTCGCGGCGCGCGTAATCCTCGAAGGCCGCCGCATGATGCAAGGCCGCGTCCCACAGCCCGCGATCGAGGCACGCGTCGATCGCGTCACGTCGGAAGAGAAAGTGGTTGTGGCTCACCGCACCCGCGCCGAGCACGGCTTCGCCTTCCGCGAGCGCGCTTTCGAAGACGTCGATGTCATCGCTCGCGTGAGCGAGGATGCCGAGATAGTGCGCGCCCAGATACGCCATGCCGGTTTCACGGCTGATCGACAGCGCCTGCGCGATATCGTCGCGCGCTTCGCGACGACGCCCCGCCACGCGATGCAGCTCCGCGCGAAGCGCAAGCGCTTCGCCTTCGAAGCGCCTCGATTTCAGCTCGCGCGCGCACTGTAACGCCGGGCCGACCTGTTCCCACGCGCGATCCCACTGCGCGAGATCGCGCAGGCAATGCCACGCGGCGTGATGCGCGACGGCGAGCGCACGAAGATGCCCCGCCTTCTCCGCCGCGGCGACACTGGCGAGTGCGGCATCGAGGCCGGTCCGTGCGTCGCCCGCGAACCACGCGGTGATGGCGCGCATCGGCAGATTGGCGACTTCGATCCGTCCGAAACCGTGGCGTCGGCACAGTTCGATGCAGCGGCTGAAGGCGTCGTGCGCGCTGATCATCCGTCCGCGCAGGTATTCGCCGTCGCCGAGCCCGCCGAGCGCGGCCGCTTCCTGTTCGGGATCGCGCGCCTCACGTGCGAGCGCGAGGCTGCGTCCGTGTTCGCGCACGCAGCCGTCGATATCGCCGCGCGGGAAACACAGGTTGCCGCGCAGGAAATGAATGCGCGCTTCTTCGCGCTGAAGGCCACCGGCGCTGGCCGCGGCGGCGGCGCTGTCGAGATCGGCACAGGCGCCGTCGAGATCGTCGATGACCCGCTTCACCGTCGCGCGCCCGATCCACGCGCGGCAACGCTCGGCGTCGGTCGAGGCGAGCGCCAGCGCGGCTTCGAATGCCGCGAGCGCCGCCGTCATGTCGTTCACGTCATGCAGGATCGTGCCGCGCAGACATTCGAGCGCGACGCGGGCGCTGGGCGCATCCGCAAGGGCCAGCCCGCGTTCGGCGAGCGCAAGCGCCGATTCGTAGCGATAAGCCGACGCCTGCGCGCGCGCCGCATCGCAATAGGCGAGCGCGGCCTCGGCGTCCTCCGCGCGATCGAGATGCTCCGCGCGCAAGACCGGATCGCGCTCGCCGTACCACTGCGCCGCGCGACGATGCAATTCACGGCGACGGCTTTTCAGCAGCCCGTCATAGATCGCATCGCGGATGAGCGCGTGATGGAAGATGAAGCCGGCCCCCTGACGTCGCAACAGAACCCGCATCACGAGCGGTTCGAGCGCGGCGCCGGCGCCATCGAGAAGATGCTCGACCGCATCCTTTTCGAAGAACTGGCCCAGCACCGAGGCGACCTGCAGGACGGTCTTGTCATCGGGATGAAGCCGGTCGAGCCGCGCCTGTACGAGGCTTCGCACCGAACCCGGCACGCCCGTTCCCGCGCCCTCCTCGGCATTGTTGAGCAACTGTTCGAGAAACAGCGGGTTGCCCGCCGCCCGCGCGATGCAGCGCTTCGCGAGATCCGCCTCGGCGCCGGGAAACGATTCGGCCATGTCGTTCGCCTCGCCCGCGGTGAGCGGACCGAGATCGATCAGCGTGCAGTGCGCGCCCGCCGCCGCGCGCCACCGTTCGCCGGGCGAATCGCCCGAAGTCCGCGTCGTCAGCAGCAGTACGGTCGGACATGCGGCCGCCGTCGCGGATAGTCCCGCGAGATCGCGCAGCGTTTGCCCATCCGACCACTGCACGTCTTCGACGGACAGAACCCGCGGCTGCTGCCGGCTCGCGCGTTCGACAAGCCGCGTCAGAACGTTGTGCCGGCCGCGAACGCGCATCGCGTTGTCCATCGCCTCATAGACCGTCCGGTCTTCGAGGGTCTGCGGTGCATCGACGAGATCCTTCAGGAAAACTGTGTCGCCTGCGTCGATGAAACCTTCGCTCATCGCCTGCTCGACGTCGCCCGATTCGTCGAGCGCCAGCAGGCCACGCACGAGCGACTGGACCGCGCCCCGCCCGACCGTCGCGCCGAAGTCGAGCACGAGGCCGCCGTGGCACACGAAACCGGAATCGCGGGCCTCGCGTTCGAATTCCGCGACGAGGCGCGTCTTGCCGATTCCGGCCTCGCCGCGCAGCACGATCGTGCATCCGCGCCCGGTCTCGCGGCACGACCGAAGCATCGCCCGAAACTGCCGCAGTTCGTCACGACGGCCGACGAAGGTCCGGCCCGGTGTCGAACGACGAAAGCCGGCGATACACCATGCCGAAACCGGTTGCGCGAAACCCTTGACGCAAAGCGCGCCGCGTTCGGTGCAGTCGAGCCGATTGGCCAACGGACGCCGCACCGCGTCCGAGATCAGGATCTCGCCGGGTCCGGCCGCGTCGGTGAGGCGTGAGGCAAGGTTGACCGTGTCGCCGGTCACGGTGTACGCCCGATGTGTCGCGCTGCCCGTGCCGCTCGCGACGACCTCGCCGCCCGCAATGCCGATATGCGCGACGACCGTGCGTCCGAGCATGCGCGACACATCGGGCATCGCGTCGCGGATCGCGAGCGCTGCGCGTACGGCGCGCTCGACATCGTTTGCATGCGAGACCGGCGCGCCGAACACCGCCATGATGGCGTCACCGACATGCTTGTCGATATGCCCGCCATGCTGTTCGACGATGCGGTCGACGTGCTCGAAGTATCGATCGAGCAAAGCGACGATTTCCTCCGGGTCGGCTTCGCGGCTCATTTCCGTGAAGCCGCAGAGATCGGCGAAGAGCACGGCGACCTGGCGTCGCTCGCCTTGTGCTGCGCCGGTTTGCGTCCGCAGTTCGGCCAGCGCATCGAGCAGCGTGCGGCGATGACCGACCGACGCGATCCCGAGCTCCTTCAGATCGTCCGCCGTGAGGCGATGCAGCACGTCGGCATCGATGGCGTTCTCGCGGAACACCGGCTCGTACCGCTCCATTCCGAGGCTGCGCAGCCAGACGGCGACATCCACGATCTCTCCCGAGCGGAAGGCGTCCGATCCCGATCAAAGATAGCACGCAGCATCGGCCGCGCCGCCTTTCAACCAGCATTTCGATTCTTGCAACTTTCTTCACACCAATGTGGCGCGGGCAACATAGGCGTTACAAGTTATTACGGACAATCCGTTCCGTCGTATACACAACAAGAAACGCTTAAAACATAAGCCCGAAGGCAGCACCATAGCGGCCAGGGCATACGGGGAAGTCATGCAGCGAGTGAAGTGCAACAAGCCCGTGAAAGGGTGCGTCATCGCAGTGTGCATCGGGGTTTCGGCGGTCGTCACGAATGCTGTCGCGCAGGATGCGGAAACGCAGTCGCCGATGCACGTGAACGCTTCGTCGCAGGCTCAACCGCTCATTTCGCTGCCGAGCACGCCGACGCCCGGCGCGATCGGCAACACCACCGCGCAGCCCGCCGCGAATGGCGCGCCGCTCACGCCGCGCCCGACGGTGAACGCGGCATCGTCGCTGGACAAGAGCGCCACGCTCACCGGCACGCCGCGCGCCCGCACCGCGGATATCGAAGGCAAGCAGCCGCTCGGTGACGAACTCGGCGGCGTCGTGACGACCGACACGGTCACGCTCGCGGGCCAGGACTTCTATACGTGGTTCGCGCAGGCGTGGGGCACGATTCCGCTGTCCGACCGTTACATCGTCTCGGTCCACGAGCGCCCTTCCGCGCGCTACGGCAGTCTCGTGTGGGTCGAGTACAACCAGCGCCGCGTGTTCCAGGCGTTTCTGCCGATCGCCCGCTCGAACGTGAAGCCGGTAGCCGAAGGCGCGGCGCAGATCGCTTTTCAGAATGTCATGCAGGCGGATCTGACCCGTCTGCTGTTCCGTGATGCCGACATGGCGACGGACGAGCTCTAAATAAAAGCAGTCAAAAAAAGAAACGACGCAGCAAGGCCAAAAACATACGGGGAATCACGATGAAAACGAATGCGCTCCTGCAACGCGCGCTGCTCGCCTGCGCGCTGACGATACCGCTCGCCGCGAACGCCACGGCGCTCGTGTACGAGCCGGTGAATCCGAATTTCGGCGGCAATCCGCTGAACGGCACCAACCTGCTCAACGAAGCGAACGCGCAGAACAAGTACAAGGACCCGTCAACCGAGAGTCTCGGGATGGGCAGCCAGTCGACGCTCGATCAGTTCAACACGCAACTTCAGCAGGCGATTCTGTCGCGCGTGGCGTCGTCGATTTCGAGCTCGATCGTCGGCACGGACGGCACGCTGCATCCGGGCACGATCAACACCGGCAACTTTTCGATCGCGATCACGCAAGTCACGGGCGGCAATCTGCAAGTGACGACGACCGACAAGACCACGGGCGCATCCACGACGTTCATCGTCGGCAACGGCCAGTAATACGAGAGCACAGACGAAATGAACAAGAATGCTTTCAGGACCGCCGCGATGGGCGCCGTCGTCATCGCGTCGGCGCTGCTCACGGGCTGCGTCACCACGCCGATGCCTTCCGCCGGCAACGCCACGCTCACGCCGCCGACGCGCGTCACGCGCGATCTCACGCATCTCCCCTCGCCCAAGGGCAGGATCGTCGCCGCCGTGTACGGCTTTCGCGATCTGACCGGCCAGTACAAGCCGTCGCCGGACAGCTCGTTCTCATCGCAGGTGACGCAGGGCGGCGCCTCGTTTCTCGTCAAGGCGATGCGCGATTCCGGCTGGTTCACGCCGGTCGAGCGCGAGAACCTTCAGGATCTGCTGACCGAACGCAAGATCATGCGCGCGCTGGAAACACCCGAAGACAAGAAGAACGGCATTCCGCAGATCGGCGCACTGGCGCCCGCGAGCATCGTGCTCGAAGGCGGCATCGTCGGATATGACACGAACATCCGCACGGGCGGCGCAGGCGTCGCGTATCTGGGGATATCGGCGTCGCAGCAATATCGCGTCGATCAGGTGACGGTGAATCTGCGCGCAGTCGATATCCGCAACGGCACGATTTTGAACAGCGTCTCGACGACCAAGACCATCTATTCGATTCAGATCGATACGGGCGTGTACCGCTTCATCGGCTTCAAGGATCTGTTGCAGGCCGAGGCCGGCATGACGCGCAACGAGCCGCAGCAGCTTTGCGTGAACGAGGCGATCGAATCGGCTCTCGTGCATCTGATCGTGCAGGGCGTGGCGAATCAGACGTGGTCGCTCAAGGACATGAAGGACTGGTACGACCCGACGATGCAGCGCTACTTGCAGGAAAACCAGGGCTACGCGCAGACGATGGAAAGCGTGAATCCGCCGTATAGCGCGGAGAGGATCGATCCGCCGAAGACCATCGGCAGTTGAACGCATATTTTTGGAGGAGACCATGAAATCACTGCGCGCATCGAAAGCCGCGCTGTGTGCAGCGCTCGGCGCAGCCGTGTCGCTCGCGGTGTACGCCGCGGATCTGTCATCGGTGTCGGACTTCGGTCCGCCCGAGCCGGGCTTCGGCGGCGCGACGCAGGTGGCGCGGGTATCGCAGCAAGGCACGGCCAACCGTCTGAACGCCGTACAGGCCGGACAGAACGGCTTGATGGCGAATCAGATGGGCATCGCCAATGCGGCGGCAACGGCGCAGGCCGGTAACGACAACTGGACGGTGCTGCAGCAAAGCGGCGTCGCCAACCAGTACGCCGGCTATCAGGCGGGTCAGTACAACCGTTCGATTGCGGTGCAGAACGGCAGCGGTAACGAAGCAACGGTCACGCAGATCGGAAACTCGATGTCGTCGCAGGTGACGCAGCTCGGCGCCAACAACGAGATTTCCATCCTGCAGAACCGGAATGGCTCGGGACTGTCGGTCACGCAGACCGGCGGCGCGAGAGCGGCAGTTCTCATGAAGTAGGCAGTATTCCTTCCCGGCGATGCCGGGGCGAGGAGACCGGAAAGGTGTGGTGGGTAGTGTGGATCGGACGACAGCGGGGGCTGTCGTCCATTAGGGTAACTAATTGCTGTAGCCATAAAACTTCAATCGACGAGGCATAAAAATGAAAGTCAAGGCAATCATCATCGCTATGGGTCTGGCAGCACTGGCATCGACGTCGGCATTCGCTGATTCGAGCTTCGAAAGCGCAACGGTCAACCAGACCGGCAATGGCAACACGGCCGACGTGACGCAGGCGAATTCGCACAATGACAAAGTCAACGTGAATCAATTCGCCGACGGCGCGAACGCTACCGTCAGCTCGGACGGTGGCAGCTACAACGTGACCGACATCAAGCAGACCGCGACCAGCAAGGGTTCGTCGGACCTGAGCGCGACCGTCACGCAGAAGCAGACGATCGGCGAAAAGACGACGATCACGCAAACCGGCAGCAAACTCACCGCGACGGTTTCGCAAACGTCGTCGATGTACGACACGGACACGGTCACGCAAGCCGGCAAGAATGCGTCGGCGACCATCACCCGCAACGGCTCGAGCTATAACACGGTCAACATCGACCAGGGCACGGGCAAGACCTCGGGCCCGACCGACGGCGCCAAGGCGACGGTCACGCAGA
This sequence comes from Caballeronia arvi, assembly GCF_001544695.2. Classification (GTDB taxonomy): domain Bacteria; phylum Pseudomonadota; class Gammaproteobacteria; order Burkholderiales; family Burkholderiaceae; genus Caballeronia; species Caballeronia arvi. The sequence goes on from NZ_FCOM02000006.1 coordinate 18,487, forward strand.
CCAACACGGTTGCCAACACGGTCGACATTCTGCAAGGCAAGAACGCGGGTATCGCGACCGTCGATCAACGTGATGGCGGCTACAACCACGCGAAGATCGAGCAGACGGGCGGCGGTACGGACGGCAAGATCGAGCAATGGGCGGAAGTCGGCGACCATGCGTCGATCAAGCAAAGCGATGCAGCGCGTTCGCAGATTCATTCGGAGTACGGCGGCTACAACACGAACACGGTCGTGCAGAGCGGCGGCACCGCACCGCACTACGCTCAGATCAACCAGAGCCAGGCCAACAACGACACGACGACGATCATCCAGACCGGCCCGCGATACAACGAAGGCTATGTCGACCAGATCCGTTCGTCGAACGACACGGCGTTCATGATCCAGATCGGCGACACCAACAAGGCAGCGGCGCGTCAGAACTACGGCAGCGACAACGTCGTCGTCGCAGCGCAAGTCGGCGGTCACAACAAGATGGATCTGACGCAGCAGGCCGCGTTCGAATCCACGCTGCTCGCAGGCCAGCTCGGCGGCTACAACGACATCAAGGCGTCGCAGTCGGGTACGAAGGAAGAGCTGACCATCGCGCAGATCGGCGACGGAAACGGTGCCAACGCTTCGCAAGCGGGCTCGTACAACACGGCATCGATCACGCAGATCGGCCTCTTGAACACGGGCATGACGGCCCAGACCGGCGTGGGCAACGCGGCGGTCATCAACCAGGGCGGCGCGTTCAACAAGGCGACCATCGTTCAGAAGTAAGAAACGACGAGATTTGAAGCTTTGCGGGCGGGAGCGGCTTTTCAGGGCTGCTCACCGCCCGCTTTTTCTTGCAGTGCTTAATCGCTTAAATATCGATACACCTTCCTTTCGTAGCCGATGAGTCCGCAAGAATGACGTATCGTTCCGTTGCGGACTGCATAAGATGCCTTGAGACAGCCGCGGTTTCGAGCCCGACCCGATCGACCGTTCGATAACACCACGTGCGTCGTTCCCGTCGCTTACTCTCAGGAGGGAGAGAATCATGTGCAATCACATCGGGCATCACAGCGTTGCCTCGATCTACTGCATTCTGCCGCCGCATATGCTCAAGGAAATCGCGAAGAACGGCACGCCTCAGCAACGCTCGGTCGCCGTCGATACCTTGTCGACGGACCATACGTTCCGCCAGATCCGCTCGGTTCAGGCGGCGCTGCTCGCGCCGAAACGCGGCGGGTCCGTGACGCCTGTGCCCGCGGTTCCATCTGCACACCGAAGCATTTACACCGCCAATAACACCGAGACGCTCCCAGGCAAGCTCGTGAGATCCGAAGGCGCGCCGAAGTCGAAGGACGAGAGCGTCGACGAGGCCTATGACGGGCTCGGTGCGACCTTCGAGTTCTATCTGGAAATCTTCAATCGCAATTCGATCGACGACGCGGGCATGCCATTGACCGGCACGGTGCATTACGGCGACCAGTACGACAACGCATTCTGGAATTCCCAGCAGATGGTGTTCGGCGACGGCGACGGCACGCTGTTCAATCGCTTCACCGTCGCGCTCGACGTGATCGGGCATGAACTGACCCACGGCGTCACCGAGCATACGGCCGGGCTCGCCTACTCCGGTCAGGCCGGCGCGCTCAACGAATCCGTGTCCGACGTGTTCGGCTCGCTCATCAAGCAATACGCGCTGAAGCAGACAGCGGACAAGGCGGACTGGCTCATCGGAGCGGGACTGCTCGCGAGCGGCGTGAAAGGCGTCGCGCTGCGGTCCATGAAAGAGCCCGGAACCGCCTACGATGATCCCGTGCTGGGCAAAGACCCACAGCCGGCAGACATGGCCCATTACGTGAATACGTCGCAGGATAATCATGGCGTTCACATCAACTCGGGCATTCCGAACCGCGCGTTCTGTCTGGCGGCGCTCGACATCGGCGGCTATGCGTGGGAGAAAGCCGGACGGGTCTGGTACGAGACGCTGAACGATTCGCACATCAAGCCGACCGCCAACTTCAAGACCTTCGCGCGGCTCACGGTGTCCAATGCCAATCGCCTCTATGGTGCCGGCAGCGCCGAGTCGAAAGCGGTCAGCAAAGCCTGGAAGACGGTTGGTGTACTGTGAGTCGGGCGACAGGCTTGCGGGCCCGCCAACTGGCCGGGCTCGCATTGGCCTGTCTCGTTGTGGTGGACTGTACGACGAATAGCGCGCAGAAGAAGGAGCGGCCGATGCAAGCGGAACTGTTCATCGACGGAGGCGTGGGCTTCTTTCCCGGTCTCGCGCGGCCAGTCGTGCTCGACGGGAACGATCTGTCGGCCGAAGAACGCGACGAGCTTTCGCGGCTCGTGTCCGCGGCCCGCGCGGAGCCTGCCGCCGCGCGAGGAGCGGCATCGAAGCCGGTGCCCGACGGGCGGACTTATCGCATTCGCATCACGTCGCCGGACGGAACGAACGAGTTGAAGAGCGCCGATCCTTCCATTCCGCCCGCGTTTTCAGCGCTGATGGCGTTCATCAAACAGCGTGGGCATCGTTGAGCGCTAGTTATGCTGCCGCCGTGGTTCAATCAAGGCGAAACCTGCCTGAAAAATCGGACGATCTCCCTGGTGGCACTCGGACCGCGCAGGTCGGTGTACGTGCCGTCCGGATGCCCGCCCGACCATGCGTGATCGAGGCCATGAATCAGCCACTGCTCGCCGACGAGCGCCCCACGCTGGTCGCGAAAGACTCGCCGGGTGTACGCATGAAGCGTCGCTTCGGGATCGATGCGCATCGAGTCAGCCGGTTCGTCGCAGCCGACATCGCCATATAACATCTGGTTCATCGCCACGATCTGATCGCCATTGCGCGGATGCACCGTGTCGTCGGCATCGCCGTGAAAGACGATCAAGGGCACCGTGCGCTGCGTCTGCCCTTCCGGGAACAGTTCGGGCAAGCGGATTTTTCCCTTCCCGTCGTTCATTGCGCACAGGGCCGAAAGTTGCTCGTCGGCGACCCCGAATGCTATGCCCGAGTGAATCGCGGCAGCGGCATAGAGTTCCGGATGCGTCACCGCGAGATTGACGGCCATCGCGCCGCCCGCCGACATTCCGGCGACATAGACGCGCGCGCCATCGACGTTATACGTCTCCATGACGTGCCTCGTGAGTGCCGCAATAGTCGCCGTCTCTCCATACTCGCGCGTCTGGTTCGCAGGCCGAAACCAGTTCCAGCAACGCAGCGGATTGGCGCTTTCCGACTGTTCCGGGTAGACGACGATATAGCCCTCGTCTTCGGCCACATCATTCATGCCGGTTCCAGCAGCGAAATCGTCGGGGTCCTGCTGCGCGCCGTGCAGCATGACGATCAGCGGCAGCGGCTGACCACAGTAACTGCTCGGGATGAAGATCTTGAAGCATTGCGTGTCATCCCCGGCATCGAAGCGCTGGCTGAGCCACTGCTGTGATCCCGTCGACACAAATCTTTCCTCGAGCCGCGCAGCCGTGCGCTTCTCGAAGGCTTCTTCCGCTTCTTCGACTCGCTGTCGATCGACGGGATGTGCGACCGCAGTCTCCGTATCGCCGATGAATTGGGCGCCGGAACTGAGCGGCGCGTATCCGAAGAGTGACCAAAAAGTGTTCGCCGGGCCGAACGGGTCAAAAATGTTCATCTGTTTCCCATTGGTAGTGAAGCAGTGCCCAATGACAGGCGATAAAAGGTCTCGAGTCCCCGACTCGGGCAAAGGTCTCACACGGTCCGCGATGTAACGGTGCGCATAGCCACATTTGAAGACCGGGCGATGCCTGTAATGGCAAGTGGCGTGCCAACCCTGCGCTGACGATCTGGCTGTCGCAGGACTGAACGCTGCCGCCGATGATCCCGGACGATAAAGTCAGTCGTAACCGCCTCGCGCAACTTTCTGCTTGTGCGTAGCTTTTCGTGGACGAGGGAAGACTAAAAAAACGCCGACTCGTTGGTCGGCGTAAATGTCTCTTCGAGGTATCAGGAGAGCCACATCGGCAGCTTCGCATCCCGACGCCCCGTGCAGGCGACTTCGACGCAATCGGCGAGGCTGCCGAAACGCACTCGCCTGCCGACCAGACCCGGCGCGTAGTGCGCGTACTTTCCGGAGTTCGTCATCAACGTGGATGTCTTCTCGGGGATCACCGGTTCACCCAGCATGCACCAACAGGTGTCCGTGATCAGCGTTGCACCAAATTCGCGCAGTACGTCCAGATAACCCGCTTCGTTCGCCTGTTCATTGATCTGACGTCCCATCGTCACGACCACCTCGGTATCGGGGGACTTCTCGCGGCCGGTGCACAACTCGGCCAGGCGTTGACACTCGGTGATGGAAAAGTGCGGATTGCCGAGGGAGATGAGCTGCACGGCTTCTTCGGGCGAGCTATCGAGTTCACGCCACGCACGAACGAGATCGCTCCGGTGCACGGTGATCCGTCGACGCGGAACGTCCCCTCCCGATGCCGCTCCGACGCTCGGCGCTTCGGGCGTGATGCCGACGATGTGGAACATCGGAGCCGCTGACGTCGTGGCGAAGGCGGCGCTGAACGCCTTCAGATCGTCCAGACTGGGCGCTGCCTCCTCGAGGCCGCATATCACGGGGATTTCCGTGGTCGCCAGCAAACCAGCGTGATAGCCCAGCAAGGGATAGAACGCGTCATCCGCTCCTTCGGGTTTCTGCACGTCCAGTCGGAGCGTGGCCTTTCGCCCATCATCGACATGACTGCCGGTGAGCGGCGCGCGACCCGTCAGGGCAATGCAGATGTCCAGGTAATCGGGATATTTCTGCGTCCGCGCTCCCAGCACGCTGTTCGCGAACACCACGGCATTCGACTCGGCCCATACGATCTGTTCGCCAAAAGCCGGCTTGGTATCGAGGAGGTAAGGCGCACACGTGAAACTGACCTTCGCGCCCATCTGCAGGTACGCATCGCCCAAAGCGCTCGCGGGTTCACCGAGCGTCGGATCGATGCCCAGTTCCCTCCATCTTCGCTGGTCCACGGAGATCGAATTGAGCGTGGTCGGGACACGTACCTTTGCGCCCCAGTTCACCAACTGGCGTGCAAAGCGAAGACTTGCGTGCCCGGTGTAGATGCAGCCATCGATATGGGCTTGCTTTACATCGATCAGTTCGCGAGCGCCTTGCAGCTGCGCCACTTTCAGGATCAGCTGCATTGCGACCTGAGCGGCCTTGCCATGCTGCCCTTGCAGCGTTTCACGGTCTTCTGCGCTAAGCGCGATGCGATCGTCCGGAACTGACGTGGAAGCCGTGACCGCTGAAGGGCGTGACCATGCGGACGAAGGATGGTCGGCGAGCAAAGTCACCGTTCCTTCCTCCATCCTCACTCCAGGCACGCCTTCCAACTGTGCGAAGGCTTCCTGACCAATCGAGAGCACAGGAAACGACTTGCCGAAGATCACTTGAGCGACCAGCACGCCGAGCGTCAGTATTTCGTCCGGTTCGGCGAGGATTAGTCCCGCGGGCGCGTGTCCATTCAGTATGAGTTCGAGCATCACGCTGCTGCCCGTGCATGAGCCTCGGCCGCTGGGAATGGCAAGGACCTTGCCGTCTATGAACGCTCCGCTCAACGGGTGGTGCCGATCGATGACTTCTCCCGTAAAAGGTTCTACTCCGCCCCAGAAGCTCAGCCCGACCGTCGAATAGACGAGATCCGATTGCGCGCTGCCCCCGACGAGACTGCGGCCTTCGATCTGCCTCGCGGTATCGAGTTCATAGTTCGAAAACATGTGTACGCCTTTTTGATGTGAGACAGTATAAATCGCAATTTGTATAAAATATTCCACACTGACGAGGCTGTCAACCGGGACACTTAGCCGGCAACGCAAATCCTCCATGAACGCCAAAACCCTTTCACAGCATGGATTTTGACCGCTTAGTACTAACCCCAAGCAATTTTCATTTTGTATAAAATATTCGCTTGAGTTAAGATTCTTCCGTGGGATGACCAGCGTGACGAGTCCCCGCCTTCTCTGCTGACCACGGTGCCTGTGTGTAGCCTCGTACCACGGCTTCCGAACCCTCTAACGAATGTTTGAAGGAAACACGATGAGCGACAACATCTTCACTGGCACCATCCCCGCCCTCATGACGCCTTGCACGGCCGACCGCGCCCCCGACTACGACGCACTCGTCAAGAAGGGCCGCGAACTGGTCGACATCGGCATGAGCGCGGTGGTCTACTGCGGCTCGATGGGCGATTGGCCTCTCCTCACCGAAGCACAGCGTCAGGAAGGCGTCGCGCGTCTGGTGGCCGCTGGCATCCCGACGATCGTCGGCACGGGCGCGGTCAACTCGAAGGAAGCGGTCTCTCACGCAGCACACGCGGCCAAGGTCGGCGCGAGCGGCCTGATGGTGATTCCGCGCGTGCTGTCGCGCGGCGCTTCGCCGGCTGCGCAGAAGGCACACTTCGCCGCGATCCTCGAAGCTGCACCGGCCCTGCCCGCCGTTATCTACAACAGCCCGTACTACGGCTTCGCGACGCGCGCCGATCTGTTCTTTGAACTGCGCGCGAAATATTCCAACCTGATCGGCTTCAAGGAGTTCGGCGGTGCCGCGGACATGCGTTACGCTGCCGAGAACATCACCAGCCAGGACGACGAAGTCACGCTGATGGCCGGCGTCGACACGCAGGTATTCCACGGCTTCGTCAACTGCGGCGCTACCGGCGCCATCACCGGCATCGGCAATGCATTGCCGCGTGAAGTGCTGCAACTGGTCGAACTGTGCCGCAAGGCCGCCAAGGGCGATGTGACTGCACGCCGTCAGGCGCGCGAGCTCGAGTCGGCGCTGGCCGTGCTCTCGTCGTTCGACGAAGGAACCGATCTGGTGCTGTACTACAAGTATCTGATGGTCCTCAACGGCGACAAGGAATACACGCTCCACTTCTACGAAACGGACGTGCTCAGCGATGCCCAGCGTCGCTATGCCGAAACCCAGTACGCGTTGTTCCGCAACTGGTACGCGAGCTGGTCGAAAGAGGTCAATGCGTAAGGGTTGAACCACTGAGTTGTCTTGCGGCCAGCGAAAGCTGGCCGCTTTGCTTTCGAGCTTGGCAATCGTTTGAATCCGGGCGGGTCTTTCATCGAATCAACTAAAAAAGGAGCGGTCGCTTTTACGACTGCTCCTTTTCTTTTTCAACTTTGTCAAGCCGCATACGCCCACTTACGCGACTGAGAACAACGGCGCACCGAGCCTCGATTCGTCGACTTCGATTCCCAGTCCTGCACCGGTCGGCGCAGAGCCAAAACCATTTTCCGAGCGAGGCGCATAGCCGGCAAGGTGTCCATCGGTCCAGTCGTTGAAGAACGGCGTCATCAACAGGGATTCGGGCCGCGTCGTTGCGGCGACATGGCTCGTCGCTGCCGTGATGATGTCGCCGCCCCACATGTCTTCGACCGATACCGCGAGATTCAAGTCCTGAAGAAGATCCCGGGCCTTGACGACATTGGTCAACCCGCCCAGCTTGCCGAACTTCAGGTTGATCGAAACAGCATTGGCTTCGTACTTCGCGCGATACACCTCGTCGTGACTGGTGATCGATTCGTCGAGGACCAGCGGCACCGACGAACCGCGCGCGGCGAGAATGCAATCGATGGTCGATCGGCACGGTTGTTCGACATAAACCGGCAGTCCTGCCAGCCCCTGAAATGCCATCTTGGCCGCGGCCAACGACCAGCCACCATTCGAATCCGCCACGATGACCGTTTCGCTATTGCCCGCTTTCACACTGGCACGCGTACGCGCGATGTCATCGAAAGGATTGTTACCGACCTTCAACTGGAAGCGGTTGATACCCGCTTTTCTGCGCTCTTCGATGAACTCGCCCATCGACTCCGGCGAACCGAGCGGCACCGCCTCATAAATCGGGAATCGCTCGTTGATTACGCCGCCAATGAGCGCGGAGATCGGGCGATTCACGGACTTGCCGAAAATGTCCCAGCAAGCGATATCGATCGCGCTCTTGGCGAACTCCTGCCCCATCAAGGTCGCGTTCATCGTGCGATTGACCTGGCCGATGTTGGTCGGGTCGCTGCCGATGAGCGCTTGCCCAAGATCGCGAAGCGCCGTGCGAACACCTTCCGGAAAGACCGGAAGATAGACCTTGCCGAGTGTCGTGATTTCGCCCCACCCGCTGATCCCTTCATCGGTACGGATGCGGACCACCGTCCCGTCTTCGGTGTTCGCACGGCGATCACCGGACATGATGTACGTGCCGTGAGCGTAGCCAACCACATACGAGTAAATGTCGAAGCCAACAATTTTCATGGTGCATCCTCAGTCAGATAATGAATCGCATGCTGGGTCGTTACAGGCGGCGGCGCTTCCGCGAATTCCTTACGCTCGAAGCGCGCAGATTTCCTGGTAGAGCGACTCATCGAGACGCACGCCTTCTTCGAAGCTTTTGATGCGCGCGGCGAATCTCCGCTGCGACGGCAGCCGTGCTCCCTGTCCGACGATGTGCTGCAACAGAAGCTCGGCGCGCGCGTGATTCTCCTGAGCGTCGCCGCCTGCGAACCTGTCCGGAGAGAAGGCGATGATGAGCTCGCCGTGAATGGGTGTGATGCCAATGCCGCCGTCACGTGCCTGCGACTCGAAACTCATCAGATCACCTAGCAGCGGTCCGGCGAGCAGTTCGATCATTGCGGACAGTGCGGAGCCTTTATGCAATCCGAACGGCAACATCGCGCCTTGCAGGGCTTCCTGAGGATCGTTCGTCGGATGGCCGTCGCGATCGAGCGCCCAGCCGTCCGGAATCTTTTCGCCTTTACGATGCGCAAGCTCGATCTCGCCGCGCGCAGCGACGCTGGTCGCAAAGTCGAATACGAACGGCGGCGTGCCGGGTCGCGGCCACGCGAAAGCAAAGGGATTCGTCCCGAACAGCGGCTTCTTTCCTCCTGCAGGAGCGACGTATGAGTGACTTGGCGTCATGGCGATCGCCGCGACGCCGTGCTCAGCCAGCGCCTCGACTTCCTGCCAGAGCGCGGAAAAGTGGTAGCAGTTATTGATCGACAGCGCCGCGATGCCGCATTCCCTGGCTTTGCGCACCAGGACGGGCGTCGCCACGTCGAAGGCTACCTGCGAGAAACCCGACTTCGCATCGACCCGGACGATGCCGGGAGCGATGTCGTGGATTTCAGGCACCGCGTCGCCGGAGACTTTGCCCGAACGCATCCCCTTCACGCAGACCAGCAAGCGATACATGCCGTGTGAATGGCACTCGTCGCGCTGCCCCGCCACGACTGACCTGGCCACAGCCGCGGCGTGCTGTTCGTTCATGCCATTGCTCAGGAGAACGTCACGCGACAGCGCATACGCCTCGTCGAGCGAGAGTTGCATAAATGATGATGAGGGATTCGTCATGGGGCTTACGAAGAGTCTCGGTTTGAAGCGAAAGGGATGCGAACGTGCTTGCACTCGCCGGTCAACAGGCGGGATCTCGCACACGAATTTTATACAATATTCGGCATCGGTCAACTGGAGAATAGCCGAGGACAGAGAGCTTGTACGAGCCGCAGCACCGTATTTATCCGGGCTCTGAGGGTATACGCCCAAGCACTGCAAATCTTCGTTGACTTTGTGTTTTTTATACAATCTACTATATTTAACAAACGCACCGAGCTTTTTCCGATCACTCGCATCACGCTAACTGGCTTGCGTCGTTGCGGACCTGCGCGCGGATTTTCGGTGGTTTGTGTTCCAGTCGCGATTGTATTTAAGAGCCTTACGGAGACAGTTATGTCAACGCACTATTCTGCAATCCTTTATAAGCTGGCGACCCGGTCGACGCTCGCGAAGCTCGCTGGCGGCGTCACCTTATGCCTGGCGTCGTTGGGCGTGGCCAGTACCGCAAGCGCTGCCGACATCGATCCTGGCACCCCACTTCGTGTCGTCATTACCGATTTGCCGCCTTACGTCCACAAGGACGCCAACGGGCACCTCGACGGCATCGACGGCAAGCTCTTCGATCAGGCAGCGCAGCAACTCGGCTTCAAGTACACCGTCACGGTAACGAACTGGGATGGGATGCTGGCCTCGGTGCAGTCCGGTAGAGCCGATCTCGCCGTGTCCGACGTGGCCTGGACCGAAGCTCGGGCAAAGACCGGCTTGTTTAGCGACCCGGCCTACTACCTGCCCCAGCTGATCGCCGTGCGGGAAGGCGTCAACATTCGCGGCGTGGCCGATCTGACGGGCCATAGTGTCGGCGCCATCAACGGACAATCGTACGTCGATGCCGTCAACAACGTGCCGGGCGCGAAGCTGCGGCTTTATCCCGACACCGTCGCTCTCCTGTCCGACATCGCGGCGGGCCGACTGGACGTCGCGTTCATGGACCCACTGGTCATGGTGTACCAGAAGAAAGTCCGCCCGGACCTGCACTTCAATGTCGTGCCCCTGCCCGCTCCGTCGATGGCCGATGTCGCCGCACATCCCAAGTGGGCAGTTTTCGGCCCGCAAATGATCGGCTGGTACGTGCGCCCCGGCGCGCAGCAACTCGTCGACAAACTGAATGGCGAGATCCGCAAGGCGTGGGCGCAAGGCACCAACGCCGCGAACATCAAGGCAGTCGGCGTGACCGATGTATCCCCGTTTCTCAGTCCGGGTTCGGAATGGTTGAAGACTTATGAGAAGCAACGCCGCGGCGTCGATCGCGCCGCTGACTGGACCCCTCCGAGCAGTGACACCGCTGTCGCGAAGAAGTAGCACCGATACATCGGCAGGCGGAGAAGTGCGGTCGGCATCCTGTATCGATCATCGGTTCTGCAGCACATCGACGATGCCGCCCGCGAACACGGTTTCCAGACAGCCCATGCCTGTCGGTTCAGGACAGGCGGGCCGCTTTCGGCACATGTGAAGGGTTAAGTAAATGGACAAGCTAGGTAGTTTCTTCAAGGTTCCCTGGGACACTTACTGGACTGATCTTATCGACGGCATTGGAGTCACGCTTCAATACACGATCTCCGGCTTTATCGGCGCGATCGTGCTCGGCGTGATCCTCGCGCTGATGCGCAGCAAGGACGAATCACTCCTTGCCAAAGGCACCCGGGCGTTCGTCGAGGTGTGGAAAAACGTCCCGCTGATCACGGAGATCTTCATCATCTACTTCGGGCTGTCGTCGGTCGGCATCAATCTCAGTGCGTTCGCCGCTGGCTCGTTGGCGCTGATCGGTCACTACGGCGCGTACCTGTCCGAGATCTTTCGCGCTGGCATGAAGTCGGTCGATAACGGGCAACACGAGGCAGGACTGGCGCTCGGGATGACCACGTTCGGTATCTTCCGGAAGATCCTGGCACCGCAGGCCATTCTTGTCGCATTGCCCGGTACGGGGACCATGCTGGTGGATCTTTTGAAGAGCACGTCCCTGATGGTCACGATCGGCGGGGCGGACCTGATGACGCAGGGGCAGATCGTTACCTCGGCGACTTTCCGGGCGCTGGAAGTCTATATTGTGATCGGTGCGATCTACTTTGCACTGTGCTTCCCGCTTTCGTCCTTCCTTCTGTACATCGAGCGTCGTCTGGCGAACGGTCACCCGTTCTCCCTTCGCCGTATCGGGCTCCTTCGATCCGCCAGGGCTGTCCTGGATTCGCGTGCCGGCGCCCTTCAAGTTGCGACCGAGGAGAAAGCGTGATGGAGAACCTTGTCGTGGAACGAGTAACGCCGGTGGTCAAGCAGACCGAGTCAATCATCAAGGCCGAAGGGGTATCGTTGTCCTTCGGGAAAATCAAGGCGCTCGAAGACGTTTGTATCGACGTGGGTCAGAGCGAAGTCGTGACGATCGTCGGCCCGAGTGGTGCAGGGAAAAGCACGTTTCTGCGTTGCTTGAATCTTCTGCAGAAGCCTGACCGCGGTCACATTACGATCGACGGCAGGCTGATCTTCAACGATTCGGCCAGCGTGAACAAACGGGACCTGCTGGATGTGCGACGGAAGCTGGGCATGGTCTTCCAGCGCTTTCATCTGTTCCCGCATTTGACCGCGCTTGAGAACGTGACGCTCGCCATGCTCGACGCGGGCATCGCCACGCGCGATGAAGCGGTCGAAACGGCCACTAACCTGCTGGACCGAGTGGGACTTCTCAAACGCGCACTCTCGCCGGCTCCGCGATTGTCCGGCGGCGAACAACAGCGGGTCGCCATCGCACGCGCACTCGCGATGCGGCCGCGGGCACTTCTCTTCGATGAACCGACCTCGGCGCTGGACCCCGAGGCCAGTCGCGAAGTGCTTTCCGTGATGAAGGAACTGGCCCAGCAAGGCACCACGATGGTGGTCGTGACGCACGAAATGAAGTTCGCCCTGAACGTGAGCGACCGGGTCCTTTTCATGGAATCCGGCCGCGCGATCGAGACGGGCACGGCCGAAGACATGTTCTATCGTGCGAAGTCGCCCAGGGCGCGAGCGTTCTTCGCTCAGGCGTTGGATCACATGGAAACGTGATTGCGCGCGCAGTGGGGCGGATCAAACCCCGTTACAGGCCGACCATCAGAACGGTCGGCTTTTCTGCCACACAAGGTCGGCAGTCGTCGAACGACTTCCTGTTTTGTCAACCGTGGAGTGATATAATTTATACAACTCTCGACGAGAGATAGAAGGACGGATATCCGCCATGAATTCCACTGTCACGAGCTCACGGCTCCAGGCGACGACCGTCGCGGAACAGGCTGCCGACGCATTACGTCGCAAGATCCTCTCGGGCGAGTTGCCCGAGGGTTTCCAGCTTCGACAAGATGCGCTCGCCGCCGAATTCGGCGTCAGTCGCATTCCCGTGCGGGAAGCGCTCGTTCAACTCGAAGGGGAAGGACTGGTTCGGATCGTCCCTCACAAAGGCGCTGTGGTATCCGAGTTGTCCATCGCTGAAATCAGTGAACTGTTCACACTGCGCGGATTGCTCGAACCCATACTTCTGAAGAAGTCGGCCCCGAAGCTGACCCAGGCAGATTTCGCCGAACTCGACGCGATACTCGCGGAGTACAAGGAAGAGTTGCACGCTCAGCATCCGGCGCGGTGGGGCGAGCTGAACACGCGTCTGCACGATCTGCTGATGTCACGCGCAGAACAACCCCGCACGCTTTCGATTGTGACAAGCCTGCTGCAACAGACCGATCGCTACACGCGCCTGCAGTTGTCTCTGAGCGCGGAAAGCTGTCGCCGTGCAGAGGAAGAGCACGGCGAACTCGTGCGCTTGTGCAAGACGGGAGACGTGCGTGCGGCTGCCGCTCTTCTGAAGCGCCACATCGATCACGCGTGCGAAGAGCTCGAAGCCTTCATTCTGTCGCGCAGGCGGCTCTGATAAACGCCATGCCCTGACGCGGCCGTCATCACCCCTTCGTCAGCGTCTGACGCGACGCCCGCAGCTGCTCGCGCCGCTCCTCGATTATCTTCTCGTAATCCACGTCACAGTTCTGGCTGTTGATGTGGTGCGTCCACGTTTTCTCGAGCTGACGAAGGTTGCCCTCCTTGAGCGCCGCGAGCAGTTCGTGGTGTTCCGCGACGATGGAAGTCAGATTGGTGATGTGAGTCGTCAGACCCAGCACGATGACCAATTGTCGGGCGATCCCCTCCCAGAGATTCAACACGACGTCGTTACCGCCAATCTCGGCGAGCTCGCGATGAAACGCCACGTCCGCAAGTGCGAGGCCGTAGTAGTCCTGGCGCAAAACCATCAGTTCGATTTCGTCCACGCGCCGGCGTAGCCGGAGATGCGTCTCGGGCGCATCGTTTAGCTTCAGCGCCACCACGCGCTTCACCGCCATCATCTCGAGCGCAAGGCGAGCTTCGAGCAGATCGAGGACGCGTTGCCGCGACACCGGCACCAGCCGAATGCCCTTGTTCGGCACGCTGGTGACGATTCCCTGACTTTCGAGCATCCGCAGTGCCTCTCGCACGGGCACACGGCTGACGCCGAGCTTTTCGGCGATTTCTGCTTCCACGATCCGGTCGCCCGGAAGAATCAGGCCGCGCGACGCGCCGCTCACGATCGCGTCGACCGCCGAATCCACCATCGTTCGCGCGCGAACGGGCTCCCAACTAGGTATCGAAAGGTTGTTCATTGTCTGCACATTCTGGCTGCACCGTCCCCTGCCGGAATTCTCGGTGTTAACGCGAAGGTATGCAATAGATTCTTGATCTTCGTATTTTTACGTGATTGTATACACGTATGCCGTGACGCGGGCAACTTCTTCCCCGACGGTTCCTTTGCGGCGCAGCAACTTTTCGAAACCCGCCGACGCAGCCGATTTCAGGGCGATCGTCGCTCACAACGGAGCAGGAATGGCCATCAAACTCAAGGTTGACCCGTCGAAAGCCGCGGATTACGCCGATGTCGATTTCAACAGCGACGAGATCTGGCAGACGCGCGTCGATCTCGCCGCGGTATTTCGCATCAGCGCGCACTACGGCTTCAACGAAGCGGTCGACAACCACTATTCCGCCCTGCTTCCGGGCCGCGACGATCTCTTCCTGATCAACCCTTACGGCTACTCCTTCTCGGAGCTGACGGCCTCCTCGCTCCTCGTCTGCGATTTCCACGGCAACGTGTTGAGCGGCCGTGGCGAGCCGGAAGCGAGCTCGTTCTGGATCCACGCGCGAGTCCACAAGATGAAGCCGAACATTCGCTGTCTTCTGCATGCGCACACGCCGAATGCCACGGCACTGTGCGCCTTGGACCGCGATCCGTTCGACTGGTCGATCCAGTCGTCGATGCGATTCTATGGAGTCCTTTCCGTCGACAAGGAATACAACGGCCTCGCTCTCGACGACAGTGAAGGGGACCGTATCGCGCGCGCGCTGGGCAATGCCGAGGTGGTCTTCATGCGCAACCACGGCGTCAGCATCGGCGCGAAGACCATCGCGGAGGCGTGGGACGACCTCTATTTCGTCGAACGGGCAGCTGAAGCGCAAGTCAAGGCGTACAGCACCGGCGCAAAGATGGCTCCGGTCTCGCACGACATCGTTGCTGCGGTCGCCAAGGGCGAACGCGCATCTCATGCAGCGAGCGCCCATCTTCACCTCGAAAGCGTCAAGCGTTTCCTGAACCAGACCGCACCGGGCTATGCCTCGTAACCCGCTGATCCTCCACACATGCCTCGCCAACATCGAAGGGAATACAAAATGAAGCCACGATTGACTTGCGCCAGCGTCATCGCATCGCTGTTTTTGCCGCTCGCACTGCACGCCGGAACGGCCCAGGCCGCAGGCGAGACGCCCCACTATGAATCGAAACCCATGTTCGACAACTGTGGCGACCCGTCCTATGAGAAGGCCAAGAAGGAAGGCGTTGTGCTCGGTTATTCCGAACTGCCGCCGGAAAGCTGGCTCGATACGAAGACCAACGAGGCGAAGGGTATCGACGTGGAAATTCAGAAGCAGGCGCTCGCCTGGATGGGCGTGAAGATCAAGCGCGTCGAATGGATGCCGTGGGACAGCACGGTGCCGTCGCTGATTTCCAAACGCATCGACGTGATCGCGAGCGACATTCACCACACGCCGGAACGCGACAAGGTCATCAGCTTCACCGGTCCCGCGTTCTGGTATGGCCCGGGCATCATGGTCAAGAAAGGCTCGGGCGTCAGCATCAAGTCTTTTGCCGATCTGAAAGGAAAGAAGGTCGGTGTCACCGCCGGAGAAGCAGCGGACTCTTATTTGAAGGGGATCGGCGTGATAACCATGCCCTTCAAGGACGACCTGACGAAGTTTCAGAGCCTCGCCCAGGGACGCCTCGACGCCGCTATTACCGATCAGTTGCTCTGGGTGAAATTCAAGGCCGAAAACCCGAACACGAACCTCGAAATCCTCAACGATGTGCCGACGCCCCGATCGATGATCGACGGCGGCGGCTTCGGCAGCGCTCGCTACGCGGTTCGCAAGGAAGACTGTTCGCTGCGCGCGGCCTACACGCAGGCGCTGGCGGAAATGACGGCCAACGGCACCACGTCTGCCATCCTTCGTCAGTTCGGCCTCACTGACAAGAACCTGGTTTCATTCGATCTCAAGCCGTAAGGTCGGGCACGCACTGGACCTTCGGCTGCAAGTTTTCAGGAGAGAACGGAAATGATGGACTTTCAGTTTCATGTGGCAGCGGACAGTATCGGGCTGCTTCTTCACGGTCTGCTGCTGACCGTCGAGCTCACACTTATCGTCATGGCGCTGAGCCTTGTCTTCGGACTTGTCGTTGCGCTTGCGGGCCGCTCGCAATTCGCCGTGCTTCGCTGGATCGTGAAGGCATACATCGAAGTGATTCGTGGAACGCCGCTGCTTCTGCAGCTGATCTACATCTACTTCGTGCTTCCGGAATTCGGCGTAACGCTCGATCCGTTCGTTGCCGCGGTCATCGCTCTCACGCTGAACTATTCGGCCTTCATCTCGGAGGTCTACCGTGGCGCGATCCAGGCTGTGGCCCGTGGTCAGTACGACGCGGCGGCGGCGCTCGGCATGACCCCGGGGCTTTCGATGCGCCGGATCGTAGTGCCGCAGGCAGTGCGTTCGGTCATCCCGGCGCTGGGCAACTACTTCATCTCGTTGTTCAAGGACACGGCGCTTTGCTCCGTCATCAGCATGCAGGAGATCATGTTCAAGGCGCAGATGACAGCAGCGCAGAACTTCCAGTACTTCACCTTGTACACGATGGTCGCAATCATGTATTTCGCAGTGAGCTTCCCCGCTGCCCGCTTTGTCGAACACATCGATCGCATTTCGCGTCGCGCATTCACCCGGAGGACCCACTAATGAACACGATCGCGCAAACCAAACCGGCGCGCCCGATGGTCGAGCTGACCGGGCTGTGTAAATCGTATGGCCCGCACGACGTACTGAAAGGCATCGATCTGACCGTGAACAAGGGCGAGGTGGTCTGCATCATCGGCCCCTCCGGCAGTGGCAAGTCGACGCTGCTTCGCTGTATCAACCATCTCGAGCATCCCGAGAAAGGCATCGTGCGTATCGATGGCCAGACGGTCTTTCGTGACGAAGTGAACGGGAAGTATCGCGATCACAGTCAGAAGCAGATTGCGGCCGTCCGGGCGCACGTCGGCATGGTGTTCCAGCATTTCAATCTGTTTCCGCACCAGACGGTCATTCAGAACGTCATGGAAGCGCAAATCCATGTGCTGGGTCGCTCGAAGCAGGAGGCGCGTGATGTCGGTATGAAGATGCTCACGACGGTCGGTATGGCGGCCAAAGCAGATCAGTACCCGATCGAGCTTTCGGGCGGTCAGCAGCAGCGCGTCGCGATTGCGCGCGCGCTGGCGATGGACCCGAAGGTGATGTTGTTCGACGAAGCGACGAGCGCGCTCGACCCCGAACTGGTCGGTGAAGTGCTTCAGGTGATGCGCAAGCTCGCTGACGACGGCATGACGATGGTTCTCGTGACTCACGAGATGGCATTCGCGCGGCAGGTGGGTACGCACATTGTGTTCATCGATGGCGGCGTCATTGTCGAGGAAGGTCCGCCTGCGGAGCTATTCGGTCGCCCCAAGAAGGATCGCACGAAAGCGTTTTTGCAGAACATCGCGCACGAGGCTCATCATCATCCGGCCGAAGCTGCCTGAACGGATCGGCCGGCAGGAAGCCTCTGCGGCTGAGCGCCCGGAGCCTCAATAAAGACTCCGGGCTCGAACATGCTACCTGATATGAATAGCCTCGGCTCCCCAAGCGTCGGGCAGCGCAAAGCCATGAGCAAAAGGATCGCTCGGATCCAAAGACAGTTGGCTCATTCCATAGGTCCAGCAACGCCCCGACACGTTGGGTAGCACTGCCGGCTTCGCTCCCACCGACGTTTCTCCCGTCAGCCGTACGCGGAATTCGCTCCCGATGATCGACTGCGTGGTAAGCGAGTCGCCAACGACCACTTCATTACGCGCGTGCAACACCGAAAGAATGGCCGAGCTGCCCGTTCCGCACGGCGATCTGTCGACTCGACCGGGCCAAAGCGTGCAGCATGTACGGATGACGCCGCCCGGCATTCGCTGCGCGAAGATCGCATAGGCAATATGATCGATGGACGGGATATCCGGATGTTGCACCTTGAATGCCTCGTTCGCGGCCTTCTTGATCGCCATCCCTGCCCTGACCAGCTTGTCGGTGTCCTCAGGCCTGATTTCGAAACCGAGCTGATCGACAAAGACGACCGCGTAAAAGACGCCACCAAACGCGATGTCGACTCTGACCTTTCCCCATTCCGCGGTCTCGACGACCTGATCCAGTGCTTCGACAAACGCCGGAATCATGTCCAGAGACACACGGACGCATTTTCCGTCCTTGCATTCGACGTTGGCCGTTACGATCCCGGCGGGCGCTTCCAGCCGCAACTGCGTGTGCGGTTCCTGCATCTCGATCATCCCGGTTTCCAGCAGAGCCGTCGCGACGCACATCGTGTTGGCGCCTGACATCGGATGCGCCTCATCGGCCTGCAGAACGATGAAACCCGCGTCCGCTGTCGGATCGCATGGCGGGACCATGAGGTTCACGGTTTGATTGACCGCGCCGCGGGGCTCCAGGCAGACGAAACGTCGGAGGCTATCGTTCTCCTTGTTGATGTAGTCCATCTTCGCGGTCATCGTCTCGCCTGGAATGTCATAAATCCCCGATAACACGACTTTCCCCACTTCCCCCTCGCAGTGGACGTCAAGCAATTGCAACGTCTTCTTCCAGCGCATGATCGAATTCCTTTCCCGATGTTAGAAATAATCCGTGGACGGCTTTTTCGCTTACTGCACGAGCCGGGGTTCGCCGACGTCCGCTGCTGTAGGTTGCAAGCCGTAGGATTGGAGGATCTTCGCGATTTCCCCCGTCTTATGCATTTCGGCGATATCCGCGGTTATCGCGTCGCCAAGCGCACTGTTCGATTTCTGATAGGGAAACCCGGCCTGACTGGGGCTCTGCGAGGCCGGTACGCTTGCATCCGGCTTCACCGGCATGACCTTGTAGCCGCGATAACCGGCAGTCTTTTGGTTATATGCCGCGGTCAGATAGCTATCGATTCCGATGTCGATACGCTTCGCTGACAGATCTTGCGCGAGCGCCACCGGGTTCGGGTAGATGGTCAGCGAACTGCCGAGATACTTCTTCAGATCGGCGTTCCAATACGAGCCAGCGACGACACCAACCTTCTTTCCTTGCAGCGCGGGAATCGTGTCCACGCCCTCCATCGAAATCACGCCCATTTGATCCGTATAGAGCGGACCACTCAGGCCCAATACCTTGGCTCGTGCGACCGTTCGTTGCCAGTCGCCGATACCGAAGTCCGCTTTCCCCGTCGAAACGGATTGAATGACGGCGCCCGCATCGACGATACTGACGTTCAGTTTCAGGCATTCCTTTGCGGCGATAGCCTTGACGATATCGCCGTCGATACCTTTGACCGCGTCGTCTCCTGACTTGCCAGAAAAAGGCATGTACTCGTGCGCGACGATGGTGAGCGTATCCGAACTGATGGTCGGAAACTTGTGAGCCGGCTTACATTCGTCCGCGATCGCATTGCTCGACAGGAGCGCGAACAGCATTCCGGCGCAGAAACCCGTACGTCCAAGAGATTTGCTGGTCATTTCGTTATCCGAAGTTAAGGAAGTTCGTAGAAGTCGGCAAGATGTCGGTTCAGCGATAGTCAGGCAGTATGACGGGAAAGCCTCCGCTCGAGAAAGGACACTAGAAAGCTTGCAGGCACGCAGACTGATACAAAAAACAGCGCCGCCAGAATCAGGATCGGCATGTATTCGAACGTGTCCGAACCGATGCTGGAGGCTTGACTGACGATCTCGGGAAGCGAGATGGTGAAGCACAACGATGTGCCCTGGAGCATCAGGACAGAAAACCCGAGTAGCGCTGGCAACGCGACTTGCAGGCCTTGAGGAATGACGACGAAGCGCAGCGCGTCCCAGCTAGTGAGCCCGATGCTTGCCGCCGCTTCCTTCTGACCATGCGGGACCGCATCGAATCCTGCGCGAATGATCTCGCTGGTGTAAGCCCCGGCGTTGCAGGTGAAAGCGATGACCGTTGCTACGAAGGAAGTGAAGGTTATGCCGGCAGACGGCATGCCGAAATAGACGAACTGAAGGAGAATCAACAGAGGCGTGCCCCGGCCAATCTCGACTACAAAAAGCGCTGCGTAACGAACAAGGCGTGACTTCGCCTGGACGGTCAATGCGAGGAACATGCCGAGAGGAATGCCCGCCAAGAGCGAAACGGCCGTGACCTTCAATGACAGCATGAAGCCGTCGGCCAGCACCGGGAACCATTCTTTCCAGAATTCGAATAGATGAGTCATCGTGAAACCTTCGAGCGCAGGTGCGCATCTGCACGTCGGGCGAGGTATGCGACAGGCACGCTGAGCAGTATGTAAATCAGCGCCGTTTCCGCATAAATGCTCAGACCGCGGAATGTTTCCTGAGAAAGGTGATAGGCCTGAAAAGCCAGCTCACCCACGCCTATCGTCGATGCGATCGCCGAGTCTTTCAAAAGACCGATGAGATATGTCGCTGCGGACGGAAGTGCGATACGCCCAAGCTGCGGGAGGATCACATCCTTGAATTGCTGAGCCCTGGAGAGGTTCAATGCTCTGCTGGCTTCGAATTGCCCGGGATGTATCGCCGACAGGGAGCCGCGATAAATCTCCGACATGTTTGCCGCAGTAATCAGGCCCAGTCCAATCACCGCAGCGGTGAAGCCGCTCATCGCAAGGAGGCCATTCCCGACTCCGAAGAAAATGAAGAACAGGAGGACGATCGGCGGTATCGACCGACATGCAAGCACGAAGACGGACGCAATACTTCGTGAAAACACGTTGTTCGAGATCCGCATCGCGCAGATGGGCAGACCCGCCAGTGCGCCCAAGACGAACGACGCGGTCGTCACTGCAATCGTCCAGGGAACGCCCGACAGCAATTCGGATGTATGAATGCTCATTAGCGATCCCTCACGGCATTGAGGAACTTGATTGCCCGCTCGCTCTTCGGGGAACGCATGACCTCTGCGCTAGGTCCTTCCTCGAGAATGCGACCATCTGCCATCAATAGGACACGATCGGAAACGCTCTCCGCGAAATGCATTTCGTGGGTGACGACGATCATCGTCATGCCCGACGCCGCCAGTTCCTGCATGACGGTCAGCACCTCCAACCCCAATTCGGGGTCGAGCGCCGATGTCGGTTCATCGAAAAGCATGACTTCGGGCTCGAGCGCCAACGCCCTTGCGATTGCGATGCGCTGCTGTTGGCCGCCCGAACAACGCGCGGGATATTGATTCGCCTTTTGCGCGAGGCCGACCCGTGCCAGTAGTTCCATCGATCGTTCATCGGCCTCTTTTTTCGTGCGCCCCATCGTGCGCTCTTGCGCGAGACTGACGTTGCGCAGAACGCTCAAATGCGGGAAGAGATTGAATGACTGAAACACCATTCCGATCTTCCGGCGCAGCGCCAACAGGTCTCGTCGAGACGGCGGCGATCCTGCGGTCAGCGTGACATCGCCGATCGAGATCACGCCCTCGGTCGGCGTCTCGAGCTGGTTTATGCAGCGGAGAAAGGTGCTCTTCCCGGAGCCGCTGGGTCCGATGATGGCGACCACTTCACCCTTCTTCATTTCCAGACTGACCTTGTCCAGAACGCGGTGTGTGCCGAATGTCTTGCCGATCTCCGTTGCCTTCAGAAGTGCGGGCGTTTGCATGGCATGGACTCGCGGGGCGCTGACCGGACGCATTAGGGACTCGTTAAATAGGCTATTCATGCGGATTCCTTAACACGCTGATGCTTGGCAATTCGTTCACTCAGGTTAGCGGCGCCATAAAAATTCGAATTGTATGTTTCGGACAATTTTTAGGTCGAATCGAACCGGTCGGGTTTACCATCCCGCCACCAAGCCCTATCAGGCGGTACGTTCGACGAAGACGTGCCAGGCCCTCGTCGAACGCCGTTCGCGCCGTTCTTCAGTGTTACGACACCTCGCCGACGGGATCGCCGAGGACATCCATGTTCGGGCTTACACCTAATCCCGGAGCTTCGGACGCGTACATGTATCCGTCGCTCAATTCCGGTCCGCCCGAAGCGATCGACAGTGTGTGATATTCGTGAAACGCCGACGACTGAAAGTGGAATCCGGTCGGCGCCGAATGTGCGAGGTGTGCGATTGCGGCGGTGTCGATCTCGCCGCCCCACGAGTCTTCGATCGTGAGCGAGATGCCCAGAGTGGCAGCAAGGTCTCGAAACTGCCTCGCTTTCGTCAATCCGCCGATTCGGCTGATCTTCAGATTGACGACGTCCATAGCCTGATCCTGATACCCCCGCATGAGAACCTTAATATCCTCCATGCATTCATCGAGAATCATCGGGTGATCCGAGTGCTTGCGGACCGCCAGGCACTCTTCGTAGCTGAGGCAAGGCTGCTCGATATAAATATCGACATCGCGAATCGCTTTGACGACGCGAATCGCCTCATGTTGACGCCAGCCGGTATTGGCGTCCGCGGCGAGGATATTGCCTGATCGCAATTGCGCTGAAACCGCGAAGATTCGCTCGATGTCGGCATCCGGGCCAGCGCCGACCTTCATCTGAAACTGCTTGAAGCCCTCTTCCTGATACTGTCGGATTTTCGCAGCCATGGCCTCCGGCTCCTGTCGGCTGACGACCTTGAAGAGCTTGACCTTGTCGTGAATCCGACCACCCAGCAGGTTATATACGGGCTGGCCGGTTGCCTTACCAAGGATGTCCCAGCACGCCATATCGAGCGCGGACTTGACGTACGGATGCCCTTTGAGAAGCTCGTCCATCCGGAGATTGATTTTTCCGAGCTGGCAAGGATCTTCGCCCAACAGGCCGTGCGCCAGCTTCATCAGGCCGGTTCGGGCGCCTTCGGCATACGCAGCGAGATAAGACGGACCAAGCGGACAGATTTCGCCCACGCCCGTAATGCCGCTATCCGTTTCAACGATAAGCACCGTGCTATCGAAAGAAGAGAAGGAATACGTCGACCAACTGTACTTTCCTTCCTTCAACGGAAGGTCCACTTGATAGATCGAAATCTTCGTGATTTTCATGTTGCCGCTCCTGGTTTTGTTGAATGGCTGACAGGTTCAAGGAACGATGTCCGGAGAACCTTATGAGTCGTGTCGCGAACAGCTAGACGCTTGCGCCAAGTTCCTTGGCTACCGCCAGAGCGACGAGCAGGTCAAGATGCGCCCCGCCCGCATTCTTGAACACGGTCGCCTTGCCGCTGCGTTTGGGCGCAGCCCGGACCATGTCAAAGAGATCGCCCTTGATATCGTTTCGGGTCAGCGATCCGTTGGCTATGGCCCCCGCAATGTCGCCAGCTTCTATTGCTGTGTCGGTGAAGTCGACAAAGACATCGGATCGTGCGATCACGTCGTCGTCGGCCTCACGCATGTCTGGCCGATATCCGCCGACCAGATCGACATGCGCGCCGGCCTTCAGGAAGCGGCCTTTGATGATCGGACTCGTGGAACCCGTGGCCGCTGAGATGATGTCCGCCTGTGCCACTGCTTCATCGACATCCGCGACCACGTCAACCGCGCGGCCCGATTGCCGCAGCGTTGGCGCGATAGCATCGAGTTTCTGCGGAGTGCGATTCCACAGCATGATCCGCTCGATGGATGGCCTGACATGCAAATGTGCTTGCGCCAATGCAAGAGCGATGGGCCCCGCTCCAATCACGAGTAATGTTCTGCTGTCGTTGGCCGACAGTAACGCGGAGGCAAGCGCCGAATCCGAGGCGGTTTTCCATCGCGTGATTTCAGGGCCATCGAGTATGCAGGAAATGGCCTTCGTCTCTTCATTGACGACGACGAAGATCGCGTCTTCCGTCGGCAGCGGCTTTTCCTTCTGCGCATTCGGCGGAAAGATGGAAGCGACCTTGACGCCTCCCCCATAGCCGGGAAGTATTACGCCCCTCGAAAAGAGGCTGAACGGACCGTTCTGCAGCAACAAGTCTTCGGTACTGGGCCGTGCTCCGAAGTGGCCCTCGCGAAGTGCTTCAATAGCGTGTTCCCAAGTCATGACCGACCGGATATCCCGCACGGACAACATCACAACGCTCATCTGCTCGTCTCCTTTGACCTTGCGGGTGTACAAGTCACCCCGCGTTATCTGTGGAAACTATAATTGCTGGCCGCCTAAAAAAATTGTACGCTTCG
Organism: Caballeronia arvi; assembly: GCF_001544695.2. Lineage (GTDB taxonomy): Bacteria > Pseudomonadota > Gammaproteobacteria > Burkholderiales > Burkholderiaceae > Caballeronia > Caballeronia arvi. The sequence goes on from NZ_FCOM02000006.1 coordinate 42,614, forward strand.
GACATTCGACGGCACGTATCGGAGCATGGCAAATGCGGCGCGATTACTCTTTTCTTCGACCGAGCAAATCAGCGCCAGAGGTCGAAGCGCCGCTCAGGATCGGTATCGTGCCGACTCCCGACTTTACGTTGATGTCGCTTTCGTGCTTCGTCGAGTTCCTGCGGCTCTCGGCAGACGAGGCGGACTTCAGCAGGCAGATCTACTGCTCGTGGGATCTGCTGTCGCATGAGATCTCGCCCATTCGGGCGAGTTGCGGCTTTCCCATGTTGCCCACCAAAGTATTCGGCGATCCGGCCGACTACGATTACGTCGTGGTTCATGGCGGATTGCTCCACGGTTCGGAGCCGGTTCCCGACCAGCTCTACCGATTCGTACAATCCTGCGTCGAGGCGGGCGTGCCGGTCGTCGGGCTTTGCACTGGCCAGTTCGTTCTGGCCGAGCTGGGATATCTGTCCGGCAAGCGGTGTGCAGTGCACTTCTCGCTCGCGCACGCGATGCAGACCAATTTCCCCGATATCGTCGCCGTGACGGATGCCCCGGTCGTCATAGACGGCGGGTTCATCACATGTCCGGGAGGCCTTGCGGCAATCAATCTCGCCATGCATCTGGTGACGACGCATTGCGGCAACACGCGCTCCCACAAGGCGCTGCACTATCTGATGGCCGATCAGGGATTCGAGGAGATACAGGCCATGAAAAACGACTCCGAGATCGGCCTGCATTGTCCCGATCGGCGAGTTGTGAATGCAGTCGGCCTGATGATGCAGCAGACGTTGGAGCCAGGTTCGATTGCCAGCATCGCGCAAGCGATCGGGACCAGCGAGCGCGAACTCAATCGGCTCTTCAAGAAGCATCTGCGCGTCGCCCCTCAGCAATACTGGCGGAGCTTGCGCCTCAAGACAGCCAAATGGATGGTGCTGAACAGCGACCGATCCATCACTCAGATTGCTTATGAATGCGGCTTCACGGACAGCTCGCATCTCATCAATCTGTTCAAGCGCGAATTCAATGTCACTCCGGCCAAGTTAAGGAAGATTCGCTCGGACTTCGGAGTTCATTGAACCGAGGCAAGCCGCGCGCTAACGAGCGCATGCATGCAATATGCAGACGAATCAATTTACTTGACATCTAAACTATCTAAACCTAAATTATCGATTCGAGGAAACACAGTCGGAGAGCAAGCATGCGCATCGTCTGCATCGGCGGGGGCCCGGCGGGCCTGTATTTCGGCCTTTTGATGAAGCACCGCCACCCGGGATACGACATCACCATCGTTGAGCGCAACCGCGCCTACGACACGTTCGGCTGGGGCGTCGTCTTCTCCGACCAGACACTCGGGAATCTGCGCGCGGCAGACCCGCAAAGCGCCGACGCCATTCTCGATGCCTTCAATCACTGGGACGACATCGAAGTTCACATCGGCGGCCGCACGATCCGCTCGTCGGGACACGGTTTCTGCGGCATCGGCCGCAAACGTCTGCTGAATATTCTGCAAGCGCGCTGCGAAGAACTCGGCGTCAAGCTCGTCTTCGAGACGCAGGTCGTGAACGACGACGACTACGAAGCCGATCTCATCATCGCGAGCGACGGCGCGAACAGTGTGATCCGCCAGAAATATGCATCGACGTATCAGCCCGACATCGATATGCGCGATTGCCGCTTCGTATGGCTCGGCACCAACAAATGCTTCGACGCCTTCACGTTCGCGTTCGAAAAAACCGAATGGGGCTGGTTCCAGGCGCATGCCTATCGTTTCGATGAAAGCACGTCGACGTTCATCGTCGAAGCACCAGAGCGCGTATGGCGCGCGGCCGGCCTCGCCGACATGAGCAAGGAAGAAGGCATCGCATTTTGCGAGAAGCTCTTCGCAAAGTATCTCGACGGTCATGCGCTGATGTCGAACGCCACGCATTTGCGCGGCTCCGCGCAATGGATTCGCTTCCCGCGCGTCGTGAATCGCGAATGGGTGCATTGGCGCGAAGACGCGAACGGCAAGCGCACGCCGATCGTGCTGATGGGCGATGCGGCGCACACCGCGCACTTCTCCATCGGTTCGGGCACGAAGCTCGCGCTCGAAGATTCGATCGAGCTCGCGAACAGCATTGACACCGCGTTCGCGAAGCAGGATGGCGACCTCGAAGGCGCGCTCGCGCATTACACCCGGGTGCGCAGCGTCGATGTACTGCGCATTCAGAACGCGGCGCGCAATTCGACGGAATGGTTCGAGCACGTCGACCGTTACGCATCGTTCGAGCCGGAGCAATTCGCGTATTCGCTGCTCACGCGCTCGCAGCGCATCTCGCATGAAAACCTGCGTGAACGCGACGCGCGTTATCTCGCTTCGTTCGAAGACTGGCTCGCCGCGCGCGCGGGCATCGAACGCGAGACGCAACAACGTTCCGTTCCGCCGATGTTCACGCCCTTCACGCTGCGCGGCGTCACGCTGAAGAACCGCGTGGTCGTCTCGCCGATGGCGCAATATTCCGCCGTCGATGGCATCGCCGGCGACTATCACCTTGTGCATCTCGGCGCACGCGCGATGGGCGGCGCCGCGCTCGTGATGACGGAGATGACCTGCGTGTCGCCCGAAGCGCGCATCACGCCGGGATGCCCCGGCATGTACGCGCCGGAGCATCTGGCTGCATGGAAGCGCATCGTCGATTTCGTGCATGCACAATCCGATGCAAAGATCGGCATGCAGCTCGGTCACGCAGGCGCGAAAGCATCGACGCGCGTGAGCTGGGAAGGCATCGATCAGCCGCTTCCCGATAACAACTGGCCGCTCGTATCCGCATCGCCACAACAGTATGTGCGCGATGTGAGCCAATGGTCGCGTGAGGCATCGCATGAAGAACTGCGCGAGATCGAAGCGCAATTCGTGCGCGCAACCGAAATGGCCGCGCAAGCGGGTTTCGACTGGCTCGAACTGCACTGCGCGCACGGCTATTTCCTGTCGAGCTTCCTGTCGCCGTTGACCAATCATCGCACCGACGCATACGGCGGCTCGCTCGAAAACCGGCTGCGTTATCCGCTCGAAGTGTTCAAGGCGATGCGCGCGGTCTGGCCGCAAGACAAGCCGATGTCGGTGCGTATTTCCGCGCACGATTGGGTCGATGGCGGCACGACGCCCGACGATGCCGTCGAGATCGCACGCGCTTTCAAGGCCGCGGGCGCGGACATGATCGACGTGTCGTCGGGTCAGGTCAGCAAGGAAGAAAAGCCCGTGTATGGCCGCATGTTCCAGACGCCGTTCGCCGATCGCATCCGCAACGAAGCGGGCATCGCAACGATCGCGGTCGGCGCGATATCGGAAGCAGATCACGTGAACAGCATCATCGCGGCGGGACGCGCCGATCTTTGCGCGGTGGCGCGTCCGCATCTCGCGAATCCGTCGTGGACCTTGAACGAAGCGGCGAAGATCGGTTACTTCGATGTCGCGTGGCCGAAGCAATACGCCGCCGCGAAATCGCAGCTCGAACGCAATCTGGAACGCGAACGCGCGATGGCCGTTGGCAATGCGGGCCTCACGCCGCAAGAACGCGCGCAACGCGCCGAAGGAACGATTTGATCATGACGGCTCTCGTCGATAAACACGCAGTCGTGACGGGCGGAGGCAGCGGCATCGGCGCTGCGTGCGCGGTGGCGCTCGCACAAGCGGGCGCGCGCATCACGCTGATGGGCCGCGATATCGTGCGTCTCGAAGCGCAGCGCGACGCGATGCGTTCTCATGGCGATGTCGCATGCATCAGCGTCGATGTCACGAATGAAAGCGCCGTCGAAGAAGCGTTCAAACGCGCGGGCCCGGTCGATATCCTCGTGAACAACGCGGGCCACGCGCAAGCCGCGCCCTTCACGCACACCGATGCCGCGCTCTGGCAACGCATGCTCGACGTGAACCTCACGGGCGTGTTCCTCTGCACGCGCGCCGCATTGCCTTCGATGATCGAACGCGGTCATGGCCGCGTCGTGAACGTCGCGAGCACCGCGGGTCAGATCGGTTATGCGTATGTCGCCGCTTATTGCGCAGCGAAGCATGGCGTCATCGGCCTTACGCGCGCGCTCGCGCTCGAAGTCGCGACCAAGGGCATCACGGTCAACGCGGTATGCCCCGGCTACACCGAAACCGAACTGCTGCGTGAATCGCTCGATCAGATCATGACGAAGACGTCCCGCAGCGAACAGGACGCGCGCGATGCGCTCGTGCGCAGCAATCCGCAACGCCGCTTCGTGCAGCCGGAAGAAGTCGCCAATGCCGTGCTCTGGCTGTGCGCGCCCGGCTCCGGCTCGATGAATGGCCAATCGATTTCCGTATCAGGTGGAGAAGTCACGTGACCCACGCCGCACGCAACAAGAAGACGAGTGCCGCCATGGAAAAAGCGCCGCGCAAGGGCATCGAGAAACCGGCGGAGAACGTCGTCGATCTGGAAATGAGCACGGGCGCAGACAGCCACATGGGACTGCGTCTGTGGCTGCGCATGCTGACCACCACCAACCTCGTGCAAGCCGAATTGCGCAAGCGCCTGCGCACCGAGTTCGACACGACCTTGCCGCGCTTCGACCTGATGGCGCAGCTCGAACGCCATCCCGAAGGATTGAAGATGACCGAGCTGTCGCGCCGCATGATGGTCACGGGCGGCAACGTGACGGGCATCACCGATCAGCTCGAAAAGGAAGGCCTCGTCTCGCGTTATACCGATCCGAACGATCGCCGCTCGACCAGCGTGCGACTCACGCCGCAAGGCCGCGCCGCGTTCGACAAGATGGCGACCGCGCATGAGCAATGGGTCGTCGAGATGTTCGGCGGCCTCGAACTGAACGAGAAGTCGCAGACGCATCAGCGGCTCGGCAAGCTCAAGCAACATCTGATGAATACGCTGAAGGACTGAAGGAGACGACGACAATGACATCATCGAATGCGCTTCTTGCGGGCAACAGAACGACGCTCGCCGGCTATCGCGCGACGCATTTCGGCTGGTCCGTGACGAACGGCGTCGCGACCATCATGTTGAATCGGCCCGAGCGCAAGAACCCGCTGACCTTCGAATCGTATGCGGAGTTGCGTGACCTCTTCCGCCAACTCGCGTATGCAACCGATGTCAAAGCCGTCGTGATTCACGGCGCGGGCGATAACTTCTGTTCCGGCGGCGACGTGCATGAAATCATCGCGCCGCTCGTCGATCTGCCGATGCCCGAACTGCTGCTCTTCACGCGCATGACGGGCGATCTCGTGAAGGCGATGCGTCATTGCCCGCAGCCGGTCATCGCAGCCGTCGACGGCGTGTGCGCGGGCGCGGGCGCCATTCTCGCGATGGCCTCCGACATGCGCCTCGGCACGGCGCGCAGCAAGCTCGCGTTCCTGTTCGCACGCGTCGGTCTCGCGGGCTGCGACATGGGCGCGTGCTCGATCCTGCCGCGCATCATCGGCCAGGGACGCGCGGCGGAATTGCTGTACACGGGCCGCGCCGCGAGCGGCGACGAAGGCTATCAATGGGGCTTCTACAACCACCTGTGCACGCCTGAAACCCTGCTCGATGAAGCCGCGAAACTCGCCTCCGATCTCGTCGCCGGACCGACCTTCGCGCATGGCATCACGAAGAAAATGCTGCATCAGGAATGGAGCATGAGCATCGACGAAGCGATCGAGTCCGAAGCGCAGGCGCAAGCCATCTGCATGAGCACGCGCGATTTCGAGCGCGCGTATCGCGCATTCGCGGCCAAGACGCGCCCCGTGTTCGAAGGAGACTGAATTGAACGTCGATCTTCATAGCGCGCTTGCATGGCCCTTCTTCGACGAACGGCATCGCCAACTCGCGCTCGATGTCGATGCGTGGGCCGCTGAACATCTGCAACACGTCGATCACGCCGACACCGACGCAACCTGCAAGCGCCTCGTGCGAATGCTGGGCGATGCAGGGTGGCTCACGCATTGCATCGGCGGCACGCGATACGGCGCATCGCGCGACACGATCGACACGCGTGCCGTGTGTCTGCTGCGTGAAACGCTCGCGAAGCACGACGGTCTCGCCGATTTCGCCTTCGCGATGCAAGGCCTCGGCTCGGGCGCGATATCGCTGGCGGGAACGGATGCGCAGAAAGAGCGTTATTTGCCGCGCGTAGCGAAAGGAACGGCATTAGCGGCTTTCGCGCTGTCCGAACCCGACGCGGGTTCCGATGTCGCGGCGATGTCGCTGAGCGCGCAGGCCGATGACGACGCCTACGTGCTGAACGGCGACAAGACCTGGATTTCGAACGGCGGCATCGCGGACTTCTATGTCGTGTTCGCGCGTACCGGCGAAGCGCCGGGCTCGCGCGGCATCAGCGCGTTCATCGTCGATGCCGATACGCCGGGTCTGGAAATCGCGGAGCGCATCGACGTGATCGCGCCGCATCCGCTCGCACGCCTGCATTTCGACAACGCCCGCGTGCCGCGCAGTCAGATGCTCGGCGTACCCGGCGAAGGCTTCAAGATCGCGATGCGCACACTCGATATCTTCCGCACGTCCGTTGCGGCCGCATCGCTCGGCTTTGCGCGCCGCGCGATGCAGGAAGGACTCGATCGCGCCGCATCGCGCAAGATGTTCGGCCAGACGCTCGGCGATTTTCAACTGACGCAGGCGAAGCTCGCGCAGATGGCGCTGACCATCGATACGAGCGCGCTGCTCGTCTATCGCGCCGCGTGGCTGCGCGATCAGGGCGAAAGCGTGACACGCGAAGCGGCGATGGCGAAGTGGCACGCAAGCGAAGGCGCGCAGCAGGTCATCGACGCCGCCGTGCAACTGTGGGGCGGTCTGGGCGTGACGCGCGGCATGGCGGTCGAATCGCTGTATCGCGAGATTCGCGCGCTGCGCATCTATGAAGGCGCGACCGAAGTGCAGCAGTTGATCGTCGGGCGCGATGTGCTGAAAGCGCACGGAGAACGTCAACGATGATGACGCCGACCTTCGATATGCCGATGCGTATCCGTTTCGCGCATTGCGATCCGGCTGGCATCGTCTATTTCCCGCAATACCTCGTGATGACGAATGCGCTCGTCGAAGACTGGTTTAACGATGCGCTTCACATCGACTATGCGCGGATGATTTCGCAGCGCCGCGTCGGGCTGCCCATCGTCAAGCTCAGTTGCGACTTCTCGCGGCCGAGCCGCATGGGTGAAACGGTGACGCTCACGCTGTCCGTCGATTCGGTCGGGCAGCGATCGGTTCGCATCGACATCGTCTGTCATTGCGACGGCGAAGTGCGCTTTCGCGCAAAGCAGGTTCTGGTGACGACATCGCTCGACGATGGCCGTTCGATCGATATTCCCGGCGACATCGCCCGCGCAATCGAGCAGTTCGCGCCGGGCACGAGCCGCGTGCAAGAGGAGACACGTTCATGAAAAAGACACTTCTGCCTTCGGGCTGGATCAAGCCGCGCGGCTATGCGAACGGCGTCGCGGTGCGCGGTACGCAGGTGTATATCGCCGGGCAGATCGGCTGGGACGAACAGGCGCGCTTCGTCAGCAAGGAGTTCGGCGCGCAAGCCGCGCAGGCGTTGCGCAATATCGTCGCGGTGCTGCACGAAGCGGGCGGCAAGCCGGAGCATCTCGTGCGCATGACGTGGTACGTCACCGACAAGCGCGCGTATCTCGCGGCGGCGAAGGACATCGGCGCAGCGTTTCGCGAACTGATCGGCGATTACGACATCGCGATGAGCGCCGTGCAGGTCGTCGCGCTGATCGAGGACGATGCACTGGTGGAAATCGAAGCCACGGCGGTCATTCCCAACTGAAGCGGAGAGCACGATGGAACGGTCAGCACACGTCGATACATTCGCGCGCGATCATCTGCCGCAGCAGGAGCAATGGCCGGTATTCATGCTCGACAACGCGGATGTGGCCTACCCTGCGCGCATCAATTGCGCGACGGAACTGCTGGATCGCGCGATCGAAAGCGGACAGGGCGATCGTCCCGCGATCTGGTCCGATGTGAACGGCGCGCCGCACGCGACAAGTTATCGCGAGCTGCGCCGGCTCGTGAATCGCAGCGCGCATGTGCTCGTCGATGAAATGGGCTTGCGTCCGGGCAATCGCGTGCTGCTGCGCGGCCCGAACACCTTGCAGATGGCCGTCGCATTTTTCGCCGCGTTGAAAGCCGGTCTCGTCGTCGTGCCGACGATGCCGCTCTTGCGCGCGAAGGAGTTGAAGCAGATCATCGACAAGGCGCAGATTTCGGCTGCACTCTGCGATGTGCGTCTCACCGATGAACTCGCGCGCTGCACGAAACAAGGCGACGAGTTCCATTGCGAAGCGCTCACGCAAGTGCTTTATTTTCACGACGATGCGCCCGGTTCGCTCGAATCGCTGGCGGCATCGAAGCCCGATCATTTTGACGCGTGCGATACCGCCGCCGATGACGTATGCCTCATCGCGTTCACGAGCGGCACGACGGGCGCGCCGAAGGGCTGCATGCACTTTCATCGCGACGTGCTCGCGATGTGCGATCTCTTTCCGCGTCACATCCTGAAGCCCACGTCGAACGATATCTTTTGCGGCACGCCGCCGCTCGCGTTCACGTTCGGCCTCGGCGGCTTGCTGTGCTTTCCGCTGCGCGTCGGGGCATCGACGGTGCTGCTCGAAAAGCTCACGCCCGAAACGCTGCTTCAGACCGTCGAACGCTTTCACGCGACGATCATGTTCACCGCGCCGACGTTCTATCGGCAGATGGCGCCGCTCATCGAACGTTTCGACATGTCGAGTCTCGCGAAGACCGTATCGGCAGGCGAAGCATTGCCCGATTCGACGCGCGCCTTGTGGCGCGATGCGAGCGGCATCGAAATGATCGACGGCATCGGCGGCACGGAGATGATCCACATCTTCATTGCGTCGGCGGGTGCGGATGTCCGCGAGCACGCGATCGGACGCGCGGTGCCGGGTTACATCGTGCAGGCCGTCGATGACGCGATGCAGCCCGTGCCGCCCGGCACGCTCGGCAAGCTCGCGGTGCGTGGCCCTACCGGTTGCCGCTATCTCGCCGACGAGCGCCAGTCGAAGTTCGTGCGCGACGGCTGGAACCTTCCCGGCGATTCCGTCGTGATCGATAAAGACGGCTACGTGTTCTATCAGGCACGCGCCGACGACATGATCGTATCGGCGGGCTACAACATCTCCGGGCCGGAAGTCGAAAGCGTGCTGATGCAGCATGAAGCGGTCGCGGAATGCGGCGTGATCGGCGTGCCCGACGAGACGCGCGGGCAAGTGGTGAAGGCGTTCGTCGTGCTCAATGCCGGCTTCATCGGTAACGATGCGCTCATCGCCGAATTGCAGGACTTCGTGAAGCGCAACGTCGCGCCTTACAAGTATCCGCGTCTCGTCACGTTCCTCGATGCATTGCCGCGCACGGAGACGGGCAAGCTCAAGCGCTTTGCATTGCGCACGATGTAGCGGGAAGCAAGAACGTTTGCTTGGTAGAGTATGGCTCACGCCCGCCGCGAGGCGGCTTGCCCACTCTTCCGAGCAAACAAGAAAAATGCTTCTTTCACGACGTTTCTTTGTTGTTTCTCTTTCCGCTGCACTTGCAATCACCGCGCAAGCCGCATCCGGCGCGAGCAAGACGCTCGTCTTCTGTTCCGAAGGCAGTCCCGCCGGTTTCGACTCCGCGCAGTACACGACCAGCACCGACTTCGACGCCGGCGCGCACTCGGTCTACGATCAGCTCGTCGAGTTCAGGCGCGGCACGCTCGATCTCGTGCCGGGTCTCGCCCAGAAGTGGGACGAGTCGCCGGATGCGAAGACCTTCACGTTTCATCTGCGGCGCGGCGTGAAGTTTCAATCGACAGCGTGGTTCAAGCCCACGCGCGACTTCAATGCCGACGATGTCGTGTTCACATTCAAACGCATGATCGATCCGAACGAGCCGTTCCAGAAGGCGCATCCGGTCAGCTTTCCGTATCTGACCGATCTCGGCTACGACAAGAACATCGCATCGGTCGAGAAGCTCGACGATTACACCGTGCGCTTCACGCTCAAGACGGCCGATGTCGTGTTCGTGCGCAACATCGCGATGGAATTCGCGTCCATCGTTTCAGCCGAATATGCCGCGCAGTTGTTGAAGCAAGGCAAGCCCGAAGACCTCAATCAGAAGCCCGTCGGCACGGGCGCGTTCGTGTTTCGCGACTATCAGAAAGATTCGACGATCCGCTACGACGCGAACCCGACGTACTGGAATCGCAAGGACGTGCACATCGACAAGCTCGTGTTCTCGATCACGCCCGATGCCGCCGTGCGCCAGCAGAAGCTGGCAGGCGGCGAATGCCAGGTGACGTCGTTTCCGCGCCCCGCAGATATCGCTGCGTCGAAGAATGACCCGAAGCTCGCAGTGCTGTCGGGCGTCGGATTCAATGTCGCGTACGTGGGCTACAACACGACGCACAAGCCGCTGGATAACGTGAACGTGCGCCGCGCGCTCGATATGGCCATCGACAAGCAGGCGATCATCAAGACCGTCTACGAAGGCGCGGCCGCGGTCGCGACGAACCCGATGCCGCCCTCGCAATGGTCCTATAACAAGGCGCTTAAAGATGCGCCGCACGATCCCGCGAAGGCGAAGCAATTACTGAAGGATGCCGGCTTTCCGAACGGCTTCACGATCACGCTCTGGGCCATGCCGGTACAGCGCGGCTATAACCCGAACGCGCGCCTGATGGCGCAACTGATTCAATCGGACTGGGCGAAGATCGGCGTGAAGGCGAACATCGTCACCTACGAGTGGGCCGAGTACAACAAGCGCGCGAAAACCAACGGCGAGCACGACGCGATTCTCTACGGCTGGCTCGGCGACAACGGCGATCCCGACAACTGGCTCGGCACCACGCTCGGCTGCGATGCGGTTCACGGCAGCAACGTGGCGAAGTGGTGCAACAAGCAGTTCGACGATCTGCTCGCGAAGGCGCGCCTCGTCACCGATCAGAACGCGCGCACGAAGCTCTATGAAGAAGCGCAGGTTGTCTTCAAGGATCAGGTGCCCTATACGCCGCTCGCCCACGCCAACATCTTTCAGCCGATCTCGAAGCGCGTACACGGCTATCTGATCAGCCCGCTCGGCGGGCATCGCTTCGACGGCATCACGCTCGATTGATCGATCGATGATCATTCGAGGATCAGCCTCCGCGAAGCCACGCGTCGATGCTGTCGCGTTCTTCGCGCTTGCCTGACTGTGTTTTATAGGCATCCGCGCCGCCGACGTCGGGCATATCGTGCCTGACGTCCTTCGCGGCCATCGCATGCATGGTCTGCGCGCCTTGCGATGCCGGTGCCGCCGCGCCGCGCTCGACCATATCGGCCGTGCATTCGTCCGCAAATGCGGGAACGGCGAACAACGCTGCATTCGCGGCCAGAAGAACGGCGAGGTGTTTCGCTTTCATTGCGACTCCAGTGTGACGATAAAAAGAAGCGCGATCCCAAACGACACGTTCGCCGGACATCGAACTTTGGAGTGTCGAGAGCAATCGCGCCCACGCCAGTCAATGCATGGCTCATGCCAATCGCACCGTGCGCATCGATCGAATCGCCGGGAGCCTTGAGGACAAAGGGTTTCAACGTGATACGCGCGCATCGATGAAGTCCGCGCCTGTCGGACCGCGACCAACGCTTTGCCCCTGCATGTACGACGCAATCCGACAGTGCGGATGCACGGTGTCGTTTTCAACCGATTTGCCGACGCGTGAGCGAAGGCACGCGCGCGCCACGGTCCGCACACTCTCACGAACCATCATGCCGAGGGCCGCGTGCCTCATCGGAAATCAGGAGTGAGACAATTGAGCCCTTCGCACGAGCGCAACGCCCGAAGTACATCGCCATCGCCCCTCACGTTGGGCGATATCACCATCGTCGATCATGCCCTGCTGAAACGCGCCGTCGGCGCAATGGCGCTCGGCAATGCAATGGAATGGTTCGATTTCGGTGTGTATAGCTATATCGCCGTGGTGCTCGGCAAGGTGTTCTTTCCGTCGAGCAGCCCGTCGGCGCAACTGATCGCGACCTTCGGCACGTTCGCCGCGGCCTTTCTCGTGCGGCCCATCGGCGGCATGGTGTTCGGCCCGCTCGGCGACCGGATCGGCCGGCAGCGCGTGCTCGCCATGACGATGATCATGATGGCCGTCGGCACCTTCTGCATCGGCCTGATTCCGAGCTATCACTCGATCGGCATCCTCGCCCCGGTGCTGCTGCTCGTCGCGCGACTCGTGCAGGGCTTCTCGACGGGCGGCGAGTACGGCGGCGCGGCCACGTTCATCGCCGAATTCTCGACCGATGCGCGGCGCGGCTTTTACGGCAGCTTTCTCGAAGTCGGCACGCTCGCGGGTTATATCCTCGGCGCGGGCACGGTCGCTGTCCTGACCGCGACACTCTCGCACGACGCGTTGCTTTCATGGGGATGGCGCGTGCCGTTCATGATCGCGGGACCGCTCGGGCTCGTCGGCCTGTATATCCGCATGAAGCTCGAAGAGACGCCGGCGTTCAAGAAGGAAGCGGAGACGCGCGAAGCGCATGAGCGGTCGCGCCCGAAGCAATCGCTCTCCGCACTGCTCGCGCAGCAGTTCAGGCCGATGATGCAATGCGTCGGCCTCGTGCTGATCTTCAACGTCACCGATTACATGGCGCTGTCGTACTTGCCGAGCTTTCTGTCGGCGACATTGCACTTCGACGAAACGCACGGCCTCTTTCTCGTGCTGCTCGTCATGGTGCTGATGATCCCGATGACGCTTTTTGCGGGCCATCTCTCCGACATGATCGGCCGCAAGCCGGTGATGCTGGCCGGCTGCGTCGGTCTCTTCGTGCTGTCGATTCCCGCCCTTCTTCTCGTGCGCACGGGCGCGCTGCTGCCGGTGTTTTTCGGCTTGCTGATTCTCGGCGCGCTGCTTTCGACATTCACCGGCGTGATGCCGTCCGCATTGCCCGCGCTGTTCCCGACGCGCATTCGATACGGCGCACTCGCCATCGGCTTCAACGTGTCGGTGTCGCTTTTCGGCGGCACGACGCCGCTCGTCACCGCATGGCTCGTCGATGTAACCGGCAATCTGATGATGCCCGCGTACTACCTGATAGCGGCATCGGCGATCGGCGTGGTGTCGGTGCTCGCGTTGCGCGAAACCGCGCGGCAGCCTCTGCTCGGCTCGGGACCGTGCGTCGCGACCAAAGCGGAAGCGCTCGCCCTCACGCGCAAGAAGCTGAAGGTCGTATCGGGCAAAGGCAGAGGCAAGCGCGTGGACGAAGCGCTGCGCGAAAAGAAGCGGGCGTGATTCACGCCAGCGCGTTGACATCGAGATACGGCGCGATGTTCTTCATCGCGCGCTCGACGTAGATCGCTTTCTCGCCAACGGGCGCCACGTAGTGCATCGCGTCGCGCGCGGCCTCGACGCCTTCGAACCGCGCGATCACCCACGCCGCGAGATACTGCGAAGCAAGACAGCCGCCCGCCGTCGCCACGTTGCCGTTCGCGACGAACGGTTGATCGAGCGTGCGCACGCCTGCTTCCTCGACCCACGATTTCGTCGTCAGGTCCGTGCAGGCAGGCACGTCATCGAGCAGGCCGAGCTTCGCGAGAACGAGCGTGCCTGAGCATTGCGCCGCCAATAACTGACGTGCAGGATCGAGCCGGATGCGCGCCATCAACGCGGCATCGGCGACGACATCGCGCGTCAGCCTCCCGCTTCCGACGATCACGGCATCGGCCTGCGCTGCGTCTTCCAGCGTCGCCTGCGCCTTCAGCACGACACCGTTCATCGATCGCACTTCTTCCGACGGACACGCGATCGACACCTTCCAGTCCGGCCTCTTCACGCGATTCAGAATGCCGAGCGCGATCAACGAATCCAGCTCGTTGAAGCCGTCGAACGTGAGTATGGCGATATGCATGATGTGTTCCTTTCGGGCATGGGTTGCGCACGGACCCATGCTAAGGGCATAAACAAATACAATCAAAAACTTGTCATGGATACATCTGCCACGTCCGACGAGGGCCGCTCATGCCGCAACCGCCTCGCTACAAGCAAATCGTCGACCGATTCGCGGACGATATCCGCTCGGGGCGGCTGAAGCCGGGCACGCGACTGCCGACGCATCGGCAACTGGCCGCACGCGAAGGGCTCGGGCTCGTGACCGCCACGCGCGTCTATACGGAACTCAGCGCGATGGGTCTCGTCAGCGGTGAAACCGGACGCGGCACCTTCGTGAAGGAAACGACGCTCGCGCGGGAGCTCGGCCTCGATCAGGTTGCGATCGCGTCGGACATGGTCGATCTCAACTTCAACTATCCGGCGCTGGCGAGCCAGGCGGATTTGCTGCGCAATGCATTGCGGCAGTTGTCATCGGCGGGCGATCTGGAAGCGCTCTTGCGCTATCAGCCGCATGGCGGACGCGCGCGCGACCGTGCGTCGGTGGCGCGGCATCTCGCGCGGCGCGGGCTGGAGATCAGCGGCGATCGCGTGATGCTCGTCGATGGCGCGCAACACGGCCTCGCCACGACCGTGATGGCGCTGCTGAAGCCGGGCGATGTGGTTGCCGTCGATACGCTGACGTATCCCGGCTTCAAGATGCTGGCCGAGGCGTACCGGCTCGAACTGGCGCCTTTGCCCGCATCGGGCGCGGGTCCGGACGCCGACGCGCTCGATGCGCTATGCAAGCGCCGTCGCGTGCGCGCGCTCTACGCGATGCCGACGCTGCACAATCCGCTCGGCTGGGTCATGACGGCTTCGCGCCGCAGGCAGTTGGTGTCGCTTGCGCGCAAGCATGGTTTTTTCATCATCGAGGATGCCGCTTACGCCTTTCTCGCCGACGATGCTCCGCCGCCGCTCGCCGCCATCGCGCCCGAACTCACGGTGTATGTGTCGGGGTTTTCGAAGAATGTCGCGACGGGACTGCGTGTCGGCTATGTCGCCGCGCCGCCCGAATGGGTGCGCAAGATCGAACGCGCGATCCGCGTGACGACATGGAACACGCCCGGCGTGATGACGGCGATCGCGTGCGGCTGGCTCGAAGACGGCACGGTCGAAAGGCTCGAAGCGGAGAAGCGCGCGGATGCGTCGATGCGGCAGGTGATCGCGGCTCGCGCGCTGGGACGGCTGAAGCGCGTCGCGCATCCGGCTTCGTACTTCGTCTGGCTGCCGATGCCGGAAGACGTGCGCGCGGACCGCATCGCTGCGGCGCTGGCGGAAGAGCGCATTTCGGTGTCGATGGCCGAGCCGTTCTGCACGTCGGCGCACGTGCCGCATGCGTTGCGGCTGGCGTTGGGATCGGTGGATGCGGCGACGCTGGAGCAGGCGTTGGGGCGCGTGGCGGAAGTGGTCGGGCGGTATGCGTATTGAATGCGGCCCTTTTTCGCCATTAAACGTTTCCGTAATCCGCAAACGATTGCCGCCAATCTATGTTCCAATGGCTCCGATGCATCGAGCGAACTAGGCCTATGCGGACACAATACGAGGCATCCACACCGGACCGGAAAATCAAGGCGGAACACAGGCGTCAGGCGCATTTCCAGCGATGGTTCGCCACCTTCGCCAGTCTCGCCCACTCGCGCCTGCCGCTTCCCGCCTATCTCCAGAAAGTCACCGACACGCTGAGGGAAGTCGCAGGCGTCGCGTCCGCGGTCGTCGAATGGATCGAAGGCGACGAGCTTTTGTATCTCGCGGCGAGCGGCGCGGCGGCGGCGCACATCGGCGTGCGGCTGCCGACGTCGGGCAGCCTGTCGGGACTTTCCATCACGCGTCAGCAGGCGCTCATCTGCCGCCATGCAGCGACGGATCATCGCGTGGATCGCGCGGCGTGCGAGGCGGTCGGCGCCGTGTCCATGGTCGTCGCGCCCGTCGTCTACGAAGGCCGCTCGGTCGCGGTGCTGAAACTCATCTCCGGCGAAGTCGATTATTTCGGGCAATCCGACATCAGCATTCTCAATGCGTTCTGCGCGTGCATCGCGGAGACCATCGCGCGGGAAGAGATCGCGCAGGAAAATCGCAAGCTCGTGAAGGAAAACGCGAACGTCGCGGCGGATCTGACCGTCGAGTCGTCGCTGCGCATCGAGTACGAAAAGAAGCTCGCCGATGCCATGCGCCGCCGTCAGACGGTGCTCGACAACGCGCACGTCGCGTTCGTATCGATGGACGAAGCCGGCATGACCGTCGACTGGAACGAGGCGGCCACACTGCTATTCGGCTGGAAGCCGCATGAGGTGACGGGCAAGGATCTCGCGTCGTTCATCGTGCCGGAGCGCTTTCGCGACGCGCATCGCGCCGGACTCACGCGCTATCTCGCGACAGGCGAGGCGCGCATGATCAACAAGCGCGTCGAGCTGCCCTCGCTGCGCCGCGATGGCAGCGAGTTCACCGCCGAGCTCACGATCAGCGAAGTCTGGTACGAAGGCCAGCGCCAGTTCGCATGCTTCGTGCACGACATCACCGACCGGCGCGCCGCGACCGAGGCGAACGAACGCTTGCGCCTGCTCATCAACTCGGTAAGCGACTACGCGATCTGCATGCTCGACCAGAACGGCCACGTGCGCTCGTGGAACGACGGCGCGCACGCGATCTACGGCTTCACGTCGGCGGAAGCGATCGGCCGCCACTTCGCGCTCTTCTATACCTCCGACGAGCA
The DNA here is from genome assembly GCF_001544695.2 of Caballeronia arvi. Lineage (GTDB taxonomy): Bacteria > Pseudomonadota > Gammaproteobacteria > Burkholderiales > Burkholderiaceae > Caballeronia > Caballeronia arvi. The sequence continues at coordinate 59,232 of NZ_FCOM02000006.1, forward strand.
CGGCCGCGACCGTCCCGGCGAGGATCTCATGCTCGCGGCGCAACGCGGGCGTGTCGAGCACGAAGACTGGCACGTGCGCAAGGACGGCTCCGAGTTCTGGGCGCACATGATCCTGAGCGCGCTGCCGAACGCGAACGGCAACGCGCAGGGTTTCGTGCAAATCACGCGCGACATGACGGCGCGGCGGCGTCTCGAAGAGCTCGAAGCATCGAGCCGGCGCATGAACGAGTTTCTCGCGCTGCTGGGGCACGAGCTGCGCAATCCGCTCGCACCGATCCGCAACGCGGTGAGCATCCTGAAGCTGAAGGCATCGGATGACGCCGACGTGATCCGCAGCCGCCAGATCGTCGATCGACAGCTCGCGCATCTGACGAAGCTCGTCGACGACCTGCTCGAAGCCGGGCGCGTGAGTTCCGGCAAGATCCGCCTGACGACGGAGACCGTCGATATTGCCGATGTCGTGCATCTGAGCGTCGAAGCGAGCGAACCTTTGTGCGACGCGCGCGGGCAGCGCATCGTCGTGCAGACGGGCGGCCAGCCGCTCTACGTCAACGGCGATCCGACGCGGCTCGTGCAGGCGCTCAACAATCTGCTCAACAACGCATCGAAGTTCAGCCCGCACGATTCGATCATCACGCTCGAAGTCGGTCCACGCGGCGGCTCGGTGCTGGTGCGCGTGACCGACGAAGGCCGCGGCATATCGCCGGACGCGCTCGGCATCGTGTTCGATCTGTTCGTGCAGGAGCATCCGCCGGGCGCGCATCCCGACGAGGGCGGCCTCGGCATCGGCCTGACGCTCGTGCGCGCAATCGCCGAGCTGCACGGCGGCCATGTCGAAGCTAAGAGCGGCGGCGCGGGACGCGGCAGCGCCTTCTCGCTGTGGCTGCCGCTCGCCGAGCCGCCTGCGAGCGACGCAACCACGGGCGCGGCGCCGTCGGCGATCGCGAGCCGTCAGCTCGATGTGCTCGTCGTCGACGACAACCGCGATTCCGCCGACAGCATGACGCTGCTCGTCGACATGCTCGGCCACAGCGCGCGCGCCGCCTACGATGGCGCGGGCGCGCTCGATTCATTCGATGCAACGCGGCCCCAGGTCGTGCTGCTCGATCTCTCGATGCCCGGCATGACGGGCTTCGACGTGATCCGCCGGATGCGCGACGAGGATGACAAGCCCGGCCGCCGCGTGATCGTCGCGGCGATGACGGGCCTCGGTTCCGACGAAGACATCGCGCGCACGCGCGCCGCCGGTTTCGACGCGCATCTCGTCAAGCCGGTCGATCTTCCGGAACTGGAGCGCGTGCTGGCGCTGGCGGGGCGCGTCTGAAGCCTTGCGCCGCGCCCGGCACCGCGCGCACGCTGGCGGGCGTCTTCGCCAGCCGATAAGGCACTTTCAGCACTGGCCAGAACGCGCCGTTCGCATCGCGCGCGGCGCTCAATACGTCGGCGAGAAAATCGCCGTCTTCGAGCAGTTCATCGACGCGCACGACCGGCACCGCTTGCGCAAGTTTCTGCGCCGCGACTTTCTTCGGCAGCGTGATGCAGCCTGCGCGTTCGGCGTCGGTGACATCGCCTTCGACCCACACGTGGCCGTCGAGACACGCAAGCGCCTGTCCGCGCGATGGTTCACGGCCCGCCGCGAACAACGCGCACCACGCGGCGACGTCCTGCATCGATATTTCGATGAACGCGCCCGCTTCTTCCCTTCGCGATGCCAGCCGCGCGACGATCGCGAAAAGCGCCGCCTGACCGCCGAGAATATCCGCGCCCGAAGCGCCGATCTTGACCGGCGCGCCATCGCTGCGCGTGAGATCCATGAGGCCGCCCATCGCCTGAATGACGGTGTCGAACGCGGGCCGCGACGGATACGCCGACTCGATCCCGAAGCCCGATATCGAGCAATAGACGAGACGAGGATTGATCGCGCCGAGCGTCTCGCGCGTGAAGCCGAGTTTCGCGAGCGCACCGGGACGCAGGTTTTCGACGAGCACGTCGGCATCCGCGAGCAGCGTGCGCAAGTGCGCGCGATCGCTTTCCTGCTTGAGATCGAGCGCGATCGTCTCCTTGTCCGTGTTGTTGAGCGCGAAGAAATAGCTGGTGCCGCCCTGCCCCGGCAGCCACGAACGCGCGACTTCGCCCTCGGGCGGCTCGATCTTCACGACATGCGCGCCGAGCGCCGCAAGATGCTTGGCGACGAGCGGCGCCGTCGTGTACTGGCCGATTTCGATGACCTTGACCCCCGCGAGCGGCGCATTACTGCCCTCTTCACAGGTTTCCGGCTCTCTTTCGGCGCGCGTCTGACTCAACACCGACGCTTCGAAGATCGAAACATGCTTGTACGTATCGGCATCGATGCCGTTCGTTTCGATCGAAGTCGCCGCCTCTGCATGACGCATGCGAAAGTTCGGCTCGCGCGGCAATTCCCCGATGCCGACGATCGGCCCCGCCGCCACGCCGATGCGCTCGCAGATGCGCGTGCAATCGTCGGTGGCGAGCGTCGTCGTCCACGTTTCGATGAGCGCGTCGAGTTCATCGACATGTTGCACGCGACCGCTGAGCGTCTCGAAACGCGCGTCGTCGAGTTGCGGCACGGACGCTTCCTGCCTGAGCTTGCGCCATTGCTCTTCGGTGCTCGTGCAGATCAGAATCCAGCCGTCGCGAGTGCGGTAGGCATTCCACGGCGCGCACGCCGGATGGCGATTGCCCACACGCGCCGCCGTGCGGCGCGCGAATGCCGCGGGCAGGAAAGTCGTGAGCGCGCTCGCCGCACAGCCGCTCAATGTCACGCCGATGTTCTGCACGATGCCGCGCGTGCGCTTCACACGCACCGCCGACGCAATCGCCGCCGACGCATACAGCGCCGCCGATACTTCCGTGAACGGAATGCCGATGCGCACCGGCGCGCCGTGCGCGAAGCCGGTCGTGTCCATGAGGCCGCTCATCGCCTGGATTTGCGCATCGGACCAGGGCGTGCCGGAACGCGAATCCTGCGGCGATGTCGCGGTGATATCGCACACGATGCTTGCGTCCGATGCTTTCCAGCCAGCGGCATCATCCATATCCGACGAAATCACGATCACGTCGTAATCCATCGAATCCGCCGCGGCGAAATCCACCATCGCGCCCGCGCGTTCGAGCAAAGTCGCGCACAGCTTCACCGCATCGCGCGCGCCGCACGCCAGCACTTTCAAACCTTCCAGCATGATCGTCTCCTTGTTTCTACGGCTGGCGCGTCATCGCGCACATTGCTACCATTTTTTGATGCGAACCCTACCGTCACTCAACGCGCTGCGCGCCTTCGAAGTCTGCGGCCGCCTGCTCAGCATTCAGCTCGCCGCCGATGAGCTGAACGTCACGCCCGCCGCCGTCAGCCGGCAGATCAAGCTGCTCGAAGATCAGCTCGGCGTGCTGCTCTTCGAGCGCGGGCATCGCGCGATCACGCTCACGCCGATGGGCTCGCGCTATCTCGCCGACGTCATCCGCAGCTTCGACACCTTGCGCACCGCGACCGTCAATCTCACCGAGGCGCGGCGCCGGCGCACGCTGAAAATCCGCGCCTACACGACCTTTTCGATGAACTGGCTGCTGCCGCGCCTTTCAACGTTTCATCGCGATCATCCGGATATCGAAGTGAGCCTGACGACATCGCTTCAGCCGGTCGACTTCAACAGCGAAGACGTCGATGGCGCGATTCGTCTTTCGCATGCGCCGTCATCCGATCTCGGCTTCGACCGGCTCGTGCCGAACGAACTCGTGCCCGTGTGCAGCCCGGCGTTTCTGCAATCGCATCCCGATCTCGGCGACGCCACGCCCGAAGCCTTGCGCAACGTGCCGCTATTGCATTCGCTCGCGCGCCGCGAGGACTGGGCCACATGGCTCGACGCCGCCGGCGTGCGCGGCGTGAATCCGCTCGGCGGCCTCTCCTACGAAAGCTCGATCCTCGCGTACTTCGCAGCGACGCAAGGGCACGGCATCGCGATGGCGCAGCGCGTGCTCGTCGCGGATCAGTTGCAGGCGGGCACGCTCGTGATGCCGTTTTCCTTCGTGCTCGATCTCGGCGCGTTCACGTACTACCTGATCTATCCGCCCGCGCATCTGTCGAATCCCGAGTTCGCCGCGTTTCGCACGTGGCTGCTTTCTGCGTGATGATTCAACGTCCGCGATAAACCGGCTTGCGCTTCTCCGCGAACGCCTTGCGCCCTTCGACGCGGTCTTCCGATTCGCGCATCGCGCCCCACGCGAGTTCGGTGAATTCGAGCGCCTGCGCGAGCGGCACGTTGGCGCTCGTCTCGATGACCTTCTTGATCATCTGCACCGCGAGCGGCCCATTCGATGCGATGCTTCGCGCGAGCGTGAGCGCATCGTCGAGCAACGCTTCCGGCTCCGCGATATCCGATATCAAACCGATCCGATGCGCATACTCCGCATCGATCTTTGCGCCGGTGAACAGCATCTTCATCGCAACCGCGGACGGCACCGCGCGCTGCAACGCCTGAATGCCGCACACGGCCGGAATGCTTGCGACGACCGCTTCCGGCAACCCGAACACCGCGCTCTTCGATGCGATGCGCAGATCGCATTGCAGCGCGAGTTCGAGCCCGCCGCCGAGGCAATAACCATTGATCGCGGCGATCATCGGCTTGAAGATGCGCAGCGAACTCAGCTCCATTAATCGCACGTAGATGCCTTCCGCGCCCGCGCGATCGATCGACTTCACGAACGACGATCCGAACGAAGTCGATGGCGGCAAGGTGCGCTTCAGATCCGCGCCGACGCAAAACGATTTCGCGCCCGCGCCGGTGATGACGATGACGCGCACGTCGTCATCGTCGCGTGCATCGGCGAGATGCGCGCGCAGTTCGGTGAGGCTGTCGAGATCGAGCGCGTTGAGCGCTTCGGGCCGATCGAGCGTCACGACGGCGACGTGATCGGACACGCTATAGCGAATGGTCATCGTCGTCTCCTTACACGCTCGGCGACGCGAGCGAGCGCCCGCCGCACACATAGAGCGTCTGTCCGGTGATGTACGACGCCTCGGGCCGCGCGAAAAAGCGCACCGCTTCCGCGATATCGTCGGGCGTGCCGATGCGCTGCACCGGCACCGATTTCTTCAGCTTCTCCTGAAGCTCGTTATCGAAGGCCTGAAACAATGGCGTATCGACGATGCCGGGCGCGACCGCGTTCACCGTCACGCCGTCCTTCGCCCATTCGAGCGCGAGACTGCGCGTGAGACTCACGACGCCGCCCTTCGCCGCTGAATAGTTCGTCTGCCCCGCGCCGCCGAGCCATGCGCGCGACGAGATGTTCACGATGCGCCCGTACTTCGCCGCGCTCATGTGCGTGAGCACCGCGCGGCAGCACAGGAATTGCGACTTGAGATTGACATCGATGACGGCGTCCCAATCGTCGTCGCTCATGCGCGTGATGCGCTTGTCGCGCACGATGCCCGCGTTGTTCACGAGCACGTCGATTCTTTGAAAGCGCTGGGTCACGGCTTCTACCGCGTGATTCACCGATGCGCTGTCCGTGACATCGACGGGCAGCGCGATCACATCTGCGCCTTCCGCTGAAAGACGCGTCGCGGCTTCATCTAGCGCGGCGCGATCGAGATCGAATAGCGCGATGCGCTTGCCATCGCGCGCCAGCCCTTGCGCGATGCCGAAACCGATGCCTTTCGCGCCACCTGTGACGATCGCGACTTCTTTTGCCGTTGCATTCATTGCTGTCTCCTTGAACGAATGCCTCGATGCTAGGACTTCATACGGCACGCACTCAAACGACATTTTTTGCGAGCTTGATTGAGTTTTCCTGATCGAGAAAAACTCAATCGAAAGCGCAAAAAATGTCGGTTGAGCGACGGATAAGCCAAACCTACGATGCGTCCATCACATACCCACACGGAGACGACATCATGGACACCACGCTACCGAACGTCGCGGAACCCGCCGCGACGCCGCTTACGCGAACGCAGAAGAAAGCGATCATCGCGGCCACGCTCGGCACCATCGTCGAGTTCACGGACTGGATCATCTACGCGACGTTCGCGTCGCTGTTCTCGCGGCAGTTCTTCCCCGCCGACAACGCCAGCATCGCGCTGCTCGCGACCTTCGCGGTGTTCGCGGTCGGCTTCGTGATGCGGCCCATCGGCGGCGCGCTGCTCGGCGCTTATGCGGACCGCCACGGCCGCAAGAACGGACTTGCGCTGTCCGTGGCGCTGATGGCGGGCAGCTCGCTCGTCATCGCGGCGTGTCCCGCTTATGCGTCGATCGGCGTCGCCGCGCCGCTCGTGCTCGTCGCGGCGCGGCTCGTGCAGGGCTTCGCCGCAGGCGGCGAGTTCGGCTCGGCATCGACGTTCCTGATGGAATCGGCGTCACCGTCGCGGCGCGGCTTCGCCGGGTCGTGGCAGCACTTCGCGGTGAACGCGGGCGTGCTCGTGGCGGCATCGATCGGCGCGCTGCTCACGTCGATGATCGACGCGCCTTCGATGGCCGCGTGGGGCTGGCGCATCGCGTTCACGATCGCCGGGCTGATGGGCTTCGTCGCGCTGTGGTTCCGGCTCGCCGTCGCTGAAACCGATGCGTTCAAGAAGAGCGCGTCCGCACGGCAGCACACACGCCATCCGTTTGTCACGATCGTGCGTGAACACCGGCGCGCGGCGCTGCGTGTGATCGGCATCGCGATGGCGGGCAATCTGTGCGTCTATCTCTGGCTCGTGATGTTTCCGACGCTCGCCCATATGCGCGGCCTGCCGCTGCGCGATGCGTTCAGCGCGAGCGTCGTCTCGATCGTCGTGTCGCTGGTCGCGATTCCGCTGCTCGGCATGCTGTCGGACCGCATCGGACGCAAGCCCGTGCTGATCGCGTTCGCCGCCGGCTCCGCGCTCTTCGCCTGGCCCGCGCTGCACTTTCTTGGCAACGACTACTGGACCGCGACGGTCATCGTCAGCATCGGCATGTTGCTGTCGTCGGGTTTCGCCGCGACCTGCGCCACCGTGATGGCCGAGCAGTTCCCCGCGCATGTCCGGGCGACGGGCGTCGCGCTGCCTTATGCGGTATCGGCGGCGCTCTTCGGCGGCACGCTGCCGACGGTCGTCACCGCGATGAACAACGCCGGCATCGCGCAATACCTGTGGATCTACGTGGCCATCGTGTGCGTGGCGAGCTGCATCGTCTATGCCCGCATGCCGGAAACGCGCGGCAAGACGCTCGACTAAGGCTCGACTAAGGCCCGACTAAAACCTTCCCTTTTCAAATGCAATGGAGACAACCATGCGTAAAGTAGTGATCGGCGGCGTCGGCATGACGCCCTTCGGCAAGTTCCTCGAACGCAATCTGAAGTCGCTGGCGGAAGAAGCAGTGTCGCTCGCATTGAAGGACGCACACGTCACCGTGAACGATGTCGACCGCGTGTTCTTCGGCAACGCGGCGGCGGGCGTCGTCACGGGACAGGAGATGATTCGCGCGCAGTCGTCGCTGCGCAATACCGGGCTCGACGGCAAGCCGATGTTCAACGTCGAGAACGCGTGCGCATCCGGCAGCTCGGCGCTCAATCTCGCGTGGCTCGCGGTGGCGTCGGGGCAGGCGGAAACGGCGCTCGTCGTCGGCGTGGAGAAGCTGTCGCACGAAGACAAGTCGGTTTCGTTCGGCGCGTTCGCGAAGGCCGTCGATCTCGAAGAGCCGCTGCCCGAAGGCGTGACGACCGGCACGGGCTCGCTTTTCATGGACCTCTACGCCGCGAAGGCGCGCAAATGGATGGAGAAGACCGGCGCGGAAGCGAGCGATTTCGCGCGCGTCGTCGTGAAGAGCCGTCACGCGGGCTCGCTCAATCCGCATGCGCAATTCCGCAAGGAAACCAGCGTCGAGGAAGTCTTGACGAGCCGCATGGTCAGCGATCCGCTGACGCTTTTCATGTGCTCGTCGATCGGCGATGGCGGCGCGGCCGTGTTCATCTGCTCCGAGGATTTCGCGGCGAAGCACGATATTCAGCCGGTGTTCATCCGCGCGAGCTCGATCGTGTCGGCGAAAGCGGATGGTTCGGGCGAACTGGTGGCGGTGCGCGCGGCGCGCGAGGCGTATGAGGAAGCGGGCATCGGGCCGGAGGACGTGCATGTCGTCGAATTGCACGATGCGTCCGCGCCCGCCGAGCTGATCCACTACGAGAATCTCGGCCTGTGCGCGCCCGGCGATGCGCCGAAGCTCATCCGTTCGGGCGATACGGATATTGGCGGAAGAATCAGCGTGAATCCGAGCGGCGGCTTGCTGTCGCGCGGGCATCCGGTGGGCGCGACGGGCGTCGCGCAGATCGTCGAGTTGACGCAGCAGTTGCGCGGCAAGGCGGGCGCGCGGCAACGGCCCGGCGCGAAGGTCGCGCTCGCGGAGAACAACGGCGGTCAGCTCGCGGGCGATTCGGCCGTCGCGCTCGTCACGATTCTTTCGACGTAATCTCCGCGGTTTCCACCGTCACATTCCCCAGCCCTTCGAAGCGCGCGCGTATCGGCGCTTCGACCAGCGCATCGGTGACGAGGGTCCAGTTGCGCTCCAGCGGCGTCCAGTGCTGCTGGCTCGCGCGCTCCAGCTTGTTCGACGTCACCAGCACGAACACGCCCGCCGCCTGGCTCGCGATGCATTCCTTCAGAAACGCCTGCTCCGCCGTCGCTTCGCACAGCCCGCGCCCCGCGACGACGCCATCCGCGCCCAAAAACGCCTTGTCGAACGTCACGCGCGTAAGCGCCACCTGCGCGAGCGCCCCGAGCGTGCTCATGCTCGACGGCCGCACGTCGCCGCCGATCAGCGTCACGCGCACATCCGCCGCCGCCAGCACGCTCACCGCCAGCAGATTGTTCGTGACGACGTGAATCTCCTTGCGTCCCGCGAGGCAGCGCGCGAGCGCGGCAGTGGTCGTGCCGCCGTCGAGAAAGATCGTGTCGCCGTCCTGCACATGCCGCGCCGCCGCGCGCGCAATCGCTTCCTTTTGCTCCCGAAAACTCTCGCGCCGCGTATCGAGCGATTCTTCCGGCTCGTGCATGCCCACCGACGCCGCGCCGCCATACGTGCGCACGATGCGCCGTTCGTCGGCGAGCGCGCGCAGGTCGCGACGCACCGTCGCCTCCGACATGCCGAAGTGCCCGCACAGCGCGGCGACATCGTTCATGCCGGACAGCACGGCCTTGAGCATCGCCTCACGGCGTTTCTCGACTTTCATCCTTCTCCCTGAATGCTTGCGGTTCTGGCGGCGACGCACAGTGTAGCGGGTCTGCCGAATGCTCCTATCGGCTTCGAACGCGTGACGGATATTTTGATCGGTTCGATCATTCGAGCAGGCAAAACGGTTCGAATCGATCAGAGTAAACACTAACATCGAGCGATTTGCGCAAAAAGCACGAGAGGACTACACTCCGATTTGATCGATTCGATCAATCCATGACCGAATCGGACAGAAACCACCGTGGAGACTTGCATGGCTCAGATTCACATCAAGCGCGCCGTCGAGCGCGTTCCTGGCGGGATGATGATCGTTCCGCTGCTGATCGGCTCGCTGATCGCGACGTTCATGCCCGGCATGCCGAAGTTCTTCGGCTCGTTCACGAACGCGCTCTTCACCGGCGCGCTGCCGATTCTCGCGGTGTTCTATGTGTGCATGGGCGCGAGCATCGACGTGAAGGCAACGCCGTATCTCATCAAGAAAGGCGGCGCGCTCTTCGCGACGAAAGTCGGCACGGCGATCGTCGCGGGCATCGTGCTCGGGCATTTCCTCGGCGAGCAGCCGATCACGTCGGGCCTGTTCGCGGGCATTTCGACGCTCGCCGTCGTCGCCGCGATGAACGACACGAACGGCGGCCTCTACATGGCGCTGATGGGCCAGTACGGTCGCTCGGAAGACGTCGGCGCGTACACGATCATGTCGCTCGAATCCGGCCCGTTCCTGACGATGGTCACGCTCGGCGTCGCGGGCCTCTCCGCGTTTCCGTGGCCGACGCTCGTCGGCAGCATCCTGCCGCTCGCGGTCGGCATGCTGCTCGGCAATCTCGATCGCGAGATGCGCGATTTCCTCGCCCGCGCCGTGCCCGTGATGATTCCGTTCTTCGCGCTGGCGCTCGGCGCCGGGCTGGATCTGCACAAGGTCTGGCAAGCCGGCCTGCTCGGCATCGGCCTAGGCCTCGCGGTCGTCATCGTGACGGGCATTCCGCTCTACTTCGCGGATCGTCTGACGGGCGGCACGGGCGTCGCGGGTGCGGCGGCGGCGAACACCGCGGGCAACGCGGCAGCGGTTCCGGCGTTGATCGCGGCGGCCAATCCGGTGTATGAAGCAGCCGCGAAATCGGCGACGCTGCTCGTCGCGGCATGCGTGGTCGTGACGGCCATCGTCTCGCCGATTCTCACGGCGTCGATCGCGAAGCGCGTGAATGCGCGGAATCAGGCGCGCGCGTCGTCCGAATCGAAGTCACGCGCGAAGGCGAGCGAGGCCACGCAATGAAGAGCTTGCTGATCGTCGCCGACGATCTGTCGGGGGCCGCGGACTGCGCAATCCCGTTCGCGGCGGCGGGTTTGAAGACGGTCGTATCGCTCGATGCGAATGCGTCGCACGATGACGCGGCCGTCATCGCCGCCGACACCGACACGCGCCGCCTCGCCCCCGCCGATGCGGCGAAGCGCACGGCGAGCGCGTGGCAGGCGTTGCGCGCGCCGGGGCGGCGTCTGTACAAGAAGATCGATTCGACCTTGCGCGGAAACTGGACCGCCGAAGTCGCGGCGCTGACGAAGCTCGCCGGGCCGGCGATCGTCACGCCCGCGTTTCCGGCGACGGGCCGCACCGTGCGCGACGGCCGCGTGATCGTGCGCGGGGTGCCGCTCGAAGACACCGAAACGTGGAAGCTCGAGAACGCCGGACGGAACGCGGAACTGCGCGCGATGCTCGACATGGTCGGCTTGCGCACCGCGCTGGTTTCGCTCGATGCGTTGCGCGCCGCGCCGCAGGACATCGCCGCGATGGTGGCGTCGGCGGCGACGGCGAACGGCATCGACGCGATCATCGTCGATGCCGAAACCAGCGATGATCTCGCCACGCTCGCCCGCGTGACCGCATCCGTCGATGCGCAATTTTTCTGGGTCGGCTCGGGCGGACTCGCGCGCGAGCTGGCCGCTTTGCCCGATTTGTTCGATGCGAACGCTTCCGTGAAAGCGACGTGTTCCATCGACCCGACGCAAGGCCCGATCCTCGCGCTCGTCGGCAGTCTTTCGGCGATTTCAGAGCGTCAATGCGCGATGCTCTGCGCCGAAGCCGGCGTCTGCGAAATGATCGTGCCGCCCGACGTGTTGCGCGACGGCGCGCGGCATCCGGAATGGCGGACGTGGGGCGAACGCATCGGCGCGAAAGTGCGTGGCAAGGAAGATGCGATCGTTCGCATCGGCCGCGACGACGCGTTCGATCCCGCCGAAGGCGCGCTGCTGTCGAACGCGCTGGCGGCGCTCGTCGCGCCTTCGTTCGATGCGCTCGGCGGGCTCATCGCGACCGGCGGCGAAACCGCGCGCGCGATGCTCGCCGCCGCGAAGGTCGGCAGCCTGGAGCTCGTCACCGAGATCGAGGCGGGCGTCGCGCTCGGGCGGCCATCGAATGGCGGCGGACCTTCGATCGTCACCAAAGCCGGCGCGTTCGGCAGCGAGCATGCGCTGCTCGGCGCCTATTTGCATTTGCGCGGCGCGGATCTTCCCGTCGCGCGTTGAGAACAGACATCACCAGACCCCACATCATGAGCAACTATCTCCCCGTAATCGGCATCACGATGGGCGACGCGAGCGGCGTCGGCCCGGAAGTCGTCGTCAAGAGCCTCGCGCACGATGCGGTCTACAAGCAGTGCCGTCCCCTCGTGATCGGCGATGTGCGCCGCCTCGAACGCGCGAATGAACTCGTCGGCGGCAAGGCGACGGTGCGCCGCATCAAGGACGCAACCGAAGCGCGTTACGAGCCGGGCGTGATCGACTGCATCGACCTCGGCCTGATTCCCGACGATCTGCCCTTCGGCGAGCTGTCGGCGATCGCGGGCGATGCGGCGTATCAGTACATCGCGCGCGCCGTCGAACTGGCGCAGGCGAATCAGATCGACGCGATCTGCACCGCGCCGCTCAACAAGGAAGCGCTGCACGCGGGCGGTCACAAGTTTCCCGGCCATACGGAAATGCTCGCGCATCTGACGGGCGTCGACGAAGTCTCGATGATGCTCGTCGCGCCGCAATTGCGCGTGATCCACGTGACGACGCATATCGGCATCATCGATGCGATCCGCAAGATCGAGCCGGGTCTCGTGCAGCGCACGATCGAGCGCGGCAACGCAACGCTCGTGAAGGCGGGCATTGCGAAGCCGCGCATCGGCGTGTGCGGGATCAATCCGCATGCGGGCGAAAACGGCCTCTTCGGTTACGGCGAGGAAGAGGAGAAGATCATTCCGGCCGTGAAGGTCTTGCAGGAACGCGGACTCGACGTAACCGGCCCGCTGCCCGCCGATACGCTGTTCTATCGCGCGGGGCGTGGCGATTTCGATCTCGTCGTCGCGATGTATCACGATCAGGGGCACGGTCCGGTGAAGGTGCTCGGGCTCGAAGCGGGCGTGAACGTGACGGTCGGGCTCGATGTGATCCGTACGTCGGTCGATCACGGCACGGCGTTCGATATCGCGGGCAAGGGCATCGCCGATGAAGGCAGCATGCTCGAAGCGCTGCGTCAGGGCGCGGAGCTGGCGACGCGGCGTCATTGACGCTTATGGCGTGATAATGGGCGCTTCACACGACGTGCGAGCGCCCATCATGACTTTTTCCCTCGATACGCTGCGCAGCATATGGCGCATCGCCGGCTTGCCCGACGATGCGCTTTCTTACATCGACCTTCCCGGTCGCGATCCGGTTTTTCCTTCCACGTTTGCCGTCGGCACGGCGGCGCAGGCGACCATCGGCGCGGCGGCGCTCGCTGCGTGCGAGTTGGCGCATGCACGCGGCGTCGAACGCCAGCGCGTGTCCGTCGACATGACGCATGCGGCCGTCGAATGCACGGGCGCGTTCACCGTCGATGGCAAGGAACCCGAGACGTGGGGACGCTTCTCCGGTCTCTATCGATGCGCCGACGGCTATGTCCGCATTCACGCGAACTTCGAACATCATCAGGATGGCGCGCTGCGTCTGCTCGGGCTCGATCCGAAGACAGCCACGCGCGAGGATGCCGGGCGCGCGTTGCTGGCGTGGCGCGGCTGCGATTTCGAGGATGCGGCGGCGGCGCAAGGGCTTGTCGTCACGATGCTGCGCACGTTCGATGAATGGGATGCGACGCCGCAGGGGCAGGCTATCGCCGGGCAGCCGCTGATGACGATCACGCGCATCGGCGATGCTTCGCCTCGCTCGTTGCCTTCCTTGTCGAACGATGCGCGTCCGCTCGATGGCGTCCGTTTGCTCGATTTCACGCGCATTCTCGCGGGGCCGGTCGGCGGGCGGGCGCTCGCCGCGTTCGGCGCGGATGTGATGCTCGTGAACGCGCCGCATCTGCCAAACATTCCCGCGATCGCGGATACGAGCCGGGGCAAGCGCTCGGCGTTGCTCGATCTTCGGCTGGATCGCGATCGGGAGACGCTCTGGCGTTTGATCGATGACGCGCATGTGTTCGCGCAGGGATATCGGCCGGGCGGGATTGCTGCGCTTGGGTTCGGGCCGCAGGCGCTTGCGGAGCGCCGGCCGGGGATTGTTTATACGTCGCTGACGGCTTATGGCACGGAAGGACCGTGGGCTTCGAGGCGCGGCTTCGATTCGCTCGTGCAGACCGCGATGGGGTTCAATGCGGCCGAAGGCGAAGCTGCGGGCGATGGCAAGCCGCGGCCCTTGCCGATGCAGATGCTCGATATGGCGAGCGGGTTTTTGATGGCGTTCGGAGCCGCGGCGGCGTTGTGGAAACAACAGCGGGAGGGTGGGAGCTGGCACGTGGAGGTGTCGCTCGCGCAGACGGGGCAGTGGTTGCGGGGGTTCGGGCGTGTCGATGGCGGATTGAAGATCGCCAGGCCGGATTTCGCGGCGTATGTCGAACGGTATGGATCGGGGTTTGGCGAGTTGGCGGCGGTGCGGCCTGCGGCACGGTTGGCGCGCACGCCGGTGGGGTATGCGCGGGAATCGGAGCCGCCGGGAGCGTCAGAGGCGCGGTGGTGAGACAGTAGCCCGAGGGCCACAAATTTGCCCTTCTTATCGGTGCTTGTATCCCTGGAGCTACAACTTCGCTTTTTGTCGTGTGGCCCTTGGACTACAAACTCACCCCCCCGGCGGCACCGGAATCATCCACGGGAACACATACGCCTGCAGCATCGCGATCACGCCGATCACCGCCGCGCCCGCGATCGAATGGAAGAACACCGTCCGGAATATCGGCCCGAGCGCAAACGAGCGCTCCGTCGGATCGTCGTAGCACGCGGCGCACGCGACCATGATCGATTGCGCATCGATCATCTTGCCCATCACGCCGCCCGTCGAATTCGTCGCGACGATGAGGATCGGATTCAGATTGAGTTGCTGCGCGGTGATGCGCTGCAGGCTTCCGAAGAGCGCATTCGAAGCCGTGTCGGAGCCCGTCAGGAACACGCCGAGCCAGCCGAGGAACGCCGCGAAGAACGGATAGAACACGCCCGCGCCCGTGAACGCGAGGCCCAGGACCGCGTCGGTGCCCGAGTAGCGCGTAAGAAATCCGAGCCCGAGCACCTGCGCAATGACGAGCACCGGAATCTTCATGCGGCGCATGGTCTGCGTGAACGCATCCCGCCATTGCACAGCGGACAGACGCAGCACGAAGCCGGAAAGCATCGCCGCGACGAACACACCGGTGCCCGCCGCCGACAGCCAGTTGATCGTGAAGCGCGCCGCTTCCGCCTTCGCATTGACGGGCGCGACCGGCGGCATGCGCTGCACGAGGTTATGCAGCGCGGGCATGTCCCAGACGGGCAAAGACAGTGTGCCCTTGAACGGCGAGCCGAGAAGCGTGGTGGAGAACGTGACGCCCGCGAACACGTTGTTCAGGAATTTCTTGAACTCGGGCACGCCCCATAGCGCGCAGCACGCGATCAGGATCACCCACGGCATCCATGCATAGATGGTCTCGCCGACGGTGTACTTGTACTTCCATTCGGCCTTGTTCAACGCCACTGTCGTCGCGGTCTTGCCTTGCTGCGCGAGCGCCTCGCGCTCCGAGCGCAGCAGAAAGCGCGTCTTCGGATGCCACACGAAGCGCAGGAACAGCGCCGTGCAGATCACCGAGAACACGCCGGATACCACGTCCGTCATCAGATGCAGCGCGTGACTGCCGGACGCATAGAACTGCATGATCGCGAACGAGCCGCCCGCGCAGAGCATCGCCGGCCATACTTCGAAGACTTCCTTCCACGAGCCGCCTTCCATCTTCACGAAGGTCGCGACGAGCCAGAACGGCACCAGCACCGAGACGAATGGCAACTGATGGCCCGCCATCGCGGAGAGCGTGACCTGATCGAGTTCGCTGACGGCGGCAAGCGTGACGATCGGCGTGCCGATCGCGCCCCACGCGACCGGCGCCGTATTCGCGAGCAGATTCAGCACGGCGGACTGGAACGGCCTGAAGCCGAGCCCGACCATCACCGCCCCGGCGATCGCAACAGGCGTGCCGAATCCCGACGTGCCCTCGATGATCGCGCCAAACGAAAACGCGATCAGCACGCACTGCAGCCGCCGGTCGAACGAGATGTGGACGATCGAATCCTTGACGATCTCGAACTTGCCGGTCACGACGCTCATCGTGTAGAGAAACATCGCCGCCAGGACGATCCAGATGATGCCGAGAAAGCCCGAAAGAGAGCCGAGCGCGAAAGCCGATACCGCCGACGTCACCGGCATCCGGAACACGAGACACGAAATGATGAACGCGGCGATCACGCCGAAGAACGCCGCATACGGCGCCGATATGCCCAGATGCACGTTGCCCTGCGGATCGCGATGACGATGCAGCGCGATGAAGTAAAGCAGCGTCAGAATCGGAATCGCCGCGGCGATGGTCGACAGGAAAACGTTGCCCAGCGGATTGTAGGTCTGATGGTACATGTCGTTTCCTTGTTGATCTTAGGAATCGAAACGCGCCCGCAGTCCGGACGAGACGACACGCCGCCGGAACTGCGAGCGCCCGGGCAACCACTCTTCCTTACGGATTTACTCCCCGATTCTTTCAAGGTATAGCGGGACGAAAGGTCTATTTCAAGTGCGTGCTTTCGAGACGCCTCACTGCGTCGCGAACGAAGCCGAGCAGAGTCTCGTTCGCCCACGATCCTCTCGACAATTCCGGCTCGGTCTGCAACGCATGCCGGATCTTCGCGTGCGTCCGCGGATCGTCGCCCGCGAAGCTGCGAAAGAGCGACACCCAGCGCCGCGCCAGTTCCTGCGCGCGCGGCGAATCGGGCGTCGCGCCTTCGTCGATCGCATCGCGGACATCGGCCATCAGTTGCGGCCATTCCATCGCGCGCTTGCCGTAGTTGTCGCGCAGAAAGCGAAACTCGTCCGGCGACAGATGGCGCTCGTAAGTCGCGATCATCGTCGCCGAGAACGCGCGCAGCACGTAGTCGCGCAATTGCGTCGATATGCCGATGCTCGCCTGCATCGACGGCTCGTTGTCGTGCATGCGGTTCAGCTTCGCGAGCAGGCGCGGATCGTCGCCGGTGTCGCGCGCAAGCAGCGTCATCCAGCGGTCCGCGAGCGCGCGCGCACGCTCATCTTCGGGCGGCACGCCCGCGTCCATCAGCGCGCGCACATCGGCGACGAGCGCGGTCCAGTCGGGCGGTTGCGTTTGTGATTTGCGATACATCGGCAGGCGGTCGAGTTCTTCTTGAGAAAAGTAACGGTCGAACATCGTCATCAATTCCAGCGTGTTGAGCCAGTCGGCCAGCTCGGGCTCCTTGCCGTCCATCAGCATGCCGCGCAAGTCTTCGAGGCGGCCGCGCAGACGCGCCGCCTTCTCGATCTGACTGTCGAGCATGGCGATCTGACGCGCGATGAGATCGGCGAGAGGTGCATCGGGCTGGGAGAGATAGGCGCCGATATCGGCAAGCGAGAGGCCGAAACCGCGCAACGCCTGGATGCGATGCAGCCGGGCGATGTCGTCGCGGTTATACAACCGGTAGCCGTTATCGGCGCGCGCCGAAGGCGTGAGCAGGCCGATGGCGTCGTAGTGATGCAGCGTGCGGACGGTCAGTCCGCTCTTCTTCGCCAGTTCTCCTACTTTCAACAGCATGCAGCCTCCGTTCAGTGCGCACGATGGAGGCTAGAACCTTACGCTACGTGAGGGTCAAGCGATATGCGCTTCGGTCTTATTCGGAATGTCCGCGCCGATGCTCACAGGCACGCGCCGCGCGAGCGCGCACATCAGCTCGTAGCCGATGCTGCCGGCTGGCTCCGCGACTTCATCGACCCTGATCTGCTCGCCCCACAGTTCGACCGATGAACCGATGCCCGCCGACGGGCACGGTGTGAGATCGACGGTGAGCATGTCCATCGACACGCGTCCGACGATGCGCGTGCGCACGCCATCGACCGCGACGGGCGTGCCAGTCGGCGCGTGGCGCGGGTAGCCGTCCGCGTAGCCGCATGCCACGACGCCGATCGTCATCGCGCGATCCGCCGTGAACGTGCGGCCATAGCCGATCGTCTCGCCCGGCTGCAGCGTCTGCACGCCGATGATGCGGCTCGACAGCGTCATCGCGGCGCGCAGGCCGCAGCCTTCGATATGCCGCGCGCAGCCCGTCGGCGACGCACCGTAGAGGATCGTGCCGGGCCGCACCCAGTCGCGATGCGCGCGCGGATGCCACAGCACCGCCGCCGAATTCGACAGCGAACGCGTGCCGGAAAGATGGCGCGTGGCTGCGTCGAACTCGTCGATCTGCCAGTCGATGGCGCCATCGTCCGCGTTCGCGAAGTGGCTCATCAGACCGATCGAGCCGATCGCCTCGATATCCGACGCGCGCCTGAACGCGCGCTCGAAGTCGCCTGGCCGGAAGCCGAGCCGGTTCATCCCGGAATTCATCTTCAACTGGATATCGATGCGCTCGCGGGGCCGCGCGGCGTTCAGCAACGCGAGCTGTTCGTCGCAGTGCACCGTGACCGTCAGCCGGTGACGATCCGCCGTCTCGACATCGTCCGGCTCGAACACGCCTTCGAGCAGCAGAACGGGCTTCGTCCAGCCGAATTCGCGCACGCGCACGGCTTCGTCGAGATCGAGCAGCGCGATGCCGTCCGCGCTCGCGAGCGCCGGATAAATGCGCTCGATGCCATGACCGTACGCATTCGCCTTGATGACGGACCACACCCGTGACGACGGCGCAGTGCGTTTGACGAGCTGGAGATTGTGACGAACGGCGTCGAGATGGATGCGCGCGGAAATCGGACGTGGCATGGCGTTCTGGATTTGGAGTCGAAGGCAGTGGATAGAGCGATCGTATCGACCTAAGGCCAGTTGTTGTTAATGTATTCAACGTGAATTTTGGTCGAAACGCCTGCTACTGTCGTCCGGCGTGCTCAGCTCAAATACCCGAGATGCTCGGCCAGAATCACGCAACCGACGCCGATCAGAATCAGCCCGCCGACGATCTCCGCGCGCTTGCCGATCGTCGCGCCGACGATTCGGCCGACCATCACGCCGATCGTCACCATCAGCATCGTCGCGAAACCGATGGTCGCGGCGGTCGAAAAGATATCGACGTCGATGAACGCGAGGCCGGCGCCGACCGCCATCGCATCGATGCTGGTCGCGAAGCCGGTAAGCGCGAGCACCCAGAACGAATGCGAGTTGGGCTTCTCTTCGTCATGGCTCGCCGGGCTCAGTCCTTCGCGGATCATGCGCGCGCCGAGCAGCCCCAGCAGGCCGAACGCGATCCAGTGATCCCAGGCCGTCACGTATTGCGCGGCCGCCCTGCCGAGCGCCCAGCCGACGAGCGGCGTCAATGCTTCGATCACGCCGAAGATCACGCCGGTCTTCAGCGCTTCCGTGATACGCGGCTTGTGCAGGGTTGCGCCCTTGCCGACCGCGGCGGCGAAGGCATCGGTGGACATGGCGAAGGCGAGAAATATTGTGGAAGCGAGGTTCATCGAGTAGCGCTCTGGTCGGGCAAGACGGAACGACAGAACGCGCGCCCGACCGGTCGCGAATCCTGTCGATGGTCTTGCCAACCTGTGACGGTTGCTCATGCCACGGCCTGAACGGCCGAGCGTGTTGACATGAGCGCTTTCCCTGTGCGGAAAAGCCGGCTACTCCCCAGCGAAGAAACGTGAGCTTAACACGGCCTGGCGACCGTTCCTGCGCGCTCAGGGCCGTTGGGATACAGTGATTCCGCAGTGCCGCGCCCTCACCGCGTCCAAGGAGGCACCATGCAGGAAGCTCATCTGACCCAGTCCGCCGCGCGCGAAGCGGTCGAGCGTCTCTATCGCGCGTTTGCCACGCAGGACGTCGCGCTCTTGCGCGAGGCCGTCACGCCCGACTGGGAATACCTCCCCGAGCCGCCCGGACAGCAGCCCGGTCCCGATCAGATGATCCCCGTCTTCGCCGATCTCGCGGCCGCGCTGCCCGACATGCGCATCCAGATTCTCGACATGCTGATACAGGACAATCGCGTCGGCACGCGCGCGGAAGTGAGCGGCACGCAGTCCGGCCCGTTGATGGGCATCGCCGCGACGAAGAAGCCGATCCGCTTCGCGATTCATTCGTTCCACGAACTGCGCGACGGCCGCGTCTCGAAGACCTGGCATCTCGAAGACTGGCTGAGCGTGTTCCGGCAACTCGACGCAGTGCCGCCGAAGATCCATCCGCCGGTCTAGCCGCGGCGCGCTCTGCTTTTCGCGTTCGCGCGCAGGACGTGCTCCACGCACAGTCCGACGAGCGTCGCATCGAGGCGTTCCAGCATGCAGGCTGCTTCGCGCAACGCGGGCACATCGGTGCCGAAGGAATCGAAGAAAAGCAGATCACGCTGACGCGCCGCCGCTCGCGCCGATTGCACGGCCGCGCTCAACTCGGGCATCCGGGCGAACCCCGCCGCGCGCGCTTTCGTCTCCAGCAGCGCGGCCAATGCGTCGAGCGATTGCGACGCACCTCGCGCGATGGCGCGGCCGTCGTCGAAATGGGAAAGAAAGCGCAGCACGCTGCCCTGCAAGCGCCGATGCGCATCGACGAGATCGCGTATGGATTCGGCGCGCTCGTGGTCGCGCGCCGCCTTTACGGTGATGATGGTCGCGCCATAACCGCTGTCGGCCGGCTCGCCGCGCAGGGGTTCGATTGTTTGCGTCAGCATGGTGAACGAGGATTCGCTATATATTTACGAATATAACGCATCCTCGTTGCGATACACCAGTCTTCTACTTCGCCAGCAACCCGAACACGCCGACGCCGGTCTTCGTGCCGACATACACCTTCCCGTTCGCGATCGTCGGCGTGATGAACTTATTGCCCTGCCCGAACTGATCGCGCCCGCCCGTATCGCCGCTGTTATAGAGCTGACGGCTCAGATTGGCCGCATCGTAGGCGCGCAGCCCGGCGTTCGTCCCGTTCTCGGCCGCCCACAAAATGCCGTTCGCGGTGCCGTTCGCGGAAATGCTCGGTGTCGCGCCGGGAAAGCCAAACGCGTTCGGCGTCTGGCTCGTCGGCGTGGCGGAGAGTGCCGCGTTGCTGATCGCGAACGCCTTGATGGTGTCGCCGACCGAGCCGAAATAGACCGTGTTGTTGAAATACACGGGCGCGCCGAACATCGGTCCGCGAATCTGCCCGACCAGTTCCTGATAGATGTGATCCGCGTTCGAATCGAACTTGCCCATCGAAAAGCGGTTCACGACATAGATCGTCTTGTTCTTCCCCGCGCCGAGCGCGAGATGACGCACGACGCCGTTCGCGTCGGTCATGTCGGGTAATACGATCGCGCCGCCCGAGCCGAGATCTTCGTCGTCGTTCGATTCCTGCACGGTGTTCGACGGCTGAAAATAATCCTGCACCCGCAGCGGCCCGGTGTCGAGCCGCAGGAAGCCGTTGCCGTAGTTCCCGTTGATCGGCATTTCGTTCCCGTTTTGCGTCGGGTCGAAGGTGCCGTTCGCATCGAGGAAATAGATCGCCTGGCCGTCCGATGCGAGACCCGCGCCGCTCATCCAGATCGCGCCCATCTGGCCGTTGGGCGTCACGTTCAGCACGCTCGCCTGCTGCAGCGTGCCGGCGTCGTAGCCCATCACCCAGCCGGTGTACGGCATGATGTCGCAGTGGGACGTCCACGCGGTATAGACCACGCCGTTGAGCAGCAGCAGCGACGCGCGCTCGGCATACTGGCCCGGATCGAAGGTGAGCGTGCCGTTCTGGCTGCCCGCGCCGTTGCCGGGATAGGTCGCGCGAATCTCAGTCGGGCCGTTGAAGAGCTCGCCGCCCGTCGCGATGTCGAGCGCGTGAATGCGCTGGTGATAGCCGCCCGACCCGTCCTTCGACATGCCGACGACATACATCGCGCCATTCGGCCCGCGCGAACGGTCGATGACCGGCGTCGCCGTGATACCGATCTTTGGCGTGATCTGGCCGCAGCCGTGGTCGTCGCTCGGGCTCTCGCCGCTGCCGAGAGTCGACACTTTCCAGAGCACGGCGCCGTTGTCGGCGTCGAATGCGTAGACGCTGGCGTTTTCGGTCGCAACGTACAGCACGTTGTGCGTGCCGCCCGCGATCGCCACGCCCGCGAGAAAGAGCGGCTGTGCATCGACGGCGCCATCGACGGAAAACACGCCGAGCTTGCCGAAGGTGCCCGAGTTCACGTTCGCGGGTGTGAGGACGGTTTCCGCGAGCTGCTGACCCGTGCGCGCGATGTCGTTGTGATACGTGGCGACGTCCATCGGACTGCTGCCCGCACTGCCGCCCGATGCCGCCGCCGGACTCGATGCAGCCGATGGCGCGCTGGCGCCCGCCGCTGCGTTGGTATCGCCGCCCGAGCCTCCGCTGCACGCGCCGATGATCGCCGCGGCAAGCGCACCGCCGACCGCCGCCGAAAAACCGAGGAAACGCGTCTTCATTTGCATGCTCCCTGATCGGCTGAGCCTGAGCGCGTCGACGATTCGCTTGCGCGCACAGTCAATTTCCCGAAAGGAATTTGTTGCACTGCGTCGAATGTGCTAACCTAGGGTTATTACCTAGTTAGTTACCCTAGTATGGAGTCAGTCATGGGAATCATCGCCGCCACCCCTATCGCCTTTGTTTCGTTCATCGCCGCCAAGCTGCGCACCGCCGCACGCGACGCGCTCAACGCACGCGCGAAGGTCAGCGCGCTGATGGCCGAAGCCTATCGCCGGGCGTAACGCACGGGCGCGGGGCAATATTCCCCGCGCCATCGACGTTTATTGCAACGTATAGGCGATCACATAATCGCCCGCCTTCGTGCCGAGCGAGCCATGTCCGCCCGCCGTCACGAGCACGTACTGCTTGCCGCTGGCATCGGCGTAGCTCATCGGCGTCGCCTGACCGCCCGCGGGTAGCCGCGCTTCCCACAGCTTCTTGCCGTCGCGCACGTCGTACGCGCGTACGTATTGATCGAGCGTGCCCGTCAGGAACGCGACGCCGCCCGCCGTCACGATCGTCCCGCCGAGACTCGGCACGCCGAGCGGCATCGGAATCGGCAAGGGCGCGCTGTCGCGGATCGTGCCGTTCTTGTGCATCCACGCAATCTTGTTCGTGCGCAGATCGACGCCCGCCATGTAGCCCCACGGCGGCGCCTGACACGGAATGCCCAGCGGTGAAAGAAACGCGCTGATTTCGTAGGCGAAAGGCGTGCCCCGCGCCTGCTTGATGCCGCTCGTTTCACTCGTGCTGGTCGCGCCCTCCTGCAATTTCTCGCGCGGAATCAGCTTCGACGTGAACGCCATGTAATCCGGATTCGCGATCAAAATCTGCCGCACCGGATCGACAGAAATCCCGCCCCAGTCGAATACGCCGAAATTGCCCGGAAACACCATCGAGCCCTGCTCCGATGGCGGCGTGTACGGCCCGTCGTAGCGCAGGCTCCTGAACTTGATGCGGCACCAGAGCTGATCGAACGGCGTCGTGCCCCACATGTCCGCTTCCTTCAGGCGCGGCGGATTGAAATTGAGCGCGGAAACGGCCTGCGTCGGCGCGGTGTGGTCGCCCTTCGCCGCGCCTTGCGGCACCGGCATCTCGCTGATGGGCACGATCGGCTTGCCGGTCTCGCGATTCAACACGTAGATGCTGCCCTGTTTGGTCGATGCGATCACCGCCGGCTGCGCGCCCTGCGGCGTCTGCAAGTCGACGAGCGTCGGCTGTCCGCCGACATCCATGTCCCACAGATCGTGATGCGTGAACTGATAGTTCCAGCGCAGCTTGCCCGTCGCGGCATCGAGCGCGACGAGGCCCGCGGCAAACTTCTCGGCCTGCGGCGTGCGCTCGCCGCCCCACTGGTCGGGCGTCTGATTGCCCATCGGCAGAAAGATCGTGCCGCGCTTCTCGTCGACGCTGAACATCGACCACATGTTCGGCGAGTTGCGCACGTAGGTGCCGCCCGGCGCGATCGGCTCGGTCGCGTCCGGATTGCCCGGATCCCAGTTCCATACGAGATGGCCGTCGTTCACGTCGAACGCGCGGATCACGCCGGACGGTTCGTTGTTCGATTCATTGTCGGTGACGTGGCCGCCGACGATCACCAGATTGCGAAACACCGCCGGCGGCGATGTCGAGTAGTAGCCGCCCGGCGTGAACGGGCCGATGTTCGCGCGCAGATCTATCGCGCCGTTCTTGCCGAAGCTCGCGCACGGCTTGCCGGTGTCCGCATCGAGAGCCATCAGGCGCGCGTCGGCGGTTGGAAGGAACAGGCGACGCGGGCATTCGGCCAGCGCGGTGGTCTGGGCGGGCGTCTGCGCGGGCGCTGCGGGTTCGGATGCGGCGCTCGCGGCGGCGGCCACGTCGGGCGCGCTGGCTCCAGCGGCCTGCGCATCGGACGAAGCGGCCGGCGCGCTCGCTTCCGCAGGCGCTGAAGCCGCGGCGACCTCGGAAGCTGCCGCTGAAGGCATCGGATGCATCGACGCGTCGTAGTAGGCCACGCCGCGGCAGGTCATATGCTCCCAATGCTTGAATCCGACCGGGCTCTGAATCTGCGGATCGAAGCGCCATTTTTCCTTGCCACTCGCGGCATCCAGCGCGATCACCTTGCTGTGCGGCGTGCACAGAAAAATCGTGTCGCCGACCTTGAGCGGCGTGTTCTCGTCGGTGGTTTCGGTGGGATCGTCGGGCCCGGGCATATCGCCGGTGCGATACGTCCATGCCACTTTCAGCTGATGCGCGTTCTGCGGCGTGATCTGCGCAAGCGGCACGTAGCGCTGCGCGAGCGGCGAGCCGCCATAGTCGATCCAGTCGCCAGGCTGACGTCCGGTCGCAGCATTCGCATCGGGCTGATTCGCGTCGGCGGCGACATCGACGTCGATGCGTCCGGGGCGGTCGTGCGGATCGTTGAAATAAGTGCCGATGCCGAGCAGCAGCGCGACGATGATCGCGGCGGCCAGCGGCGTGCGCGCGGCCCGTGCGGTCGCGGGCGGACCGAACAGCGCACCGCGATGCACGAACGGAAACAGCAGCCAGATCGCGAGCAACACCCAGATCCACAGGCGCGGCATCAACTGCCAGAAATCGAAATGTACTTCGACGACCGCCCAGATCGTCGATGCGAACAGCATGAGCGCGAAGAGCAGAAGCGCGGAACGCCGCCGTATCAGCAGCAAAAGCCCGGTCACGACGATGGCCGCGCCCGCGATCACGTAGTACCACGATCCTTTCAGCGTGACGAGATACGCGCCGCCCGCCGCCAGCGCCACGCCGATGACGATGAACACGATGGCCGTGAAGAACGTGAGCGAATGAAGTCTGCCGTTGCCAGCCATGCTGAAATTCCTCCGTGACGATGAACGTCGGAGCACGGCCGTCGAACGGTCGTGGATCGGACGCTAGGGCGTCGTGGGAGGGAGCAATCGCTGTGCCGTTCTGCGGCATCGACGGCGTGCTTACAGATGACTTCCGGTGAAGAGGCGCGAAAGGAGGGGCGACGCGCCTT
Source organism: Caballeronia arvi (assembly GCF_001544695.2). GTDB lineage: Bacteria > Pseudomonadota > Gammaproteobacteria > Burkholderiales > Burkholderiaceae > Caballeronia > Caballeronia arvi. The sequence goes on from NZ_FCOM02000006.1 coordinate 84,325, forward strand.
CGTATCAGAGCGGGCGCGGCCAGAGTCCGCCGGGCAGGTTCACGGGAATGACACCGGCGACGAACGCCGCCTTCAGATCGGCGCGTTCGGAGAAACGCGGCGCTTCGAACCAAAGCAGAAATTCGTCGCGCCAGTTGCCCCACGCGTTTTCATCGAAATCGAAATCTTCGTCGATGCGGCCGTTGTCGCGCAGATACGCGCCGACCACCTGCTTGCCGTTCCAGTACGCGACGGCCACATCGGTCAGATCGGCGGTCATGCCGCGCGGCAGATCGCGCAGCAGCATCGCGACATGCGCCTTGAACGATTCGAATTCGGTCGGTCTCATCGCCTGCTCCGCTTCAAAAAGTGCGTAAAAACCTGCCTGCGGCGTGCCTCTTCAGCCGAACACGCCCTTGTTCAAATCCTTTTCGAACGCGGCGGTCCATTCCGTGCCGTGCCCGATGCGATATTCGCGTTCCTTCAGCGTGGAACGTCGCGTGATGGTGACCTGGCCTTGCAGCGGATAGACATCGTCCACGACATCGGACGCGCCGCCTTCCTGCACGAGAAAGTCGCTTTCCTCCAGCCGATGGCGTGCCAGGATCGCCAGAAAATCCGCTCTTTCGTCCGGTGCGATCACGGTCATGGCGCCCTCCGATCGAAACGCTGCTTTTATTCAAAGTAGCACACGCGTGGCGGAACGTCGGCGCATATCTTGCGACGAGCGCGGCGAGACGCACGCGCTTACGATGAACGCGCGTGCCGACTATTTTCTGATGGGAGGGCCATACCGATGAATCGCCGATCGATCATCCTGTGCGCGGCGGCGCTGGCCGTCAGCGCGCACGCACGCGCCGACGATGCCGTATGCGGCACGCTCGAAAGCGCCACGAACGGACAGGACGGCATGTTCGCGCTGCGCGAAGGGGAAAGCGTGAATTTCTGGCGCGGCGGCGCCGTGAGGCACGGCGCGCTGCATGTCTACAAGGACGGCGAGGTGTATCGCGTGTACTGGCAGCCAGAAGGCAGCGGCGACATGTACGTGCTCGCGAACGAAGGCACGAAGAGCGTGCGGCTCATCCTGACGCCTGCGCGCGGCACGAAAGTGGAGACGGGGCCGGGCAGCCTGCCGAAGCAGAACGTGCTGTCGTGCCCCGATCTCTAGCTTACTTGGCTGCTGCGAGCACCTTGCCGATCGCATCGGCGACGACCTGCACGTTGCGCTCGTTCAAGCCCGCGACGCACATGCGGCCCGAGCGCAGGATATACACGCCGAATTCCTCTTTCAGCCGGTCCGCCTGTTCCGCGACCAGGCCCGTGTACGTGAACATGCCGCGCTGCTTCACGTAGCGCGTAAGCATTTCGCCCTTCACGTGATCCTTCAGGCCATCGTGGATCGCCTGACGCATGCGCGCGATGCGCTCACACATCGACGCGAGTTCGGCCTGCCACGACTGCTTCAGCTCCGGCGTGTTCAGCACCTGCGTGACGATCTTCGCGCCGTGCGTCGGCGGATTGCTGTAGTTGGCGCGCACCGCGCTCGTCAACTGGCCGAGCACGCGATCGGCTTCGGCTGCATCGTCGCAGATCACGTGCAGGCCGCCGCAGCGCTCGCCGTACAGCGAGAAATTCTTCGAGAACGAATTGGCGATGAACGACGGCACGCCACGGCGCGCGAGTTCGCGCACGGCGAACGCGTCATCGTCGAGACCGGCGCCGAAGCCCTGATAAGCCATGTCGACAAAGGGCAGCAGATCGCGCTTTTGCAGCACATCGATGAGCTTGAGCCACTGCGCGGAATCCAGATCGACGCCCGTCGGGTTGTGACAGCACGCATGCAGCAGAACGACGCTCTTCGCGGGCAGCTTGTCGATGCCTTCGAGCATCGCGTCGAAGCGAAGGCCGCCGGTGGCTTCGTCGTAATACGGGTACGTTTGAACGTCGAAGCCCGCGCGCTCGAAGATGAAGCGATGGTTTTCCCACGTCGGATCGCTCACCCACACCTTCGATTGCGGAAAGTAGCGCTTGATGAAATCGGCGCCCACTTTCAACGCGCCCGAGCCGCCGAGCGTCTGCACGGTCGCGATGCGGCCGTCCGCGCGCGCGGGGCTGTCGTTGCCGAACACGAGCTGCTGCACGGCATCGCGATAGTGCGCAAAACCGGCCATCGGCAGATAAGGCTTCGGGCCGAGATCTTTCAGGATCGACAGTTCCGCTTCGCGCACCGCCTGCATCACGGGCAGGCGGCCTTCGTCGTCGAAGTAAATGCCGATGCTCAGATTGACCTTGTTCGTGCGCGGGTCCTTCTGGAAGTTTTCGTTCAGCGAGAGGATCGGGTCGCCGGGGTAGGCATCGATATGTTCGAACATGGTGTTGGTGTCAGGACGAGAGATCAGCGAGATTCGAGGCGGCCCGTGCGTTGCGCGTCACCGCCCCTTTTTTTGAGATAGTAGCCGATTACGAGAACGGCCAGCCAAACCGGAATCAGATACACGGACAGGCGCAGGTCCGGCGTTTCGAACATCACCCAGACGATGCCCGCGAGAAACGCCAGCACGACATAGTTCGTGAGCGGATAGCCGAAGCTGCGGAACGACGTCGCTTCGTTGCGCGCGCGCTTCTGCCGCCGGAACTTGAGGTGGATGATGCTGATCATCGCCCAGTTGATGAGGAGCGCCGACACCGCGAGTCCCATCAGCAGGCCGAACGCGCGTCCCGGCATCACATAGTTGATGACGACGCATGCCCCCGTGACGAGTGCCGACACGCCGAGCGCAGTCAGCGGAATGCCGCGCTTGCTTACGCCAGCGAACACGCGCGGCGCGTTGCCTTGCTGCGCGAGCCCGTAGAGCATGCGGCTGTTCGCATAGACACCGCTGTTGTACACCGACAGCGCGGCCGTCAGCACGATCACGTTGAGCACGTTCGCGACGAGCGTGCTGTTCATTTCGCGGAAGATCAGCACGAACGGGCTGCCGCCGGTCGCGACCTTGTCCCACGGATAGAGCGAAAGCAGCACGCCGAGCGCGCCGACATAAAAAATGAGGATGCGGTAGATGACCTGATTGGTCGCGCGCGGAATGCTTTTCGACGGCTCTTCCGCTTCCGCCGCCGTGATACCGACGAGCTCCAGCCCGCCGAACGAGAACATGATCACGGCCATCGACATCGCGAGACCGCCCACGCCGTTCGGAAAGAAACCGCCGAGTTGCCACAGATTCGCGACGCTCGCTTCCGGCCCCGCCTTGCCCGACGCGAGCAGATAGCCGCCGAAGAGAATCATCCCGACGATGGCCGCCACTTTCACGATCGCGAACCAGAATTCCGTCTCGCCATAGGACTTCACGCTCGTCAGGTTGATCGCGTTGACGATCACGAAGCACGCCAGCGCCGATACCCACGTGGGCAGGCCCGGCCACCAGTACTGCATGTAGATGCCGATCGCCGACAGCTCGGCCATGCTGACCAGAATGTAGATGGCCCAGTAATTCCAGCCCGAGACGAAGCCGGACGCGTGGCCCCAGTATTTATCGGCGAAATGGCTGAACGAGCCTGCGACCGGCTCGTCGACGATCATCTCGCCCAGTTGCCGCATGATGAAAAACGCCATCAGTCCGGCGATCGCGTAGCCGAGCAGCACCGATGGCCCGGCAAGCTTGATCGTCTGCGCCACGCCGAGAAAAAGCCCGGTGCCGATCGCCCCGCCGAGCGCGATCAACTGGATGTGGCGGCTCTTCAGTCCGCGCCTGAGTGAATCCTGTTGCGAAATTTCGTTGCTGCTGCCAGAAACCATGTCGATGCCTGTTCAAACTGCGTGAAAACCCCGAGCGTTGAGCCGCTCGAAAAAGACATAAAAAAAGCACGAACTGTTGTTTTTTTGCGTGAACGCTCTGCCGAAGCGGCTTTTACGCCGCGAATCGATTGCGAGGAAAACAGCAATGTTACCGTCTGCCGCCCGCAAAGCCATGACGGACGGCGCTTTCACCCGGCGTCATATGTGGCCGGCGTCAAGCAGCAGACGATATGAAGCCGTAATAAGGGGTTATTCGGAGGATTGAGACGAAACAAGTGGCGGCAGAATTCACCCATGCACTCAAACACGGGGATCGACATGTTTCAGACGATGGAAGGTAACGCCAGACCGCATCGCATAGCGGGTGTCGATGCTGAGAGCCAGGCCGATCTGATGCGCGCGCTGCAGGCGGCATCCGACCAGGTGATGCGTCTCGCCGGCCGTGTGAGCGGCGAACCAGACGCCATGCGCAGCGCCGCCGACGCCATCGAACTGAAAAAGCAGCACGAACTCGCGGATGCGCTGATCGCGCGCCTTCTGGCGATGCCCGCGTCGGCAATCTGAAATCAGAGGGTGAGGCAGCCGCGCGTGACGGCGGCCTTTGAGGACCAGAATTCGAAGGAAGCGGAAATGAGCTACTTGAATACCATCCTGGCTGTGTGGGCGACCTGTGGAATCGGCGCGGTTCTCTTTATCCGCGGCGCGACACGGCAGGAAGCGAAGCCGGTTCTGGTACGCGTGCGCGAGTCGCAACGGGCGGACGCAAAGCCGCTCGGCCACACGGCCTGAGCCTGTCCGGACGCTCAGGCTGCTTACTGATCGCTCACTTACTGATAGCTCATCGTGAAGGTGACCTTCGCGTTTGCGCTGCCGGGGACGACAGCGCCGGTGCGAACGTAGCTGACGCTCATCGGCACCGAAAGCGGGCCCGTGATCGTCGGCACCGACGAGACGAAGATCTGATTCTGATTCCCCGCCGCCGCCGTGTCCGCCCCATAGGCGACCGGCACGCCCCTAAATGAAATCTGATAGCCGACGCCCTTCGCCGTCGAACTGGGCGTCAGGGTAAGCGTCGTGCTGCGGTTGGCTGGCGTGGTGACATCCGTGAGCGTGAGGGTGACGCGCACCCCCCATCTCAATCGAGCGAGAGATTGACCGGTGTCGCGCCAGTCGTTGCGCCGATGCTTGCCATATTCTTCATGAACGCCTTTGGCATATCGACTCGAACGGTCGAATTCGTCACCGAACGGGCGATGCTGTTGAAACTGCCGCTCGCGGCGCCCGTAAACATCTTCCCCCACAGTGTGCTGCCGGACTGATTGTTGATGCTGTGGGTCGCGGTGATCTTCGGAATGGTCGTGACCGGTCCTGACACGATCGCACCCGTTTTGACCAATGCGGCTGAAACGGTCAACGTATAGTCATAGCCGGGGGTCGCCGGCCCTGAATATTGACGACAGGTGATTGTGACGGCAGGGCAATGAAACCGGATCGTACTCATATACGTCGACGAGGTCGTGCTTCCTATCGGCGCATCGCGGCCGAATGAATGGGTCCCACATTCGGCGCGAGATTACCTATAGCCGTGAGATTGCACGCGATTGTCGTGGCGCGAGCGGCACTGGTCGTCAGCAGAAGAATCGGCGCAAATCGCGCCAGCCAACGAAACAAATGGACCGGAAAACTCAGCGAAAGAAACAGCCGCGTGCACGCCCCTCGTATCGACTGCGCTCCTCATACTTTAGGCGCCGGGGTCGAAACAACCAGGCCTCCCGCAGGAACCTGGATGCTGCTGACGCCGCGCGCAAACCAGGCACGATGCCCGCAGTACCGCAATAATTACCGCCCCGAGAAGTGGCTCGCTTTTTTATGTCATTTCGACCACATATGCGCATCATCACTCGCGGTAAAAGTGTGGTTTTTTGGTGCGGATGGTCATATTGGCCGGCGGAAAAAACGCTCACTATCTCGCTGAGGATCTGCGATTTTACCGCCCGGCGGCCCGCAGACCTTGACGGGTGGACCCGCCGCAGCCGCGCGCGAATCTTCAGAGCGAACATCAAACGATTTGAGACCGGAATCGGGTGTTATTCGGAGGATTGAAGGAAGCGCGACGGCGTGACAATCGCATCATCCACTCACGGGGGTCGCCATGTATCAGACGATGGAAGGAAACGCCAGGCCGCATCGTACGGCCGAGTGTTTCGCTGAAGGATCGCAGCACGCCACGCAAGCCGAACTGCTGAGCAGGCTGCAGTCGGTGTCGGACGACATCATGCGCCTCGCCGGCAAGCTGCACGCCGGCCGCGACGCAACCGATGCGGACGCCGAAGCCATCACCGGACAACAGGCGCTTGCGCAACAGTTGATCGGCCGGTTGCTGGCGATGCCGGCGTCGCAGGCGTAAAGCGTCACAGGCACGGAAACAGGGACCAAGCGCGAGAGCGGCCGTACGCCGCCCGCGTTTATCGGGGAAGTGAAAATGAGCTACTTGAGCATCATCGCCGCTGTATGGGGAATTTGCGCGATTTGCGCGGTGCTGTTCATCCGCGGCGCGGCGCAGCGCAATCAGGAACCGTTGCGCCCGCAAGCGGAACGCGAGCCGAACGCGGGGCGCTCGCAGGATTTCAGCCGTCCGGCCTGACCCGATGGACCCGGCGAGACGCGAACCGCGCCTCGCCGACTGCTTTACTGCATCAAAGCATCAGTTACTTGCCCGCGTTGATGGCCGATACCGCCGCACGCAGGCCCAGCAGATAGCTTTCGACGCCGAACCCGGAAATCTGTCCCTTCGCGATTTCCGCGAACACCGATTTGTGGCGGAACTCCTCGCGCGCATGCACGTGCGACATATGCACCTCGATGACCGGCGCCGTCAGAATGGCGAGCGCATCGCGGATCGCGTAGCTGTAATGCGTCCACGCGCCCGCGTTGATCACGATCGCATCGACCTTTTCCTCGAACGCCCGATGAATGCGCGAGCACATCTCGCCTTCGATATTCGTCTGGTAGCACTCCACTTCCACGCCCAGTTCCTTGCCTAGCGCGGTCATCTGCTCGTCGATTTGCGCGAGCGTCGCCGTGCCATACTGCTTCGGGTCGCGCTTGCCGAACATGTTGAGGTTGACGCCGTGCAGCGTCAGGATCTTTGCCATGACTTGTCCTTGATGGATGGGTGATTCAGACGGTTTCGACGATCTCGCCGCTCTTCGCGGCCTCGACGATAGCCTCGGTGATGCGCAGATTCTGCAGCCCGTCGCGCGCGCTGACAATAGGCTCGGCCTCGCCGCGGACCACGCGCGCGAAATGCGCCATCTGATGCGCGAGCGGATCGTCGCGCTGCATCGGCACGATGCTTTCCTCGAACGGCTTCCACCACGAGCGATCCTCAGCCTTGGAGTAGGACCTGAGGCGCATCGTCGGCACGGACAGCGAGCCGAAGGTGCCCGCGATCACGTAGCAGTCTTCGTCGGGATAAGTCGAATACGCCTTGTTCTCCTGTGATGTCTGCTCCCAGCTGCGCGGACACGCGGCCGTATCGGAGAGCATGAACGTGCCGAGCGCGCCGCTCGCGAAGCGCAGATTGATCGCGACGGTGTCCTCGACGGGAAAGCCGCGCGTCGCGTGCGAAGCGAACGCCTGCACCGCGACGATATCGCCGCACAGCATGCGCAGGTTATGCACCTCGTGGATCATGTTGAGCAGGATCGGGCCGCCGCCCGGCTCGCGCCGCCACGGCGCGCTGGCGTAATACTCGTCGGGCTTGAAGAACACGGCGCTGCCCATCACCGCGACGAGCTTGCCGAGCCGCCCTTCGTCGATGACCTGTTTCGCGCGCGCCATGATCGGGCTATGCGCGCGATGATGCCCGATCAGCACCTTCACGCCCGAGCGTTCGGTTTCGTCGACGAGCGCCTGCGCTTCCTCGACGGTCGGCGCGATGGGCTTTTCGAGCAGCATCGGCACGCCCGCTGCAAGACAGACGCGCGCATGCTCGACATGCAGCTGATTCGGCGTCGCGAGCACGATGCCGTCGGGACGGTCTTTCGCGAACAGTTCATCGAGCGTCTTGTAGAGCGGCACGCCCGCCTTCTCCGCGATGGCGACCGCCGCCGGCGCCGGATCGACGATTGCCGACAGCGTGCACGCTGCACTCGTCTGCGCGACGCCCATGTGCGCCTGACCGATATAGCCCGCACCGGCCACTGCGATGCGCGTTTTGCCTGAGTCTGTGTTCACTTCGATTCCACCGTGTTGAGAAAAAAAGCGTGAGTTCACCCCGGCGGCGCGCTTTCACGCGCCGCCCGAGCAGCAAAAAGGGAGAAAGGAAACTTAGGAAGCGCGCGCCTTCGCGACCGATTCCGCGCGCAGGCGGTCGTACTCCGACTTCTCGACGGGCCGCGCAGTGTCCTCGCCGAGCTGGCTGAGCGGAATGCGATACGTCTCCCGCGCGCTCCACGCGGCGATGGCCGAGATGATCGTGACGGCGAGCGTGATCGAGCCGATCGTGAACGGAATGTTCGTCGATCCCGGCGGCGCAACGGTCGCGAAGAGCGCGGGCAGCAGCGCCGTGATGGTCGTGCCGACGTTCTGCGAGATGGCCATCGCGGAGACGCGCGTGCGCGTCGGGAAGAGCTCGGGATAGAAGCTCGGGAAGATCGCGTTATAGCCCTGATAGACGATGCCCCACATCAAGAGCGACGCGATGATCGCGAGCCAGAGGTTGTGAACGCTGATCGCGTAGAGATACAGATACGACAGCACGCCCGACGCCAGCGCGCCGACGATCACCGGCGGCTTGCGCCCGATCTTGTCGGAGAGATTGCCGACGAGCGGAATCACCAGCACGGCGAGAATATTGCCGACTACCGGAATCCACAGATACACGCTCTTGTGAAAGCCGATGCCGTAGGCCGCCTGCACCGCGTACGCCGCGCCGAAGATGGTCGCGACCACGGGAATCACGTTCATCAGCGCCATGCAGACGACGCGGATCATGTCGGGGAGGTTGTACTTGAAGGCATCGACGATCGGCGAACGCGGCACCGCGCCCTTTTCGCCTTCCTTCTCGAACGCGGGCGTCTCGTGCACTTCGCGGCGGATGATGTAGCCCGCGACCAGCACGAATGCCGACAGCAGGAACGGAATGCGCCAGCCCCACGCATTGAACGAGTCTTCGGGCATGTAGTACGCGAGCGGCAGGAACACGGCGGCCGCGAGAATCTGCCCGGCCTGCACGCCTTGCAGCGTGAAGCTCGCGAAGAAGCCACGACGCCCGAATGGCGCGTGCTCGAGAATCATCGAACTCGCGCCGGAGATTTCGCCTGCGACCGCGAAGCCCTGGACGAGACGCAGCACGACGAGCAGCGTCGGCGCGAGCATGCCGACGCTGTGATACGTCGGCAGCAAGCCGACGGCCATCGTCGAAAAGCCCATCAGGAACATGCACAGCACGAGCACGTTCTTGCGTCCATGGGTGTCGCCCAGATGACCGAGCACGAAGGCGCCAATCGGACGCGCGACATAGCCGACGCCGTACGTCGCGAGCGACGCGACGATCGCCACTTTCGGATTGCCCGACGGAAAGAAAAGCTGGGGAAAGATCAGCGCGGCGGCCTGCGCGTAGATGAAGAAGTCGTAGTACTCGAGCGCGGAGCCGATCCAGCCGCTCGCGGTCGCCTTCTTCGTCTGCTTGTGGTGTTCGGCATGCGACGCGCCTTTTGCACCGGGCGGAGTAGCAGAGTTCGTGTCCATGATGTCTCCTGTCGACCAGAGCCGGCGCTTCAGCGCCTTGCTCCGGTCCATGCAGAGCTTTTAGTTGGCCGCGCGACGGCTTCTGCGGCCATCGTCGCGACGACGTTTTGTCCTTACATCGATATCACAGTTCCACTTGCTTCATTTCCACTCGACGGCATCCGACACGCGGCGCGCACGGACCCTCATCATGATCGTCTCTGAACCGAAAGCTTTCGATGAGGCAAAACCCGTGCGCGCGCCGGAAATGAAAGGGCTGAGCCGTAAATTACTATGTCATCGGGAAAACATAATCTGGCCGACGGGAAAGTCAGAATGCGCTGCGGACGAATAATCGGCGCGCGCCCGAGAGACCCGCGCGCGGATGCCTAAAGTTTGTGCAGACGACGCCGTAAATACGAACACCAGCGGTGACAGCATTGCCGCCGCCTTTTCACTGCATCCGTCGGTCTTCCGTATGTCAGGCAATCCGTCCCTGATCGATTCGATTCTGGCCACGCCGGCGACAGAGGACGGGCGCATCACGCCCGCCATCCGCGCGTCGCTGCTGTCGACCCTGGTCGAGGACATCCGCCCGCTTCTGCTATCGGGCATCTCCGGCGCGTTCGTCACGATCATCGCGCTCGGGCGCCAGCAGGCGCTGTGGGCACTCATCTGGGTCGTGTGCGATCTGCTTCTGCTTACCGCGCGCGTTTCCATCGTGTGCCGCTATCGCGCGCGCTCCCGGCCGGACGCGCCGCATCCCGGCCCTTGGGCCGCGCGCTATGCGCCGTTCGCGCTCGCCGCGTGTCTCGCGACCGGTCTCGGCACGATGGCCTGCGTGATTTCCGGCGACGCCGTGCTCGCCTCGCTCGCGATCATGGTGACGGCGGGGCTGCTCGGCGGCATCGCGTCGCGTAACGCGGGCATTCCGCATCTGGCGATCGCGCAGGTGTGCCTGGGCGCGCTGCCGATCGGCGTCGGCGGGCTGTTCGGGCCGCCCGGTTACTGGATCCTCGTGCCGCCGCTCTTTCTCTATAGCGCCGCGATGTGCGCGGTCGTGCAGCGCCATTACCGCGGTCTCGTTGCGCTGATGACGGCCGAGCAGGGCCACGCCGAAATCGCCGCGCGCTTCGACGCGGCGCTCGCGCACATGCCGCACGGCCTCTGCACGGTGGATGCGGCGGGCAAGGTCGTCATCGCGAATCGCAAGGCGGCGGAGCTGTTCGGCGCGACGGTCGAAACGCTGCGGCTCAACGTGTCCCTGCCGGAATTCATCGGCTACGTGGGGCTCGCGAAATTCGGCGAAACGCTGCGCGCGCAGTTCTCCGAGCGCTGCGCGCAATGGCTGAAGGACGGCGATCTGCCGCTCGATCTGCCCTTGCGCGACGGACGGCATCTCGAGCTGAGCCGCAATCCGGTGCCGGACGGCAGCGCGGTCATCATCATCGAGGACGTGACGGAGCGCCGCAAAGCCGAGGCGAAAATCCTGCACTGGGCGCATCACGATTCGCTCACGGGCCTGCCGAACCGGCGCTATCTCGGCGATCACGCCGAGCGCCTGATGGCAAGCGGCGCGGGCCGCGAAAAAGTGATGGTGATGTACGTCGATCTCGACGGCTTCAAGCGCGTGAACGACACGCACGGCCACAACGCCGGCGACGAACTGCTCAAGCGCGTCGCCGACCGTCTGCGCAACGTGATGCGCCGCGGCGAGCTGGCCGCGCGTCTGGGCGGCGACGAATTCGCGATCGTTGCGACGTATATCGCTCACGCGTCAAGCGCGGCCTTCGCGCGCACGATCATCCGCGAGTTGTCGGTGCCCTACGCGCTTGCCTGCGGGCTGACGCTGCGCGTGGGCGTGAGCGTCGGCATCGCGCTGGCGCGTCCGGGCGAGCCGTTCGAAAGCGCGCTGAAACGCGCCGATGCCGCGCTCTACGAAGCGAAATCGGAAGAGCGCGGCAGCTACCGGTTCTCCGAGGGCGATGGCGAATCCGTGGCGAACGACGAGCACGCCGTCGCCGCGATCGCCGACCGCGGACGCGCGTGGTAACGCACCTCAACGCGCTCAGGCCTCCTGCCCGCTCGTCACGCACCACTCGTCGAGCCACGCCTCCAGCTTCGCGGGCGGCAGCGGCCGGCTCAGATGAAAGCCCTGCGCGAGATCGCAGCGCAGCGCTTTCAGCCGCTCCAGCATCGCTTCGTTCTCGACGCCTTCCGCCACCACCTTCAGGCCCATGTTGTGTCCGAGATCGATGGTCGAGCGCACGATGGTCTCGTCGTCCTTGTGCTGCGCCATGCCCATCACGAACGATTTGTCGATCTTCAGTTCATCGACCGGCATGCGCTTCAGATACGAAAGCGACGAATAGCCCGTGCCGAAATCGTCGATGGACAGGCGAATGCCGAGCGCATGCAGCCGGTCGAGCGTGTCGATGGCGTGGTTCGGGTCGTCCATGATCGCGCTCTCGGTGATCTCGATCCAGATCCATTCGGGCGCGACGCCGTGCTTGTCGAGCAGGCTCTGGAAGGTTTCGGGCAGCGTCGACTGGATCAACTCGCGCGCCGATACGTTCACCGACACCGCCAGTTCGATGCCGCGCTCGCGCCACGCCGCGCACTGCGCGATGGCCTTGTCGGCGACCCAGCGGGAAATCGTCTTGATGTAGCCCGTCTGCTCCGCGAACGGAATGAACTGGTCGGGTGCGACGAAGCCGCGTGTCGGATGATCCCAGCGCACGAGCGCCTCGACATACTTCACGCGATGCGTCGCGAGATCCACCTTCGGCTGATAGTAGAGCGTCAGCTGATCGTGCTCGACGGCCTGCCGCAGCTCGCTCATCAGCGAGAGACGCTCGGCACTGTGCTCGTCGTGACGTTCGTCGTAGAGCGCAAAGCCGAGGTTCGAGCGCTTCGCCACGTACATCGCGATATCGGCGCGGCGCAAGAGCACGTTCATGTCCGTGCCGTTTTCCGGGAACGTGACGATGCCGATGCTCGCGCCCACGTCGACGAGCTGTCCTTCGATGGTGATCGGCTCTTCCAGCGCGTGCAGCATGCGTGACGCGAGCAGCTTCGCCGCCGGCAGATCGTCGCTCGGCAGAAGCACCGCGAATTCGTCGCCGCCCAGGCGCGCGACGGTATCGGCCTGCCGCGGCAGTGTCGCACGCAGACGCTTCGCCACTTCGCACAGCAGCATGTCGCCGATCGGATGCCCGAGCGTGTCGTTCACGTACTTGAAGCGGTCGAGGTCCATCATCATCACGGCAAGCGGGCGGTTGCCCGGCAGCGCGGCGGTGATCGCCTGCTGCAGGCGGTCGTTGAAGAGCGCGCGATTGGGCAGCCCCGTCAGCCGGTCCATGTACGCAAGCTCCGTGATGCGCCGCTCGCGCTCCGAGATGCCTTCCTGCATCTGATTGAACGCGCGCGCGAGCTGGCCGATCTCGTCGTTCTGGCGAATCGCGATGGGCTCCGCGTAATCGCCCTGCCCGATGCGCCGCGAGAACTGCGCGAGCGCCGCGATCGGGCGCGTGACCGAGCGCGCGGTCAGCACGCTGCCGACGATCGACACCAAAACGCCGAGCAGCGTGATGAGCAGGAGCGTGGATTGCAGGCGATGAAACGGCGCGAGCGCTTCGCTGAGCGAGCGCTCGAGCAGCACCGCGACCGAACGCCCTTCCGAATGCAGCCGCAGGATGCGCGTCGCGTAGCCGTCTTCGGCGAGTTGCGCGGGATCGCCGAGCGCGGCGCGCGCGTCTTGCGGCAGCGAGCTTGCGAGCACGCCCGGAGCGCCGCGATCGCCGATGGTGATGAACGACACGTCGAGCGACGTCAGCGAGCTCATTTCGCGCGCGAGCGCGTCGTCGATGGCGAAGCCCATCACGACCCACGCGATCGCGATCGGCGCCTTCACCGGCACCGCGACGAGCTGATACGCGCGCGCGCCGATCATGCCGAACGACGACGCATCGCCCTTCGTCGCGACGGTCCTGATGAGCTCGGGAAACGGAAACGCCATGCCCTCGCGGCCGACGCCGCCGCTGTCGGCGATCAGCTTGCCGTCGAGATCGACCAGCATCACGACATCCGCGTGAATGCGGTCGCCGTGATTCTGGAGCGCGGACGCGACGGTCTTGCCGTCGTGCGTCGCGACCGCCTGGCGAAAGCCGAAATCGGCGGCGACGACGCTCGCGCCCTGCGTCAGCCGTTCGCTGTTGCCATGCAAAACCTGCGCGAACACGCGCTCGGCCACCGACAGTTGCTCTTCCGCGTTGCGATGCGCGTTCTTCAGGATCACCGAGTTGATGACGACGAACGCCGCGGCCTGCGCGACGAGCATCAGAATCACGAAGACGAGCGCGATCCGCGCGCGCAGGCTGTGAAGGAGCATGGCGTCGGGCGTCCTATTCGGCGGGCCGCAGAGGCAGGGCGAACTTCGCCGTGACGTCGGCGGCGACGCTCAGCTTCTGCGTCGGTTGTGCGTTCGGATCGCGCTGGCGGAAATGCCACGCGATCAGCCTGTACGAATCGGCGGGCATGTTTTCGATGACCGCGGCGCCGCTCGCATCGGTTTTCGCGAACCATGGCGTATCGACGATCAGCAGATACGCGACCATCGAATCGTGAATGTTGCAGCCCATGACGACGAGGCCGGGCTTGTCGAACACGACCGGGTTCGCGGGCACGCCGTGATACAGGTTCAACTCGAAGCGCTTCGGCGGCGAGAACGAATAGACATCGTGCTCGAAGTTGTCCTTGTTCGGAAACGTCACCGACGCGCCCGTCTGCACGACGGACACCATCGGCACGAAGCGGCGCCTGATCTGATCGATGATGGCGCCGGCGGGCTTCGCAGCCGGCAGCTTGCCGCTCACGGGCAGCGCGTACACGATGGCGTCCTGCACAGGCGCGCCGGCGTCATCCACGATCTGCGCGCGGATCGTCGCGGCGTGCGCGCACGATGCCGTCAGCGCGCACGTCGTCAAAAGCATGGAGATGAGTTTGTTCATTCGCGGTCCTGCACCTCGCGGTACATCGGCGCGAGCTTCGCGAGCAGCTTGTTCTGCGCGTGAAACGGCACGCCGTTCTTGTCCATCGCGGACTGCAGATCCTCGACGAGCGCGTTGAACGCGGCCCGGTCGATGTTCTGGCCTGCGTGAGTGCGCTTCATGTCGCGGCCGGTGTAGACGCACGGGCCATCGAGCAGCACGCACAATTGTTCGACGAGCTTCTGCTTGATGCGTCTGACCGGCGCGTTGTCGAAATACGGCGCGGTGCGCGGATCGGAGAGCACGTTGTCGTACATGTCGTCGACGATTTTCGTCAGGCCTTCTTTCTCGCCGAACTGCTTGTAGAGCGCGTCGTCGGCGCGGGCATGGGCGCTGGCGAGCGCGAGGACCAACAAAGCGGCATGGCGCATCTTGATCATCAGAACCCCGCCTGCAAGGATACATAGAGGCCGCGCTGATTCTTGATCGTCGCGATATCGCCGAGCGCGACATACGCGGCCGTCAGCGAGACGTGCTTGTTCGGCGCCCACGCGACGAACGCGTCGTAAGCGTCCTGCTCGCGCGCGAACGAGAGGTTGTTCGGCTTCATCCGATATTCCCCGCCGATCGCAACGTTCTTCGACAACAGATACGCCACCGACGATTCGAACTCCGGGTGATACGCGTTCGATTTGTCGCCGCCGAAGCCGAGCAAGCCGAACTGGTTCGCCTTCGTGAAGCGCAGCGTGCCGTTGAGCAGCAGGCTTTGCGCGAGCAGCAGCTTGGTCGCCGAGAGATAGAAGTCCGTGCCCGAATTGCTCGCGGCGCCGATCGCTTTCACGATATCGCCCTGTTCGTTGTGCTTGAACTGCACGCCCGCCGCGATCTGCGGCAACCACGTGTCCTGATCGAGCACCGCATCGCCGACGAGGCGCACCTTCATCCCGAAGATGTTCTGGTTGAAGCGGAAGCCCTCGCCGAGACCGAGCTGTGCGCCGGCATCGCGCGTATCGAAACTCTGGCGCGCGAGCGAAAGCTCCACGCGATTCGCGACGCCGACCGTCAGGCCCCACGAGCCGAGCGCGTAGTCCTGCGTGTGGATGTATGTGCCGTGCACGTTCGCGCCCAACTGGCGCGCCGTGCCGTAACCGCCGATGACGGCCCACGGCGTCAGGCCGCCGCCAGCCGCGCCTTCGACTTCCGACACGCCGCCCGTCAGCAGCAGTTTCCCGCCGGTGAGCGGCACGGCGGGCGGATCGTCGGCCCGGGCGGCGGACGATAACGAAACGAGCGCGGCAGCCGCAGCGGCGAGGCCGGCGCGGCGCGATTTAGTGCGGGTCAATCGCATTGCGAGTGGCATTCGAACGGGTGGAAAAGATTCCCGCATGCCGCCGCGGGATGCCGCGTGCCGTACACGCGGCGAGCCGGGCGCCGGGAGCAGCGCGTACCGGATAGGCACGCGCCTTGTCATCCACGTGTAAACGGCGGCTGGCGCCCGGACTTGACGGCCGTTCGTGAGTATTTTGCGTGGGACGTTTTGAGCTGAAGACCGAACAGCCCGTTGGAATTCTTCAAGACAGCAAGTCGAGCACCCCCGTCAGGGCTCCATCGAGGATCTGCTTCGAGAGTCGACGGTCCGACACGGCCCGCGACAACGCCGCGGCGCCGACGCATGCGCTCAAAATGAACAGTGCATCGTTGCGTTTCGCTGCTGCGCGCTCGGCGGGCAACGCGCGCGAAATCAGGTCGACGATTTTCCTTACCTCGCTCGAAACGACTTCCCTTGCGGCATCGGAACTCCGTCCCATGTCATTAGCGAGGGCGGATAGGGGGCATGCTGTTTCTACATTGTCGCGATGAGATTCGGACAGATACGAGCGCATTGCCCGACGCGGAGAAACCGGAATGGCTGCCTCCCACGACTCGATGTCGTGCAAAGCGTGCTTGAACGCCTCCACGACGAGTTCGTCGCGCGACGCAAAGTGCTTGTAGAACCCTCCGACCGTGAGACCAGCTTCCTTCATCACGTCAGCGATGCTCACGCCATCGATTCCCCGCTCGCGAAAACGCTTCGCCGCGATATCTATGATGCGCTGATGCGTCTCCAATTTTTCGACTTGAGAGCGTCCCACGTTTCACCTCGGATTTGTATTGGTAAGCGAGTGTAATCCTCCATGTCACTGCGATTCATGCAGTTCTGACAATTATCACTTGTTTTTCCACCTAATTTTCTCCACAAAGATTATGCCTATAATCCTCATCAATGTGATCGAGCGCAGACATCGGACGCTCAAATCTGTGTATATGCACTCACATCATTCTCAAGGAGAAGCATCATGGAACAACGCAAGATTCTGGTTACGGCTGCCGCCGGAAAGACGGGCGTACACGTCGTCCAAAACCTTCTCGACAGAGGCCATTCCGTCCGCGCCCTCGTGCGCAAGGAAGACGAGCGCAGCGAGCCGCTGCGTCGCGCTGGCGCTGAAATCATGACGGGAGACCTGCTATCGCATGACGACGCAATACGTGCCGCCACGGACATGGATGCCGCCTATCTCTGTTTTCCCGTGCGTCCCGGCTTCATTCAGGCGACTGCTTATTTCGCCGATGCTGCGCGTCGGGCCGGCCTCGATGCGGTCGTCAACATGTCGCAGATATCGGCGCGGGAGAACGCAAGAAGTCACGCGGCCCGTGACCACTGGATCGCGGAGCGCGTCCTCGACTGGTCGGGCGTGCCGACTGTTCATATCCGGCCGACGTTCTTTTCGGAGTGGCTCGTATTTCCGTGGGTGCGCGATACGATCGTGCGCGACGGAGAGATTGCGCTGCCATTCGGCGATGGCAAACATGCGCCGATCGCCGCGGAAGATCAGGCACGATTCATCGCCGCGGTGCTCGCGAAGCCGGACGCTCACATCGGGAAGGCCTACGAGCTTTGTGGGCCGGCGCAGATGACTCAATCGGAGATCGCCGAGGTCATGAGCGAAGTGTTGAACCGGAAGATTGTGTACAACCCGGCGACGCTCGACGGATATCGGGAGCATTTGAGCCACTACGATCTGCCGGAATTTACGATTCAGCACTTTATCGAAGTGGCGGTCGACTATCAGAACGGCGTCTTTGAAGGAACCGATAGCGTTATCGAACAAGTGACCGGAAAAGCGCCGCAGACCGTCGAGGAATTCGTGAAGGTCAATCGGGAAGCTTTCGAACGAGGCCGTCGCGGCTGAGCATCACGCGCGGCGACGCTTCTTGTAAGTCACCGCGACCGGTGCGGCGGGAGTAGAAGGCTGCGCGTACGGCGCTTCGTCAGGACGTGACTCCTGTGCCGCCGCGAAGAGCGCATCGTCGAGCGCTTCTTCAAGCGCGGGTTCCGAGTCGCCGCCTGGTACGGAACGGCCTGCCGTGTCGTCACCCTCGCGGTGATCTGCTTCCGCGGTCAATGTTTCGGAGTTATGCGTCGAGCGTGAGAGCGCCCACTGCATCATGAGCTCTTGCGCCCTGGCAGAGGAACATGTGATGACCCCTCGAATGGCCTCCAGCTGCAGCGCATGGCGCGCCGAGAGTGTGTCCGCGTCGACGTGCTGGTCATCGGCCAGCATCAGCGCCGATATCCCCAGGGAATTGGCCTCGCCTGCCTCCAGCTTCGCGTTGATAACCACCAACTCGCGCCATTCATTGAATCCGCAACCGAAAGCCACGGCTTCAAGCGCCTGATTCAGACGCAACGCGTTCTTGCCGCCGGCAAGCTCCCGAAGAAGCCCCGCCTTTTCCTCCGCTGTCTCGGACGAAATCAAGTAGCGCGCCTTTGACTTGTCTTCCATACCGTCATCACCCTCCCAGCCAATTCTGCGGCTTTACAGTTTCGACGCTCTCCGCTGTTCCATCAAGAGAAACGACACAAGCCTCAACTGTAGTCCATTCTCGTTCTTGCGAAGCGAGCGGTGATGCATCAGTGCGCTTCTACGGCCTTCGAATCGCTGAAAGACAAATGGCGGAGAAAGGCGACAAGGCGCTCGGGCGACGCGCCTTTTCTGAAATATCCATCGAAAAGGGCGCTGTCGGGGCTTCGCGTAATGAAACCGTCATGCTTCGCGGTGTACGCGCAGATGAACGCGCCCGATGCCGCAGCGCTCTCACGAATCGCGCGAGCAGTATCGAATCCGTCGCGCTGAGGCATCATCAGGTCGAGCAAGATCACGTCCGGAACCCAGTGCCGGACGATCTCGAGCGCTTCGGCGCAGCCTCCGGCGACGCGCGTGTGAATCCCTTCCAACGATAAACATTCAGCGGTGGCAACCGCGGCGCCCCGATAGTCATCGACGATGAGCACCCGCGCTAAATGCTTAAGTGGCCGCTGGGTCCAGTTCCATTGCTCGGTCACCATCGAACCTCCCTGCGTCAAACGTTGCTTTTGAAGAGGCGATTATGCGAGTCCCTTTCCGCATTCCAGTGCCGGGCACCGCACATAAGAAGGCCAGTGGCCGTGCGGCCAGCCGGGACACGGCCTTTCGAGGTGAACTTATACTGGTACTCTCATGTCGAGGATGATGGGCTGCCAAGTACAGGAGGTCGCAATGGCGGAAGACACCGATGTGCCGGACAACGGCAATCGCGAACGCGTTTCTGAACCGTTGAAAGCCCTCGCAGAATTGCTGGAACGATCGCTCGACAGCGCGGCGAGCATCGTTATGATGCGGCATGCACCGGGCGTGTGCAGCGTGTACCTGGGCGACCCCTCTGGTCCGAGGGAAGAGCTTCGGAGAATAGGGAAAATCTCCACATCGTTGGCGGATGAGATGCTCGTATCGACGGCGTCGGGGGCGAATCGCATGGAAATCAACGGCCAGATCTACCGCTTTGTTCGCACGTTCACGCTCGTCGACGACATAGCGGCCGTGGTCTTTTCGACTTGATCTATTTTCCTTCGCTCCGACGACCACGAAATTCGTGACCGGGCGTTCGCCACCGAGCCTTCCGGCAGAGTTGGTACCATTGCGGTATCGAGTGAATAACGAACGGAAAGCACCTGATGGATATCTTTTACTACTCACACAACTTCGAACAGAACGTCAAGAACGGTCAGGTCGGTCTTATCGGTTCCAACAGTGGCAAGATTCGTGAGCTCGCCGAGCGGCTACCAAAGCGCTTGTGGATTTTCAAAACGCCCAAAGGGATGAAGGGCTCTGTGCAGTTGCTCGCATCGCTGCTGGTCAGCGATGAACCCAGGGTCGCAGTGAACACTGACTACCGTAACGTCATTCACTACGACCCGTTTTCGCCAGAGTCCGTCATGTTCACGGACGCCGGGACGCCAGCGCATATTCAGGAAACGTCCGCGTTTCTTCAATATCGATGGCACGCTGCGTTCAGCGCGGGGTTCAAGGGAGACGCCGGATTGCAGGCGATCGAGGCGAATGTCGTGCGAGGCCTCGAAGCGATGGTCGCAAACTGGGAGCGAGTGCAAATGCTCGAGACGGTCAAGGACCGGCAAAAGGTGCAGCCCATCAATCCGTTCGCGCAACCAGCGCGCTAGATCAAGTCGCGACGCCATCGACAGGTGCGTTCGGGGTGAAAGTCGGAGCAAGCCCGAACGTACGTAAAAGGGCAGCGAAAACTAGCCCTATCTCGTCAGGCCGACGGGCACATCGAGCGTTGCTTTGACCCGCTCCATCGCGACGAAAGTTCGAAAGCTCCGAACGTTGCCTTCCGCAAAGAACAGCGACCGCGTCAGGGCCGTGTACTCCGCCATGTCCCGCGTGCAAAAGATCAGGATGAAATCGACGTCGCCGGTCACGTAGTAACACTGCTGGATCTGCTCGCAGGCATCGAACCGCGCCTTCATCGCGTCGAGCAGCTCTATCGCTTCGCTTTCTGCGGACACGTGCGTGATGATCGTGACCCGCGAACCCAGCGCGTCCGGGTTCAGTACGCTGCGGTCCGCGGCGATCACGCCGACACTTCGAAGCCTCTGCAGCCGCCGCGCCACCGATGGCACCGACAGATTGACTTCCAGCCCGATCTCGCGATGAGGCGTCTGATTGTTCCGTTGCACGATCGCCAGAATCTGCAAATCGAAAGCGTCCAATTCGACATCTCGAAGATTCGTCGGCGTGCGGGGCTTGATCGGCATGAGAATTTTTCTCGAAAGAGAGGCGGAAAAGAATAAATATTAAACCCTCTCTCGCAATAAACTTTCCCTGTCAAGCGCTCGGACATCGGGTGCCGGACCGGCCGATCAAGGCCGACGAATTCCGACGATCATCCCTGACCGCTTCGCATTCCTACGGAAAATCATGAACATCAAGCATCTTTCCCGCACTCTGATGGCGGTCGCAGTTGGCGCTTATGCATCGGCAGCGTTGGCCGATGTCACGGTCAAGATCGGCCAGGTTTCGCCTCTGACTGGCGAACTCGCGCACATCGGAAAGGACGACGAGAATGGCGTGCGGCTCGCCATCGAAGATTTGAACAGCAAGAAGCTGAGCATCGGCGGCCAGATCGTGACCTTCGAACTGGACTCTCAGGATGACGCCGCCGATCCGAAGACCGCGGTGACGGTCGCCCAGAAACTCATCGACGACCACGTATCCGGCGTCGTGGGGCATGCCAACTCCGGTACATCCATTCCCGCCTCCAGGATCTACGCAGGCGCCGGTATTCCGATGATTACCGAATCCGCCACGAACCCTTTGCTGACCCAGCAAGGGCTCAAATCGGTATTCCGGATGGTCGCGAATGACGTTCGTCAGGGCTCGGTCATCGGAACGTACCTGGTTCGGGACCTGAAGGCGCCCAAGGTTGCAATCGTCGACGACCGTACGGCGTACGGTCAGGGTCTCGCCGACCAGATCGAAAAGGCAGTGAAGTCCGCGAACGGCACCGTAATCGCCCGCGAGTTCGGCACCGATAAGACGACCAACTGGATGGCCGTTCTCACGACCATCAAGAATCAGCGACCGGATGCCATAGCTTTCACGGGAGGCGATACGCAAGCCGCCGCCTTCGTTCAACAGATGCGCAGGCTCGGGATGAAGGTCAGGTTCATCGCTGGCGACGAAGCCTGCACGCCGCAGTTCATCACACTCGGCGGCTCGTCGATGAACGGCGACATGTACTGCACGCTCGCCGGCGTGCCGCCCTCGCAGATGCCGCACGGCCCGGCGTTCTTCAAGCGATTCGAACAGCGGTTCAAGACGCCGGTGCAGCTTTACGCGCCTCCCGCCTACGACGCGGTCATGACCATGGCCGCAGCCATGCAGGCAGCAAACTCGACCGACCCAAAGGTCTATTTGCCGAAATTGCAATCGATGAAGGTCGACGGTGTGACCGGCCCCATTCAGTTCGACGAAGCTGGCGACATTCGCAATGGCGCGATCACCGTTCGTCAGTTTGGCAATAATGTCTGGAACGACAAGTCGGTAGTCCGTTGACCGTGCGTACTTCGGCAAACCCTATTAAACAAGGCACGTCGAGTGCCTCCAGGAGCTTTTCTCGATGCTGACTGCAAACTCTCGCGCCACCCACTCGCCCTACCCCGACGAACTTCGCAGCATTTTGAGCATTCGATCCGCGGACGAAAGCGGCGCCTGGTTATCGAATTGGGACCAAATCTCCCCGTCAGCGACGCCGCTGTGGGATCTTCCGGACGCCGCGGAAGCGCTCGGCCTCGCACGCGTCAGCCTCAAGGATGAAGGTCTCCGCTCGCCGCTAGGCAGTTTCAAAGCGTTGGGCGCGCCCATCGCGCTGGTGCGGCTGATTCTTCGGCATTGGCACACGCACGGGCTGAATCCGGCCAGCGTGCTGCGCGGGGAATACGCTGAAATGCTTGCGAACCTGACCGTCATCAGCGCCACGGACGGTAATCACGGAAAGGCATTGGCGGCAGCCGCGCGGGACATCGGTTGCCAGTGCGTCATCGTCCTTCACGCCAACGTCAGCGTCGAGCGTGAAGAGGCCATCGCGTTCTATGGCGCAAGGATCATCCGCATCGCGGGAAGCTATGACGAGTCCGTGGAACATGCGGCTAACCTGGCAGCGGAAAATGGCTGGCATGTCGTCTCGGACACATCGTACGAAGGCTACGAAGCGATCCCTCGCGACGTCATGCAGGGATATGGCGTCATTGCCGCCGAAGCAATAAGTCAGCTCAACCGTTCCGCCGCTTCCCAACCGGTCACTCACGTGTTTCTGCAAGGGGGCGTCGGCGGTCTGGCGGCGGGCGTCGCAAGTTATATCTGGGAACATGCTGGACCGCGGCGGCCGCGATTCATCGTCGTCGAGCCTGAGCAGGCAGACTGCCTGTATCAGAGCGCAATCGTCGGCTACGCCACGAAAGCGACCGGTTCCGTCGATTCGGTCATGGCCGGCCTCGCGTGTGGCGAGACATCTCCGCTCGCCTGGAAAATCCTCGAGCGGTGTGTGGACCATTTCATGACCATAACCGATGACGACGCGGTCGCAGCAATGCGTTCGCTTGCGAAGGGCACGGACCGTGACGCACCTCTCGTCGTGGGTGAGTCAGGCGCCGCGGGCTTCGCGGGCCTGAGCGTGCTCATGCGCAATCCGGCTCTCGCCCGGCAAGTGGGCCTTGGTTCCGAGTCGCATGTGCTCGTCATCAACACTGAAGGCGCAACCGCGCCCGGCGTGTATGGAGACCTCGTCGGGGAATCGGCGGAAGCGGTTCTCGCGCGTCAGGGCGAATGGCAAAAGTCGCTCGAGCACTGACTCCCAACCGCCGACTCAACGTCAAGGACCGAAACATGGAAATGTCCCTGCAGGACAGCCTGAAGGACTGGCGTCATCAGTTCCACAAGAATCCCGAAACCGGCTTCGAAGAAATCCGGACATCGGACTTCGTTGCGAACATTTTGAAAACCCTCGGCCTCGAGGTTCATCGCAACATCGGCGGGACTGGCATGGTAGCCAACCTGCAGGTTGGCAGTGGGACGCGCGCAATCGGCCTTCGTGCCGAGATGGATGCGCTGAACATCACAGAAAATGCGCCCGGCCGACCCTACGCATCGTGCATTCCGGGAAAGATGCACGCGTGCGGTCACGACGGCCACATGGCGATGATTCTAGGCGCGGCTCGACTTCTCGCTGAGCGAAGAGACTTCGATGGTACGGTTCGCTTCATCTTCCAGCCGGCCGAAGAACACGGACGCGGGGCGAAAGCCATGATGCGGGACGGCTTGTTCGACCGTTTTCCCGTCGACGCCATTTTTGGCGCACACAACATGCCGGGCATGCCGGCGGGCAGCTTCGCAACGCGTCCGAACGGCATCATGGCCAGCGAAGACAACTTCGTCATTCATATCAAGGCAAAAGGGACACACGCGGCGCGCCCTCATATGGGCGTCGATCCTATCGTGATCGCTTCGCAGATCGTGCTCGCCTTGCAGACGATCATCTCGCGCAATCTGGACCCAAGCCTCTCCGCCGTCATTTCATGTACCGAGATACTCACGGACGGCCTTCGGAACGTCATTCCGTCGAACGTCATCATCAAGGGGGACACGCGCAGCTACGCGCCGGAAGTGCAGAGGCTATTGAACACGCGGATGAGAGAAGTCAGCGAAGGCATCTGCCGCACGCATGGCGTCGAGTGCGACTTCGAGTACACGCACGAGTTCGTCCCGACGGTCAACACGCCCGAATTCGTTGACGTCGCGGTGACGGCGGCATCGAACGTCGCCGGCGCGGAGAACGTGGATGCCAACGTTCAGCCGATGATGATATCGGAGGATTTCGGCGCATTTTTGCAGGCCGTACCGGGCAATTTCATTTTCATAGGCAACGGAACGGACGGTGCCGCAGGAGGCATTCCGCTCCATAACGCAAGTTACGATTTCAACGACGAAATCCTGTCGGTCGGCTCGCGATACTTTGCCGAGATCGCAAGACTGCAACTGCCTATGCGATGACCGGCGGCGCGGTTCGACCTCGACCTATGCGCGCGGCGCACTCGCGCTGCGCGTGTCTATGACGACCGTATTGGCGATACGGTCGTGCAGCGCTTGCTTGCGCGAAGTGAACAGAACCCAGAGAAATCCCGCTCCGCACGTCGCGAATGTGAGCAAGTAGCCTATGGTGCGCAGGACAGCTTGATTGACAGTCATACTCTGCCCGGTATCGGCATCCACGATCTGAAGCCGCAACGCGCGTTTCCCGGGAGTGGTCCCCCAAACCGCCCAGAAAATACCCGTGAGGATGATGGGAACGCATTGAGCCAACAGCAGCCACAGCACGGCGGACACCGCGAATGCATCCGGCGATAGCGGCATGGTCTCGGGCGATGGGCCGAGCGGCACGAAGAGGACGATGACCGTCCACCAGATCGAATCGAGAAACAAAGCGCGAGCGCGCTGCGAGTAAGTTGCGAAGTGCAATCGATCGTCCGTCCGGATAGCGTGGGCCTGCTGTGGTGCCGGCGCCGAGTATAGAGAATCGCAAGCAGATAAGCCTAAACCACGCACCGATGACCCCACGCGAAATTTGTCGGAACATTGTGAGGTCAAGTAAATCAAGGACGTGCGCGCCGCCCTTTCATCGCCCATTTACGCGTCGAATAGAGTGTGCAACCATCGCTTCCAGCCCGCGACCAGGCGAACCCAATGCGGCCCGAAATTCGTGCTCGAGGATTGGCATATGGACTGGAAGTTCTGGAAACCCGAGAAGCATCCTGGCGAACCGACAGCCAACTGGCCAGTCGACATCCACGCCGCCCTGCGACACCTCCTGGACCTGTACGAGCGCGCCGACGCCCTTCCCTTTTCAAGCTGGGCGGCTCCGGGCATCGAATTCTCGTCAGACGTTCGAGACATCGCCCAAACGGGTGCACGCGGTTACCAGCTCGCACTCTGGTTCTGGCTCTTTGCGGAGAAACACGGCGCCCTCGCGGCCCGAATGGCGCGCGAGAGTTTTTGCTTGCTCGCAGATGCCAGGCATCAAGGAAGCGGCGATTCCATCGATCAGCTTCTCGACCTCGAGAATCGCATCGCACATGTGTTCGAGACCATTTCCGCGGAACAACGCACGTTCAAACAGGAAGGATTGACCGTGCAGTTGCCGATGGAATATTTCCTCGCCTCTGCCTACTTCAGGCTCGCCCCGCATTCACCTTACGCAGCGGAGCACGCCTCGGACATGCAGGGCGACGACTACAAGGTGGCTGCCTGCTTCCGTCACGCGACCGAGCAGGCCCTGTCGGTATTTCGGCCGATGATTGAGGCCGTCGAATTCAACGCCACTTCACTGCCGAACTGGAAATGGAGCGCTCAGGCCGGTGCGGCCGAACGTCATTTGCGACGTCGATTCAACAATCCACTCTTTCCTTTGCACCGGCAGATGGTGACAGCTCACGATGTTCACGAAGCGCGTGTTGCCGACAATCGTGCTCTTCAGGATATCCGGCACGAACTCAACGACCTTGCTCGCGAGTTTTACTCGACCAACGACCTCCCGCTGAACTGGCGCCCGTTCCTGGACGATTTCCGCGAGCGACTGGATCTGCTGGAAGACCGCAGGGTCATCGTTGGCGGTGCAAACGACGGGCTCGGCGACGCAATTGCCGAAGTCCGGCGTAATGTTCTCGACGCGTGGCGCGGCGCCATCCAGAAGAACCGTCAGAGCCTCACCGCACTCGATCAGGAAGAAGCCCGAAGGACCGAACGCCGTGCGATGCTCATCGATTCCGACTGGACCGCTCAGCTCTTCAGTCAAGGCTCGCTGATACCGTCCGACGAGATCGTGCCCGCGCTGTTGAGCGAACCGCCCGGCGAGGTCGAAAGAGCCGTTACCTGCATGCAGGCCGACCCGCGTCTTCACGAGACCCTTGCCACCTGCCGCGTATCGGCGCGTCGGCTCGTGGAATCGCTCCGTGCTGCGGGTCATGACGTCCCGGATGTGAGCGAGAAGCTGCGCATCCTCGACGGCGCTCCCGGGCAAGTTCCTGCGTAGTCGCTGAGAAGGGCAAAGCGGAAGGAGACCCGAATGATACGCAAGACGCTCAATGCCTCGCGGCTTCAGCAAGAGGTCGACCGTCGCATTCATCGGCTGCAGGAAATCGTCGATGATGGCGTGAAGATTCGCGTACCGCGGCCCCAGTTGCAGGAACCGGACAAGACAGGCTGCAACTGGAATATGGCTCACTTCGGCAACGCGGCTGGCTTCGAGCGCGACATCGAAGGCGTGCTGAAGGCAGTGCGCGCGGAGTACAACCTCAGTACCGAAACGAAGGACACCGGGAACCCGTTCGAGGACTGACATCAAACGTTCGTATGAGCGCGTCGAGCCGTTCGTAGAATGGCCGGCGCGCGGGCGCTTGCTTATGCTGACGTCATGGTCACGCACCGGGAGCGCATCATGAGCGATACATCGACACGCAGGCTGTTATCGGGTTGCGCCGCCGTGCTGGCGTTCGGCGCGTGGTATTCGTTCAGTGCGCCGCATCCGAATGACTGGAATGCGCTGGATCGCGCCGTCTGCGACACGCAATTGCCGCTGGAGAGGATTGCCGTCGACGAAGCGCAAACCGTTCGCTGACTTACAACCGCTGCGCCCGCGACGGCGTCGATGCCCCCTGCGGCATCTTCACGCCGAGCGCCTCCGCCTTCAGCACGAGATCGGCGAGCGATCTTGCCGCCATCTTCTTCATCGCCTGGCCGCGATGAATCTTCACCGTGATCTCGCTGAGATTCATCTCCGCCGCGATCTGCTTGTTCATCAGACCCGACACGACGAACGCCATCACTTCGCGCTCGCGCGGCGTGAGCGATTCATACGAGCGCCGCAAGTCGGCGACCGAGCGGCTCGCCGCGCGCCGCTCTTCATCGGCCTCCAAAGCCTGCGCGACGGCATCGAGCATGTCCTGATCGCGGAACGGCTTCGCCAGAAAATCCTTCGCGCCCGCCTTCATCGCCTTAACCGTCATCGCGATATCGCCGTGCGCGGTCATGAAGACGATCGGCAGGCCCAACTGGCTCGCCGCCATCTGCTCCTGCACGGCGAGACCGCTCTGCCCTTTCAGCCGCACGTCGAGAATCAGACAGCTCGGCACCTCGGGCATGTCGTGAGCGAGAAACTCATGCGCGGACGCGAACGTCGTCACGTTCAGGCCGACGGAGCGCAGCAGCATGCGCAGCGCATCGCGCATCGATTCGTCGTCGTCGACCACGTAGACCATTGCGCCGTCCTTCTCAAAGCTCATCGTCGTCCCCTTCGTTTTCGGGCAGCACGAAACACAGGCGTGCGCCGCCTTCATCGGGCGCTTCCGCCCAGATCCTGCCGCCATGCGACTCGATGATCGATCGGCAGATCGACAAGCCCATGCCCATGCCTTCGGCCTTCGTCGTGAAGAAGGCGTCGAAGAGCCGCCGCGCGTTGTCTTCGCTGATACCGGTGCCTGAATCCTGCACGGTGATCTGCACATGACCGGCGTCGCTCGCGCTCGCGCCCGTCGCGATGCGCAGCACGCGCGGCCCGTCCACGCCCGACATCGCCTGTGCAGCGTTCATGATCAGATTGATGAGCACCTGCTGCAACTGCACGCGATCGCAACTTACCGTCGGCGACGGCGTCGCGAGATCGGTGCGTACGTCCACGCGATGACGCGCCAATTCGCGCCGCACGAGCTCGATCGTCTCGCCGACGATCTCGTTCACGTCGAGCATCGCGGGCTGGCTGTCGCGCTTCTTCGCCATCGCGCGGATTCGTGCGATGACTTCGCTCGCGCGCTTGGCGTCGCGGATCATCTGCGTGATCGATTGCTGCGCCTCCGCGATCTCCGGCTGCGCGCGGTCGAGCCAGCGCAGCCCGGCGCCGCCGCTCGTGACGATCGCGGCCAGCGGCTGCGTGACTTCATGCGCGATCGACGCGGCCAGTTCGCCCAGCATCGTCACGCGCGTCACGTGCGCGAGCTCGGCGGTCGAGCGCGCGAGCGCTTCCTGCGCCAGCTTGGTTTCGGTGACGTCCATCAGCGCGCCGACGTACTCGTCGCCGTCGCTTTCCGTCGATGCGCGATGCGCGACGAAATGCACGTGCTTCACCGAACCGTCCGGCAAAAGCAGCCGATGCTCCACGTCGATTTCGGACACGCCACTTTCCGCTGCCTGATGCGCGCCGCGCACGATCTCGATGTCTTCGGCATGGGCGCGCGCGAGAATCGCATCGATGGACGGCGTCATGTCGCGCGGATAATCGAAGATGCGATACGCCTCGTCGGACCACCACATCGTGCCGGCGGGCAGGCGCGTCGCGATGCTGCCCGTGCGCGACAGGCGCTGCGCGTCGAGCAGGAACGCCTCGCTGCGCTTCAACGCATCGCGCTGGCGCTGCAATTCGGCTTCCATGCGCTTGCGTTGCGTGATGTCGTTGCTCGTCGCGAGCACCGCGCGCGGCAGGCCTTTCGCGTCGCGCAGCAAGGCCGCGCGGCTCGCGATCACGATCTCGCTGCCGTCGTGGCGCACGCGCGTGATCTCGCCGTCCCAGCGGCCCGAGCGCAACAGTTCGGCGTGGATCTGCGCGTGCGGCACAGGCGATGTCGATTGCGTCATGCGCTGGATCGGCTGACCGATCGCCTCGTTCGCCGGGAAGCCGTAGAGCGCTTCGGCGCCGCGGTTCCAGAACGTGATGCGGTCATTCATGTCGTGCGCGACGATCGCGTCGTGCGCGAGATTGAGCAGTTCGAGCTGCTCCTGCATCTTCGTCGTCGTGGCCTGATTGCGCAGCGAGAGGACGGCCGTCGTGCCGATCGCGAGCAGGCTCACGGCGCATCGCGCGAGCGCGCCGCCCGAGACGTTCTCGTCGTGCGAAAGAATGAAGCCGACGAGCGTGAGAATCACGCAGCCCCACGCCGTGGTGACGGTCGCGGCGCGATTGCCCGTCGATGCCACCAGCAGCACGACGATGACATACAGCACTGCGATGGCGATATCGAGTGGTGTGAGGGCGTCGATGAGAAACACGACGAGCGCGATGGCCGCCGCGAGCATCGACACGATGCGGATATCGTGACGCACCGGACGCGGCGCGCTTTGGAATGTCTCCATCACGGCCGGTCTGACGCCGGCGGGTGGAAACGAACGATGAACGAAACGAGCGGCAGGGTCATGGGGCGTTCGAAAAAGCGTTCGTTGAGAACATCGCGGCTTCTCGCGCGGCAGACGAACAACCGTGCGGGCCGGATGACGCACTGCATTCTAATCCTTCAAAAAGCTTGCCCTGATGCGTTCAAGGCAATCGGCGACGGCGGTTCCATCGACGGGCTTGCCGAGAAAGCAGACCGCGCCGCCGTCGATGGCCTGACGGCGCGCGGCATCGGACGCGAATGCGGTGATGAACATGACCGGCAAGTCCGGTTTCACCGCGCGCAGGCGCTGCTGGAGTTGCAGGCCGGACATGCCGGGCATGTTGAGATCGGTGATGACGCACGCGAGGCCGTCGAGCGAATCGGCATCGAAAAAGGACTCAGCCGACGGATACAGGCTGACCTCCCAGCCGAGCGAGCGCAGCAGGCTGGAAGAGGCGACGCGGACGGATTCGTCGTCGTCGATCACGGAGACTCTGGAAGGCGATTGCAAGGGCGTTGTCCTGAATTTCGGCGGGCATGAGACTGATGCGCCGCTGGATGAAGTCATATTACGCATGCGGCCGCGGCGGGAAAATCATATGTACGTATATGTGGGACGTTTCGTATGGCGGAATCGCGTGCGCGCGTGCGCTTCGAGCGCGTTCTGCGCGGGCAACGTATAGTCGCGGACTGCTCCCAAGGAACTTCCAATGTCGACTTCAACATCGACCGCACTCGACGGCGCCCGGCACGTCCCGCTGACGCGCGGCCTGATCGCGCTCTTCGCGTTCTGCTGCGGCGCGATCGTCGCGAATCTGTATTACGCGCAGCCGATCACCGAGCTCATCGCGCCCGATCTGCGCATGGCGGGCGGCACGGCGAGCCTCATCGTGTCGCTGACGCAGATCGGTTATGCGCTCGGGCTGTTCTTCATCGTGCCGCTCGGCGATCTGCTCGAAAACCGCAAGCTCATGATCGCGACCGCGCTCGTTTCGATCGCGAGCCTCGCGGCGGCCACCTTCACGCAGACGCCCGGCTGGTTCCTCGTGATCTCGCTGCTGATCGGTTTCTCGTCGGTGGCGGTGCAGATTCTGATTCCGCTCGCGGCGCATCTCGCGCCGGACGAAGCGCGCGGCAAAGTGGTCGGCACCATCATGAGCGGGCTCTTGCTCGGCATTCTGCTGTCCCGGCCGATATCGAGTCTCGTCGCGGGCCATTTCGGCTGGCGCGCGATGTTCGGCGCCGCCGCCGTGCTGATGATCGGCATCACTACCGTGCTCGCGCTGACCATTCCGAACCGCAAGCCGGATCATCGGGCGACGTACTTCGAACTGATCGGCTCGCTCGGCCATCTGGTGCGCACGATGCCCGTGCTGCGTCACCGCTCGCTCTATCAGGCGCTGATGTTCGCGTCGTTCAGCCTGTTCTGGACCGGGATTCCCGTCGAGTTGACGCGGCATTACGGGCTCTCGCAGACGGCCATCGGCATCTTCGCGCTCATCGGCGCGACGGGCGCGACGTCCGCGCCGATCGCCGGGCGGCTCGCCGACGCGGGCCACACCGTGCGCGCGACCTTCATCGCGCTGATTCTCGCGGCGCTCGCGTACCTGCCGGTCGTGATCCATCCGGGGTGGGGCGTCGGCGCGCTCGTCGTGACGGGCATCGCGCTCGACTTCGCCGTGCAGATGAACATGGTGCTCGGCCAGCGCGAGATCTACGCGCTGCACGCCGCGAGCCGCAACCGGCTGAACGCGGTGTACATGACGAGCATCTTCGTCGGCGGCGCGTTCGGCTCGGCCTTGGCGAGCCCGCTGTACGAGCGCGGCGGCTGGACGCTCGTCGCGTGCGTCGCCACCGCTTTCCCGCTCATCGCGATGGCGCATTTCGTCCTGATCGGGCGGCGGCATTCCGCTCACACCTATACGCAAGGATGACCCGGCTGTATGCACGGCTGATGGCGTGAAGCGGTTCGCGAACGTATCT
The DNA here is from genome assembly GCF_001544695.2 of Caballeronia arvi. GTDB lineage: Bacteria > Pseudomonadota > Gammaproteobacteria > Burkholderiales > Burkholderiaceae > Caballeronia > Caballeronia arvi. The sequence continues at coordinate 115,874 of NZ_FCOM02000006.1, forward strand.
TGATTCCATCGAAGACATCGACGGAATCGGGAGACAAGCGGACATGGACAAGCTCTTCAGCATGCGCGTGTTTTCGCGCGTCGCCGAGACCGGCAGCTTCAGCGGCGTCGCGAAGGACATGGATTGCAGCGTGGGCATCGTGTCGCGCGCGGTCGTTTCGCTGGAAGACGAGCTGCGCACGCGGCTCCTGCAACGCACGACGCGCCGCGTCTCGCTCACCGACAGCGGCGCGCGCTACTACCGCAAGTGCAAGACGATCCTCGCCGAAATCGACGCCGCCGACGCCGAAGCCAGCGACGCCACCACGATCCCGCGCGGCCGGCTGCGCGTGCATGCGGCGCCCGATCTGGGCCTTGCGCAGTTGATGTCGACGATCGTCGAATACCGGCGCGCGCATCCGCAAGTGACGGTCGATCTGAAGCTGCTGCCAGGCATGCCCGATCTCGTGCAGGAACAGTTCGACGTTTCGGTGCTGTCGGCGGCGGCGCTGCCGGATTCGGGCAACGCGTACCGGATCGTCGGGCGGTTTCAGCGCGTGCTCGTCGCGGCGCCCGCGTATCTGAAGCGCAACGCGGTCGAATCGATCGGCGATCTGTCGATGCACGCGCTCACGCGCATCAACGCGCCGTTCGCGCATCCGTGCGACTGGCATGCAGAGTTGGCGTTCGGCGCGTCCGGCCACGCGCAAGCCGCCGATCAGATCGTGGTGAACGATGCGCAGGCGATACGCGTCGCCTTGCTGGCGGGCGCGGGCGTCTCGGCGATGCCGCATTATTTCGTCGCCGACGACATCCGCGCCGGCAGGCTCGTGCGCCTCTTTCCGGACTATCCGCTGCAAGGCGCGAGCGTGTATGCGGTGTATCCGTCGCGCCAGCACGTGGATGCGAAGATCCGCACGTTCGTGGAGTTTTTATCGGCGTCGCTGAAGGACAAGTTCGATGCGGCGCCTGCGACCAGCCCGCCGCGCGTCGTGGCTCACGAAGTCACGGCTTAGGAATGCGGATGCGGCTGATCATCAGCGAGCCGGAAATCGCATAGATCAGCACCAGCGGATGCAGCGTGAAACCGCCGACGCGCCACGCGCCGAGCCACATGCTTTCGCCGATCGCGCCGGACCAAGCGCCGATCGTCAGCAGCAGCACGATCACGAACGACGTGGGAATCGGCGTGCCCTCGAAGTGCGTCACCTTGCCGCTCGCGCCCGACATTTCTTCGGTCGTGACGTTGTAGCGCGCGAGCCGCGACACGCCGCACGCGACGAAGTACGCCAGGATCACGCGGTCGTAGAGTCCGCGCATGCCGAATCCGTAACCGATGATCGCCGGCGCGACGCCGAACGAGATCACGTCGGCGAGCGAATCCAGTTCCTTGCCCAGCAGCGACGCCTTCTGCCGCCAGCGCGCGATGCGCCCGTCGAGCACATCGAAGACGAGCGCCGCGAACACGAGCGCGCAGGCGAGATAGATATGCAGCACGTCGGAGTCGTCGAGATAGGACATCGACGAGAAAAGCGCGCCCGTGCCGCACACCGCGTTGCCCAGCGTGAACCAGTCGGCCAGGTGGAAATCGCGGATCATCGAGAATCGTTTCATTCGTTTCGGTTTTCGTGACGTTCGGGCGGCGCCGAAGACCGGCGCCGCGAATCATTCGAGTCTATCATCGCGCCCTCTTTCGCCAGCACGCCGCATGCCCGGCAAACCTGAACGCGAACGTACAGGTTTGCGTTATACTACGCGGCATCGATCTCGTGCTTCCGTGCCCGCCATGCCAGCCACCAAGCCTGCGCTCCTCACCATCCGCGACGCCGCCGAACGGCTGCAAGTCACGCCGCGTACGCTCAAATATTACGAAGAGCGCGGACTTGTCACGCCAACGCGCAGCGAAGGCCGTTACCGGCTCTACAGCGAGCAGGATCTGGAACTGTTCGCGCGCATCTTGCGCCTGCGCTCGCTCGGGTTCTCGCTACAAGGCATCGTCGAAATGCTGAAGCGGCCAATGGAAACGCTCGGCGAAGGCCGCACGGGTTACTCGGCGGCGTCCTTGCGTGAAATCGAGGAGGCGTTGTCGCAACAGGTCGAAGCAGTCGACGCGCGCATCGCGGCCGTGCGCCGTGAGCTGAAGGAAGCGCAGGCGGTGCGCACCGAACTGGCGAGCGATCTCGATTATTTGCGGCGCAGAATCGCGGGCGAAAGCAAGGAAACGCTGCTGCAGGAACGCATGGCCGCGCGCAAGCCGCGCAAGGATGTCGAATGACTTCTGCATCTTTTCGTTATCCGAAACAAATTGTCAAACGTTTGCGCGGCGATCTGTTTCCGTGGGCCATCGCGCTCGCCACGGGCCTCGACTACTTCGACAACTCCGTCTTTTCGTTCTTCACGGGCACGATCGCGGGCGGCATCAATGCATCGTCCGATGAACTCGTGTGGGCCTCGAGCGCCTATGCCGTCGCTTCCGTGCTCGGCATCCTGCAGCAGCAATGGTGGATCGAGCGGCTCGGTAATCGACGGTATATCGCCGGATGCCTGTTCTTGTTCGCAGCGGGCGCGGTGGCGGCCACGTTGTCCGAATCGGCCATTGAACTGGCGCTCGCGCGCGGCTTTCAAGGCTATTTCATCGGCCCGATGATGAGCGCCGCGCGCATCCTGATCCAGACGCGTTTCACGCCGCAGGAGCGTCCCACCGCGACGCGCCGCTTTCTGAACATGATCCTGCTCGGCACGGCGCTCGCGCCCTTGTGCGGCGGCTATCTCGTCGCATGGGTCGGCTGGCGCGCGCTGTTCTCATGCACCGCGTTCGCTGGCGTCGCGCTCGGCGTGCTCGCGTTCTTCGCCGTGCCTTCTTCCGGGCGCGTGCAACCCGAAGCGCGCGGCGACACGCATTTCTGGCCGTACATCATCTTTGCGTTCGCGCAGGGCGCGTTGCAGATCGTCATGCAGCAAGTACGTTTCGAACTCTTCAGCACATCGCCGGAACTGGTCGTGCTGACCGTCGCCGGCCTCGCCGCGCTCGGCTGGTTCGTGTGGCAGCAGTGGCATCATCCGAAGCCGCTGCTGCGGCTTCATGCGTTGCGCGAGAAGACGTTTCAGGTCGGCATCGTGCTGTATATCGCGTTCTATTACATCAACAACGCGATGAGCTTTCTCGTCTCACGCCTGCTCGAAGGCGGGCTGAACTATCCGGTGGAGAATGCGGGGCGGCTCGTCGGCTTCACGTCGATGGCGTCGCTGGCGATGGCCGTCGTCTATTTCCGCTTTTCGTCGCGCATCAAGCACAAGAAGTGGCTGATCATGACGGGCTTCCTGGTCGCGGCGTTCATCGGCACGTGGATGATCGACATGCCGCCCGATGTCAGCATGCCGTGGCTCATCGCGCCGATGGTCTTGCGCGGCATGTTGCTGCTCTTCATCGCGCTGCCGGTCGCGAACCTGACGTTCCGCGTGTTTGCCATCGATGAATACAGTCATGGTTATCGCTTCAAGAATATCGTCAAGCAACTGACTTACTCGTTCTCGACCGCGACGATCATCATTCTCGAACAGCATCGCGTGGCGCTGCATCAGACGCGGCTCGCCGAAGCGGTCAATCCGTTCAATCCGGTCTTTCAGAGCACCTATCAAGGCTTGTTCGATAGCTTCGCGCGCATGGGCCACAGCGCAGCCGAAGCGAAGAGTCTTGCGTTCGTCGAGATCGATCGCCTCGTCGTGCAGCAGGCGAGCTTTCTCGGTTCGCTCGACGGGTTTTACTTCATCATCGGCGTCGCGCTGTGTGCGAGCGTGTTCGCGGCGTGGCAGAACAGGATCGATTGATTCGTCCCGAAGTATGATGATCGAACGATCAACCCTTCCGCACTCACGCCCATGCTCCCGCCAGGCAATTCGTACGAAGCCGTCGCAGGTCGATTCGAATGGCGCATTCCCGCGCGCTACAACATCGCGCAGGACGTATGCGATAAATGGGCCGACGGCTCCAACCGTCTCGCGCTGATCGTCGAAGCCGCCGATACATCGCAGAAGCGCTACACCTTCGACGACCTCAAACGCCTGTCCAACTGCTTCGCCAACGCGATGAAAGCGCAAGGCGTCGTGCGTGGCGACCGCGTCGCGATTTTCGTGCGGCAGTCGGTCGAAGCGGCGATCGCGCATCTCGCCGCTTATCGCATGGGCTGCATCGCGGTGCCGCTCTTCGCGCTCTTCGGCACCGATGCCATCGAGTTCCGCCTCGCGCATTCGGGCGCGAAGGCCGTCGTCACGGATGCGCAAGGCGCTGCGAAAATCGCGCAGATCCGCGACGCGTTGCCGGAGCTGCATCGAATATTCGATACCGACGCCGACTTCTGGCCCGCGATCGAAGCCGCATCCGACGACGAAACGCTCGTCGACACCGCCGCCGACGATCCCGCTGTCATCATCTACACGTCGGGCACGACCGGCAAGCCGAAGGGCGCGCTGCACGGGCATCGCATCCTGCCGGGGCATCTGCCGGGCGTGGAGATGTCGCAGCAATGCTTTCCGCGCGACGCCACGCTGTTCTGGACTCCGGCAGACTGGGCGTGGATCGGCGGACTGTTCGACGTGCTCATGCCGTCATGGCATCACGGCGTGCCGGTCCTCGCGCGCCGCTTCGACAAGTTCGATGGCGCTGACGCGTTCGATCTGCTCACGCGCAACGCGGTGAGTCACACGTTCCTGCCGCCAACCGCGCTCAAGATGATGCGCGCGACGCCGCACGCGAAACGCGAAGGTCTCGCGCTGCGCTCCGTGGCGAGCGGCGGCGAATCGCTCGGCGCGGAGTTGCTGTCGTGGGGACGCGCGATGCTCGGCGTCACCATCAACGAGTTCTATGGGCAGACCGAGTGCAACATGGTGCTGTCGTCGTGCGAGCAGTGGTTCGAGCCGCGCAACGGATGCATCGGTAAAGCGGTGCCGGGGCATCGCGTCGCGATCGTCGATGACGCCGGCGTGCCTGTGCCCAACGGCACGCAGGGACACATCGCCATTCAAAGACCCGATCCGGTGATGTTCCTCGGCTACTGGCGCGACGAAGCCGCGACCGCGCAGAAGTTTCGCGGCGACTTCCTGCTGACGGGCGATCTCGGCACGCTCGATGACGACGGCTTTTTCCGCTTCATCGGCCGCGACGACGATGTCATCACGAGCGCGGGCTATCGCATCGGGCCGGGTCCGATCGAGGATTGCCTCATCCGGCATCCGGCGGTGCGCTTCGCCGCGGTCATCGGCGTGCCGGATGCGAAGCGCACGGAGATCGTCTGCGCGGTCGTCGTGCTCAACGACGGCTTCGAACCCGGCGATGCACTCGTGCGCGAATTGCAGGAACATGTGCGCATACGGCTCGCGGCGCACGAATATCCGCGCGAAGTGCGCTTCGTCGCCGAATTGCCGATGACGGCTACCGGCAAAGTCATCCGCAAATCGCTGCGCACGCAGTTCGGCGCGGATAACGGCTAGTACGAAGATGAAACCCGGACTGAAACACGTGCTCGCGCTCGCGAGCCTGATGCTGGCGTGCGCGTCATCGATGGCCGCGAGCCTCGTCATCAACGTCGGCGGCGAGCGTTCGCTCTCGGCCGAACAACTGCTCGCGCGTCCCGACGCCGCGACGATCCGCGTGCCGAACGACGTCACGTTCCGCCGCACGATGACCTATCGCGCGGTGCCGTTGCGCGCGTTGCTCGGCATCACGGCGATGCCCGCCGACAAGGAGCTTCAGATCACCGCCACCGATGGCTTCGTCACGCACTTGCCGGCGAAGCTGCTTTTCGGCGAAGCAAGGAAGCGCGCCGAACCGTGGCTCGCGATCGAGACACAGGACGAGCCGTGGCCGCAAGTGCTGAACAGTGGCGATATCGGTCCGTTTTATCTCGTGTGGGTCGATCCGGCTGCGTCGGGTATTTCGAGCGAGCAGTGGCCCTTCAAGATCGATGCGATCCGCATCGCACCGACGCTCGCCGCGCGCTGGCCGCAAATCGCGGTCGGCAAGAACGTGCCTTCGAATTCGCCGATTCGACGCGGCCAAAGCGTGTTCGCGACGCAATGCATGGTCTGCCACAAGATCAACGGCGCCGGCGATGCATCGATGGGTCCGGACCTCAATCGCCCGCACAATCCGACCGAATATTTCCGGCCGTGGGTGCTGAAGTCTTTCATCCGCGATCCGAAGTCAATCCGCGCCTGGGCCGACATGAAAATGCCCGGCTTCGACAAGAACGCGATCAGCGACAGCGATCTCGACGCGGTCATTGCCTATCTCGGCTACATGGCCAAACAGAAAAAGTAAGCGGACACTGAGGGAAATCCCCACGTCTCATCGCGCAGACTTTGCATACAATGTTCCCGTCAGCCTAGAGAAACGGGGCCGCGATGCCGCAGAACCAACCCGCTTTGCATACAATTCTGCCCGAACCGGCGCGCTCGGCAGACGACGTCTATCTCGCGATCAAGGACGCGCTCGCCAGCGGACAGTACGGCGCGGGTCAATATCTGCGCGAGGAACAACTCGCGAAAGGCCTCGGCGTGAGCCGCACGCCGGTGCGCGAAGCGCTGCGAAAGCTCGATGCCGAAGGCTGGGTCGAAACGCGTCCGAACTACGGCGTGCGCGTGAAGGCGTGGACGTTGCAGGACGCGCGCGAGATCTTCGAAGCGCGGTTGCTCGTCGAGCCCTATCTCGCCGGACGCGCGGCGCTTTCGATCGGCGAATCGGATATCGCGCGCCTCAAGGCACTCGCCGACGCGATGCTCGCGATCACGCAACATCCATCGACACCTGAATCCTGCGAAGCCTGGTTCACCGCGAACGGCGAGTTTCACGCGATCATCACGGCCGCCGCGAACAACGCGCGCCTCGACCGCTCGCTCAGGTCGATGAAGGAAACGCCGCTCATCAAGTGGACCTTCGACACCTATAGCGACGAAGACCGCGAACGCAGCGCGCGCCAGCATTTCGAAATCGTTCTCGCGCTCGAACAGCGCAACGCCGCGTGGGCGGAAGCCGTCACGCGCTGCCATATCCTCGCCGCCGAAAAGGCGGTGCTCGACCGATACGACAGGGAGCATCGCGCGCCCTGAACGCGCGGCGGTCCGGGCCGCAACAGCATTACGACAAAGTCGACTGGAGACACGACATGCTGAGCACCGATAGCACCACCGTAAGCACCATGAGCACGATAAGCACCGTGAGCGCCGGCGCACGCCTCGACCGGTTGCCGATTTCCGGCTTTCACAAGCGCGTGCTGTGGCTGATCGGCGCCGGCATGTTTCTCGATTCCTTCGATATCTATCTGGCAGGCGGCGTGCTCGGCGCGCTCGCCAAAACCGGCTGGTCGACGATGCAGCTGAACGCAGCGTTCCTCTCGTCGACATTCATCGGCATGCTGATCGGCGCGTTCACGGCGGGCGTACTCGGCGACGCGAAAGGCCGCAAGTTCACGTATCAGTTCAATCTCGCCGTGTTCGGCCTCGCGTCGCTCGCGGGCGCATTCGCGCCGGACATGACGTGGCTCATCGTCTGCCGCTTCTTCATGGGGCTGGGGCTGGGCGCGGAGATCGTCGTCGGCTATGGCTCGGTCGGCGAATTCATGCCGCCCGCGGTGCGCGGAAAATGGTCGGCGTATCTGTCGCTGATCACGAACTCGGCGCTCTTTTTCTCGACGTTCCTCGGCTATCTCATCATCCCGTCGATCGGCTGGCGCGCGATGTTCGCGATCGTCGGCATCGGCGCGCTGATCGTGTGGGTCATCCGCAAGAAGATGCCGGAGTCGCCGCGCTGGCTCGAATCGAAAGGCCGTTACGAGGAAGCCGAAGCGATCCTGCGCGCCGCCGAAGCAGAATCGGCGAAAAAGGCGCCGCTGCCGCCCATCGACGACGCGCCGCGCATCGTCACGAAGAAGACCACGCTGCTCGAACTCTTCTCGCCGTCGCAGATTCGCCGCACCTTTGTCGCGATCGTCGTGCAGATCGCGATCAACATGGTGATCTACGGCTTCATCGTCTGGGTGCCGACGTTCCTGATGAAGCAAGGCATCGGCATGGCATCGTCGCTCGGCTATTCGACGTTGATGTCGCTGGGCGGACCGGCGGGCGCACTCGTCGGCGTGCTGATCGCCGACAAGGTCGGCCGCAAGAACGGGTTGATCGCGGTCGCGGTGCTGGCGGCAGTGATCGGCTGGCTGTACGGGCATTCCACCGGCGTCGCGATGGCGACGCTACTCGGCTTCCTTCTTTTCACGCTGACGTATCTGATGGTCGCGCTCGGTGTTGCGACGTATGTGCCCGAGCTTTTCGCCACCGAGAACCGTATGCGCGGCAACGGCATCGCCGGTTGTGCGGGGCGCATCACCGGCATTTTCGCGCCGCAGCTCGTGGTCGTGATGTACGCCACGGGCGGCGTGAAAGACGTGCTCTCGATGACCATCGGCGCGCTCGCCGTGATGGCCGTCGTGCTGGCGGTGTTCGGCATCGAGACGAACAAGCGCTCGCTGGAAGACATCGCACCTTCGCCCGATGCCGATGGCGCGCTCGCGGCGTCGGCGTTGACGCGGGAATCGCATCGTTGAAACTTTAGAGGACAGGGTTATGAGCGTTTCACATCAGGACAAGCGTCAGGCGTTGAAGGCGCGTTTCGCGCGCAAGGAGATCGTCACCGCGCCCGGCATCTTCGACATGATTTCCGCGAAGATGGCCGACTCGATGGGCTTCGATTGCCTCTACATGACGGGCTTCGGCACAGTTGCGTCGCACCTCGGCCTGCCCGACGCGGGGCTCGCCACTTACACCGATATGGTCAATCGCGTCACGGCATTCTGCGGCGGCACGAACACGCCGATGATCTGCGACGGCGATACGGGCTACGGCGGCCTGCTCAACGTCGCGCATACGGTGCGGGGTTATGAGCAGGCGGGCGCGGCGGGCATACAACTGGAAGATCAGGAATTCCCGAAGAAATGCGGCCATACGCCGGGACGCCGCGTGATTCCGCTCGAAGACATGGTGCGCAAGATCAAGGTCGCGGCGGAAAGCCGTAGCGATGCGGGTTTTCAGATCGTCGCGAGGACGGATGCGCGGACATCGCTCGGGCTCGACGAAGCGTTGCGTCGCGGCGAGGCATACGCGAAGGCCGGCGCCGATGTGTTGTTCATCGAATCGCCGGAGAGTGTGGAAGAGTTGGAGAAGATCGGGCGCGCTTTCGACATGCCGCTGCTCGTGAATGTCGTCGAAGGCGGAAGGACGCCGCAGTTGCCGCCCGCGGAATTGCAGAAGCTCGGCTTTTCGCTGGCGATTTATCCGGCGTCGGGATTTTTGGCCGTGGCGAAGGCGCTCAAGGATATGTACGGCGAAATACTCGCGCAGAAGGGCACGGAAGGCGCTTCGGGCGCGATGTATCCGTTTGCCGATATGTGCACGCTGATGGGGTTTCCGGAGGTTTGGGCGTTCGATCGCGCGCACGCCGACTGATTCACCCGGCCGCCGCCACGCAATCGATCTCGATATCGAACCCGCCCGGCCACGCCGGCACGTTGATGAAAATGCGTGCCGGCGGATTCGGCCCGAAGAACCGTGCGTACACCGCGTTGACGACAGGAAACGCATCGACCGACGTGCAGTACACATTGCACTTCAACACCTGATCGAGCGACGATCCCGCCGTTTCGACACACAGCTTCAACTGCTGAAGCACCAGTTCCGTTTGCCGTTCGATGGTCGCATTCGCCACGACTTCCCCGGTCTGCGGATCGAACGGCGGAAAGCCGGATACGTAGACTGTATCGCCGTGGCGCGTGACGGCGGAAGTCGGCGCCTTGAATCGTTCGAGATACGTGGAAAGCGGTTCGACACGGATGGTTTCGCGGGCCATGTTCATCGTCTCCTTTGAAGTGAAAAACTACGCGCGGTCCTCGAATATTCCATTGAGATCATTGCCCGCCGCCGCATCCTTGAATCCGTCGAAGCGACCATCGACGAGACCTTGCGCCGCGCGCATGAACCCGCCCCACGCCGCGCGCGCGAGCCCTCCGCCGACGCTCACGCGGCGCACGCCGAGCGCGGCCACATCGCTCAATGTGAACTCGGACACACCGCCGATCAGCAGATTCACCGGCTTCGGCCCGACCGCCTTCACCACCACCTCGATCTGCTCGCGCGTCTTGATGCCGGGCGCATAGAGACAATCCGCGCCCGCATCGGAATAGGCCTTGAGACGCGCAATCGCATCGTCGATATCGGGCTTGCCTGCGAAGAAGTTTTCCGCGCGGCCGACGAGCAAAGTATCGCCGCCGGTTTCATCGATCGCGCGCCGCGCCGCCTTCATGCGCGCCACGGCGACATCGACGGCAAACAAGGGCGACGCTGCATCGCCTGTCGAATCTTCGATCGACAAACCCGCGACGCCCGTCGCCACCGCGAGCTTCACGCTTTCCGCGACTTCGTCCGGCGTCGCGCCGAAGCCGCTTTCGAAATCCGCATTCACCGGCAAGTCGGTTGCTTCGACGATCTCGCGTAAATGCGCGAGCACGGCATCGCGCGTGACGTGATTGTCCGCGTAGCCCTGCGACCATGCGAAGCCCGAACTCGTCGTCGCGAGCGCCTTGAAGCCGAGCGTCGCGAGATAGCGCGCGGAACCGGCATCCCAGGGATTCGGCAACATGAAGCAACCAGATTCGTGCAGCGCGCGAAAGGCGGCGCGTTTCTCGGCGACGGTGCGGGGCATGGCGTGTCTCCTGTCGATGAACGAGTCGGAAAGGAGACGATACGCGATTCGCCGGAATCGCGTATGTCAGCCGAATCAGCCGCATCAGCCCAGCAGCCGAAGGTTCGCGATGCGCACGTCATCGTCGCCGGTCAGGTGCGGCGTCTGCCCGAACGCGACGAGCCCTTCGTCGTTCTTCGCAGCCATCACGTGCTCCAGCATCGACGCGTACCGATGCAGGATCGCCATGAACTGTCCCGCGATCAGGCCGAGCCGATAGCTCATCAGATATTCAGCGACGAGATCATCCTCGCCGTCGATCCAGAAAGAGCCCATGAACACTTCCGAGTTCAGCCGATGCTCGAAGTCGCGCTTGCGCCAGCGCATGGCTTCCCGCGCCGCGGGCAGATACGTGACGAAGCGAACGAATTTCCTTTCGCGTTCGAGCGACAAGAGATAACCGATTCCCGAATGTGTATGCAACACGATTTGCTGCGTTTCGGTGACACATTCCAGACCCGAGTCAGCAATATGTGTTGCAAGGCAATCAAGCGTGATTTCGTCTTCCGTCCACGTCTTTTTCATTTTGCTCTCCGATTGAATCTTGTTCTTAGCCGCGCCATTCCGTTTATTTTTTTCGAGTTCGCGCGGGCGCGCTCTCGTTCGGAACGGCTTGCCTGCATCAAAGCATTTAGCGTCGATGACCGCAATAGGCGAGAGCGATAAGCCCTGCCAAAAAAAAATGCGGCTCCGGCAGAACCGGAGCCGCATTGGCTGCCGTCGAAAGCGCGGCGGTTACTTCGTCTTCAGATCGAAGCGATCGAGATTCATCACTTTGGTCCAGGCCGCGACGAAGTCGTTGACGAACTTCGCCTGCCCGTCGCTGCTCGCATAGACTTCGGAAAGCGCACGCAACACGGAGTGCGACCCGAAGATCAGATCGACGCGGCTGCCGGTCCACTTCCTTTGCCCCGTCTTGCGATCGCGCCCTTCGAACAGATCACGGCTCGACGACACCGGCAGCCATTCCGTGTTCATATCGAGCAGATTGACGAAGAAGTCGTTCGTCAGCACGCCCGGCCGGTCGGTGAAGACGCCGTGCGCATGCGCGTTCGCTCCGGCCGACACCTTCAGCGCGCGCAATCCGCCGACGAGCGCCGTCATCTCCGGCGGGGTCAGGGTCAGCAGTTGCGCCTTGTCGATCAGAAGCGCCTCGGGCGGCACGCGCACGTTGGTCTTGACGAAGTTGCGGAAGCCATCGGCGACGGGTTCGAGCGCCGAGACCGAAAGCACGTCGGTCTTGTCCTGTGTCGCGTCCATGCGGCCCGGCGTGAACGGCACGGTCACTTTCTGGCCCGCCTTCTCCGCCGCCTGCTCGATCGCCGCGCCGCCCGCCAGCACGACCAGATCGGCGATCGAAATCTTCTTGCCGCCGGATTGCGCGCCGTTGAACCCGCTCTGAATGCCTTCCAGCGCCTTCAGCACCTTCGCGAGTTTTTCGGGCTCGTTCGCTTCCCAGTCCTTCTGCGGCGCAAGGCGAATGCGCGCACCGTTCGCGCCGCCGCGCTTGTCGGAGCCACGGAACGTCGATGCCGACGCCCACGCCGCCGAAACGAGCTCGGTCACCGACAAACCCGACGCCAGCACTTTCTGCTTGAGCGCCGCGACATCCTGATCGTCGACGAGCGGATGATCCACTTCCGGAATCGGGTCCTGCCACAGCAACTCTTCCTGCGGCACTTCCGGGCCGAGATAGCGCGCTTTCGGACCCATGTCGCGGTGCGTCAGCTTGAACCACGCGCGAGCGAAGGCATCGGCGAACTGATCCGGGTTTTCCCAGAAGCGTTTCGAAATCTTCGCGTATTCCGGATCGAGGCGTAGCGACAGGTCCGTCGTCAGCATCGTCGGCTTGATTTTCTTCGATGGATCATGCGCGTGCGGGATGGTTTCGCTCGAATCCTTCGCGACCCACTGATTCGCGCCCGCCGGGCTTTTCGTCAATTCATACTCGTAACCGAAAAGGTTCTCCCAGAAGCCTTGGCCCCACTTCGTCGGCGTCGTGGTCCAGGTGACTTCCAGGCCGCTCGTGATCGTATCCGCGCCCTTGCCGCTGCCGTAGCTGTTTTTCCAGCCGAGGCCCATGTTTTCCAGATCGGCGGATTCCGGCTCGGGACCGACGTTGTCGGCCGGGCCCGCGCCGTGCGTCTTGCCGAACGTGTGGCCGCCCGCGATCAGCGCGACGGTTTCCTCGTCGTTCATCGCCATGCGCGCGAAGGTCTCGCGGATATCGTGCGCCGCCGCCAGCGGATCGGGATTGCCGTCCGGGCCTTCCGGGTTGACATAGATCAGACCCATCTGCACCGCGCCGAGCGGGTTTTCCAGATTGCGGCCGTTGTCGGTGCGGCTGACTTCTTCGCCGTGCTTCTGTTCGTCGGCAGTGATGACGCCCTGATCTTCATCGTTGCCGGCGGCGCCTTTGCCGTAGCGGACATCGCCGCCCAGCCAGGTTTTTTCATTGCCCCAATAGACGTCCTGATCCGGCTCCCACGTGTCTTCGCGGCCGCCCGCGAAGCCGAAGGTCTTGAAGCCCATCGTTTCCAGTGCGACGTTGCCGGCCAGAATCAGCAGATCGGCCCAGGAAATATTCTGACCGTACTTCTGCTTGACGGGCCAGAGCAGACGGCGGGCCTTGTCGAGGCTGACATTATCCGGCCAGCTGTTGACCGGCGCGAACCGCTGCTGGCCGCGCCCACCGCCTCCCCGGCCATCGCCGATGCGATAGGTGCCGGCGCTGTGCCACGCCATGCGGATGAAGAGCGGGCCGTAATGACCGAAGTCGGCAGGCCACCAGTCCTGCGAGTCGGTCATCAGCGCCGCGAGATCTTTCTTGACCGCGGCGAGATCGAGGCGCTTGAACGCCTCGGCGTAGTCGAAGCCGGGGTCGAGCGGATTCGACTTATTCGAATGCTGGTTCAGAAGATCCACCCGTAGCTGCTTCGGCCACCAGTCACGGTTGGTCGTGCCGGTGCCGGCAGCATGAGTGAATGGACATTTCGATTCGCTTGACATGCGTTATCTCCTTGCGAGGACGTACCCACTAGTTGTTCTGCTACTGACTACCAAAGAGAATTCGCGGCGTGCATCGGGCGATGCGTGAATCGTCGAGGCAGGCCTTCCGCAATTTAAAAAATACGCGAGAGCAACCCTCAATAGAATGCGATTTTTGCAATGCCGCCGATAGGAGACGGCTATAAGACGGAACGCGCCTGCGTCGTGCTCGCGGTTGCTGCAGTGCAGAATGACGGGCGACGTGTCATCGCGCAATCGGCGAGCGCGTGTGACTTCGATTCGTCATCAAAGCTTCTTGCGGATCGTAGGTGCTTCGCCGGCGAGACAGGGTCTTTCAGTCTAGCAGCGTCTTGCACGCTTGGCAGATGAAATGCGCGGGCGGGTCACCGTGTCAAGTCGTCCGTTCGGGAAATGGTGGCCGGCAATGAGATGTTGGAGCATTTGACAACACACTAGGGTGTTGTCAAAATGTCCAACAGGAAAGCTATCAAGATTATCGGCTTACGCGAGAAAGTGTATCCCGGTGCGTTCGTTGAACTAAGTATATGGCAGGTTCCCGAACCCGTCTCGGGATGTACGCATCCGTATAAGTACAGGCTCGCGTACGTCATAGACGGCGAGTGCGTGCTGCGTTATGACAACGAGCGGGGAAAGGGCGATCACCGGCACTTTGCGAACGTCGAGACGCCTTACACATTCAGATCGGTCAGTCAACTGTACGCGGACTTCTACGCGAACGTGCAGGTATGGAACAGATGGAGGTCAACATGAACAAGACCGTCACAATCGACGTATGTCCGCTCGAAGATTTGAGCGCGCGAGTCGAGGTCCAACTCAAGAGCGGCAGGTTTCAAGGACAATACTTCTCCTACGCCACGCCCGAACTGCTCTTCGACACCTTTACCACGCCGCGCTGGCGGATCATCCGGGCAATGACCGGCGCCGGCCCCATGTCGATCCGCGAACTGTCGCGACGCCTCGCTCGCGACGTGAAAGGCGTGCATCGCGATGTCAAGGCGCTGCTCGAGGACGGCCTGCTCGAACACGACGAACACGGCGCCATCGTGTTTCCCTACGACACCGTGCACGTCAATTTCACGCTGAAGGCGGCCGATCTCGCGCTGCCGGGCGTGGCGGACCGCGCCGAGCCCGACGCCGCTATCGAAAGGGAACGCGCCCAACCAACGCGCAGTCCGCGCCGACGCGCGGCGCCGCGAAAACGCGAACCGGGTTCGGCGGGAAGCCGCTGATCAGCTCCAGTCGTCCATATCGTGCTTGATGCCGTGCCGGTTCGCGATCAGTTCCTCGACGCTCGGCTCGTTCTTCATCGCGCGCTGAATGGCGAGCTTCGTCGCCTCGTAATTGGTGCGGTACATGTCCTTCTTGTCGAGGTTCGCGTCCGTCGCGCACCGCGGATCGATCCACACGAGGCTGATGATGCACAGCTCGTTTGCCTGATCCTTCGGCAAGATACCTTCGATCAGACAATCGACGACGGCGTCGGCGGTCGCCGACTGCACCACGCCGCCGAACAGGTCGATGTTCCCCATGTCCTTCAGCGTCACCTTCGGAACGATCATCGTCGCGGGGCGGACCATCTGATTGCACGCCCGAATCGCGAACATGGCGGTGTGTCCTTTCGACTGCGCCATCATGTTCGCGAACGCGTGGCCGACCGGCCCGTCGACGCGGCCGATCAGAATCTCCGGCATCGCATCGGTCGCTTGGCCCGGCGCGGCCAGCACGGTTGCTTCGCCTGCGCGGAACGTCAGATCCAGACTCATGAGCACTCTCCTTCAGATTGAACGATGGTTCGAAAGACCGAAGGGACATCCACACGCAAGGACGATGCCATTCACGCAGACGAGCCCCTGACGCCGCATCCTCCGGTCGCGCGAAGACACACTGTCCGCGCGGCGTGACACATTGCGCGGCACGGCGTTTTCCCTGTCCTCCCTGTTTCGGGTGGGGCTCGAGCTCACGCAGCGCACTTAACGTGACAAGCGAGCGGCCTCGTTTCGTGCGAGCGAGCGCGGCCAGACTTTCACCCCGCGGCGTGAAAGAAGCGTGACATGAGCGTGGAATAAGCACGCCGCATCCTTGAGCCGACCCAGACCATGAATTCACTCGACGGTTACAGGCCACGCGCGGCGTGGATGACGACGCTGATGCTGATGGCGCTCGCCCTCATCAATTTTCTCGACAAGATCGTGCTCGGCATGGTCGCCGTGCCGCTGATGCGCGATCTGGGCCTATCCCCGGCGCAATTCGGCGTGGTCGCAGGAAGTTTCTTCTGGCTCTTCGCCGTATCGACGGTGCTGGTGGGATTTCTGTCGAACCGGATTCAGACACGCTGGCTGCTGCTCGGCATGGGCGTCATGTGGGCGGTCCTGCAGGTTCCGCAGGCGATCTTCAGCAGCATGGCCGCATTTCTCGTGTGCCGCGTCGTGCTCGGCGCGGCGGAAGGTCCGTTCTATCCGGTCTCCGTGCACGCGCTCTACAAATGGTTCCCCAACGAGAAGCGCAACATGCCGGTCGCGCTGGTGAATCAGGGCGCGGTCGTCGGACTGTTGCTCGCTGGCCTGCTCATTCCGGTCATCACGCATCACTGGGGATGGCGCACGAACTTCGTCGTGCTCGGTGCGATAGGCGCCGTGTGGAGCGTGCTGTGGCTGTGCGTCGGTCGCGAAGGCAATCTCGTGCAACATCCGCGAACGCTGACGGGCGCGCCCGATACGACGGTTCAGAGAGTGCCGTATCGCAAACTGCTGAGCAATCCGACCGTGCTCTGCGTGTTCTTTCTCGGCTTCGCCGGCTACTGGATGATGGGCGCGAACATGACCTGGCTGCCGACGTATCTGGAGAAGGCGCTCGGCTTCTCGGGCATCGTTTCGGGCCGCTGGTTTGCGCTCGTGATCGCCGCGGCGGCCCCGTTCAGCCTCGGGCTCAGCTGGCTGTCGCAGCGCATGCTGGTGCGCGGGGCGTCGTCGCGTAACGCGCGCGTGCGCTTGCTGTGCGCGGCGTTCATCGGCGGCGCGTGTCTGTTCTTCGTGTTGATGTTGCCGGGCCTCGCGCCGGTGCAGAAAGTCGTCGTGTTCGCTCTCGCGAGCGGTTTGCCGACCGCCTGCTTCGCGCTCGCGCCAGCGCTGCTCTCGGAACTCGTGCCGGATACGCAGCGCGGCGCGCTCATCGGCATTCATACGGCGCTCGCCAGCACCGGAGCAGCCATCGCGCCGATGCTGATCGGCCGGATCGTGCAGGCGAACGGCGGCGTGAGCGCACACGCTTACGAGCTCGGCTTTGCGACGAGCGCGATCATGCTGATCGTCGCCGCACTCGTCGCGCTGCGCTGGCTGCATCCCGAGCGCTCGCAGCGCGGCGCGGGAGAGCACGTAGCGACGAGCGCCGCCTGAGCGCGGCTGGCGTTCCATAGTCGTCAAACAGCGGTATGAGCCGGACGCGCGTAAGCGGCGCGTCCGGCTTTTTCATTTGCTTCACTCATTAGGAACTCCCCGGCGACGAGCGCGCCGTGGAGCTGCGAGCAACGATCATTGAAGACTGTCGGGTCTCATCGTTGTTCAATGGGCGGATGCTGTGTCGAGCCAGCCGCGGACGCGCGAGGCGTTCTTTGCACCGGTGTTCATGATGACCTCGCATACGACCGATACAGCCCGTAGTCGCACCGTTCATGTAGTGTTGGCACGCGGCGTGTCGCGGATCGAAACGAGGCCGACCGCGGCCCGTATATAAAGACAATCGCCCCGCGCCGATGTCAACCGGCGCGGGGCGAAGAAAAGACGAATCAGAAGCTCAGAAGGTCGAAAGAATCAGCGTATTGCGCACCGTTTTCACGCCTTGCACGCCTTGCGCCACGCGCGTCGCCTGATCCACTTGCGCCTGTTCGGGCACCCAGCCTTCCAGCAGCACATCGCCACTGGTCACGCGCACCGTGATGCCGCTTGCGCGCATCCCTTTTGCATCGGCAAGTGCGGTGAGGATGCGCCGGCGCAATGCGCGATCGGCGGCTTTCGCGGACTTGGCAGCGCCTGGCGTCGTCGATGCCGCCGTTGCCGCAGGCGACGCACCGACAGGCGCCGACGCACCATTCTGTGCACAAACATGAAACGAAGCGCTGACGGCAGCGACGCCGATCGTCAGTCGTACGGTGCGAATAAATTTCATAGTGTTGTTTGCTGCCATGATCGTTGTAGTCTGAACCACGCACTCCGCCGCGCCCGAGAGCCGCAACGAAGTGCGCACGATGCAACTCAGAAGCGATGCGAGACGCCCGCGCCGACGAGGATCTGCTTCTCGCCCGGCCCGACCGCCGTGAGGCCTGGCCAGGACGTCGTCGCGAGGCCGTTGTTCTTCATGTAGCCCGCGCGCGCGTAGAGGGACGTGCGCTTCGAAAGGGCGTGATCCGCGCCCAGCTCGATGCCCCAGGTGTTGTCGTGCACGCCGCGCGCGAGGCGCTGGAAGCCGGCGATTTCGATGGCGTCGGCGGGCGTCGCCTGGATCGTCGCGCCGAGTTCGGCGACGCTGAACGGATGCGCCGCATTGAGGCGCGCGGCGACCGAGCCCGCGGCGGGATCGTGCGGCTTGTGATACGCGTAGTTGAACTGCAGATTCACGATGCCGATGCGGTATGCCAGCGCGCCCGTGAAGTGCTCGACGGACACCGTGTTCACCGCGGCTGGCAGCCCCGGAATGCTCTTCGAGCCCGGATGCTGGAACTGATACGACATGCCCACGTAGAGCCCGTAACCCGCGTAGGTTCCGGCGATATCCAGCAAATTGCCGGCTGTCTGCGGATAAGGCTGCGTGACCGTCGCCGCGAGCGCATACATGCTCTGAAACTGGAAGCCGCTGATATTGGGCGACTTGTAGAGGATCGCGTTGCTGGAGCGTCCGCCGGGGGTGGCCGTGGCTATCGTATTGCGGTCGATGGTCGTCGCCATCGCCGCGAGCGGCGAAAGCACCTCGTTCGCGCGGAACGGATCGGACGGGTAGATCGCCCAGAACGTCGGCTGATATTGCCTGCCGAGCGTCAGCGAACCGTACTTCTCGTGCGCCAACCCGACCCACGACTGGCGATAGAACATCGCGGAGGAATCGGCGAGGAACGTGCCGTTGTTGAGGTTGTAGCCGCCTTCGAGGTTGAACACGGCTTTGAGGCCGCCGCCGAGGTCCTCGGTGCCCTTCAGGCCGAACATCGAGCCGGTGTTGCCGCCGCTGCGCATCGACCAGGACTGGGTTCCGCCGTTGTTGAACCACTGAAAGAATGTATCGGCGACGCCATAAAGCGTGACGCTCGATTGCGCCGCCGCACTGCCGGCCGCAATCGCGAGTGTCGCGCCAACGACGCCTTTCCTGATGAAACGCATGAGTGTCTCCTCGTTGTGGGAATCTGGTGTGTCCGGTGCGCTCGATCGACGCACGCCGACGCCGCACCGCCCCTTCCGATGCAGTGTTGCAGGCGATCCCGAACGCACCACTACCCGAAGCGAGTAGGCACGGGAATACCCGCATCGCGTTCGGTATCGCCGCCCATCTACCACTCACGCGAATGTCTGGCAATTGCTTTATTCCGAATTATTTGGACACACACGTACACATGTTCCCTAGCGGGCGGTTTGACTGCTGAACGTTAAAATCAGTGAAGCTCCATTGAATGACGCAGGTGTGTGATGACTGAAACGATCGTCCTTGGCAATCCGAATCATGTCGATCCTGACGCAGCGGCGGCGGCCGGCTCGCACGCAACCGGGTTCGCGTGCGCGTCACCGCGCGCGTCGACGCTCGTCCTGGGCCGCGAGCGGCTCGTCGCGCAGCTCGTCGAGGCGCGCCGCAAGCGCTGCATCGTCATGCAGGGTCCGGCGGGCTATGGCAAGACCACGGCGCTCATCGCGTGGCGCGAGGCGCTCTATCCGCTCGCGTTCCAGGTCGCGTGGCTCACGCTCGCCGATGAAATCGACGACCCCGCGCCCTTTCTCGACGCGCTCGCCGCGAGCCTCGCGCAAGTCGATCCGTCGATCCCCCGCGACGCCGCGCTGCTCGGCGGCCGCGGCACCGACGACGAAGCGATCGAGCGCACGATCATCGCGCTCGTGCGCGGCATCGCGAGCCGTCAGGGCGATCTCGTGCTCGTGTTCGACGATCTGCACCGGCTGACGGATCGTCGCTGTCATCGATCGCTGCAATGGCTGCTCGATTACGCGCCGCCGAATCTGCACGTCGTGTTCGCGTCGCGCGGGGCGATTCCGCTGTCGGTCGGGCGCATCCGTGATGCGGGCCTGCTGCTCGAACTCGACATGCGCGATCTGCGTTTTTCGATGGCGGAATCGAAGGCTTTCCTGAAATCGCAGTTCCCCGAAATCGATTCGCGCGACGCTCGCCAGATGCACGAAATGACCGACGGCTGGGTCGCGGGCCTGCAATTGATGGTGGTCGGCGCGAAGCGCAGGAAAGCGGCGCCGGCGACACTCGCAGCGGGCGATGCCTTCGCGGGCATGCGACATCTCGACGCCCACACCTTCGCGGAATATTTCGAGCGCGAAGTGCTGTCGAGCCTTGCCGCGAACGAGGTCGAACTTCTCGTGCGCATGGCCGTATGCGAGCGGCTATGCGCGCCGCTATGCGTTGCGCTGCTCGGCGGCACCGATCACGCGGACAGCGTGCTCAGGCTGATCACGCGTCTCGAAAGCGATAATCTCTTTCTCGCGCCCGCGGGTCACGATGCGCGCCACGCGTGGTATCGGCTCAATCCGCTCTTTCGCGAAACACTGCTGGAACGCTTCCGCAAGCGCAGCGCGACGCAGCAGCGGCAGGTGCATTACGCGGCGTGGCAATGGTTCCGCGAGCACGATCACGCCGATGAAGCCGTGCGCCACGCCGTGCTCGCCGGCGAGCCTGCCGCGGCGGCGGATCTCGTCGCGCGGATTGCGCGCAGCCTGCAATTGCGCGGCGACTTGCGCAAGGTCGTCGCGCTGATGCGGCTGTTGCCGCCGGCCGAGATTCAGGCGCGCATCGGCCTGCGGCTGTGGATGATCCATCTGCATCTGTACGCGCGCGAGTTCGACGCGTGCGCGGACGCGATCGAGCGGCTGCGCGGCGATCTTTCCCGCGACGATACGAATTCCCGCTATCGGCTCATGCTGCTGGAGGGCGCGCTCGCGGTCCAGCGCGACGATCTCGACGCCGCCTGCAACCTGTTGCCGCGCATGTGCGCGCTGCCTCACGACGCGCAGGGCGTGGTCGTCGGCGCGCGCAACAATCTGCTTTCGTGGATCCACGCGCAGCGCGGCGATTTCGACGAAGCGCGCCGCGTGCAGACGGATCGCGTGCCCGCGCTTGCCGATGGCACGCCGATCATGGGCACGTCCGCGGGCGTGTTGAGCGGGCGCGCGCTCGCCGGATTCAGCCATCTGCTGCAAGGCGATCTCCTGCAAACCGAGCGCGTCTGCCGCGACGTGCTTTACGAAGCCGATCAGCGCGGCAGCGCGGCGGCCGAAGCGTCGGCGCTTGCCGCGGCGCTGCTCGGCGAAGTGCTCTACGAATCCGGCGAAACCGACCAGGCGCGCAAGCTGCTCGAAGAACGTCTCGACGTGATCGAGCGTGTATCGTTTCCCGACACGGTGATGAGCGTGCTGACCGTGCTGTCGTCGGCGCACTGGCAAGCGGGTCATCGGCTCGATGCGCTCGCGTGCCTGCATCGGCTCGAAGACTACGCCACGCGGCCCGAGCTGCGCCGCGTGCTCGCGCATTGCCTGGCGCAGCGGGTGCGGCGCGATCTGCAACGCAGCCAGTTCGACGCCGCGCGGGCGCACATCGCGCGCATCGACGCATTGGCCGCGCGCGCGGGCGTGCAGGCGTCGGCGGATTTTCAGGTGATCTCGCAACGGGCGCACATCGACTGGCGCCTCGCGCATGAAGACTATGATGCGGCGGCGCACGCGCTCTCGCCGCTCATCGATCTGTGCCGCGCGCAAGGCTGGCAGCGGCGTCTCGCTTACTTCGAAACGCAAAAGGCCGTTACGGCGCATGGCCGCGGCGATGCCGTGGCCGCGCGCAAGCTGATGCGTTCGGCGATGCGCCTCGGGCATCGTCTCGGGCTCGTGCGCACGCTCCTCGATGCCGATCCTGCCGCGCTGGACCTGATCACGAGCGTGGCCAGCGACGAGTCGAACGATGCTGTGCTGCAGTTCTACGCGGATCGCCTGCGCGATGCGCACGCGCGCGCCACCGCGACGCCCGCCGCAACGAAACCCGGCGCGCGTTCGGCGGACGGCAAGTCTCAGGACATCCTGAGCGCGCGGGAATCGAAGGTGCTGAGCCTGCTCGCGCAGGCGCTGCCGAACAAGAAGATCGCCCGGACGATGGGTATTTCGCCCGAGACGGTCAAATGGCATCTGAAGAACATCTACAGCAAGCTCGGCGTGTCGAGCCGCGACGAGGCCGTTGCCCGCTCGCGCGACCTCGCCCTGGGCGACGGCGCGTGAACGCACGCGCCGGTCGCGTCTCGCGTATCAGGCGACGAGCGCGCGCGTGCCCAGGTCCATCGGCAGGTTTGCGAGCACATCGGCGTGATAGTCCGCATCGCCGAGACGCAGCGACGACGCCGTCAGATACTTGAAGTAATCGCCGACCGCCAGCTCCGCCGTGACGCCCATGCCGCCGTGCAGCTGCACGGCCTGCTCGCCGACGAAGCGCGCCGCGCGGCCCACCATCAGCTTGGCGGACGAGATCATGCGACGCCGCTCGGTTGCGTCGCCGACATCGATCGCCGATGCGGCCAGATGCGCCATCGACAGCGCGAGCTCCTTCTGCACGAGCATGTCCGCCACGCGATGACGCAACGCCTGGAAGCGGCCGAGCGGCTGGCCGAACTGCTTGCGCGTAAGCAGATACTCGCCGGTCATTTCGATGAGACGCGCCATCGCGCCCGCGCTCGAGGCGCACAGCGCGGCAATGCCACGTTCGAGCGCCGCTTCGAGCATCGCTTCGCCGCGCGCGCCATTACCGAGCATCGCGCTTTGGGGCACGCGCACCGCTTGCAACGTGACCTCGGCCGCACGTTCGCCGTCGAGCATGGGATACGCGCGCACCGACACGCCCGCCGCCGACGCCGGCACGATGAATAGCGACAGCGCCTCCGCCGACGCGTTCCACGCCGACACGATCAGCGTATGCGCGGCCTCGCCGTGCCAGACGTGCACCTTGCGGCCATCGAGCACGAAGCCGTCCCCGTTCGCCCGCGCGGTGACCGACGGGCGCGCGAAGTCATAGCGGCTTTCCTGTTCCTGAAAGGCGAGCGCCACGATCTCGCGGCCCTCCGCGATCGCGGGCAAGCACGCTTGCCGCTGCGCGTCGGTGCCTGCAAGCTCGATCAGGCCGGCTGCCATCACCGCGCAGGGAATCAGCGGTTCGCACAGCAGCGCGCGGCCGGCTTCGAACTGCACGGCGAACGTGTCGGTTGCGTTGCCGTCGAAACCGCCGTACTCCGATGAAATCGTCAGCCCGAGCAGGCCGAACTCCGCGTAGGCGCGCCAGGCGTCGCGGCTGAAAC
Organism: Caballeronia arvi; assembly: GCF_001544695.2. Classification (GTDB taxonomy): domain Bacteria; phylum Pseudomonadota; class Gammaproteobacteria; order Burkholderiales; family Burkholderiaceae; genus Caballeronia; species Caballeronia arvi. The sequence goes on from NZ_FCOM02000006.1 coordinate 139,206, forward strand.
CGTCCGGGGCGCGCAGCGCCTTGCGGCGCGCGTCGATCGGATAGCGCTCGTCGGTGAAGCGCCGCAGGCTGTCCGCGAGCTGGCGCTGCTCATCGCTGTATGAAAAGTCCATCTGCCACCTCACATGTCGAGAACCGCTTTCGCGATGATTTCCTTCTGCACTTCGTTCGTGCCGCCGAAAATGGTCGGCTTGCGCATGTCCAGATAAAAGCTGCCGATGCTTGCGCCATAGCCGGGTTCGGGCGTCCAGCCGTCGAAACCGTCCGTGAGCCAGTCGGGCGAAAACGGCAACGCATTCGGCCCGGCGATATCGATATGCAGCGCCGACAACGCCTGCTGCAATTCCGAGCCGCGGATCTTGAGAATCGACGACTCCACGCCCGCGCCACGCTGCCCCACATCCGACGCAACGCGCAGCAACAGCATTTCGAGCGCCATGACTTCGGCCTCGATGCGCGCGATCTTTTCTCGCACGCGCACGTCTTCCACAAGCGGCTTGCCGTTTCTGCGCTCGCGCTGCGCCAGCGCCTTCACGTAACGCAGCTCGCGCCGGCAATTCCCGATACCGGCGATGCCCGTGCGTTCATGGCCGAGCAGATATTTCGCGTAAGTCCAGCCGTGGTTCTCCTCGCCGATGAGATTCGCGGCGGGTACTTTCACGCCGTCGAGCCAGACCTCGTTGATATCGGCGACGCCTTCGAGCGTGGGAATCGGGCGCACGGTGATGCCGGGCGACTTCATGTCGATGAGCAACATGGAAATGCCGCTCTGCTGTTTCGCCTCGGGATCGGTGCGGACCAGACAGAACATCCAGTCGGCGTGCTGCGCCAATGTGGTCCAGGTCTTTTGCCCGGTCACGATGTAGTGGTCTCCTTCGCGCACCGCCCGCGTCTTGAGCGAGGCGAGATCCGAGCCCGCCCCCGGCTCGGAATACCCTTGGCACCACCAGTCCTCCAAGGTGAGGATGCGCGGCAGAAAACGCGCCTGCTGCGCGGCGCTGCCGAACTTCATCAGCACCGGGGCGATCATGGTGAGGCCGAAAGGAAGCTGGCGCGGCGCGCCCGCGATGCCGCATTCGATGTCGAACAACAGCCGCTGCAGCGCGGTCCATCCCGTGCCGCCGCACGCCTGCGGCCAGCCGGGCGCGCCCCAGCCGCGCGAATGCAGGATGCGCTGCCAGCGCACGTGATCGTCGCGCTCCAGATGACGATGATTCAGCACCTTGTCGCGCAGATCGTGCGGGAGTCGGTCCCGCAGGAATGCGCGGATTTCATCGCGAAACGCGAGATCTTCGTTCGAATAGCTCAGGTTCATTGACTTCCTCGTTAATGACGGGCCCCTTCACAGCTTCACCATACGCGGCTCTGCGCACCGAACCGCCACCCACCTCGGGTGGTCACGCACCGGTGCGCCTTCCCCTATTCTTGGTCCAAGGGCAAACGATCTCGCCGTTCGGTGAAATCGACAAATCAAGAGCCGGAGGATGGCGCGCGGCTTCGCGGTCGCATCCGGCAACACACATCCATGCTCGGGAGACAGATGTAATGAGCACGCTCGAAGCAAGCGGCAAGGTGGCACCGTCTTATCGTCCTGTGCGGTTTCCCGAGCGAAAGACGCTCGTCGAGCGCCGCGCGGACGGCACGCTGATTCTCCGTAGCGCTCGCGCGCTGCCGTGCATCGAACAGCGTTCGTTTGCGGACTTCGTGCCGCTATGGGCCGCAAACCGCGGCGACACGCCCGCGTTTTGCGAACGCGACGCAAACGGCGAATGGCGCTCGCTCAGCTGGAGCGAACTGTGGCGGCAAGTACAGGCCGTGGCGGGCGCGCTGCTGGAGATGGGGCTGAACGCAGAGCGTCCGCTCATCCTGCTGTCGGGCAATTCGGTCGAGCAGGCCGTCGTGCTTCTGGCGGCGGAATACGTGGGCGTTCCCACCGCGCCGGTCTCGCCCCCTTATGCGCTGATGAGCAAAGATTTCGCGCGCCTCAAGGCGATCCGCGAACTGGTGCCGCCGGGCGCGATATTCGTGCAGTCGGTCACGCCGTATGCGCGTGCCCTCGCGGCGCTCGAACTCGGGAATTTGCCGGTCATCGCCGTCGACGATGCGCAGCCAGGACACTTCTCGTGGCAAGCGCTCACTCGCCATCCCCTCGATGAAGCCACGCTGCGCGCGATCGACCGCGCGCACGCCGCCGTGCGCAACGAGGACATCGCCCGCGTGCTCTTCACGTCCGGCTCTACCGGTCTGCCGAAAGCGGTCCCGCTCACGTACGGCAATCTCGGCGCGGTCGCCGCGTATTTCTCGGACAACCTGGCGTGGTTGAGCGACGCACAGCCGGTGTTTCTCGACTGGCTGCCCTGGCACCACGGTCTGGGCGGCGTGCTGAACTTCGGCCGCGCGGTCCAGTTCGGCGCGACACACTACATCGACGACGGCCGGCCCATACCCGGCATGATCGAACGCACGGTGCGCAATCTGCACGAAGTATCGTCGACTATTTTCACGACGGTGCCCTCCGCGTGGGCCGTGCTCGCCGCCGAATTCGAGCGCGACCGGAAACTCGCCGAGAACGTCTTCTCGAACGCGTGTTTCTTCGGCTACGGCGGCGCGAGCCTGCCGACGGAAGTCTGGAAGCGCATCCAGACCGTCGCGGAGCAGACGATCGGCGAGCGCATCATGTTCTGCACCGGCCTGGCATCGACGGAAACGACCGGTATGGGCACGCATTGCGGTTGGGCGACGGATACGCCGGGGAACATCGGCACGCCCGTGGCCGGCACGGAAGTGAAGCTCCTGCCGCTCGAAGGCGGCGACGGGCGCTATGAATTCCGTATGCGCGGTCCGCACGTGTTCGGCGGTTATATCGGCCAGCCGGAACTGACCGTGGCCGCGTTCGACGAGGAAGGCTTCTTCCGCTTCGGCGATGCCGTGCGTTTCGCCGATCCCGCCGATCCCGAGCAAGGCATGATCTTCGCCGGACGCACGGCCGAAGATTTCAAGCTCGCGAACGGCTCGTGGGTACGCACGGGCGCGCTGCGGCTCGGGCTCATCGACTGCTGCGCGCCGCTCCTGTCCGACGCCGTGATCTGCGGTCACGACCGCCATCATCTGGCCGCGCTGGCGTGGCCGAACGTCCCGGCGTGCCGGCGCATCGCGCCCGAGCTCGAATTGCTCGACGCGAGCGCGCTCGTCACGCATCCGCTCGTCGTCGCCGAACTGAGCCGGCGTCTCGGGCAGCAAAAGGCCGGCGGCGCGACGCTCGTCATCGAAAGGCTGATGCTGATGGCCGAGCCGCCCTCGCTCGACGCCAACGAAATCGCCGATAAAGGCTACGTCAATCAGGCCACCACGCGGGCACGCCGCGCGCATCTGATCGACGCGCTCTATCACGCGGATCCGGCTTCGCATGTCGCGTGTATCGGCGCTTCACCGCGCCACACGAACACCTAAGACCCAACCCAGGAACCTGCAATGCACATCGATCGCACCGTCTTTCGAGACGATCATGAAATGCTTCGTACTACTGCTCGCCGCTTCTTCGAGCGCGAATGCGTTCCCCGCCAGGCGGAGTGGGACAAGGCCGGCTGCGTGGACCGCGAAACGTGGCTGAAAGCCGGCAAGCAAGGCTTGCTGTGCGTATCGCTGCCGGACGAATACGGCGGTGGCGGCGGCGATTTCGGACACGTGGCCGTCATCAACGAGGAAATGACGCGCGCGGGCGTAAGCGGCCCGGGCTTCGCGGTGCATTCGGATATCGTCGCGCCGTATATCGCGCGTATCGGCAGTGAAGAGCAAAAGCGGCGCTGGCTGCCGAGCATCTGCACGGGCGAGCAGATTCTCGCCATAGCCATGACCGAGCCCGGCACCGGCAGCGATCTCAAGGCGGTGCGCACCACCGCGCGCCGCGACGGCGATCACTACGTCATCAACGGCAGCAAGACCTTCATCACGAACGGGCTCAATGCGAATCTCGTGATCGTCGTCTGCACGACGGACCCGTCGGCGGGTGCGAAGGGCGTGAGCCTGATCGTCGTCGAAACGACGCGCGACGGATTCCGGCGCGGCCGCAAGCTCGAGAAGATCGGTATGCATGCGCAGGACACGGCGGAACTCTTCTTCGACGACGTGCGCGTGCCGATCGAGAACCGTCTCGGCGACGAAGGCAAGGGCTTCGCGTATCTGATGGCCGAGTTGCCGCAGGAGCGCCTGAGCATTGCGATCGGCGCGGCCGCGCGACTGGAGACGTGCCTCGAACACACGCTGAACTACGTGAAGGACCGCCGCGCGTTCAATCAGACCGTGTGGGACTTCCAGAACACCAAGTTCAAGCTCGCCGATATCAAGGCGCAGGCCATCGCCGTGCGCCTCATGGTCGATCACTACCTCGACGCGCACATGCGGCGCCGCCTGACGCTCGAGGAATCCGCCATCGCAAAGCTCTTCGCCACCGAGTCGCTCGGCAAGGCGCTCGACGAGATGGTCCAGTTGCACGGCGGCTACGGCTACATGCTCGAGTATCCCGTCGCCCGCGCGTTCGTCGATGCACGCGTATCACGCATCTACGGCGGCGCGAGCGAGGTCATGCGCGATCTCATCTCGCGCAAGCTGTAAGGCAATCGAATCCTCAATCACTGAAGGAGAAGGACATGAGTCGCAAGGTGTTTGTCGCGGGTGTGGGCATGATTCCGTTCAAGAAGCCGGGTGCGAGCGAAACGTACGACGTGATGGGCGAAACCGCCATCCGCGATGCGCTCGCCGATGCCGGGCTCGATTACAAGGCCATTCAGCAAGCGTATGCCGGCTATGTCTACGGCGACTCGACGAGCGGACAGAAAGCGATCTATCGCGTCGGCATGACGGGCATTCCGGTCATCAACGTCAACAACAATTGCGCGACGGGTTCCACCGCGCTCTATCTCGCGCGGCAGGCGGTCGAATCGGGCGCGGTCGAATGCGCGCTCGCCGTGGGCTTCGAGTTCATGCAACCGGGCGCATTGTCGGCGAAATGGACGGATCGCGCGCCCGCGCTCGAACGCGCGCTCGATCTGACCAACAAGCTCGTCGGCCATACCGAGATTCCCACTGCGATCCGCCAGTTCGCGGGCGCGGGTCTCGCGCACATGCGCAAGTACGGCACGAAGCTCGAAACGTTCGCGCGCATCCGCGCCAAGGCCAGCGAGCATGCGGCGCGCAATCCGCTGGCCGTGTTCCGCAACGTCGTGTCGACGGAAGACGTGATGAACGCGCCCGTTCTTTGGGAAGGCGTGCTGACGCGCCTGATGGCGTGCCCGCCGACCTGCGGCGGCGCGGCGGCCATCGTCGTGTCCGAAGCCTTCGCGCGCAAGCACGGATTGCGCACCGATGTGATGATCGCGGGCCAGTCGCTCGCCACCGATTTGCCGAGCACGTATGAGTCGGCGGACATGATTCGCGTCGTCGGCTTCGACATCACGCGCACTGCGGCGCAGCAGGCTTACGAGCAGGCGGGCGTCGGCCCCGAGGACATCGACGTGGTCGAGCTGCACGACTGCTTCGCGCAGAACGAGCTCATCACGTACGAAGGGCTCGGCCTGTGCAAGGAAGGCGAAGGCGAGCGCCTCGTGCTGGATGGCGACAACACCTACGGTGGCAAGTGGGTGACCAATCCGTCGGGCGGCCTGCTGTCGAAGGGGCATCCGCTCGGTGCGACGGGTCTCGCGCAATGCTACGAGCTGACGCATCAGCTGCGCGGCACGGCGGGCGATCGCCAGGTCAAGGGCGCGAAGCTCGCGTTGCAGCACAACCTCGGCCTCGGCGGCGCGGGCGTCGTCACCATCTTCAAGCGGGCTGTGTGATGAGCATCGACAAGAAGCATATCGGCATGCGCCTGCCGGTGTACACGGCAAGCGCGGACGCGTGGCGCCTGCGCTTCTTCGCGAAGGCGACCGGCGAGACGAATCCGGTCTATTTCGACGAAGCGGCCGCGCGCGACGCGGGTTATCCCGCGCTGCCGCTGCCGCCCACGTTCCTGTTCTCGCTGGAATTCGAGCAGCCGTCGACGGCCTGGCGCGACGAGCTGGGCATCGTGCCTTCGCGCATCCTGCATGGCGAGCAGTCGTTCACGTATCACCGCATGGCGTATGCCGGCGATGTCCTGCGCTACGAAAGCCGTGTCGCGGATATCTACGACAAGAAGAACGGCGCGCTGTGGTTCATCGTCCGCGAGACGCGCGTGACGAACCAGCGCGGCGAGCATGTTGCGGATCTGCGCAGCATCATCGTTCAGCGATAAGCGGGGGACACGCGAATGAACATCATCAGTTTCGATTCGATCAAGGTCGGTGACACCTTGCCGCCGCTCACGCTGCCGCCCGTGAACCGCACGACGCTCGCGCTGTTCGCGGGCGCGTCGGGCGATCACAACGCGGTTCATATCGACACCGACTATGCGCGGCGCGCCCGCGTGCCGGACGTGTTCGCGCACGGCATGTTGTCGATGGCGTGGCTCGGGCGTCTGCTCACGTCGTGGGTCGAGCAGCGGCAGTTGCGCGCGTTCGGCGTGCGCTTCGTCGGCATTACGCAGCTCGGACATGTCATTACGTGCACGGGCAAGGTCACCGAAAAGTTCGAGGCGGAAGGCGAGCGCCGCGTGCGGCTCGAGATCCAGACCGTCAATCAGTATGGCGAAGCGCGCGTGCTCGGCGACGCCGTCGTCGCGCTCTGACTTTATCTATCAGGACATCATCATGGGAAAGCTCGAAGGAAAAGTGGCATTGGTAACCGGCTCGGGACGCGGCATCGGTCAGGCGATCGCGCTCAAGCTCGCGAGTGAAGGCGCGCGGCTCGTCATCAACGATCTCGACGCCGAGCCCGCGCAGGAAACCGTCGAATTGCTCAAGAAGCAAGGCGCGGAAGCGGTGACGTGTGTCGGCAACGTGACGGCGGCGGACTTCGCGGACCGGCTCATCGGCACGGCGATGAACACGTACAAGGGCATCGATATCATCGTCAACAATGCGGGCTATACGTGGGACGATGTCGTGCAGAAGATGACCGATGAGCAGTGGTACGCGGTCATCGACTGTCATATGACGGCGCCCTTTCGCATCCTGCGCGCCGCGTATCCGCACATCAAGGCGTTGCATGCGGCGGACAAGGAAGCCGGGCGCGAGAGCTATCGGAAGATCGTCAATATTTCGTCAGTGTCGGCGCTGAATGGCAACGCCGGGCAGATGAATTATTCGTCGGCGAAGGCGGGTGTCATCGGCATGACACGCGCGCTGGCCCGCGAATGGGGACGCTTTAACGTCAATGTGAACTGCGTCGCGTTCGGGTTGATTCATACGCGCATGACGGTGAGCACCGAAGCGGCTGAGTCCGTGAAGATCGACGGGCGCGATATTCGTGTCGGCCTGAATGCCGACATGCTGAAGGCGCACGCGCAGCGGAATCCGCTGGGCCGCGGAGGTACGCCGGAGGAAGCGGCGGGCGGTGTTTATCTGTTCTGCTCGCCGGAGTCGAATTACATCACCGGGCAGACGGTGGCGGTGGCGGGGAATCTGCAGTAAGGCTTTTTGAGTTGTTCCTTTGAGTTGGTCGTTTGGCTTGTTTGATTTGGCACGCCGCAGCGCAAGCTGGGCGTGCCGTTTTTTTTCAGGCATCTTTCACCTGCGACACGCCTTCTCCAGCACGACGGTCTCGAACAACTCATAGTCCGCGTTCGGTGTCTGATCCGCACCGGTTGCGTGGTAATAGCTCATCGTGATGGACGTCTTGCCGCCATGCTCGCCGGGATCGACATCGAAGACGGCGATGCCGTAGCCCGTGCCCGTATCGCGCTGCGCGGACCAGATCGCGTCCTCGACCGCATCGGCGACGGGACGCACGAAAGTGCCCGTCGTCGTGCCCGGCACCGGGCGGTTGGGCTTCGTGAACACTTGCGCCTGCGGCAAACCGTTGCCTGGGTCCGTGCCGTACACATCGAGCGGCGCGCTGGTCCCGCCGCCACCGAGAATCAAATGGATCGTGCCATGCGATGTATCGATCGGATCGTTCGCGCGCTGTGCCGTCGTCACAGGACGCGGCTGCAAGGTATCGACGCGCTCGCCTGTGAGCGCATCGCGCCCCGCGCCGTGATTGCAGCCGCGCACCGGATGACTGCGCTCGTAGTCGTGATCGTGGCCGCACAACACGAGATCCACGCCATAGCGGTCGAAGAGCGGCAGCCATGCTTCGCGAATGCCCTTGTCGGAACCGTTGCCCGTCTTCGATGAGCTCAACGCGTCCTGATGCATCTGCACGACGATCCAGTCGATATCGTCATCCTGCGATGCATGACGCAGCGTCTTTTCGAGCCAGCGCGTCTGCTCGCCGTTGCTGTATCCACGGATATAGAAAGACGTGCCCGGCGCAATCGACGGATTGCCCGTGCTCGCGGCAGGCACGAGCGGCGACGGTCCGGCGACGAATGCGGCGCCGTCCTGATAAATGACGTCGTCGGCATCGAGCGAAATGAACAGCACCGAACTCACGCGAAAGCTGTACCAGCGGCCGGGAAAATGCGTGCCGTTGTCGGGCAGTGTGTAGCGCGTGAGATAGGAGTCGAAGCCTTGCCTGCCATTGTTGAACTCGACTTCGTGATTGCCCGGACACGGCATCCACGGACGGTTCGCGGCCGACGTCTGTGCGTTGTTGCCGAAGTCGCGCCAGACTTCCGGCTGCTGCGCCGGATTCAGGTTCGCATAGCAGAGATCGCCGTTCAGCAGATGAAAGAGCGGCGCGAAACGTTCGACGGCCTTCACCGCAAAGCGGCTTTGCGGCGACGACAACACCCAGCCGGTGTTCGGCGTCGCGAGATCGCCGTAACTCGTGAAGCGGAACTTGCGGCGTCCGCGCGGCGCGGTGCGAAAGCTCGCGCTGAAGGGCTGGCCGGCTTTGCCGTCGTTATCGGCGGTGACTTCGTATCGATACTCGGTGTCCGGCCGCAGCTCGTGAAGACGCGCGTGATACGTGCAGACGATTTCTCCGTTCAGCCCGTCGGTATAGGTGCGCTGCACGGCATGCGCGACATGCGCGTGTCCATCGTTCGTGCTGATGCGAACGCGCGGCTTCACGGCTTGCGCAACTGACGCCCAGCTCACGATGACTTCGCTCGTCGGATCTTCGCCCCACGTGAGATGAATTTGCTCGGGCGTTCCATCGCGCTCCGTCGATTGAGCATGCGCTGGACCGCTTACGGCATGCGCCGCGGTCGCGAGCCCGGACGCGCCCGCGAACTTCAGAAAGCCACGGCGTGATGTGAGCGATGCATCGTCCTGCTGATTGTTCGAGTTCATGGACCGTTGTCTCGTTGTGGGGAAGCAAGGAGACGATATGGATGGTCGATGACCTCGACATGACAGCGCGAGATTGACGGACGAAGCTTACGATGCTGTCATCAGCTGTGCACGGCAAGCCCTAGCAATCCCGCGATCCGTTCGTCGTCAAACCCCCAATCCCGCAACGCATCCCGTCCGCCCTCGCCCCGCTGCGGCGCTGGCCGCGATATCTCCGACGGCGTAGCCGAAAAACGCGGCGCCGGCGCGGGCTGCACGACGCCATCGTATTCGACGAAACTCCCGCGCGCACGATTCTGCGGATGTTCCGGCGCCTCCGATAACCCCAGCACCGGAGCGACACAGGCATCGCTACCGTCGAACACGCGACACCACTCATCGCGCGTCCGCTCCGCAAATACCGCCGCAAAGCGTTGCCTCAGAACCGGCCATCCTTTCCGATCATGCTGCGCGGGCAGATCCGCATCGGCCAGTCCGAGCTTCTCCAGCAGCTCCGCATAAAACCGTGCCTCGACCGCGCCGACAGCCATGTAGTGTCCGTCCCGCGTGCGATAACTGTCGTACCACGGCGTGCCGCCATCGAGCAGATTGCTCTCGCGCGCCTCGCGCCAATTCCCCGATGCGACCAGGCCCCAGATCGTCGTGCCGAGTTGCGCGGCGCCTTCGATCATCGCGGCATCGACCACTTGCCCGGCACCGCCGCGTTGCACGTTGACCAGCGCCGCGACGACGCCGAGCGCGAGCAGCATGCCGCCGCCGCCGTAATCGCCGACGAGATTGAGCGGCGGAACCGGCGCCTCGCCTGCGCGCCCGATCGCCGACAGCACACCCGACAGCGCGATGTAGTTCAGATCGTGCCCTGCGCGCTGCGCGAGCGGCCCCGTCTGCCCCCAGCCCGTCATGCGTCCATAGACGAGCTTCGGATTGCGCGCGAGCGCCGCGTCCGGACCGATGCCGAGCTTCTCCATCGTGCCCGGCCGAAATCCTTCGATGACGATATCCGCCTTCGACATCAGTTCGAGCGCGATATCGGCGGAATCGGGATGTTTCAGATCGAGCGTGATGGAGCGCCGTCCACGTCCCGTCACGTTCTTGTGCTTGCCGCTGATCTTCGGCCCGAGATCGCCCGCCGCGACCGCCCGGTCGACACGCAAGACATCCGCGCCCATGTCGGCCAGCAACATGCAGCCGAACGGCGCAGGACCGATCGCCTCGAACTCCAGAACCCGAATTCCGCTCAGTACGCCCATGACGGCTTGCCTCCGGTTTGATAGATCCGTCAGTAAGCCCGATTCGTCACGACGCGGGACCACCCCGCGCGGGTGGATGGAATGAAGCCGTTCCGAGTTTCATCGTGCCATGATGGTCTCGACGACCGATATGATCTGCTGCCCCGCCGTCTTCACGTGCTGTTCGAGCAGCTTCGCGCCGAGCTTCGCATCGTGCTTGCGGCATGCATCGATCAGGCTCATGTGTTCGTCGTGCGATTGCTCGCGAATCGGCACCTGCACGACCTGAAAGCGGAAATAGCGGTCGCTGCGATCGTGCAGCACGCGCAGCATCTGCAGCGTGATATCGCGCCGCGCGGGCAGATAAAGCGTTTCGTGCAGGCGCCAGTTCAGTTGACCCCAGAGTCCTGATTCCGCGTCGTCCATTTCGCTCACGAGCCTTTCGGCTTTCGCGATTTCGGCATCGGTGATATGCGGAATCGCCTGCGAAAAGAGCCACGGCTCCAGCCGCAAGCGAATCTCGAACGTCTCCTGCACTTCCTCTATCGAAAGCTCCGCGACATACGCACCCTTGTGCGGCTCTTTGGTCAGCAAGCCTTCGCCGGTCAGCCGCGTGATCGCTTCGCGGATCGGCACGCGGCTCACGCCGAGCTCATCGGCGAGCGCTTCCTGACGCAGCACTTCGCCGGGCGCGAGATCGCCCGACAAGATGCGTTGACGAAGCGCCGTCGTGACGAGCTCGACCGTCGTCGTGCGCACGATCTTGTGCTTGGAGTCGCTTGGGCTCGGATTCGTGGCGACCGGAGGCATGGGTTGTTTCAGCGCTTGTCAGAAAGGTTGCGGCATCGTAGCACGCAGCTTCAAAGCAAAGTCTGACGCACCCACGCGCCGTTCTTCATCACGCCCGCGATGCGTTCGCCCTGTCCCGTCAGCACGCGAATATCCTTCAGCGGATCGCCATCGACGACGAGCAGATCCGCATACGCGCCCGCTGCGACGACGCCCAGCTTCCCCTTCATGTTGACGATTTCCGCGCCCAGCGCTGTCGCCTGACGAATGACTTCGAATGCGCCGACGATATCCGCGCGGATGGACAGTTCATCGCTCTGATACTGATGCATGTCGCCGAGCAGATCGGTGCCGAGGCCGATCTTCACGCCGCGCGCGTGCAGCATCGCGAGCGCTTCGAGGCCGCGCTTGCGCACCGATTCGTTCTTGTCGAGCGTGTCTTTCGCGAGCCCCATCTGCGCGCCGACTTTCGACATCGCGTCATACGTGACGAGCGTCGGCACGACATAGGCGCCGTGCTCGGCCATCACGTCCGCGGTTGCTTCATCGATGAGATTGCCGTGTTCGATCGTGCGTACGCCGAGCCTCACTGCCCGCGCGATCGCCTTCGGCGTGTACGCATGCGCCATCACATACGTCTGATGCGATTCCGCTTCCTCGACGGCGGCCTTCACTTCATCGACGGAGAATTGCAGATTGCCGATGGGATCGGTCGGCGACGCCACGCCGCCCGACGCCATGATCTTGATGTGATGCGCGCCCGCGCGCATTTCCTCGCGCACGGCACGGCGCATTTCATCGACGCCATCGACCACGCGCCCGATCGCGCCCATGTTGCGATTGCAGCCGCACGGGTCGGGGTCCGAGTTGTCGAAGCGTTCGCGAAAATCGCCGTGGCCGCCGGTCTGCGAGAGCGCCTTGCCCGCGACGAACAAACGCGGCCCCGCGATCACGCCATCCTCGATCGAACGCGAGAGCGCGTAGTCCGCGCCGCCCGCATCGCGCACGGTCGTGAAGCCGCGATTGAGCATGCCCGCGAGTATCGGTACCGCGCGCAGGATGGCGAACGTATTCGGCAAGCGGCTGTTGTTGCCGAGATGCGCGACCGATGCGATCACATGCGCGTGGCAATCGATCATGCCGGGCATCACCGTTTTGCCGCCGACGTCGATGACCTGCGCGCCGTCCGCGTGCACCGGCTCGCGCGTGACTTCGCGGATCGTGTCGCCGTCGATGACGATGGAATAGCGGCCGTCGTCGCGCTCGTGATCGGCGTCGAGCACGCGTGCGTTCTTCAGTACCAGCATGACGTGAATCTCCCTTTATTTCAGCAGGAATCCGTGCGCGAGCGGATCGCGGTCGTCGACGAAAATCGTGTTGTGGCCAGTCACGCGCGCCCATCCTTCGATCCCCGGCACGATCGCGTCGTATTCGCCGACGCGCGCGGCTTCCATCGGCACGCCTTCGAACAAGGTGCCGATGATGCTCTCATGCACGAAGCGCTCGCCGATTTTCAGTTGCCCCTTCGCGACGCGCTGCGCCATGCGCGCCGACGTGCCCGTGCCGCACGGCGAACGGTCGATGGCCTTGTCGCCGTAGAAGACCGCGTTGCGCGCGCTGGCGCCATCGACGGTCGGCTCGCCCGTCCACATGACGTGACTGAGGCCGCGTATCGCGTCGTTTTCCGGATGCACGAAGCTGTACTTCTCGTTGGCCTTTTGCCTCAACAGCGGACTCAGGCGCTGGATATCCGATGGCTTCAGCGCATGCAGACCTTCGTAACTGCGCTGCGGTTCGACGATCGCGTAGAAGTTGCCGCCGTACGCGACATCGAAACGAATCTCGCCGATGCCATCGACGTCTACGACCAAGTCTTGCGAATGCAGAAACGACGGCACGTTGACGAGCTGCACCGAGTCCACATGCTCGCCATTCATCCGATACCGCGCAATAACGAGACCCGCGGGCGTATCGAGCCGCAGCACGCCTGGTTCGCGCGGCCGCACGAGTCCATGCTCGATGGCGGTCGTCACCGTGCCGATGGTGCCGTGCCCGCACATCGGCAGGCAGCCGCTCACTTCGATGAAGAGAATCGCCAGATCCCAATCAGGACGCGTCGGCGGATAGAGAATGCTGCCGGACATCACTTCGTGGCCGCGCGGCTCGAACATCAGCGCCGTGCGAATCCAGTCGAACTCGCGCAGGAAATGTGCGCGCCGTTCGATCATGTCGCGGCCTTCGAGCGTCGGCGCGCCGCCCGCGACGACGCGCACCGGATTGCCGCACGTGTGTCCGTCGATGCAGAAGAAAGTCGATTTCATCGCGCGAGCGCCCGCACGTTGGCGATCGCCTTCTCGACGATCTCGATGGTCCGCTGCCGTTCCTCGCCCTCGAGCATCAGGCGCGGCGCTTTCACATACTCCGGATAACCCGCCGTGATGTTCTCCGCGAGCTTGATGTATTGCACGAGCTTCACGTGCGTGTCGAGATGGAAGAGGTCGATCAGCGCGCGATACAGCGCGCGCGCCTTATCGTATTCGCCGTTCACCGCGTAATTCAGCAAGTCGACAGATTCCTTCGGCATTGCATTCGCCATGCCCGAGACCCAGCCCTTCACGCCGAGCGCGACCGACTCCACGATGAGATCGTCGACGCCGCAGAACACGACGAAACGATCGCCGAAGCGCATATAAAGATCGGTGACGCGCGTCGTGTCGTAGGTCTCTTCCTTGATCGCGACGACGTTCGGCTCATCGGCGAGCTGCGCAAGCAGATCGGGACGCATATCGACGCCATAGCCGCGCGGGTTGTTGTAGATCATCAGGCCGAGCTTGGTCGAACGCGCAATCGACCGATAGTATTCGACCGTTTCGCGATCGTCCGAGCGGTACGTCAGGCCCGGAAACACCATCAAACCCTGAACGCCAATTGTTTCGGCATCCTTGGCAAATTGCGTTGCGTTCGCCGTGTTCAGTTCCGCGAGACCGGAGATCACCGGCACGCGCCCGTTCACGGTTTCGACGGCGATCTTCAGCACGGTGCGCTTCTCTTCGGGCGTGAGCTGCGCGTTCTCGCCGACCATGCCCATCATCACGACGCCGCCGACACCGTTGTCGATGAGCCGGTTCAAGCCGCTCACGATGGCATCGCGGTCGAGCGAGCCGTCCTGTTTCAGCTTCGTCGTGACCGCGGGAAATACGCCATTCCAGTTCACTTGCATGATTGCTCCTTCAAGGGGTTCAGTTATCGAAGCGTGCGATCGAATACGGTGCGAGCGGCACGCGCGGCGTGCGGCCCGCGAGCACATCGGCGACGAGCGCGGCGGTCGTCGCCGATTGCGTCAGGCCGAGATGGCCGTGGCCGAAGGCATAGACGACGGACGGCGCGCGCGGCGATGCGCCGATCACCGGCAGCGAATCGGGCGTCGCGGGACGATGACCCATCCACTTCGCGGCATCGGTATCGTCGATGCCGGGAATGAAGCGCTTGCCGAGCGCGAGCAGCGCGTCGCTGCGACGATAGTTCGGCGGCGCATTGATGCCAGCGAATTCCGCCGCGCCGCCGATGCGCAAGCCCACATCCAGCGGCGTCGCCACGAACTTGCGCTCCGCGAAGATCACTTCGCGCGTCAGTTCGATGCCGTGTCGCGGCAGCGTCGCGTTATAGCCGCGCTCGCTTTCGAGCAATACGTTGTCGCCGATCGATTTCGCCAGCGCCGCCGACCACGCGCCCGCCGCAATCACGATGCGACGCCCTTGCACGCGCTCATCGTTCGCGAGTAGAACCGTATCCGGCGATTCGACTGCGCGCGCGATGCCCGTCACGAAGCGCGCGCCGAGCGCAAGCACGCGCTCGCGCAACAGCGTGACGATGCGGCGCGGATCGCCGATATGCGACCAGTCGTCGAGAAACACGCCATGCCTGAACACCGGTGCAAGCGACGGTTCGCATTCGCGGACCTGCTGCGCGTTCAGCGCATGCCAGCGCGCGCCGAGCTCGCGCTTGAACGCCCATTCGGGCTGATCGGCGGCGAAGGCCTCATCGGTTTCGTAGACGGTGAGCGCGCCACGCCGATAGTGCATCGCGCTCGCACCGATATCGTCGAACATGGGCACGATATCGTCGTACACGCGGTTGTTCAGCAGCGCGAGCGCGTGCGAGATCGCGTGAAAGCGCGCCGGCTCGCTCGCGCGCCGAAACGCCAGGAACCACGGCAACGCCTTCGGCACGTGCTTCCAGTCGAGCGCGAGCGGACCGAGCGGGTCCATCAGCCATTTCGCGGCCTTCGTGAACATGCCGTGCACGGCGATCGGCGTGCTCTCCGTCACCGCGATGCCGCCTGCGTTGCCATGCGATGCGCGGTCGCCTTCGAAATCGCGATCGATTACGGTCACGCGCGCGCCGTCACGCAAGGCGGCCCACGCGCACGCCAGTCCGACGATGCCCGCGCCGACCACCACGACATCCGCCATTGCTTCGTTGCTCATTGCAGCGGCGCGTGCGCCGTCTCCTTGATGGTGAGGACCGTGAGCGTCGAAAGCAGCGCGGCGAGCATCACGAAATACGCGGGCGAGAGCGGCGAGCCGGTCGCCTTGATGAGCGCGATGGCGATCATCGGCGCGAAACCGCCGAATATCGCGTTCGCGATGCCGTAGCCAATCGACATCCACGTCGTGCGGATTTTCGTCGGGAAGAGCTCGGAGAGCACGGCGGGACCGACGCCCGAGAAGATGCCGATGATCACGCCGCCCAAGACCTGCACCGCACCGACCATCGCCGCCGATTTGTATTCGAGCATCAGATGGAAGATCGGATACGGCAGCGCCAGGAACGCGATACAACCGATGGCGTAGATCGGCTTGCGTCCGAAGCGGTCCGAGGCGGCGCCCCAGAACGGAATCGATACCGTCATCACGATGAGCCCGGCCGTGTTGAGCCAGAGCGCCGTCGACGTGTGAATCCCGACGTACTTCGTCGTGAAAGACGGCAGGTAGTTGAGCAGCACGTAGAGCGAGACGGTCCACACGATCACGAGACCGCACGCTTGCAGGCCGAGCAGCGCGGGCGCGCGGCCTTTCGTCTTGGGCGCTTCGTCGGAGGCGCTTTGGTAGACCGGCGTTTCCTCGCTGCGCTTGCGGATGATCCAGCCGATCGGCCCGATCACGATCGCCCCGACGATGAACGGCACGCGCCAGCCCCAGTCGAGCATCGCTTGCGGGCTGAGCAGCGTCGTCATGAGCGCGGCCGCGCCGGAGCCTAGCAGCATGCCGCCGAGCGTGCTGCACTGCTGGAAGCTGCCGTAAAAGCCGCGCTTGTTCGGCGGCGCCCATTCGACGAGAAACGCGACCGCGTTGCCCAGCTCGCCGCCGACCGAGATGCCTTGCAGCATGCGCGCGGCCACCAGCAGGATCGGCGCCATGATGCCGATGGACGCATACGTCGGCAGCAACGCCATGAAGAGCGTGGCGGCGGCCATCAGCGGCATGACGAAGGTGAGCGTCCACTTGCGGCCTTTCTTGTCGCCGAGCCAGCCGAAGATGATCGCGCCGAGCGGACGCGCCGCGAAGCCTAGCCCGAACGCGCCGAAGGTGCCGAGCATCGCGGCGAAGTCGTCGCCGGTCGGGAACATCACTTTGGCGATGACGGTCGCGAGGAACGCGTAGGTGCCGAAATCGAACCATTCGAGAATGTTGCCGACGACCGCGGCCGTGACGGCGCGGCTGGATTTGGACGAGACGCGGGGTTCGTCGCTTGCGGCGTAGGGGTTTGGAACGGTGGTGGCGCGGTCGGTCATGGTGGCTCCCTCGGGTGACGGTGGGATGCTGACCGGCCGATTGTGCGCTCATCTCAAAATTGAATCAAGGATTTTGGATCCAAAAATTGCGAACGGACGATCACCTGACCGTCGCTTGCCCCGCGTCCTTACTGCGCGGCCTGCGCGGAAACCTGAACGCGCGGAGCGCCGTAGAACATCTGCACCATCACGATATCCTCCGCGCTGAGCTGACCATTACCGTTCCAGTCCGGATTGCAGTAATTCATGATCGACGCCAGATCCCACGCGCCGATCATCATGTCGCCATAAGTGCCTTGTGCGGGCTCGTCACACGTCGATGGCGTATCCGGTCGATTCTGCTCATGCGCAAAACCGAGCGCGTGACCAAACTCGTGCGCGGCGACATTGCGGATGCAATACTCTTCGCGGCCCACGCAACTGGGACTCCAGTTCCGGAAGGTGAAGTCGAGCACCATGCCGCCCACGACGTTGTTCAGATTCGTCCCGAGGCCTTGCGTGTGCGGGCCGTTCGCGGCGTTGTCCTCGATCGAGATCCGTATGCCGTAGTAGTTCGGATCGTTCGTGCATTGCTGCCAGCCGGAAAACGTGGCGCCGGAATGCGCTTCCCAACTCGCCTCGACCGCGAGGCGGCTCCAGTTGCGTTGAGTGGCATACGTCGCGAAATCGGCATTGCTCATGTCCCAGCAGACGCCGATGGGAACCTGCTTCCACATGACAGTCGACAACGCATAACCCTTGACTGTGGTTCTGTCCTGAGCGCTGGAATTCACTGCATCGGTGTCGCTATCGCTTGCGCCGCACGCGCTCAGCAGCATTCCTAACAATAATGCAAATATCCCAAGCCCGAATCGCGCCATTTTCTTCTCCGCGGTGATCACCATGCATCAACAGAGAAGTATATTTTCTAATGCGCCACGAGAATGGAATGGTCATTACATAAGACCGTCGAAAAAAGTCGCCGTGACGATCACGCCGCGCTTCGGCGGCTCGCGATGCTTAAGCGCGATCTCCCCCCGATGCGCCTGCACGATTTCCTTCGCGATCGCGAGCCCGAGTCCCGTCCCTTCGGTATCGGAGGAGGCGCGATAAAACGGCTCGAACACGCGACTGCGCGCTTCGGCGGGAATGCCGGGACCGTCGTCGGTGACGGTCAGGGTCACACGTTGCGCATCGCGCGCGACGCCAACGGTCACATGCCCGCCCGGCTGCGTATAGCGAATCGCGTTCTCCACGACATTGAAAACCAGCGCCGACAACAACCCCTCATGCCCGATGATCCACGCCGATTCCACCAACTCCGCGCCGAGATCGATGTCCCGCTTCTGCGCGAACATCGCCAGATCTTCGATCACCGCCTGCGCGATCGAAGCCAGATCGACCTTCTGCCTCGCAAGCTGGGTATAGTCCGCCGCTTCCGCCTGCGCGAGCAGCAACAGCTTGTTCGTGAGGCCCACCATCGACCGGTTGCTTCGCTGCATGGCCGCGAGCGCTTCGGAAAGCGTCGGCTCCATTTCGCGATGCTGCCGCGCGAACTGCAACTGCGTCTCCAGCAGCGTGAGCGGCGTGCGCAACTGATGCGCCGCATCCGCGATGAAGCGCCGCTGCGCCGCCACCTGAAGCCCGAGCCTCGCGATGCACTGATTGATCGCCTCGACGATCGGCCGCAGTTCCGTATGCAATCGCTCGACGCGCAAGGGTTCGAGCTGCATCGGATCGCGGTCCATCACTTCTTCCTTCACCTTCAGAAGCGGCCGCAATTCGAATGTCAGGCCGATGCACGTCAGCGCCACGGCAAGCAACACCATCTCGATCTGCCGCACGAGTTGCGGACGCCAGAGCTCGCGCAGCATCGCATCGCGCGAGGCCTGCGTCTTGCCGACCGATACGAGCACGCGCCGGATCGCGCCGGTGTCGTACATCTGGCGCACGATGCCGACCGCGCGTATCGGCTTGCCGTGCAGATCGGCGTCGTAGTAGACCGGCGCGTCGTGGCGAGCCGACATCTCGCGCGTCGGAAAATCCGGCACGCCCGCCAGCAGACGGCCATCGTCGACGCTGACGTTGTAGAACACCTGATCGCCCTGCGGCGATGCGAACACTTCCAGCGCGGCCGGTGGAATATCGACGAGCAGGCGGCCATCGGACCATTCCACTTCGCCCGCGATCATCCGCGCGGACGCGAGCAGCGTGTTCTCCTGCACGAGATCGGCGGTGTGCCGTGCGTTGTCGTAGGCCGCCTTGCCGGTCACGAACACGTAGATCGCGAGCGGCACCAGCAGCCACCACAGAAGACGGACGCGCAGACTATTGGTCATCGTCCTTCTTGCGCAGCAGATAGCCGAGCCCGCGCAGCGTGACGATCGCCGCCGAACTGCCATCGAGCTTCTTGCGCAGCCGCGACACGTAAATTTCGAGCGCGTCCTCGCTGGGCTGATCGTCATGCGTGAAGATCGCGTCCAGAAGCGATGCTTTCGACACCGTCTTGCCGAGCCGCAAGATCAGCGCTTCGAGCACGCTGCGCTCGCGCGGCGTCACGTTGAGCGGCGCGCTCTTGAGTGTGAACTGGCGCGTGTCGATATCGAAGACGAGATCGCCGCACGCCACTTCATTGGCCGTCGATGACGTGCGCCGCCGGATCATCACCTTAACGCGCGCGACCAGCTCGCGCACTTCGAACGGCTTCACGAGATAGTCGTCCGCGCCCGCGCCGAGCAATTCCACTTTCTCGTCGATGGAACCGCTCGCGGTCAGGATCATCACCGGCGTCGCATCGCCGCGCTGCCGCAGGCGGCGCAATACGTTCTTGCCGGACAGACGCGGAAGGTTGAGATCGAGCAGCACGACATCGTATTGATTCGTGCGCAGCAGTTGATCGGCGGACTCGCCATCCTGCACGGCTTCGAGTGCGAACGACTCCTGTTCCAGCATCTTCGCGAGCCAGAGCGAGAGCGTCGGATTGTCTTCGATGAGAAGCAGCTTCATGGTGGCGCGATTGTATGGGCTTCGACGAACGATGAAGTATCGGGTTAACACCCATGATTTGCCATCGGTGCAGAAAGCTGACAGAAGGTTTTCCGTTCTTATAATCGCCGCACACATTCGAAAAGCGGGCCTTTCGTTATTCAACGGCCCACACCAAGGAGACTCCCGATGCGTACCCTGCGCCACATCGCCGCTTTGTCCGGTATTGCCTTCGCACTCGCCGCCGCTTCCGTATCCGCGCACGCGGAGAAGATTTCCATCATGGTTGGCGGCGCGACCAAGATCATCTATCTGCCCGCGAAGCTGACCGAGCAGCTCGGCTATTTCAAGGACGAAGGGCTCGACGTCGAAATCCTCTCGCAGCCCGCCGGCGTCGATGCCGAAAACGAGTTGCTCGCCGGCGCGGTGCAAGGCGTCGTCGGCTTCTACGACCACACCATCGACCTGCAAAGCAAGGGCAAGGAAGTGCAGGCGCTCGTGATCTTCGGCCAGGTGCCGGGCGAAGTGGAAATGGTGTCGACGAAGCAGGCCGACAAGCTCAAGAGCATGGCCGACGTCAAAGGCAAGACGCTCGGCGTGACGGGCCTGGGTTCATCGACGAGCTTTCTCACGCAATATCTCGCGCAGCGCGCGGGCGTGACCTCGAAGGAATACACGCTGCTGCCGGTAGGCGCGGATGCGAGCTTCATCGCGGCGATCAAGCAGGAGCGCATTGACGCGGGCATGACCACCGAGCCGACCGTCTCGCAACTGCTCAAGACCGGCGAGGCGAAAGTGCTCGTCGACATGCGCACGCTCGAAGGCACGCGCGCCGCGCTCGGCGGCACGTATCCGGCATCGAGCTTCTACGTGCAGCGCGCCTGGGCCGAATCGCACAAGGCCGACGCCGCGAAGCTCTCGCGCGCGTTCGCGAAGACGCTCAACTTCATCGCGACGCACAGCGCCGAAGAAATCACCGAGAAGATGCCGAAGGACTATTACGCGAAGAACAAGGACTTGTACGTGGGCGCGCTGAAGGCCTCGCTGCCGATGTTCACGAAGGACGGGAAGATGCCCGCCGATGGTCCCGAGACCGTGCTCAAGGTGCTCGCCGCGTTCAATCCGTCGGTGAAGGGCAAGCATATCGACCTCGCGCGCACGTATTCGAACGAATACCTGTCGGGCACGGCGACGGCGTCGAAGTGAGGCTCGCACGATGAATCAATCCACACAATCGGCTCAGCCCGCGATCGAACTGCGCAACGTGTCGTGCCGCTTCATTTCACCGGACGGCCGCGCGACCGTCGCGTTGCGCGATTTCAGCATGTCGGTGGCACGGGGCGAATTCGTCGCGATCGTCGGTCCGACGGGCTGCGGCAAATCCACGACGCTCAGCATGATCACCGGTCTGCTCAAGCCGACGACGGGCACCGTGCGCGTGATGGGCCAGCCGGTCGATGGCATCGATCCGCGCATCGGCTTCGTGTTTCAGGCCGATGCCGTGTTCCCGTGGCGCTCCGTGCTCGACAACGTCGCGGCCGGTCCCATGTATCGCGGCCGCTCGAAATCCGCCGCCTACGACGAAGCCAACGAATGGCTGCGCCGCGTCGGCCTCGACAAGTTCGGCAAGCACTATCCGCATCAGTTGTCGGGCGGCATGCGAAAGCGCGTCGCGTTGGCGCAGACGTTCATCAACAAGCCCGAAATCCTGCTGATGGACGAGCCCTTCTCCGCGCTCGACATGCAGACGCGCACGCTGATGCAGGACGAGCTGCTGCAGTTGTGGTCGGCGAATGCGGGTTCGGTGGTCTTCGTCACGCACGATCTGGAGGAAGCGATCGCGCTGGCCGACCGCGTGTTCGTGCTGACCGCGCGGCCCGCCACGCTCAAGAAGGTCTACGAGATCGACCTGCCGCGTCCGCGCATCACGTCGGAAATCCGCTATCACCCGCATTTCATCGAAATTTCGCGCGACATCTGGCACGACCTGCGCGAAGAAGTGCAGATCGGTTGAACTTGCCCACGAGGAACATCGAATATGTCTACGCCTCAACAAGCGATGCCCGCGGGCATCGATCCGGCCGCGCTCGCGCAGGTCGAACGTGAAGCGCAGAAGCGCATCAAACAGCGTCACGCGCTCGTGATCGGGCTGCGTATCGCCGTGCTCGTCTTCGTGCTCGGCGGCTGGGAACTCTCCGCACGCCTGCACTGGATCGACCCGTTCTTCTTCTCGATGCCGTCCGCGATCTTCGAGCAGATCGTCGAATGGTTCGTGGAGGGCACCTCGCAAGGACCGTTGCTCACGCAAGTCTGGGTGACGCTGGAGGAGACGATTCTCGGCTTTCTCATCGGCTCGGCGGGCGGCATCGTCTGCGGCATCGTGCTCGGCCGCAACAAGCTGCTGTCGGATGTGTTCAGCCTCTACATCAAGATCGCCAATTCGATTCCGCGCGTCGTGCTCGGCTCGGTGTTCGTGATCGCGCTGGGTCTCGGCATGGCGTCGAAAGTGGCGCTCGCCGTCGTGATGGTCTTCTTCGTCGTGTTCGCGAATGCGTTCCAGGGCGTGCGCGAGGCGGATCGCTACATGATCGCGAATGCGCAGATTCTCGGCGCGTCGCGGCGGCAAGTGACGACGTCGGTGGTGATTCCCTCCGCGCTGTCCTGGATTCTCGCGAGCCTGCACGTGAGCTTCGGCTTCGCGCTGGTCGGCGCGGTGGTCGGCGAGTTTCTCGGCTCGAAACAGGGCATCGGCCTTTTGATTTCGACGGCACAAGGCGCGTTCAACGCGAGCGGCGTGTTCGCGGCGATGATCGTGCTGGCCGTGGTCGCGCTGGCGGCGGATTACCTGCTCACGGCGGTCGAGCACCGTTTGCTGAAGTGGCGGCCCGCGGCGCATTGATGCGCCGAATCGTTCGCCCAAAGAAAAACCCCACGCGAACGCGTGGGGTTTTTCGTTTCTGGCGCTCAGCGAAGGCCGACTTCCTTCGCTCGCGTGACGTTGCAGCCCGCATGTTCGGTAAAGACCACGCGGCTTTGATTGTTGTAATACACCGCGTAACGATCGACGCCGTTCTTGCCGAACGCGTATTCCGTGCACAGCGAATGCCACGGACCCCAGTTGCCATCGGGCGGGCCGAGATTGTCTTCGACATCCGCGCGCGTCATGCCAATCTTCACGCGGCTCATGTATTCCTGCGGGTTCGGGTCCGGGATGAAGGCCGAGCAGCCGTTCAGACCGAGCAGGACAGCAAGCAGTCCCAATGCCAGAAACAGTTTCGATTTGATCATCGCTTCAGCCTTTCGCAAAAGGGCTAAAGCTACGGGCATCGAACGTAAGGTTCAATCGAACTAGTCCGAAAGTGCGCCCGCACGTCGTCGGCGCACCCATTCCGCCGCACCGATGCACGCCGCGAGCCACGCGCCGCCTGACGCGAAGCCGCCGATCACATCGCCGGGAAAATGGACGCCGAGCACGACGCGGCTCGTTCCGATCGCAAGCACGATGAAACACGCCATTGCAACGATGACCGGATCGCGGCGCGTCGGCGCGAGACGCAGCAGCACGTACGCGCACATGCCGTAGCAGACGATCGATCCGAACGTGTGCCCGCTCGGAAACGCGAAGCTTTCGGGCAGCGGCACGGAAGAGCCTGTGGGGCGGTCGCGATGCATCATCGCCTTGAGCGCCCGATTGAGCAGACCGCCCGCGCTCGTCGCCGCGGCGAGGTACACGGCGAGACCGAAGCGGCGCGCGATGATGAGCGCGGCGCAAGTGAGCGCGCACAGCAGCGTGAGGAACCACGGGTCGCCGAGATGCGTGAGAACGGCGAACCCTCGCGCGAGCGGAGCGGGCGTGCCGTCGCGCACGGCGTCGACCAGCCGCTGATCCGCCGATGAAAACGCGGTGCCATGCGCGATGCGCGTCGCAATCGCGATGAACACGGCCGCGCCGAGCACGACTGTCGACAGCGCCGCGACGACGACCGTCGAGCCGGATGCGCGGCGTTCACGCGCCGCCAGCTTCCACGCGCAGGCCGCGATCGAAGGAATGACGAAAAGCACGATCGCGATGATCGCGACCGCATGGCGTTGCGCGAGCGCCGTGTAATCCATGATGTCCTGTTTCTCCCGCTGTCCCGTTTTGCCCGCCGCGTGCGGGCTCAGGACGCTTGCGCGCTGCTCTCCGCTTCGAGCGGCCGTTCCCAGCCGAACGCCTGCACGCGCGCGACGGGCGCATCCATGACGAGCACGCCGCAGAAACCGCCGGGCATCGGAAGTGTAAGGCCGTGCCAGTCCGGCTCCGGCGCATCCTCGCCCGCGTCGGCGCGTTCGCCGCGTTCGGCGCGTTCGGCGCGTGTCCTGCCGATATGCGCCGCCTCGTCCCACATGGCTTTTCTGGCGGCGGCATCGTGCGTGCCGGTCGCCTCGACGGTGAGCCCGAGCCCTATTCTCGCCGATGCGACCGCAATCACGATCCAGACGCCCGAATACGCGACATCGACGTGAACCGTGCGTTCGCCGGACGAATGCGTAACGACGATGCGCTCGTCGGGCTCATCGTTCATGTCCACGTCTTGCGGTGCGCAGCCGAGCATATGCGACAGCACGAGACGCAGCGTCGCGCGCGCGACGCTGAAGCGCCGTCCGAGCGCGGAATTCGGATGCAGTTTCGCGCGCCGGCGTTCGGCGGCACTCAGCCAGTTGCCGATATTCGATGCCGACGCGAAGCGGAATTCCGTCGGCACGAGCCAGAGACAGACCTCGCCCGGCGCGGGCGGTGCGTGAATCTGCACGCGCGCCTTGGCGAGATCGAAATAGCGCCACGGGGCGTCGGCGGCCTGCGGCAGGGAAATGGGCTCTGTGGCGGGCATGCGCGTCGGCGGAGACGTCGGCGCGCGCCGGAATGCTCCGCATTCAGGGACAAAACGCCATTCTCGACATCCGAACCTTATGAATCGCTTAAGAGATCAAAAACTGCAAGCAAACCGCAACATTCCGGCCTACGGGTGATCCCCGAGTTGAGCTTTCATCAACGCCACCCTCAGAAATCGTCGATTCCTCCTCGTGCGAAGCACGCCGCAGAATGCCCGACATCCACCGCATCGGTGGCGCAACCGGACACAAGGAACGAGACAAATGGAAAAGACGCTTTTCATCGGCGAAGGCTTCGAAGGGCCGGGCGTGAACCTCGCCCACATCAACGTGCTGGTCGGGCCGCGCAACGGTCCCGCGGGTCAGGCGTTCGCCACCGCGCTCGCGACGCCGTCCGCCGGTCACGCGCCGTTCGTCGTGATCGCGCAGCCCGGCGTGCCGACCAAGCCGCTCACGCTCTACGTCAACAAGGCGCAGATCGACGGCGACTTCCACGGCAACGCGACCTGGGGCGCATCGCAGGCGGGCATCGCGAAGGCAGTGGCCGAATCGCTCGAACACGGCACGCTGCCGCCCGAGGCGGAAAACGACTGGGTCGTCGTGTCGGCGAACTGGGTCAATCCGAAGACCGACGATCTCGACGCTGTATACGAGAACAACTATCGCGCGTGCAGGAACGCGATCATCGCCGCGATGGAAGGTTTGCCGCGCAAGGAAGCCGTGTTCAAGGCCGCGCGCGACGTGTCGAACCCGTTCTACACGCCGAAGAAGTAAGGAGACTGGCAAATGGAATACGTGCGTCTCGGCCAGTCCGGCCTGAAGGTTTCGCGCCTGTGCCTCGGCACGATGAACATGGGCACGTCGCAATGGAAGCCCTGGATTTTCGATGAAGCGCAAAGCGAGCCGATCGTTGCGCACGCCATCGAGCGCGGCGTGAACTTCATCGATCTGGCGGATTTCTATTCGACGGGCGTCGGCGAGGAAGTCGTCGGCCGCATTCTGAAGCGCGTCGCGCGCCGCGAGGAAGTCGTCGTGACGACGAAGGTCGGCTACGACATGGCGAGCCATCCGAACGCGGGCGGCCATTCGCGCAAGCACATCATGGACGGCATCGACGGGTCGCTCACGCGTCTCGGCATGGATTACGTCGATATCTACATGCTGCATTACTTCGACGTGAACACGCCTGTCGAAGAAACGATGGGCGCGCTGGACGATATCGTGCGCGCGGGCAAGGCGCGCTATATCGGCGTATCGACGATGTACACGTGGCAGTTCGCAAAGATCATGCAGGCGTGCGAGAAGTACGGCTGGCACAAGCCGATCAACATGCAGTTGCAGTTGAATGTCGCGTATCGCGAGGAAGAGCGCGAGATGGTGCCGTACTGCATCGATCAGGGCGTGGGCGTGTCGGTGTTCAGCCCGCTCGCGCGCGGTCTTCTGACATCGGACGCGAAATCCACGCGCAATCAGACCGACTTCTTCACCGCGCAAATGTATGGCGATCGCGCGTCGCTGGAGATCGCGGCATCGGTGGCGCGCGTGGCGGCGCGGCGCGGCGTGCCGGCGGCGCAGATCGCACAGGCGTGGGTGCTTTCGCGTCCGGGTATTTCGTCGATGCTCGTCGGCGCGGATTCGGTGGCGCAATTCGACAGCGCGCTCGCCGCGCTCGACACGAAGCTCGACGACGACGAACTGCACGAACTGGAGCGCAATTACACGCCGTGCGATCTCATCAACGATTACACGGCGGGACGGCGCATCGCGCGCGAGGCGCGTGCTGCACAAGGCGTCTTCGACAACGCACTGGAGCGCGCGGCATGACGAATCTGCTCCAATCGAATCACTATATCGACGGTAAATGGCGCGAAAGCGCGAGCACGTATGCTGTGCGTAATCCCGCGACGGGCGACGTGATCGCGAATGTCGCGCGCGGCGGCAGCGAAGAGACGCGGCAAGCGATCGACGCGGCGAAGCACGCGTTCCCCGCGTGGCGCGCGCTGACCGCGAAGGAACGCGGCGCGCGCGTGAAACGCTGGGGCGAACTGATGCTCGAAAAGCGCAACACGCTTGCGGAATTGCTCACGCGTGAGCAAGGCAAGCCTTTGGCCGAAGCGCTCGGCGAGGTCGCGTATGCGGCGAGCTTCTTCGAATGGTTCGCGGAAGAAGCGAAGCGCAGTTATGGCGACGTGATTCCGAGCCCGAAGCCGAACTCGAAGATCATCGTGACGCGCGAGCCGGTGGGCGTCGTCGCGGCCATCACGCCGTGGAACTTCCCGCTCGCGATGATCACGCGCAAAGCCGGTCCCGCGCTCGCGGCGGGCTGCACGATGGTGCTGAAGCCATCGGAAGAAACGCCCCTTTCCGCGCTCGCGCTCGCGGTGCTGGCCGAAGAAGCGGGCATTCCGGCGGGCGTGTTCAACGTCGTGTCCGGCGATGCTGTCGCCATCGGCGCGGTGCTGACCGAATCGCCCGATGTGCGCAAGCTGTCGTTCACGGGCTCGACGCGCGTCGGCAAGCTGCTCGCGAAGCAATCCGCCGATACGCTCAAGAAGCTCTCGCTCGAACTCGGCGGCAATGCGCCGTTCATCGTGTTCGATGACGCCGATATCGACGCCGCCGTGCAAGGCGCGATGGCGTCGAAGTTCCGCAATACCGGACAGACGTGCGTCTGCGTGAATCGCTTCTACGTGCAGGCCGGCGTCTACGACGCGTTCACGCAGGCGTTGACGCGCGCGGTGCACAAGCTGCGCGTCGGGAACGGTCTAGAAGGCGAGTTCGATCAGGGACCGCTCATCAACGAGGCCGCGCTGAAGAAGGTGCGGACCCATGTCGCCGATGCCGTGAGCAAGGGCGCGAAGGTGCTGACGGGCGGCAAGCCGCACGCGCTCGGCGGCACGTTCTACGAGCCGACCGTGCTCGCGGATGCAGCGCCGTCCATGTTGATCGCCGATGAAGAAACCTTCGGTCCGGTGGCCGCGTGCTTCCGCTTTGAAACGGAAGAAGACGTCATCGCCGCTGCGAACGACACGCCTTTCGGCCTTTCCGCGTATTTCTACACGCGCGATCTGGGCCGCGCGTGGCGCGTTGCGGAAGCGCTGGAGAGCGGCATGGTCGGCATCAACGAAGGCATCATCTCGACGGAAGTCGCGCCCTTTGGCGGCGTGAAGCAATCGGGACTGGGCCGTGAAGGATCGAAGTACGGGCTCGATGAATACATGGAACTCAAGTACATGATGATGGCGGGCCTCGGCCGCTGATTCATCGATTCACCGCGCACGCACGAACGATAAAGCCATCGCGTGCGCGGTTTTCAGGCGGCGTACGATGCGCCGC
This sequence comes from Caballeronia arvi, assembly GCF_001544695.2. Taxonomy (GTDB): domain Bacteria; phylum Pseudomonadota; class Gammaproteobacteria; order Burkholderiales; family Burkholderiaceae; genus Caballeronia; species Caballeronia arvi. Next base: position 167,503 of record NZ_FCOM02000006.1, read on the forward strand.
TCCACTCGGAAGTGGAGGAGATACTCTTGGATACGCAAAGCCTGGGCGCGCAAACGCTCGCCCCGCGCACCGCCGCGCCCGTCAATGCCACGCATGAGCGCATTGCGCTCGACGACGTGCCGCTGAACCGCTTTCACGTAAAAATCGCGGGCCTGACTTTCGGCGCGCATTTCACCGAAGGTTATGCGCTCGGCACGATCGGATATGCGCTGTCGTCGCTGAATAAACAGATTCCGCTCGATGCTTTCTGGATGGGCCTGCTCGGTTCATCGGCGCTGATCGGCATTTTTCTCGGCAGTCTCGTGTTCGGCTGGCTGTCCGACAAAGTCGGCCGGCAGAAGATTTTCCTGTTGAGCTTCATCATCATCACGGCGGCCGCGTTCGCGCAGTTCTATGCGACGACGCCCGCGATGCTCGTCGCGTTGCGCGTGCTGATCGGCTTCGGCATGGGCGGCGATTTCGCCGTCGGTCATGCGATCCTCGCGGAGTTCTCGCCGCGCAAGCATCGCGGCACGCTGCTCGGCTCGTTCAGCGTGATCTGGACGATCGGCTATGTGATCGCGAACGTGCTCGGCATGCATTACGCGGACGCATCGCCCGATGCGTGGCGCTGGCTTCTCGCATCCGCTGGCGTGCCTGCGTTTCTCGTGCTGATCTTGCGGATGGGCACGCCGGAATCGCCGCGCTGGTTGCTGGGCAAGGGCCGCAAGGATGAAGCGATGCGAATCGTGCGCAAGCACTTCGGCCCGAACGTGACGCTCGATGCCGATACGGGCGAGCACTTCGCCGGCAAAGGCGGCTTTGCACGGCTTTTCGAGCCGGATCTGATTCGCCGCACGGTCTTCAATTGCGCGTTCTTCGTGTGCCTCGTGATTCCTTACTTCGCGATTTATACGTTCCTGCCGAGCATTCTCACGGCGATTCGCTTGCCCGAAGGCTCGGGCGCGGATCTGCTGCTCAACGCCTTTCTCGTGCTGGGCGCGCTGCTCGGCATCTGGCTCACGATCAGGCTGTCGCGCCGCTCGTTTCTCATCGGGTCGTTTGCGGTGTGTTGTCTGTCGCTGTTCGCGCTGAGCGTGCTGCCGTCATCGGCGAATGTCGGGATGATCGTCGCGTTCGGCATCTTCACGCTGACGATGTCGGCGTTCTCGAATCTCGTCGGCGTCTTTCCACCGGAGTGCTTTCCGACCGAGGCGCGGGCGTGCGGCGTCGGGTTGTCGATCGCGTGCAGCCGGTTGGGGTCGGCGGTGGGAACGTTCCTGCTGCCAATCGGTATCGCACAGGCCGGCATTCAGGTAACGATGATGGCGCTCGCGGCGGTTCTGCTCGTCGGGATGCTCGTTTCGATCGCGTGGGCGCCGGAGACGAAGCATTTGACGTTGAGTCAGGCGAGCGGGGGGTGAGGCGCGGGGCGATCTTGATCGCCCCTTTTGCGTTTTACCGTCACAGGACCGTCGCCCGTAACACGATCTGGCAGGTAGCGAAGATCAATGGGCATCATGTCGTTGATGCACGGAGTGCGTCATCGGATCGGCAGGCCTCGTCATGGAGCCAAGATAACTTTCTTTCCTGTTTTTTTCTCAATTTTAAAAGGAAGGTAAACGTGAAAGAACACTGTCCTCATACCAAGATACGCAAGTATCCATTGAGACATTGGATACGAGAAAAAAGAGAGAATTAGGAACACCACATGCGGTCCGCTAGTAGACTGAAAATGCTCAACTGAACTCAAAGCGATGCCACCAACCAGCGGTGCAAGCGACACTCCCCAGAAATGGAGCCGAGAGAATGGATTACGCTGCTTCAATGTCAAGATCACCGTCGACGCTTCGGCCGAGTAGACGATCCGGTCACTCTCGACTCGATACAAGCGACTCAACAATCCGAGACGCTCAGCATCGGACTCGTAATCGCGCCAAACAACGATCAACCAGTAAGCGGTCCCGGCAAGACAGGGCGAGAGGACTGTCCATCGGACAGACACGGGCATCGGAGCAAACAAGAAATAAGCAAGCCAGCACGACCCAAGAAGAAGCCATGTTGGAAGCAGACCTAAGGTTGCCGCTATACCCTCCCAGATCAAACGCCTTCGACGGCGATTTGCAAGGTATTGAACGAGCAGAACTGCACTAGATAGAAGAGTAAGAGCCCCTGTCACCTTCCAAGGCACGGTTGTAGTCTTGAAATCCGAGAAACCAGCGTAATACACGAACGTTATCAAGCCGCCGATGAACAAGTTTAATCCTGCAGCCTTTGGATGAAGATCGATACTTGTGAGGTCCCGGCTCGCCTCTGATGGCACGTAGATAGGCTCATCACTCATTGAGCATCTCCTTTAGCTTCAATCGTCCATTCTGGCACAATGGCCCATTGGGATGCTGCATACGAGTCGCCGTAGTCGGACGGTGTCGCCTCCTTTACTATCTTCACTAATCCACGGAGGAATTCACTCAGCTTATTGTTCACATCAAGTTCGTTGAACATCCAATCGACTGCATATCCAATGGATACCGTCAAGACGACTGTGCCAACGGCTATCGCCACCATCGATATTGCAAAGCCCGTCGCGGAAAGTGCTGCCACCGTGGTCAGTATCGCCGACACGGCTAGGGCAGTTCCCGCCGCATACAATCCTGCCGTTACGAGATCGACACCGACCAGAGTGAAAAGATCATAGAGATCCTTCTCACCGTTCTTATATTGATCGAACCACACCATTCCGTCGATGGCAATGTTTAAGGCTACTGCAACGCCCGCCCCGTGCACCACTGAACCTTTCAGCGCTGATTTTGTGGCGCTCCATGTCGCTGCACCTGTGCCGGCACCGCCAGCAAGCGTCATGATTTGACTCGTGCTCGGAAGTACCTTCTTATATCCTGTGAGTAACACACCCAAGATGCGCCAGTCTTCAGGACCGGTAGAGAACATCGCAACGAACTTGCCACCACTTCGCACGAGATAGAACTTTCGGTTCCAGAATTTCCGCAACCATGCTTCATCGTCCTTGAGCGCATCGAGTGCGAAAGCGAAAAGCCCGGTTGACTGCTGGATGAGCCAGTTTCGGCAAAGAATTTTGTTCGGGTCGAACGCATACTTTTCATCCCCTCGAACAAAAAACTGACGGAGATCGTCCAGACCGTTGGGGACGTTAGTATTAGTTACCTCGAATATGTGAACGGTTTGCAAGACTTCCGGCGAGCCATTACGCACCACTTTCAATCCCGACGCCCGCCCATGTGCCACTGTCGCGCTCAAAGGCTGATTCGAACGATCGAATGGCGCGCTCTGAAGCCCGACACCTTTGTGCGCGCGGTCTAACGTTGCGATTAGCTCTGCGGACGGCCGACCAACGGTAAGGGCTGCGTCGCTCAAGGCAAGCACATCTTGAGCGAAAGCTGTGTCATCTCGAAGAACGATAAACATCGGCGCAGGCTTATCCTTCGGGTCGTTGGTGCACGCCCCCGCGCAATCCATCTTCCGAACCGGATAGTGCCCAATCTCGTTGTCGCCGCTCAGCAAAATCAAGTTGCCCTGGAACCTACGTCCTACCCAGATGTGAAGCGGCTCACCATCGTTGAACGTTGTCCTCGCGATGGTCTGCTTGTGCCGGGTATCGTAGAAGCGCCCATACTTCGACTCCGGCCGATCGGTCTTCAGCGTATAAGTCGCGCCGGGTTTGAGCTTGATGTCGAACACCACGTCCCGATGCTTACGCAGCACGATGATGTTGTTGACCCCCGGCCACAACTTGCCTTCGGGAGGTTCGCCCGGCAAATCGATGTATTGATAGCTCTTCACGAGCGTGCGCGGATCACTCATGGTCGCTCTCCCTGCAGCTTCGGTAGTTCCGCCTTGAAATAGTCGAATGTGATTTGCAGGTGCGAGGCACTGATTGTTCTGGCATACAAAATATTTTTATTAAGAAAATTGATTCATCTATACGGATATGGATGAGTTCTACGACGAGACTAAGATCACGACGTACAGTCAGGGAAGCGCCATCGTGAACCGAGGTGGTTTGAGGAAGCCTTCCAGAGTTCGAATTAAACCAACGTCTTTCTGTGCATTCCCTTTGCAGGGTTCAAGCTAACGAACCCACTCTCCAGATATCCCCGCCCTCCCCCCGCAACCACTCCCCAAACGCCAGCACACAATCCGAACCCGCATACTCAGCCGCGATATCCAGCCAGTACCCATAAGGTCCCGCCGATTCCACCGCCGACAGCAGCACGAGCGAGCCATCGTGCAGTTCATCGGCGATCATGTTCCGGTCCACCACCGCCAGCCCCGATCCCGCGCGCGCCGCGTGAATCGCCTGATCGAGCGTCGAAAACTCGATGCCATTCTCGCCGAACGCGCGCGGCAATCCGGCCGCATCGAGCCAGTTCGGCCACAGCGTAAGCCGCGTATCGTTATGCAGCACATGCAGCGCCGGCAGCCGCTCGAGCAGCGCTTCGACCGATTGCCCCGCGAACTTCATCGCGCCGACGAGCACATGCCGCTCGATGAACAGCAACTCCGACCGATGATCCGCCCGCGCCTCGTAGCCGAAGCGAATGCAGCATTGACGATCATCGGTGGCATCGGTGCGCACGGAAAGATCGATGTCGGGCACCGCGTCCATCAGCGAGCCGAGCCGTGGCGAAAGCCAGCGCGTCGCGAACGTCGGCGGTGCGCTCACGGTCAGACGTCTGCGCGCGCCGCGCTGCGCGGTCGACAGCGAACGCGTCACACGCTCGATCGAATCGAACGCCTGCGACAAACACGCGAGCAGTTCCGCGCCATGCCTCGTGAGACGTATGCCCTTGTGATCGCGATCGAAGAGCTTCGCGCCGAGCGCATCTTCCAGCAGGCGAATCTGACGGCTCACCGCGCCCGGCGTCACGCACAACGCGGCGGCGGATTTGTTGAAGCTCATATGGCGCGCGCTCTCTTCGAAGAAGCGCAGCGCAGTGAGGGATGGCAGTCGGCGCACGATCTTTTCCTTCTAAACGCGCGTCCGCTTCCCGCCACGACCGCGCGTCTGCTTCTCGATCTCCGCGCGCAGCCACTCGCGAAAGAGCGCAACCTGAGGCGAATCGCCCTGGCCGGTCCGCGTGACGAGCCAGTACGACTGATGCCCGTCCACCTCGAGATCGACGATCGGCACGAGCGTGCCCTGCCGCAACTCGTGCGCGATCATGTGACGATCCGCGATGGTGATGCCCAATCCATCGACGGCCGCGCGGATCGCGTGATCGAGGAGATCGAACTCGTAGCCGCCGCGCGTATCGACATCGTCGATATTCGCGGCCTTGAGCCAGTGCTGCCACGTCAGATAACGCTGGTCACTGGCCGCGAGCACGTGCAGCAGCGTGAATGCGTTCAGGTCGATATCCGATGTATCGCGCTCGCCGATGAGCGCAGGCGAGCATACGGCGATATGCCGCTCGTTCATCAGCAATTGATTGTCGAGGCTGTCCCACTCGCCGTTGCCGAAGCGAATCGCGCAATCGAGCGCGCCCGATTCGACGAGATCGTCCCTCAGGCGCGTGGTCAGCGTGATTTCGAGTTCGGGCGCGGCGGCGCGCAGGGATTGCAGCCGCGGCATCAGCCAGCGGCTCGAAAAGGTAGGCGGCGCGTTGATGCGCAAGCGCTTCAGATGCGTCTTTTCCTGAATGCTGCGCACCGTGAGTTCGATGCGGTCGAACGACATCTTGAGCGCCTGCAGCAAGAGCCGCCCCGTCGCCGACAGTTCGAGATGATGATGCCGGCGCAAAAGAAGCGGCTCGCCGAGTTGCGTTTCGAGCTGGCGCACCTGCCGGCTCACCGCGCTTTGCGTCACATGCAGCATCTCGGCCGCGCGCGTGAAGCTGCCGGTGTGTCCGGCCACCTCGAAGGCCCTCAGCGCATTCAGGGCGGGCATCTTTCGCTTCAAGTCGATCTCCTTTCCTTGCGTTCCACGCGCGCTTTTAGCACGCATCGACGCCGGAACATGCCGCTCTCGGGCAGCATTTTACGAATCGAGCCAAATTATGCCGCTTCGGGACGGGAAAGCGGCGCGATGCCCTCACGCCCCGCGTGGATCAGGCGATCGCCTCGGGTTCCGCCGGCGCGGGAACCTGGGAGACGATCGCGCGCGCATCGTCGAGGATCATGTCGGACGCTTTCTCGGCGACCATCATCACCGGCGCATTCAGATTGCCCGACGTGATGTTCGGAAATACCGATGCATCCACGATCCGCAAGCCTTGCACGCCATGCACGCGCAGACGTTCATCGACGACCGCCGTGCCCGCGTCCGGACCCATCGCGCAGGAGCCGCACAGGTGGTAGATCGAGCCGGACTGCTCGCGGAAGTAGTCGAGCATGGCTTCGTCGCTCTTCACGTCCGGTCCCGGCGAAATTTCCTCGGCCGTGATCGCGCGCAGCGCCTTCGAGTTCATGATCTTGCGCACGAGCTTGCTGCCCTGCACCGCTTCGCGGATGTCCTTCGGCGTCGTCAGCGCGTTGATGCGGATTTTCGCGGCATCTTCCACGCGGTCCGATGCGATCTCGACCGATCCACGGCTCGTCGGCCGGCACGGGTTGAAGCACAGCAAGAAGCCCGAATACGGCTCCGGCTCCAGTTGCGCCTTGCTGCTCTTCGGAATGCGATACGACAGCGGATTGAAATACAGTTGCAGGTTCGGCTCGGTCTCGTCGTCATCGCCCTTGAAGAAGCCGCCCGACTGGTTGACGCTCATCGAGAGCGGCCCCTTGCGCGACACCAGATAACGCATCGCGGCCTTGGCCTTGCCGAAGAGCGAACCGAGCTCGTCGTTCAGCGTCTTCACCGTCGCGCGATAGTAAAAGCTCACGCATAGGTGATCCTGCAGATTCTTGCCGACGGCCGGCAGTTCCTGCACGACAGGAATGCCGTGCTTCGCAAGCAGCGCGCTATCGCCCAGGCCGGAGAGTTGCATCAGCTTCGGTGTATCGACCGCGCCCGCCGACAGAATCACTTCACGCTTCGCGCGGAACTGCATCGATTCGCCGTTGCGCGTTGCCATCACGCCCATCGCGCGCTTGCCGTCGAACAGCACGCGGCTCACGCTGACCTTGCGCTCCACGCGCAGGTTCTTGCGCCCGAGCACCGGATGCAGATATTCGAAGCTGCTCGACGAACGCTCGCCCTTGCGCGCGTTGAGATCGTAGACGGTTGCGCCTTCGTAATCCGCGCCGTTGATGTCGCCGGTCACCGGATAGCCCGCCTGCCGCGCGCCTTCGAGGAAGGTTCCGCAGATCGGATGCGCTTCGTCCTTCATCGACGATATGGCGATCTTGCCGTTCGCGCCGTGATACTCGGTCTCGCCGGCCCAGTGCGATTCGAGGCGGCGGAAATACGGCAGCACCTCGCGGTAGCTCCAGCCCGCATTGCCCGCGCGCGCCCAGTCGTCGAAATCGTGCGGCTGGCCGCGCACATAGATCATCGCGTTGATCGAGCCGGAACCGCCCTGCACCTTGCCGCGCGGGCAATACAGCGAGCGGTCCTTCAACTGCGCTTCCGGCTCGCTGTAATACATCCAGTTGTATTCCGGGTTGTAGTACGTCTTCGTGAAGCCGACCGGAATCTTGAACCAGAACGAATCGTCCGCGCCGCCCGCTTCGAGCAGCAGCACCGAATGCTCGCCGGATTCGGTCAGCCGGTTCGCGAGGATGCAGCCCGCCGATCCCGCACCGACGATGATGTAATCGAATTCCATGTGTCTGTTCGCCTTTTGCGCTCAGCCCTTCGCGGGCGCGAGATCCTTCACGTCGGCAGGTTTCGCCGCCATCTGCAAGTGCAGCCGTTCGCCTGTGTACGGCGTGTGCGCGCGCACGACGTCCATATTCAGTTCGACGCCGAGACCCGGCTCCGTCGACGGAATGATGTAGCCGTCTTCCCAGCGGATCGGCGTCTTCAGCACTTCGGCGTGGAAACCGCCCCACGTCTCGATGCTTTCCTGAATCAGGAAGTTCGGCGAGCACGCGGCGACCTGAATGCTCGCCGCAGCACCCACGGGACCGTTGTAGAGATGCGGCGCGATCTGCGCGTAATAGACTTCGGCAATACTCGCGATCTTCTTCGCTTCGAGCAAACCGCCCACGCGCCCGACGTTGAACTGCAGAATCGATGCGGCTTTCGCGTCGAGCAGCTTGAAGAACTCGTACTTCGTCGTGAGGCGCTCGCCCGCCGCGATCGGAATGCTGGTCTTCTCCGCGACTTGCGCCATCGCGCCCTCCTGTCCCGGCGGCACCGGCTCTTCGAACCACAGCGGATCGAATTTGGCGAGGCGCTGCGCGAGTCGAATCGCCGACGACGGCACCATCTGGCCATGCGTGCCGAACAGCAGATCGGCCTTGCTGCCGACCGCTTCGCGCACCTTGCGGCAGAACGTTTCGCAGCGGTCCATCACTTCGAGCGAAATCTGATGACCCGAATACGCGGTGTACGGGCCGGCCGGATCGAACTTGACGGCCGTGAAGCCCTTCGCGACGTTATGCGCGGCGCATTCGGCGGCGAGATCGGGATCGTCGTAGTCGTATTCGCCGCGGCTGTTCTTCGGATACAGATACGTGTACGAACGCAGGCGTTCATGCACGCGGCCGCCGAGCAGTTCGTAGACAGGCTTGCCCGCCGCCTTGCCGATGATGTCCCAGCACGCCATTTCGAGGCCGCTGACGACGCCCATCATCGTGAGATCGGGGCGTTGCGTGAATCCGCTCGAATACGCTTCGCGATAGAAGCGCTCGACATGATGCGGATCGTGGCCTTCCAGATAGCGCTGGAAGACGTCTTCGATGATCGGCATCATCGCTTTCGGATGGAACGTCGCGGAATAGATTTCGCCGACGCCCTCGATGCCGCACGCCGTGCGCAGTTTCACGAAAATCCAGTACATCCCGCCGATATGCGGCGGCGGCACAGCGACGATATGCGTTTCCAGCGCGGCGATCTTCATTGTTGTGCTCCCTGCTTCTTGAGTCGAAGTTTGAACATGATGGCCGCCACACCGCCGAGCGCGGACATGAAGGCGATGTAACCGAAATACAGCTGATAACCGTGCACGCCCGGATAGTTTTGCGTGAGATAACCGTTGATGAGCGGCAGCACCGCATCGGGCGAATAGCCGACGACGGACACGAGGCCGATCGCGAGGCCCATCGTTTCGGGCGGCACCTTGCATTGATCGAGCAGCGACCAGTAGAGCCCGCGAATCGCATACGTCATCACGCCGATGAAGAGCACGAGCGCTGCGATGACCCAATGACTCGAAATGCCCGGCGCGGCCATCAGCACGAGCAGCGCGATGGAAGCCGAGAACAGCGCGACGATCAGCACCGAAGTCTTCGAAAAGCGATCGCCGAGGAAGCCGCCGCCGATGCCGCCGATCGGGCGCATCCACAGCTTCAACGTCGTGATGAAACCGGCCGCGACCACCGTCAGGCCGATTTCCTTCTCGTGCAGATAAGCGGAGAAGCTGTACGTCGACCAGAACACCTGATAGCCGCAGAACACGATCGCCGAAAGCAGCGCGAGTTGCGGATTCTTTATCAGCGAAGCGAGATCGCGCAGCACGTTGCGCTTCTCGCGCTTCGCCGTTGCGGCGCCTTGTGCGGCTTGCGGATCGCGCACGAGACCGAGCACGACGCCCAGCCCGATGCACAGGAACGCGTACATATAGACGACGAGCCGGAAGCCCTCCGTGGTCGATGCACCGCGCGTCTGCGTCATCCACGCGAAAAGCGAAATCGCGATGGTCGCGAGCAGCGCTTCGATCAGGCCGCGCCCGCCGTCGAGAAAGCCGAAGAAGCGGCCTTGCTCGTCGGCGGCAGCGATCATCTGCACGCGCTTGATGATCGCGGCCCAGAACGTAAGGCCCGTCGTCAGGCCCCAGCCGCCGAAGATCACGATCAGCGAACCGAACGACGGCGCCGTGGAGTACCACAGCCCGAGCGCGCCCGTCGCGATCAGGGAAAAGCTGATGAGCACGCGCGGCCTGACGCGGTCCGCAAGCCAGCCGCTCGGCAGATAGCACACCAGAAAGATCGTGCCGAGCGCGGAGTAGAGATAGCCGAGCTGCGCTTCGGAGATATGGAAGACTTCGAGCATCGTCGGCTGGTAGACCTGCCGCAGATACAGAATCGGATAGATCGCACCAGCGGCGATCACGAGCAGCGCGAGCTGGATATAGCGGTCGGTGCGCGAGGCTTCGCGCGGCGCGGCGACGCTCTGAGTGGATTGAGCGGGATTCGATGACACGGACGTGCTCCTCGAAGGGCGGCGGCGCGCGGCGTGGATGCCGTGCTGCCGTGCCTTCACTATGTTTTTGTTGAGTGGATCGAGTGCGGACCGGCGCGCGCCGGCCGCGAGAATCAGTACTTCATGACGACGAGACGCGTTTGCGTGAATTCGAGCATGCCGTGCTTGCCGTCGTCGCCACCGATGCCGGAGCGCTTCCAGCCGGCATGGAAACCTTGATAGGGGTCCGCAGGCGTGCGGTTGATGTAAAGCTCGCCTGCTTCGATGGCATTGGCGACCTTCATCGCCGTGCGGTAGTTCTCGGTGTAGAGCACCGACGAAAGACCGAACTGATGATCGTTGGCCATCGCGAGCGCTTCGTCGATGGTCGCGTACTTCAGCACCGCGAGCACGGGACCGAACGTCTCTTCCTGCACGATCTCCATGTCCTGACGGCAGTTCGACAGCAACGTCGGCGGATAGAAAAAGCCCTTGCGGTTCGGCACTTCGCCGCCCGTTTCGAGCGTGGCGCCCGCTTCGATCGCGCGCCGGACCATCGCGTGAACGCCGTCGCGCGAGGCCTTGTTCACGAGCGGACCCATGTGGCTCGCGTCTTCATGGCGATCGCCGATCTGCTTCGCTTTCATTTGCTCGCGCAGCAAGCCGACGAACTTGTCATGGATGCTCTCGTGCACATACACGCGCTCGATGGCCGTGCAAAGCTGGCCGCTATGCGTGAGCTTCGACGCGACGAGCTCGCGCGCGGCCTTCTGCAAGTCGGCATCCGGCTCGACGATCGCGGGCGTCTTGCCGCCGAGTTCCAGCGAAGGCTTCGCGATGTTCGCCTTGCAGTATTCGAGCACCTTGCGGCCTGCGTTGACGCTGCCCGTCAACGTGATCATGCCGACCTTCGGATGCGTGCAGACGGCTTCGGCCGTTGCGTGATCCATCGCGAGAATATTGACGACGCCCGCGGGCAGCGCCGCGCGCTCGACCGCGCGCGCCAGTTCGAACGCCGACGTCGGCGTGTTGTTGCTCGGGCGCACGACGACCGTGTTGCCCGCGATCAGCGCGGGCGCGATCTTGCGCATCAGCGTGTAGATCGGGAAGTTGAACGGAATCAGGCACGCGACGACGCCGATCGGCTCGCGATGCAGCACGAGGTTTTCGTCGGGCGTATCGCTCGGAATGACTTCGCCTTCGATACGGCGCGCCCATTCCGCGTGATAGCGCGTGATCTGCGCGGCGTAGACGGCTTCGTTGGTGGCGTCGACGAGGCTCTTGCCGGATTCCAGCGCGAGCGCGGCGCCGATTTCGGCCGACGCTTCGACGATGGCGTCCGCGAGACGCTGCATGTGCGCGCCGCGCTCGACGGCAGGCATCACGCGCCACAGGCGTTGCGCGGCGGCAGCCTGATCGACGGCGATAAGCGCCTCTTCGCGCGACGCGTTGTGGACATGGCCGAGCACACCTTCGGTCGCGGGATTCAGGATGGCGGTGACCTGATCGTTCACGGGCTCGATGAAACGTCCGTTCACAAAATTCCGTTCTAGCTTCATGTCTGGCGGGTTCCTTGATCGCAGTGCGGGGTTCCATCGGGCTGCCGCATATCGGGCAGCGCCGCGACAATGCAACGCATTTGCGACGCATTCTTCCGCGCGTCGCGCTGCAACGACAAGCGAAGAATTCGCTGGAAGAACATTCCAAAAACTCACGATTGCCCTTCGACTAAATCCTTTTGCAGTCCCTCTTTCATCGCTCACAATCCGTCGCTCGCGGTCCCACTGCATCGACGGTTGGGACTTCTTAATCAAAAAGTAAAAGATTCGAGACTTTCATGAGAATCAAAGCAATTTCGCTGGCTGCGCTCGCGTGCATCGCCACGTCCGTTCATGCGCAAAGCAGCGTCACGCTGTACGGCATCCTCGACGAAGGGTTCGATTACACGAGCAACGTCGGCGGCAATCACGTCTATGAACTGACGAGCGGTTATGCGGCAGGCAGCCGCTGGGGCATGCGCGGCGTCGAAGATCTGGGCGGCGGAACGAAGGCCGTGTTTCAGCTCGAAAGCGGCGTGAATCTGAGCAACGGCGCGGCCGGTCAAGGCGGTCGCATGTTCGGGCGGCAGGCTTATGTCGGCGTGAGCAACGAGCGCTTCGGCTCGGTGAAGTTCGGGCGCCAGTACGATTCCGTCGTCGACTATCTCGCGCCGACGACCGCCAATGGCAACTGGGCCGGTTATCTCTTCGCGCATCCGTTCGACAACGACAACACCGACAACTCGTTCCGCGTGAACAACACGGTGAAGTACACGAGCCCGTCCATCGCCGGCTTCCAGTTCGGCGGCACGTATAGCTTCAGCAACGACACGGGCTTCGCGAACAACCGGCAGTACAGCGTCGGGGCGTCGTATGCGAATGGCGGATTGCTGGCGGGCGCGGCGTATCTGCGCGCCGATGGCACCGGGATGAACGCGAACGGCGCGATCGCAACGAACGATGCGAGCTTCATCGCGGCGCGCATGCAGATTTTCGGCGCGGGCGTGAACTACACGTTCGGCAACGCGACCGCGGGATTCGCGTACACGAATTCGAGTTATCGCGATCCGGTGACGAACGGGTATATCGGCGTGCCGCTCGCAGCGACGGGCAACACGCTCAAGAACCTCAAGTATCAGAACTTCGAAGTGAACGGGAAGTATCAGTTCACGCCGGCGTTCTTCGTCGGCGCACAGTACGTGTATTCGATGGAAACCTACGACTCGACGGCCGGCACCGTGAAGCCGCACATCCACTCGGCCGGGCTGATGGCGGATTACTTCCTGTCGAAGCGCACCGACGTGTACGTGCAGGGCGCCTATCAGAAGATCGCGGGCAGCTCGACGGATTCCGTGATGGATCAGGCTTTCGTTCCGGGCACGCAGGGTTTGTCGTCGAACTCGGAGCAGTTCGTCGCGCGCGTCGCGCTGCGGCACGCGTTCTGACGCTTTCCGCTGTCGAATCGGGCGGCGCATCGTAGCTGCCCGGGCGCGCATGGCGGCCGCGCCGGACCATACGCGGGCCGCATGCCGCGCTCGCGCGCGGCATGCTATCGTCGATGCGTCATTCCGATGGGTCATTTCGATGCCGCCATCATGAGTCAAGTGCGCTATCCCCTCGGGCCCGACGACCGGGTTCATCTGCTGTGCTGGCTCACGTGCGGACTGCTCGGCGCGTACTACATCGAAGGCGACTGGCCCGATGCGTCGTTTCAGGTACGCACGGCGCATCGCTGGCTCGACCGGCATCATCGCGCGGCGGAGTGGATCGAAACCGCGCGGCTTTCGGTTGCGGCGCAGGCGCTCGCCGCACGCTTCTCCGCGATGCTCGACGCCGACGCCTCGCGCAGCGATATCGAGCGAATTCTCGAAGGCGAAGACCTCGACTACGAAAGCGCGCTCGTGCAGCGCATCTATCACGAGTGCTGGATCGAGCTGTCGAGCCGGCGCAAGCCTTCGCATTAATAGCGCTTTCAATCTCCCTTCAGGTTTTCCCGCCGCCGCGCTCAATTTCCATGCCGCGCCGCGCTTAAGGCCCGGCGCGTCTTGCGTCGGCGCGCTGACATTTTTTTGCGCGCACGAATGTGCGGAACCCCACATTGACGCGTAACGCCGGGCGCTACCATCGGCGCGCCTGCTCGCACGTCGATGTTCGCGCCTCCCGGCCGTGAATCAAGAATCGCCGGGCGACAAGCGGCTACACCGTCAGCGGCCAAAACGACCAGAACGATCGACACTGACCGGAGAAAGGCCCATGCAGCGCAACATTCGTCCGCTTCCGCTTCTTCCCCGAATCCGCATTCGCCGCGGCGCGCGCCTGCGCCCGCTCGCGATGCTCGTGCCGCTCGTCGCGGGCCTGTCGTGCGCGAGCCCCGCCGATGCCGCGCCGCCCTTGCCGAGCGGCGGCCAGTTCGTCGCGGGCAGCGGTGCGATCGGCGGCGACACGGCGTCGCTCACCATCAATCAGACGACATCGCGTGGGGTCATCGACTGGAGCAGCTTTTCGATCGGCGGCGGGCGTCAGGTCACGTTCAACAACGGCAACGGCGCGACGCTCAATCGCGTGACGGGCGGCGAAGCCTCCGTCATCCTCGGCCAGCTCAACGCGACGGGCAGCGTGTATCTCGTCAATCCGCAGGGCGTGCTGGTCGGGCCGGGCGGTGTCGTCGCGACGGGCGGGCGCTTCGTCGCGTCGGCGCTGAACATCGACAGCGATGCGTTCATGCAGGGCGGCCCGCTGACGCTCTCGGGCGGCGGCGACGGCATGGTCATCAATCTCGGCAAGATCGGATCGAGCGGCGGCGACGTGTTTCTCGTGTCGCGCACGTCGGCGGTGAACGGCGGCAGCATCAGCGCGCCGCAGGGCACGGTCGAGATCGCGACGGGCAATCAGGTGTTGCTGCAGGACGCCTCGGGCGGACAACAGGTTTTCGTGCAGGCGGGCAGCGGCGGCACGGCGATGAACGGCGGCGCGATCGAGGCGGCGCAGGCGAATCTGCAAGCCGCCGACGGCAACGTTTACGCGCTCGCGGGCAACAGCGCCGCGATCCGCGCGACCGGCACCGCGACGCGCGACGGCCACGTGTGGCTCGTCGCCGACAAGGGCACGGTGCACGCGAACGGCGCGATCGTCGCGACGAATGCCGACGGCAGCGGCGGCACGGTCGAGACGCGCGGCAACACGCTCGACATCGCCGGCGCGGACATTCAGGCGCGCGCGTGGAAGCTCGGCGCGCAGACCTTCACCGTCGATCAGACGAGCGGCGACACACTCGCGCGCAGCCTGGCGAACGGCACATCGGTCGATGTCGAATCCGCCAGCGGCGATGTCACCGTGACCGGCAACGTGCAATGGAACGGCAATGCATCGCTGACGCTGGGCGCGGCGCATGGCGTGACCATCGTGCCCGGTGCGACCATCGGCAACACCGGCAACGGCAATCTCACGTTGCGCGCGGATGCGGGCGGCATCGACAACGGCGGCAGTGTGACGAACGGCGGCACGATCGACTGGTCGAAGAGCGGCGGCATCGTGAGCGCGCTCTACGACATGAACGGCACGTACGCGCCCGGCACGCTGCTCACGAACAGCGGATGGACGGCCGCGCCCTATAGCGGGCTCGTCACGCAGGCGACCGCGTACAAGCTCGTGAACAATCTCGGCGATCTGCAGAAGGTGTCGCAAGACCTCACGGGCAACTATGCGCTCGGCAAGGATATCGATGCGAGCGCGACCGCCTATCCGAACTATTTCACCGCGATCGGCGCGACGGCGACGCCCTTCACCGGCCAGTTCGACGGCTTCGGCCACACGATCGACAAGCTCACCTCGACTTCGAATCTCAACGACGATTACTACGGCATGTTCGGCGTGATCGGCGCGAGCGGCGTCGTGCGCAACATGAATCTCACGAACGCGAGCACGAGCGGCTATTCGTCGGGCGGGCTCGGCTTGCTCGCGGGGCAGAACGACGGTCTGATCACCTACGTCAACACGACGGGCGCGGTCAGCCAGAACGGTTTCGGCGGACGCGGCGCGGGCGGTGTCGCCGGCGTGAACAACGGGACGATCGAGCGCTCGTCGAGCACGGCGGATGTCGGCTATCAGATTCCGGCGGGCGGGCTCGTCGGCTTGAACAACGGCACTATCGCGCAGTCGTATGCGACCGGCACGACGTTCGCCGGCACGCATGGCGAGACGGGCGGGCTCGTCGCGTTCAACACGGGCCTCATCACGCAGTCGTACGCGACGGGCGGCGTCGGCGGATTCGGCGGCGGCGGGCTCGTGTACGTCAACGGCGCGACGGGCGTCATCAACGAATCGTTCGCGGTCGGCCAGGTCGGCGGCGGCGGGCCTCCGGGCGATGCATACGGCGGCATCGCGGCGTACAACCAGGGCGCGATTCATAACAACGTCTATTGGAACAAGGACACGACGATACGCACGAGCGCCGCGGGATCGAACTCGGGGACCGTGCCGCCGGATGCGAACGGGATGACCACCGCGCAGATGAGCAACGTGTCGAATTATCTCGACTGGAATATTCCGGCGGGCGGGGTTTGGGCGATGCCGGCGGGTGCGACGCATCCGGTGTTGCAGTGGCAGCAGGCGCAGCCGTAAAGCGGTTCGTGGGACGGAGCGCTATAGGCACCGAGGCACCGTCCCATGCTTCAACTCCCAATCACCAGAAACACCTCCCCCACCGGCGCCTTCGATCCGTTCGGCACCACCGCCTTCAACGGAAACCCATACGTCCCGCGAAAGCTGACGAACCGCCCCACCTGCACGCGAATCCCCACGCCGATACCCGCCAGCGAAGCATTGTTCACCTCCCCGAATTCGGGGATCCGATTCCATACGTGCCCCGCATCGAAGAACACGAACGGTTGCATCGCCGCGATGCCCGCCGATATCGCCGGTGCGCGCAGCTCCGTCTGCACGTTCCATCCGCGATCGCCCTGCGCCGAGTACGGCTCGTAGCCGCGCACGGTGGCATCGCCGCCCAGGCCGAGTTCTTCGCTAGGCAAAAGCGTGCTGCCCGTCCACTGCACGAGCCCGCGCGCCGACACCGAAAAGCCGGACGTCCCGAGTGCCATATCGCGCTGCGCCGACAGTTGCATGTACTGATAACGCGGCGTCGCGCCGAGGCGCGCGGCATCGTAGGCAGCGTCGTTGCTGTTGCTGTCGAAATAACCGGGGCTCACGAAGAGCGATGCATTCAGATGCGTATCGCCGGATGCGTCGCGGCGCAGGAGATCGTAGGCAAAGACGAACTGATGAATATGCGTGTTCGCATTGAACACCTGAAAGCCGCCGAATTCGAGGTCGTTATTCGAGCGCTTGAAGTCGTAGCCGATCTGCACTTGCTGCTGCCACGCGCCCGCGTTGTCGAGCGGCGGCAAGCGCCAGTCGTAGCGAAAGCTGATCTGCGCGCTCAGGCCAGTCTGCCCGTAACTGTCCGGCAAACGCGGCGTGCTTTCGGCAAACACGCCGAACAGTTCGACGCGATCCAACCACGGCAGCGGCGCGACCACATTGAACGCGTGCGCGATGTAGCGCGGACGATCCGGCCGCCCTTCGATATCCGGATTGCCGCTCAGCAGATCGTTACTCGCGGTCATCTGATAGCCGATGCGCGCATCGATGCCGAACAGATTGCCGTAGTCGAACCCCGCGAGAATGCGATCGCGGCCGAGATCGCGCACGCCGTCGTTGTTATAGCCGCCGTAGATACGAAACGGAAAGCGGTCTTCGGTTTGCAGCACGACATCCGTCGTATTGAGCGCGACGCCGGGCGCGTAGACCACATCGACACGCCGGTACGGATTCGCGTTAAGCAGCGCGAGCCCTGAAGCGACATCGGCTTCGCGGATCGGCTCGCCGCTCGCAAGCGGCATCTCGCGCATGAGCAGCGCATCGGAGAAATAGCGATTGCCTTTCGGGATCACGCGCCCCGCGCGAAACTCTGCGACGGCGATGGTCACGACGCCATTGCTCACGTCCTGCTCGGGCACGTACACATCGACGAGCGGCTGGCCTGCATCGCGATATCGCCGCACGACCGCGCGGCGAATCGCGGCAAGACGCGCGAACGTCAGCGGCCTGTGCAGATCGTTCGAGAAGCCGTCGAGAAACTCCGGCGTGAGCAAGGGAACGCCGCTCGATGTGATCGCGCCATCCGCGCCCGACTGCATCGGAGATGAAGCATCGGGCCGCACGAACGCGATGCCGCGCAGATCGCGGATCGCGACTTCCTGCGAGCCGTCCCCCGGCTCCGGCGGCGATGGCGACGCGCGCGGCCCCACGGGTGCGGGCGGTGCGATCGGCGCGACATCGCGGTACGACTGCGCGTCGGCATCGCGTGCATCGACGATGCAGACGATCGCGGACAACAACGTCGCGGCGAGTCGGGCGCGTGTCAATCGCTCAGGCGCGCGCGGCGAACATGTTCCATGTCTGCTCCGGCGTTGTCTCGCGTGGTCGGGCTTCGCATGGTATCAGCGCGTCGGGCGTCGCGGAACGCTTCATGCAGCAGACGTGCGCGTGACGCGCCGCCGCTACTTTGCTGCGCGTAGAAATGACCCGACACAAGCAGGCGAGCCAGTAGAAATCACCGTTCGCGCACGATGCTTGTCACGACGTGCCGCCAGCCTTCCTGCCGAGCGCTCAACGCATCTATGATTCGAAGATGATCGGCGCGACGAGAAGCCGCAACCGCATTGCCAGGACGAAGATGGACAAATCCTCAACCGCAGACAACGCGGACACCGCAACGCCCGATGCATCGGCGCATGCGCCATGCGCGCGCGAGCCGATTCACATTCCCGGCGGCATTCAGCCTCACGGCGTGCTCTTCAGCGTGAACGCGCACTGCCATATCATGCAGGCGAGCGCCAACGTCGGGCAGTTCGCGCGTATCGCGGCCGACGCGTGCCTCGGCCGCGCATTGTCCGACGTGCTCGGCGAGGATGCAGCCGAACGCGCGAGCGCGGGCCTGAAGCAACTCACGCGTAACGGCGCGACGATCCATGTCGGCAATGTCGTGCTCGACGGATGGACGCCGCGCGGTCCCGTCGCGATCGTCGTGCATCGGCATGACGGGTTGTTGTTCGTCGAAGTCGAGCCGGCGCAGGACACCGCCGACGTCTTCTCGACGATGTATCCGCTCGTGCGCTCCTTCGTCACCGAAGTGCAATCGATGCGCACCGTCGAGCAGCTTTGCCAGTTCGCCGCGATGGAGATCGCGCGCATCACCGGTTTCGGCCGCACGCTCGTCTATCGGTTCGACGATGAAGGTCACGGCAACGTGCTCGCCGAAGCCGTCGAGCCGGGTTATCCGTCGTACCTGCATCAGCACTTCCCGGCGTCGGACATTCCGGCGCAGGCGCGCGAGCTGTATCGCAGGAACCGCATCCGCCTCATTTCGAACGCGAACTACGAAGCCGCGCCGCTCGTACCCGTGCTGCATCCGGCCACCGGCCGCCCGACCGATCTCACTTACGCGTCCTTGCGCAGCGTGTCGGGCGTGCATCTGCAATACATGCGCAACATGGGTACGCTCGCCTCCATGTCGATGTCCATCATCGTCGACGACAAGCTGTGGGGCCTCATTTCCTGTCATCACGCGACGCCGCGCCTGCCGCCGTTCGAAGTGCGCACGGCCTGCGAGCATGTCGCGCAGATCGTGTCGCTGCAAATCGAGGCGCGCGAGACGCAGGCGGAAGCGCATTACCGGCTCGAACTGCGTCGCATGCTTTCGAAGCTGCTTTCGTCGATGGCGAATTCGGACAGCTTCGTCGAAGCGCTCGTCGGCGATGCCTCGGATCTGCTCGGCTTCACGCGCTCGTCGGGCGCGGCGGTGATCTTCGAAGGCCGCACGTCGCTCGTCGGCGTGACGCCCGGCGAGCACGGCGTCACCGCGCTCGTCGACTGGCTCGACGATCAGAGCGAAGACGTCGTGATGTCGGACCGCGCGTCGCAGGATTGCCCCGCGCTCGCCGGCTCGCCGGACGTGGCGGGCTTTCTCGCGGTGTCGATCTCGAAGATCTACCGCAATTACGTCATCTGGTTCCGCCGCGAAGTCGTGCAGACGATCGAATGGGCCGGCGATCCGCGCGCGAAGCTGACGGGCCTCGCCGCATCGCTTTCGCCGCGCGAGAGCTTCGACACCTGGACCGATGTCGTGCGCGACCGCTCGCTGCCGTGGCGCGCCGCCGAACGCGAGATCGCGCTCGAATTCCGCGCGGCGGTGCTCGGCATCGTGCTGCGCCGCGCGGAGGAAATCGCGCAGCTCGCGACCGAACTCGGCCGCGCGAATCACGAGCTCGAAGGCTTTTCGTACACGGTGTCGCACGACTTGCGTGCGCCGTTGCGGCATATCGTGAGCTTCGCGGATCTATTGAAGCAGATCGACGGCGACAAGTTATCGGAGCGCGGACGCGGCTATCTGGAGCGCATCGTCACGTCGGCTCGTTTCGGCGGCCGTCTAGTCGACGATCTGCTTTCGTTCGCGCAACTCGGCCGCGCGGCGCTGCGCCCGCACAAGGTCGACGTCCACGCGCTCGTGCATACGGTCATTCAGAATGATATCGATGAACACGCGTCGGCGCGCGTGCACTGGAAGGTGGACGCGCTGCCGCCCATCGAAGCCGATCATGTCTTTCTGCACGTGGCGTTCGCGAACATCATGGCCAACGCGGTGAAGTTCAGCGCCCAGCGCGAGCAGCCGGCGATCGAGGTCGCGGCGCACGACGGCACCGGCGAGCTGATCGGTCACGTCGTGTATCTGGTGCGCGACAACGGTATCGGTTTCGACATGCGTTATGTCGACAAGCTGTTCGGCGTGTTCCAGCGACTGCACGTCAACGACCAGTTCGACGGAACCGGCATCGGGCTCGCGAACGTGCGGCGCATCATCGAGCGGCATGGCGGCAAGGCGTGGGCCGAAGGCACGCCCGATCGCGGCGCGACCTTCTATATGGCGCTGCCAAAGCAGTTCCGTCCCGAAAGCGGCGTCAGGCGCGATACGGCCGCGACCGCGCTCGCGCGTCTCGCCGCGGGCACGGGTGGCGCGGGACACGACATCGGACAGCTTTTGAAGCGCGTGGAGCAGGAGAAGAAGTAGCCGCAAGCAGACGCAAAAAACGGCCGCGATCTCGTCGATCGCGGCCGTTTCGCGTGGCTTGCGGAGGCGTCGTGCTTAGAAGCGGTGACGCAAACCGACCGTCGCCGCGACCTGATTCTGCGTCGACGACGGCGACAGTGTGTTGATCATCGCGACGTTGGCACCTGCGTTGCCCAGATCGCCCGACGCGTGCTGATACACGCCTTCGACGTACACGTCGGTGCGCTTCGACAGCGAGTAGTCGGCTTGCAGCGAAACCGTGTGCCACTTCGGATCGCCCGAACCGTTGCTGCCAGACACCTTGCCGTCCGTGTACGTGTACGCGGCGTCCAGCGCGAGCGCCGGCGTCAGCGCGTAGCGGCCGTTCAACTCGAAGTTGTTCAGATGCAGGTTCGTGTTGCCGGGAATCGCGATCGACGTGCCGCCTTGCGATGCAGCCAGCAGTTGGTCGTAGTGCGTGTTGGTCCACACGAAGCCGACTTGCGCCGGGCCGTAGGTGTAGTTCACGCCCGCGCCGAACGTGCGCTGCAACTCGGCCGTCAGATTGGCGTTGTTGCCCTGACCGGCCGACACCGCGCCATTCGCGTTCGCGCTGTTGCGCGCGTTATTCGTCTGCAGATAAGCGGCGGCGAAATTCAGCGGGCCGTTGCCGTACGAAGCGCCCGCGCTCCATGCGCGGTTATTCGCGAACTGGCCGGCGTCGTTCGAGAAACCATACAGGCCGCCGAACTTGAAGCCCGCGTAACTCGCGCTTTGATATTTGACCGAATTCTTGATCGAGAACGAATGATCGAGATTGTCGTTATCGAACGGATGCGCGGCCATATTATTGCCGAAGCCCGAGCCCGTGTCCGAGAGCGGCGCGAGATAATCGACCATCGAATCATATTGACGGCCGAGCGTAACGGTGCCGTATTGATCGTGCTGCAAGCCGACATAAGCCTGGCGATTGAACATCGTATTGCTTTCGGTATAGCGGCCGTTATTGAGGTTGAAGCCGCTCTCCAGCTTGAAAAGCGCGTGCAACCCGCCGCCCAGATCTTCGGTGCCTTTCAGGCCGAAGTAAGTATCGGAAAGCGCTCCGCTGCCTTGCTGCCAGTTGTTATGGCCGCCGGAATTGTTCGTATAGACGAGACCTGCGTCTAGGGTGCCGTACAGCGTGACGCTGCTTTGCGCGTGGGCTGCCGCTGCGAACGTGCCGAAAATGCCCGCGATGAGAAGAGTTTTTTTCATGGTTCTCTGTGTGTCCTGTTTAATGCGAAAGCTTCCGGGTTTTCGCGGGCCATCGGTCGCCGCTCGCCCTCTGGAAACTGGGACACACTTTATTCGACGAACACGCCAATGTGTCCGCGTATCGCACGCAATAATCTTTTGCTGATTCCGCGAAGCGGCAGGCTCATCGCCTCATAGTCGTTTAAGGTCAGTCGCTTAGCGGCGATCCCATGCGGGTAATGGCGCCGCGCCTGTTGCGGATCGACGACGTGATTAGTGCGCATAGCGGATTAGTCCATTGCGCGGCACGCGGTTTATATCCGCCGATGCGGTTGTTAAGCTTCCCGCGTCAACAGAACTCCGAGAAATTATTCTGAGGACACGGGGCGGTTTCGCGAGAGGATACCGCTCCGTTTCAATTCGCCTTCAAGAAGCGGAGGCGAATCCGCTTTTAATCGCGTCGCCGTGAAGCCGCGCATCTCCGTCAGAAGAACATTCAGTTTTCCAAACGATTATCTGCGTCGCGATTGGCTGTCGAATTGCTTTCGCCGAGCGTGCGTTTTCGGTCGGAACGACTCGCATTTGCTCGCATAAGGCTCGCTACCCGCGATATGTTTCGCGGAATATCCCGATGACTTTGAAAACTTTGCGCGGTATCGATGCGCGCCGGGCGTGAAATCCACCAACGTCTCGGGCGCAGTGGGACACCCCATCAAAAATATGTTACCGGCGCGTGAACGTTTGCAGACGGGCACTTCGCGAATTTGAACACCGTAGTTTCAATTCGAAACATCTTGTATTGCTTTGAATCGCCTGTCCGGAACATGAATTGCTTAAATAGAGGTCTGTGTAAATTCAGCCGGAATCGCGATATGAAAAGAAGCGCCAATGCAACCACCGTCCCAGCATTTCGACAGCGACGCCCCGCTCAACTCGCGGAGCGTGAGCTTCAACATCTGGAAATGATTCTGGCGAATTTCGTCGAACGCGACGCGGTCTCGGACCGGTTGCCTACCCGATATTGGGACATGCGTGTCGCGCAACTGGATGCGGAATACGATCTGGTCCCGTCGCAGAGCCAGCGCGTCGCATCGCTTCAGCGCAGGCTCGCGCTGCTGGACAACGCGCTGAATACGGCCTCGTCCGCCGCGGATGTTCAGGAAGGACAACAGAGCCGGCGCGCCGCCGCCTAGCTCGACCCGAATCTTCAGGCGTTACGACGCCGCTCGCACCCAATCGTCGACAAGCGTGCGTGCCGCCGTGTGAGCGCACATCAGCGCGTCTTCCGCCGAGGTGAAACTCGAAGCGTGCTTGCTGTCCATGCACAGCGGCGAAAACGCGGTGACGGGCCGTCCCGATCGGCTGATGGTCACGCTCGCCAGATAGTGAACCGCGCCGGGCGGCGGCACCAGCCTGCAACTCGTCACGACCGCGACTTCAAGCACGAAGCCCTTGTGGTTGTACGACCGTATCATCGGATCACCCCGCCGCTGTCCAGAGACGCGCCGTGCACATGCGCTACACGGCGCGGCACGATGAAGCACGGCGTCTGACCTTGCCCGCAGCACGGACCGTACCCGCGGCGCTCAGTGATTCAGCTCTTCGAGGCGCAGCCCGTTGGTTCTCGGTCCGAACAGGCCGATTGCGAGCGCGACGATCAACATGAACACGGTAATGCCCGTGAACACGCCCGGCACGCCGAAGTCCTTCAGCAGGAACGCGATGATGAAGCCCGACATCATCGCGCCCGCTCGGCTCGCCGAATACACGATGCCGCTGGCACGGCAACGCACGGCCGTCGGGAAGAGCTCGGTCTGGTACGCGTGATAGCAGACCGAGATGGTTTGCCCCGCGAGCGAGATCAAGACGCCGAGCGCGATGAGCGCGGCAGGCGATTTCATCTGTCCGAACGCGATGCCGCTTGCGATCACGACGAGCGCGCCACCGACGATCAGCCACTTGCGCTGGATGCGATCGGCGTAAAACATCGCGAGCATCGGTCCGATGGGCAACGCAAACGCGATGATGAACGAATACAGCAGACTCTTCGTCACGTTGATGCCTTGCCCGATCAGCAGCGTCGGCACCCAGTTGGCGAAGCCGTAATAGCCGATCGCCTGGCAGAAGTTGAAGACGATGAGCATGATGAGACGCGAGCGATAAGGCGCGTGAAACAGCTCGGAAAGCGATGCGCGCCGATGCGCTGGCTGCTCGACGACGGGCGCGGGCGGCGGCAACGCTGCGCCCGACTGGCGCTCGACCACGCGTTCGATCTCGCCCACCACGCGCTCGCTTTCCTCGTGCCGGCCGTGCATCGCGAGCCAGCGCGGGCTTTCGGGCACCGCACGACGGATGAACCACACGATCACCGCGCCGACCGATCCGGCGAGCACGACGATGCGCCATCCGTCCAGCCCGAACACGGTCTCGGGCACGAGCCAGTACGAGAGAATCGCGGCGACGGGCGCGGCGGCGAACATCACCATCTGATTGAACGCCATCGCGCGGCCGCGCATGTGCTGCGGCACGAGCTCGGTCACATAGCTGTCGATGGTGATGATCTCCACGCCCACGCCGATGCCCGTCACGAAGCGCCAGAAGATCACGCCTTCGGGCGTCGTCTGGAACGCCATGATCGCCGAGCCGATCGAGTACCACAGCAGCGAGATGGTGAACACGCTGCGCCGGCCGTATCGGTCGGGCAGCCAGCCGAAGCAGAACGTGCCGATGAACAGCCCCGCGAACGTCGCCGCGATGAAACCGGCGATCCCCGTGAAGCCGAAGAACGCGTGCGTGGTCGTCTGCAAGAGACCGCTCTTCGCCATCCCCGGCGCGATATAGCCGGTAAAGATCAGATCGTAGATTTCGAAGAAGCCGCCGAGCGAGATGAGAAACACGAGCATCCACAGATGCCGCGTGATCGGCAGGCGGTCCATGCGCGCTGAAATTTGCGCGCCGGGCGTCGTGGCGACGCGAACGTCGGGCGATGCGAGCGGCTCGGCGACCGCGCTGATGGTTGGCTGCATAGTCTTGTCTCCAAAGATGCAACTGTTCTGGCGACGGCGCGGGTTTTTATGTGCGCCTGTCGCGATCCGTTAAACCGTGGCGCGCTTCGTCAGCCAGCCCAGTACTTCGTCCGTGTGCTCGCCGACGCGCGCGAGCGGCTGACGCACGCCGGGGCGACGTCCGCCCATCGTGAGCGGGAGCAGCACGACATCGGTGGTGCCGCCGTCGTCGGTCTGCATCGGCACGAGGCCGCCGCTCGCTTTCAGATGCGGATCGTCGAGCAGTTGCTCGGGGCGCATGATCGGCGCGTACGGAATGCCGGCCGCTTCGAGCTTCGGCGCGAGTTCGTCCGCGCGGTGATGCGCGAGAATCTCGCCGAGCCGTTCCAGAAGATGCGGCCGCACCGCGACGCGCATCGCGTTGGTCGCGAAGCCGGGTTCCTGCGCGAGATCCGGACGTTCGAGCACATCGCACAGCGTGACGAACTGCTTGTCGCTGACCGCGCCGATGAACAACTGCTCGCCTTCGGCCAGCGTGAACACGTCGTAGACGCTCCAGGCCGACACGCGCGAGGGCATCGGCGGCGGCGCTTCGTGCGTCATCGCGTATTGCTGCATGTGCTGCGCCGAGAGAAACACGCAGTTCTCGAAGAGCGCGCTCTGCACTTCCTGGCCGCGTCCGGTCAGATCGCGTTCGCGCAGCGCGGCCAGCACGCCGATCGCACCGAACATGCCGCCCATGATGTCGTTCACCGATGTCCCCGCGCGCAGCGGCCTGCCCGCCGGACCGGTCATGTAGGCGAGGCCGCCCATCATCTGCACGACTTCATCGAGCGCGAGACGCTTTTCGTACGGACCCGGCAGAAAGCCTTTGTGCGACACGTAGATGAGCTTCGGATGCGCCTTCGACAAGCTTGCGTAATCGAGGCCGAGCTTCGCCATCAGGCCAGGGCGGAAGTTTTCGAGCAGCACGTCGCATTCGCCGATCAGCTCGATGGCGGCATCGCGGCCTTCGTCCGTATTGATATCGATGACGACGCTCTTCTTGTTGCGGTTGAACGAGCGAAAGAAGCCGATGCCCAGGCCCGGCAGATTGCGCGTCTTGTCGCCGCCGGGCGGCTCGACCTTGATGACCTCCGCGCCGAGATCGGCGAGGATCATGCCGCAGGTCGGGCCCATCACCATATGCGTGAACTCGATCACGCGCACGCCTTCGAGCGGCAGGGTTGTATGACTCATATCGTCCTCAGGCTTCAATTGCAGTGGTTTCGTAGGTGACCGGCAGGCCCGCGAGCGCGAGCGCGCCGTGCAGCGTTTCGCCGTCGAGCCATTGCGCGAGCTTCTCGCGCAGCGTCAGCAACGCGGGAATGTCGATGCCGGTGTCGATGCCCATGTCGGCGAGCATGAACGCGAGATCCTCGCTCGACGCGTTGCCGCTCGCGCCCGGCGCATGCGGACAGCCGCCGATGCCCGCGAGCGTCGCATCGAAGCGCGCGACGCCGGTTTCGAGCGCGGCGTAGACGTTGGCGAGCGCGAGGCCGCGCGTATCGTGAAAGTGGCCGCACCAGAAACGCTCGCCCGCGATCTTGCGCGCCTTCTCGAAGAGCGCGCGCACGGCGGCGGGACCGGCATAACCGACCGTATCGGCGATGGAGACGCGATCCGCGCCCGCATCGAGCAAGGCCTGCATGTAGCGCAGCACATCGGCGTGATCGACGCGGCCCTGAATCGTGCAGCCGAACGCCGTACCGATGCCGCCTTCGATCATCGTCTTCGAGCCGGCCGCGTCGCGAGCGGCACGCATGCGCGCGACTTCATCGACGACTTCTTCCGGCGTCTTGCGCAGATTCGCGAGGCTGTGCGCGCGGCTCGCGGAAAGCGGCACGAGCATCAGGTCGGCCTGGGTTTCGATAGCACGCTCGGCGCCCTTCAGATTCGGCACGAGCACGGATACGAACAGGCCGGGCAGCGTCTTCGCATACGCGACGAGTTCGGCCGTATCGGCGAGTTGCGGCAGGAGGCGCGCCGGCACGAACGAGCCGACTTCGATTTCGCGCTGGCCGGCGGCGTAGGCATCGCCGATCCATTCGATCTTTCGTTCGGTCGGCACGATCGTGCGAATGCTTTGCAGGCCGTCGCGCAGGCCGACTTCGCGGATCACGGCGCGTTGGGGGAACGCGGGCATGGCTTTGTCTCCGAGTCTTTTGTGTGGTTGGACTCGACTTTAGACATTCCGCAAATGCCCTAACAGCGGTATTTTGGAAGGCCCATGCTTCCCGTTCGGAACGTTAGAGGAATCAAGCCGGCATGCGCGATATCGACCTGAAAACGCTGCGTCTCTTCGTCACCGTGTGCGAGCACCAGAACATCGCCCGTGCGGCAGAGGAATCGCATATCGAGCCTTCCGCGATCAGCAAGCGCATCGCGCAGCTGGAGACATCGCTCGGCGTGCCGTTGCTGTCGCGCTCGCGGCGCGGCGTCGAGCCGACGCCCGCGGGCATCGCGCTGCTCGAACATGCGCGCAGCGTGCTCTTCACGATGGAGCGCATCGCGAACGATGTCGCCGCGTTCGGTGGCGGCCTGAAGGGACGCGTGAGCATTTGCGCATCGGCATCGGCGATTGCGGAGGCGTTGCTCGACGATATCGCGTCGTTCATGCGCGAGCCCGCGAATCAGAACATCAAGGTCGATGTGGAAGAGCGCCTCTCGAACGATCTGGTGCGGCAGTTGCGCGAAGGCGTGGCGTCGGTCGGCGTGTGCTGGGACAGCGTCGATCTGCGCGGATTGCAGCATCGCGCGTACCGGCACGATCGGCTGGCGCTGGCGGTGCCTGCGGATCATCCGTTCGCGAAGCGGCGTTCCGTGGCGTTCGAGGAGTCGCTCGAATTCGAGCACGTCGGTCTGCCGCCCGCGACCGCCGTCCACACGATGCTTCAGCGCGCGGCGGCGCAGGCGGGCAAGACGATGTCGTATCGCGTGATCGTGTCGAGCTTCGACGCGGCGTTTCGCGTCGTTGCGGCGGGATTGGGCATCAGCGTCGTGCCGATGGAAGTGGCCGGAACGTATCGGCAGGCGCTCGGCATCGAAGCGGTTCCGCTCTCCGATGCGTTCGCGAAGCGCCGCTTCGTCGTGTGCTTTCGGGACTTTGACGCGTTGCAGCCTGCCGCGCAGCGTTTAGTCGAGCATCTGGAAACGCGCGCGTCGCGTTAGGCCGGCGCGTCGCAGAACACGGTTTGCGTGTCTTTCTTTTCGACGGTCAGATTGACCGATCGCGCGCCGCCCGGCCGCGTGCAATGCCGTTTGCCCGCGGGCACCGTCAGCAATTCACCGGCGTGCAATTCGACGGCGCCTTCTTCGAACTCGATGATCAACGTGCCTTCCACCGAGACGAAGGTCTCGTCGGAGTTCGGATGAACGTGCCATGGATAAGGCGCGTCCATCACGCTGATATGCACGTCGTGATCGTTGACGGAGGAAATGACGCGATTCATGTAGCCGTCGCGCGCGGCGTCGGCGATCGCTGCGTAGTCGATGATTTTGCTCATTCGTTCAGGCTAGCGCGGCGTGCGCGACAGCACAAACGAATCTTTTTCGCTTCGATGTGAGCGCGATTGGCTTATTTGCCTGCTTTGCCTTACGCGATGCGCAGTTCCGTCGCCGGGTCGAACACGACGGCCTTCGACACATCGAACACGAGTTCCATGTTTGTCTCGGGCTGCGGCGACGATGCCGGATGCACGCGGCTCACGATGCGCCTGCCGTTGACCGAAGCGAACACGAGCGTATCCGGCCCGGTCGGTTCGACGACATCGACGCGCACATCGAACGTCTGCGACAGCGCGCGGCTTTCACCGTGCGCGCTGCGTGCATCGGTGATGCGTTCGGGCCGAATCCCGACGATCACCTCTTGCCCGACACGACCGCCCAGCGCATCCGAAGGCAGCGCGAGCACGCCGCGCGCCACGCCCGTATCGATCTCGATGCCCACGCCCGCGCCTTTTGCAACGAGCTTGCCCGCGATGAAATTCATCGGCGGCGCACCGATGAAACCCGCGACGAACAGATTCGCAGGCGTGTCGTAGATCTCCTGCGGGGGCCCGAACTGCTGCACGACGCCGTCCTTCATCACGGCGATGCGATCGCCGAGCGTCATCGCTTCGATCTGATCGTGCGTGACATAGACGATCGTCGAATTCAGGCGTTGATGCATCAGCTTGATCTCGGAGCGCATTTCGATGCGCAATTTCGCGTCGAGGTTGGAAAGCGGCTCGTCGAAGAGAAAGAGCGAGGGATCGCGCGCCAGTGCACGGCCCATCGCGACGCGCTGACGTTGCCCGCCCGACAGTTGTCCGGGCTTGCGGTCGAGCAGATGCCCGATCTGCAGCGTCTCCGATACGCGATCGACGATCTTCTTCTGCTCGTCCTTCGCGACCTTGCGAATGTTCAGGCCGAAGGAGATGTTGTCGCGCACGCTCATCGACGGATACAGCGCGTACGACTGAAACACCATCGCGATATCGCGGTCCTTCGGCGAAAGCTCGTTCACGCGCCGCCCGCCGATGCGAATCTCGCCTTCGCTCACGCTGTCGAGGCCGGCGATCATGTTGAGCAGCGTCGACTTCCCGCAGCCCGATCCGCCGACGAGAATCAGAAACTCACCATCGTCGATGTCGATATCGACGCCCTTGAGCACGTCCGCGCCGTTCGGATAGCGCTTGTGTACCTTTTCGATCGAAAGACTTGCCATGTTGTCGGCTCCCTTAACCCTTGACCGCGCCGGCCGTCAGACCGCGCACGAAATAACGTCCTGCCAGCAGATAGATGACGAGCGTCGGCAGCGCCGCAATGATCGCCGCGGCCATGTCCACGTTGTATTCCTTCGTCCCTTCCGATGTGTTCACGAGATTGTTGAGCGCCGCCGTGATCGGCATGGAATCGGCGCCCGCGAACACGATGCCGAACAGAAAGTCGTTCCATATCTGCGTGAACTGCCAGATGAAGCAGACCATCAGGATCGGCAGCGAAACGGGCAGCAGCACGCGCGTGAAGATCGTGAAGAAACCCGCGCCGTCGATGCGCGCCGCTTTCACCAGTTCCGCGGGCACGCTCACGTAGAAGTTGCGGAAGAACATCGTCGTGAAGGCGATGCCGTAGATCACATGCACGAGCACGAGGCCGGTCGTCGAATTCGAGATGCCGAGCGCGCCTTCGAGCCGCGCCATCGGCAGGATGATCGCCTGGAATGGAATGAAGCAGCCGACCATGAGCATCGTGAAGAGCGCGTCGGCGCCGCGAAATCGCCACAGCGTCAGCACGTAACCGTTGAATGCACCGATCAACGTCGATAGCAGCACGGCCGGGATCACCATCTTCACCGAGTTCATGAAGAACGGCTGCATGCCTTCGCATCGCACGCCGGTGCAGGCTTGCGCCCATGCTTTCACCCACGGCGCGACGGTCCATTGCGTCGGCAACGTGAGCAGATTGCCGACGCGCAGTTCATCGATGCTCTTGAACGACGTGCTGAACATCACGTACATCGGCAGGAGGAAATACAGCGCGAAGAGTATGAGTGCGGCGTAGATGCATACGCGGCTGAATCGGGCTTTACCTTGCAAGGCGCGCACTCCTGGATTCGAGGTACATGAGCGGCACGAGCACCGCGACGATGGTGACGAGCATCATCATCGACGCAGCCGCGCCCACGCCCAGTTGTCCCCGGTTGAACGAAAAGGTGTACATGAAGATCGCGGGCAACGACGACGACGTGCCCGGCCCGCCCGCCGTCAGCGCGACGACGAGATCGAAGGTCTTGATCGTGATGTGCGCGAGAATCAGCAGCACCGAGAAGAACACAGGCCGCATGCTCGGAATCACGATCTTGCGATAGATGGTCGGCAGCGTCGCGCCATCGACTTGCGCGGCCTTGAAGACTTCCGCATCGACGCCGCGCAGGCCCGCGAGAAAGAGCGCGGCGGCAAAGCCCGTCGATTGCCACGCCGCCGCCATCACGACGCAGAAGATCGCGCGGTCCGGATCGCCGAGCCAGTTGAACGCGAAACTCGCGAAGCCGAGATCATGCATCACCTTGTCGAGACCCGAGCCGGGATTGAGGATCCATTGCCACGCCGTGCCCGTGACGATCGCGGAAAGCGCCATCGGGTAGAGATAGATCGCGCGCAGTGCGCCTTCGACGCGAATCTTCTGGTCGAGCAGAATCGCGAGCAGCAAGCCGACGCCCATGCAGATCGCGATGAACGGAATGCCGAACCAGCCGAGGTTGGCGGCGGAAGTCCACCAGACATCGTTGGCGAAGAGTTCCTTGTAGCGTCCGAGGCCCGCGAACGCGTAGCGCGGCAACAGACGCGAATTCGTGAACGATATCCACGCCGTCAGTCCGATGAAGCCGTACACGAACACGAGGCTCGCCGCGATGCTCGGTGCGAGCACGATTTTCGGAAGCCATTGGTCCGCATTGAAAGCCATGCGCGCGGGGCGCATCGCGTGTTCTGGCTCGCGAAGGCGAGCGCGTTCGACACTGCTCACGAGTGTTCCTCTCTGTCGAATCGAAGGGGAAGGGAGCGCCTCGAATGAAGCGCTCCGTAAGCTAGGCGTTAGTTCGCCTTGGCAGCCGTGGCGAGCGCCTGAACCGCGCTCTTGCTGTCCTGCTGCGAATGCATGAACTTCGTGACGACGTCCGTCATCGCGCCCGCGACGGCTTCGGTCTGCGCCATGCCTTGCGCGAGCGACGGCACGATCGTGTTCGCCTTGATCGCCGATTGTTCGTCGGCGTAAG
The DNA here is from genome assembly GCF_001544695.2 of Caballeronia arvi. Classification (GTDB taxonomy): domain Bacteria; phylum Pseudomonadota; class Gammaproteobacteria; order Burkholderiales; family Burkholderiaceae; genus Caballeronia; species Caballeronia arvi. Next base: position 199,421 of record NZ_FCOM02000006.1, read on the forward strand.
AGCGCTTCGCGCAGTCGTCGAACTTGTCCATCGGAATGCCGATGCGCGCCGGAATCGAGCCTTTGTACAGGCTGAACTGTTCCTGGAAATCAGGCGACATCACCGCTTTCGCGAGCACGAGCTGTCCGGGCGTTGCGGTCTTCGAACCGTTCTGACTGAAGAACGCGAGCGAATCCGAGTTGAACATGTAGCTGCCCGCCGTGCCCGGACGCGGCGCGCAGATGTAGTCCTTGCCCGGCACCTTGCCCGCGCGCGCGAATTCGCCCTTCGCCCAGTCCGCCATGAACTGCATGCCGGCCTTGCCGTTGATGACCATCATCGTCGCGAGATTCCAGTCGCGGCCGGTCGTGCCGTTGTCGTAGTACGAGCCGATCTTGCGCACGATGTCGAACACCTGAACCATCTTGTCCGATGTGAGCGTCTTCGGGTCCAGCTCGACGATCGCCTTGCGATAGAAATCCGCGCCCTGCGACAGCACCACGCCTTCCCACAGGTTCACGTCCTGCCAGGGCTGCCCGCCATGCGCGACCGCCGTATAGCCCGCGGCCTTCATCTTGTCGGCGAGCGCGAAGAACTCGGGCCACGTATTGGGCGCGGCGCCGCCGACCTTGTCGAGAATCTCCTTGTTGATCCACAGCCAGTTCATGCGATGAATCTCGACCGGCACCGCGACGTAATGACCGTCGTACTTCAGGAACTTGCCGACCTGCTGCGGAATCAGTTTGTCCCAGCCCTGCGTCGCCGAATCGATATCGACGAGCACGCCTTGTTCGGCCCAGTCATGAATCGACGGCCCTTTCAGCTGCGCAGCCGAAGGCGGATGCCCCGACACGACGTTCGTCTTCAACACGGTCAGCGCGTTCGTGCCGCTGCCGCCCGCGACCGCGAAATCCTTCCACGTGACACCCTGTTTCTCGACGTCCTGCTTCAGCACGCCGACCGCCTTCGATTCGCCGCCCGACGTCCACCAGTGCAGCACTTCGATCTGATCGGCGGCGTGCGCGGTGTTGAGCGCGCCCGCCATCGCCAACGCTATCCATACGTTCCGCTTCATGATGTGTCTCCTCGCTTCTCTCTTTCCGATTGCGATGGCTTATTGATCGTCCCAGCGCGCGACGATTTGTTCCTGCACGCCGAGTCCGGCGACCGACAGTTTCATCACGTCGCCCGGCTTCAGGTATTGCTCGGGCTTCATGCCGAGCCCGACGCCGGGCGGCGTGCCCGTGGTGATGACATCGCCCGCTTCGAGCACGACGAACTGGCTGATGTACGACACGAGCGTTTTGATCGGGAAGATCATGTCCGATGTCGACGAATCCTGGATGCGCTTGCCGTTCAGTTCGAGCCACAGCGGAAGGTTCTGCACGTCGCCGAGTTCGTCGGGCGTGACGAGCCACGGACCGAGCGGGCCGAAGGTCGGCGCCATCTTGCCTTTCACCCATTGGCCGCCCTGTTCGAGCTGGAACGCGCGTTCGGAGACATCGTTGCAGACGCAATATCCGGCGACGTAATCGAGCGCGTTGTCTTCGCTCACGTAATGCGCCCGCTTGCCGATGACGAGCGCGATCTCCACTTCCCAATCCGCCTTGGTCGAATTGCGCGGCAGCAGCACGCGATCGTTCGGCCCGCTGATGCACGACGGCGCCTTGTTGAAGAGAATCGGCTCCTTCGGAATGGGCGCGTTCGTTTCGATCGCGTGCTGCACGTAGTTCAGGCCGACCGCGATGAAGTTGCCCGGCCGCGCGATGCACGCACCGATGCGCGGATTGCCTTCGACGATCGGCAGCGCGGCGATATCGAGCCCTTCGAGACGCTTCATGCCGCCCTTGGCGAAGAATGCGGGATCGAAGTCGTCGGTGATTGCGAAGGCATCGCGGATGCGGCCTTCGTTATCGAGAATGCCGGGCTTTTCCTGACCCGCATTGCCGTAGCGCAGAAGTTTCATGACGTGGTTTCCTTTAAGTTCGCGGAGAGTCGGCTGATCTCCAGCACGTAGACGTTGCATGGTTCGGCCGTCGCGCCGTGGCTCGGCCAGTCGTATGCATCGAGCGTCGAGCGGCATGCTTCGATGCCTTCGCGCGTGGCCGCTTCGAACATCACGATGTGGCTCGGCACCGTAAACGCGCGCGCCTTCGCTTCGGCGGTTTGCGCGTTGCTCGCGGTGTCGTCGGCGATGAACGCATGGGCCGCGAGCACATCGCCGCGTGCGAGCAATGACTCGAACCGCGCGAGGCCGGGCACGTTGCCATCGACGCGCAGTTGCATCGTCAGCACATAGCCGCCCGTGCTTTCGCCTCGCGTTTCGGCGATGCGGCAAATCGAGCGCGCCGTGTTGCGGAAGTCCGCAACCGATGCGCGCGTGAGCGGCGTCGGGTTGTCGAGGCGTTCGAGATACGCGTCGCCGGTAAGCACGCGCAGGTCGCGCGCTTCGTAGACCGTCAGCCATTCCGGCGAGGCATCGTCGCCGCGATAGCGCCTGCCGCGCAGAAAGCCATCGATGGAAAGGCGCTCCGGAATGTGCTCCTTGTCGTGCCATGCGTAGAAGCCGTCGCGTCCTTCGTCGACGATGTCGTTCCAGATCAGCACGACCGCGTTGCCCAGCAAAGACATGTTGTTTTCCTCGCGTCAGGCTGCGTTGAAGAATTCGAAGATCGCGTCGATCTGGCCGCTGTGCATGTCGATGCCCGTCACGACCGGACAGCCGCATTCGATCGCCTTCGCGATGAGCGCGGTCGGTTCACCTGGCGGCCGGAGCACCACATCGCCGACGATCTGCCCGCTTCTGAACGACGCGAACGGCGCGGGCATGCTATCGCTCGCTTTCATGCCGACGACCGACGCATTCACGATGATGTCGACGTCATTCGCATCGGCATCGCCCGCGACGATCTCGCAGCCTTCGCACGACGCCGACAATTGCGCGGCAAGCGCGCTCGCCTTCGCGCGATCGATATCGCACAGCGTGATGTGCGCGACACCCGCATCGGCGAGCGATACCGCGATCGCCGCGCCCGCGCCGCCGCAGCCGAGCACGAGCGCGCTTTTGTTGGTCACCGAATATCCCTTCGCGAGCAGGCCGCGCACGAAGCCTTCGCCGTCGAACATGTCGGCGTGCCAGCGGCCTTGTTCATCGCGGCGCAACGCGTTCACCGCGCCGATGCGTCGCCCTTTCGATCGCACTTCATCGGCGACTTCGAGCGCGTTCGTCTTGAACGGCGATGTGACGAGCAGGCCATCGAGATTCTTCAGGCGCAGGAGCGCCGGCAGAACGGCATCGATCTCGCTCGCATCGATATGCATCGGCACGAGCACCGCATCGATGCCCGCTTCGGCGAACTTGCGCGTATAGACCTCGGGCGAGCGAACCTGAACGATCGGATCGCCGATGATTCCGTAAAGGCGCGTGCGCCCCGTGATCGACGTCGTGCTCATGCGCGGCTCCCATACCATTCGGCGATGCGCCGCGAACGGTGCTTCCGCTCGCGCACCATCGTTTCTTCCTTGATGCCCATGACGCCCGACGCGAAGATGCGCGCGTCCATTTCGTGCACATCGGTGGCGACGGCGGGACGGAAATCCATGTGCGCGAAAACATCGCGTTCGATATCGACGCCGGGCGCGACTTCGATCAACTCCAAGCCTTTATCGCCGACACGAAACACCGCGCGCTCCGTGACGAACAATGCGCTATTGCCGCGCTCATGCGCGAACGGCGCGCTATAGCAGATCTGTTCGAGCGAACGCACGAACTTGCGATGCCGGCCTTCCTGCACGATGCGCGTCTTGCCGTTTTCCCACTGCACGTCCAGGCCGCCTGCCGTGAGTGTGCCGCTGAAGATCACGCGCTTCGCGTTCTGGCTGATATTGATGAACCCGCCCACGCCGACGATCTTGTCGCCGAAGCGGCTGATATTCACGTTGCCGTGCGCGTCGACTTCGGCGAACGAAAGGAACGCGAGATCGAGGCCGCCGCCATCGTAGAAATCGAATTGCGATGGCTGCTCGATCATCGCGGCGAAATTCTGCGCGCCGCCGGAATCGCGGCCCGTGATCGGCGCGCCGCCGATCAGACCTTGCTCGTTCGTGAGAATCACCGAATCGAGCAGGTCTTCTTCCGCCGCGACAGTCGAAAGCCCCGTCGAAATGCCCGCGCCGAGATTGCACACGGCATGCGGATACAGTTCCATCGCCGCGCGCCGCACGATCACCTTGCGCGGACCGAACGGCAGCGGACGAATCTCCGAAAGCGGCACGCGCAACTCACCCGCATAACTCGGGTCGTAGTCCGTCGCGTAAGTCTGACGCTGCTCGGCCTCGACGACCACGAAGTCCACGAGGATGCCCGGAATCTTCACCTGTTTCGGCGGCAGCGTGCCGCGCCGCGCCATGCGCTTCACCTGCACCACGACGATGCCGCCCGCGCGCCGCGTCGCCTGCGCCATCGCGAGCATTTCGCCGAGCACGGCTTCCTGCTCCATCGTGACGTTGCCGTCTTCGTCGGCGGTGGTGCCGCGCAGGAATGCGATATCGATCGGGAACGGCTTGAAGCGCAGCCATTCTTCGCCGTCGATATGCATCAGTTCGACGAGCATCTCTTCCGTCGACGGACTCTGACGCGCGCCCTGCTGACGCGGATCGACGAACGTGCCGAGGCCCGTCTTCGTGATGAGGCCGGCACGACCGCCCGCCATCTCGCGCATCAGTTGCGAAAGCACGCCTTGCGGCAACGTGTAGGCCTCGATGCTGTCGTTCGCGGCCATCGTGACGAGGCCGGGCGAATCGACGAGCGCGCTCGTGATTGCGCGCTTCAGCAATCCTTCGTGCGCGAGATGGCTCGCACCGAGCGCGGCGCGGTCGCCGATACCGACCACGCTGATCGACGTGATGCCTTGCGGTTGCCGTTCGGCGAGGAACCGCCGTTCCACCGCCGCGAGCAGCGCTTCAGGCACCGCATGTCCGCCGCCTGAACCGCTGATCACGATGGAATCGCCCGAGCGCACCAGTGCGGCCGCGTCGTCGCTGGAAATTCGTTCCATTTGTCACTCTTCTCCGTATCTTTGCCCGGCCATCGATCTGGCCGACGAACTCAATGTAACCGGTCTCATAATCGCTTTCAAGAGCAATCTCACAGAATGGACTTCCGCTAGGGAATATCACTATTCGCAAGCGTTGTCATGGTTTCAAACGATACGACGATGATTTACATGCATCCTTGTAACCGGTATCATGAATCGCAATCGAAGCATCTCTTCGAGTTCCCGCGGCCGCATGCAACGCGCCGCGACTTCAACGCAACAGGAGACAGAGCATGGCTATCAAGGGCGTCGAGATTGGCGACGAATACCGTTTCGCGAAGACCGTCGGCGAAGTCGACGTGACGCTGTTCGCCGGCCTCACGGGCGACTTCAGCGATACGCACATCAACGAGCAGTACATGCAGGAGAAGTCGGCGATCGGCCGGCGCATCGCGCACGGGGCGCTGCTGGTCGGCTATATGTCGACGGCATCGACGATCTCGATCGCGCACATCATTCATCGCACGGATCTCGATGAATTCCCCGTGTCGGCGGGCTACGACCGCATTCGCTTCATCAAGCCCGTGCTGCTCGGCGATACGGTCACGGTGATCTATCGCGTCGCGGAGATCGACGAAGAAAAGCGCCGCAGCACCGCCGACATGGAAGTCATCAACCAGCACGGCGAAGTCGTCGCGGCCGGACGTCATCTGATGAAATGGGCGAAGAAGCTGTCGAACGTGGACTGACGGCGGGCTTTCGCGCGGTGCTGCACGAATAGTGCGCCGCAGGTGGATTGCTATAATCGGCGCACCCCGCGCGAACCCCGATCAGGCATGGCCAAGAGCAAAAAGAGCACGACCGAAGACGCCGATGCCGCCAGCACCGCGAGCAGGAAGACGCGCTCGTCCGCTGTGACCCTGCGCGATGTCGCGCGTTTCGCGGGCGTGTCGTCGGCCACGGTTTCGCGCGTGATGAACAATCCCGAAGTCGTGTCCGACGAATTGCGCTCGCGCATCATGGTCGCGATCGAGCATCTGGGATGGGTGCCGCACGCCGCCGCGCGCGCGCTTGCAACGCAACGCACGGGCACCATCGGCGCGGTATTCCCGACGCTCGCGAACGAGCACTTCGCCACCGCCATTCAGACCTTGCAGGAAGCGCTCGAACAGGCCGGCTATACGTTGCTGCTCGGCTGCTCGCAGTACGATCTGGAGCGCGAATATCGCCAGGTGCGCACGATGCTGGAACGCGGCGTCGATGCGGTCGTGCTCGTCGGCGAGGCGCATCATCCGGACCTCTATACGCTGCTCGGACAGCGGCAAGTGCCGTTCGTGAACACATTCGCGTATCGCGACGGCGTGGATACGCTGTGCGTCGGCGTCGACAATCATCAGGCGTTCTTCGATTTCACGACCTATCTGATCGGCCTCGGGCATCGTCGTTTCGCGATGCTCTCGCAGAACGCCGATTCGAACGATCGCGCCCGCGCGCGTCGTGAAGGCGTGCGCGATGCGCTCGCCGAGCATGGGCTCGGGATATCGGCGGCGCATATGGTCGAAGGCTTCTGGGGCGCGCGCGAAGGCAGGCAGCTTTTCTCGAAGGTGATGGATACGCCGCAGCCGCCGACGGTCGTGATCTGCGGCAACGGCTCCTTCGCGATGGGCGCGATGCTCGAAGCGATGCAAAAGGGCTACGACATTCCGAACGAACTGAGTCTCGTCGGTTTCGACGATTTCGAACTGATGTCCGAGCTGCCGATTCCGATTACCACGGTGCGCGTGCCGAGCGCGGAAATCGGCGCGATGGCCGCGAAGATGATTCTCGCCGAGCTTGCCGAGAAAGGCAGCGCGGTGAGCGTGAAGTGCGAGGCGGAAATCATCGTGAGGGCTTCGTCGGGGCCGCCGCCGAAGGCATCCAAAGCACGCAAGACGCGCGGCTAATCCACCGCCCTTCCCCGCGCCGCTTCCAGAATCGCGAACCATTCCTCGCGCGTCAGCTCGATATCGAGCGCATCGACGGCATCGCGCAGACCTTCGATGCGCCGCGTGCCCGCAATCGCAATCGGCCGCGACGGCAGCCTGAAAATCCACGCATACGCGACCGACACCCAACTCGCCACGCCGCGCTCGCGCTGAATCGCCTGGAGCGTATCGCGCACGCGCGCGGCGGCGGCATCGGTTTCATCGAACAGACGGCCGCCGCCGAGCGGTGACCAGATCATCGGCGTGACGCGCGCCGCTTTCAATGCGCTCATCGTGCCGTCATCGATCGGCGTCGAATGAAACGGCGACACCTCGATCTGATTCGTCGCGAGCGCAATGCGCGCATTGAGCGATTCGAACGCGCGCGCCGAAAAGTTCGACACGCCGAACGCGCCGATCTTCCCCGCCGCCAGCAGCCGCTCGACTTCGCGCGCGAGTTCGTCCTCGTCGATCAGCGGATCGGGGCGATGCAGCAGGAACAGCTCGATGCGCTCGCATCGGAACGCCCGCAACGAACGCTCGACGCTCTCGCGCACATGCGCGGCGCTGTTGTCGTAATGCTTCACGCGATGCTGCGGCCGCGCGGGCGACACGAGTTTGATACCCGCCTTCGTGACGATTTGAATGCGCTCGCGCAAGCCCGGCCGCAACGCGAGCGCGTCGCCGAAGAAGGTTTCGGCTTCGTATCCGCCGTAGATATCGGCGTGATCGAAGCTCGTCACGCCGAGCTCGACGCATTCGTCGATGAACGCGGCAAGCTCCGCGCGCGTCGTGTTCCAGCGCATCACGCGCCACATGCCCGCGACCACGCGCGAGAGCGTTGTTTCGATGGATGGTGTCGTCATGGTTTGAAAACGGTTACAAACTAAATCTTATTGGGGTTTACGGTGTTTTAATGTGGCAGCAAATGAATATAATGATACCGGTTACATTCAAACGCAAGCCGAACACGGAGACACTCGATGCAAAGAGACATCGCCATCGCGCAGGAAGGCGCGCGCCGCTGGTATCGCGACATTAGCTGGACGCAGTGGCGCGTGCTGATCGCCGCCTGGGGCGTGTGGGTCAACGACGCGCTCGACTTCCTCGCCATCACCTTCGTGCTGCGCGATATCGCGACCGCCTTCAACGTATCGCTCGACACCGCCTCGCTGCTGTTGCTCGCCACCTACGGCGTGCGCTGGATCGGCGGTCTGCTCTTCGGCGGCCTGAGCGACCGCATCGGGCGCAAGATTCCGCTGCTCATCACGCTGACATGGTTCACGCTCGGCGCGGTCGCAACGGGGCTGTCGTGGAGTTTCGCGGCGCTCGTGGTGTTCCGTCTTCTGCTCGGCTTCGGCATGGCGCCCGGTTTCTCGCTCGGCGCGGCGATGGTCGCGGAATCGTGGCCCGAGAAGCATCGCGCGATCGGCATCGGCATTCTGGATACGGGCTGGGGCGTCGGCGCGATCGGCGCGGCGCTCGCGTATGAGTTCATCTATCCGCACTTCGGCTGGCGCGGGATGTTCTTCATCGGCTTGCCGCCGTCCATCCTGCTCGCGCTGTTCATCATTTTCTGCGTGCCGGAATCGCAGGCGTGGAAGAAGGCGCGGCCCGCTGCGGCCATCACGTGGCGCAGCAATCCGGTCGTCGATCTGTTCTCGAAGTATCCGAAGCGCGTGTCCTATCTCGCGCTCCTGATCTTCGTGCTGTGCTTCGGCTCGTGGCCGTTTCAGGCGCTGCTGCCGACCTATCTGCGCGCCGCCGGCCTCGCGCCCGCCGCCGTCAGCCAGATCACGATGGCGTCCGCGATCGGGCAGATTCTCGGCTTCGTCGCGTCGGGGTTCATCGCCGAGCGGCTCGGGCGGCGCATGGCGATTTCGGTGATGATCGGCATCGGCGCGCTTTTCGTCGCGGGCGTGATTCTGTCGACGGGCAATATCGCGCTCGCGGCGGCCTGCTCGTTCGTGAGCGGCTTCTTTCTGATCGGCTCGTCGGGCATCTGGGGCACGGTGCTAACCGAAAACCTGCCGCGCGACGTGCGCGCGTCCGGCGTCGGCTTTCTCTACAACTTCGGCGTGATCGGCGGCGGCATCGCGCCTTTCATCGTGCTCTCGACGATGCATCGCTTCGGCTTCACGATGCCCGACGCAATCATCGGCTTCACGATCGTCGCGGCGATCGCCGGCATGATCGTGATCCGTTTCGTGCGGGAGACGAAGGGGCTGTCGCTGGACGAGATCGATCGCGAAACGAACGGTTGATCGTTACACGCCACTCTGAAGCGTCGAAGCATTCGCGCGGCGGAGCAAAACGGCATCGACTAGACTTTTCGTCATGTACAGCCGATTCGCATCGATCCTCACCGCGCTCGCCGCCGCAGCGCTTTTCGGCGCGACGACGCCGATCGCCAAAGCGCTGCTCGGCCCGATGCCGCCGTTCATGGTCGCGGGCCTGTTCTATCTCGGCAGCGGCATCGGGCTGGGCGCGGTGTTACTCGGGCGCTCGTTCTGGCGGGTGCAAGGCAAAGGCGTCGGCGGGCGGGAACTCGCGTGGCTCGCCGGCGCGATCGCGTTCGGCGGCATCGCCGGTCCGGCATTGCTGATGCTCGGGCTGGCGAGCACGCCCGCCGCGACCAGTTCCCTCTTGCTCAACCTCGAAGGCGTGCTGACGGCGGCGATCGCGTGGATCGTGTTTCGCGAGAACGTCGATATGCCCGTGTTTCTCGGCATGGCCGCGATCGTCGCGGGCGGCGTCGTGCTCGCGTGGGAGCCTTCGGCGACGAACGCGAATGGCATCTCGTCAGGCGCGCTGCTGATTGCGCTCGCGTGCCTCTGCTGGGCCATCGACAACAATCTGACGCGCAAGATCGCCACCGCCGACGCGATGGTGATCGCGTGCGCGAAAGGACTCGTCGCGGGCGCGACGAATCTCGGCATCGCGCTCGCGATGGGCGCGCCGCTGCCCGCGCCGCGCATCGCCCTCGCCGCGATGACGACGGGCTTCGGCGGCTACGGCGTGAGTCTCGTGCTGTTCGTGATCGCGCTGCGCCATCTCGGGACGGCGCGCACCGGCGCGTATTTCTCGGTCGCGCCGGTGTTCGGCGTCGCGCTTTCGCTCGCGATATGGCCGCAGGCGCCCGGCGCGGCGTTCTGGATCGCCGCTGCGCTGATGATGCTCGGCGTATGGCTGCACGTGCGCGAGCGGCACGAACACGAGCACACGCACGAGCGGCTCGAACATACGCATCGGCATGTGCATGACGCGCATCATCGGCATGAGCACGACTTTCCCTGGTCCGGCGACGAGCCGCACACGCACGCCCACGTGCATCTGCCGATCACGCATACGCACGCGCATTTCCCCGACGTGCATCACCGGCATTCGCACAAGCGCGGCTAGAACACCTTGCCCGGATTGAGCAGACCGTTCGGATCGAGCGCGGCCTTGATCGCGCGCATCGACGCGATATCGGCTTCGCGACGCGCGAGATGCAGGTAATCGCGCTTCTTCGTGCCGATGCCGTGCTCCGCCGAAATCGATCCCTCGAACTCGCGCGTGACGTCGTAGATGACGGCATCGAGATCGTCGTGATCCTGCTTGCCGCGGCCGGGCACGTCCACGACGATATGAATGTTGCCGTCGCCGAGATGGCCGTAAGTCATCACGATCGCGTCGGGCCAGCGCGCGCGCAGACGCGCCTCGCACTGCGCGGCGGCATCGCCGACCTGCGCGATCGAAAAGCTCACGTCATACGCCGCGTAGTTCGGGATGAAGCGGTCGTATTCGCCGGGCGCGTCGCGGATCGCCCAGAAATCGCGCGCGTGCGCTTCGTTCGATGCGATCGCCGCATCGCTCACGATGCCCGCTTCGAGCATGCCGCCGAGAAACTCCTCGAACGCTTCGCCGTGCCGCGCGGGATCGGTGCCGACGCTTTCGAGCAGCACGTAGAACGGGTGGGCATCGGCGAGCGGCGCGCGCAGATTCTTCAGATTGGCGATGACCGTATCGTGATAGCCCGCCCACATCACTTCGAACGCGGAGACGCCCGGCGCGAGATTCGCCTGCGCGCGCGTGAGCAGCGTCGTGACAGCGGCGAAGTCCGGCAGGCCGCACCAGGCGGTGGCGGTCGCGGTGGGCTTCGGGCGCAGCCGCAGCACGACGCGCGTGATGACCGCGAGCGTGCCTTCGCTGCCGATCAACAGATGCCGCAGGTCATAGCCGCTATTGTTCTTGATCATCTTGTTCAGCCCGCCGACGATCTCGCCGCTCGCGAGCACGGCTTCGACGCCGAGCACCTGATCGCGCATCATCCCGTACTTGATGACGCGGTTGCCGCCTGCGTTCGTCGCAAGATTGCCGCCGATCGTGCAGCTTCCACGCGCGCCGAGATCGAGCGGGAAGTAGAAGCCCGCCGCGCTCGCCGCTTCCTGAACGACTTGCAGCGGCGTGCCGGCTTCGACGGTCATCGTCGCGGAGATTTCATCGATCTCGACAATGCGATTCATGCGCTCGAGACTCAGCGCCACTTCGCCGCCGAGCAGATTCGCGCCGCCGACGAGGCCCGTGAGACCGCCTTGCGTGACGACCGGTTGTTTGTGTCCGGAGCAAATCGCAAGCGCTTGTGAAACTTCTTCCGTGGTGCGCGGGCGGATGATCGCGAGCGGCGTTGCGCCCGGCATGCCACTCCAGTCCGCGACGCGCCTCTCGCCGAATTCGTCGGGCAGCGCCACGACCTGCGCGCCGAGCGCCTCACGCAATGCCACTACTGCTTCGCTTGCCGCCATGCGTCGTCTCCGTTCGTTGTTTAGCGTTGATATCAGATGCGCTAGTTTGAACCAAAACGCGCGAGAATTATCGAGAGGATTTTTCGGGGGATGACGACGATGGAACGGACCGACTTCGAAAGCGCGCTGGCTCAGCTCACCGGCGCGGCGGAACTGGTGGCGGCTGGCGCGAGCGACGATCTGCGCGCGCAGGCGTTCGAGATGCTGGCGTTCTTTCGGCTGCGTCGAGGGCGCGCGGCGGTTACATCGAACGATGAGCTGTTCAAGGACACCGCGAACGCCGCGCTCACGATGGCGGGACGCAAGGCGTTTCTCGCCGCGGCTGCGTTACTGGAGCAGGCGCGGACGTTGTTGCAGAGCTAAAACAGCTCCGTGTCCAGCGGCAGCAGGTTGATCCACTTCACCGCCGTGCGCCGCTCGACGCCATCGTCATGGATCGACCGTATCATCACGCGCTGGCCGCGCGCCTCTCCGAGCACTTCGACGATCCGGTTTCGATATCGTGCAAGCGAGCCGCGTAACGGCTTGCGCTTCCTGCTCTTGCGGGGAGAAACTTCGGGCATGGACGTGACAACGATTTATGACGGCCACATCATAACGATGCGCACGCTTTCCCTCAAACTCTCGACATTCTCACTGTGACCCGCCACACCATGCGTCGAATCACCGTCCGCACTTCGCCCGTTCATGGCCGGGGCGTCTTCGCTCTCGCCGATCTGCCCACGGGCGCGCTGCTGCTCGAATACAAAGGTCAGCGCATTTCGTGGAAAGAAGCGCAGCGCATGCACGAAAAATCGAACGCGGAGGACGGCCACACGTTCCTCTTCGGCCTCGACGACGGCAGCGTCATCGATGGCGCGCGCGGTGGCAATTCCGCACGCTGGCTCAATCACAGCTGCGCGCCGAATTGCGAAGCGGAGCAGGACGGCGAGCGCGTGTTCATCCGCGCGCTCAGGCCGATCGCAAAGGGACAGGAGTTGTTCATCGACTATTGCCTGACGGTGGAAGGCCGCCGCACCGCCGCGCTCAAGCGGCTGTATGCTTGCCGATGCCTTGCGCCCGGCTGCCGCGGCACGATGTTGTCGGCACGCAAGTAGAGGATGATTTTGTTACACCTCTTACGGAGGTGGGACCGCCAAGTTACAGAGGGCTTTCGACGGGCAGTTATACTCAGCCCCGTCTCAAAAAAACGAACAGCTCTCCATGTCGAAAAAATTCGTCTTGATACTTGGCTTCACGGCACTCACCACTGCGGCGTCGATGCCCGCGATGGCCGGCGATATGAATAACGCGCTTGGCGGCGCCCTCGGCGGCGTAGCCGGCGCTGCCCTCGGTGGCGCGGTGGGCGGCAGCACGGGCTCCGTCATTGGCGGTGCGGTGGGCGGCGGCGCGGGCGGCGCAGTGACGTCGAACCGCAGGGAACGCACGGGCGCGATCATCGGCGGTGCGCTCGGCGGCGGCGCCGGCACGGCAGCGGGCAATGCGATGGGCGGCCGCACCGGCGGCCTCGTCGGCGCGGCGCTGGGCGGCGGCGCGGGTTCTGCGCTCGGCGGCAATATCTCGCGGTCGAACTCGTATTCAGACGACTACTCGCGCGGCCGTCATAAGGGCAAGGGGCATCACAAGCATCACCATTACGATTGAGCGAAGTGGTCGCCCGGCGACGAAGCGCTTCACGAGCGCTTCATCGCCGAAACCAGATCACTTCTGCTGCATGCACACCTCGTGCAGCGCATTCAACCGCCGCACCGGATCGACGACATAAGGATTGGTCTCGTCCCACGCATACCCGGCCAGCACCGCGCTGATCATGCGGCGGATCAGGGGCGTCTGCTCACGCGCGAAGATGATGTCCTGAAGCTTCCCCGTGTACCAGTTCTCGACGAACGCGCGGAACGTATCGATGCCCTTGCGCAGCGGCGCATCGTATTGCGCGTGCCAGTCGACCATCTCGCCGTTCAACTGTCGCGTCAGCGTCTGCACTGCGAGATGCGCCGAACGGAACGCGATCGTCACGCCTGACGAAAACACGGGATCCAGAAACTCGCCCGCATTGCCTAGCAGCGCGTAGCCCGGCCCGTGCAGCCGTTCGACGTTCGCCGAATATCCGCCGATATGCCGCACCGGCATCAGAAACGGCGCATCGCCGATCAGGCGGTTCAGCGTCGGCTCGCATCGGATCAGCGCACGGAGCTTCGCCTCGCGCTCCGCCTCCGGCACATCGAGAAACGCCGCCTGCGCGACGCATCCGACCGACGAGCGCCCATTGGCCAGCGGAATCATCCAGTACCAGACATCGCCATGTTCGGGATGCACCGCGACCGTGATCTTGTTGCGATCGTGCGTCTCGGGCGCAATGCCGTCGCGCACGTGCGTGAAGATCGCGGCGCGCGTCGGCAGGCGCGTCGGCGCTTCGAGGTTCAGCAGGCGCGGCAGCACGCGTCCGAAGCCGCTCGCGTCGAGCACGAAGCGCGCATGCACCTGATATCGGGCGCCTGCCTCGTCGGCGACTTCGAGCACCGGCGCATCACCGGTTTTCATTTCGAGCACAGCATGTCCGAAGCGCACTTCGGCGCCCTGCTTCGCCGCGCGGCGGATCAGCAGATCGTCGAACACCGCGCGCTCGACCTGGAACGTCGTGCCCCAGCCGTCTGAATGTTTGTCGCGGAAATCGTAGGCTGCCGCCCGATCGCGATGGACGAACTGCGCGCCGTTCTTGTACTGAAAGCCCGCCTCCACGACGTCTTGCAGCATGCCCGCTTCTTCGAGATACGCCATGCTTTGCGGCAACAGACTTTCGCCGATCGAAAAGCGGGGAAAGTGCTGCCGTTCGAGCACGAGCACCGAATGGCCCGCTTTTCGCAGCAGCGCCGCTGCAACCGCACCCGAAGGCCCGGCTCCGATGATGGCGACATCGACAGAGACATTCATCGAACATTCCTTATTCATTGCTATTTCTCATAAAGGTGACGCCCGACCGTAGGGCAAATGCGACGCTTTCGCGCCGCATCAGCAACTACAATCCAGCCACCCGCATACCAAAAGCTTCAATCAATACTTCTTTACCGGATATATCGTGCAGAACACCGAAACATCCAGCGTGCCCTTCGTTTCCGAAACGAGGTTCGGCGTCTGGTTTCTGCGCACGCACACGTGGGAACACCACGTGCTGCGCGTCGCGATCAACGACCTCAAACGCCTGATCGACGGACCGCTGCCCGTTCGTCCCACGATCGTCGATGTCGGTTGCGGCCAGGGCATTTCGTTTCGGCTGCTGGCCAAAGCGTTCGAGCCGCGAAGCATCGTCGGCATCGACTTTCACGAGCCCTCGCTGGCGCTCGCCACACAGGCCGCGCGCGCCTGCGGGCAGCATCCTGACACGTCCACGACGCACATCGAAGTGCTCCATGGCGACTGCGCCAATCTGCCGCTCGGCGACGCGTGCGCCGATATCGTCTTCTGTCACCAGACCCTCCATCATCTCGTCGAGCAGGAACGCGCGCTCGCCGAGTTCCGCCGCGTGCTCAAGCCGGGCGGCGTGCTGCTGTTCGCCGAATCGACGGATGCGTACATCAAGTCGTGGGTCATCCGTTTGCTGTTTCGTCATCCGATGGACGTGCAAAAAAGCGCGGACGGCTATCTCGACATGATCCGCAACCGCGGCTTCAGCTTCGAACCCCGTAACGTGTCGCTGCCCTACCTGTGGTGGAGCCGCGCGAAAGACTTCGGCCTGCTGGAGCGCATCGGCCTCTACACGCCGAAGCCCGGCAAGCGGCGCGAGACGCTCGTCAACGTCGCGGCCGTCAAAACCCTCTGAGCGTACGGCGCGGCGTGCACTTGAAGCACGCGCCGCGCTTTCGACCCGTCTTACTTCTTCAGCGTCACTACTTCGCCTTTTAACGCGACGCCCGCGACCATCGCGCCCGCGCCGCAGGTGAATTCCGTCGCGCTTTCGCGCTCGACGTTCCGGTAGTTGCTCGTGATGTTGATGACCGCGTTGCCGCCTTCCTTGCGCACGCGCTCCTGCATCTCCAGCACCGCCGACAGGAACACGTGCCGGCACGCGATTTCATCGCTCTTGCCGAATGCGTTGGTCTTCTTGTTGGTCGCGAATTCGCCGAACGACTTCACCACGCCCGGATGCTTCTGTCCGGCGAAATAGAGCGGAATGTCCTGATCGACCTTGCCGTCTTCACTCTTCAGCGCGGATTCGATCGAATAGTTCGCCACCGTATCGCGCGCGAACGCGTGCGATGACAGCAAGCCCACGGTCAACGCCGCGCAGATCATCTGAAGCTTCATGTTGCCGATCCTCGTAGTGGGGCTTATTCGGTGTCGAGCTGAACGACATCGCCGCGCACGGCGAGGGTCGCGCCGGCCGTGCTCAAACCGCAGGTGAACTCCGTCGGCGACGAGCTTTCCCTGCGCTGGAAGCGCGTCGCCACGTTGACGACGGCGTTCGCGTGCTGCGTGCGCGCATAGACGCGCAACTCCTCAAGCGCCTTGCCGAGTGCGACGTTGCACATCGGTTCCTTGCTGTCCGGATCGCGCCCGACGCGCACGCGCACTTCCTTCGTTTCGATCAGCGTCTTCACCTTCGCGTGAGGTTGATCGCCGAAGTACAGTGCGACGCCCTCCTTGTTCTGGTTCTGGACTTCAGCGGGCATCGGCAGCGATTGGATGTGCGTGCATCCGGATTGCAAAATGACGATGCCGGCCACGATCCCCAGCGCGAATTTAGCTTTCATTTCAGGTCACTCTCGTTTCGTTAATCGATTCACGCCCGTAACTGCACCGACGGGCAACGGTCAAACCTTTCCGAACATCAGCGCCGCGCAACTTCCGCCGAAGCCGAACGACACTGACAACGCACGGTCGATGCGCGCTTCACGTGTGGCCTGCACGAGCGGCATGCCGTGCACGAGCGGGTCCGGCGATTCGACGCAACCGGTTCCCGCGATGAACCCGTCGCGCATCATCAGCAGCGTGTAGATCGCTTCATGCGCACCGCAAGCCCCGAGCGGATGGCCCGTCATGCCCTTGGTCGACGAAAACGGCGGCACGCGCGCGCCGAACACATCGCGCAACGCGTGCAGTTCTTCCGCGTCGCCGAGTACCGTGGACGGCGCCTGCGTGTTGATGTATTCGGGCATGGCATCCGCTTCGTCGAGCGCCATGCGCACCGCGCGCGCGATGCCGTCGCTGTGCGGCGTGACCATGCCCGCGCCGTCGGTGCTCTCGCCGAAGCCCGTCAGCTCGGCATGGATGCGCGCGCCGCGCGCGAGCGCGTGATCGAGCGATTCGAGCACCAGCACGCCCGCGCCGGAGCCGATCACGAAGCCATCGCGCGCGGTGTCGTACGGACGCGAGGCGCGCGTTGGCGTGTCGTTGGAGCCGCGCGAGAGCGCATGCATCGCATCGAACATCAGCGTCATGTTGTCGTGCAGCGCTTCGCTGCCGCCCGCGAGCACGACCTGCTGGCGTCCCGTCTGAATCAACTGCATCGCCTGCCCGATCGCGAGCGTCGATGTCGTGCACGCCGACGCAGGCGAATACGCGACGCCCTCGATGCCGAACGCCTGCACGACGTTCGCCGACGCCGTGCTGCTCATCGCGCGCGGCACGGTGTAGGGCGGCGTCCGGTCGATGCCGTGCGCCTCGACGACGCCGAGCGCCACGTCGTATTCCGCCATCGCGCCGACGCCGGAACCGATCACCGCGCCGGTCTTCGGCGAGCGCAGCGTGGCGTCGTCGAGCCGCGCATCGTCGATCGCTTTTTTTGCCGCGTGACACGCGAAGCGCGCCGTGTCGCCCATGAAGCGCTCCAGCTTGCGGTCGAACGGCGCTTCGCCCGCGACCGACGCAGCCGCCGCGACCTGCGAATGGAAACCACGCGCGCGCCACGCATCGATGCGCGTCACGCCGCTGCGACCTTCGCGCAAGGCCTGGCTCACTGCGTCGAGCGAGTTGCCGAGACACGAGACGATGCCCATGCCCGTCACGACGACGCGCTGCATGACCCGCGTGCGGCTCATCGAACGCGCCGGAAAATCAGCGACGTATTGATGCCGCCGAATGCGAAGTTGTTGCTCATCACGTATTCGGCGTCGATGGCGCGCGCTTCGCCCCTGACGTAGTCGAGCGGCGCGCACGCGGGATCGACCTCGGTCAGATTGAGCGTCGGCGCATACCAGTTGCGCTTCATCATCTCGATGGTCCACCACGCCTCGATCGCGCCGCACGCGCCGAGCGTGTGTCCGACATAGCTTTTGAGCGAGCTGATCGGCATGCGCTCGCCGAAGGTCTGCGCGGTCGCGTGGCTCTCCGCGATATCGCCGCGATCCGTCGACGTGCCGTGCGCGTTCACGTAGGCGATCGCTTGCGCGTCGAGCTTCGCGTCGTCGAGAGCGAGCTGCATCGCGCGCGCCATCGTGCCCGCGGTCGGCTGCGTGATGTGCGCGCCGTCCGAGTTGCAGCCGAAGCCGACGATCTCCGCGTGGATCGTCGCGCCGCGCGCCTTCGCGTGTTCGTATTCTTCGAGCACGAGCGTGGCCGCGCCTTCGCCGACCACGAGGCCGTCGCGCTTCGCGTCGAACGGGCGCGGCCTGAGCTGCGGCTCGTCGTTGCGCGTGCTGGTCGCGTAGAGCGTGTCGAACACGGCGACCGCCGGCCCCGACAACTCTTCAGCGCCGCCCGCGAGCATCATCGTCTGCTTGCCCGTCGCGATGGCTTCGAACGCGAAGCCGATCGCCTGGCTGCCCGACGCGCACGCCGACGACGCCGGGATCACGCGCCCCTTCAGATCCCAGAACAGGCTCACGTTCACGGCGGTCGTGTGCGGCATCATCTGCACGTAGCTGTTCGACGTGACATCGGTCATCGAGCCGGTGTTGAGCATCGTGCCGAACGCGCGGATCGGCGCGACCGAGCCGGACGACGAACCGTACGCCACGCCCATGCGCCCGTCGCTGATCGACGTGTCGCCGGCGAGACCCGCATCCGCGAGCGCGAGTTCGCTCGCGCGCACTGCGTACATCGACACGAGGCCCATCGAGCGCGTCTTCTTGCGCGGCCATTCGGCGGGCTGCGCGAACGCGGGAAGCGGACAGGCGAGACGCGTGTGCAGCGCTTCGAAGAAGTCCCATTCGTCGATGCGGCGCACCGCGTTTCGTCCGGCCTTCAGCGCGGCTTCGACATCGCTCCAGCGATCGCCCAGCGCCGTGACGCCGCCCATGCCCGTAATGACGACGCGCTTCATCAGATCATCCCGCCGTTCACGCCGATCACCTGGCGCGTCACATAGGACGCGGCATCGGACATCAGGAAGCCGACGACAGCGGCCACTTCGCCCGGCTGGCCGACGCGGTTCATCGGCACCGTCTTCAGCGCGTGTTCGACGGGCGCATCGGCGAGCATGCCGGTTTCGATCAACCCCGGCGCGACACAATTGGCCGTGATATTGCGCGACGCGAGCTCGACCGCGAGCGCCTTGGTCGCGCCGATCAGCCCGGCTTTGGCGGCGCTGTAGTTCACCTGCCCGCGATTGCCGATCACGCCCGACACCGACGCGATCGTCACGATGCGGCCGCCCTGCTTCGCGCGGACCATCGGCATCGTCAGCGGATGGATCACGTTGTAGAAAGCGTCGAGGCCCGTTTCGATCACGACGTCCCAGTCTTCTTCGGTGAGCGCGGGAAACGCGGCATCGCGCGTCACGCCTGCACTGCACACGATGCCGTAATACGGACCATGCGCGGCGACATCCGCTTCGAGTGCCGCGCGGCAGGCGGCGCGGTCGCGCACGTCGAACTGAACGACGCGCGCCGAACCGCCTTGCGCTGCGATGCCCGCGGTCACGGCTTCCGCTTCGGCGCGGCCGGTCCGGCAATGCACGGAGACGGCGAAGCCGTCGGCGGCCAGTTGATAGGCAATGGCGCGGCCGATACCGCGGCTTGCACCCGTTACTAAAACTCGACGGATCATGCGCTCACGCTCCCTTCGATGAACGTCTGAAAATCATGGGGCTGAAAGACCTTGATGACGGCGTCCGCATATCGGTGGCCGTCATGTTCGATGGTGCATTCGTACGCGCCGTGGCCTTCCTCGCTGCGCAGCACTTCGCGCACGCCGATGACGAGCCGCGCCCCGCGCGCGAACACGCTCGCGTGCGCCTGATAGCTGCGCGTGCCGAGCAGCACGCCGGGGCGTGCGCGTTCGCCGCTGCGCATCGCGATCAGCGAAACGTGCGCGGCCACGCTCTGGGCCATCAGCTCGATACCGATCCACGCGGGCATCGCGCCGTGCTCGTCGGCGTACCACGCGTCGGGGCGCACGGTGGCGCGCGCCGTCAGCGTCTCGTCGCCGAACGACGTGACGGCGTCCAACAGCAGCATCGTGCCGCGATGAGGAATGATCGATTCGATCGGCGGAAAGACTTCGTTGCTATTCATCGCGCTGTTCATCCTCGATCCGCGAGAATCAGGCTGACATTGCTGCCGCCGAACGCGAACGAATTGCTCATCGCATGACGCGTGCCCGCCGTGCGCGCCAGGCGGCGCTTAGTCCCGACGAGATCGAGGGCGGGCAGCGCGGCGTCGGCTTCGCCGTCCCAGACATGCAGCGGCAAAGCCATGTCGTCGCGCGCGAGCGTGAGCCACGCGAAACCGAGTTCCGTCGCGCCCGCCGCGCCGAGCAGGTGGCCCGTGAAAGGTTTGGTGCCGCTCGCCGCCACGCCGTCCGGAAACACGCGCGCCATCAGATGCGCTTCCATTTCGTCGTTCTTGCGCGTGGCCGTCGCGTGCATGTTCACGTAGCCGATGTCGCCTGGCGTCACGCCCGCATCGGCGAGCGCGGCGCGCAGCGCCATTTCGCCGCCGACGCCTTGCGGATCGGGCGCCGACACGTGATGCGCGTCGCTCGATTCGCCCACGCCGGCGAGACGCACGGCGCCTTCGTCGCGCGTCATCAGGAACACGGCCGCGCCCTCGCCGATGTTGATGCCGTTACGGTTGCGGCTCATCGGATTGGTGCGCACCGGGCTGACCGAGTCGAGCGAGGCGAAGCCCTGCACGGTCAGCTCGCACAGCGTGTCGACACCGCCGACGATCAGCGCATCGCACAGGTTCAGTTGCAGGAGACGGCGCGCTGCCGCGAACGCCTTCGCGCTCGACGTGCAAGCGGTCGACACGGTGAACGCCGGGCCTTGAAGGTTCAGCGCAGCGGCCGCGAACGGCGCCGCCGTGCCGATTTCCATCTGCCGATAGTCGAAGCTTTGCGGCAAGTCACCCGTTTTCGTGCGATGCGCAAACGCGGCTTCCGCCGCGCCGACGCCCGATGTGCTCGTGCCGAGCACCACGCCGATGCGCGCGGAGCCGTAACGCGCGCGCGCCGCTTCGATCTCGGGACGAATCAGTTCGAGCGCCGCGAGCAGCAGACGATTGTTGCGGCAATCGAAGCGTTCGAGTGCGGCGGGCGGCGCGATGTCGAGCGGCGCGAGCACGCGGCCGACGAACGCGTCGCCGTTCTTCATCGACATCGGGCCCATGCCGGGCGATTCCGATACCGCCAGCGCGGACGCGATCGCATCGGCGTCGTTGCCGAGCGCGTTGAGCATGCCGAGCGCATTCAGATAGACAGGCGGCCGCGTCATGCGGATTTTCTCCCTGGGGTTGGCATGCCCATCGGTGCGAGCAGCACGGAGACGAGGATGCCGAGCGTGAGTGTGGCGCCGAAGCTCTTCAGCGCGGGCATGGCGCTCATGCCGAGCATGCCGAACGACAGCAGCGTCGTCGCCGCCGACAGCAGCACGCCCGTCCAGACCGCGCCGAGGTCCGCGCCGTCGCGCAGGCAGCCTTCGCGCAGGAACACTGCGTAATTCGCGCCGACGCCGAGCACCAGCATCAGCGCGAGGCAGTTGAACAGGTTGAGCGGCACGCGCGCATAGCCGAACACCGCGAGCGTCACGCCGACGGCGAGCAGCACGGGCAATGTCGTCGCGATGCCGCCGCGCAGGCGATAGCGCGCGATCATCAGCACGAGCACGAGCAACAGCGCGCCGGCGAGCCACATGCCGCTGTCGACGCGATATTCGCCGAAGAGCTTCGACACGCCCGCGGCCTTGTCGACGAACGTGACGCCATCAGTGACGCGCGCCGTCTCGATCAGCGCGGGCAGATTCTGCGGCGTGACGCGGCGCGGCATTACGATGGCCGCGTAGCCGTGCCGACCGTGCGCCTCCACCGCGCCGAGCCACAAATGCGCAAACGGCTTCGACCAGTTCGCGGCGAGCCAGCGCTCGACAGTCAGCGGCGGCGTGCCGCTCTGCGCGAACGAGCCGATCCACGCATCGGCGACGTCGTCGCGGAAGCCCGCTTGCAGCAGCGTCGCGCGCAAGGCGGCGGGATCGGCGAAGACGTGTTGCGCGAACAGCGCACGGTCTTCGGCCTGGCGCCGCCCCGACGGCACGAACTGCGTGACCGAGCGCCAGCCGTCCACCGATTGCCGGCCCGGCAGCGCATCGAGCTTGGCGCCGAGCGCTTCCGCGCGTTGCAGCACGAGTTCCTGCGTCGCGCCTTGCACCACGAAAAACTGCGCGGTGTTGTCGATGCCGACCGCATCGCGCACGCGATTCTCCTGCGCGACGAGCGCCGGATCGCGCTGGATCAATAGATGGATGTCGTCGTCGCTTTCGAGCAGCAGCCAGCCCGGCGCGCAAACGGCGGCGAGCACGATCGCCACGGCCCACGAACGCTTCGCGCCGATCGCGCGTTGCCAGTGCACGAGCAGCAGCGCCGCGCGCGCGAAGAGACGCCGCTGCGTGGCCTTCGGTCCCTTGGCCAACATCGCGGGCAGCAGCCACATGACCGAAGCGAACGCGACGCAAATGCCTGTCATCGCGAAACAGGCGATCTGCTTGAGCGCGGGAAACGGCGCCCACGCGAGGATCGCGTAGCCGAGCAGGCTGGTGGCGAGTGCCACACAGAGCGCGGGCCGCACCGCGCGCGCGCCTTGCTTCGCGTCCCAGTCGCGCGGCGCGCCGAGATAGACGACGAAATACTGAATCGAGTAATCGACGGCCTCGCCGATCAGGCTCGCGCCGAACACGAGCGTCAGCAGATGCAGCTTGCCGAACACGGCCATCGTGACGGCCAGCGCGCCGGCGATGCCGAGCGCCGTCGACAGAAAACCGAGCAGCAAAAGACGCGGCGAGCGGAACACCCACAGCATCAGGAGCGCGATGCCGCACGCGGACGCGATGCCGATCAGATGCACCTCGCGCTCCGATGCGCGCCGTGCCGACTCCGCGTAGAACACGGCGCCCGCGCGCGCGACCGACACATCGGGCCACACGGAGCGCATCGACGCCTGCGCCTGAGACGCCGCCGACAGCACCGCGCGCTGCACGCGCGATTCGTACGCCGAGCCATTCAGCGTCGTGACGATGAGCACGCTGGTCGAATGACCGCGATGCGCGACGAGCATGTTGTCTTCTAGATCCAGATTCGACGTCGCGAGCGGCAGCGCGGACAGCCAGTGTTCGAGCCAGCCGAACGGATCGGCGGCGAGCGGCGTCGCGAGCGGGCCGCGCACCGGGTTGTAGATGCGCTGCATCAGCGCGTCATGTAGCGATGCCGCGCTGGCGGACGCATGCACGAGCGTGTCGCGGTCATCGCGCGTCAGGAGGCCGAAGCGATACGGCGCGTAGAGTCCACCGATTTGCGCGATATCGAAAGGCGGCAATTCCGCCGTCACCGATGCGAACGCGCCGCTCTCTTTCAGCGCCGCGCCGAACTGACGGGCGGCCGCTTTCGCGTGATCCGCGTCCCGGCTCGTCACGAGGAACACCGTGCGGTCGCCGAGCGCACCAGCAAGCCGATCCACGGCCAGTTCGGCGACGGGGTCCGCTTCCGTCGCGGGCAGCAGCGCGAGCAGGTTCGTCTCCAGCGGCGACGGCCCGGAAAAACGATGCACGCAATACAGCACCGCGACGAGCGCGAGCGCGACCCACGCGGCGCGGATGCGCCACGGCGATGTCGTCGTGCGTTGCCAGCGCCACGGTGTCATGGCGCGCTCAGCAAGGTGCGCTCGGCGGACGGAAGCTCGTCGGTTGCTTCGCTCTTCGTGAACTCGATGCGCGTGACGTCGCCGTTGGCGAGATCGATCCGCAGGCTCTTCAGGAATGCGCCGCCCGTCATGTGCAGGCTTGCTATCGCCTGCGCGAGCTGCGGCTGGTTCGGCTTCAGATCGAGCGTCCAGTCCGACACAGAGCCGCGTGCATCGACATCGAACTGTGAGTACAGCGCGGACAGATCGCCGCCGAGCATCGCGCGCATCATCTTCGATACCTGCGCGACGCCGCGCACGCCCTGCGCACTTTTCGTGCGGACGCGGCGGCCGTTCGCATCGGCCTCGGCGACGCCCGCATCGGTGATGACGTAAGTCGCCGCGTAAGGCGTGTCCACGCGCCAGATCACGCCACGATCGCGCAGGAACACGAGCATGCCCGTGCTGACGAGCGGCTGCTTCATCGCGGAGAGCGTCTGCGTCTGCGTGAAGCGCGCGCGCACGCCCTTCGTCTGCGCGAGCCGCGACGTCACTTGCGAGACGAGCGCCGGATCGGCGCTTGCGGCGTGTGCGGACGCAACGGAGAAAAGCGCCGCAACCAGCAGCGCGCGAAACATCGTCATCGCGCCCATACGCGCTCCAGCTTCTCGAACACCACTGGCGGCGACAGGAACTGCAACTCGTGCGTCGCCGCATCGACGGCGACCTGGATCGTGTAGCCCTTGGTCAGCCGCTCGCCCGTTTCGCAATCGACGAGTTCATAGCCGATCTTCAGGCGGTTTTCGTATTCGAGCAGTTCGGCGCGCACTTCGATGCGTTGTCCGTAGGTCGCGGGACGCACG
Source organism: Caballeronia arvi (assembly GCF_001544695.2). GTDB lineage: Bacteria > Pseudomonadota > Gammaproteobacteria > Burkholderiales > Burkholderiaceae > Caballeronia > Caballeronia arvi. The sequence goes on from NZ_FCOM02000006.1 coordinate 224,092, forward strand.
TACTTCAGGTGCGCCTCGACGACCGGCCACAGATAGCCGGACGCCTGCATCTCGCGATAGTCGTAATCGAACGCGCGTTGCAGCGCCGAACGCGCCGCCTCGAAATACTTGAGATAGTGGCCGTGCCAGCATACGTTCATCGCATCGACGTCGTGAAACGGCACTTCGACGATCGCGCTTGCCTTGAGCGTTCGCGTTTGCAGGACGTCAGCCATGACGCGGCTCCTTCGCGTCCGCATCGACCAGCCCGCATTGCGCGATGCGTGCCGTCAGCGCGCGCAGATCGTGTTCGAGCGCACGATCCTCCGCGACGAACGGCGAAACCGACGCGACCGTTTCCGCGAAGTCGCGCAACGGCGCGGGCACGGGCGTGTCCGGAGCGAGACGCAGGCGCAGGTTCAGCGCCTGCACGGCGGCGAGCGTATGCGCCGCCGCGACCTGCTCCGTCAGTTCGAGCACGCGCAGGCAGTCGCGCGCGGCGATCGTGCCCATGCTGACCTTGTCCTGGTTGTGCGCTTCCGTCGAGCGCGAGAACACGCTCGCGGGCATCGTGTGCTTGAGCGCCTCGGCCGTCCACGCGGACGCCGAAATCTGCACGGCCTTGAAGCCGTGATTGATCGGCGCACGCGCGGGCGCCGCGCCCGTCAGATTGCGCGGCAGGCCGTTGTTGAACTTGTCGTCGACGATCAGCGCGAGCTGGCGATCCATCAAGTCCGCGAGATTGGCGACGGCGGTCTTGAGCGCGTCCATCGCGAACGCGATATGGCCGCCGTAGAAGTTGCCGCCGTGCAGCACGCGCTCGGCGTCCGGGTCGATCAGCGGATTGTCGTTTGCACTGTTCAGTTCGTTCTCGATGTCGCGGCGCATCCACGTGAGCGCATCGGCGGCCACGCCGATCACGTGCGGTGCGCAGCGAATCGAATAGCGGTCCTGCAGACGATGACCCGGCGTGTCGTCGCGGCCCGCGAGATCGTCGCGGATCCATGCGGCGGCTTCGGCCTGGCCCGCGTGCGGCTTGACCGCGAAGATCGTCGCGTCGAAATGCGCGGCGCGGCCGTCGAGCGCCAGCGTCGAGAGCGCCGTGAGGCGCGCGGCGAGCCGCGTCAGATGACGCGCGCGCGCGAACGCGAGACACGCGAGGCCGGTCATCACCGCCGTGCCGTTCATCAGCGCGAGCCCTTCCTTCGGCGCAAGCGTGAGCGGGCTCACGCCGAGCGCGGACCAAACGCCGGCGGCATCGCGCAGGGTTCCGTCGAACATCACGTCGCGCTCGCCGACGAGCGCCGCCGCCACATAGGACAACGGCGTCAGATCGCCACTCGCGCCGACCGAGCCTTCCGACGGAATGCGCGGCAGCACGCGATGGTTGATCAGGTCCGCGAGCCGTTCGAGCAGCACGAGACGCACGCCGGAAAATCCGTACGCCAGCGAGTTCAGACGCGCGGCGATGACGGCGAGCGTCTGCGCGTCGTCGAGATACGCGCCCATGCCGCAGCCGTGATAGCGCGTGAGTTGCAGCGGCAGCGCTTCGACGAGCGCCATCGGCACGTCGACGACGCACGCGTCGCCGTATCCGGTGTTCACGCCGTACACGGTCTTGCCCGCCGCGAGATGACGGCGCAGGAAATCCGCGCCGCGTCCGATGCGGGCGCGCCAGTCGGCGTCGCGATTCAGCGCGACCGGCGCGCGATTCGTCGCGATCGACACCACTTCTTCGATCGTCACGCGCCGGCCGCCGAATGTCACGGTTCGTGCGCGCGTTGAGTCGATCAGATCATGCTCGGACATCGTTTCCTCCGGACGCCGCGGCTTCCGTCATCGTTTTGCCGGGACGCGCCCAGAAATCGAAAAAATTGAACCATTGATAGGGAGCCTTGCGGCAATAGTGTTCGAGACGCGACGCGTAGCGCTGCGCCCACCCCGCGATGTGCTGCGCGCGTTCGCGGCGCGGCAAGGCGATGCGCTCCGCGAACGGCTCGAAATACAGCCGATGGCGGCCATCGCGTTCCTTGAGGCAGAAGAACAGAAACACGGGACAGCCGAGCGCATGCGCGAGCACATACGGCCCCTGCGCGAACGGCGCGGTCGCGCCGAGGAAGCGCGCGTGCGTCGTGCGGCCCGATTCGCGCGCGGGCACGCGGTCGCCGACGATCACGAGCAGCTCGCCCGCGTCGATGCGCGCCTTCATCATCATCGACGTCTCGGGGCCGAAGTCGCTCACCGGAACGAGGTGCTTCGCGAAGTCGCCATGCGCCGACGACAGCACGCTGTTGAAGCGCTTCGCGTGCTCCGTGTAGACGATGGCCGTCACTTTCGCGTGACCGTTGCGCACCGCAAGCGCGCGCGTCATTTCGAGGTTGCCGAGATGTGCGCCGATGACGAGCGCGCCGCGTCCGCTCGCGACGAGCGCTTCGAACGCGGCGGGATCGTCGAACACGACATCGTTTGCAGCGATGCGGCCCGACCACGCAGCCAGCTTGTCGAGCCCCGACTGCGCGAACGCGAGCATCTGCCGGTACGCGGAACGCCAGCCCGGGCGCGGCGTGCGTTCACCCGCCGCCGCATCCTCCAGATGCGAGAAATATCGATGCGACGCGGCGCGCGCGGCACGACCCGTCAGCAGGAAATAGCCGACGATCGGATGCAGCCACAGTCCCGTGAATCGCATGCCGAACAGACGGCAACTGAGCGCGAGCAGCGCCATGCCGAGCCGGCTGCCGCGCTCCGCGACGCGCCACCAGCCTGCATCTTCGCGCGCGGCGGGAGAGGTTTTTCGCGGCATCGCCTTGTGCGCGAGCAGCATCGGCAGACGCAGCAGCATGCCGCATACGAGGCGCGTGTGGCTCGCGCTGATGCGCACGTTGTCCCACAGCACGTCGAAGTGCGATACGCCGTCCGTCGCGTAGGTAACGCGCGTCGGCACGGTGCGAAACGCGAGCCGCCGCCAGTGCAGACGCACGAGAATTTCGATGTCGAAGTCCATGCGCGTGCCGATTCGCACGCTGTCGATGAGCGCGCAGACCGCATCGAGCGGATACAGGCGAAAGCCGCACATCGAATCGCGGATCGTGAACGACAGCGTTTCGATCCACACCCACACATGCGTCACGTAACGGCCGTAGAGACGCGACTTCGGCACGCTTTCATCGTAGACGGGGCGACCGAGAATCACCGCGCCCGGCTCGGCGCGCGCCGCCGCGAGAAAGCGCGGCACGTCGTTCGCGTCGTGCTGGCCGTCGGCATCGATCTGCAACGCGTGCGTGTAATCCGCGCCGCGCGCCGCGCGCAGTCCCGCCATCACGGCTGCGCCCTTGCCGCCGTTGACGGGCAAGCGCAGCAGCGTCATCTGCTCGCGATACTGCGCGGCGAGCGCCGCGAGGACGGCTTGCGTGGCTTCGTCGCTGCCGTCATCGACGACGAACATCGGCAAGCCGTGCACGGCGAGGCGCGCGAGCGTGCCGCCGATCGCGTCCTTGTGGTTGTAGATCGGAATGACGATGCACGTCCGCAGGTTCGCGCCGCTCATGCGTGCTCCCGATAGACGACCACGCCCGACGCGCACTCGCGCCCGTTCAGGCGATACGCGAACTGCACGCGGCGGCGCGCGGCGTCGTGTGCGAGCCGCAGATCGAGCACGGCGCCGGGCGGCACGGGCGCCATGAACTTGAGACGATCGACCGATGCCATGTCGCGCGTGCCCGCAACATGCTCCGACGCGAGACGGATCGCCCAGTCGACCTGCACGACGCCGGGCAGAATCGGCAGATTCGGGAAATGCCCGTTGAAGTGCGCAAGCGTGGGCGGCACGCGCAACTCGTAACGCAGGCTGTCGCCGTCACGTGCTTCCGAGAGCATTTCGAAACCTTCTGCGCGCGCGCCGAACGCCGCCGCGACTGCAGCGACGGGCAGTTTGCCGCGCGCATCGAACGGCAGCGCAATGCGAAAGCGCCAGCGGCGCGGCAGCAGCACGACATCGAAATACGCGGCGAGATGACGGCGCAGCGCTTTCGCCAGCGCGACGCGGCCTTCGTCGCGCAGCGCCGCGCTGCCGGCATCGCTCAGTGCGACAACGGCGCCCACGCGCTCGCGCGACGCACCCGCGAGCGGCACCACGCACGCCTGCGTCACATACGGATGCAGCGCGAGGCGCGCTTCCATTTCGGGCAGCGACAGGCGCTTGCCGTCGAGCTTGATCACGCGGTCGAGGCGGCCTTGCAGGCGAAAGCGGCCGTCGTCGTCGAAAGCGATGGCGTCGTCGGTGCGATGCCAGTCGTCGTGGCCCAGATGCGGCGAGCGCACTTCGAGCGCGCCGTCATCCGCGCGGCGCACGCCGACGCCAGTCAGCGGCCGCCATGCCGTCGTCGCGCTTTGCCTGCGCCACGCGATGCCGCCGGTTTCCGTGCTGCCGTAGATTTCGACCGGCGCATCGCCGAACACGTTCGCGTAGTCGCGCGCCGCGTCCGCCGCGAGCGGTCCGCCCGATGAAAAGAACACGCGCGGCGCAGGCGTCAAATCGGTGAAACCGGCGAGCGCGGGCCAGCGCGCGAGTTGCGCCGGCGACGACACCATCGCGGTCGCGCCAGACTGCGCGATGCGCGATTGCACCTGCTGCGGATCGGCGCACAGCGCGCGATCGAACGCGCGGCCCGCGGCGAGCGGCCACAGCACGCGGAACAGCAGCCCGTAGATATGGCGATGCGGGACGCTCGCGAGCATCGTCGCGTCGCCGACGAGCGCGCCCCATTCGCGTTCGAGCGTGCGCACTTCGGCGTCGAACTGCGCGAGCGTCTTGTGGATCGGCTTCGGACTGCCGCTGCTGCCCGACGTGTAGAGCGTGAGCGGCGCGTGCGGGTCGATCGGCAGTGGCGGCGCGGTGGCGCGGGCCGTCTCCGTCGCGGACAGCGCGCCGACGTCGTCGTCCGTGAGCATGACGTCGCATGCGTTGGCGAGACCGGCGAGATAGCCGGGCGCGGAACTCGCGGGAATCACCGGCTCCTTGCCGCATGCGAACAGCGCGAAGAGCGCGCAGGCGAAGTCGAACGGATCGTCGATGCACAACGCATAGCGGCGGTCGCTCTGCTCGCGCAGCCACCACACGAGCGCCGCCGTGCGCGCGCGGAACGCCGCGTGCGTGATGACGGCGTGCGCGCTCCCGGCGCTGTCGTCGCGGCAGACGGGCGTCAGCGCGTCGCGCGGCGCGCACAGCAAATCGTGCAGCGCGATCATGCGGCCTCCGCACGCCGCGCACGCGGCAGGATCACGAGATAGCGCCAGACGATCTCGCCCGCGATCAACACGCCGATGAGCCCGTATGAAATCGCGCCGTTATAGAGCGACCAGGCCTCGCGCGACCAGTACAGCGCGGTGTACAGCGAGAACAGGCCGTTCGCGGCAAAGAACGCGCACCAGATCTGCGTGACGCGGCGCGTGTGGCGCACGGCGGGCTCGCTCAGATCGGGTGTGCCGATGCGCGCGAATTTTTCGATCATCGACGGGCCGCGCACGAGTGTCGCGCCGAACGCGATCAGCAAGCCGAAGTTCACGAGCGACGGATAGATGTGCAGCAGGCGTTCGCTGTCGGTCCACACGATCGCGGCGGACGCGGCGCTCAGCATGAACGCCACGGCCCAGTCGACGCGCGAGAGCCTGCGCAGCGACACGCTCACCACGCCCGTGCCGATGCAGCGTTGCAGCCAGATCAGCGCGAACAGCACGCAGCCGGCGTAACGCGGAGCGTTCCAGAACCACGCCCCGAGAATGACCGCGGGATAGGCGAGCTTGAGCGCGGCGTTCAGCGCGAAGCCGGTCCGGCCGCGCGCGTTGGCGGCGGCGGCCCGTGTGTCGGGCGCCTGCGCAATCGGCGCTCGCATCATTCCTGTTCGACGAGCAGCGATCCGACGGCGGCAACCACGTCCGCGACCGTGCGTACCGACTTGAACTCTTCCGGCTTGATACGGCGGCCCGTCATCTCCTGCAGCTTGATGGCGAGATCGACGGCGTCGATGCTGTCCAGATCCAGTTCTTCGTACAGGTGCGCTTCGGGCGTCACACGCTCCGGCTCGATCGCGAAGTTTTCGTGGAAGATGGCGCGGATGCGCTCAAGGATTTCGTTCTCGGTCACGCTCATTCCCCTTCTTTCGTAGTGCCGTCCGCAACGTGTGCAAGCTCGCGCTGGCTCGCGACCAGCGCGACGAGCGTGTTGATCGAACGGAAATGCTGTCGCGTGTGCTCGTCGTTGGACGCGATGTTCAGTTGATAGTGTTCGCGCAGCACGATGCCGATTTCGAGCGCGTCGATCGAATCCAGACCGACGCCGTCGGTGTCGAAGAGCGGCGCGTCGTCGTCGATATCGTCGGGCTGCATGTCTTCGAGATCGAGGGCCTCGATCAGAAGCCGTTTGATTTCAAGCTTTAAGGAATCCATAGTCGATCAGATGCTGGGTAATGTGGGCCTCGATCGCGCTCGTCACGGAGCGGGCGGCGAGCGCGGGCGGCTCGTCGCGGGCGACGAGTTCGTCGGCGCGCAGAGGTTCGAGCACGTTCACTTGCATGTGGAAGGCGCGTTCGGGCACGTCGTGCCAGCGCATGTCCTTGGTGAACGCGGGCGGATCGCAGTCCATCAGCACAGGCAGAATCGGCGCGCCGGATTGCAGCGCCATGTGCGCAAAACCGCGTGAAAACGCATGCAGCCGGTTGCCTGCCGGGCTGCGCGTGCCCTCGGGGAAAATGATCATCGTGTAGCCGCGCGCGAGCTGCCGCGCGCCCGCTTCGACGAGTTCGACGGGGTCCGCGTTGCTGACGTATTCCGCCGCGCGCATCACGCCCCAGAAGAACGGATTGCTCCAGTGCGCGCTCTTCACGACGCAGCATGCGCGCGGCGTGAGCGACAGCAGCACCATCACGTCGAGCCAGGTCGGGTGATTCGCCACGACGATGGCCGCGCGCTGCGTATCGCGATTCAACGCGCGGGCGCCGTGCACGTCGAGCTTCATCACGCCGACGCGCACGAGCACGGCGACGAGCGCGCGAAAGAACGCGTGAATGATGGCAACGATGATGCGCTGCTTCGAATTGCGGTGCGGCCAGACCGAAGCGAGCGGAAACAGGATCAGCGAGAAGCCGAGCCCGCAGACGCCGAACGCGGCGAATGCGAATGCAGTTGCGGCGAGGCGCCAGTAGTGATCAAGCGCCTTCATGCCAGCACCAGCGCCACATGGAAGGTCCGCTCCGCCATTCGCTTGCCGCATGCGTGTCGAGACAATGCTGCACGGCCTGACATTGCGATGCGAACGCCGGGCGCGCCGCAGCGGAATCGGTGACGCGCGCGCATTCCAGCTTCCCGGTTTGCGTGGCAGCGTCGAGCAGGATCGCGAGCGCGCCGCCTTCGACTTCGTCTTCGACCGCGCCGTATGCGGGATCCGCCGATTCGTCGGCATAGACGAGCAGCACCGGCGTCGATGCGTCCGTCGCGTATTGCGCGTGCGCTTCGAGCAGCGCGTAGCCGAGGGTTTCGTTGCCCGCCGAGAGCGCAGTGGCGGCGGTGCGGTCGCCGCGCACGATGCCGAAGACGCCGGTCATCGTGTTGAGGACGGAAAGACTGAAGGAGGTGGGCGAAACGGTTTTGCCTGCATCGATGGTGTGCAGGATATCGGTCGTGCGATTCAGTTCGCCGTGACGCGAAGCGAACACGAGACGCACGGCGGGCACGGAGGCGGCGCAGTCGTGCGCGACCTTCAGCGCGGCTCGCGACAGCGTGCTGAGCCGGCGCCGCGTCATCGGCTCGATGAAGCCGATATCGGGTGCGGCGGACGCGGCCGCGGGCCAGAAAGACCAGCGAGCGACCGGAATGGTCCAGTGCGGATCGGGCATGTCGGTGTTCGCGTTCGAAACTCGTGGTACCCGGGCAGTGACGACCGACGGCCGCACGATGAGATGCGCCGTCCGGTCGGCAGAGCCACCCGGGGCTTATGTGATGCCTGATTCGTTTGCGAGCAAGTTAACGGCGCGACGCGGAAAGAATTTAACGATTCAACGCGTGGAATGCGGGATGCCCGCCGGCCCCTTTTTTATTCGGCCGGATTCTACCGAGCCTTGCGAATGGAAAACATCAAAAATGATGTTTGCTTTCAGTTCGTCTCATCGCCGCGACACCGCGGCTGCATGCGAGTCGTGGCTTCATATAATCCCGCGCGGTCAATTCGGCATCGTGCAACGGGTAACGAGGTGCTCGATCAGATTGGCTGAGCGGCTGTATTGCCAGGCGCTTTGGCTTCAGTCTGGCGATCGGGATAATCAACCAGGAGAAACATTCATGATGTCGGGTCGAATTGCTTTTTATATGTGCGCCGTCGCTGCAGTTACCGGATGCGCGTTAGGCCGCGGAACGGTCGATGTCTCCGCGCCTCAAGGCACGAACCCTACGACGGGCAAGTATGTGCGCTTCGATTCCGTCCAGGATAAGCGCACCTTCACCGTCGCGCCCCGTAGCGCGGACATGGCGTCACTGGACCCCGATGAAGATTCCAGCGATGCGTCGAAGGCTCGCGCGATCGGCCGGAAGAGAAACGGTTACGGCAAGGCCCTCGGCGATGTGGTGCTTCCCGAAGGCAAGACGGTCTCCGGCCTCGTCGAGAGCGCGCTCGCGACTGGCTTTCAGCAAGCCGGTTACGTTGTCGTGACGCAAGGCGACCCCAACTTTGCCGCCGCCACGCCGGTGACCGCGCAGGTGATCGATTTCTGGGCATGGTTTCAGCCCGGATTCTGGTCGGTCACCGCCAACCATAAATCGGAATTGCAATTGTCCGGCAATGTCGGCGCGCTTCAAGGCTCTCAGACCGTCAAGACGCGCGTCAACGAATCGAAACATGCCGTGGATTCCGACGACTGGCGCGAGATCGTCGAAAAAGGCCTGGCGGCCATTACTTTGCAGACGAAGGATCTGGTAAGCGGGAAATAGCGCCGTCGATAGTCATTGCGCGACGCTCGGTTCGAAATGAGCATTCCGAAATAACCGGGCGCGTTTGAAAAAAAAGCCCCGAGCAAGTCGGGGCAAAGGTACGAGACCACCTTGTGTAGCGTTGAAGCTACCCGGCGAGAATAGGCAGATGCGGGGCCGCTTCCCACCAGTAAAGTCCGAAACGCTGCACCGCGCATCGATCATCCTTGACGAATGCCGCCCTTCAGAATGTCCCGTTTGCTGCCGATAACACACGTAACCCGTTATTTAGGCTGACGCCACCCGATACGATGAACCGCGACCCTTCCGAAAGCCCGCTCCAGGCCGCCTTCCTGCGACACGAAGACACGCTCGCGCCGCCGGAGCGCGCGTTCGGCGAGGACGATCACGCCGTCTATCGCACGCTGCTCGAATCGACCAAGGCGATTCCCTGGAAGATCGACTGGGCGACGATGGAATTCGCGTACATCGGACCGCAGATCGAAGCGCTGCTGGGCTGGGCGCCGTCCTCGTGGAAGACGGTGAACGACTGGGCCGAGCGCATGCATCCGGACGATCGCGAAGCGGTGGTCAGCTTCTGCGTCGCGCAATCGAAGGCAGGCACGGATCACGAAGCCGATTACCGCGCGCTCACCCGCGACGGCGGCTATGTGTGGCTGCGCGACGTCGTGCACGTCGAGCGCAACGATCAGGGCGAGGTCGAGGCGCTGATCGGCTTCATGTTCGACATCAGCGAGCGCAAGCGCACCGAGGAAAAGCTCGCGCAGTTGCAGCAGGAACTGGAGCGTCTGTCATTCAGCGACAGCCTCACGGGCGTCGGCAACCGCCGCCGCTTCGACGACGTGATGGCGCGCGAGTGGGACGCCGCGAAGGCGTCGGGCAAACCGCTGTCGCTCGTCATGATCGATATCGACTTCTTCAAGGCCTACAACGATTACTACGGCCACGTTCAGGGCGACGCATGCCTGAAGCGCATCGCGCGCGTGCTTGGCGAGGCGGCTGGCGAGCGGCATTTCCTCGGACGCTTCGGGGGCGAGGAATTCGTGCTGATTCTCGCCGATACCGATGCCGAAGCCGCGATGCGCATCGCGGAGCGTTGCCGCGCGCTGATCGCGCAGGAAGCGATCGCGCACGTGCGCTCGCCGCACGATCAGCAAGTGACCGCGAGCTTCGGCGTAGGGACCGTCGTGCCCGGCGAGCGCATGGACGTGACGGCGTTCATCAATCTCACCGACGCGCAGCTTTATCAGGCGAAGGACAACGGCCGCAATCGCATCGCGGCCGTGGATCGCGCGGGGAGGCACGGAGAGGCATTCAAAGCCCAGACCCGCTGATCGCGCCAAGAACTCAGACGCGGCCCGTCACCGGAATCGCCGCGCCCGTGATGCATTGCGCATCTGGCGAAAGCAGAAACGCGACCACCGCGCCGAGTTCCTCCGCTTTCACCCAGCGGGAGAAATCGGCGTCGGGCATGTCGCGGCGATTGGGCGCCGTATCGATGATCGACGGCAATACCGCGTTGACCGTCACGCCCTTGTCCTTCAGTTCTTCTGCGAGCGCTTCGGTGAAGCGCAACAGCGCGGCCTTCGATGCCGCGTAGGCGCCCATGCCCATGCCCGCTTTCATCGCGGCCAGCGCGCCGATATTGACGATGCGCCCGCCTTCGTGCGCGCTCAGCGCCGCGAGCGCCGCCTTCGACGCGTTGAGCGCGGTTTTCACGTTCACATCGAAGAGGGATTGCCAGGTGTCGGCGCTGCCGTCCGCGATCGTCTGCCAGCTGAACGCGCCCGCGACGTTCACGAGCGCGTGCAGGCCGCCCAACTCTCCGACGATATTGTCGATCGCCGTTTGCGCCGATTTCGCGTCCGTCAGATCGATGCCGGTCACGACGCACGCATCGGCGAGCGGCGCGGGCAACGCGTCCGACTTTCCGCCGTGGCCGCCGTGGCCAATGAGCGCGATGCGCGCGCCGCGCCCGGCGAGCACGCGCGCCGTCGCGAGTCCCAGACTGCCAAAGCCGCCCGTGATGGCGACGATCCTTCCTTCCAGAGTGTTCATCGCGTTCTCCGCCAGATCGAAGGTCGAGAGGACGGCGGCCTGTCGGCGCGACGCCCGGAACGCTATTGTCCGCCCGAATCGTTGTATCCGGACGCCCGTTGTACGGCCAGCACCGCCGCCGACGTGATCAGCCCCGTCAGCAGGACGCCGAGGAACGCGACGGAAACCGCGGCCGCGCGGCCGATCGGCGTGGTCGGCACGATGTCGCCATAACCGATGGTCAGCCCGGTCACGCCGCACATGTACAGCGTCTCGCCGAACGTGACCGGCGCGTGCGTAACGGTGTCGACGGGACCGCCGAAGTAGTACATCGTCACCGCGATCGCCATGAACATCGCAATGTTGATGAGAAAGAGCGGCGACAGATGCCACACCACTCTGATCATTTCGATGATGGTCCGGCCCGGGCTGACTTTCGGACGCGTGCGACGCTTGCTGGCAGTGCTTTGCATGGTTGGCGATCTTTCGACGGCGAAAAATTCATCAGCCCGCCATCGTAGCCTCGCACTATCGGACGATGTCGCCCGACCTGCCGGATACACCTATTTTTACGTTCTCGCTCGCCGACGCCATCCGGGCTAGCAGCCACACCGCTGCGGCGACGGTCAGCGCGCACACGCCCGCGACGGCGAGCGACGCCGCGAAACCGCTCGCGAAACTTTCCCGCGCGATACGCAGGATCGCTTCGCTGCCCGCGCCCGCATGCGCGAGATCGCCGGCGAGCAGGCGCGAGAGGAATGTCGCGTCGAGAATGGCGTTCGGATCGGCGAGGCTGCTTGCGTGCAGGTCGAGCGCGGCGTGCGTGCGGCTCGCGAGCACCGCGCCCAGCACGCCGACCGATGTGACGATCGCGGTGAAGCGCGTCGTCGTGCTGATGCCGGACGCCATGCCGGTGCGGTTGGCCGGCACGCACGCCATGATCGCCTTCTGGGTGTCGCCGTTGAGCACGCCCGCACCGAGGCCCGTGACGATCATGCCGACGGCGACCAGCGCATAGTTCGACATCCCCGCGAAGAACGCCGTCAGCAGATTGCCCGCGCCGATGATCGCAAGGCCGAGCGTCAGCAGCGCCATCGGCGGCACGCGCCTGCCGAGCGACGCGCCGATGTGCGGACCCACGACCATCGCGATCGCGAACGGCAGCATGCCGATGCCCGCGCGGACCGCCGGCAATCCAAATGCGTTTTGCAGATACAGCGGCAGGAAGGTCATCATCACTTGCGCGCAGGCGGCGTAGCCGAACATCGCGAGCACGGCGGCGACGAAGCGCGGCTGGCGGAACAGCGCGAGATCGATCATCGCGTGCGCGCGCTTTTTCTGGAGGCGCACGAACAGCGCGAAGAGCACGGCACACGCAGCGAGACGCGCTTCGGTGCGCCAGTCCGCCCAGCCGTCCGCCTGGGCATCGATGAGCGCCCAGATGCCGAGCGCGAGCGCGGCGGCGAACAGCGCGCTGCCGGCGAGATCGAGCGCGCCCGCGTGAGGATTGCGCGATTCGCGCATGCCGCGCCACGCGCATAGCGCGAGCAGCGCGCAGATCGGCAGATTCATCAGGAAGATCCAGCGCCAGCCGGCCCATTGCGTGATGACGCCGCCGACGAGCGGCGCCACCGTCGTCGAGACGCCCATGCACGTGCCCCACACGGCCCACGCGCGGGCGCGCGCCGCGCCTTCGTGAAAGGTATTCGCGATGATCGCGAGCGCCGATGTCAGCAGCATCGCCGCGCCGACGCCCTTGGCCGCGCGCGCGACGTTCAGCGCCAGCGCCGACGGCGCGAGCCCGCAGCCGAGCGACGCGAGACAGAACGCGGCGAGCCCGGCGATCAGCATCTTCTTGCGGCCGATGCGGTCGGCGAGCGCGCCCGCGGGCAACAGACACGCGGCGAATGCGACCATGTACGCGCTCACGACCCATTCGACATCGGCGAAACCGGCGTGGAATTCCCGCGCGATCGACGGCAGCGCCACCGCGACGACGTTCGTGTCGAGCGTGATCAGCGCGCAGGTCGCGGAGGCGGTGAGAAGCACGAAGCGGTCGGAAGCGGTCGATGACATGACGATTTCGAGATAAGCGAGCGATCGGTCGATGCTAGTGGCAGCGCTCTTTCCTGTCATTGACATAGAATCGTCAATTAATTATCGAAATCGTGAATACAAAATGCCCGTCGAATTGCGTCATGTGCGCTGCTTTTTGAGCGTCGCGCGGCATCTGCATTTCGCGCGCGCCGCGGAAGAGCTCGGCATCGCACCGCCCGCGCTCACGAAACAGATCCAGGAAGCCGAGCGGCTGCTCGGCGTGCGGCTCTTTCATCGCACGAAGCGATCGGTTGCGTTGACGGCCGCGGGCGAAGCCTATCTGGGCGAAGCCGTCAGCGCGCTCGATCATCTCGCGCGCGGCGCCGAACGCGCGGCGCTGGCGGAGCGCGGGGAACTGGGGCGCATCGTCATCGGGTATGTCGGGTCGGCGGTGTATTCGGGCGTGTTGCAGGCGACCGTGCGCGGCTTTCGGGCGCGCTATCCGCAGGTCGAAATCGGCATCGAGGAAATCGTGATGCGCGACGCCGGCGCGTTGCTCATCGAAGGGCGCATCGATATCGCTTACGTGCGGCCGCCGGTGCCTCAACCGGAAGGCGTCGAGACGCGCACCGTGCATCGCGATGCGTTTATCGTCGCGTTGCCCGCCGATTCGCCCCTGGCGGCGTCGGAGGCAATCGCGCCGGCGCAGTTGCGCGATCAGTCGTTCGTCGTGCCCGAGCAGGAATCCGGCACGCTCGAAGTGGCGCGGCGCGGGCGCTTTACGGCGAACATCGTCGCGCGGCCGGGCACGCTCGCGGCCGTGCTCGCGCATGTGTCGCTCGGCGGCGATGTCGCCATCGTGCCGCGTTCGCTTGCGCGCTGCGTGACGGTGCCGGACGTGGAATATCGCGAGATCGCGGGCAAGGCGGTGCCTTCGGAAGTGGCGATGGCGTATCGACGTTTCGAGCGCGCGCCGGCGGTGCGGGCCTATCTCGACTTCGCGGCTTCACAGGCCTAGCGCGTCGAATCCTGCCCGGTGCGCGTTCGCGAGCATCGAGGCGTGATGACGGAGCGCTTCGCGATCGAGCGTCATCGCGTCGAGCATGGCCGCGTGCAATTCGTCGACGGGCACGACGCCCGGCGCATTCTCGATTTCCCACGTCGATGCATACGCGCGCTGCTTGCGCGCATCGCCGTGCTCGAGATTCACTCGCGGCAAACCATACGCCATCGCGACGATCCGGCCGTGCAGGCTGCTGCCCGCAAAACCCTCGCTGCCGGCAATGAGCGCGCAGATATCCCAGACGTTGAGCGAATCGAAAATGTTCACGGCGGGATGGCGCATGCGCGCCGCCATGCGCTCGTACACCGCGATGTCGTCGTGCCACGGCGCCGCGCCCGCGCGAAAGAGCGCAACGCCGAGGCCGGTCGATTCGCCGAGCAGATCCAGTTGATGCGCGATGCGTGCGAGCGTGGCGTCGTCGCCGAAATCCGCGCTGAACTGGACGGCCAGATAGCCGCGAGGGACTGCGGGGCGCGCGGCCTGGATGCGGTCATCGAAGAGTTCCGAGACCAGTGCCGCGGGGTCGGGGACCAGCCGTGCGTCGATGCCCGCGCTTCGCAACGTGGCTTGCGTCACGGTGTCCCGAACGCCGATATGGTCGGCGGTTCGGAGCTTCGTCAGCACTTCGCCGCGCAGCGCGGCGTCGCGGGCATCGAGCGTCGCGCCGCCGATCGCATCGAAGCAGATCGACGCCGCTCGTGGAAACGTCTCGCGGCCGATCACGTAGGGCGCGTGCGCGTCGGTTCCGAGTTGCGCATGCGCCCACGCGCGACGGTCGTTCGCGCTCGATCCGTATCGGGCGATGCAGGACTGCGCGTCGTCGGGCCTCGTCAGCATCACGGCGGCTTCCCATGCGTCGCACGTCAGCAACTCGCCGCCCGCGTGAATCAGCGTGACGGGTTCGTCGCGCCAACGCTGCGCGAGTCGCGGGAGCGCGGCGACATCGTGGCCGCCGAACGCGCGCAAATCGCGCTGCGCGCATCCGGCAAACACCGCTTCGATGTCCGCAGAGTGCTGCACAAGCAAACGCGCGACGACATGCGCGAGGAGCATATCGCCGAAATTGTGTCGATCGAATGCGCCGATGATGATGACCGGGCGCTTCGACACCGCTTGCGGATTAGCCAAACGGCCACCTGTTCAAAAGAGCGCTCGACGGGCAGCATGGACCCATCGACCGTAAGGAACCCTGAGGTTCCGAAATCCTGGAGGAAAATATGTTCATGCACGCTGCCGGCGGAGTTCTGTTAAAGTACACACGTGAGTACACACAGGAAATCGTCATGCCTATCACTCGAATTTTTCGGAACGGCAACTCGCAAGCCATCCGCATTCCTGCCGAACTCGCCTATCCGGAAAACGAAACGGAGGTCGAGATCGAGCGCATCGGCGATGAACTGCGTATTCATCCCGTGCGTCGTTCGCTGGCGGGCGCGCTCGACCGCTTCAAGCGCTTCGATTCCGATTTCATGGCGTCGGGACGCAACGAGCCGGAACAAGACGATCGGGAGTTCTTCTGATGCCGCGTTATCTGCTCGACACCAACATGTGCATCTATCTGATGAAGCACCAGCCCGAGCAAGTCGCCCGGCGCTTTGAACAATGCTACGTCGGCGACGTGGTCATGTCCGCGATCACGTACGCCGAATTGCAGTTCGGCGTCGCGATGAGCGCACGGCCCGAGCGCGAGCGCGCCAATCTGGCGTCGCTCGTCGAGCTGATCGAAGTCGCGCCGTTCGGCGCAGAAGCGGCGGCGACCTACGGGCCGATCCGCCATGCCTCGCGCGAGCGCAACAAGGGCGCGCTCGACAAGCTGATCGCGGCTCATGCGGTCGCGCTCGGCGTGCCGGTCGTAACGAATAACGTCAGGGACTTCGAAAATTACCCCGGCGTCACCGTCGAGAACTGGCTCGACGACGGCGCGTGACGAAGTGGTCCGGCGTGCGGCAGCGCTCGCGGGAGCGGTTCCTCACGATCGCCTAACTCTCGCCGATCACACTTCCCTCACACGCTGCAACGCGGGAGGGAAAGATGAAGATCGAACCGACGCAGATCGCCGCGGCATCGCTGATTGCCGAAGACACGAAGCGCGACGCATCGCCCGTTGAGGCGGCCGTCGGCGCATCGTCTTCTTTCGAGCCGATGCCCTACGAGGACCTTCTGCCCTACCTGCTTCTGCCGATGGCCGGCGCGTACTGAAGCACGATCCGCTGGAGCAGCCGATGTTCATACGAGACGGCGTCACCTACGAGTTTCATCACATGGGCATCCCGACGCACGAGCCGCGCGCGGGCGAGCGATATAGCGCGCACTTCCGCATGCACACAAGCGATGCCGATTGCGAACTCATGCGTGTGCAATATCACCGCTTCGAGGAGGGTAGCTCGTTGCCCGAATTGATGCGCACGGTGCCGCATGCCGCGTTCAAGGTGAGCGATCTGGCGAAGGCCGTGCAAGGGCGAATGGTTCTGCTCGGCCCGTATGAACCGATCGATGGGTTTCGCGTCGCGGTGATTCAGGACGGCGAAGCGCCCGTTGAGCTGATCGAAACGACGCTCACCGACGAGGAAATCTGGGGGCGGGCGAAGAGCGGCATGCAGTCGTCAATTTATCGTGGGGAGTAGTGCGTCGCCGCCTCTGGCGCTCGCATGAACGCAGCGCGCCGCAGGGCGTCGCCGCCCCGCGACGCTCACGTCGTCACGCGCGTGATTCCGCCGCTCGACAAGAGACGCACACGCTCTCCGGCGTAGAACATCTGGCCTTCGGCGGCCTGGGTGATCGCGCGCAGATCGCCATTGTCCAGACGCACGGTAATCTCCAGGCCCTTCTGCATTTCCATCCGGTCCTGCACCTGATCGCCCGCGACCGCGCCCGCGATGCCGCCGATCACGCCGGAGAGCAACGAGCCATGCCCGCGGCCGATCGCGCTGCCTGCAACCGCGCCGAGCAGGCCGCCGCCGATCGCCCCGAGCGGGCTCGGCCGGCCATCGTCGCCATCGATGGTGACCGGTCGCACGCTCTCGACGGTCGCCATCCGGACCGTTTGTTCGCGCTGGGTCTGCATGCTGTCGTACACGTCGGCGGAACTGCCCATCGATGCGCAGCCGCTCATGCCCACCGTGCAGGCAACGGCCAACGCACATACCGCGATAGTCGACTTGTTCATTTTCTTCTCCTCTGATCGGACGATGTCTTGTTGGAATCGGCGCATGTCGCACGTATCGCTGCGCCATGAAAAGCATCGTAAAGAGGCTGAATGAGCGCCGAATGAGGCGTTGCGGCGCGCTTGACCTGCCTGATTGAAGCGCTTATACAGAACGCTCACCGCTCACGACCGGAGTGCTGAATGACAAGAAACGCGATTCCTTTCATGGTTTGCGCCGTCGCGCTTGCGGCGTGTTCGACGGACAGCACCAACACCGCCATTGCGCCGCCTCCCGGTTCGATCACCGCGGCGCTTCCCTCCGGCGGCGTCTACAAGGGCGCGCTCAAAGGCAGCACCGCCGACGCCACGCTCCTCATGCTCTTCAACGGCGCCGCGTATCTGTTCTACGGTGGCGCTGGCGGCGCGGGTCTCGCGGGCGTCGCGATCGCGGCCAACGGCGCGCAGGCGAGCGACGGGCGTTTCACCAGCGATTCGGCGCTCGACTATCGCGTGGGGAAAGCGAGCGCGTCGCCGGCCGTGTTCAGCGTCGACTTCTCGCACGCGCCCGCCGTCGATGCGACCGTCGCAATCAGGGACGGCAGCGCGGGCCTCGCGTTTTCCGGCAGCGCCGCGCCGATGCTCGATATCGCGCCGAGCAAAGCCAACGCGGGCGGACTCTACAGCGGACGCGGCATGTCGCTCGCCGGGACGACGCAGACGCGCATCACCGTCGCCGCCGACGGCTATCTGGCCGGCACGACGACATCCGGCTGCATCTTCAGGGGAACGGTGGCGCCGCATGAAGGGGCGAACGCCTACGACGTCTCGGTCACGTTCGGCCCCGCGCCTTGCCCCGTGCCGGATGCGACCGTGACCGGTAACGCAGTGCTCGACGGCGCGCGTCTTCTGGTCGCATTGCCGAGCCCGGATCGCGCAAACGTCTTTCTCTTCGACGGCCGGAAATAGGCGCCGCCGCAAAATTAACCACCCGCTGCTTAATTAAGCGATTTCTATCCTAAGATAGTTTCACTGCAGGCAGCGTCGTGGCGTTCGCGTCCGGTTGCTTCTCGGGCTGTCCGCTCCGGCGAGAGTAGTCGTGTGTTTGGTCAGTGCAACTGTCGATAACAACAGGAGACAAACCCAGATGAACGCAACGCTCAAGCTTTTGCCATTGGCCGCGGGCGCCCTGTTCGCCTGCCTGCCGTTCGCGAACATCGCGAACGCCGCGCAGGACAATGTCAACGCGCTTTCGAATTTCCGTCAGACCGGCAACGCCGCGCCGCCGGAAAAGATCCCGCAAACCGGATCGACCGCCGACGCGCTGCGCAAAAACCTCGAGCAGATCAAGCTGCCGCCGGGCTTCAAGATCGACCTGTACGCCGTGGTGCCCGAGGCGCGGCACATGGCAATCGAGCCGTCGACGGGCGTCGTGTTCGTCGGCACGCGTAAGAATCGCGTGTGGCAGGTGACGGATCGCACGAAGCAGCGCGTTGCGAGCGATGTCGTGCAGTTCGCGTCCTCCGTGACGTTCAAGGTGCCCAACGGCGTGTGCTTCTCGCCGGACGGCGTCCTTTACGTCGTCGAGCAGAACCGGGTGCTCGGCTTTCCCGCCGCGCAGTTTTTCGGTGAAGGCGGCCCGGACGTGGCCGCTGCGGTCGTCGTGCCGCAGGGCAAGCTGATTCCCGCGCAATTCGAAAGCTTCAACCACGGCGCGCGCGCATGCCGCATCGGACCGGACAAGAAGCTGTATATCGCGCTCGGCCAGCCGTGGAACGTGCCGCCTAAAGACAAGCTCGCCGAGCTCGACAAGCACGGGCTCGCGGGCATCATCCGCATGGATCAGGACGGCAAGAATCGCGAAGTCTATGCGCACGGTGTGCGCAATTCGGTCGGCCTCGATTTCAATCCGAAGGACAAGACGCTGTGGTTTACGGATAACCAGGTCGACGGCATGGGCGACGACACCCCGCCCGGCGAGCTGGATCATGCGACCAAGGCGGGCGAGAACTTCGGCTTCCCGTGGTACGGCGGCGGCAAGGTGCGCACCGTCGAGTACAAGGACCAGAATCCGCCGGCGGGCGTCGTGTTTCCGCAGGTCGAGTTCGCCGCACACGCCGCGGACCTCGGCATGTCGTTCTACAACGGCAAGATGTTCCCGCAGAAGTATCAGGGCGGCATCTTCGATGCGGAGCACGGTTCATGGAACCGGACCAAGCCCATCGGCGCGCGCATCATGTTCGTCCCGATCAAGGACGACGGCACCGCGGGCGAGCCGGAAGTCTTCGCGCAAGGCTGGCTCACGGACAGCGGCGAGTACATGGGCCGTCCGGTCGACGTGCAGGTGCTGCAGGACGGCTCGCTCCTCGTCTCCGACGACTACGCGGGCGCGATCTATCGCATCTCGTATACGGGCGCCAAATGAAATACGCGATGACGGCGGCGCTCATGGCGGGCGCGCTGGCGATGACCGCGCAAACGTCGTTCGCCGCCGGCGACCTCAAGGCCGGTCGCGTGAAGGCGGCGCAATGCGCGGCGTGCCACGGCATCGACGGCATGTCGAAACTGCCGGAAGCGCCCAATCTCGCCGGCCAGACGGAGGAATATCTCGTGAAGGCGCTCAACGATTTCCGCACCGGCGCGCGCAAGAACGAAATGATGACGATGATGGCGAAAACCTTGTCGGACGCGGATGTCGCCAATCTGGCGGCGTATTACCACAGCCTCGGCAAGCAGTGACATCGCCGGAAGTGTTGCAAATTTGCTGCGGACGAAACCCGATTGCGATTTTTTTTGATTCAGGTATTGACGTGGAGGCTTAAGGGTTTATACTTACACCTGTCTCCTCCATGTCTCAACCGATGTGGATTCAAGCCCGCTTCATCGAAGCGGGCTTTTTTTTCGCCCGCGTTTTCCCGTTCGCGGCGCCCCTCGGGCACTAGACGGCGTTACCGCGCCGCGCGTCGAGTGCCTTTCGCGAGCGCTCCAGCTCTTCGGCGATCAGCCGTTCATCGGGCAGGACCGTCTGATATTCGGCCGCCAGGATCTTGTTCGGCAGGTTGTCGAGCGCGTAGCGCGCCTCGGCGCTGCCCTTTCCCGCACAGAGAATCAGTCCGACCGGCGGGTTTTCGCCCGGCTTCATCCAGTGCTCGCGCGCGTAATTCAGATAGAGATGCATCTGACCGGCGTCCGCGTAGCTGAATCGCCCGACCTTCAGATCGACGACGACGAGGCACTTCAGACGCCGATGGAAGAACAGCAGATCGACGCGAAACCACGTGTCGTCGATGCGCAGCCGTCGCTGTCGTCCGATGAACGCGAAATCGTCGCCGAGTTCGAGCAGGAAATCCGCGAGCCGCTGGATCAGCGCGTTCTCCAGATCCGACTCGGAATATTCGTCCTTGATGTCGAGAAATTCGAGGACGAAGGGGTCTTTGATCGCTTCCTCGGGCGTGATCGCGTCGCCGGGAGCGTGCTCGGCGGCTTTTTGCAGTAGCGCCGCCTTGTTGCGCGACAACGCGAGCCGCTCGTAGAGCTGGCTGTTCACCTGCCGGTCGAGCTGGCGCACCGACCAGCCTTCGCGCAGCGTTTCGCTTTCGTAGAAAGCGCGCGCCGCGTCATTCTTGACGGAAAGCAGGCGCACATAGGCCGACCACGGCAGCGTGAAACGCGTGGCGAGCGCCGCGAGGCGCGCGTCGGCGGGAACGGAAAGCGAGGATTCTCCAGACGCCGTCTGGAGCATTTGCGAAACCGCCGACGATTCTCCAGACACTGTCTGGAAAATCCGCTCCGGCGGCCATTGCTGGTAGAACGCGCGCATGTTGGCGAGATTCGCACGGCCGAATCCTCTGCCGAAACGCTGCGTCAGATCGGCGGCCAGTCGCGCGATAAGCGCCTCGCCATATGCCGCCCGATCCGCCCCGCCCTGCTCCGAATCGACGATCCGCCGCCCGATTTCCCAGTACGACGCCGTCATGATCGCGTTGACGCTGCGTGCCGCAGCGCTTCGCGCACGCTCGAGCACCTCGACGATGCCCGAGCGGAATTCGTCATAGTCGTGGGTGGCTATCGCGTGCTTCGTCATCCGTCGATCGTCTCCGTGCGGTGCGGGCCGCAGGCCGCGTCAGCGCTCGAATATAGCGGAATTCGCTTCCCGTCGAGGCGTGGCATCCGCACGGAATGTCGATCTTGTGATTTGTGTTGGTCTCCCGACGCGCCCCTCGCGACTGGCTAGGGGTTTCGTTCCCAGGCTCTCCGGCCTCGATGTTCGATGTTTTCCACAGAAAACGTGCACAAGCCTGTGGATATCGTCCCGGCTATTGCCGCAACGTATTGATTCGACACTGCTTACATCCGACGCCCAGCGATGCGCCCCGTGCGCGCCGCCGATTCAGTCGCCTTTCGGCAGGCAGGACGCGAGCATCGCGTCGACGCGATTCATTTCGATGCTGAAAAGCGACTGCGGCGCGGTGGCGTTCAGCTCGTCGGCGGCGGAGCTCGGCAACGCCATCGCGATGGTGGCCGTCGCGAACAGCGCGACGATCATCGACAGGAACCAGGAAAAGACGACCATCGCCAACCTCGTCAAGTAGATCTCTCGGAATCGGCGCGCATGAACGTCAGCGCGTGATGTGAAGAGTAGAACTGTGCGGCGCCGCGCACAGCCCTACTGACGGGGGGACTTGAAGGAGGGAGTATTACGGACGCAGCTTCGGTGCGGGCACGGTCGACACATCCTGGGCGAGCGCCGCCGCTTCCTGCGCGCGCATCGCACGGATAAAGCCGTCGCGCTCGCGCAAGCGGCTCCAGTAATCCGCGATCGATGGCGCAAAGCGCTCGCTCAGCCCGATGAGCTCCGCGAGCATCAACGCATAGCCGACGGAAATATCCGCCGCCGTGAAGCGCCCCGCGCATAGATACGGCTGCGCGTCCAGCAGCGGCGCGAGCGTGCGCAGGCGCGCGTGGAACCATCGCGCGTAATCCTCGACGATCTGCGGCTGCCGGCGCTCCGGCGGCTCTAGATGCGTGTAGCGCAGCACGAGTGTTTGCGGGAACGTGAGCGTCGCTTCGCCGAAATGCAGGAAGTTGAGATAGCTGCCGAAATCGGGCTCTTGCGGGGCGACGTCGAGCACGCCTGGCGAATAGCGCGCCGCCAGATACTGGCAGATCGCCGCCGATTCGGTAATGAAGAGTGCGCCGTTCGCATCGTCGGTCAGGGCCGGAATCGTGCCGAGCGGATTCACTTCCCTGAACGCGTGAGCGAGCACGCGCGGCGGAAACGGCAGCATCTTGAGTTCATACGGCACGCCGATCTCTTCCAGCGCCCACAGCGGCCGAAACGAACGCGCGCTCACACAGTGATGCAGCGTAATCACGTCGACTCCTGCGCGCGTCAAACGAGCCAGGACGGCTTGCGCTTCTCGAGGAAACTGCGCACGCCATCGCGCCCTTCGTCGGATGCGCGGATGCGCGCAATGCGCTCGGCCGTCTCCGCGATTAATGCTTCGTCGATGTCCTTGCCTGCGAAATCCGCGACGAGTTGCTTGCACTCGCGCACGCCGTTCGGACTGTTCGCGACGACGCTGGCGGCAATCGCGTCGACGCGCGCATCGAGCTGATCGGCAGCGACGGCTTCATGCACGAAGTTCAGACGCAGCGCTTCGGCGGCGTCGAAACGCTCGGCCGTGACGAAATAGCGATGCGCCGCGCGCGCGCCCATCGCGCGGATCACGTAGGGCGCGATCGTCGCGGGCATGAGACCGAGTTTGGCTTCGGACAGGCAGAAGTGCGCGGTGTCCGCCGCGACCGCGATGTCGCACACGGCGACCAGGCCCATGCCGCCCGCGTAGGCATCGCCTTGCACGCGCGCGATCACGGGCTTTTTGCACGCGTAGATGGTGTTGAGCATCGTGGCGAGGCCGAGCGCATCGGCGCGGTTCTCCGCTTCCGAATAACCCGCCATGCGCTTCATCCAGTTAAGATCCGCGCCCGCGCAGAACGCCGAACCATTCGCGGCAAGGACGATGACGCGCACGTTGGTGTCGTCATCGAGCGCGCGGAAGGCGGCGGTGAGCTCGACGATGGTCGCATCGTCGAAGGCGTTGCGCACGTCGGGCCGATCGAGCGTCACGCGCGCGACGTGTCCTTCGATGCCGAGCTTCAGGCGTTGCAGATTCGCTGCGTCGGTCATGTTTCCGTCTCCCTGATATCCGCGAATTGAGCGTTGCTCAACTTATATCGACTGGCAATTTGCACCTGTCGATCAGTTTCTTCGAAAAAGCCGCAAGCGGTCAACTCGTTTTTTGAGTGTGACTCACAAACATGCCGCGAGACAATCGTCCGACGAGACCCGCACCAACATGCCCTGAGACGCGCATGCGCAACCGCAATATAGTCGTATATATTACGGTGCTCGCCGAACTGCGCGACCACCGCGCGACCACACGCTCGCGGCCTCCAACGTGCCGCCCGAAGTCGATCCATAACCAGAATGTCAACTCGATTCAAGGAGCTTTACGTGAAGACTCGTATTTTGCGCGCTTTGCTTTCCGTGTTCGTTCCGCTTGCCGCAGGCATCACTGCAAGCCTCGCCGCTTCGTCGGCGCTTGCGGGTGAAGTGCAGGTCGCGGTTGCGGCCAACTTCACGGCGCCCGTGCAGGCAATCGCTGCCGATTTCGAGAAGGACACGGGCAACAAGGTCGTCGCATCCTTCGGCGCCACGGGTCAGTTCTACGCGCAGATCAAGAACGGCGCACCGTTCGAAATCTTCCTCGCCGCCGACGACAGCACGCCCGCCAAGCTCGAAACCGAAGGTGCGACCGTGCCCGGCAGCCGCTTCACCTACGCGACGGGCGCGCTCGCGCTGTGGTCGGCAAAAGACGGCTACGTCGACGATAAAGGCGAGGTGCTGAAGAAGAACGCGTTCAATCACATCGCGATCGCGAATCCGAAGGCCGCGCCCTACGGACTCGCGGGATATCAGACGCTCGACAAACTCGGCCTGACCGCCGAACTCAAGCCGAAGGTCGTCGAAGGCCAGAACATTTCGCAGACGCAGCAGTTCGTCGCGACGGGCAACGCGGAACTCGGCTTCGTCGCGCTGTCGCAGATTTACAAGAATGGCAAGATCACGAGCGGATCGGCGTGGATCGTGCCCGCCGACCTGCACGAGCCGATCAAGCAGGACGCCGTCATCCTGAGCAAGGGCAAGGACAATCCGGTGGCGAAGCAGTTCATCGAATACCTGAAAGGCCCGAAAGCTGCTGCAGTCATCAAGTCCTACGGTTATCAGCTTTAATCACTACGATGCCGCTCGATAGCGCCGATCTCCAGGCCATCACGCTGACGCTCGAACTCGCGTCGCTGACGACGGCGCTCTTGCTCGTCGTCGGCACGCCGATCGCGTGGTGGCTCACGCATACGCGCTCTAAGGCGAAGGGCATCGTCGGCGCCGTGGTGGCGCTGCCGCTCGTGCTGCCGCCGACGGTCATCGGCTTCTATCTGCTCGTGCTGATGGGGCCGAACGGCTCTGTCGGCAAGATCACGCAGGCGCTCGGCATCGGTCTGCTGCCGTTCACGTTCGCGGGGCTCGTCGTCGGCTCGGTGATTTATTCGCTGCCGTTCGTCGTCCAGCCGTTGCAGAACGCGTTCGAAGCGATCGGCCGGCGCCCGCTCGAGGCCGCCGCGACACTGCGCGCGGGACCGTGGGACACGTTCTTCACGATCGCGCTGCCGCTCGCGCGGCCGGGCATCGTCACCGCGACCATTCTCGGCTTCGCGCATACCGTCGGCGAATTCGGCGTCGTGCTGATGATCGGCGGCAATATTCCGGGACGCACGCGCGTCGTGTCCGTGCAGATTTTCGATCACGTCGAAGCGCTCGAATACGCTCAGGCGCACTGGCTCGCGGGCGGCATGGTGGTATTCTCGTTCATCGTTCTTCTGCTGCTCTATTCCAGCCGGCGCTCCGTTGCGGCTCATGTCTGAACTCACTTCATCCCTGACGCTCGACCGCGCGCGTAGCACTTCCACCGAGGCCATCGAAGCGCGCTTTCTCGTCGAGCACGGCGGTTTCACGCTCGATCTCGATCTCACGCTACCGGGGCGCGGCGTCACTGCGATCTTCGGCCATTCCGGCTCCGGCAAGACCACGCTGCTGCGCTGTCTCGCAGGACTCGCGCGGCCGCGCGTCGGACGCCTCGTCGTCAACGGCGAAATCTGGCTCGATACCGAACGCAACATTTTCCTGCCGACGCACAAGCGCCCGCTCGGCTATGTCTTTCAGGAAGCGAGCCTCTTTCCGCACCTGAGCGTGAAGAAGAATTTGCGCTTCGGGCTCGAACGCGTGCGGGCGGCGGAGCGGCGCGTGGATCTGGCGCAGGCGGCGGAACTACTTGGCATTGGGCATTTGCTGGAGCGCGCGCCCGCCGGTTTGTCGGGCGGCGAGCGGCAGCGTGTGGGCATCGCGCGGGCGCTGTTGACGAGCCCGCGTCTGCTGTTGCTCGACGAGCCGCTCGCATCGCTCGATCAGAAGCGCAAGCTCGAAATCCTGCCGTATCTCGAACGCCTGCACGACGAGCTCGATATCCCGGTGCTCTACGTGAGCCACGCGCCGGAAGAAGTCGCGCGCCTCGCGGATCATCTCGTGCTGCTCGAAGGCGGCCGCGCACTCGCGAGCGGCCCGATCGCCGATACGCTCGCGCGCCTCGACTTGCCGCTCGCGCTCGCCGACGACGCATCGGTCGTGCTGGAAGGCATCGTCGATGGATACGACAGCCGTTACGGCCTGCTCACGCTCGCGTTGCCGGGCTCGAGCGCGAAGCTGACGGTCGTGCATGCGTCGTCCCCCGCGGGCCGTGCGATGCGCGTGACGGTAAAGGCGCGCGACGTGAGTCTCATCACTGGCGCGCACGAGCAGGACCGCAGCAGCGTGCTGAACGTGCTGCCCGCGACGGTCATCGGCATTGCCGACGACGCCAATCCGTCGCAGGCCGTGGTGCGGCTCGATGTCGACGGCTCGCCGCTGCTCGCCCGCGTGACGCGCTATTCGCTCGACCGGCTCGGGATCGTCGAAGGCATGCGCGTGTGGGCGCAGGTGAAGGCGGTGTCGCTACTAGCTTGAACGCGCCTTGAGCGCGGCGTATTGCAACAGCATGATCGTCTTGCCGTCCATGATCTCGCCGCGCTCGATCATCTCCAGCGCCGTTTGCAGCGGCACTTCGATCGTCTCGATTTCCTCGCCCTCTTCCAGCACGCCGCCGCCGTCCGACACGCGCATGGAGCTGTCGTAGTCGCCAAGATAGAAGTAGAGCTTCTCCGTCACCGATCCGGGGCTCATGAATGCCTCGAAGATCTTTTCGACGTGATGCACGCGATAACCTGTTTCCTCTTCCACTTCGGCGCGGATGCGTTCTTCCGGCGATGCGTCGTCGAGCAGGCCGCCGGGCGTCTCGACGAGCATGCCGTGATGCCCGTTGACGAACGCGGGCATGCGGAACTGGCGCGTCAGCAGGACGTTGCCGGTCTTGCGGTCGTGCAGCAGGATGGTCGCACCGTTGCCGCGGTCGTACGTCTCGCGGCTCTGACGCTGCCAGGTTCCGTCGCGGCGCAGGAAATCGAAGGTGACTTTTCTGAGGACGTACCAGTCGTCCGACAGCACTTCGGTTTTGAGGATGCGCACGCGCTCTTTCGTTTCCATCGGATTCCCCTGTTCGACAATCGATCGCACTCATGGTAGCGTGCAGTTTCGTGCAACATCAAGCATATTCGTGCAAAACAATGTTGACCAGCCAACGCAAGAAAGCCATCCTCGACACGCTCAAGCGGGACGGGCAAGTGCTCGCCAGCGATCTTTCCGCGCAATTCGGCGTCTCCGAAGACACCGTAAGGCGCGATCTGCGCGAACTCGCCGCCGATGGGCTCCTGCAGCGCGTACATGGCGGCGCGCTGCCGGCATCGCCCGCGGTCGCGCCGTTCGCGCGGCGCGAGGAAATGGAGTCGGATGCGAAGCGGCGCATCGCGCGGAAAGCGGCGCAGATGATCGCGCCGGGGCAGGTCGTCATCGTCGATGGCGGCACGACGTCCGCGCTGCTCGTGCGGCATCTGCCGGAGACGCTTTCCGCGACCATCGTCACGCATAGTCCGAGCGTCGCGGTGGCGCTGGCGCAGCATGCGTCGGTGGAAGTCGTGCTGATCGGCGGCAAGCTCTACAAGCACTCGATCGTCACCGTGGGCGCGGCGGCCGTCGAAGCCATGTCGCATATTCACGCCGATATCTATTTCATGGGCGTCACCGGCGTGCATCCGGGCGCCGGGCTCACCACCGGCGATTTCGAGGAAGCGCATGTCAAGCGGGCGCTCGCGGCGCGCGCGGCGGAAACGGTCGTGCTCGCGTCGGCGACGAAGCTCAATGCGGCGTCAGCGTTCCGGATCGGCGGGATCGAACTGGCGCAGACGATCATCGTCGAAGAAGCGACTGACGCGAAGCTCATCGAGCCGATCGAACGCGCCGGTATCACCGTGCTGCGCGCGTGAAATTGCGGCAATTTATTACCGGGTAACGCGCCGAAAAATACGCGCGAGCCCGCGTAATTGAATTTCTCCGGCAAGTGGCATAGCGTTCAAAGATGTGCCGCGAGCGGTCAACTGCGAAGTCCGCATTTCCGTTATTGACCTCGACTCAGCGAACATTTTTCTGGAGAACGTCGTGAATCGCCTGAAGGCTTTTATCGCGCTGTCGCTCGTGGCGAGCGCGGGCTTCGCCGCCAATGCGCATGCGTGGGCGCGCGTCGGTGTATGGGTCGGCGGACCCGTGTATTACCCGTATCCGGTCGCACCCGCGCCGTACTACTACTATCCGCCGCCGCCCGTCGTGGTCGCGCCCCAGGCGCCGGTGCAATACGTCGAGCAAGGTCAGCCCGCCGCCGATCCGGGCGCGCCCATGCAGCAGCCCGGCATGTGGTACTACTGCGACTCCGCCAAGGCCTACTACCCCTATGTGAAGGCATGCGCCGGCGCGTGGCGTCCGGTTCCGGCGACACCGCCGCCATCGAACTGATGCTTTCCGGCATTCCGAACATCGACCACGAAGCTATTCGCAAGATTCCATGAACACCTCAAGGCTTGCCCTGCTGCTTGCGGCAATCGGCGCAACCGGCCTTTCGGCCTGCACCGTGATGCCCACTGGCCCCAGCGTGATGGCGCTGCCCGGCAGCACCAAAACGTTCGACCAGTTCCGCGCCGACGACAATTCCTGCCGTCAGTTCGCCCTCCAGCAAGTCGGCGGCGTCGACGCGAATCAGGCGGCGACCAACAGCGCCGTCGGCAGTGCGGTCGTCGGAACGGCGATCGGGGCTGCCGCGGGCGCGGCGTTCGGCGGCGGGCCGGGCGCGGCCGTCGGTGCGGGCGCGGGCTTGCTGACCGGAAGCGCGATCGGCGTCGGAACATCGCAGGCATCGGGTTACAACGTGCAGCAGCGCTACGACTACGCGTATCTGCAATGCATGTACGCCGCGGGCGACAAAGTGCCGGTGCGCAGCAGCGTCCGGAGCGTCCAGCCCACCGGCTCGTCCTACACCACGCCGCCGCCTCCACCGCCGCCTCCGGGCTGGCAGCCGCCGCCT
The DNA here is from genome assembly GCF_001544695.2 of Caballeronia arvi. Classification (GTDB taxonomy): domain Bacteria; phylum Pseudomonadota; class Gammaproteobacteria; order Burkholderiales; family Burkholderiaceae; genus Caballeronia; species Caballeronia arvi. The sequence continues at coordinate 252,947 of NZ_FCOM02000006.1, forward strand.
CCGCCCAATAGTTGACCCTAGCGCCGCACGAGCGGCGCGTCGCGCACGAACGACGGTGCGACGAGCAAGCCCGTCACCCAGCCGATATAAAACCGCAAGTCGCTCCAGAATTCCGAGCGCTCGTAGACGCGAAACGACTGCACGTGCGCGAGCCACAGCACGAGTTGCAGCGCGCCCGTCAGCACGAGCCACGCGAGCGCGATCACGCCGGTCGCGCGTGCGCAGCGGCGGAATGTCGACGCATCCCACTGTTCCCGCACGATCACGCATCCCGCGATCAGCACGCAGATCGACGGGATCGCGCTCGTCACGAGCACGTGCACCGGCCAGCCAAAGACGACGCCCGCCAGCAAGCCGGCGATCACGGCGAGCGCCGCGACGGGCCACGCGATCCAGGCCGGCCCGCGCGCGGCGATCCACGCAATCGTGATGAAAAATGGCGTGATCGCCCATTGCAGCGCCGTCGCGACGGCTTTCACCAGATTTTCGCTCGCCTGCTCGTTGGAATGGCTCGCCGCGACATACACGGTGATCGCCTCGTGCACACAGACCGCGACGACCGCGAAGCTCAACGCCTCGCACGCTGCGAAGGCGGGCGATTTCTGGGCGTGCTCGGGCGCGTCGCCGAGACCGCGCAGGCGTTCCAGAACCGGTTCGACGAAAAACGCCAGAATCGCGCCGATAAAAAGCGCGGCGGCGGCGTCCGTCAGCGAAAAATGGCCGAAAAGTGAAAACAGGCCTTGCCACAAGAACTCGGGCGCGGCCGCGCAGACGGCGACCCACATCGCGAAGAAGAACCCGTTCGAAGCACTTCTGAGCGGCATGGCCACCTCGATGCGTTTTTATTGCTCAGGCAGCGACGCTTCCTTCACGCGTTCGATCAGCGCCGCGCGCACGCGATCGCGCACGTCGGCGGGCATCGAAAAACATTCGTAGGCGAGCGCCTGTGCGACGGTCACGACGCGCATTTCCTCATAGCGCCGGCCGCTCTCGATCATCGCTTCGAACGCGTTGGCGCGCTCGTTGATTTCGATGGGATCGGCGTCGACGAGCAGCACGGCGTGCGCGAGCACCGCGTAGAGCGGCGCGTCGCGGTCGCCGTGAGGCACCCGCCGCCAGTATTGCGCCGTGCCCGCGATCTTGCGCGCATCGTCGCCGGGGCCCCACGCGAGATTGAAACGGCCATCACAGAACGAACCTTCGACAGCCTGCCAGTGCGTCAGCACGCCGAGCGAGTTGAGGGCGTCCGCGAGAATCCTGCACAGATGCACGTAGATGGATTCCGACAGCGTGCCCATCGGCGCGCGCACCGGATACGCGAGGCTCAGATTCAGAATGCCCGGCCCTTGCGGCACGAGGCCGCCGCCCGACAGACGCAGCCACACCGGACAGCCGCGCCGCGCGAAAGCCTCGCGTGCATCGGCGAGCGCCGCGTAACGCTGATAGCTGCGCGGCACGACCAGCGACAAGGGCGCTTCCCAGATATGCGCGACGGCGTCGCCAGCGGCGGCGCGTGCGAGCAGCGTTTCCTCCGCCTGCATCGGATCGGCGGGAAGGGCAGCGGGATCGATCAGGTCGAAAGGCATGGAATCGAAAGGAAAGACGCGCCGACGCCGGCGCGATCCCGACATGTTAGTCAAGAAAGCGCCGGCGCGCCGCGTCGGTGTCCCGCACCGGCGGGCACGTCAGGTGGTCAGGCGCTCTTTCCCACGTGCTCCTTCAACAGCGCGTTCACCTCGTTCGCCTTCTCCATCTGGCTCATGTGTCCGGCATCGTCGAACACGCGCACGGTCGCGCCTTCCGGCGCATGCTTCGCGTGCGCGGCGGGAATGATCTGGTCCTTCCCGCCCCAGATCACAAGCACCGGCTTGCCCGTCGCGGCGAGTCTGCCGCCTGGATGCGCGCTTTGCTTTCCGCCCGCGAACAATCCGCCGTTGAGCGAGGTCAGCGCGTCGCTCACGCCGTCGAGCCGCTTGTACTTCAGCAGATCGTCGAGCATCTGGCGGCTCACGAGTTCGGGATTCGCGAACAGCAGTTCGACCACCGGCTTCAGCTCGCGGCGCGACTCCGCCGTGACGAAGCCTTCGGTGTACGCGTTGTTCACTTCATCGCCGAAACCGGCGGGCGATATGAGCGCCAGCGACTGCACGCGCTCCGGCTGATCGACGGCCATCTGCGCCGCGATGCCGCCGCCCATCGAATGGCCGACGAGATGCGCTTTTTGCAGGCCGACCGCATCCATGAATTTCGCGACGAACGAAGCCAACGCTTCAAGCGAAGTCCCAGGCACTTTCGGCGTCGATTGCCCGTGGCCCGGCAGATCGAGCGCGAACACGCGATGCTTTTCGGCAAGTGGATCGAGATTGAAGAGCCAGTTGTCGAGATCGCCGCCGAAGCCGTGAAGGAACAGCACCGCGGGGCGGCTGGCATCGTCGCCGCCGCGCGATGCGTAGCGCACGCGCAAGCCATCGACATCGACGAAGTGATACGCCGCCGCTTCCTCGCCTTCGTCTTCATCTTCCGCGGGCGTCACGTACGACGACACATACGCGTCGATATCCGCGTCGCTCACGTCGGCAGGCGCGAGCACGCCGAGCAGCGCTTTCACCGGCAGCACATCGCCTGCCGCCGCCACACGGCGCCGCAACAATCCCGCGTCGGGCGCTTCGACCGCGTTGGCGATCTTGTCGGTTTCGACATCGAGAATCGGCATGCCGACGGTAATCTCCGTTCCCTCCTTCACGAGCCATTCGTTGACCGTGCCTTCCTTCATCGACAAGCCCCACTTGGGCATCACGATCGGTGTGATTGCGGCCATCAGTGCTTTCCTCCCTTCATGGTTTTTCGTGCGGCGTCGGCGATGTGCGCGGCGCTCGGAATGTACAAGTCTTCGAGCGTCGGCGAGAACGGCACCGGCGTATGCGGCGCGCACACCATCTCGATGCCCGCCTTCAACGCGCCGAACGCGTGCATCGCGACCTGCGCGGAAATATCGGTGGCGATGTTGCAGCGCGGATTCGCTTCATCGACGACGACGAGCCGTCCCGTGTTCTCGACCGTCTCAAGCACCGTATCGAGATCGAGCGGCGACAGCGTACGCAGATCGACCACTTCCGCTTCGATGCCTTCTTTCGCGAGCATCGATGCCGCTTCGAGCGCGCGATGCACCATCAGGCCATACGTGACGATGGACACGTCCTTGCCGTCGCGCACGATGTTCGCCTCGCCGAACGGAATCGCGTACGAGTTTTCGGGCACTTCGCCTTCGAAGCCGTAGAGGTTTTTGTGCTCGCAGAAGATGACGGGGTCGTTGTCGCGGATCGCCTGAATCAGCAATCCCTTCGTGTCGTAAGGCGTACTCGGGCACACGACTTTCAGACCAGGAATGTGCGTGAAGAGCGATGTCAGCATCTGGCTGTGCTGAGCCGCCGCGCGAAAGCCCGCGCCGACCATCGCGCGAATCACGACGGGCGTTTCCGCCTTGCCGCCGAACATGTAGCGGAATTTCGCCGCCTGATTGAAGATCTGGTCGAAGCACACGCCCATGAAGTCGATGAACATCAGCTCCGCGACGGGCCGCATGCCGCACGCCGCAGCGCCGATCGCAGCGCCTACATACGCGCTTTCCGACAATGGCGTGTCCAAAAGACGATCGCCGTGCTTCGCATACAGACCTTTCGTCACGCCGAGCACGCCGCCCCACGCGTCTTTCTCGCCGTCCGCGCCTGCGCCGCCGACGATATCCTCACCCAGCACGATCACGCTCGGATCGCGCTGCATTTCCTGATCGAGCGCTTCGTTGATCGCCATCTTCATGCTTAGTTTGCGGGCCATGATTGTCGTCTCCAGAATTTAGTATTTGACGTAGACATCGGTGAGCAGATCGGCGGCGCTCGGCAACGGGGCGTCCTTCGCTTCCTGCACCGCGCGGTCGATCAGCGCGGCGACCTCCTTGTCGATGGCGTCGAGTTCCGCGGGCGCGATCACGTCGGCCTGCGTCACGGCGTTCGCGAACTTCTTGAGGCAATCCTTGTTCGAGCGGATATCGTCGAGCTCGCCCGGCGCGCGATAGGTCTGCGCGTCGCCTTCGAAATGGCCGTAGAAGCGGATCATCTTGCATTCGAGCAGCGCCGGGCCGCCGCCTTCGCGCGCGCGCCGGATGACTTCGCCCGCCGCTTCGTACACCGCGAAGAAATCGGTGCCGTCGACGGTCACGCCCGGAATGCCGAAGCCCGCCGCGCGATCCACGTAGCTGTCGACGGCGGTGCCGTAATCGCGTCCCGTCGATTCCGCGTAGCCGTTGTTCTCGATCACGAAGATCACCGGCAGATTCCACACGGCGGCGAGATTCAGGCTTTCGAGAAACGTGCCCTGATTCGACGCGCCATCGCCCGCGAACGTGATGCCGACTTCGCCCTTGCCGCGGAACTTCGCCGCGAGCGCAGCGCCGCAGATCAACGGCGCGCCCGCGCCGAGAATGCCGTTCGCGCCCATCATGCCTTTCGAAAGATCGGCGATATGCATCGAGCCGCCCTTGCCGTTGCACGAGCCGCCTTTCTTGCCGTAGATCTCCTTCATCATCTCGACCGGATCGACGCCCTTCGCTATGCAGTGCCCATGTCCGCGATGCGTGCTCGCGATGCGGTCGCCGTCGTTCAGATGGCTCATGATGCCGACGCCCGCCGCTTCCTCGCCCGCGTAGAGATGCACGAAGCCGGGAATGTCGCCGCGTCCGAAATCGACGTGCAGGCGTTCCTCGAAATCGCGGATCGTCCGCATCTTGCGATAGACGGTCAGCAGTTCGTCCTTGGAGAGCGGCAAGCCGCCCGCATGTTGCGTAGCTGTCATCTCTGTCTCCTTCGTTGAGGTGGTCTAGCGGGGATTGCTCTTGAGCTGACGCATCAGCCCGGACGACGCCGCGTAGCGCATGCAGGCGGCGACATCGATGCTGCGAAAGGCGTTTTCATGCAACGTGACGGTCACTTCGTCGTCGGGGCCGAAGGCGAGCTCGCGTTCGCCGTCGAGCGCGACGATGCCCGTGCGCTGCTTCACGCGATGCGGCACGCCATCGGCGAGACGTGTCCAGTTCGCGATCGGCACCGGTTCGACAAGACCCGGCGCGATCGGCGCGTGCAGATCGAATTCGCCCTTGCCGGGCGCGGCCAGTTCAATCGCAAGGCCGCCGGCATCGTGACGTCCGAGCGGTTCGAGCAGACCGGCGATCGCAGACATGCCGATCGCCTGCGGATCGGCGTAAGAAACGTAGACGGCAGCGAGCGTATCGATCTTCCACAGCGCCCGCGCGCCGATGAAATGCTCGTGCGAGATGACGGCATCGACGAGCGCGATATCGCGGCGCACGACGCCCTTGCGATCTCGTATCTCGATGTCGAGCCGCTTGTTCGACGCAAGCGCTTCCCGCGACGGCACGCGGCCGGTCGCATAGAGTCCCGTCGCGAGTCCCGCGATCGTCGGCTCGCGCATTTCCGGATACGCGTTGTTCGTGCCGGTGGAGATGCCGGCGATCGGCAGTTGCCCGCATTCGCGCACGACCGCGCGATGCGTGCCGTCGCCGCCAAGCACGATGAGCGCATCGGCGCCGGCGTCGAGCATCATGCGCGCAGCGCGGAACGTGTCATCGACGCGCGCCGTAACGGGCATATCGAGAAACTCGACGGCGGCGAGCGCGGCGTCCGGGCCTTGCTTGCGCGCGAGATGGCGCTGAAGCATGACTTTGAGGCCTTCGCGATCCGGCATCATCAAAACGCGATCGACGCCGCACGACGCCAGCGACGAAAGCAGCCGCAACACGATATTCACGCGGTCCGCGAGCTGCAGGCTGTTCGCGTTCGCGATGACGCGCCGGATGTCGCGCGCCGAAACAGGATTGGCGATGATGCCGACCAGCGGCTGTGGCATTCCTTGTCTCCGTCGTTCTTTTGTGCGGCGGATAAAGGCAAGGCCCATGCCAATCGAAAAAGCGCGGGATTTCCCGTAGAAAACGGGGGTTTCGATGCGATGTAACGTGCGCCGCCGTGACAGGTGTCACAGCGGCAGGTGTATCGACGAGTACAGGCGTATCGCGTGTTCAGTGACCGTTCGTGTCGCGCTGATTCGGGGACTTGATGCCGTAGCGCGCCATGCGCCGATACAGCGTCATGCGGCTCACGCCGATCTGCCGCGCGACCGCGCTCAGGTTCCAGCTCGCGGCACGCAGGTATTGCATGAGCAGCATGCCTTCGGGCGGCAGGCGATGCGGATCGAAGTCTTCGATGATTCGCGGCGGCGGCAGCGTTTCCGCGACGCCGAATCCTTCAGGCAGATCATCGACGTCGATCAGGCCGTTCGCGCACACCGCGCGCGCATAACGCAGCGCGTTCGAAAGCTCGCGCAGATTGCCCGGCCAGTCATGCCGATGCAGCCGCTCGCGCGCCGCGGGCGACAGCGTGACTCTGTCGTCGCCGAGAAACCTGGCGATCAGCCAGTCGAGATCGGTCCGTTCGCGCAGCGGCGGCAGCGTGAAGCGCGCGCCGTTCAGACGGTAGTAGAGGTCTTCGCGGAAACGTCCGTCCCGCATGAGCGTGTCGAGCGAATGATGGGTCGCGGAAATCACGCGCACATCGACTGAAACAGGCCGCGATGCGCCGATCGCGAGCACTTCGCCTTCCGCGAGCACGCGCAGCAGACGCGATTGCAGCTCGCGCGGCATGTCGCCGATTTCATCGAGAAAGAGCGTGCCGCCGTCCGCTTCCTGAATCAGCCCGCGCTTGGCCCGCGCGCCCGCGCCCGAAAAGCTGTTCGGCAGATGCCCGAACAACTCGCTTTCGATGAGCGTCTCCGGAATCGCCGCGCAATTCACCGCGACGAATGGCCCCGCGCGCCGCGCGCTCGCGCGATGCAGCGCCTTCGCGAAAAACTCCTTGCCGCTGCCGGTTTCGCCGTTGACGAGCAGATTGATCGGCGAATCGACGAGCTTCGCCGCGCGCTCCAGCTGACGCGTGAGCGCAGCATCGCCGCCGGAAAGCGCGGCAAGCGGCGCGGGAATCTCGATGTCACGCTGCTTCGCCGTCGCCGAAGAAGGCGTGAAGCACGGCGCGGGCGGCATCACGCTCAGATACAGCAGCGCGCCGGACTTCGCGAGCGGCACCGCGCGCAACTCGCTCGGCCGCGAATACACGAAGCGGCCCAGTTCTTCGACGCGCGCATCGAACAGCGTGTCGAAGCGTGCGCCGATCAGCGACGCCGCCGCATCGGCCGACACCGCGCCCGGCGCGATCGGCCGGCCGATTTCCGCCGCGAGCATCGCGTGCGCGCGCCGATTGTGGCCGACGATGCGCCCGCTCGCATCGAGCGCGATCAGAAATTCGGGATTGACATCGACGAATTCCGGCGATGCGTTCAGCTTCAGAATCCAGTCCTGCCGATGTGTACGCAGGAAGTTCGCGTTCTCGATATGCCCGGCGTAGATACGCACGAGCTGCAGCGCGAGATTCTGGCTGTCGCGCGCTTGCGGCGACGTGAGCGCGGAGATATCGAGAATGGCGGACAGCGCGCCGCGCGAATCGTAGAGCGGCGCGGCGGTGCAGGTGAGCGGAATGTGGGTCGCGTCGAAATGGTCGATCTGATGCACCGTCAGCGCCTGGCCCGTCGTCAGTGCCGTGCCGACCGCGCAGGTGCCCGCGCCCGCTTCGCTCCATTGCGCGCCGAGATAGAGCCCGGCGCGGCGCAACGCGGAATCCGTATTTGCGTCGCCGATGTAATCGACGGTCACGCCGAGCGCGTCCGTCAGCAGGACGACGTAACCCATGCCCGCGACTTGCTCGTACAGCGTTTCGAGCCCGTGACGCGCGATGCGCGCGAAATCGTCGATGCGTTGCTGATGCTCGCGCAGCCGCGTCTGCGGCAGGATGCGCGCTTCCTGCATGCGCGACGGATCGAGCCCGTACTGATGCACGCAACGCCGCCACGAAGACTCGATGATGCCATCGTGCGTGCGCGGCGAACCGAGCGCGTCCGCCCGCGTGGTCGCCGCGACGACTGCCTCGATGTGCTCGCGTTGCCGCATGTCCATGCGTGCTCTCCTTGTCTTTCGCGACGCGCCCTTCTTTCACGCGCGCTGTCTTAGGCCATATGATGCGCGAATCGGACGAACGCGTCATGCGGTGGCATCGCTGCGCCGCAGCAAGAACGCGTCGCCGAATTCAATCAAGAAATGGAGACGACCGATGACGAAAATCGCTTACGAAGATTTCGAGCGACAGATCGTGCAGCATCACATCATCAAGGGCAACGTGTACGAGAACGGCGCGGCGCTCGTCGAGCGCGCGAACAGGTGGATTGCGGAGAATGGGGTCGATGTGCTGAACGTCGAAAGCCTCTCGACGTTCGGCGCCGGCGACGATACCAGCGTCAGCCATTGGTATTCGGGCATTCGCGTCTGGTATCGGACCGAATAAAAGCGCTTAGCCGCGGCCGACGAACGGCATCTTCGTCGCCATCACGGTGTGGAACAGCACGTTTGCGTCGAGCGGCAGATTCGCCATGTACAGCACTGACTGACCGACGATTTTCACGTCCATCATCGGTTCGATGGCGATCTCGCCGTTCGCCTGCGGCACGCCCTTCGACATGCGCTCGGAAAGCTCGGTGAATGCATTGCCGATATCGATCTGACCGACCGCGATGTCGTACTTGCGGCCATCGAGCGATGCCGATTTCGTCAGCCCGCCGACCGCGTGCTTCGTCGACGTGTAAGCCGCCGAGTTCGGACGCGGCGCGCTCGCGGAGATCGAGCCGTTGTTGATGATGCGCCCGCCCATCGGCGTTTGCGCCTTCATCGTGCGGAACGCCTGTTGCAGGCAATAGAACATGCCGTTGAGATTGATGTCGACGACATTGCGCCATTGCTCCGGCGTCCAGTCCTCGAACGGCCCCGGCGGGTTCGACACGCCCGCGTTGTTGAACAGCAGATCGACGCGGCCGAAGCGCTCGACCGCTGCGTTGAAGAGCTTTTCGACCGATTGCGGATCGGAGACATCGGTCGGAACGGCGAGCGAGCGATTCTGCGCGTTCGATTCACCGATGACCGCTTCGAGCGGCGCGGGACGCCGACCCGCCAGCACGACCGACCAGCCGTCGCCGAGCAGGGCCAGCGCCGCCGCACGGCCGATTCCGCTGCCCGCTCCGGTGACGATGGCGATTCGTTGAGACTGGTTGGCTGCGTCGGACATATCGGTGTTCTCCTGTTGTGTGGAGCGCGACACTCGCGCGCTCATATCGGGAGAGCATTATCGACGACAATTCAGCGGCTGCGCGATGCTTCCGTCGTGACCGGTCCCGCGGTCGTCGTGTTGTGCGCGCCGCTGCCATCGCAGAAAACGGCGGTCATCACCATCGGTATGACCTGCTTCACGACCGCCGTGCTGCCGGACTCTCGCACCTTCGCCTCCACCGTCTCCGACGCACCGAGCACCACCACGCCATATGCCGAATCGTTGATCGGCTGGCCGCTGCCGCGCTTGAACATGTCGTCGCCCTGCTCGTAGCCCAGCACGGCGAAGACGCGAAAGCCGTACGCCGTAAGCTCGCTGCCGTGCGTGGGCTTGAAAGCGTTGACGGAGTTGGCCTCGACGCGCATCGGCTGCGCATTGATGGACTTATTGGCGACGAGCGGCGCAATGAATCGGTGCGCACTGGATTTGCAGTCGAGCTGACTTTCGAGCGGGGTCGCTCCGCACAGGCTGGGCAGCAGTCCCCCGACCACGGCAGCGAATGCGGTAAGCGTTGCGAGAGGAACGGTTTTCATGGCAGCGTTAAACCAACGGTTCGTAAGACCGACAGAGATGCTCGGGCATCATCGTCGATGCAATAAGCGAGCCAGCGAACCGGCCCGCACGTCGCGCAGGCGCTGCATTATTCCCGCAAGGGCTTGGTTTCTTTGGTGTTGGTTAGCTTCTTGACCTTTGGCGCTTCGCGCAATCCTCGTACGTTTCCGGCGATTACTACAAGCTCTTTGTAGTCGAGGCAATGACAGGTTCTGCGCTTCGACACGCGGCGTCTGTACGAGATCCCGCAATCTTTTCCTTTCGATGAGTCGTGCGGATGACACCGCGCGCCGTGGTGTCTTCAGGGCACGAATCCGGTGAAATCGTTATATTCGCCGATTCGACCCTCGAGGACCTTACATGCCTGTTCTCTCTGATTTCCCGATCACCAAAAAATGGCCCGCTCAGCATCCCGAGCGGATCCAGCTCTACTCGCTGCCGACGCCCAATGGCGTGAAAGTATCGATCACGCTCGAGGAAACCGGCTTGCCGTACGAGCCGCATCTCGTTCGCTTCGATGCGAACGATCAGATGTCGGACGAATTTCTGTCGCTCAATCCGAACAACAAGATTCCCGCAATCATCGATCCGAACGGACCCAATGGCGAGCCGCTGCCGCTGTTCGAATCCGGCGCGATTCTCGTCTACCTCGCGGCGAAGAGCGGCCAGCTCATGCCCGACGATGTCGCGAAGCGCTATGAAACGCTGCAATGGCTGATGTTCCAGATGGGCGGCATCGGCCCGATGTTCGGGCAAGTCGGCTTCTTCCACAAGTTTGCCGGAAAGGAGTACGAGGACAAGCGGCCTCGCGCGCGTTACGTCGCGGAATCGAAGCGGCTGCTTGCCGTGCTCGACAAGCGCCTCGACGGCCGCGACTGGATCATGGGCGACGAGTACAGCATCGCCGATATTTCGGTGTTTCCGTGGGTGCGCAATCTCGTCGGCTTTTATGAAGCGCGGGAGCTGGTGGATTTTCACGAGTTTCCAAATGTGGAGCGCGCGCTTGGAGCGTTTCTCGCGCGGCCGGCAGTGCAGCGCGGGCTGGATATTCCGAAGCGCGGGTGATTTTCGCGTTCAACCGTCGGCAGACGCTTGATGCGTCTGCCGACGAAGATTTTCGCCCACCCGACACGAATCGCAGAACCGGTTCAGAATGAAAGACGAAGCAGCGCGCGAATTTCGCACGCCGGGTGAAATGCGTTATGCATCAATGCGTTGACGCGATGATGCTCAGGATATCCACATGCTTGTCCAAGAAATCTGTGGACAAGCGCACGTCCATTTCAGCCGGTCCGAATTCGCCCGTCGCTCGCGTTCTTCGATGCGTGTTCGACCGTGGTGACGCCATGAATGCCCTTCCCCGCTTTTTTCCCGCCCGTGAACTGTCCTTTCACCTCGCCCGGCCGCGACGGTTCCCCGCCGTCGCCGCGATCGGGCTGGTCTGCGCGGCGGTGCATGCGCAAACCCAATGCCCCGGCTATGTCGAAACAGATGCCGGGAGTGCATTCGACATTGCGTCGATCATCAAAGATACGGGTTCGCCGCAATCGGCGCTGGACAAGGTCCGCAGCGCGGTAGCGCGCGTCAATGCGGGCGGCGGATGCTCGATTTTCCGCGATCGTCTCGCCTGCGAAGAAACGCTCACGCTCGCGAACAAGGCGATCGTCGCGCTGAAGGCATGCGCATCGTCGGGCGCGAGACACGGCTAACGCTTCTTGCGGACGTAAAAAAGCGCGTGCAGCCTGATTCGGCGGCACGCGCTTTTCGAATTCGCCCGAATGTGGATCCGGGCGACTGGCAGGATCAGCGATCCAGGAACGGACGCAGCTTGTCGGCGCGGCTCGGATGCATGAGCTTGCGCATCGCCTTGCTTTCGATCTGACGAATACGCTCACGCGTCACGTCGAACTGCTTGCCCAATTCTTCGAGCGTGTAATCCGAAGCCGTGTCGATACCAAAGCGCATGCGCAGCACCTTCGCCTCGCGCGGCGACAGCGCGTTCAACGCGTCGTCGATCGCGGCGCGCATGTTCGCATGCACCGCCGCGTCCGCGGGCGATGCGGCGCCCTGGTCTTCGATCATGTCGCCGAGCGTCGCATCGGCATCTTCACCGACCGGCGTTTCGAGCGACACGGGCTGCTTCGCGATCTTGAGAATGCCGCGGATCTTCTCCTCAGGCATTTCCATGCGCTCGGCGAGCACCGACGGATGCGCTTCCTGACCGGTCTGCTGCAGGATCTCGCGCGAAATACGGTTCAGCTTGTTGATCGTTTCGATCATGTGAACCGGCACGCGGATCGTGCGCGCCTGATCGGCGAGCGAACGCGTCACGGCCTGACGCACCCACCAGGTCGCGTACGTCGAAAACTTCCAGCCACGGCGATATTCGAACTTGTCCACCGCCTTCATCAGACCGATGTTGCCTTCCTGAATCAGATCCAGGAATTGCATGCCGCGATTGACGTACTTCTTCGCAATCGAGATCACGAGACGCAGGTTCGCTTCGATCATCTCGCGCTTGGCCTGACGCATCTTCAACTCGGCAGCCGTCATCTGACGGTTGATCTGCTTGAGTTGCTTGAGGGGCATCTGAACCACGCCTTCGATGTCGATGAGCTTTTGCTGCTCGGCCTGAATCGCCGGCAGGCTGCGCTCGAGCGACGCGCCGTATTGCTTCGCACTGGCGGCCGCGCGCGTCGTCCATTCGAGGTCGGTTTCGTGACCCACGAAGGATTCGACGAACTTCTCACGCGGCATGCCGCAACGATCCACTGCGATCTGCAAGACGCGACGCTCGAAATCGCGCACTTGCGCGACTTGCTGTTGCACGTCGACGCACAGGCGGTCGATGGTCTTCGCCGTGAAACGGATCGAACCGAGCTCGCGCTGGATTTCGGTGCGTGCCTTTTCGACGGCCTTCGTCGCGACCACGCCCGATCCCTTAGGATTGCTTGCGTGTTCCGCGAGTTCGCGCACACGCGCGAAGATTTCGAGGCAATCCGCCTTGAGCTGCTTCAGGCGCGCTTCGTTCGAAGCAGCCGAATCGGCGCCGTCGAGATCTTCGTCGCCATCATCGTCGCTGTCGGATTCATCGGTGTCCGTATCGACATCGGTCGAATCGTTTGTTTCGGGGGCCGAAATATCGGCGGCCTCTTCCGTGTCGTCTTCTTTCAGACCGTCGACCAGTTCGTCGATCTTGATCTCGCCCGATTCGACTTGCGCCGCGTCCGCGAGAATGGTCGCAACGGTCGACGGGCATGCCGCGATCGCCTGGATCATCTCGTGCAGACCATCTTCGATGCGCTTCGCAATCGCGATTTCGCCGGCACGCGTGAGCAGTTCGGTCGCGCCCATCTCGCGCATATACATGCGCACCGGATCGGTCGTGCGGCCGAATTCGGAATCGACGGTCGACAGCGCGTTTTCCGCTTCTTCGTCCGATTGCTCGTCGGTGACCACGCTCGGGGCGCTATCGCTCAGAAGCAGCGTTTCGGCATCCGGCGCCTGCTCGTAGACCGCGACGCCCATGTCGTTGAACGTGGCGACGACCGTTTCCATCGCCGCGGTTTCGGCGAAGTTGTCCGGCAGGTGGTCGTTGATCTCGGCGTGCGTCAGATACCCGCGTTCCTTGCCCAACTGGATGAGCGCGCGCATCTGGCGCTGACGCTCTTCATTCTGCTCTGCGGTCATTGCGACGTCGGGCTGCATCGTGCCGGCCTGGCCCTTCCCTTTGTTCGCCCGCCGTCCCGGTGACTTGCGCGCCGGCGCGACGATATCCAGCTCCGAATCTTCCCGATCAAAACTTGCCATACTTTCTCCTCGACAGGTTTGCTCGGCGACGACAGATCCCCGGAAGCGAGCGTGACGGCTCGCAATGATTTCGATGACAGCTTCGACCACGGACGGCTTGCTGAAAATCGCATCGAGCAAAGCACACAGACCGCGTTTAGAGGCGGTTTGCGTTTTCCAATCGCCCATTAAGGCGCAACCTTAGAGTATACCAGCGTTTGCTGCGACGCAGCAGGTTTTTCAAAAGTTTTCGTGACGTGGCTACTCGCGACCATTTATCCGACATACGCCTCACGTTTTGTCTGAGGATTCCAGAGTTCACGACATCACTTGCGAAGAACCGGACGTCGTATGTGACGCAGCCTTTATAAGCGAGCTCAAACGGAACGCACCTGACGGATCCAGACTTGATCGCATCTCGACATCCCTTGACTTCATAGTTGGGACGATTCCAGCCCGCTTCAAGCGAAGAATGTGCTTTAGATCGTTCAGGTGCGCTTCGACACTGTCCCTCGCGGCGGGGGCGCCTTCTGCAACAGCGGACGATTTCAGGGTACGCGTCTGTCTGCTTGGATTGTCAGGCATGAACGCATCGCTGGCACTTTCCGCATCGGCCGGCAGAATGCGCCCGGCATCGAGTGCTGCGGCAAAGTCCTGTGCCCACGTGCCGGCGTGAACACGGGGCTGGGGCTCGTCGCGGTGACGGATCGTGATGGACCGCAGGTCATCGGAGATGCGATATCGACGAAGTCCGTCGTGACTGACGAAGAGTTGGCCAGCGTGTTTGGCGATGGCGTTATCGGTACGTTGCGACCGGACTCGTTTCTCTTTCTCTTCGGCGCGCGCGTCACGTTGACTTTGAAGACGGTAGGCGAAATCAACGGGAGCGCGTAAAAGCGTGCGGAGATAGCTGATCGGATGCTTGGCGCGGCTTAAAGCATTCCAAGTGGCTTCGACCACGTCGGAAAGCAGTTTGCCGTGGAGCTTGGCTTCGCGCATCAGCTTGAAAATCAGAAATTCACGAAAGCCCAGCGGCAACAGGCGCTGGAGATCGGCGGGGAGGCGTCCTGGTTGTCTCTTTTGAGTAGTTGGGATTAGATCCTTATATATAGCGCCGTCTGCCACAGTGACAGACGGACACGGGTAAAAAATAGCGGCTTCGGTTTTCAGCGCGTCTTCCCGATGCGCTGGGGACGGCTTCTCGATCCCCTTCTCGGGCTCGACCAAGCCCAGCAGGATGGCTGCCTTGGGCGTGAGGTGGAGATAAGCGCGACCGAACAAGCCTGCTTGACCATATCTGGTCTGGGGCGGGCGAGTGATGAATCCAGCAACTTCGAGATCGTCCAGGCCGCGATAGAACGTTCGCATGGATTGCTGAGCACGTCCGGTAAGCAATTCTCGACGCGCGAAGATCGCGGCGTAGGGACGAGCTGCATCGACAGTGCGCGCCAAAGCAGCGAGCAGGGCTCGCGCCCGTGCAGGCAGGGCGGCTGTGTGGGTCGCGCGATGGGCTGCGCGGAAGATCACCCAAGGCAGGTTCGATCGGTCGCAGGCATATTCGTCGAGAGCCTGTTGATCTTCTACCGCCGGCGAAGATTTGGATGTTTGAGGGCGAGGAACAGCCTCGCCAGCAACGGAATGTTGCGCGATACGCATGTCAAGTACGTCCATTTCGAAAAATGGAAGACAAACGCTTGACTGCCGATCGCGTTCCGCTAAACTTCGAGGTGTGTACTCGTGACCCGATTGGCGTCGGGAAGCGGAACGGGCAATATGCAGTTAAGCCCGATATTCAAAAGCCTTCGGTTGGCGCCGAAGGCTTTTGTCTTTTTAAAGCTTGCTCGTTACATGGCAACCTCGTTCGTGCATTTACAGTAAGTCATTGATTTATAACGAAGTTCTACTAGGTTCGACGCTCTTTGACTGCTGTTGATTCGTTAAGCGGTTGATTTAGAACGAAAATCTACTAGAGTCTCAGTCTTGGTCCGACTCACTCAACGTCTTGTTGATGAAGTCGGCAATGCGTTGCCCCCACTGCTCTGCATCTGTCGCGTCTTTTTCGAAGAAGCGGACGCCTACTACGCCATTGCGGGTGGATATCTCGCAGACCTTCCTTCTTCCCGATCTTACGACTGTTGCGCTGGGCGCTGTCGACTTCGGCTTCTCAGCGGCCAATGCAACCGCCCTGTCTTGCGTAAAGTTCTCGTCGTCAATCAACTTGCGAACAGCTTCAATCACCTTGTCCGATTTGCCGGCCTCGGTAAGTGCAGCCAGCTTCTGCGCTGCGTTGCTTCCGAGCCGCTCGGGCTTTTCGGCCAGCGCAATTTTGGCCGCCTCCGGCAACGCATCGAACGAGAAGATTCGTGTGACGTGACTTTTGCTCAAGCCGGCACTCTCGGATATCTGGCTCCGAGATAGGCCGCTCAACTCCTGCAGCCGCTTGAAGTTCCAATACTTCTCGAAGTCGGTCAGCGATGGTGACAGCAGATTCGAAAAGAATGCCGCGAACTCGATTTCACCTTCTTCGATCGACGCGACGTTCGCGCGAATCGTGGTGCGTCCGAGTTCGCGATAGGCTGCCACGCGATTGTGCCCAGCGATGATCTCGTAGCGGGCCTCTGGCAGCACGCGCACCAGAATCGGCGTAGCGAGCGCATGCTGCGCGAGATTGCTTTTCAGCTCTTGAAACTGTTCTGCGGTCAGCTTCCGACGCCGTCCGCTCACTTCGACCAGCGCGTCGAGCGAGACTTCAAGTGCCGCTCGCTCCTCGAGTTGAGATTCGAGTTCCTTGATTCGAGCCTGAGCCGTGTTGATGCGATGTTGCGCATCCATCAGCCGCCCCGGCGACGTGCGCGGTTCGTTGTTCACCGGACGCGCTTGCGCTGGCTCGGTTGGCTTGCTGCCGATGTTCGCTGTCTTGGCGAGTAGTCTGTCCCCGATGCCCATTTACGCCTCCGTCTGATTCCACGCGCGAGCGAACTGCGCGTCGAGATGTTCGGCGAGCCGGTCGAGCGGCTCTTTGAATCGGTTGTATGCCGCCGTGCTACCGTCCGGTTTCGACAAGTCGTAGACCGTCGACAACTGTGCCGACGCGCCCTTCGGCACGGTGGACTCCGGAATCTCGAAAGGCAGCACACGGTCGCCGTAGGCTTTCTGGAGCCAACCGCGCACCACGCGCGAAACGTCGTCCGACTTGGCTTTCGTCATGATGACGTTCACGAAATCGAAGCGCTTTTGCTCGAGCACGCCCGGCAGCTTCTTCGCGATATCGGCGAAAAGATGCCAGAACTGCGTCGAGCTTGCGAAGTCGAGGGCTTCAGGCGGGCAGGGCAGCAAAATCGCATCCGACGCGAGTAGCGCGTTGATGGTCAGATAGCTGAGCGCCGGAGGCGTGTCGATGACGATTGCATCGTATTCGTCGGTGAGCGGCATCAGCCCCTTGCGAACGATCTCCCAGAATTCGAACGTGCTGTCGTTCAAAACCTTCGCGGGAATCTCGAATTCGGCGTCGAAAAGGGACGACGACGCGGGGATAAGATCGAGGTTGTGCCAGTACGTTTCCTGCACCGCGTAGTGCAGTGTGGTCTGGTCGCCATAGATCAACGGAAGAAGCGTCTGATCGTCTGAGATTTCCGCGTCCGGCGCCCACCCGCATAGCTGGGTGGTCGTGCCTTGCGGGTCGCAGTCGATGACCAGCACCTTGCGGCCGAGCAGCGTCAACGCCTGCGCGGCGGAGACGGCCGTGGTCGTCTTGGCTACGCCGCCCTTGAAGTTCGCGATGGTCACGATTCGCCCGCGCTTGCCCTCGGGCCGGCGAGGGCGCTCTTTCGTCGCCCGGATCCAGGTCAACGCTTCTTCGAGCGCAAACTCCTTGCTGCGGCCCGCGCCCTTCGACGTTCCCGCGGGCAAATCGCCCTTGGTCGTCAGGTACTGGAACCGCTGCTTGTCGATTCCGCAGAGCGACGCAACCTGCGCGCTCGTGAATGTCGGCGCGCTTTTGCGCGGATACGGCTCCAACATCGCATCGCGGATCTGATTGAGAATATCAGTGGCTTGCGCGGCCACTCCCAAGAGCGTTTCGATCGAAACGGATTGATCGACTTCGGGAAGCCGAGCGCTTAGCATGGAATTCGCAGTCACTGGCGGGCCTGGGTAAGCAATAAATTATTCGGTTTGTGGAAAACAAGCTGCAAACCGAAGAATAAACGGCGAACCGGTAAACCTCAAGTAAACTCTGAAGTACTTGAGCGCCCCCACCGGGCATTTTTACAACGCTTTCTGCTCGTGTAAACGCGAAATTAAGAGGATTCTGCGATTTTTGAGGCCGTCGAGGCGCTTCGGAGGAACCGTTCGACGCCGAGAAAACGCCCGGCATCTTCAGTTTTGAGATAAAGCGAGGTAGTCGAGACATCGGCATGACCGAGGCCTATGCTGACTTCGCGCAGTTCCGCGCCGTGGCCGAGAGCGTGCGTAGAGTGGGTGTGTCGAAGCCAGTGCGTGCTGGCGCGCTTCAAATGCTGCCCGGCTCCCGGTGCCTGCGAGTCCATCAACGCCGCGGCGTTCGAAAAAATACTCTTAAATATCTTCCCGATCCCATCAGGCGTTACTGGCTGGCCGCCGCGCGCCTGAGCCAGAATCGGAGTGCCTTCGGCACAGTCCAACGGACTCGGAAGGCCGCGTAACGCGAGATTCTCGCAAAGCGCCTCCACGACCGCGGGTGGCAACAGCACCGTGCGCGACGATCGCCGGCCCTGGTCCACGGCGAGACGCCAGACCGCGCCGTTCACGCCGGACAGCCGTCCGACGCTCAGCGCGCAAGTCGTCGCGGCGGCGAGTTCGGCGCGGCGCAGGCCCGTGGCGTAAGCCAACACGAGCGCCAATCTGTCGCGGTGCTCGGCAAACGAATACTCCGTTCGCTCCACCGACCGCAGCACGCATGTCCACTGGTCCAGGTCGAGCGTGCGGTTGACCGAATCGAAGACTGGCGGCGCTGCGACGCGCGCAAGCCCCGCGAACGGATTGACCGTCAGATAACGCTCGCCGACCAGCCATTCGCACATCGCGCTCAAGATCGAACGTGCGGTTTCACGGCTTCGATCTGAAAGCGGGCCCGCAAACGGCCGCCAGCTCGCGAAGCACCGCTCGCCGCGCTGAGTCGCGACCCAGCGCGCTCCCGGTGTCGGATTCGGAAGAAACGAGAGGATGTACTCGGCGCAATCGCCTGCATCGAGCGATGAGAGCGGCTTGCTCTTCTCCACCAATGACCAGAGCAACAGGCGCTCTGCCTCCCGCCGATACGCACGCCGCGTATGCGCACTGCTCGAACGTGCGTCGAGCCAGGCCGAAATCGCGCGGATGTCGGTGTCGAAGCGGGACACCGCGCTCATGCGATTCGACCCTTTAGAGCCGTCGAGTGCAGCGGAAATGTGCAACGCTTCGAGCGGCGCAATCGCGACCGTATTGCGCTCTTCGATCTCCGATGGCTGCGCTGCCGCGATGTCGGCGGTTCGCCACTGCCGTCTCGGCCTTAGTGCGAGCGGGGACAGCGGATGCCGAAGCGCCTGACCGTGCAGGTGCAGCCAGTCGACGATGCGTTGCGCGCCTTTCGGCCCGAGGCGGGGAACCGCCGTGTACCAGCGATGCCGCCGCCGTTCGATCAGTTCGATGACATCGGCCAGCGTCGTCAGTCCAGCCGATGTCAATCGTGCCGTGACGGCAGGCTCGAACCAGCCGTCGATAGGATGATCCGGACTCGGATCCTGAGCGAGCGACGCCTCCATGCGCGCGAGCGCTTCGGCCTGCCGGCGGCGCAGTCGCGCATTGCGCGTGGCGCGCCGATCGAGGGCGGGCGAGCTTTGTGGCGGATAGGCTTCCTCGTACAGCGCGAGCAATTCCGATTCGCCGTAAACACCGTCCGGATCGACGTTTTCACGAAAGTCGTCCAGCGTCGGCACTGCGGCGGCGGGCGGTGGCTCGAAAAGCGGAATGCTTCCGGGGCGCAGCCGCAGCAAATGCGCGGCCTCGATATCGCGCGCGCGCCGGGCCAGGACCGAGAGCGTATCGCGCAGGGCGTCGATCAGCCGTCGCGTGGTGCGTACGTCGGTACTGGCGTCGCCATACGATGCGTGCAGTTGCGCTTCCGACACGCCGTCGAGATAGCCCCGATACAACGCGAAATGCTGACGCGTGAGTCGACTTGGCGCGCGCAGAGGCGCGCTAGTCAGAGTCGAGTCTGTCGAACGACGTGCGGGCGCTTCCATTTATCCTTTCTTATCAACGATTTGCGGCAAGGTTATCAACCACCTTCGAATTTGACAACAAAAATCGCTGCATCTGATAAGTCGAATTATCAGCATGCAGATTCATTGTCGGCGCGCGATTGGCTCGTACGCTTGAATGTTCATCCGGCCCGGCGCATATTTCCAGCACCACAGACGGTACTCCGCAGGAGAAACGAGCCGATGCTTGATCCTGTACGCCCCGCTTCGAAACCGCCCGAGCAGGACGACGCGTTCCGCCCGAGTTTGCCGGAGGTGTACGCGTCGGTGCACGTGCCGTCCGGCGGCCGATGGATTCGGCGCTTCCTCGCGTTCGCCGGTCCCGGCTACATGATTTCCGTCGGCTACATGGACCCTGGCAACTGGGCGACCGATCTCGCCGGCGGCTCGCGCTTCGGCTATACGCTGCTCACGGTCATCCTGCTTTCCAACCTGATGGCGATTCTGCTGCAGGCGCTCGCGGTGCGGCTGGGCGTCGCGACCGGCCGCGATCTCGCGCAGGCATGCCGCGATCACTATTCGAAACCCGTGAACTTCGCGCTCTGGCTCGCGTGCGAGACGGCGATCGTCGCATGCGATCTGGCCGAGGTCATCGGCACCGCCATCGCGCTGAATCTGCTGTTCGGCATTCCGCTGATCGCCGGCGCGCTGCTGACCGCGCTCGACGCTTTTCTCTTGCTGCTGCTGATGAACAAAGGCTTTCGGTTGCTCGAAGCGTTCGTCATCGCGTTGCTCATCGTGATCGCGGGCTGCTTCACGTTGCAGATCGCTGCCGCCTCGCCGCCGTTCGCGGACGTGCTGCGCGGCTTCGTCCCCTCGCCGCGCATCGTCGCCGACCGCGAAATGCTCTATGTGGCGATCGGCATTCTCGGTGCGACGGTCATGCCGCACAACCTTTATCTGCATTCGTCGGTCGTGCAGACGCGCGCCTACGGAAAATCGGTCGCGGCCCGGCGCGACGCAATCCGCTGGGCGACCATCGACAGCACCATCGCGCTGACGCTCGCGCTGTTCATCAACGCGGCCATCCTGATCGTCGCTGCTGCCGTGTTTCACGCGAGCGGGCACGACGACGTCGCGGAAATCGGCGATGCTTTCCGATTGCTTTCACCGTTGCTGGGCCTGAGCATCGCATCGACGCTCCTCGCGGTTGCCTTGCTCGCGTCCGGTCTGAACTCGACCGTCACCGCGACGCTCGCCGGCCAGATCGTGATGGAAGGATTCCTGCGCCTGCGTATTCCGAACTGGGCGCGGCGGCTGATCACGCGCGCGATCGCGATCGTGCCGGTGATCATCGTGACGGCGATCTACGGCGAGAAGGGCACGGGCCAACTGCTCGTGCTGAGCCAGGTGATTCTGTCGATGCAACTGCCGTTCGCCGTCATTCCGCTGGTGCGCTTCGTATCGGACCGCCGCACGATGGGCGTCTTCGCGATCTCGCGCTGGACGACCGCGCTGGCGTGGCTGGTCGCGGGCGTGATCGTCGTGCTGAACGTGAAGCTGCTCGCCGACACGCTGCTGTCCTGAACGCACGGCGTGCGCCGCCGAAAAAATTCGCTCTATATATATGAGGAGACGCAGACAATGAGCGGCACGTTCATCGACATCACGCTTCGCGACCGCACGGCGATTCCCGCCTACGTGACGCAGCCCGCGAAAGGCTCGGGCCCGGGCATCGTTTTGCTGCACGATACGGCGGGCCTCGACGACTTCGTCCGGCGCACCGCCGATCTGTACGCCGAAGAAGGCTATGTCGTGCTCGCGCCGCAACTTCCGTCGCGCGATCCGAAGCCCGGCGGCGTCGCGGCGGAAAATTTCGCGGCGCTCGTCGATGGCCTGCGCGCGTTGCCGCAACAGGCGGGGAAAATCGGCGTGGTCGGTTTCGGGCGCGGCGGGCAGCTCGCGACGCGCATCGCCGCGCAGGCGGACGTCGATTGCGCCGCCTGCTATTGCCCCGACGACTTCGCCGCCTTGCTCGCCGACATTCCGACGATCCGCTGCCCGATGGTCTTCCACTTCGCCGAACACGGCTCGCACGATCCGCGCGACGTCGAGTCCGCGCTCGCGAACAAGCCGCACATCGAGCGCTACGTTTATCCGGGCACATCGAACGGCTTCATCGTTTCGGAAAGCGAACATTTCGACAAGCCAGCCGCGCTGATGGCTTATTCGCGCACGCTGTCGATGCTGCGCAAAGTGCTCGGGCCGCTCTTCGATCTCGATTCGTTGTGGGAACAGCACTGTTATTTCGAATTCGGCACGCGCGATGTCGACGCCGTCATGCCGACGATGGTCGATCAGCCCTACGTCAATCACGTGCCGACGATGACCGGCGGTGTCGGTCACGATCAGCTCAAGCGTTTCTATCGATATCACTTCATCCATTCGAATCCCGCCGACACGAAGCTGATCCCGGTATCGCGCACGATCGGCGCGGATCGCGTTGTCGACGAGTTCGTATTCTGTGCGACGCATGACCGCGAGATCGACTGGCTGCTGCCGGGACTCGCGCCGACCGGCCGATACTTCGAAGTGCCGATGCTCGCCGTGATTCGCTTTCGCGGCGACAAGCTCTATAACGAGCACATCTACTGGGACCAGGCTTCGGTGCTCGTGCAGATCGGCGCGCTGAATCCCGAAGGTCTGCCCGTGGCGGGAAGGCAGACTGCGCGCAAGCTGATCGACGAAACATTGCAGAGCAACGAGCTCATGCCCGGCTGGGCATCGAGCGAAGGCAAGCCGATCTGACGCACGAGCGGGCTTTCTTTGCAAAGCGCGATGCGTGCACTAATCTGAGCACAACATCGCGGACGAGCCGGGCACGTGAGCCGTAACGATATACGGGGCTGCTGATCAAATCGAAACCGTCCGCATGGCCGGAGAAGTCATGCGCCGCTCGTTCCTTCCAGTCCGATCGACGCCGCTCGCTCATGCTGTTTCGCTCGCGTTCGGCGTCTCCTGTCTCTTCCGCGCATCGCCCACGTTCGGCGGGTGCGACAACACCGCGCCGCAGTCCGGTGCGACGGTCACGTGCGACACACGCTTGCCCAATCCGTCGAGGGCGCCGATCGTCGCGGTGCAGGGCAGCGTCAATGTGACGATCAACATTTTGCCCGGCGCCGAGCTCGACATCGCCAATAACAATGGACTTGCCGTGCGCAACACGAGCACCGCCACGAATAGCGGAACGCTGCGCGTGACCGGCGACAACATCGACGGGATGACCTCGCAGGGCACCATCGCGGGACACAACACGCTGGTGAACCGCGGCGTCGTGTCCACAACGGGTGCCGGCTCCGAAGCGATGTTCAACAGCGCGGCCGCCGTCATCATGCACAACGAGGCAGGCGGTACGCTCACGACGAGCGGTGCGAACGCCACCGCGATGATCGACTTCGCCAGTCCGGGCGGCGGTACGCTCATCAATGACGGGACCATTGTCGCGAGTGGCTCAGGTTCTGGCGGAATGGCCGCGCGCGCCAAGGGCGACACGCTCATCAATAGCGGCTCTATTTCGACGGCCGGCGCATCGGCGAACGGCATGGTCGCCAATGGCGGCGCGAACGGTCCGGGCAACAACGTCATCACGAACAACGGCACGATCGATGTATCCGGCGGCACCGCGCACGGCATCGTTTCGCTCGATGCATCGCCGGGCGCGATCACCAACGCCGGCACGATCATCGTGCGCGGCACGGGCGGCCTCGGCATATCCATCGCGAATCACGCGGCGATCGTGAACGCGGCGGGCGCGAGCATCACGAGTCAGCAGGCAAGCGCGATCGTCGCGAATGGCGGCGGCACGCTCGATAACGCGGGCACGATTCAAGGCACCACGGGCGTCAAGATCGCCAATGGCGCCGAGACGATCAACAACACCGGCACGATTCGCGGCACGAGCGCGGAAGCGATTGTGGCGAGCGGGAAAATCAACGTCTCGGTCACGAACACCGGAACGATCGCGGGAGGCGCGGGCGTCGCGGTGCGCACCGATACCGGCAACGACACGTTCAACATGAACGGCGGCATCGTCACGGGACAGATTCGTCCGGGCGATGGCGTCGACGCCTTCACGATGACCGCCGGCCAGCTCGACTCGCTCGATCAGGGCGATGGGCGCGACACGTTCGCGATGTCGGGCGGGCGAATCGTCGGCGCCTTTGTGAACGGCGATGTCGTGCGGGTCACGGGCGGGCGCATCGGCAGCGTCGATCTGAACGTGGGCACCAACATCTACGACATGTCGGGCGGACAGGTCGACGGCAACGTCACCGCCGTGCAGAACGACGATACGTTCATCCTTTCTGGCGGCACGATCGGCGGGCGCGTCGATGTCGGCAGCGGCAACAATGCGTTGACGATTACGGGCGGCACGATCGGGCAGGGCGTTTTGACTTCCTCGGGCGCCGACACGCTGACATGGAGCGGCGGCAAGATCGCGGGACCGGTAACGCTCGGCGCGGGCAACGACACGGCCGCGTTCAGCAACCTAACCGATGCCGCACTCACCGCGACGACGCAGATCGACGGCGGTTCCGGCACGGATTCGCTCACGCTCGACAACGTGCAGGCAAGCGGTCTCTCGCGCTTTTCCAATTGGGAGACGGTGAACGCGTCGAACAATACGCAACTGACTTTCGATGCGAACGGACTGACGCTCGGCGACG
Source organism: Caballeronia arvi (assembly GCF_001544695.2). GTDB lineage: Bacteria > Pseudomonadota > Gammaproteobacteria > Burkholderiales > Burkholderiaceae > Caballeronia > Caballeronia arvi. The sequence continues at coordinate 277,505 of NZ_FCOM02000006.1, forward strand.
CCGCGACCGGTACGGGCACGCTCAATCTCGATGCGACGAGCACGATTTTCGCGGGCGGCATCGGACGCACGGCGTTGCGGCCCGCGGTCGCTGGGCAGCTCGTCACGCTGAACAACGCGGGAACGATCGATCTGACGAACGGCGGTACGAGCACGAGCGACGAATTGGTCGTGAACGGCAATTACACGGGCACCGCGGGACGGCTTCTGGTGCAGAGCGTGCTCGCGGCTGACGGCGCGCCGAGCGACAAGCTCGTGATTGCGCAGGGCGCCGGCGGAGGCACGACGTCGATCGGCGTGACGAACGTCGGCGGAACGGGCGGATTGACGGTGAACGACGGCATCATGGTCGTTCAGGCGACGAATGGCGCGACGACATCGGCGGGCGCGTTCACGCTTGCGCGTCCGATGGAGGCCGGTGCTTATACGTATTACTTGTTCAAGGGCGGCGTCAGCGCGGGAACAGCGGACAACTGGTACCTGCGTTCGAGCGTGCCACCGGCGCCAGCGCCTTTACCTGTGCCAGCGCCTGTACCTGTACCTGTGCCTGTGCCTGCTCCAGCGCCAGTTCCGCCTGCTGCGCCAACACCGACACCAGCGCCGGCACCGGCACCAGCGCCGGCACCGGCACCGGCACCAGCGCCGACACCAACGCCGACGCCGACACCAACGCCGACGCCGACACCGACACCGACACCGACGCCGACGCCGACGCCGACACCGACACCGACACCGACACCGACACCGACACCGACACCGGCTCCGACGCCGGCTCCGGCTCCGGCGCCAACGCCAACGCCAACGCCAACGCCGCAGCCAACCGCGGCAGCGGGCACGCCACGGCTTCCACCGCCGCCTCCACCCGGAGCGCCGCCAACGCCGCTCTACCGGATGGAAGTGCCGGTCTACGCCGAATTGCCGCCGATCGCGCGCGAGCTGACTGTCCAGCAAATCGGCACGTTCCACGAACGTCAGGGCGAACAGTCGCTGCTGACGGAGAACGGCGCGCTACCCGCGGCGTGGGCGCGCGTCTGGGGCGGACACACGACGCAGCACAACAGCGGCGCGGCCGATCCCGAGTTCAGCGGCGGCATCGGTGGCGTGCAGGTCGGCCATGACCTTTACGCGGACACGACGCCGTCCGGTCATCGCAATCACTACGGCTTCTTTTTCGGCTTCGCGCGTGCGAGCGGCGATGTCAATGGTTTCGCGCTCGGCTTTCCGAACGCCGACGCCGGTCATCTGTCGATCAACGCATACAGCGCGGGGCTCTACTGGACGCATATCGGACCGAACGGGTGGTACACGGACGCGGTCCTGCTCGGCAGTTCGCTCACGGCCGACCCGCAATCGAACCGCGGCGTCGGCGCGACGACGCATGGCAGCGCGTTCGCCGCATCGATCGAGGGTGGCTTGCCCATCCCGCTTTCCGGCGGTCTCGCGATCGAACCGCAAGCGCAGCTCATCTGGCAGCACGCGAATCTGCACGATATCGACGACGGCATTTCGACCGTATCGTTTCATGAAGCGAGCGGTTTCATCGGCCGGCTCGGCGTGCGCTTCTATGGCCATTTCGACGCGTCCGGCACGACCTTCGAGCCGTATCTGCGCGCGAACCTGTGGCGCTACTTCGGCGCGACCGATAGCGCGACTTTCGCGGGCGTCGACGTCATTCCGACGAACGTCGCCGCAACGACCGCGCAACTCGGCGCGGGCATCGTCGCGAAGGTGAGCGTGCGCGGCAGCGTCTTCGCGAATCTCGCCTGGTCGACCAATCTCGGCGGTTCGCACCGCAGCGCGATAGGAGGCGGTCTGGGCGTGCGCTGGAAGTGGTGAGCCGTTGCATACTGTGGTCACGCTAATAAATAAAGCAGGAGACAGCAATGACCGCGGCGCCGCAATGCCCATTCCACGATCACGCCCCGAACGGTTGCCCGGTCAGCCCGCGCGCGGCCGGGTTCGATCCTTTCGGCGACGGCTATCAACAAGATCCGCCCGAATACGTGCGCTGGGCGCGCGAGCAGGAGCCCGTGTTCTGGAGCCCGAAGCTCGGCTACTGGATCGTCACGCGTTACGACGACATCAAGGCCATCTTCCGCGACAACATCACGTTCAGTCCGTCGATCGCGCTGGAGAAGATTACGCCGACCGGCCCCGAAGCCAACGCCGTGCTCGCGTCCTACGGCTTCGCGCTGAACCGCACGCTCGTCAATGAAGACGAGCCCGCGCACATGCCGCGCCGTCGCGCGCTGATGGACCCGTTCACGCCCGAGGCGCTCGCGCATCACGAACCGATGGTGCGCGCGCTCGCACGCGACTATGTCGATCGCTTCATCGACGATGGCCGCGCCGATCTCGTCGATCAAATGTTGTGGGAAGTGCCGCTCACCGTCGCGCTGCATTTTCTCGGCGTGCCCGAGGAAGACATGGACACGCTGCGCCGTTATTCGATCGCGCACACGGTCAACACGTGGGGACGGCCGAAGCCCGAAGAGCAGGTCGAAGTCGCGCACGCGGTCGGCAAGTTCTGGCAATTCGCGGGCAAGATGCTCGACAAGATGCGCGAAGATCCGTCCGGTCCCGGCTGGATGCAGTACGGCATTCGCAAGCAGAAGGAACTGCCCGACGTCGTGACCGACTCGTATCTGCATTCGATGATGATGGCCGGCATCGTCGCCGCGCACGAAACGACGGCGAACGCCACCGCGAATGCGCTCAAGCTGCTGCTCCAGCATCCCGACGCATGGCGCGATATCTGCGAGGACCCGAGCCTGATTCCGAACGCGGTCGAGGAATGTCTGCGTCACAACGGTTCGGTCGCGGCATGGCGGCGGCTCGCGACGAAGGACGTGACGATCGGCGGCATCGAGATCGCGGCGGGCTCGAAGCTCTTGATCGTCACGTCGTCGGCGAATCACGATCAGCATCAGTTCGCCGACGCCGATCTCTTCGATATCCGCCGCGAGAACGCCAGCGATCAGCTGACCTTCGGCTACGGCGCGCATCAGTGCATGGGCAAGAACCTCGCGCGCATGGAGATGCAGGTCTTTCTCGACGAGCTCACGCGCCGCCTGCCGCACATGCGGCTCGCCGAGCAAAGTTTCACCTACGTGCCGAACACGTCGTTTCGCGGGCCGGAGCATCTTCATGTCGAATGGGACCCGGCGATGAATCCCGAACGCGCCGATCTGTCCGTGCGCGAGCCGCGCGCAGTGGTGCGCATTGGCGAGCCGTCGTCGCATGCTGTGAGCCGCGCGGTGATCGTCGATTCGGTCGATGCCTGCGCGGATCGCATCGTGCGCGTCCGGCTCGTATCGGCGGACGGCCGCGATTTGCCGCGCTGGACGGCGGGCTCGCATATCGACGTTATTTGCGGCGACACGGGTCTTTCGCGCCAGTATTCGCTGTGCGGCGATCCCGACGACCACCGCGCGTTCGAAATCGCCGTACTGCGCGAGACCGAGAGCCGCGGCGGGTCCGCGTGGGTTCATGACAACGTGAAGCCGGGCGCGCACTGGCGCATTCGCGGCCCGCGCAATCATTTCCGTCTCGACGAGCGCGCGAAAAAACTGGTGCTGATCGCGGGCGGCATCGGCATCACGCCGATCAGCGCGATGGCGCGACGTGCGCGCTCGCTCGGCCTCGATTACGCGCTGCATTACAGCGGACGCTCGCGCGCGTCGATGACGCTGCTCGACGAACTACGCGCGCTGCACGGCGAGCGGCTCGTCGTGTATGTGTCGGAAGAGGGCGGGCGCAACGATTTCGCGGCGCTTGCGGTGGACGAAAACACGCAGGTCTACGCGTGCGGACCGGCGCGTATGCTCGATGCGCTCACGGACGCGAGCGCTTCCTGGCCCGAGGACGCGCTGAAGATCGAGCACTTCGAATCGAAGCTCGGCGCACTCGATCCGAAAAACGAACACACGTTCGAAGTCGAGCTGAAGGATTCGGGCCTCGTGCTCGACGTGCCGGCCGGTCAGACGCTCCTCGCGACACTGCGGCGCGCGAACGTCGATGTGCAGAGCGATTGCGAAGAGGGCTTGTGCGGTTCATGCGAAGTGCGCGTGCTCGAAGGCGAGATCGATCACCGCGATGTGGTGCTGACGAAAGGCGAACGTCAGTCGAACGACCGGATGATGGCGTGCTGCTCGCGCGCAAAAGGCAAGCGACTCGTTTTAGCGCTCTGAATAATCACTGGAAGTCGAGCGGTTTTTCTCTCCCGGCGAAGCCGCTTTTTTCGCAAAGGACATTTTGTCGCGGCAACGCGAAATCGATTTACAGCGCGCCGTTTTCATCACGTGGTCACGCAACGGCGCTAAGCAGTGAAATAATCAGCATTGTCTAAAGACGAATTGGTTATACGCAGTAGTTAATTCGCGTATATAGATCGGCGTGTGATCACATCGCACGTTCTTTTAAAAAGCAACTTTGTCCGCGACATGCGTCCGCCGACCGTGCGTTTGTATTTCGGATTTACCCGGAGATGGTCAATTGATCATACAACCCACGCAATTTTCGTCATCATATAGGATGATTATTGAACGTGTGTTCGACCGTGGATGCGCTTTTTGGCACGACCGAATAGGTATAACTTACGCAAACTAGGGTTTTCACCTACTAATATGAAATTTTTTACGCATATTTTGCGTTTAGAATTGTTACTAATTTGATGCGTCGCACAAGCACGCACGACCGTAAAACTTCCAATATGTCCTGTGCCACGACCGCGCGGTCTTCGCGCGGCGGAATTGCGCCTTCGCAATTCACGGCAACAAGCGAAAGAGAAGGCCGGTGCTTAACCTGAGAGATTCTGTTAAAGGCCCATTTAAATGGACCATGTATTTGGCCGCACATTTGCCGCATCCCGTTCGGGATATTTTCTGCGGAGCGAACCTTGTCCCACGGGCGAGGTCATCCCATAGCCGACGCGACGCTTTCTGAGGTCGCTCGCTCACGCATCGGACGGTCGGACATGGCTCCGCACTCGACGACGCACCAATCCGTCCGAGTTCGCATCGAACTCAACCAGTCCATCCGTATTGGACGCGTTTCCACGCCGTGTGAATCGCATCGGAACGGAAACCCAGCTCACGCTTTTTGCTGTTTGACGAGGATAGAAAATGACTGACGTAGTGATCGTATCGGCCGCGCGTACGGCGGTAGGCAAATTCGGCGGTTCGCTCGCGAAGATCGCG
>NZ_FCOM02000079.1 GCF_001544695.2 Caballeronia arvi
GACAGCGGCACGATGCGCCTGCCGCGTTCTTTGGCGCTTGTCCAGAGAATTCTCAACGGCCCTCACGCGACGCTTACAATCCTCCCCGGTCGGGAACGAGTCTGCGAGCATGACGGCGCGACCTTCGACCTCATCCTGTCGGACATACAAATGCCCCTTCAACATCGATGACCTGCAAGCTTTATTGCAGAGCGTCTCTCACGCAGTCCGATAGTCATAATCGTCGCGCGGCAGGGAATCGTGTCGCTCATGTTGAGATGGCAATCTATCGTCGTAGACGTGAATATGCGCGTCGCCCGCCGTAGGCGGCACTCTCAATAAAGCGTCCTCGCCGCCACTTGAATTCGAAAATGAACCGCTCTCTGCAACCTGAGCAGAGCGAGTCCTCCATAGACTGAGCAGTCCACCAGCAGCCTCACCCAACTCCCTCTGTTTCGTGCGTCGCGAGATGCAGCCGCCGATTGCTGACGCCCGGGTAGTTCGCAGGCGCGAAGAACGCTTCCTTCAGATTACTCCAGCCGTTTGTGTATCGGGCACTTCAGGTCTCCGGCATCATCAATGGCTTTTGCGTGTTACGGCGTATCGAAACTGACGTGCGCTACTGCGTTCGAATCAATATTTAGACATAGGTTTTCATGCCCAATGTTTGTCCACCAATAAGCTCTCGTGCGTGCTCTTCTGCCAGCTCTTGCTTACTGCATCTGCCAATTTATTAGATGGTGCGTATTGCTGCGCTTTGCTTCCAAAGAAGCGCGGAGCTAAAGTACGTCATGACATGGCGATACGCATGACCATCCACCTCGCGCGAAGGGAGGCGGCTATGTTTGCATATGACTTGCGCGGCCGCAGTGCGGTTTTGAGGCAACGTGCATCGGCGGAAGGCCAATTTTCCGTGCGCCGGTTGCAAGAAGATATCGTGCGGCTTGCTGACATCGCAGAACATCAGCTCGGGTTCGACCCGATGCTGCACAGCCATCTCGCAGTCGTCCGTTCGCGGGCCATGGAGCGGCGGCTTCTGGCGGCTCTGGACTGTCTGGATGCAGCGATTCACCAATGCGAATCGCATCATTGACGGCACCCAGGCAAGGTGCGCTATTCCTCCCCCTCCGCTATCTTCCAGTCGCATGGAGATTGAAGAATCGGCTTCTCGACGGGTGCAATGCCGCCATTTGAACTGCGGATAACTCAGTGTATTGACTCTGGAGAGTCAATACACCCCCATCGCCAGTCAGGCGTATCTAACACTCCTACGTCAAGTGAGTTTAGACGCGACTGCGACTACCTTAATAAAGACAAGAAAACGGCGTTCTAATCGCGCTGAAGTTCGAACTCCGGGCACGTCGCTACTGTGACATAGAAGCGCGCTTATGCAAGGCGTCGTCACATATTTCAGCAGGATTATTGACGCCCGGCGCCAGCTCGTTAGATTCTATTTCAGCACTGACAAATTCCGTCTCGACGGGCTCGCTGAAGTCTTGGAGCAAGGCCGTCCCCGAAGACGCCGTCTGCAACAATGGACCATCGTTATGCAAGCCGATGTTGATGTCCAGTCCGACTTCCTGAATACGCTGGTCGCAAACCAAACCCCAGCGTGGATTTTTCTTGTCAACGGCATCAAACTAAGCGGCGTCATCGCCTCATTCGACAAGTACGTCCTCGCAGTACAGTCACCTTCAGGAACTCAAATTGTGTGCAAGAACGCCGTTTCGACAGTCATCGAGCAGCATGCGCTTCCCATGAAGGCGGTTCGGGTTCCAACGGACCGACCAAGACGCGCGGCGTTTTGAATATCACGCACGGCGCCGCGTCTTCATCTCGCACGGTCGCAGAAAGCGACCCCTGGGCGTACTACTCCCCGCAGAAGTCTCTTCGCCTTTGGCATGAGCTTTCGCTTTGGCCAGATATTGCCGCCCACTCATGTCATGGACACGCGGGGCACTCGGCTCACAGGCTTCGGCCGGCTCTCCGAGAAGCGCTGGTGCTGCCTCGCGCTGACGACCCTGTCACGGTTGAACACGCGATGAAGGAAGCGGCGCGGACTGACCCGGCCCTTAGATGCGCAGTCGGTGAACATCCGTCTCCGGCAACATTCGAAGCCCGACAGGCGCTATGCACGAGTTCAGTGCACTCGAAAACTCGGCGGGGACCGACTCGGTCAACTGCCATGCCGCGCGCAGTCTCACCGAGGCTTTTGGAGGGTAATTTCTTTATGAAATGCCGCAATCGAATTGGCCCAGCAGCGCACTCCTACGCACTTTGCCTGACGCACGCCAGGGCCGGAGACCTTGTTGATTGCGTGGCAGCTCGCAAATCGCCGGTCCCGTCGCGCATACTTGAGCCAGATTCGAGTATCCGACGTGGAACGTCGTTTCGAGTCTCTGCCGTGATAAAGAATCAGTATGCATCTTACGGACGGAGTTCGGCATGACAATAGCAGTGCAGCTGTCCAACGGGCGAAGCTGGCCTTCGCATAGAGCGTCCCTTGCTCACTTCGAACTGATGCTCAAGCGATATGCGGACAACGAAGTGGTGGACGACGCACAGGACCATGACGACCTGGCGGCATTGATTGAGCGCTATGACCTCGCTATTACCGCTGGACCGGCTAAAGCGGGAACCGGTATCGACCACTTCGAACGGCGCCGTTATGCGCCCCACGTCGGCTCGACGGCGACTTTCTGGGTCGTACACACGCACGGCGATGCCGTGGATTTCAGCTACGTCGTTGCTGTGCGGGCGCAGCCTAAGAGCGACGCCCAGCAGTTCGCGTGCGCATGCTGGACCGCCGTGCAGCCAATTCTGCTGGAGGCACAGAAAAGAGCCATTGAACTGTACGGAGACGATTTACGACGCGTTCCGTGCGAGCTAACCGGCAACCTGCTCACATTCGAGGAGGCGCGTTTGGACCACGTCGGTATGTCATTCGCTCAGATTGTCGTCAGCTTCCGGGCACTGCGCGGCTGGTCGCACGGCGCCCCGGAGGCGAGCATTTCAGCATTGGAGAACGGACAGGCCGCCGCCTTCACAGACTCTGCCATCGCCCAAGCGTTTGCTCGGTATCACAACGCCGTCGCCAAGTTGAGAGTGGTCGCCAAGGGTCCGAATCACGTGGTGGCGACTGGTCGACGGGACCCGAAAATCCGGCGGCCGATTCCACTCTAATAAGCTGATTTGCGCTCGCGCTGAGCTGTGCCTGCACTTATGTCACTGGCAGTCAATTGATGCGGTTTGATTCGCACCAATCGATGCGCCTCGATTGTTGAGTGGCTCGACTCTTCGGCAGGCTGAAGCGCAGGACGAACTGAAGCCCATTCCATCGGCTTCCAAATTACACCACTTGGGCTCGGGCGCGAAATTCGTGCGCCATCTCCGAAAGTGAGGCATTCGATTTCTACTCCATCGACGAACTCGTCTGACGTATCTCGAGACCCGCCAACGTAACACTTGAACGAAAACCGCCCTCACGAAGAAAGTCTTTCGTCTGTTGTATCGACCGCTCCGAGCGACCGTTTCGCTCCCATCTGTTCAGCAGCGTCGCTGCGACTCGGCATCGAGCAGATGGCGCTCCCAGTTCACGCCCCAAGCGGCGTTAAACGCCACAACCGCCGAAACTAGCGAAAATTTTGCATTGCAGCAAGGCGACGACAAACACGTGAGAAAACGGACAGAGCATGAGAGGATGCCCAACGGTCCTTCGGACAAACTTCGGTCTTATCGGCTGCTCGACCTGACGGCGCGGGTGCGCGCGGCCGACGATTTTACAAAGACGCTGTGTCTTTCGATGCCTCGCGTTGAAGTTCTGGTGTGCCCTCGCCTACCGCGACAGCCGGCGGCTCCAGACCGTGGAGCGAGGGCTTTGGCGCTCGCAGGCGACCCTTTCCTGCGGCTTCATGCGCTCCGCTGAAGCAGCCTGACCGACGACGACCGTTGTGCGCGTTGCCCGGTGACAGCGCCCAACGCTCACAGTGTTGGCCGTCAAGCCTGACTCGTCTTGTGGGCGCCCTCACGGCGGAGAACGCGCCGACACTCAGGCAATCGTCTGGCGGCTGGACGGCTCGCTACCGGGACCGTCAATCATTGCAGTACAGCAGAGGCGCACAAACAGCGCAGGAACGATAAAAGCCGGTCGGGCGACCCGCCCTTTCTGAAATATCCGTCGAAGAACAGATGGTCACGCTTGAATGCCGTCAACCGCACACTTACGATAATCGGTTGTGCTCGCTCAACGTCTCGGACTTGTCTGAGTCTCGGCCGAATTCCGGTGCATGGGATGAAGACAGACAAGGCGATACCGTCATTTGCTCCATTCACCACATCGCAGAAGAACCGGAACCGCTGATTGCACGGGAACGGTGTTCGTCTAACGCCCGATGGGCGTGCGAAAAGCTAAGACGTGCCTGGAATTCCGTCAGCGCGTCGCTAGAGAATCGGCATTGCTCAAAGGTAGGTAGGGGGAGGATTAAAGCTACAAGCCTTGATTGCGGCTCTCTCAACAAGCGTTGAAAGCGGCGAGAACGAAATCGGTTCGCGCGCATTCCTCAAAGTTGTCGCCCCCGCGATGTCACACGTGGAGACATGCGCGTCAAATCGTCACCGCGACCTGCAGAGACGCATATCAAGCCCGGGTTAAATCGCCGAATCTAAGCGACTGCATGGCAGGTTCGGTGACACCGTCGACACGACGCAATCGCAGCCTGTTCCATTTAGCCAGAAAGAGAGCTTAAAATCCAATGTGGCGCTGTTTCTGCGGGTTCAATCCGTGCTTGAGTGCGCCCATCGGTTGATAAGTGGCTTTCCGTGGCGCAGTCGGCGCTCGGCCGGGGATGGTCGTCTTGCGGGGCGAATCGGTGAATGCCTCCGACGGGTCACCGAGCAAGAGGTGTGCAGACGGACCGACACTATAAGCACGTAGTTGCGCGCCGATATTCAATCTCAGCCCAGATAAAGCGAGCCTGGAAACCCCTGCCAGGGATGCTGTCCCACAGGGGCGTTCAAGATGCAAGCTTCGGTATCTTTCGCGACTGTCTCCGGCTTAAGCGTGCGGCTTCACAGTGTGATGCTGATGATGTTTCTTGTGGTGATGCGTCTTCGCAGTTGCTGCGACCGGAATTGCGAAGGCGGTAATCAGAAGCGCAGCGAGAGTAGTCTTGAACACGTTTTTCATGGTGGCTTTCGTTGGAGGAACGGTAAGATTGGAATTGCCCGGCAGAGCAATTTTATTGTAACCGGACCTCTACAAAACGGATTTCTCTATAAGCGGGTGTCGCTTCCGTCCTACAAGCGTTTCTCCTACTGGCGCCGGCGGCAAAGCATTCGCCTCGCCGCCGGCCTGCCGACACCTCAATCCGTCGCGGCTTCGCTTCTTCACGTCTTGGAATCGTGAGCGTCAGCACGCCGTCCTTTAACGAGGCTTCAACTTTCGACTTATCGAAGTCCTCGCTGACCGTGAAGGTGCGGGAGAAATAAGGCGCGCGCACTTCGGTGTAAGCAAGCTGCAGGTTCGCCGACACCTGGACCACTGATTCAGCATCGATGGTCAGGCTGCCGTCGTGAACCTTCACTTCCAGCTTGTCTCTCGAGACACCTGGTAGGTCGGCCCGCAGGGTCACCCAGTGGCCATCTTCGATAATGTCAACGGCGGGCGTCAATGTCTGGCGCCGGCGTGCGTCCGCAGCGTTTTGGCGAGTCACGCCGCTCTCGTCGCGTTCGGTGATTTGTGTGTTGTCGCTCATGACGTGACCTCATTGAACAGTAACCGAACGTGGTTTGGACGTCTCGCGCTTCTCGACTGAGATGAGGAGACATCCGTCGACATACTTCGCCTGGACCTTGTCCGGGTCGGCTTGTTGAGGGAGTTCGATAACGCGGCGGAACGTCCCAGAAAAGCGCTCCTGGGCGTACTGTCGAGCACCCTCCTGCGGCGGCTCATAGCCCGTCGCCCGTTCGCCCGCAATAGTGAGTAATCCTTTGTCGACGGATACGTCCAACTTGTTCGTGTCAAGGCCTGGCGCGAACGCGACGATTTCAACTGAGTCTTCAGTCGACCCTACGTTGATTTGCGGAAACGTTCCGACACGCGTCGAACGAAGGCTTGTGGGAAACCCGCCGAACAGGCTGGACATGTGGCGCTGCAAACGGTCCAGTTCACTGAAGAGGTCCGGTGCAGTTGCATCACTCATTTTCGCTCTCCTCTCGCGGCATGACGGGGCACTGCAATTCCGGCAGGCCCTCGTGCCCGCGACCAATTAAATATAAGCACGCAGCGCGTGCGCGACTGCTATGCAACGCGGATATAGGAGTTCGCTAAGGCGTTTCAAGGCCCATTCCGTGAGTTTTTTTGACTCTTGAAAAACACGCGCCTGGCTCATACTTTCTGCGCACTCGAACTACTCGGAGGAACATCGTGGAATTCGATACTGACTGGCGCACGCTTGGCAAGCATCGCATTCGGCTTCGCTCGGCTAAAGGCTTCCCGACCGAGGTAATGCACCAACTCGCCGAAATGACGCGGCTCGCCGTTGACAACAACATGAGTGCGCGGGCGCGGATTGTAGACATCGTCTTCCGCCAAGAAAACACCTACGACATCACGGTCGGGTCAACGTTACCCGAGGACCGTATCTGTGCGCCGCAACTGGAGGCAGCAGTGGCAACGGTCATGGGATTGCCACCCGAGAAGGTGAACATCTTTGTGCAGTCCGTAGCGCAGGAGGAAGTTGATTTGCACTTTGGAGTCTACGAGAGGATGCTGGCGGAAAAGTTCGGCGCAACGCCGCCAATACAGTGACATATAACGGCAGTTATGGACGGGCGCGCCGACTATTCGTGAGCATTTATTGACGCCACTCGTCGTGGTTACTAAATTCGATTTCGTCAAAAGCAGTCACATCGCGACGGTCAGTTGTGCGACTGCCTAATCTACGTCGCGCAAACGACAATAGGCCGGAACCAAGGCGTGGCGGAGAATCGATGGCTCAGTCAGTCCAGAGTCATTCAAGTCTCGGCGTGTAGTCGACGAAGTGACTGCGAGGCTCGCAAGCGCGAGGAAACATTGGCAAACTTTTTGGGAGGGAACTCTTAGCGAAGGTGAACAGGAGATAATGTCGTTAAGCGCGTGACAGTGCCGACAAGTCAGTCGGATAACTGCGTTCTATCTTTAAAGGGACAAGCCCATGTTTGGGCGCGAGCCCGGCTTCGGCCCGGGCAAGTTGTTCTCACATCGTGTTGGGGCCGCAGCATGAAGTGTTGCGGCTCCCGTCCACGGCGCGAGCGCCTCGCGAATTCGATGAGTGCCGCCGAGTGACCGCCTTCACGCTGCGTCCGAGGACCGGGCCTCCGTAATGACGGTCGCCGAACGCCTCGGGGTTCTCGTAGAAAGCAGCATACCACTCCACTAGGTTTCAGCCGGGATGACGTCCTCCTGCAGCTCGCCCGAAGCAAACGCAAAGCGCAAGCGACCGTCGGTCAGGCGTCAGAGTTTGAAAAATCTTCCGTATAAAGGCCGATATGAGGTGCACACGGCAACTCGTTTTCGTTCTTTTTGTTTTTCCGCCGAACAGCGAGAGTAATAGGAAAGGCAAAGAAGCTTGGTGCACTTCGGACGAGGCGCGCTTGTACAAAGGCTTGTCGATGCATGACTTGCAGCGCGAACATTCAGCGTTCCGCCATGCGCCTCTGCGCGGAAAGATGCGGCATACAAATTGCTAACGTGGGCGAGATGTGCGGTCCAAATACATTCTTTTCCAGATGAGTCTTCGCAATGCGCCCAAGACCCGCAGTCGCAGACATACGTGCCGACACGAACATCCCTTGTCTCGCGTCCACGTTGTTGCGAGCGTTCGCGGCGGGCAGCGCCTTTGTTGGCATCTATGATGACCACGACCACCTGCGCTTTGCGAACACGGCATTCCGTGAAGCTTTCGGGGTTGCTATCGGACAATCCGTCACTTTCTCCGACATCATTCTCAACGCAGCGCGCGGCGGGAACGCATTGCGTATCGGTTCGGACGACCCTATTGCCTTCATTGCAGACGCTCAAACCCGCCGACGGGGCGAAGTTGAGTCGCCAAGGCAGCGGGCCTTTCCAATCGACTTTGTTGATGACCGCTGGTTTTGGTGCACTGAGACATTGTTCCCCGACGGCTGGATTGTCTTGGTGGGTTCCGACATCACGTCGCTAAAAAGAACGGAGAAGAGGCTTTCGCTCGAGCGCGACCAGGCGCTGCTGCTCAGCGGGCTCGACGAGCTCACCGGGGTACCGAATCGTCGCTTCACGCTCGCTCGATTAGATGCGCTCTTGCGAGCTCAGTCTAGCGGAGGCCCTGATGTTTGCATTGCATTGGTTGACCTTGACCACTTCAAGTCAATCAATGACACCTTCGGGCATGAGACCGGCGACATCGCCCTTCGCCATTTTTCGCAGCATTGCATTGCAACTCTCCCCAATAAAACGCTCGTCGGCCGTCTCGGCGGGGAAGAATTTCTAATTATTTTCCAAGGCGAAAACTGCAGCACTGCAAAGACCGCTCTTGACGAACTACTGCTCTCAATCCCGCCCGTCTCGTCGCGCCTGCCGGCACACGTTTGCATCAGCATCACATTCTCGGCCGGTGTCGCCCGTGCAACGAGTGGAGAGAACCGAGACGATTTGCTTTCACGGGCGGACCGTTCGTTGTATGTGGCCAAGCGGCGTGGTCGAAGCCGCGTAGAGATTGATGAAGTCGTGGAGCGTGACGGCAGTCAAGCTTCGACCTAGAGCGCGGGGTAAGCAAGACCGAGCTGGACGGCGTCGCGTGGAACGGCGGTCAGCGCACCGTTGGTTGTCGACTCGACGCTTCCGGTGCGCGCGGTTTGGAGCGCCCCGAGCAACAGTCCAGCCATCGAGACCTTGCGAAGCGGGCCATCTGAAGGTGCTGGTCGGCGAGGACGCCCAGGAGTCCGGCTTCCGGGCTTGCGTGGGACCTCATAAGTCTTCGAGTTCGTTCTCGTCGTCGGCCGGCTCAATGAACTCAAAGTTGTTTTCAAGAATCTCGACTCGGATTTCCTCGGGGTTGTACTCGATGTCGATTCGGTTGGGCGGCGTAGCGACCACTCGAAAGTCGTAGCCCAACGCGGTCGCGTAGGCGACGAATTCGCCTTCTTCGTCTTCCCGCAGAACATCGTTGTCGACCAAAGGACGCCTTTCCTGTTGGAAGTCTTTCTCCGTCAACGCGAGTTGCTCTTCTTCTTGGGTCTCCGAATCAACGACTAAAAGCTCGGCGTTGCCCGACAGTTCAAGCATGTTGCCTCCGTAGCAGTTTACAGCTCGGACTCTTCCACCGGCAGGACTGTCCACGCCGGGAAGCGCATCGAAGACTACGATGGGCCGGGCGTTTTCCCTCGTCGCCCACCCGCCGCAAGGAGCGGAATCAACACCGCGGACCGGGCGGGTTCCACGAGAAAGCCGCCCGGCTTCCTTCGACCGCAATTACAGAAGCGGGTCCCGGCTGCCCGTAACCGGGTTCGTTCCCGTCAGCGGGTCGGCGCTTTCGGTCAGCGGTTCGGATGCGGTCAACCAATAGGGCTGGCGGTTGTAATACTGATGCATAGAGGTTCCCCAGCTAACGTCACCCATTGACGGCCAGTGGTCCTTATCGAAGCCGGGCTCGCTCTTAATGCGGTCCGCACTTATGTCGACCCTGAACACTTTCTGGTCCGTGTCGAGCGTTAGGGCATTCCAAGGAACCGCCCTCAGGGTGTCACCCATGCCGAGGAAGCCTCCGCTCGAAAGGACGGCGTAGGCGACACGTCCACTACGCACATCTAGCATGATGTCTTTAATCTTCCCCACATCCTCGCCATCTGACGTAATAACTGTGGTGCTATCGAGTGTGGACGCCGCCATTACGTCAGGCCCAGGGCCTTCGCCTACACCGCTGCCCACAATCTTTGCACCCTGCCCAGTTCCCGAGCCGGTCAAATCCCCTGTTGTCATAATAGTCGTCTCCCAGTAAGTGACCCGCTCATTCCCTTTTCGCCAGAGGGCTGTTACCTGCGCCTCTGCGCCGGGCGGGCGAGCGACGCAGAGACGTAGCCTGCCCCGCAATAGCTGTGCCGCACCTCACGCCCACTAGACGAAGCGCGAAAGCGTCTCGGACCTTGTCACCAATGTCTAGGACACTGTATCGGTATATTGCGAATGCCTTGGCACAACTTCGGCTCAGGCGCGGCATGCGCTGCACGGTGCCCATGGCGCAGGGCTGATTGACTTGTGACTCGCGCGCTGGGCGGGCTCAGGCCACCTGCGCACATCCCGGCGTCGCAGACGGCCGCAACGCTATGGAAGCGGCCGTCTCTCCCAAGCGACGCACTCGTTGACATCGCCCAAAGGCCAAGTTCCTCATTGTTTCAGCGACTCACGGTCGCGAGCACGCTTCCCGCCGCCGTTCGTCTGCGCCCGCCGGACTCATGATTTCAGGCAGCAAGCTCCGCGGAAGCGAGCGCTCTCTTCGTTGGCTGCGTTTCAGTCGCGGCGCCGGATGCGTGTCTGCTTCCGACTACATTGGGGCTCGTCGTCGCTCGCCGCCCGGTGCGCGTCAATTCAGAGGAGAACGTAGGGCGGAACTGAATATGCCAACACATGATTGAAGAATCACGTTTGGCCCAACTCACGGGCGGTCTGCGCGAAGTGTGAATCAGGACAAAAGCTTACCAAGCCAGACTCGCAAACATCGAAATAGACCGCCATTGGCGGCCCATTGCGAAACACTGGAAATCTGGTTTAGGACGTCCTATAACGTTTCCATTACTTACTGAGTGCTTTCCGTAACCCGCACGCAGGATTACATCACAACAAAACGACCAGCGGCATAGCGAATCATTTCGACGGGGCCACCGCAAATCCAGGTAATCAGAAATGAAGAATCTCATTCTCGCGAAAACCGCCGGGGCTTTCTTCGCAGTCTTACTATCCTCTCTGACGACGACACCCGGCGGGGCGCAGTCCCTCCCAAAGCAAGGAACGATAGAGGCAACCTACACCGCCGCTGGGAGTGACGTAAGAGAAATTGGAGTCACCGGTGATGATGTTGTTTACTTTTACGAGTCGACTCTCTTGATGACGACCAACAACAAGACGCCCCTCATGCACAACGTCACCGCGCACTGCGTAGAATCAGGGTTTTCCGCCGGCGCTGGAAGCAGGTACTGTGTGTATTCGGATAAAGATGGCGACAAGTTCGTCGAAGCTTTTACCCACCCTAAGGGCTCCACGTCGGGAAAAGGCACACTGAGCTCGGGGACCGGTAAATATAAAGGCATCGAAGGTCAATTCGAATGGCAGGTAGTGCAGGAACTGCCGGCCGAAAAAGGTTCATACCATTACGTCGGAAAGAAGACGGGCAGCTACCGTCTACCCTAGGCCTGCCCAATGGAATCAAAGACCGCGCGACACCTTGTGAGCAACTGGAGCCGCATCGGGTCGACGCCCCTCCATTGCGTGGGAAAATGTGTTGCCCCGTACTGTCTCTGGCCTCATACAGCTTGCCACTGCGTTCAAATCGAATTTCAGCGGAGACGCCGGGGCTGCAGGCGTTGGAACAAAACGTTATGCGGACGTTGGAAGCTAGGTCCGCTGCTTGAAAAAACGCCCATGCTTGAACGTGTCAGGACCGTAATAACGGGCAGTCTATTAACCCATTCGCGGAGAAATGACACTGAACGATGTCGTCCACCTGTTGCGGCCTTCGGAGGCCGTGGACTTCGGAGGCCGTGGAATTAGAAGGCAGCCTCATGCGCGCCGCATCGCACTTGCGGCGCGGCGACGCTCGAATTGACGCCCATTTATGCCGGCTCCCCCGCACCTTAGCCTGAGACGACGACAAAACCACCAGTCGACGAACTATGACGACTAGATGCTAGTACGCAATGCGAGTCAACACGCTGAAGGACATTTGATTCTGCTCCAACCGCGCTTCCACGGCGTGCTTCACATCATCGTTCCACGGAACTTCGAGGTAGCTTCGTCCTGCGAAGCCGGGCTCAAACTGGAGGCTCGCTTCATCGGCAATCGCCTGCAATATATCGTGTTCGGAAGACTGCAAGCTTTGGTCGCCTTCCTGATGGAGTACAGCGAAACACGTCGACATTGATGAACTCCTTCTATAGTCGGTCAGCGAACCGATGCCCGTTCCTCAGAAGTGAGAATGGGGATTGCAATCAGACTAGCAGGTGAGTTTGACGCCGTTGCGACACTCGCAGCGGCCGCAGGGCGCAAAGCCCGACGACGCGTTAGGAAACGCCGGCCGAGCTATCTCTGTAATTTCGCGCTGGACGGGCAGGCCGGTATGCGACGGATGGTCGCTTCTGTCGGTACCTTTTTGTATGTATTAGGATTCTTCCGCCTTGCTTCGTCCCTCAACCGGGCCGAAATCGAGGCGACGACGGTCGGCCTGGATTTCTCCGCATTGTCTTCGTGACGCTGAAGGAGGCGAATGCAAAGAGCGTTCAGGTGTTCGAGGCGCGGTTGCCCCACGTGCAGGAAATTATCATTGCCGAGCGCCTGTTCGGTGACCCGGACTACGTGTTGCATGTGCATGTCGTCACCAAAGACCTGCCAGCATTCCAGGCGCTATCCTTATGAAGAGCATCTTCGAGAATCGACCGTTTCCTTTGTTGCTTTGCGACCGTTCGCTTCAGACGAATGCGTTTGATACGTTTGTAGTTGGAAATCCCGGCCCTATTGACACCACGCTGAAGGCAGGGCAGTCCCTGCCGCAGCGTGGCTCCTACATTGAGTATCCGGGCTTCTTGTAGAGCCTCTCAGGATGAGCTTGGATGTCAGGAACGTATACCGCATCCTTCCACCTGTTTGAAGGAACTTCCTCAATGGCCACGGATACTGCCTCCTCGCCATACCCGAAGATGTCCATCACGCTTTGCGCAATGGCGTCAGTGAGTTGCTGTTTCTGTTTCTGCGTTTTTCCTGGCCAAGCTTTGACGATGACGTGAGGCATAGCGATAACTCCATCGTTAAGTGAGAGAAAAGCGAGAACGGCTCGTCACGAATCGTTGCGACGTCAATTGCTTGGCTGGTCGGCCTGAACAGCACTTCGTTGATGTCGATGTCTTCCGGCTGACTAATAGCAAATTCCACCACACGAGCGAAGGAGCTTGCTGGAATCGCTTGCTCGTGTGTCTTCGCCATACCGGCGGCTATATCCTCGTCGGTGATGGTGTCGATGAGCCCCGTTGCGACAGCGCCAGGTGAGACGATGGTCGTACGGATGTTCCAAGGCTTGACCTCTTGACGCATCCCTTCAGAAATCGCCCGTACCGCCCATTTGGTGCCCGCGTACACGGAGCCACCGGGTCCGACCTTGTGGCCAGCGACCGACGAGACGTTGATAATCTGACCGGACTTCTGCGACTGCATGTGCGGCAAAGCGGCGGCGATTCCGTACAGAACGCCCTTGATGTTGACGTCATTCATCCGGTCCCATTCATCGACCTTGAGCTTGTCGAGCATCGAACTCGGCATCAGACCGGCGTCGTTGAGCAAAACGTCGATTCGACCGTGCAACTTCACAGCCCGGTCGACGAGCGCCGACACCTGACTTCGGTCGGTCACGTCGGTCTTCATGATGGACTGGTCGTGGAGGTTCAGTTCCTTTGCCAGAGTTTCCAGGCGTTCTACGCGGCGAGCGCCGAGCACTACATTCGCACCGGCGGCCGACAGATGGCGCGCGGTTTCAGCACCAAGTCCGCTGCTCGCGCCGGTGATAACGACCACTTTGTTCTGTACACCTTGCGACATAAATTCAAATTCAACAGAGGCGAAGTAAAAGTATGAGTACTACTTCGATGCACGTTGCTCGAAGACGGAGCGGACCACCGGGACGGCAGAGAATGCATTCGGCCAGCCCGCGTAGTAGGCAAGGTGACTGACGACTTCCGATGCCTGCTCACGCGTCAGCCCGTTGTCCATTGCCTTGTTAAGGTGAAACGGAATCTGTTGAACTTGACCGTTTGCAATCAACGCACTGACCGTGACCAAGCTGCGGTCGCGTGACGCCAGACCAGGCCGCAACCAGAGGTCTCGGAAAAGAACGTCCGTCGTATCACGTACAAAGTCCGGCGATGTAGGCCCGGCAATGCTCTCTACGCTTGTCGCGCGTGCCGCTTCGGCTTTCTCATCGAGTGGAAGCAAAGCAACCGACGCTTGAGGGAGTTGGTCTTCTCCGATGCTTCGTGCGGCAAACACTTCCTTCGCAATGACAGTAGCTGCAATTGCGTTGCCCCAGCCGGCGTAGAACGCGAGGTGGGTGATTATTTCAGACAGCTCACTCGGCCTGACGCCGTTGTCGAGCGCGAGAGCAAACTGCTCCGCCATCAAAACGGTTTGGTTGCGGGCAATCACGCCGGCGACCGTGACGACGCTGCGGTCGCGGGGAGACAAGCCTGGGCGCTTCCAGACATCATTGACGAGCTTTGAGCTTGCGTAGTGTTCAAGCGCAGGCGAGACGGATTTAATGTCAGCTTCAGAGAGCGGACCGCGTTGC
This sequence comes from Caballeronia arvi, assembly GCF_001544695.2. Taxonomy (GTDB): domain Bacteria; phylum Pseudomonadota; class Gammaproteobacteria; order Burkholderiales; family Burkholderiaceae; genus Caballeronia; species Caballeronia arvi. The sequence continues at coordinate 14,538 of NZ_FCOM02000079.1, forward strand.
GCCCGAATGTTTGCATTCGCGTCACTAGCGCCCAGCGACAGAGCGAGAGCGATAGCTGCCGTAGTTTTCATATAGTCCCCTTTAACGGTATTGCTCGTCAGAAACGGGCTCCAGCCAATCCACGTTCTGCTCGCTTTTCATATAGGTGAGCGCGATGTGACTCATCGACGTTTTGTTCGTCGCGCCATGCCAATGCTTGACGCCTACGGGAATCCAGACCACATCTCCCGGTTCGATGACGCGGCGTTCTTTGCCTTCTTCCTGTATCCAACCCCTGCCCGCTGTGACAATCAGCATCTGACCTGCCGGGTGGGTATGCCAGGTCGTTCGGGCGCCTGGCGCGAAGTCCACAAGTCCGACGTTTGTGCGGGTGAAATCGTTGGGCGGGTACATGGGGCTGATGACCGCGTGTCCCGTGAAATTGTTCGGCGCGCCTATGACGGCAGGCGTCTCGCCGTTATGCCGGATTTCGATGGTGTCGGCCGACGCAGGGCCAATCGTTGCAGCAGTAACGGCCGCCGCTGCCAGAGCGCTTCTCATAAATTCCTCACGATGTATGAATGGCGCGGTTCGAGCGCCAGCTCAACCGCCGGGTGCGAGTCGAATCGATAACGAAGCCAGCACTGGCTTGACTAGCATCGAGCAATCTGAGAGGTCGAATTCTTCCAAACACTTTATGCGGCCGCACATTCAGACACTAGCCATTAAAATGCGATTGAACCTATAAGCGGAGCCTCTAAATGGCTGGCGAAAATCTGAACGACCTGGCAGCCTTCGTCGTCGTCGCGGAAGAGAGAAATTTCACTCGGGCCGCGAAGAAACTGGGTGTATCTCAGCCTGCCCTCAGTCAAACAATTCGCGGGTTGGAGGCCCAACTTGGCCTGCGCCTGCTCACTCGCACGACGCGAAGCGTCGCTCCGACTGACGCCGGCGAGCGCCTGTTAGCCACTGTTGCGCCGCGAATCGAAGAGATTCAGCGTGAACTCATGGTGCTGAGCGAGTTGCGCGACAAACCTTCCGGCGTCGTTCGGCTCACCGCGACGGAGTACGCCGCCGAGTCGGTGCTCTGGCCAGCGATTTCCAAACTGGTCGATGAGTATCCCGACATCAAGGTCGAGGTCATGATTGACTACGGCGCGACAGACATCGTGAAAGAACGTTTCGATGCGGGTGTGCGTCCGGGCGAGACTATCGCGAAGGACATGATTGCGGTTCGTATCGGACCACCAATGCGTATGGCGATTGCTGGCTCGCCCGAATACTTTTCCAAGCGAAAGCCGCCGCGAACGCCACAGGACTTAACCGCGCATAGCTGCGTGAATCTGCGCGTTTCCAGCCACGGCGGACTCTACGTGTGGGAGTTGGAGAAAAAAGGCCGGAAGTTGAACGTAAGGGTAGACGGACAACTCGTGTTCAACAGCAGCCGTCTTCTTTTGCAAGCAGCACTCGACGGGCGTGGGCTCGCGTACCTGACTGAGGGACAGATGAAACCATATCTTGCAGATGGTCGCTTAATCCGAGTGCTGGCAGACTGGTGTGAACCATTCTCGGGCTATCACCTTTACTATCCTAGTCGGCGTCAGCCAACACCGGCGTTCGCCTTACTGGTCGATGCGCTGCGCTATCCACAGACCAGGCGTGCATAAAGCCTCAGAGTTCTGTTGATGCCGAAGAGCGGAAGCCTCAGGCACCCACGATGAATTCCGCGTGCAGGTCGCGCATTACAATGCTTGCGCGGTCGAGTCCAGCTCAAGCCAGCGGGCAGATTTGGCGATATAGAGCCGCACCCTTGACCGTCAACAATCTCCGGGGGAAATCCCTTCGGCTTGACGACAAATTCGTTGGTGGCAATGTCGTCGTAGCCCGCGCGCTGCAATTTGCAGAATGAATCGGTCTGACACCTGTGCAATCATGGCCAGCATCTAGGGTTCATGCCTGCCCAGCGTGAGGTAAGTCGTTCTCCACCACCTTCCGCGCCCTGTCTGAATGGTCGGTGCATCGCAAACGATTCCACAGCCTCTAGCAGCGTCGGAAGCTGAACCGGCTTCCGAAAGTAGATGGTCCAAGGTCGATTCAGATTCTCAGGTTCGGGGTTGGCGGACAGCAGAATGACGGGCGCGCGGCAGAATATGACGCGGCCGCGGAGATTGACGCAAAACTCTACCCCATCCATCACAGGCATTTGCCAATCGGTGACGATTACATGGGCACAATTCGCTGCAAGCAATTGCAATCCCTTGCGACCATCCTCGGCAGCCAGGACGCGATGCCCCGCAAGTTCAAGCGCGAACTGCAAGCTCGAGAGATTCATTTCATTATCATCGAGCAAGAGGACGGTTGCCATGATGCACACTCGGTATCCCAAATTTGCAGCAACGCCCGTGCCGTAAGGAGTCCGGCTCTCAACGAAACCGGCCCCGCCTGCCCGCCGCCGGCGCCTGGCTTCGGCCGAACTTACTCCCGGTCAGTTTGCCGCACCAATATATGCACATGGCGCAGCATGACATCAACCTGAACTGGCTTCTCGACGACCGGTCCACTAGCCCTTTAGCGTCGATTCCTCGCGCTGCGGACCAAAGAAGGAGCCGGACGTTCTGAAGGCGCTCGTCCGCACGGACTCGCCGGCAGACTTCCAACCCATCGATTCCCGGCATCACGAAATCGGTAATTATTAAGTCCGGCGGCTGCGCGATTGCCTACAACAAGCCATCGTTACCGTCGGCAGCAGAGGTTGCAACCATCCGACTAAGAAACCGGAGACCAGAGACCTGCCGCCGCGGGTGTTACGTTCGTCATCGATGAGCAAAATGGTGGGCGGTCGGACGATTGTGGACATTCTTGTCGACCCGTCGGTTCGTGCCGATTAAAGCACAAGGAGGCGTCAAATGATTCGTGCCGTAACGCGTACGCGTTTCGCGCCCCTTGAAAGAACCAACGATTCAGCGGCCATTGAACGTTCCAAGCGGCCTGTGCGAGTATCGCCGCATTCTACGCAACAAGGGCTGGCAAGACGAGTGTTCGCGGCCGCTACCGTCACGACTTGCAGCCGACGCCACTGCTGCGGACCGTCCATTCTGAGGAGAGATTTGATGCCCTTAAGCGAACTTGGACTCTACCCGGCTAGCCACGCGGGTGAACCCTACTTTCGACAACGAATTCTGGTGGCGAAAAGCCGGCCTGCGTTGACCGGCCCCTCTTTGAGGCAAGCATTTGCGGTATCGCCATCTATGTTTTACTGTAGCGTCGCGTCCCCCTCGAACGCGCGATAGACGAAAACTCAACAAGCCGACCGACGAACACATAACGAGCAATGGGCCCGAAAAAAGGCCCGCAGAGTCCCATTGCTGCAATGGATGGGCAGGCGAGATGGCGGAGCGCATTGCTGCTTTCGACTGGACCGACACGGCCTTAGGTCCAATAGAACGCTGGTCGCTTAGCCTCCAATCGGCAGTTAGGTTCATGCTCGCATCGCCTCTCTGCCGCTTGTGATGCTGTGGGGCAAGCCCGGAACTATGATTTACAACGCCCCCTGTGCCGCATTCGCGGGCGGGCGTCATCCTTTCCTGCTTGGCCAACCCGTTGAAGAAGGATGGCCGGAGGTTGCAGACTTCAACCGAAACGTCGTCGATACCTGCCTCGCTGGCGGGACGCTATCGTATAAAGACAAGGAACTCATCCTCCTGCGCAGTGGGAGACCGGAGCAGGTATGGATGGACTTGCGCTACTCTCCGGTCACGGAGGATGACGGTCGGCCCGCAGGCGTCATTGCAATCGTTATTGAAACCACCGAGAAGGTGCTCGCTGAACAAGAAAGGCGGAGCGTAGAAGAGAAGCTGCTACGGCTTACCCAAACGTTGGAAGAGCGAGTTGCTGAGGCCGTCACGGCACGTGTTGCCGCTGAAGAACGGTTTCGCCAAGTGCAAAAGCTCGAAGCAATTGGAAACATGACTGGCGGAGTCGCACACGACTTCAACAATGTGCTGCAAATACTTTCGTCGAATGTGGAGCTCATCCGGCGCGTGACCGGCGAGAACTCGAATCTCGACGCCCGCTTCCGCGCAATGTCATCCGCCATAAGCCGCGGAAGCAAGCTCGCATCGCAAATGCTTGCGTTTGCGCGCAGGCAGCCGCTTAATCCGAGGGCCTCAATCCGAAGAAGCTTGGACTCAATGTCCGAGCTAATGTTACGGGCGCTTCCCGAATCGATAGTACTCGCTGTTTCTGTCGCGCCAGACGTCCATAACGTCGATGTCGACCGAAACCAACTTGAGAACGCGCTGCTCAACCGGGTTATCAATTCTCGCGATGCCATCGACGAGACCGGGAGAATACAGGTAGACGTACGCTATTTCACTGGCAAAGATAGACTGCCGAGCGGTGCAACCCTGCCCTCCGGTGAGTACGTCAGACTTGCGGTCACCGACAACGGTAAAGGCATGTCGGAAGCGGTTCGCGCACGTATGTTTGAGCCGTTTTATTCGACAAAGCCCGAAGGGCATGGAACCGGACTGGGACTCAGTATGGTCTTCGGCTTTGTCACACAGAGCGCGGGATTCTTCGACGTCCGAACTGAGCTGGGCAGGGAACCACCATCTCGCTCTGCTTCCCGGCGTGCGACGGAGAAGAAAGCGCCGATGAACGGGCTTCAAATCCCCATGCACTTTATGGCGGAGAGACGATTCTGGTTGCCGAAGATGATTCGGAGGTACGCCTTGCTGCAATCGACATGCTGGCGCAACTTGGTTACAAGGTTCTTTCGGCACACGACGGTGATTCCGCGCTCGCGGTCTTGCAGCAAGACGCGCGCATCGACTTACTGTTCACAGATGTCGCGATGCCAGGAAGGTACGAAGCAGCGAACTGGCCGCCATTGCCAGCGCTCCTCCACATCGGGCGGCGATTGTATTCGCGTCCGGTTGCACGCGCGATGTCATCGTCCATGAGGGCAGACTGGACGAAGGTGTGACGCTGTTAGCAAAACCGTACAGCCTGGATAAGCTCGCCGCTGCGGTTCGCCTCGCGCTCGACTCTCGGAAGTGAAGATGGAGTCCCGCATAAACGTTTCGGCTCCATTCCGTTTTGAAGGGTGCAGATGCGAAGGCATCCTAATCGACGAAGCAGGGCAACATCGAGACCGATATGCTACTGCGTCTGTAGGAACCGCCAGCCCGTGCCTGGTATCAACATCACCCATAACTAGCGTTCGCCGGGCGTGACGCAGCGCAGGGAGGCAACCCCTTGTCCCCGGTGTCCATGAATGTCACCGGGTGGTAGGAGGACGCCAACACCGCTCGAATCTGTGGCGATGCTGGTGACGATTTTGTTCACCTCGACTCATCGTTCCGGCTGACTGAATGCGCGTCGCCTGTCACCCAATGCGGTTACGTTGCTACAAGAAACCCGGCGCTGTCTCATCGGACGGGTGACTATGAGGTTTGCATTCCGAAGCGCTCAAAGCATCGTCGGCTGACGGGTTCGCGGCGGACGGACGCAGTCGCAGTTCACCGGCTATGCGGACATCCCGCTATAGTCGCTTCTCGGGACCAGATATATGTTGGTTGGCGAATTTTTTGTTTTGGACGACTTGCCCATCTGCGCCGACTATGCAGCTCTCTGCAGGCTGGAGGGACATTGCGCAGCTCGGGCCGTGCGAAATGCTCGTGGTGCGCTTCTAAGGCTCGACCGGACGTAGCCTGGAATGCCAAGTGGAAAGCAGTCGGAGCGGAATATCAAGCGTTGCGTAACACGTTGGTCGTCTACGACGCTCAATTGCGTAGCGCTCACCGCACCCGGGTGCGCACGTGAAACGGAAACGCATGGCGACAAGACGCTCAGCTTGCGACGGCCAGGTGTTTCGATGACGAGGGTTGACAGCGCTGGGCACTGATGCGCTCGAGGGATGAGGCGCGTATTCGGTGCTCAAGCACGGGGCGCGAATCTACGTCCTTCGAATTGCCGGAAACGTGCAGGAGGTGCGGCGTTATACGCCTGATGGGTAGGCGGCGGGCCGAACTGGGCCAATATTTCATGCCGCCTCGGCCTTCACAATGACGGCGCAACGCCTAGAATAAGGGCACCCATACTGCTTTCAGCCTGCCAAGAGCTAAACATGCAGGGGCCGTCCGAATTTTCCATGGTGGAGCGCATTCAGCGCGCGGGCTCAATTATCACTTCGCAACTTGACGCCCGCTGCCGACGCTCCTCCGACTACGCCGCTGAGAGCGCGGCACTGCATGCGTTGGCTAAAGCATTTACTACATCTCACGGCGCGATGCTTCAGACGTTGGCCGACACTGCGCTTGCCCTCTGTTGCGCTGGCAGCGCCGGAATTAGCCTTCGCGAGAGCCGGCCAGGTCAGCCGGATATTCTTCGCTGGATTGCCGTCTCCGGCCGCTGCGCTCACCTCGTGGGCCACGTCATCCCGACCGACGAAAGCCCCGCCGGCATCGCGCTTCGGCTGGGCGCGCCTCAGCTCATCGCTTTTCCAAAGAGGCAGTTCCCGTGCCTTTCGGTCATCGAGCCCGACATAACCGAAGAACTTGTTGTAGCGGTTCCCGGCACCCCCGGTCCGCGGGGGGCCCTTTGGGTCATTTCTCATGACGCCGCCGTGCAGTTTGACAGCGAGCATCGCCGTATCCTGACGAGCCTAGCCGACTTCGCATTTGCGGCACTGAATGTCGCGGATGCCAAAGCCGACGCCGAAGCGCGCGCCGCGGAAGCCGAAGCGGCTAGACAATCGCTGGTGCAGGTAGAAGAGAACAAGGACAACTTCATTGCGACATTGGCTCATGAGTTACGTTGTCCGTTAGCGCCCATCGATACGGCGCTGGAGGCGGCAAAGAAGCTCGCTGCCGAAAATCCCGCCGTGCTTTCCGCTCTCGCGCTCGCGCATCGCCAGGTCCAGCAGATTAAACGTCTCGTGGCCGACCTGCTCGATGCATCGCGCGTCCGGCATGGCAAGCTCTGCGTAAACCTCGAGTACTGTTTGATTGGCGACATCATCAAGGACGCAATGGCCGCCGTCGGCGAAGATGCGAGGAGGCGTCGACATCATTTGCGTGCAACATTGCCGCCTTACCCAGTGGCGGTATACGCCGATTCGGTTCGGCTGACGCAGATTATCTGCAACGTACTGTCGAATGCGGTGAAATATACACCCCCAGGCGGTGAAATTACCTTGCTCCTCGAGGCGCCCGACCTAGGCGCGATGGCCGGCGACGAGCACTCTAGGAGCGATGCCGTCATCTCGGTGACCGACACTGGCATCGGCATCTCACCAGACCTGTTGCCGCGGGTGTTTGAGCTCTACTCGCAATCGCCCTACCTGGGGACGCACGCTGACGGAGGACTGGGCTTAGGCCTTTCGGTCGTGAAGTATCTCGTTCAGGCGCATCATGGCACCGTGACAGTCATGAGCGATGGTGAAGGTAAAGGAACCTGCGTCACAATGCGATTGCCCATCGTCTGCAAGAACGGCATCGGGCATGCCGCCCTAACCACTCACGGCATTCCGCCCGCTCGAATCTTGCTGGTTGACGATAGCTGCGATGCGACGGAGGCGCTGTCGATGCTGCTCGCGCTTGATGGACATGAAGTGCGGCGCGCACAAAGCGGCCCCGAGGCGCTGACTATCGTCGACACTTTCACACCGGACGTGGCATTGCTTGACGTTCACATGCCGTGCATGGATGGTCCGACGCTCGCAGGTCTGCTTAGGCAGCATCCGAAGTGTTCGAAGATTCGACTCGTGGCCCTTACCGGGGACGCTGCGCCGACCGAGCGCGAAACCGGAGCATTCGACTGTTACCTTACCAAGCCCCCGGCCCTGGAGGACCTGAAATATGTGTTAAACGCCGAGCGGCCCGAGCGAGGACTTGCTGACGGTAGGTGACGCTTCCTGCCCCAAAACCTGAGCCCGCGTCGCGTCCAATCGGTCGGCAAGCTGTAATCGTCGTTGGCATGAACGGGTTCCTCAACCTACTAGGACATGGACTGAGAAATCCACTTGCGCCGATTCGCAATGCGGTAGCGTCCTGCAGCGGCTCGCGTTCCCGGTGCCGAGATTGTTCGGCACTACCCGCGCCGTTGTAAAGCTGCCCAGCGAATATGCTCGATGAACGTATCAGTATCTACAGGTTTCTGAACGACCAAATCTGCGAGACCTTTGGCGTCAATTTCGCGAGCTGCTGACCACAGCACGATTGCGGCATCCCGGAGCTTTTCATCTCGTCGAATAGCGGCGCAAACTTCCAGTCCGTTCATACCGGGCATCATGTAGTCGCAGATGACCACGTGCGGCCGGTGGGACATTGCTTTCAACAACCCTTCCTTCCCGTCGCAAGCTGTCACGACACTCATCCCTTCCATTCCAAGGAGCAGCGACCAAACGGTACAGATGTCTGACTCGTCATCGATCAAAAGGACGACGATTTCATCACCGGGATTTGAAGGGTTTCCAGGCATGATTCGATTTAGAGAAGAGTGCGATTTTCTTCCCTAAACGCAAGGCTCATGCCCCGAAAGATGCCCGAAAAACGCTTTTTTCGGGCCTTGTTGGACGACGTCGGGCGCCCTTCCGACGTCGTGGCGTAGCCAATGTGTTCATTGGAAGGACACAGATTAAAGCACGCGACACAAAGTTAGTCCTTCGCAGCACTATTTGCCGCTGCATTTGATAGAGGTGCCATTCTTTCGAGCTGGCAAGATTCCTTACAGAGGAAGCGGGTCGCTGTCACCGTGGTTCGTTCACGTCAGTATGTAGGTCGCAGCAAACAGCCATACTTTCTCCCCTGCGAAGAAATGGTGGGCTCTTTATGGCGTGACCTACCGGATGCCGTCGCTGGTGAAGAGCTACGGCGTCTCGCCGACGGTCAATGGTCTTCTCAACATGAATTCGTCGGCGTTGGGAGCTCTCCTGCTGCTCTGGGTGCCGGGCAAACTGAAGCGCGAGCGCGTTGTACTGCGAGCAATGCTGTATCCGTGGTTTTGGTCAATTCCGCCCCGCTTCTTCTCTGGCGGTCGCGCCGCAGCAAGCGTCGCGGCCACTAACCCATACGCCGCCGATTCCGGCGACGCCGGGCGCAGCGGGATGCACGCGCCGCCCAAACACAGCGCGACGAACAGGAGCGAGACAGTCGGCGAGAAAAGGCTGGAGCCGTCGCAGCGAGCCCGTCTGGATGGCGCCAACGGATGTTATGCCGTCTGTTGGTCGAAGTCCAACAAAGGGCCGCCGTGGGTCGACGTTCTTGGAAGAGTATCTCGCGTCTTCCCTTCAAAATCATCACGTTGCGTCCACGAGGGATGCCATGGCCTCGACTGGCACAGAACGTGTCTATGGATTAGCGAGCGGAGCTGAACCGCTCGCCCAGACCTCCGGTAATTGCCCCACACTACTTTCGAATGGTGAACCGAAATGAGCACGCTGACTATAGTTGACCTCCGGCATGAAGAAGAACTGTCTCACGAAGCGATGGCTCGCGTCGTCGGTGGACACGACGTGGAAAAGGAAAAGGCCCTCGTCGAACTCTATGGGGTAATTCACGACATGACTGTGCTTGAGAACACGCCCGACCCGGCGCCCGCCCACGTCCCCATGAAGCTGTGATTGCCGGCCGCGACGAAGCGTGAAAATAGATGACCGCCGACGTGAGAACGACTATCAGGGCCGCCGTCCGGCCCTGAATTCTCGTTTGTTGATACTTCGCCGGTCTGGGAGCGGGCCAGAGGTCGCAGAAGCGGTCCCGCGCCTCGTCGACATTTAGTTGCCGCCGCTGCACCGTTCGCTTCAATGCCACGTCGCATCAATCGAGCGGTAAGAGCTAAAGGAGACTGCGAAGTTCGCCGATATCCCTATAACGCAGACGCTTAACTTCGAGAATGCAGATGCAAACAATCACCAGAGAGGAGGCGCGGCGCTCCTTCGAATCGGCCGAGCAGGCGGCAGAAGCCTTAGTCGAAGCTCAATACGGATACTACGACTCCGCCAATTGGGCATGCGTCAGCCTGTATTATCGGGTCTTCGACAACCTGCTCGACGAACGACTCAAAGAGTGGAAGCTGCCCGAATTGTTGGCTTTCATCAATCCTTGATGAACGCGCCTCCTGCGGAGAAGCGACTCGACAGGCAGCGGACGCCTGGTGGCGTTTGCTGCGGTTCTACAGTTCGCTCCTGCGAAAGGCCGCCGATAACTGTTAGCGTGCTGCCGCACGTAGCGCGGTATAAATTCCCTGCACACGAAGCGAAAAATTGCGTGGCGCATCGGGTCTGCGGCGCCAGTCCGCCGTTTGTTGCCTACGCACCGACTGAAGACAAACCCCGAGCGGCGAACTCTCAGCTTTCCGTTTCGCCTCGTCATCTTCCGGTACGACGAACTCCAAGGCGTTCTCAACTATCTCGATGCGGATTTCTTCTGCGTCAACTTCGATGTCAATCTAGTTCGGCGGTGCGGCGACGACCTTGAAGTCAAAGCCCAACGCTCTCGCGTACGCTACCTATTGGCTGTCGTCGTCATCGGGTAGAACGTCATCGTCAAGCATCGACCGGCGTTCTGGGTAAAAGTCCTTTCCCGTGAGGACGAGTTCCTCTTCCTCGCCAGTCGCGGTCTCAACGACCAAGAGTTCAACCGTTCCGGATGGCTCGAGCATGGTTTCTCTCCAGTGTCTGAGGTCTCGGACCCCCAACATTCGACGAAGCGTACCAATGAATGACAAAGCACGCTTGGCCGCCCTTTCGCACATATTGGAGTACCGCTTCGTTCGAAGCTTCGCCGAACTGGACGGTTCAGCGGCCGCCGTTTTCTCTCTTTAGCTTTTTGCTAGACCGCGGCCAACTCGCGCGCACAAGACCGTCGGTTCGCATGTCCTAGCCCCACCTTCGCGTTGACGTTTGGCAACTGCGCCAACCTTCGCATCGGTCGCGACTAACTCATGCGACGAAGGCCCACGGGCAGATGGTGCATGGCGCCACTGTAACTTGGTAAGACGACCGCTTGATTCCTCTGACGCGGCCGAGAATCACTAAGTCAACGTTGTACGCCAAGGCTCTCGCGCTTTCCGTCGTTGTAGGTGTAGAGCGTCAGAGTCGCGCTCTGCAAATCACCTTTTTGGTCAAACCTCGTCTCTCCGATGACGCCTTTATAGTCGGTTTTTTGCAGGTAGGGCAAATACTTCGCCGGGTCGGAAGAGTTGGCGCGCTTCATAGCGTCGACCAAAATCATGACAGCATCGTAGGCGTATGGTGCGTAGATGACCACGTCATCTCCATACTTGGCCTTGAAGCGCCTCCTGAAGGCTTCCATTCCTGGCGCGTATTCGGGCGTAATGCCACCCGCTTCTGCGCAGAGGACTTGACGCCCCTGCAGCGATGTCCCCGCTAGAGCGGGCAGTTGTCCGCTGCAAATGCCGTCGCCGCCCATGAACTTCGTCTGCATGCCGAGCTGTTGCATTTGCCTAATCATGGGACCGCCTTGGGCGTCCATGCCGCCATAGAAGAGCACGTCCGGATTCTCACCTTTCACCGCAGTCAACGCGCCCCGGAAGTCAGTCGCTTTGTCCGTCGTGTACTGGCGAGATACGAGCTTTGCGCCATTGGCTTGAGCTGCCTTCAGGAACTCGTCCGCAATGCCCTGCCCGTATGCCGTGCGGTCGTCGATGACCGCTACAGTCTTGGCGTTCCACTTTTGGACAGCGTATTTGCCGAGCACCGAGCCAAGTTGGCCGTCGTTTGCGACCAAGCGGAAGGCTGTGTCGAAGCCCTGCTGAGTGTATTTGGGGTTCGTCGAGCTCTGCGAGATTTCAGGGATTCGATTGTCGAAGTAAATCTGGCTCTTTTGAAAACGGAGTGGGTGATGGCTCTCAGCGGGCATGCGAGTTGAAGGCGGAGAAGTCGAGTTTTCCAGC
>NZ_FCOM02000017.1 GCF_001544695.2 Caballeronia arvi
ACGCCGCCGCCCGAGAAAGAGCGTTTGCAATCGCCGGTCGAACGCGATGAGCTCGATGGCTTGTACGAGTGCATTCTGTGCGCAAGCTGCTCGACGTCGTGCCCGAGCTTCTGGTGGAACCCGGACAAGTTCGTGGGACCGGCGGGCTTGCTGCAAGCGTATCGCTTCATTGCGGATAGCCGCGACGAAGCGACAGGCGAGCGACTGGACAACCTGGAAGATCCGTATCGTCTGTTCCGTTGCCATACGATCATGAATTGCGTCGACGTGTGCCCGAAGGGGCTCAATCCGACCAAGGCGATCGGCAAGATCAAGGAATTGATGGTGCGCCGGGCGGTTTAATTTTCGCCCTTAACGAAAAAATGGCGCAGTCTCGAAAGGGACTGCGCCATTTTTTTGTGCTGTGATGAAGTGATTGCATAGCTAAGTGCCGTCCTGTCGATCCGACATTTCAATCTTGTAATGAGACTGTTGTCTCACTAGAATGAAACTGGCAGGCATGACGCAAGGAGGCAATCATGACGCTGACCCCTGTGGAGATGGACCGAAAGATCGATGAGCATTTCGGCTTCGAGCGCCGCGACGATGTCGAAGGCGTGCTCGCCACGCTGACGGAAGATGTGGAGCACGATATCGTCGGCTGGCCCGCCGGCCCCGCGCATGGACGCGAGCGCGTGCGGCCGTTTTACGAAGCGTTGTTCGCGGATTTGTCGGAGAGCCGTGTCGAATGTCTGCGGCGTCTCTATGGCGATGGCTTCGTCATCGACGAATCGATGTGGCAGGGCAAGGCGCCTGGCACGCCGTTCGGACTCGAAGGGCGCGGACGTCCGCTGCAATTTCGCATGCTGCATATCGTCGAATTCAGCGAGAGCGGGCAGATCAGTCGCGAGAACGTGTGGGTCGATCTTGCGGCGATCATCGGTCAGTTGCCGCAGGCCTGATATGGCCGTTTCCGTCACGACAACGCGCGGCAATCAGAAGCAGCGCACGCGCAAGGATCTGCTGCAGGCAGCATCGCGGCTCATGAAGCAGGGGCACAAACCGAGTCTCGAAGAGATCGCCGGTGAAGCGCTCGTGTCGCGCGCGACGGCGTACCGGCATTTCCCGAGCATCGATACGCTATTGCTGGAAGCGTCGCTCGATGTCGATACGCCGGATGCCGGCACGCTCTTTTCCGCGCGTGCATCGGACGATCCTGTCGCGCGATTGCTGCGTGTCGATGCCGCGCTCCACGACATGATTCTCGCGAACGAAGCGCCGCTGCGCATGATGCTCGCGCATTCGCTCGAACGCGTGGCGAAGGGCGAACCGGAAGACGAAGTGCCGCTGCGGCAGAACCGGCGCACGCCGTTGATCGAAGCGGCACTCGCGCCCGCGCGCGATCGGTTCAAGCCCGCCGCGTTCGATACGTTGACTCAGGCGCTGGCGCTCGTCATCGGCACGGAGGCGATGATCGTCTGCAAGGACGTGCTGCAACTCGACGAAGCGCGTGCGCGCAAGGTCCGGCGCTGGGCGATTCGGGCGCTGGTGGATGCGGCGAGGCGAGCCGGAATGGACGAAGCAGATAACTAGGTATGGGATAATCCCAAAATTCGCGCCGCTTCGACCCAAGTCCGACCCAAAAGGTCGCTCAGACGCGCGCGCAAGGGCCGTTACCCTCGTGGCCCGTGTCTATCCCGCGATATTCCAACAGCAACCACGATGCCCACATACCGTTCCAAAACCTCCACCGCCGGCCGCAACATGGCGGGCGCGCGCTCGCTCTGGCGCGCGACCGGCATGAAAGACGAAGATTTCTCGAAGCCGATCATCGCCGTCGTCAATTCGTTCACCCAGTTCGTTCCGGGCCACGTCCATCTGAAGGACCTCGGTCAGCTCGTCGCGCGCGAGATCGAAGCCGCGGGCGGCGTTGCGAAAGAGTTCAACACGATCGCCGTCGATGACGGCATCGCGATGGGTCACGACGGCATGCTGTATTCGCTGCCGAGCCGCGACATCATCGCGGATTCGGTCGAATACATGGTCAACGCGCACTGCGCCGACGCCATGGTCTGCATCTCGAACTGCGACAAGATCACGCCCGGCATGCTGATGGCCGCGATGCGCCTGAACATCCCCGTGATCTTCGTCTCGGGCGGTCCGATGGAAGCGGGCAAGACGCGCCTCGCGAATCCCGTCACGAAGGCGATGGAGTTCAAGAAGCTCGATCTCGTCGACGCCATGGTGATCGCCGCGGACCAGAAGTATTCCGACGCCGAAGTGGCCGAAGTGGAACGCTCCGCGTGCCCGACATGCGGCTCGTGCTCGGGCATGTTCACGGCCAACTCGATGAACTGCCTCACCGAAGCGCTCGGCCTCTCGCTGCCCGGCAACGGCACCGTCGTCGCGACGCACGCGGATCGCGAGCAGCTCTTCAAGCGCGCGGGACGCGGCATCGTCGAGCTGGCGCGACGTTACTACGAGCAGGAAGAGGCGCGCGTGCTGCCGCGCTCGGTCGGCTTCAAGGCGTTCGAAAATGCGATGACGCTCGATATCGCGATGGGCGGCTCGACCAACACGATCCTGCACTTGCTCGCGATCGCGCGCGAAGCGGAGATCGACTTCACGATGAAGGACATCGATCGTCTTTCGCGCACCGTGCCGCAACTGTGCAAGGTCGCGCCAAACACGAACAAGTATCACATCGAGGACGTGCATCGCGCGGGCGGCATCATGGCGATCCTCGGCGAGCTGGATCGCGCGGGCAAGCTGCACACGGATGCGCCGACCGTGCATGCGCCCACGCTGAAGGACGCGCTCGCGCAGTGGGACGTCAAGCTCACCGACGACGAAGCCGTGAAGACCTTCTACATGGCCGGTCCCGCCGGCGTGCCGACGCAAGTCGCGTTCAGCCAGAACACGCGCTGGCCGAGCCTCGACACGGACCGCGCCGAAGGCTGCATCCGTTCCTACGAGCATGCGTTCTCGAAGGAAGGCGGCCTTGCGGTGCTGACGGGCAACATCGCGCTGGACGGCTGCGTGGTGAAGACCGCGGGCGTCGATGAGAGCATTCTCGTGTTCGAAGGCACCGCGCACGTCACCGAGTCGCAGGACGAAGCGGTCGAGAACATCCTCAACGACAAGGTGAAGGCGGGCGATGTCGTCATCGTCCGGTACGAAGGTCCGAAGGGCGGCCCTGGCATGCAGGAAATGCTGTATCCGACGAGCTATATCAAGTCGAAGGGTCTCGGCAAGGCGTGCGCGCTGCTGACGGACGGCCGCTTCTCGGGTGGCACGTCGGGACTGTCGATTGGCCACTGCTCGCCGGAAGCGGCGGCGGGCGGCGCGATCGGTCTCGTGCGCGACGGCGACAAGATCCGCATCGACATTCCGAATCGCACGATCGACGTGCTGCTGTCCGACGAGGAACTCGCACGCCGTCGCGAGGAGCAGAACGCGAAGGGCTGGAAGCCGGCGAAGGCGCGTCCGCGCAAGGTGTCGGCGGCGCTGAAGGCGTACGCGAAGCTGGTGATGTCAGCGGACAAGGGCGCGGTGCGCGACCTTTCCTTGCTCGACGACTGAAGCCGCGTTCACAGCGCGACTCGAAAGCCGCTCTTCGGAGCGGCTTTTTTTATCGCGACGTCAATCGCCCAGCAAATTCGGCAGTTCCAGGAGCGTCCGATGCGCACCGCCTTGCTCGACCGCGCCCGCATACGTCGCTTGCACGGCGGCGGCGATCGCATCGACGGCGTTCGTGTCGCCGGCCATCGTCACGTAATAGCCGAGGTCTTTCAGCGCGTTGGACATGTGAAACGGCATGCCCGACGGATCGCCATCCACGAGCGACGGACGCAGCCGCTCAAGCGCCGCACCGCCGCCACCGCCTTTCGCGAGCACATCGACGAACGTCTGCGCATCGACGCCCGCGCGTTTCGCGCAGGCCGCCGCTTCGGAGATCAGCGCGATCGTTCCGAGCGACACGAAGTTGTGCAGCAGCTTCATGCTGTGCCCCGCGCCCGTGCCGCCGACCAGCGTCACGTTCTCCGCATACGTGCGCAACAGCGGCTCGATGCGCGCGAACAGTTCGGCTGATGCGCCGACCAGCAGGTTCAGGCGTCCTTCGTACGCTTCCTTCGCGGTGCGCGTCATCGGCGCATCGACGAAAAGGCCGCCCGCCTCCGTGACGAGCGCGGCCATGCGCTGCGTCGATGCGGGCACCGCCGTCGAGCAATCGATCACGATCGCGCCCGGCTGCAAGCCCGCGAGCACACCATCGGGCGCGGTCAACACGGCTTCGACTTCGGGCGAACCCGTCACGCACAGAATGACGATGTCCGACTCGCGCGCGAGTGCCTCGCCGTTCGCGGCGGTCGCAACACCGCCCACGCGCAGTTCGTCGAGCGGCTGATTGCCGGGATGCTCGACCACCGTCAGCGGATAGCCGTGCTTCATGATATTGCGTGCGATGCCATGTCCCATCAGGCCGATGCCGATCATGCCGATACGCTCTTTCATGCTTTGTCTCTTCCTTTTTATGCGGTAAAAAGCTCAGCGGTTCACGAGCCGCTTAGGCAGCAGCATCGTCAGAACGATGCCGAGCACGAGGCAGCCGACCATCGAGAAAATCGGCAGCGTCATGCCGCCCGACGTCTGCTTCAGAAAGCCGACCGCATACGGGCCGAAGAAGCCGCCGAGATTGCCGAACGCGCTGATCCATGCGATGCCGACCGCAGCCGCCGCCTGGCCGAGCACGGCCGTGGGCATGCTCCAGAACAGCGGCGGAAACGACAGCAAGCCCGCATTCGCGATGCACAGCGCGAACATGCCGAGCCACAGATTGTCATGCCAGAGCACGGAGAGCGACAAGCCGACCGCGCCCATCAGCAGCAGCGCCGCGACGTGCAGGCGCCGCTCGCCGCGCTTGTCCGCGCTGCGGCCGAACAGCACCATCACGACGACCGCGACCGCGTTGGGCAAGGCCGCGAGCGCGCCGATCGCGAAGTCGCCGGTGATGCCCATCGACTTGATCATCGTCGGGGCCCAGAACGTGTAGCCGTAGATGGCGAAGACATCGAGAAAATAGATGAAGCAGAACGCCCACACGAGCAAGCTCGAGAACAGGCCCTTGTGATTCGATTGCGCCGTCACCGCGCGATCTTCGGCCAGCACGCGCGCGAGGAACGCGCGATCGGCTTCGCTGTAGCGCGGGCTTTTCGTGACGTCGTCGTCGAGGCCCTTCCAGGTGTAGAACGCCGCGAGAAACGCGGGCAATGCCTCGACGATGAAGATCCACTTCCAGCCGGGCAACTGCATGAGGCCGTCGAAGTACTGCATGATGAAGCCGGTCAGCGGCGAGCCGATCAGCCCGGCAAGCGCGAGCGCCGCATAGAACATGCTCAGGATGCGCGCGCGACGGTCACGCGGAAACGACCGGCCGATATAGAACACGATCGCCGGAATGAAGCCGGCTTCCGCGACGCCGAGCAGGCAGCGCATCACGTAGAACTGCATCGGCGTGGAGACGAAAGCCGTCAGCCCGGACACGATGCCCCACGACAGAATGATCCGCGTGATCCAGCGCCGCGCGCCGACGCGTTGCAGGATCATGTTGCTCGGCACTTCGAAAATCACATAGCCGAGAAAGAAGATGCCCGCGCCGAAGCCGAACACGGCATCGGAAAAGCCGAGCTGCTGCGCCATCTGCAACTTCGCGAAGCTCACGTTCACGCGATCGATGTACGACGTGACGTACGCGAACATCAATATCGGCAGGATGTGCAGCGCGAGACGGCGGAAGAGGCGGTCGGCGGTGGCCGCATCGTGTGACGGGGCGGGCGATGCCGCGCCTCCGGCCAAACTGGTCGCATCGATTTCCACGTCTGTCTCCATGTCTGTTTTTTGGCCTCTGCTCGCAAAAGACGCGGCGGGACAGGGGAAATGTAGCGGCTGCTGAGCGCAGGTGATATGCGAAATCCGTGAAGCGGGCTTTCGAATAGTTCGAATGCCTTGCGTGCACGCGGATCAGGGTTTTCCTGTACCGCCCCCTGAAGCAGCGCGCCCGAGCCAATGCCATACTGCGCGGCATGATCTTTTTCGGAGCGTTGCGTTTTGTTCGATCTCACGTCGCTGGCTCTTTTTCTGCGCGCCGTCGAAATGGGCAGCCTGTCCAAGGCGGCGCAGCAATCGCATATGTCGCTGTCGACGGCGAGCCGGCGCATCGCGCTACTGGAACATCACTTTCGCGTCGGCTTGCTGAACCGCACGTCCGCGGGCGTCGAGCCCACGCCGGCGGGGGAAGCGCTCGCGCGTCATGCCACCGAACTGCTGCTCAAGACCGACGCCATCTACAGCGAGCTCTCCGATTACACCAAAGGCTCGGTCGGCCGCGTGCGCGTGTTCGCCAACATCTCCGCGATCAGCCAGGACTTGCCCGATCATCTGCGCGCGTTCTCGCAGCGTTATCAGGACATCAAGCTGCATATCAGCGAACTGCGCAGCATGGACATTCTTCAGGCGCTGCGCGAAGGGCGCGCGGATGTCGGCGTGGTGACGTCGCAGGTCGGGATGGAAGGCATTCGCCTCGCGCCGTATTGCACGGACCGCATCAGCGTCGTCGTGCCGGAAGACCACGTTTTGCAAGGCGATGAGATCGAGTTCAAGGCGCTGCTGGAACACGATATCGTCGGCCTCGACGATAAAGCCGAGGTCACGCGCATGCTCGTCAAGGAAGCGGCGCTCGCGGGCCGCACGATCCGCTTTCGCGTGCAGGTGCAAAGCTTCGAGGCGATGTGCCGTCTGATCGCGGCAGGGCAGGGCATCGGCGTATTGCCGGAGGGCGCGGTGCGGCTTTTTCGCGAGCCGATGCATCTGCGCTTCATCCGCCTGACCAATCCGTGGGCCGAGCGCGTGATGTCGGTCGGGATTCGCTCAGGCGCCGCCCCGCTGCCCGCGCGCAGGCTCTTCGATTTTCTGACCGCCTTCGCGCCTGCGTCGCTCGTCGCGCCCGGCGCCGAACGTCCGGCCGGCTGAGCCCTTGCGGATATTCGAAGACTCCCGTTCCCGGATTCGCACTTCCTTCACGCGAAAGCGTCCGCTAGATTTCCCTCCTGTATGACGGGCGGTTCCACGTCGAATAACAGGAGACAAAGCGCAATGGCAACAACGCATCACATCGCCGTCATTCCGGGCGACGGCATCGGCAAGGAAGTCATGGTCGAAGGCCTGCGCGTGCTGAAGGCCGCCGCCGCGCGTTACGACATCGCGCTCGATTTCGACGAATTCGCGTCATGGTGCACCGAGCACTACGTGCAGCACGGCACGATGATGCCCGCCGACTGGGACAAGCAGATCGGCAGGCACGACGCGATTTTCTTCGGCGCGGTCGGCACGCCCGACGTCGTACCGGATCACACGGCCGTGTGGGAATCGATCATCCGGATTCGCCGCGAGTTCGATCAGTACGTGAACCTGCGCCCCGTGCGCCTGATGCCCGGCGTTCCTTCGCCGCTCGCGAACCGCAAGCCCGGCGAGATCGACTTTCTCGTCGTGCGCGAGAACACCGAAGGCGAATACTCGTCGGTCGGCGGACGCATGTTTGAAGGCACCGAGCGCGAGTTCGCGACGCAGCAGTCCGTGTTCACGCGCACGGGCGTCGACCGCATTCTCGACTTCGCATTCCAGCTCGCGCAAGGCCGCCCGAAAAAGCAGCTCACGGCGGCGACGAAATCGAACGGCATCTCGATCACGATGCCTTACTGGGACGAACGTCTGGCCGAAGCGGCGAAGCGCTATCCGGAGATCGCGACGAACAAGTTCCACATCGACATTCTGTGCGCTCATTTCGTGCAGCATCCGGATCGCTTCGATGTGGTCGTCGCGTCGAATCTCTTCGGCGACATTCTTTCGGATCTCGGGCCGGCATGCACCGGCACCATCGGCATCGCGCCTTCGGCGAACCTGAATCCGGAGCGGCGCTTTCCGTCGCTCTTCGAGCCGGTGCACGGCTCGGCGCCGGATATCGCGGGCAAGGGCATCGCGAATCCGATCGGGCAGATCTGGTCGGCCGCGCTGATGCTGCAGCATCTCGGCCGTGGCGAAGCGCGCTACGAAGCGGCCGCGAAGACCATCGTTGCCGCCATCGAATCCGTGCTCGAAAACGGCCCGCGCACGCCGGACATGGGCGGCGCGGCGAACACCATCGAAGTCGGCACGGCGATCGCCGCAGCCGTCACGGAACACGCACTGATTACGGAGTAAGCATGGAATATCGTCATTTCATCGGCAACGCGTGGAAAGCGGCGGATAACGGCGAATCGCTCGATGTCATCGATCCGGGCAACGGCGAGCCGTTCGCAGCGATCGCACGCGGCAATGCCGCCGATATCGACGTCGCCGTGACGGCCGCACGCGGCGCGATGGGCGAAGCGCTCGACGGCCCGTGGGCGAAGCTCTCGCCGGTCGAGCGCGCGAACCTGCTGTTCGCGTATGCCGCAGCCGTGCTCGAAAACGCCGACGAGCTCGCGCAACTCGAAGCGCGCGACACCGGCAAGGCGCTCAAGACCGCGCGCACCGACGCCGCCGTGCTCGCGCGTTACCTCCAGTACTACGCCGGCTGCGTCGACAAGCTGCACGGCGAGACGCTGCCCTATACGACGGGCTTCACGGTGATGACGGTGCGCGAGCCGATCGGCGTGACGGGGCACATCATCCCGTGGAATTACCCGATGCAGATTTACGGGCGCAGCGTCGGCGCGTCGCTGGCGGCGGGCAATGCGTGCGTCGTGAAGCCTGCGGAGGACGCGAGCCTGTCGATTCTGCGGCTCGCCGAAATCGCCGCCGACGTCGGCTTTCCGGCGGGCGCGATCAACGTCGTCACCGGCCTGGGAAGCGAAGCGGGCGCGGCGTTGTCGGCGAACGAGGGCATCGGCCATATTTCTTTCACCGGCTCGACGGCGACCGGCGCGCTCGTCGGTCGCACGGCTGCGGAACGTCATTGCCCGAGCGTGCTGGAACTCGGCGGCAAGTCGCCGCAACTCGTCTTCGATGACGCCGATCTCGACGAAGCGCTGCCCGTCATCCTCAACGCGATCGTGCAGAACGCCGGACAGACGTGCTCCGCGGGCAGCCGTCTGCTGGTTCAGCGCGGCATCTACGAAACGGTGATCGAGCGTCTGACCGAACGCTTCGAAGCGCTGCGCACCGGGCCTTCATCGATGGATCTCGACATGGGACCGCTCGTCAACGCGAAGCAGCACGCGCGTGTACGCGGCATCGTCGAGCAGGCGGAAGGCGAGGGCATTCGCGTCGCGGCGCGCGGCAAGATCGCGGTGGAAGCATCGCGCAACGGCTTCTTCCAGGAGGCCGTGCTGTTCCGCGACGTGCCGCCGCAAAGCAAGCTCGCACAGGAAGAAGTCTTCGGCCCAGTGCTCGCCGTGATGCCGTTCGATGACGAAGCGCAAGCCGTGAAGCTCGCGAACGGCACGAACTACGGTCTGGTCGCGGGCGTGTGGACGCGCGACGGCTCGCGCGGCCTGCGTCTTGCGCGCAAGCTGCAGGCGGGTCAGGTCTTCGTGAACAACTATGGCGCGGGCGGCGGCGTCGAGTTGCCTTTCGGCGGCGTGAAGGCGAGCGGCCACGGACGCGAAAAAGGCTTCGAAGCGCTGTACGGCTTCACGAGCCTGAAGACCATCGCGATCAAGCACGGCTGATGGCGATTCTCAACATCATCGGCGCGGGGCGCGTGGGCGCGACGCTCGGCAATCTGATCGTCGCGAACCGCGTGCTCGAAATCGGCGACGTGTGCGATACGGATCTCGCACACGCGCGCGATGCGGTCGATTTCATCGGCGCGGGCCGCGCGCTCGACGATATCGCCGCGATGCGTCCCGCCGATATCTGGCTGCTGTCGGTGCCCGACATGCGCATCGCCGACGTGGCGCAGGCGCTCGCGTCTCATCGCAAGGACGAAGCGCCCGCGGTCGCCGTGCATTGCAGCGGCGCGCTCGATACGGACACGCTCGCGCCCTTGCGCGCGATCGGCTGGAGCGTCGCGAGCGCGCATCCGATGCTGAGCTTCGCGAATCCCGGCACGGCCGTGTTCCAGTTCGAAGGCACGCCGTGCGGGCTCGAAGGCGACGGCGCCGCGCGCGATGCGTGGAGCGAGGTGCTCGCGGCCATCGGCGCGCGCTGCTTCGATATCGAGCCGGGCAGCAAGCAGCTCTATCACGCGGCGGCGGTCGTCGCGTCGAACTTTCTGCCGGTGCTCGCGGCGATGTCGGTCGAGATGTGGCAGGCGGCGGGCATTCCGCACCCGCTCATCGACGACATGATGCACACGCTGTCGCGCAATGCCGTCGATAACGTGCTCGCGCTCGGCCCGAAGGATGCGCTGACTGGTCCCGCCGCGCGCGGCGACCGCGCGGTGGTCGAGTCGCAGGCGCAGGCGATCGGCGCATGGGATGCGGTATCGCGCGAGGCCTACGACGCGCTCTCGGCGCTCGCGACGCGCCTCGCGCTCACGGGCAAAGTGCGCGACGCGTGACGCGCACGCCCGTTCAGCTCGCGAAGTCCGTCGAGCTGGCCAACGCTTTCCAGCTTTCCGTTTCCGCTGCGACATACGCGTTTTTCTCCGCGATCGCCTTCAGCGTGTCCGTACCGAGCGGCAGGCGCACCGGCGGCGTGGGCGCATCGGCGAGTGCGACGAGCGCGGTCGCGAGCTTGTCCGGATCGCCCGGCTGATTGTGATTCATGCCGACCGCGATGCGCCGCACGTTGCCCGAGGTCGCATCGTAATCGCCGATGATCTCCTCGCTGACCACGAGCGACGACGCATCCAGAAAGTCCGTGCGGAAATAGCCCGGCTCGACGACCGTCGCGTGAATGCCGAGCGGCTTCAGCTCGTCGTGCAGCGCCTCGGTGATGCCTTCGACGGCGAATTTCGTCGAGCAGTAGACGCCGAATCCCGCCGCCGAGCGATACCCGCCGACCGACGACATGTTCACGACATGACCGCTCTTGTGCTTGCGCATGACGGGCAGCACGGCGCGCGTCACGTTGAGCAGGCCGAAGACGTTGGTGTCGTACATGCGGCGCACGTCGGCGTCGCTGGATTCCTCGACCGCCGCGAGCAGGCCGAAACCCGCGTTGTTGACCAGCACGTCGATGCGGCCGAACTTCGCGACGGCGGCTTCGACCGCCGCTTTGGCCTGCGCTTCGTTCGTGACGTCGAGCGCTACGGCCAAGAGCGCCGGCGATTCGCCGAGACGCTCGACGATCGCCGCCGCGTTGCGGCCCGCGGCCACGACGGCGTTGCCGTCGGCGAGCGCCGCGCGGGCGATCAGTGCGCCGAGGCCGCGCGATGCGCCCGTGATGAACCAGACGCGCTTGAATTGCTGTTGGGTGACGTTGCTCATGATGTGCTCCGTTTGTTTCGGTGGTGAAGGTGAAACGAAGCTTAGGCCGTCCGATTCGCATGAACTAGCCGTCGAACGCTAGACTGATAATCAACCTTTATTTGCGAATCGGAGCGCTTCATGAACGAAGTCCGCGCGATTTCGATCTTCGTGCGCGCCGCCACGCTCGGCAATCTGCGGCGTGCGGCCATTGATCAGGGGATTTCGCCGCAGGCCGCGAGTCATGCGGTCATGCAGCTCGAAAAGGCCCTCGGCGTGCGCCTCTTTCATCGCACGACGCGCAAGCTGAGCCTCACCGAAGAAGGGCAGCGGCTGTTGCAGAACGTCGAGCCGGCGCTCGCGATGCTGTCGTCGGCCATTGCGGATGCGAAGAGCGCGAAGGAGCACATCGCGGGTCCGTTGCGCGTCAGCGCGCCGAAAGCGCTGCGGCGCGCGCTGTGGCCGGCGGTGCTGGAGTTCGCCGCGCTGTATCCCGATGTCATGCTCGATGTGCGTTTCGACGACCATTTCACCGATCTCGTCGAGGAACGCGCCGATGTCGGCCTGCGTGGCGGATCGCCGCCCGCGGGCGGCGCGATCGCGCGGCGGCTCGTGCCGATCCAGCTGATCGTGTGCGCGTCGCCGGGTTACATCGAACGATACGGCGCGCCGCAAACTGTCGACGATCTCGCGTCGCACCGCTGCACCGGCTACCGGCGCGCGAACACCGGCAAGGAAGCGCCGTGGGAATTCATGATCGGCGACGAAATCGTGTACCGCGAGATCTCGGCGGCGCTCTGCACGAACGATATCGACGCCGAAGCCGACGCGGTGCTCGCCGGTCTCGCGATCGGCCAGCTCGGGAGCTTCTCCGCGGCCGCGGCCATCCGCGAGGGACGGCTCGTGCCTTTGCTGACGCGACATCTGACGCAGCGCGAATCGGTTTATATCTACTACCGGCATCGGACGGAGCAGCCGCTGCGCGTACGAACGTTCATTGATTTCATGATCGGAAAGCTCGCGGACAACGGCGATTTCTTCCTTTCGGCGGCGGAATTGCGCGCTTTTGCCGCCGCGTGAATCGTGTGGCTCTCCTGATGAATGAAACTATCCCTTGGATGTGGCGCATCGCCGACTAGAATTCATCGTGCCGTTGTGACCTTCAAGCCACCCTGGAGCCAAGCGATGAAAACGATCAATGCGCTCAAACTCGCCGCCGTCGCGTCGGCGGTCGTGTTTTCCGTCAACGTGTGGCCGCAAACCACCGATGCGGCGTCCGACACGACCGCGCCGTCCGCGAGTGCCAAGCCCTCGAAATCCCAGATCCGCAAGGCCAACCGTGCGCTCAGCAAGAAGGTGCAGCAGGCGCTGCAAAAGGGCGGCGTCGAGACGGCCGGCATGAACGTGATCGCGAAGAACGGCGCCATCACGCTCGCCGGGCACACCGCCGACGCGACGCAGATCGACAAGGCCGCGCAGATCGCGAAGGGCGTCGACGGCGTCACGTCCGTGAAGAATGTCCTGACGATTCAGGAAGGCGGGCAGTAAGCGCGCGACGCGGGCGCGTCGATCACGTGCTCGCGCGCGGCGGGAGCACGGCATGAGTGCGTTCATCGACGTTCACGATCCCGAGCGGCAACGCCTGCCGTTTCGCGAATCGCTGCTCGCGATGCTTGGCATCGCCCTCGTGACGATGCTGGTCGCGCTCGACCAGACCATCGTCGGCACGGCGATGCCGCGCATCGTCGCGGAGCTGAAAGGCTTCGACCTGTATGCGTGGGTCGCGACGTCGTACATGCTCGCGTCGGTCATCACGATTCCGATTTTCGGACGCCTGGGCGACCTGTACGGGCGCAAGCCGTTTCTGCTGGCCGCCGTCGTGTTGTTCACGTCGGCTTCCGTGCTGTGCGGGCTCGCGAACGGCATGCTGTTTCTCGTCATTGCGCGCGGCGTGCAGGGCATTGGCGGCGGCATTCTGCTGGGCACGGTGTTCGCGACCGTCGCCGATCTTTTCCCCGATCCAAAGCTGCGCCTGCGCTGGCTCGTGATCGTCACGTCGACGTTCGGCATCGCGAACGTGATCGGCCCGACGCTCGGCGGCATGCTCACGCAGATGCACGGCTGGCGGCTCGTGTTCTTCATCAACGTGCCGATCGGCCTCGTCTCGCTGATGTTCGTGCAACTGTTCGTGCCGAACCTGCATCGTCTGAAACGGCGCGAGCGGATTCAGCTCGACTGGCTCGGCGCATGCGTTGTCGCGGTGACGCTGGGCGCGCTGCAACTGCTGATCGAAATGCTGCCGAAGGAAGGCCTGAGCGCCACGACGATCGTGCTTTCGCTTGTCACGCTCGTGTTCGGCGCGACGCTGTATTTCTGGGAAAAGCGCATGGGCTATCCCGTCGTGCCCGTCGACGTGCTGCTCGACCGCAAGCTTGCCGCGCTGTTCGCGATCTCGGTGCTCGGCGGCTTCGCGCTCTTCTCGATGGCCTTCTACATTCCGCTGCTGTTTCAGGGCGGCTACGGCATGTCGCCGCACGATTCCGGCATGCTGATCACGCCGCTGCTGCTCGGCACGACGGTCGGCAGCATGCTCAACAATCGCATCGTCACGCGCATCCGCCGCGCGAACATGCTGCTGTACGCAGGCTTCGCGCTATGCGTGGCGGGCTGTCTCGCGCTCGTATCGCTGAATGGCCATGAGCCGCATGCCGTCTGGATGGCTTGCATGGGCGCGAGCGGCCTCGGCCTCGGGCTCGTCGCGACGAATCTCACCATCTGCTCGCAGCAGATCGTCGCGCGCGAGCAACTCGGCGCGGTCACCGCCTTGCTGCAATCGCTGCGCATTTTCGGGGGCATGCTGGGCACGGCGATCACGGGCGCGCTGCTCGGGCATCTCTATGCGAACAACGTGCATCGTCCGCTCGATGCGTATCAGGCGACGCAATGGCTCAAATCGTTCGCGAGCCCGGATTTGCTGATCGATCGTGCGGAACAGTCCGCGCTGATCGAGCGTCTCGTCGCCGCAGGCCAGTCGCACGACGCGATGACGATGATGCACTCGGCGCGCATGGCGCTCGTCGAGTCGATTCATATCGGGCTCGCCGTGGCCGCGCTTGCTGCGTTTGTCGGCTTGTGTCTCGCGTGGTTTGTGCCCGCGGTGCGCGTCGTGTATGGCGATGCGCAGGAGCAGCGCGCGTGACGGCTGACTGAATCTCAACGCTTGCCGCGATTTCCGTTGAGCGCTTTGACGATCAGCTTGGTCGGTTCGCTGGCGGCAAGACGCGGGATATCCGAAACGTGAACCCAGCGGCATCGGTCGATTTCGCTGCTGGCGCGCGGCTTCGCGCTCTTCGGGACATCGCAGACGAACACGTGATGATGCTTCTGTCTTCCGCGATGCTGAAACAGAAACTTCGCCGACTTGCCGGAAAGACGCGTTTCCTCCTTGAGTTCGCGCAGCGCAGCGTCGGACAGTTGTTCGCCACGCTTGAGCATGCCGCCGGGCAGCGCCCATTTGGTGCGCCGCCGCGCGACCAGCAGTATGTGGTTCCCTCGTCGACAGATGACCGTAGCTCGCTTTTTCAAACCGACTCCGATAGCTCTTTTGGTTCGTCTTCGATGTGCAGGGGCGTCCTGCGGGCGGGTGAATTCTATCGAACGCGCATATCGCTGTGGGGCACGCACAAATAGTGGCATTTCCGGTGTTGCGCATTGCGCAAAACCTGTTCCTCGGTCCAGAAAATGCGGTGCACGTCGTCGCCGGGCAGGTACGCATGTTGCATTACAAAGGGCATTCACGAGGAGGACGATCATGACCCTGAACGACGACAGACGCGAGGGTAGCCGCGACGACAAGCGCGCCAGGCCCGAAACGGCGCAATCGAGATTCGGCGATCTGGCTTCACCGCTGATCGACGAAGCGACGCACCAAGCGGCCGCGCTCAACGCGAATTCGAACCCGGAAGAACTGCACAAGCTGCGGGTCGCGCTGCGCCGGTTGCGAACGTTGTTCTGGGCATACCGGCCCTTGCTGGACGAGGAATTCGACACGCGCCAGCGCGCAGTCTTCAAATATCTGGCGACCTCGGCGGGCAGCGCGCGCGACTGGGACATTCTGCTCGAATTGATGAAGGAGCTCGACGTCGAAGGGCTCGACGAGCCGGCAAAAGAGCGTCGTGCGGCGGTGCTCGCGACGAGCATCGAGACCATCGCGAATGCCGACGTCAAGCATGTGTTGTGGACGGGGCTCAAGGAAGCGAATCAGGAGCTCAACACGGGACGCAAGCGCGTGGCGGTCGAACGGTTCGCGAAGAAGCGCATCGACGCGGCGCGCAGTCAGTTGAAGAGGCGCATCAAGCGGGCGCTGCATGCGAAGCAGTCGGACTATGCGGCTTATCACGAAGTGCGCAAGGCCGGTAAGAAGGTGCGTTATCTGCTCGAATTCTTCGATCCGGATATCAAGCCGAAACTGCGCTCGAAGGTGAAGAGCCTGAAGCGCCTTCAAAAGCGCTTCGGCGCATTGAACGATGTCGTCGCGAGCCACGATCTGCTATTGCAAGGCACGCTTCCCATCGGCGACAACGTGACGAAGCATGCGTTGCGCGCGCTCGACGCCGAACAGAAGCAGCGCATCAAGGCTGCGAGAAAGGCCATTCGCTGATAAAGGCATGGCTGCGGGCTTCATCACGCGTCGAACGGAAGGATGTCACACTTGCCGCATCAAATGATCGCTCACTTCACGGAGCAGCATCATGGCGCGCAACGAATACGTTTGTTTCAAAGGCAAGGTGAGGCTCGGCGTTCCCTTTCTCGAAGGTTACAAGGGCGACCCGCACTATGTGATCGTCAGTGACGACGCGAACGGCAAGGAATTCCGTATCGTCACCAATGTGAAATCGGATAGCTCGCTGACGGGGCCGGCGGGCTATCTCGTGCTCTATCTGTGGAACCAGTACTTCGATCATCCGATGATCGCCGATCTCGCGAAGCTGCCCGCGGGCGTTTCGATGTCGGGATTCCCGAAGCTCGATTACGTGCACGACACGCGTCTCGTCGATCTGAGCGCGATGCGTCCGATCCCGCTCGACACCGAGCACGAGCAGAACGATATCAACGCGCTGCTCGACGAGATGCTGCAACTCGACATGTCCGTCGATGGCGTCGACTTCGTTTATCCGACGCCGAATTACAAGGACCATCGCCTCGGCTGGAAGCCCACGAAGGACGTGACCGTGTACGGCTTCGGCTTTCTCTTCGAACCGGGAAAGGACGGGCTTCACGAAACGCATATGAACCAGGGCAATCCGAAGCCGGGAAAAGGCAGCCCCGTGAAGGATCATTCGAACGAAAACGGTGTGTTCCAGGACGGCGCGGTGATGATCGAAGTCGACGGCAAGTTTCAGGCGCTCTTCGTCGCGTTTCAGACGCAGCTCGTT
The DNA here is from genome assembly GCF_001544695.2 of Caballeronia arvi. GTDB lineage: Bacteria > Pseudomonadota > Gammaproteobacteria > Burkholderiales > Burkholderiaceae > Caballeronia > Caballeronia arvi. Next base: position 16,805 of record NZ_FCOM02000017.1, read on the forward strand.
CCGACCGATAATCGCGGACGTCCGATACCGGGGCAATCGGATCCCATTCTGGATGGCAAGGCATGATCGTCACACGGGCAGCCTGATCACTGCGCGCAACGTGGCCTTTCCGGCGATGCGCGCGTTCGACAGGCACAATACGATGATTCCGCCATCCGGGCCGGCCCGAAGACGCAGCCGCGCCCCGCTCAGTCATCGTTGTCATGAACCACGCTCCTGCGAAGAATTCCCCGCGTTTCCTGCTGTTTCTGGTGTGCCTGTTCGCTTCGGCGGGACAGCTCGCCATCGACATCTACGTGCCGGCGCTGCCCGCGATGGCGCGTTATTTCGCGACGTCACCGCAGGCGATCCAGTCGAGCGTCTCCGGTTACATGGCGGCGTATGCGATCGGCCAGCTCGTGCTGGGCCCCGTCGCCGATGCGTACGGCCGCAAACGGGTGCTGGCGTTCGGGCTCGTCGTGTTCACGCTGGGCTGCCTGCTCTCGCTGGCCGCGACGAGCCTCGAAACCTTTCTGCTCGCGCGCTGCCTGCAAGGCTTCGGCATCGCCGCGACGAACCTGCTCGCGAAGACCATCATCACGGATTCGTTCTCGGGTCAGGCGCTGATGCACGTGTTCACCTACATGTCGATCGCGTGGGGACTTGCGCCAATCGTCGCGCCCGTCATCGGCGCGCATTTGCAGACGTGGTTCGGCTGGAAGGCCTGTCTGGTGTTCCTCCTGATCTATGCGATCGTCATGTCGACGTTCGTGTGGCGCTATCGCGAGACCTTGCAGAAGCCCGTGCATCTCGCGCCGCGCACGCTGATCTCGAACGCGGGCAAGGTGTTGTCGAGCCGTGTGTTTCAGAGCTGCTTTCTCGCGCAAGGCCTGTGCTACAGCATTCTGCTAGTGTTCAACATCGTCGGCCCGTTCATGGTGCAGAACACGCTGCACAAGCCGCCGACTTACTTTGGCTATCTCGCGCTCGCCATCGGCATGATGTACTTCCTCGGCGGCTTGTCGAACCGCGTGCAGGGCTCGCGTCTGCCGGGCGCCGAGCAACGGCTGCGCATCGGCGCGCGCGTGATGGCGGGCGCGTCGGTCGTCATGCTGCTGCTGTCGCTGACGATCGGCCTCACCGTCTGGACGCTCTGCGCGCCCGTTCTCGTGATGGGCTTCTGCGCGGGCGCGATGTACCCGACGTTTATGGCGAAGGGCAATTCGCTGTTTCCGCATATCGCGGGGCTGACGGCGGCGATCCTCGGCTGCGCGCTGTTGCTCGTTTCGTCGGCGATGATGGGCCTGGCGGGCTTCGTCTCGGTGCAGATTCTCACGCCGCTAGCGGTGTTCTTCGTGATTCTCGCGTTCACCGTCGTTGCGATGGTGACGCTGCTTCTGCGGCATCTGGAGCAGGCGCAGGCCGGGCGCGCGGTGCGGGGCGAAGCCGACGCGGCCTGATCGCGGTTCTATTTGCGAAACAGCTAGTTTGCGTTGGAGCAACTTGACTTCGGAGACCTCCTAGAAAGCCATCCAACGTAAGAACCTATACTCGGACGCTTCAGACTCCCTTTGGCCGGACAGCGCCGCAATCGTCCGGGCCTCTTCATGCCCGAGATAGCCTTGTCATCCTCTCCTCTCGTCACTGTCGTCATTCCGGCCTTCAACGCCGAATCATTCATCGGCGAAGCGATCGCCTCGATCCAGCATCAGACGCTCGATGACTGGCAGCTCATCGTCGTGAACGACGGCTCGACCGACCAGACCCTGGCTGCCGCCCGGCAGGCCGCCGGCGAAGACCCGCGCATCCGTCTCATACACTTCGACCGCAACCAGGGCATCAGCATTGCGTCGAACGCCGGCTTCGATGCGGCTCGCGGCGAGTTTATCGCGCGTCTCGACTCCGACGATATCGCGCTCCCGCAAAGGCTCGCCGTCCAGATCGCCGCGTTCAGGGACAACGACCGCCTGGCCGCCGCGGGATCGCACGCGCGCGTGTTCGGCGATGTTCCCGATGGCATCGCGTATTGCGCGCTCGGCGACGGCGACATCAAGGCGCACTTGTTCGACGGCCTCAACACGATAAGCGGCGGCACGCTGATGGTGCGAGGTTCGTTCGTCCGGAGGCATCGCATCCGCTTCGACGAGTGTGCCGCAAGCGCCGAAGATCTCGATTATCTGACCTCGGTCATGGCCGCCGGCGGCAAGCTCGCCAATGTCGACGAAGTGCTCACCGAACACAGGTCGCATGGGGGCAGCTTCACCAACAGCCGGCACGACGTGGCCCGCGAGTACCTGCAAATCGCCCGGCGCCGCCTTCTGGCGCTGTGGTATCCCGGTCTCGATCCAAAAGACATCGAGCGCATAGTAGCCATGTACTCCAGCCTTCTCGAGGCTCATGCGGACGCCTTCATCAACACCGTGCGCGCGGTCGACAGACTCGTCACGGCCAATGCGCGGGACTATGGGCAAGACACGTCCATCGTTCACCGCATCGTGCTCGATCGACTGGTGAAAGTAGCGGGCGTCTATCGCGACAACAACTTCCTCGATGACTCGCACGTGCAGGCGATGCGCTGCTTCGTTTCGCCGGCCGTCAGCGCCGTCTTCGACCGGATCGAGTTCGGCGCGCACGCAGCCTGATGCCTCACGGCGGCGCGGCCTGCAATGCATTTCAGAAAAGCTTGTTTGTCCAGGCGTTCTTTACGACCTAGATTTGAGCTATTCATGCATTCGGAGCCGATCCATGCCGCACTTTCTGACTCGATACGTGCGTAAGCACTTCACGAAAGACGACGCGGCGCAGACCGCGCCAACGCAGAACGACACCACGCGCGCGGAACAGCTCGAGCACATCTCCGCCTACGCGCGCGCGGGATATTTCAACATGGGCTATACCGTCGACGCATTCCAGTTGCCGGGCGAGTCGGCGCTGCACTGAAACGGAAAGCTGCGCGCGATGCGCAGCATCATCGTTCGACATTCAATCCTGCGCAAGCGCGACGCGTCGTTCCACCGCGTGATGTTCGTCCGCGCGCGCCGCGCCGAACGCGAGCGCAAAGGTCGAAGCCTGCCGCCCCACGGTGCGAAGCTGCTCGACCACTTTCGGATCGGAACACGTATCGGCGGATTGGAAGCGCGTTTCCAGCGTATTGACCGCGGCGCCGAAAGGCGTCGGCCATCCGCGCAGCGCGTGCACGATCGAGCGCAATGACGTGAGCACCGTGCCCGCCGCCTGCCATCCATATGCCGTGACGATGCTGCCGACCGCGCGGCCGTCGAGATAGGGACGTTCGTCGAGACGCAGCTCTTCCAGCGTATCCAGCGCGTTTTTGACGAGCCCCGAGATGCCGCCGTGATAACCGGGCGTCGCGATGACGAGCGCATCCGCCGCGCGCACCGCTTCGATGAGTTCATGCTGCTCGTCGGTGAGCTCGCGCGTTTCCGGCGCATAGTGCGGCAGGCTGTGCAGGAACGCGCCGCCGAAGAGCTGCACGCTCGCACCGGCTTCCTGCGCGCCGCGCAGCGCAAAAGCGAGCGCCCGTTCGGTCGATGATTGCGGCCGCGTCGTGCCGCCGATGCCGACGACGCGTGGCCGCCGCGATGAAATGGATCGAGACAAGTTCGATACTCCCCTGGATGTCGAGTCAGACGAACGCGCCGTTGCGCAAGGCCATGTACGCGTTATGATTTAAAGACGTCATCCATCTACGTTATGGGAGTAGATCGCATTCGCCAACGAAGCGAATCTGCTAAGCAATGCACGCAGACGGCTTTTGCGACGATGACCCCGATGACGCGTGATGCGCAGGGCATCTCGCGGTAGGCGCAGCACGTGCCGGCCGTCGAGAAGATCTAACTGGAGAAGATGAGGCAGAGTCCGGCGCGGGCGAAGTTCTCAGCCGGGAATGGAGTGTGTCGATGAGGCAGCTCGTGAATGAAGGCCGCGCGATATGGTTTGCAGCCATATCGCGCTTCATCACCGTGCGCCGTTCACGCGTTACTGCGGATTTCTCGCACTTAGATAGCCCAGCGGGTCCACCGGTGATCGATCTATTCGTACTTCGAAGAGAAATGATGGCTTGCCATCAGCCTGAGCGCCCATTTCTGCAATCGCCTGTCCTTGCTTCACAGACGCGCCTGCGCGCACGAGTGCGCGATGAACATTGCCATAGGCCGTGATGAGATGCTCGTCGTGTTTGACCACGACCAGGTTTCCGTATCCCTCGATTTTGCTGCCCACATAGACAACACGTCCGTTCCGAACCGATTTGATCGATTCACCGGTGGCGCCGCCCACTGTGATTCCCTTCGAACCCGATGCTCCAAAGGCTGCGATGAGCGGGCCAGTTGCGGGCCAAGGGAATCGGTCGGCGGCTTGTTTTCCCAAAGCGGGCTGGACGGCTTCGGACTGAGTCGGGCGGGACGATGAAGCCGCAGGTGGACCGACTCGCAACCGCTGGCCCACGCTTAACGCACCGTCAGCGGGGATCGCGTTCCAGGAGGCGAGCTCCGTGACGCTGCGTCCGTAAGCGTTCGCTATCGAGGCCAGCGTGTCGCCTGGCGCGGCGACGTAGTAGCCCGCGGGCAGCGCCGTAGCGGGAGTGGGTGCGATGAGCGAACCGGATATGACGGGTTGCGCTTCCGGTTTGGATGCATTGCTCGCGCAACCGGCCGCGATAAACGGGATGCACATGAGGCCGGTCCTGACCGTGTTCCGGAGCAGGACGCTACGCCCGTTGGTAAGACTGAATCGATACGACATCTTTTGAATTCGTTGACCTTCTGATGACTTTACTTGGGCCGCTACCAACCCTTTCCGGAACCGTTTCTTAATGCTGAGTTGCCTCAGTGGCAAACGGTTCATGATCCGTGCTGGGTTCTTTGCTGTCATGTCCACGTGCCCGGGCCTTAGACGTGCTGCGATGCTTTCCCCAGTAGTTGCGATCGGGCGCTCTCACGACGGCCTCGGTAGCCGGTATGGAGTTCGATCCGTCGACGCCACCTTGCGCTCCGGCTCTCTTGTCACGAACCGTGACAGAGTGAGCGATGCAGCACACCGCTACGCTTGCCGCGACGATGAGAAACGGGATCAGAGGCTTCATGAAGTGGCCATCGAATGCTGATTTCAACGAGACAAACCAGAGGTTCGCGAGCCGGAACTCTGCTGTTGCCCTAGGTAATGAAAGCGTTCGGGACAGTAGAGCAATCAACCGTGTTCAACCATAAGAGTAATCCGAGTCGATATCGACATGGCTCCTCGAATCGGAAAGCAACGCTCGGGCGAATTTCACTGAACGCGCCGCATGTTTGTCAAAGATTTTGATTGCAGGACCGTCTGGTCAACTTCCCGAAACGTACGGCGTTACTGCCTGACATTCCGAATCCCGTCAGGCCTTCGGACCTTCTCATGATTCAAGGAGAGAAGCCGTGTCGTATCGAGTGTTGTCATGGACTGCCTGTCTGCTGTTCGCGGGTTGTGCCGGACAAGTAAAAAATCCGTCGGCGGAAGAAAGCCGTTCGGCAGATATTAAAATTGCAACGCAGTCCGAATCGTCTCCGGATTCTGCTGCTTCCAGCGTGAATGTCCCATCGGCCATTGGACTTCAGAGTGCGCCGCTCTTACTGAAGCCGCCTGCGCAAGCGAGCACGGATTTCGTGCAGGCTGGCAGGGCGTCATGGTACGGCAAGAAGTTTCAGGGGCGTCGTACGGCGAGCGGCGAGCGTTTCGACATGCATGCTTTGACGGCGGCACATCGAACGCTGCCGTTTGGAACCTACGTTCGTGTCAGCAATGGATCGAAGACGAGATCGGTGATCGTCCGCATCAACGATCGAGGACCGTACATCAAAGGACGCGTCATTGATTTGTCGTTGGCGGCGGCGAGGATGCTTGGATTGCGTGAAATTCAGGCAGGGCCTGTAATCCTGGAGAGGGTTGGCGAACGCAACCGGCTTACACCGTCCTATACGGCTGCGCATAAGTAAGCGGAATCGCAAGCGAGGCCGTTCAACTCATACTGCCCGACCGCGTGATACTTCCATCGCACGCTAAGCAAACGGCTTGATTTCGCCATCGCTCTCGCACGATCGTTCTCCGCATTGCCACACGTCGTCGCCGACGCGTGTGGTATAAGCACCGCATGCGCGCGCCAAGCCTCGCGGCGCGCAACGAACGTGACAGGAGCGTGCAGTGAGAAGGACCGCCGAAAACAAGTTGAAGGTGGTCGCAGTGCGGGTCGATCCACAATTCGAGCAACGGCTGCGACTACTGGCTGAAGTGACGGGGCGCAAGCAATCGTTCTTTCTTCAGCAGATGATCGAGAACGGCATCAGCGCAATGGAGGAGACCTGGCTGCCGCCGGAGCTTCTCGAACAAGTGAAGAGCGGCACCTTGCCTGCATTACAGCAGGATCGCGTCGCGACCGCGGATCTTTTCGGCGACCCGTCCGCCGAAGAGCCGGATCAGGTTTCATGATCGCGTCCCGCTTCGTCCGTATCGACGAGACGTGCGAAAGCGGCGTGCTTGCACGCATCGTTTTCGGCGATACGAGCGGGCGGCCAAGCATCGAGAACGGCGTGCCGACGCTGCACCTCGACATGTACGACGACGCGCGCAATGGCTTCGCCGAAATCTGGCCAGCCGCCGCGCCGATTCGCAGCGGAACCTTCAACGACCTCGTCTTCGCTCACGACGACGAGTTTCTGTTTTGCGCAGGCTTCATCCCGTCTTCCGATCGATACACCGACGCCACGCGCCAAGCCTATGGCGATGCGTTTGCGCTCGTGCGCGAACTGGGCTTTCCGAAGATTTTCCGCATGTGGAACTTCATCCCGCATATCAACGACGAAAATCGGGAAGGGCTGGAGGTGTATCGCGATTTCTGCCGCGGACGCGCCGTCGCATTCGAAGAGGACTACGCGTCGGCCTCGGGCATGCCGGCGGCGACGGGCATCGGCACATGGGGCGATGGCGTCGGCTTCTATTTTCTGGCGTGCCGCGAGAGCGCGGTCAGGCACATCGAGAATTCGCGTCAGACGCCCGCATACGAATATCCGCAGCGCTACGGTCCGAAAGCGCCGAGCTTCGCGCGCGGCACGCAATTGGGCGATGCGCTATTCGTATCGGGCACGGCCAGCATTCTCGGGCACGAGACGATGCATGCGGGCGATCTGCACAAGCAGTGGGGCGTCGCTGTCGACAACATCGCGCATCTGATCGGCTCGCAACACTACGCGCTGCGCGATATCGACCAGATCAAGGTCTATTATCGGCACGCGACCGACCTGCCATCGGTAACGAAACTCGCAAAGAGCGCGTTTCATCCCGATGCAAACATCCGCTATCTGAAGGTCGATATCTGCCGCGCCGATCTACTGGTGGAGATCGAAGGCATCGCGTCACGCCTGCATCGATCAGATTGACGTCGATTGCCTGAGCGTCTTCACGAGCAGGCTTTGCAGGCTATCGACCGCTTTCGAACCGCGTGAATCGCGGCTTCGATATACCGCGACTTCCATCGGCTCCAATGGCCCGAGACCTTCGTCGCTGCCGAGAATGCGCAAATGCTCCGGCGCGCTGCATTGCGTAAGCACCGCGACGGCCAGACCGCTTTCGACGGCCGCAATCTGCCCGGCGAGACTGGAACTGTTGTAGACCACTTTGTAGCGGCGCCCTTGCAGCGCGAGCGAATTGATTGCGCCGCGCCGCGCAAGGCTCGTGCTCTCGTAGACGGCGATCGGCAACGGATCGCGCCGCCATGACTCGAACTGCGCCGCACCGACCCAGACCATCGGCTCATGAAAGAGCAGCGTGCCGCGCCGGCCGTGATCGCGCGACACCAGCGCGATATCGAGCTCGCCGTTCGCGACACGCGGAATCAGCGAAGTCGATTGCTCGCAGATCAGTTCGATCTCGACGCCGCTGTGTTTCGTTGCAAAGCGTTTGAGCACGGGCGTCAGATACTTCGCCGCGTAGTCGTCAGGCACGCCGAGGCGCACGCGGCCGCTCAGTTGCTCGCCTTGCAGCGCGACGTGGGCTTCGGCGTGCAGATCGAGAATGCGCCGCGCGTAGCCGAGCAGCGTCTGGCCGTCGTGGGTCAGTTCGAGCGTACGCGAATTCCGCTCGATGAGCCGCATTCCCAGCGCGCTTTCCAGCTTCTTCAACTGCATGCTCACCGCCGATTGCGAGCGATGCACTTCGCTGGCCGCGCTCGACAGCGAACCCGCGTCGACGACCGCGACGAAGCATTTGAGCCAGTCGGTTTGCAGATCGTGTTGTTTCATGGTCTCTGCGATGCTTTCGAAAATCGAATGAATGACGTTCGAATTATGCGCTTTTCGTTCGCATCATCGGGGCACACACTGCGGGCATGGATACCCTTCACACGACAATGCGCTTTGCGGAGCGCCGCGCGCCAGGCGCCTGGCCTTTTTTGCTCGGCTGCGTGCTGCTTGGCACCATCGGCGTTTTCCTGCATGAGGCCCACGCCGATCCATTGACCGCGACGTGGTTTCGCTGCGCATTCGGGCTGCTCGGCATGAGCGCGTGGGTGATCCTGCGCGGGCAAACGCGTTTTCTGCGCCTGACGCGACGCACTGGGCCGTGGGTGCTCGCCGCCGGCATGCTGATGGTGCTGAACTGGGCGCTCTTCTTCAGCGCGGTCGAGCGCATTTCGGCGGGCGTCGCGATCGTGCTGTTCCATGTTCAGCCGATGTGGGTGCTGGTGCTCGCATCGTTGTTGCTCAAAGAGGCGATCGGCAGACGGCGCATCGTTGCGGTGGCGGTCGCGATGTTCGGACTGGTGCTTGCGACCGGCATCGCAGAGCATGCGACGGGCGGCACGCTGAACGCCGGCTATTGGATCGGCGTTGCGGCATGCATCGCGGGTTCGTTCTGTCTGGCGTGCGTGACCATCATCGCGAGACGGCTGCGTGAGATGCCGGCCGGCGTCCTCGCGTGGTGGCAATGCGCGGTTGGCACGCTGGTGCTGTGCATCTGGCCGATGGAGCACGGATGGCCCGCGTGGGGCGTATCGTGGGCGTGGCTCGCGGGGCTCGGGTTGATCCACACGGGGCTGGCTTATACGCTCATTTACATCGGCATGGCGCGTATGAATACGGGGCGCATCGCGGTGCTGCAGTTCGTTTATCCGGCGGTGGCCATCGTCATCGACTGGTGGTATTTCGATCAGCGATTGAGCAGCGTGCAGCTTGCGGGGATTGCGGTGATGTCGGTGGCGATGTGGTTTGCAGAGGGGGAGCGACGCGTCAATGCCGCCCCCGTCCCGCCTTCTGCGCCCGATCGAGCATGAACTCGATGAAAGCCAGCGTCGCGCGCGTGTGATGCCGGTTCGGCATATACAGCATGTACATGTGCGTGCCGAAGATGCTGAGACGCCATTCATCGAGCGCGGTGACCACATCGCCGCGCCGCATGTCTTCCATCACGACATAATCCGGCACGATCCCGACGCCCAGCCCCGCGAGAATCGAATCGCGCAGAAAGAGAAAGTTCTCCGATATCACGCTCGGCTCCAGCAGCACTTCATGACGTTCGTCGCCGAGATAGGCGGCCACCCGCGTCTGCTTGCCGACCACCGACGCGGTGATCACCGGCGCCACGCGCAGTTCTTCGAGCCGCGTCGGCATGCCGTGCGCCTGCGCATACGCCGACGACGCGCACGCGACATAACGCACCGGCCCCATATCGCGCGCGACGAGGCTCGGCGGCGGCTCGGGCATCACGCGTACGGCGATATCGACTTCATCGCGCATCAGATCTTCGACGCGATTCTCGAACATCACGTCGAGCACGATATCCGGATACTCCCGCTTGAACGCGATCAGCCATTCCGACATCACGAGCTGCCCGTAACCGCTCGGCACCGATAGCCGCACGCGTCCCTGTAGCCGTTGCCCGAGCGTCGACACCGATTCCTGCGCCGCGAGCAGCGCGTTGCGGATCGACAGGCCATGCTCATACAGTTTCAGGCCGAGTTCGGTCGGCTCGACGCGGCGCGTCGTGCGCCGCACGAGTTGCAGGCCGACCGACTTTTCGAGCTGGTTCAGGTGATAGCTGACATTGGCGCGGCTCATCTTGAGGCGGCGCGCGGCTTCGCTCAGATTGCCCGCATCGAGGATTTCGACCAGCAGCGTGAGTTCGTTGACATCCATGGCGATATTGATTGTCAAAAGCGATTTGACAGTCTGTCAATCGTCGCTGTAATTGTCAAGGATGCCTTTCCCCGCGAGAATGCATCCACGCCATTCCGAAAAAAATCCAATCAGGAGACTCGATCCATGACGCTCTCGAGCGCGCCCGAAACCGCGGCCGTCCAACACGAATTGCGCGGCAGCGTCCTCGTCGTGACGATCGATCATGCGCCCGTCAACGCGATCAACGCCGCCGTGCGGCGCGGCCTCATCGACGCGATCGACGCCGCCGATGCGAACGCGTCCGCGCGCGCGGTGCTGATCGTGGGCGCGGGCCGCGGCTTCATCGCCGGCGCGGATATCCGCGAGTTCGGCAAGCCGGCAGTGCCGCCGTCGCTGCCCGACGCGTGCAACCGTATCGAAGCGTGCAGCAAGCCGGTCGTCGCGGCGATCCACGGCGCGGCGCTCGGCGGCGGGCTGGAAATCGCGCTGGCGTCGCATTACCGGATCGCCGTCGAGGGTGCGAAGCTCGGCCTGCCGGAAGTGCTGCTGGGTCTTTTGCCCGGCGCGGGCGGCACGCAGCGCTCGGCGCGTCTGATCGGCGCCGAGGCCGCGTTGTCGCTGATGCTGAGCGGCCGTCACGTCGGCGCGCAGGAAGCGCTGCGTCTCGGTCTCGTCGATCGCGTCGGCCAGAGCGATGACGTGTTCGCCGAAGGGCTCGCCTACACGCACGAACTCATCGCGACGCAGGCCGCTCCGCGTCGCACGAAAAACGCGCGCGGTCTCGCGGACAAGGACGCGAGCAACGCCGCGATCGCGGCCGCGCGCGCGCAAACGCAGAAGAAATCGCGTGGGCTGCTGTCGCCGCTGAAGATCGTCGATTGCGTGGAAGCGGCGCTGAATCTTCCCTTCGATGAAGGTCTGCGCTTCGAGCGCGAACGATTCCTCGAATGCCGCGAAAGTCCGCAGCGCGCGGGGCTCGTGCATGCGTTCTTCGCCGAGCGCGAGGTGCAGAAGTCGCCGGAAACGCGCGACGCCAGGCCGCGCGAGATTCGCTCGGTGGGCGTCGTCGGCGGCGGAACGATGGGCGCGGGCATCGCCGTCGCGCTGCTCGATGCGGGCCGCGCGGTGACGATGATCGAACGCGACGATGCATCGCTCGAACGCGGCCGCGCGCACGTCGAAAACGTGTACGACGCGCTGATCGGGAAAGGGCGCATCCCGCAGGAAACGAAGGTGCGCGCACTGCAGCGCTTCGAAGGCGCCACGCGCTACGACGCACTCGCCGACGCCGATCTCGTGATCGAAGCCGTCTTCGAGGATATGGCCGTGAAGAAAGCCGTGTTTGCCGAGCTCGATCGCGTGTGCAAGCCGGGCGCGGTGCTCGCGACCAACACGTCGTATCTCGACATCGACGAGATCGCGGCGAGCATCTCGCGTCCGCAAGACGTGCTCGGGCTGCACTTCTTCTCGCCGGCGAACATCATGAAGCTGCTCGAAGTGCTCGTGCCCGCGCGCGCCGCCGCCGATGTCGTCGCGACCGGCTTCGAGCTCGCGAAGAAGCTGAAGAAAGTGGCGGTGCGCGCGGGCGTGTGCGATGGCTTCATCGGCAATCGCATGCTCGCGGTGTATCGCGCAGCGGCGGACCATTTGCTGGAAGACGGCGCATCGCCGTATCAGATCGATCAAGCTGTGCGCGACTTCGGCTTTCCGATGGGCCCGTATCAGGTCATCGATCTCGCCGGCGGCGATATCGGCTGGGCCGCGAGAAAGCGCCGCGCCGCGACGCGCGATCCGAACGCGCGCTATGTGCGTATCGGCGATGAATTATGCGAGCGCGGCTGGTTCGGCCAGAAGACGGGACGCGGTTTCTATCGCTACGAAGATGGCGCGCGCATCGGCAAGCCGGATGCGGAAGTCGAGGCGATCATCGACGCAGAGCGCGCGCGTGCTGGCATCACGCCGCGCATGTTCAGCGACGACGAGATCGTGCGCCGCTACATGGCCGCGATGATCAACGAAGGCGCGAACATCGTGCATGAAGGCATTGCGCAGCGCCCGCTCGATGTCGACGCCACGCTGATGCACGGCTTCGGTTTTCCGCGTCATCGCGGCGGTCCGATGCACTACGCGGACACTATCGGCCTTGCCAGCGTGCTCGCCGATATCCGCGCATTCGCGAAGGACGATCCGCTGTTCTGGCGCGCATCGCCATTGATCGTCGATCTCGTCGAGCGTGGCAAGAATTTCGCGAGCCTGAATCAATCTTCATAGGGATCAGCCGTCATGGACCTGAAATTCACCGCAGAGGAAGAGTCGTTCCGTGCCGAAGTGCTCGAATTCCTGCGCACGTCGTTGCCGGAGCGCATCGCGCAAAAAGTACGCACGGGCAAGCGCCTGACACGCGACGACATGGCCCAATGGCACGGCATTCTCGACTCGAAAGGCTGGCTCGCGAATCACTGGCCCAAGGAATACGGCGGACCCGGTTGGACCGCGGTGCAGAAGTTCATCTTCGAGAACGAATGCGCGATTGCGGGCGCGCCGCGCATCGTGCCCTTCGGCGTGAACATGCTCGGGCCGGTGCTCATCAAGTACGGCAGCGAGGCGCAGAAGCGCTACTGGCTGCCGCGCATTCTCGATGGCTCCGACTGGTGGTGTCAGGGTTATTCGGAGCCGGGCGCGGGCTCTGATCTCGCGGCGGTGCGCACATCGGCGGTGCGCGGTATCGATGATCAGGGCGAGCACTACATCGTCAACGGACAGAAGACGTGGACCACGCTCGCGCACTACGCGAACATGATCTTCTGCCTCGTGCGCACCTCGCAGGATGCACGCAAGCAGGAAGGCATCAGCTTTCTGCTGATCGACATGAACACGCCGGGCGTGGAAGTGCGTCCGATCATCACGCTCGACGGCGAGCATGAAGTCAACGAAGTCTTCTTCACCGATGTCCGCGTGCCCGCCGCGAATCTCGTCGGCGAGGAGAACATGGGCTGGACGTATGCGAAGTATCTGCTGACCTACGAGCGCACGAATATTGCGGGCGTGGGCTTTTCGGTTGCAGCGCTGGGCCGCCTGAAAGCGGCTGCGGGCAAGATGCAGAGCAATGGCCGTGCGCTGATCGACGATCCCTTGTTCGCCGCGCGACTCGCGCGTGTGGAGATCGATCTCGAGAACATGAAAACGACGAACCTGCGTGTGCTCGCGGCGGTTGCGGGCGGCGGCGCGCCGGGCGCGGAAAGCTCGATGCTCAAGATTCGCGGAACCGAAATTCGCCAGGAGATCTCGTCGTTGATGCGCCGCGCGATGGGGCCGTATGCGCAGCCGTTCATCGAAGAAGCATTCGAAGATGATACGGATGCCGAAGCATCGACGGCAGCCGCGCAGTACTTCAACAATCGAAAGCTGTCGATCTTCGGCGGCTCCAACGAAATTCAGAAGAACATCATCGCGAAGATGATGCTCGGGCTTTAAAGGAATCGCGCGATGAATTTCCAGCACACCGAAGACCGGCGGATGCTCGCGGATTCGCTGAACCGCTTCATCGTCGAGCAATATGGGTTCGAAATGCGCGACCGCATTGCGCGCTCGGACGAAGGCTTCAGCCGCGACATGTGGCAGCGCTTTTGCGAGCTCGGCATCATCGGCGCGTTCTTCGATGAAGCGGCGGGCGGCTTCGGCGGCGATGGATTCGATGTCGCCGTCGTGTTCGAAGCGCTCGGGCGCGGGCTCGTCGTCGAGCCGTTTCTCGATGCGCTGATCGTCGGGCGCGCGCTTGCACATGCGGGCAACGAGGCGCAGCGCGAGATCATCGCGAAGATGATCGATGGCTCAACCATCGCGGCATTCGCGCACGATGAACCGGGCTCGCACTACGAGCGCGCACGCGTGACGACGCGCGCCACGCGGCGGGGCGATCAATGGGTGCTGAAGGGCGCGAAGGGCGTCGTGCAGCAGGGCGAGCATGCCGACGTGCTGCTCGTGTCGGCGCGCACGTCCGGCGGCGATTTCGAACGAGCGGGCATAGCGCTTTTCTTGGTGCCGCGTGAGCATCGGGGCGTGGGTGTCCGTGGCTATCGAAAGATCGATGGCGGACGCGCAGCGGAAGTCGTGCTCGACGATGTAACGCTCGATGCCGATGCTGTCATCGGTCATGAAGGCGATGGCTACGCGACGCTCGAACATGCGGTGGGTTATGGACTCGTCGCGCTGGCATCGGAAGCGGTCGGCGCGATGGACGTCGCGAAAGAGCACACGCTCGAGTATCTGCGCACGCGAAAGCAGTTCGGCGTGCCGATCGGCGCGTTTCAGGCGCTGCAGCATCGCATGGCCGACGTGCTGCTCGACATCGAACAGGCGCGCTCGGCTGCGATCAACGCGGCGGCGGCGGTCAGTGAATCGGGTGTCGCGCGTGAGCGTGCGTTGTCGGCGGCGAAGTATTCGGTCGGACGCATCGGCGCGCGCGTCGCGGAGGAGTCGATTCAACTGCACGGCGGCATCGGCATGACGTGGGAGCTGCCGCTTTCTCACTACGCGAAGCGCCTCGTGATGATCGATCATCAACTCGGCGACGAGGATCATCATCTTGCCCGCTACATCGAGCTTGGACGCGCTTTGGCTGCTTGAGCGCGTGCCTTGCAAATGAACTAGCCTGAGGCCCGAAGACCATGCTTGCGATCATCAACGACACCGTCCGAAGCGACGCGGCCAAGCTCGCCGACAAGGAAGATGCCACGCTCTGGCGCTGGTTTTCCGGACTCTACGACGAAGGACGAATCCGCTGGTGCCGGTCCGCGCAAGGATGGCTCGTCAGCGTGGACCACAAGCATCTCGCGACCGAGCCGGACTTCGATGCGGCGATTCGCGTATCGCGTGAACGGTACTACAGCGGCAGGCTGAAACGCGCGGAACTTCGTCGCTGAAGCAAGCTTGTGTATCGCAATGTATCCGGACCATGCACCGATACATTGCGATTCAACTTAACGCGCATTCGACATGAGCCGGATACGTCAGCCGGTTCCAATATCCCCAAGCCAACACGCACAACAAGGGGAAATGCCATGTCGGATCAGATCAATACACGCCGCCGCCGTTTGCTGGGCACGACCGTTGCCGGCATCGGCCTTCTCGAACTCGGCCTGAGCGGGCTCGCGAAAGCGCAGCAGGCGAGCACGTCGCGCAGCGTGTCCGCGCCGCCCGCTTCGTTCACGAATCTCCGCCATGTCGAGACGCCGACGCTTCGCATCGGCTATGCGGAAGCCGGGCCGCACAATGGTCCCGTCGTCATACTCGTACACGGCTGGCCTTACGACATCCATAGCTTCGCCGAAGTCACGCCGATGCTCACAGCAGCGGGTTATCGCGTGCTCGTTCCGTATCTGCGAGGCTATGGCCCGACGCGCATTCTTTCCGCCGATACGCCGCGCAACGGACAGCAGGCGGCAATTGCGCATGACATCATCGAATTCATGGATGCCTTGAAGATCGACAAGGCGATTCTCGGCGGCTTCGACTGGGGCGCGCGCACGGTCAATATCATCGCGGCGCTGTGGCCGGAGCGCTGCAAGGCGATGGTGTCGGTGAGCGGCTATCTCATCGGCAATCAGAAGGCCGGCGAGAAGCCGTTGCCGCCGAAGGCGGAACTGCAATGGTGGTATCAGTTCTACTTCGCGACGGAGCGCGGCCGCGCGGGTTACGAAGCGAACCGTCACGACTTCAACAAGCTGATCTGGCGTCTCGCATCGCCGCAATGGCAGTTCGACGATACCGCTTATGAAATTTCGGCCGCTTCGTTCGATAATCCGGATCACGTGGAAATCGTGATTCACAACTATCGCTGGCGTCTGGGACTCGCGCAGGGCGAGCCGCAATTCGATGCGCTCGAAGCGCGCCTCGCCACCGCGCCGACGATCGCCGTGCCGACCATCACGATGGAAGGCGATGCGAACGGCGCGCCGCATCCCGAGCCGTCCGCGTATGCGAAGAAGTTCACCGGCAAGTATGAGCATCGGAATATCGGCGGCGGTGTCGGGCATAACTTGCCGCAGGAAGCGCCGCGCGCTTTCGCCGATGCGATCATCGATGTCGCGCGCTTTTGAAGCCATAAGAAAAGGAGTCGAGCGAAATGCTGCGAAGGACCATCGTTTGCTTGTCGTTGCTTTTGTCGCCGGTTGCGCATCACGCGCTGGCGGAGCCGTCGAAAGCTGCGGCCTCGCCGATTTATGGCGTCACCATTCCCGAGGGTTATCGCAAGTGGGAGCTGATCGCGCCCGCGGAAGAGGCCGCACCGCTCGATGAACTGCGCGTCGTGCTGGGCAATCCTGTCGCGATCAAAGCGATCGAGCACGCGACGCAGCCTTATCCCGATGGCACCATCCTCGTGAAGCTCGCATACAAGCGCAAGCAATCGCCCGACTTCGAACCCGCGACGGTGCCCGGACAGCCGACGACCGTGCAGGTGATGGTGAAGGACTCGCGCCGGTACGCGTCGACGGGAGGCTGGGGCTTCGGGCGCTTCGTGAACGGACAGCCCGTGGATGCGGCACAGCATCAGACGTGCTTCGCGTGTCATGCGGCGCGCGTGAAGGATCGGGATTACGTGTTCACGCGATTTGCGCCGTGAGCCCAAATTCCCCGCTCCCCACCCAAATCCGCCAAATAAGAGAGAATATCGGCCGAGCTCGCTAACCAGGGATCATGCAGAGCAAAGATAAACTCGCGAGCCAGTATCCGGGATCTCCAAATAGTGGCCACCGAAAAACTCTCCGACCCGAGTCTGAACCCGCCGGCGCCTGCGCGCCGCCGACTCTCTGCGCCGAATGTCATCGTGTTGTGCGGCACCGTCATCGCGCTCGCGATGGCATCGCTATGCGCGCTGGTGCTGTATCAGGGCAGAATCGATGCGCTCGATCGCGCACGCGATACGTCGCGCAATCTGGCGCTGCTCGCCGAGCGCGATATCGAGCGTAATTTCGAACTGTACGAACTCTCCTTGCAGGCCGTCGTCGAAGGCGTGCAACGCGCCGATGTCATGGCCCTGCCGCCACGCCTGCGCAGCGACGTGCTGTTCGATCGCGCTGCGACCGCCCGCGATTTGGGATCGATCCTCGTGCTCGATGCGAACGGCAGGATCGTCATCGATTCCGGCAGTCTCGCGCCGCGGCCCGGCGACTTCTCGGACCGCCCCTACTTCACGGCGCAGCGCGATCATCCCGACACCGGGCTTTTCATCAGCGGCCCGTATGCGTCGCGTCTGCGCGGCGGCGCGCCCAGCATCGCGCTGAGCCGAAGGCTTTCGCATCCCGACGGATCGTTCGCGGGCGTCGCGATGATCGCCATCAACCTCGAATACTTTCGCAATCTTTTCGCAGGCCTTTCGCTCGGGCCGCACGGCGCCGTGTCGCTGATCGCCCGCGACGGCCTGATGATCATGCGTCAGCCCTTCGACGCGAAAGTGATCGGCCGCGACATCAGCAACGCCGATACGTTCAAACGTTTTCGCACCGCCGATCAAGGCAGCTTCGGCGAGAAATCGTCCATCGATGGCAGGCGGCGCCTCTACTACTTCCGCAATTTTCCGACGCTGCCGCTCATCATCATGGTCGCCGAGGGTGAAGAGGATATCTATGCGGCGTGGCATCGGCGCGCGATCATCATCGGCTCGTCGATGGGCGTGCTCGCGATCGGCTTCATCACCTTGTCGTTCGTGCTCGCCGCGCAATTCAGACGGCGCATGCGCGCGGAATCCGAGCTGCAATTGCTCGCCCGCACCGATGGCCTGACGGGTCTTCACAATCGCCGCACGCTCGGCGAGATTCTCGATCAGGAATGGCGCCGCGCGCGCCGCACGCGCAGTCTGTTTTCACTGCTGTTCGTCGATATCGACCGCTTCAAGGCGTTCAACGACGCTTACGGTCATCAGGCCGGCGACGATGCGCTCGCGGCCGTCGCGCGCTGCATCGGCGACAACATCCGGCGGCCCGCCGATACCGCCGCGCGCTATGGCGGCGAAGAGTTCATCGTCGTGTTGCCGGATACGTCCGCAGACGGCGCGGCGTGCATCGCGGAGAAGATTCGCGCGGCCATCAGCGATCTTTCGATCGAGCATGCGGGCAGCGAGTTCGGCCGCGTGACGGCGAGCATCGGTCTCGCGAGCTGGCAGCCCGAACGCGACGACGACGTGAGCGCGCTCATCCGCGCCGCCGACGAAGCGCTCTACGACGCGAAAGCATCCGGGCGTAACCGCGTGATGCAGTCGAGTCCCGCGTGATTTCCCCGAAAATCCGCTGAACGCGTTGGACGAAAGTTCGTCGTTTATCGCAAACATTGTTGTGGCGTGACCGTGTGCTACGTTTGACGTAAGCTCTCGTCGCCGTGCCTTGCACACGCGCTCAACAAGAATCCACCGATGAACGATGCACCCGATTTCGACGCCGCCCGCTCGTCCGCTCTTGCGCGTTACCGCGCGTTGTTCGATACGATCGACGACGGTTTCTGCATCATCGAATTCTTCGACGGTCCGCACGGGCCGCTCAGCGATTACGTTCATATCGAAGCCAATTCGGGTTACGAACGGCACACGGGCATTCGCGATGTCGTCGGCAAGACGCTGCGCGACATCGATCCGACCGAGGCCGATCGTTGGCTCGATCTCTACGGCGCGGTGTTGCGCACTGGCACACCCGCGCGTTTCGAGCGGTACTTCCTGACGGCGCGGCGGCATATCGAAGTGTCGGCGGCGCGCGTCGAACCGCAGAGCTTGCGCCAGGTGTCCGTGCTCTTTCGCGATATTTCCGCGCGCAGAAAAGCGGAGGAGGAGCGCGATCGCGCGGCGGCATCGTTGCGCGCGCTCAACGAGACGCTGGAGCAGCGTGTCGCCGAGCGCACCGCCGAACTTATGCGCGCGGAAGAGCAGTTGCGGCAGGCGCAGAAGATGGAAGCGGTCGGCCAGCTCACCGGCGGCCTCGCGCATGACTTCAACAATCTGCTGGCGGGCGTGTCGGGCTCGCTGCAATTGCTGAGCATCCGGTTGAGTCAGGGGCGCATCGCCGATGTCGACAAATACGTCGTCGCGGCTCAAGGAGCGGTGCGCCGCGCGGCGGGACTGACGCATCGGCTGCTCGCGTTCTCGCGCCGTCAGACGCTCGATCCGCGTCCCACCGATGTGAACGCGCTCGTCAACGGCATGACCGATCTGATTCAGCGCACGGTCGGCCCCGGCATCAGGGTCGAGGCGGTTGGCGCGACGGGTTCGTGGCCCGCGCTCGTCGATTCGGGGCAACTCGAAAACGCGCTCTTGAACCTGTGCATCAACGCGCGCGACGCGATGCCCGACGGCGGGCGCATCACGATCGAGACGGCCAACAAGTGGATCGACCGGTACGCGGCCCGGACCCTCGACATGCCCGAAGGCCAGTTCCTGTCGCTGTGCGTGACGGATACCGGCACCGGCATGACGCGCGATGTCATGGCGAAGGCGTTCGACCCGTTCTTCACCACGAAGCCGATCGGCATGGGCACCGGTCTCGGCCTCTCGATGATCTACGGCTTCGCGAAGCAGTCCGGCGGGCAAGTGCGGATCTACTCCGAAGTCGGGCAGGGCACGACGGTGTGCATCTATCTGCCGCGCTTCTACGGCGATGCCGATGGCGAAGCGGCCCATCACGCCTCGCCGCCCATTTCGAGCACCGAAGCGGGCGAGACCGTGCTGATCGTCGACGATGAACCGAGCGTGCGCATGCTCGTCACCGATGTGCTCGAAGAAGCCGGCTACGCGGTGATCGAAGCCGCCGACAGTATCGCTGGCCTCAAGCTGCTGCAATCCAACGTGCGGATCGATCTGCTGATCAGCGATGTCGGCCTTCCCGGCGGCATGAACGGCCGCCAGATGGCCGACGCGGCGCGGCAGGCGCGTCCCGGCCTGAAGGTGCTGTTCATCACCGGCTATGCGGAAAATTCGGTGATCGGCCACGGGCAGCTCGAACCCGGCATGCAGGTGCTGACCAAACCGTTCGCGATCGAAACGCTCGCCGCGCGCGTGCGGCAGCTCATCCAGGGCTAGCGCTTCATTGGGGCTTCACTGAGGCTTCACTGAGACTCCCCGCCCGCCATCGTTTCGATGATGCTTTCGAGCTGCGCGCTCATCGGCATGTCGAGGCTTTTGCCGGACGGCAGACGCTGCAGGAACCAGCGCTTGTATTGCCGCTCGATTTCGCCATCCGCGGCGAGCTGCTGAAACGTGTCCCTCACGACTTGCGCGAGTTGCGGATCGTTCTTGCGATACATGATGCCGTACGGGTCATACGACAGATAATCGCCGATCACCTGATACGCGCCGCCCTTGGCCGCATTCTCGGCGATGAGGCCGTACAGCAGCACGTCGTCGGTGGCGAATGCATCGGCCTGACCGTTCGCGACGCGCGCGAAGCCTTCCGCATGATCCGGCACGATCTGCAAGTGCATGCCGAGTGCGAATTTCCGGTCGAGATCGCGCAGGGCCTTCTCGTTCGTCGTGCCCGCCGTCACCGCGACGTTCTTGCCCGCGAGATCGCGGAACGAGCGGATCGGCGATCCTTTCTTGACCATCACCTTGGTGCCGGCGACGAAGAAGATCGGCGAGAAAGCCACGCGTTTTTGCCGCTCTACGTTACTCGTGGTCGAGCCGCATTCCAGATCGACGCGGCCATCGACGACCGCATCGATGCGCGTTTCCGGCGTGACCGGCACCCACTGGATGTTCAGGTTCTTGTGGACCGCGTTGCCGATCGCGGCGACGAGCGCCTTGCACAATTCGATCGAATAGCCGATGGGCTGCTTGCGCGCATCGAGATAGGAGAACGGCACGGACGCATCGCGATAACCGATCGCGATGGCGCCCGTGTCGCGCGCCTTCGCCAGCGTGCCGGTCAGCGCGGCGGGCGCGAAAGCGTCGTTGTCGGGGGCGGGCGTATGCACGTCTTCGGCCCGCGCGCTGCCGGCAATGGCGACGAGGCTCGCCATCGCCAGCGCCGCCCAGAAGCGCTGCGTCTTCATGGCTCGCCTCCGTCAGACTTGCGCCGGATGCGCGAGCGAGGCGTCCTGTTCGGCCTCGATGCGCGCCGCATTCGCCGCCGCGTCCGGCTCAGACAGCAACTCGCCTTCCCACTTCGCGACCACCGCGCTCGCGATCGAATTGCCCACCGCGTTCGTCGCCGAACGGCCCATGTCGAGGAACGTGTCGACGCCGAGAATCAGCAGCAGGCCCGCCTCGGGAATGTTGAAGTGATTGAGCGTGGCCGCGATGACGACGAGCGACGCGCGCGGCACGCCCGCCATGCCCTTCGACGTCAGCATCAGAATCAGGAGCATCGTGATCTGCGTGCTGAGCGGCAAATGGATGTTGTACGCCTGCGCGATGAACAGCGTCGCGAAGGTGCAGTACATCATCGAGCCGTCGAGGTTGAAGGAATAGCCCATCGGCATCACGAAGCTGGAGATCTTGCGCTTCACGCCGAAGCGGTCGAGCGCATCGAGAATCTTCGGATACGCGGCTTCGGAGCTGGCGGTCGCGAACGACAGCATGAACGCTTCCTTGATGAGCGACAGCAGCCTGAAGACGCGTCGCCTGAGAAACAGGAAGCCCGCGAACACGAGCAGTCCCCACAGCAGGAACAGGCTGAGATAGAAGTCGGCCATGAAGACGGCGAACTTGAGCAGGATCGTGAGGCCATTGACGGCGACGGTCGCGGCCATCGCGGCGAACACGGCCAGCGGCGCGAGCTTCATCACGTAGCCGGTTATCTTGAGCATGACGTGCGAGAGCTGATCGATCGCGGCGAGCAGGATCTTGCCCTTGTCGCCGAGCGCGGCGAGCGCGACGCCAAAGAACATCGAAAACACGACGATCTGAAGGATCTCGTTGTTGGTCATCGCTTCGGCGAACGAGCGCGGCACCATGTGGCTGACGAAGTCCTTCAGCGTGAACTTCGATGTCGCCAGATTCGCCGACGCGCCGATGTCGGGCAGCGGCAGCCCGAGGTTGTCGCCGGGTTTCAGCAGATTCGACATCACCAGCCCGAGCAGCAGCGAAATGAGCGAGGCGGTGACGAACCAGCCCAGCGCCTTGGCGAACACGCGCCCGACCGACGCCGCGTCGCCCATGTGCGCAATGCCGACGACCAGCGTGGAAAACACGAGCGGCCCGATCAGCATCTTGATGAGCCGCAGAAAGACGTCCGACACGAGCGAGATGTAGCCCGCGATTTCGGTGGCGGACTTCTTGTCGGGAAAACTCGTGAAGATCATGTAGCCCACGCCGATGCCGATGACCATCGCCACCAGAATCCAGATGGCTGCGGAATTCTTCTTGTTCATCTCCAGGCCTCCATTGACTGCATATCGGACGACTGCATTTCAAATTTCGGAACAGGCGATGCGGGACGGCGTGCGTCCGTAAACGATTAAATGTTAGCCGCGCTCTTCGATTTTTGCTGGAAGTCGCGCAATTGCGATGTTGCGGCCGGTCCGCGAGGCCCGTAGGTGTTCAAGCGCACGGATTGCCTACACTGAATCGAGAGGCCCGGAGCCGCGCAGACGAATGAAGCGATCCGTTCAATGCGACGGCTTCGACGCACATGCGCCCGATTCCGCCATCATGATCGAACTCGACCGACTCGCCCGTCTGCGCATCTTCGCCGATCTTCCGCCCGACCGGCTGGAATGGTTGAGCGGACGCATGACCGAGTTTTCCATCGCCGCGGGCGACGTGTTCCTGCGCGAAGGCGAGATGGCCGCCTGCCTCACGATCCTCCTCGACGGCGAAGTGAACGCGACGCGCGACGACGGCGGCCTGCACGATGTCGAATGCTACGTCGCGCCGGAGGCGTTCGGCACGCCTTGCGTGATGGCGTCGATACCGTACCCGGTGACGCTCACCGCGATGAGCGAGTGCCGGCTCGCGCTGCTGCCGGAAGCCGCTTTCCGGGAGCTGTTCGTTTCCTGCGGCTCGTTCAGCCAGGCCGTCGCGCGCGTGATGAGCGACTGGCTCACCGCGCTCGAAACGGCGGCGCTCAATCGCAGCCGCCTCGCCGCATTGGGCAAGCTGGCGGCGGGACTCGCGCACGAACTGAACAATCCGGCATCGGCGCTGACGAGCGGACTCGAATATTTGCGCAAGGAACTCGACGCGCTCGAAGGCTCGGCGCTCGCGCTTGGCCGTCACGCGGTATCGAAAGAAACGCTCGATGGGCTCGGCGCGCTCGGGCACGCGGGCGCGCAGTCCTCGTTTCACCAGAGCGATTGCGAAGCGCGTCTGGCCGACTGGCTCGCCGCGCGCCGCGTCGCGAAGCCGTGGCGCATCGCGCCGGTGCTCGCGGCGCGTCACATCACGCCGGACGATCTCGCGCCGTTCGCCGACGCGCTGAGCCCCGAACAGCTCGATGCGGCCATCGGCTGGAGCGCGCGCGTGCTGGATCTGCGCGCGGTCGTCGATGACGCGGCGCGAGGCGCGCAGCGCATCTTCGACATCGTGGCGGCGATGAAATCGTATTCGTTCATGGATCAGGGCCCGCAACAGGAGATCGATCTCCACGACGCCATCGACAACACGCTCATGGTGATGACGCACGAGACGAAGCGCGGCATCGTGGTCACGCGCGAATACGATCGCGCGCTTCCGCGCCTTCAGGCGTATGGCAGCGAGCTCAATCAGGTGTGGACGAGCATCGTCGAAAATGCGATTGAGGCGATGAACGGGCAGGGCCGCATCGTCATCCGCACGCAGCGCGACGGCGACGAAGCGATCGTCGAAATCGCCGATGACGGACCGGGCATCGCGCCTGATGCGCTCGCGCACGTGTTCGAGCCGTTCTACACGTCGAAGTACGCGCTCCATGCGCACGGTCCGAGTCTCGGGCTCGGCCTGCATATCGCGTACCGCATCGTGGTGAACCGGCATGGCGGGACGATCGGCGTGCGATCGGACGCGAGCGGAACGGTCTTTCGCGTCGCGCTGCCGCTCGCGGGGCGGCGCGGCGACACGCACGCCGGCGAGCGACTCGCAGGCTCGGTGCTGTAACGCATGCAAGCTGCGCGAAACCTTCGCCGTCATAGCGCCTACAATGTCAGCAATCCAATGCCGTGGCGCATGAACGCTCATGGACAAGCCCGTGATCCTCGCCGTGGACGACGACCCCATCGTGGCCGGCGCGGTCGCGCGCGACCTGCAGGTCGCTTATGGCGAGCACTATCAGATCGTGCGCATGGATTCGGGTCCGGCGGCGCTCGAAGCAGCGCAGCATTTGCGCCTGCAGAATCGCTCCGTGGCGCTTTTCATCGCGGATCAGCGCATGCCGAAGATGAGCGGCATCGAGTTCCTCGAACAGGCCATCGAACTGTTTCCCGAGGCCAAGCGCGTGCTGCTGACCGCTTACGCCGACACCGATGCCGCCATCCGCGCGATCAACACGGTGCATCTCGATCAATATCTGCTCAAGCCGTGGCATCCGCCCGAGCAGAATTTCTATCCCGCGCTCGACGATCTGCTCGCCGACTGGCACGCGTCCTCGCGCTCGGCGTTTCAGGGCATCCGGATTCTCGATCATCGCTGGTCGCCGCAAGGACATCAGTTGCGCGATTTCATGGCGCGCAATCACATTCCGTTCCGCTGGTTCGATGTCGAGCGCCACGCCGAGGCCGATCCGCTGCTGAATGCGCTCGCCCCGGGCCAGCGTCAGTTGCCCGTCGTCGTGTTCGAGGACGGCTCTGTGCAAAGCCGTCCGACGATCGCGCAAATCGCCGAAAAAGTCGGGCTGCACACGCGCTCGACGACGCCTTTCTACGATCTCGTCATCGTTGGCGGCGGGCCGGCGGGACTGGCGGCGGCCGTGTATGGCGCATCGGAAGGGCTGCATGTCGCGATCATCGAATGCGATGCGCCCGGCGGGCAGGCGGGCACGAGCTCGCATATCGACAACTATCTCGGCTTTCCATCCGGCGTGAGCGGCGCGGATCTTTCGAGGCGCGCGCTCGCGCAGGCGCGGCGCTTCGGCGCCGAGATGATCCTGACGCAACACGCGGTGGGACTGCGCATCGAGGCGCCGTACAAGTTCGTCAAGCTTTCCGATGGCTCCGAGGTGAGCTGTCTCGCGCTGATGGTCGCGAGCGGCGTGTCGTATCGCAAGCTGGAAGCGCGCGGTATGCACGAGCTCACCGGCGCGGGCGTGTATTACGGCGCGGCGCTGGTGGAAGCGGTCGCGTGTTCGAATCAGGATCTGTATATCGTGGGCGGCGCGAATTCGGCCGGGCAGGGCGCGATGTTTCTGTCGAAGTACGCGCGCTCAGTGACGGTCCTGTGCCGCGGGCCATCTTTGAGCGTGGGCATGTCGCATTACCTCGTCGAGCAGATTCACGAGACGGAGAACATCCACGTGCGGCCGCATACGGAAGTCGAAAGCGTGAGCGGCGATGGCCATCTCGCGGAGATCACGTTGCGCGACCTGCAGACCGGGCGTTCGGAAACCGTGCCGGCGAGCGGGCTTTTCGTGTTCATCGGCGCGGCGCCGTGCACCGAATGGCTGCGCGGCGTGGTGGAGCGCGACGAGCACGGCTTTCTGCTGACGGGCCGCGCGCTCGTGAAAGGCGGGCGCGTGCCCGCGGGATGGGAGCCCGGCCGCGACCCGTTCCTGCTCGAAACGAGCGTGCCAGGCGTCTTCGCGGCGGGCGACGTGCGCGCCGATTCGGTCAAGCGCGTCGCGGCGGCGGTCGGCGAAGGATCGATCGCGGTGCACTTCATTCATCAATATCTCGCGAATCCATGAGCGATCCATCGATGCTCTTCGAGATGCCGCTCTTCGCGGGACTGTCCGCCGAGCGCAGGGAATGGCTGCGCGCGAATCTGAGCGAGCATCGGCTGAAGAAGGGCGACATTCTGATGCGCGAAGGGCAGACCGTCACGCATCAGTTCATCCTGCTCGAAGGCGAGCTGCTGACGGAGAAGTGCGTCGCGGGCCGTCAGGTGATCGACGACACGCGCGCCGCGCCGGTATCGGTCGCGGAGGCCTCGCTGCTCGCGGGCATGCCCTTGCCGCTCACCTTCACCGCGAACACGGATTGCTATCTCGTCGCACTGACCGAGAGCGTCGTGCGCACGCTGTTGAGCGAATGCGAGTCCTTCGGCAAGCAGGTCTTCCGTTCGATGTACGGCCGCATCAGCGCCTACGACATGTTCATTCTCAGCGGCGAAAAGCTCGCCGCGCTGGGACGGCTGTCGGCGGGGCTCGCGCACGAGCTGAACAATCCGGCGGCGGCGGTGTCGCGCGCGGCGGACGGCATGCGCGATGCGCTCGACAGCCTGCATCGTGCGACGCGCGCGCTCGTCCTGAGCGCGATGCCCGCCGACATCATGAACACGCTCGACACCTGGGCGAGCCGCCCGCCACCCGCCATCGACGCGACGCCGCAGGGCGCATTGCGGCAGAGCGAAGCGGAAGACCGTTTCGCGCAGTGGCTTTCATCGCATGGATTCGAGAAACCCTGGCTCATCGCGCCGCGGCTCGTGGCGGCGGGCTTCGTGCCGGACGAGTTCGATTCCGTGGCGCAGCGCGTGAGCCGCGAGCAGTTCTGCGCGGGCGTGCGCTGGCTCGCGGCGACCTTCGAGATGCGCTTTCTGTCGGAGCAGACGTGGCTCGGCGCCGGGCGCATCTCCGAGATCGTGAAGGCGATGAAGTCGTATTCCTACATGGATCAGGCGCCGCTGCAGGAAGTCGACATTCACGGCGGCATCGAGGATACGTTGACGATCATGCAGCATCGCCTGAAGCATGGCGTCGTCGTGAAGCGGGACTACGATCGCGCGCTGCCGCTCGTGCCGGTGTACGGCAGCGAGATGAATCAGGTGTGGACCAATCTGATCGATAACGCCATCGACGCAATGGACGAAAGCGGCGAGCTCACGATCCGCTCGCATCAGGAAGGCAACTGCGCGGTGATCGAGATTTCGGACACGGGCCACGGCATTCCCGCCGATATCCTGCCACGCCTCTTCGAGCCGTTTTTCACGACGAAGCCGCCGGGCAAGGGCAACGGCCTCGGGCTGCACATCGCGTACCGGACGGTGGTGCTGCGCCACGATGGAAGGCTCAACGTCGTGGGCAACGACGGCGGAACCACGTTTCAGGTGCGCCTGCCGCTCGTGCACCGGCACGCGGCGGCGCGCTGAGCGCGTCAGCCCGGCGTGCGCTCGGAGACCGTCACGTGATGGGCGTCGTAGGACGGCGCGTTTTCATCGGCGGGCAATGACGAGCCTTGCGCCGCCGACAGGAGACTTTCGACCGACGGACCCATCGCGTCCGTGAATGTCTTCGGATGCACGCCGATCGCGAGCACCAGCACGGCCATCGCGCCGAACAGCGCGAACTCGCGCTTGCCCAGATCGCGCAGCATCGCCACGCGGTCGTTCTTCACCGCGCCGAAGATCACGCGCTTGACCATCCACAGCGTATAGGCCGCGCTCAGAATCAGCGACGATGCCGCCGCTGCGCCGATCCAGAAGTTCACGCGGATCGCGCCCATCAGCACCAGAAACTCGCCGACGAAACCTGACGTGCCCGGCAAGCCGACATTTGCCATCGCGAACAGCATCGCGTATGCGGCGAAGCGCGGCATCGTGTTGGCGACGCCGCCGTAGGCATCGATCGAACCGTTGTTCGTGCGCTCGACCAGCACACCCGTGCACAGCAGCATCGCGCCGGACACGATGCCGTACGACAGCATCTGCACGACCGCGCCTTCGGTGCCCATGCGGTCGAAGGTGAAGAGGCCGAGCGTGACGAGACCCATGTGCGCGACCGCCGAGTATGCGAGCAGCTTGCGCATGTCCGTCTGTGCGAGCGCGACGAGACTGCCATAGATGACCGCGACGAGCGCCAGCGCGATCATCGCCGGTGCGAAGAAATGCGCGGCGTCGGGCACGATCGGCAGCACGTAGCGCAGCATCCCGTAGCCACCGATCTTCAGCATGCCGAGCAGCACCGCCGCGCCGGTCGGGCCTTCGGCGTTGACGTCGGGCAGCCAGGTGTGGACCGGCCACATCGGCACCTTGACGGAGAAGGCCGCGAGGAAGCACACGAAGATCGCGATCTGCGGCGCGAAGCCGAGTTCGAGATGGCGCCATGCGTCGATGTCGAAGGTATGCGCCTGCGACCACAGATAGATCAGCGCGGCGAGCATTGCGAGCGAGCCGAGCAGCGAGAAAAAGAAGTAACGGATGGCCGCATAGACGCGCCGCTCGCCGCCGCCCCACGTGCCGATGAGCAGATACAGCGGAATCAGCGAAGCCTCGAAGAAGACGAAGAACAGCATGCCGTCGAGCGATGCGAACACGCCCTGCATGCAGCCCGAGAGCACGAGAAACGCGCCGTAGTACTGCGCGACCTGCTTTGTGACCGACTGCCACGACGCGATGAAGACGATCAGCGTCGTCACTGCCGTCAGCACGGTGAACCATAGCGAAATGCCATCGACGCCGAGGTGATACGCGATGCCGAACTGCGGCAGCCAGTCGATGCGCTCGACGAACTGCATCGCGCCCGAGGCTGCGTCGAAGTGCGCGACGAGCGGCATGAGCGGCAGCGCGCCGAGCACCGCGCCGAACAGGGCGGCCGCGCGCGCGAGCGTCGCCGACGGGCTGAACGTCAGCACGAAAATGCCTGACACCACGGGAATCCAGATGAGAAAGCTGAGGACTGACGGCAGATGCATGGGTTCGGTTGAAATCGAAAGCAAAGCGCGGCCGGCACGCGAAGGGCGTGCTTGCGAAAACATTGCGCGGTGACAGTGGAATGTAAGGCAGGACGGCCGCGCGAATAGTCTTAGACCGGGCGCAACCTAAGGGTTAACGAGAATAACTCAAAGAAAAGATTTTGGGGGAATTGCGGCGTATCAAATTCATTGTGCCGGGCGGGATTGACATTTTTACCGGTTTGGCTGGGCGAAGGACTCGGAGTGAATAAAACCGTTCGTTCGCTCCGGGCTTGCCCTGATTTGCGCCGAGCCGTCTGCCCCGTAGCGTAGAGCGCAAGGAGACAAGCATGCAGAAGATATTCAAGGTCACCGTTCTGGCGCTCGTCGCTTACCTCGTCGCCGATCGCGCGATGCTCCACGCTCAGGGAAGCGAAGTCGCGGCGGCGTCGTGCGTCGAGCGCGCCGCGCAGGTCGAATTCGACGCGCTCGCCAAGGGCTTCAGTCACGCCGCCGCGAGCAGCCAGCGCGACGCGTCCCGGTCGCAATGTCTCGTGTCGGGACGCGCGCGCTCCTGAACCGCCGTCAGTTCAGTTTCACCGTGGGGCGCACGCGTTCGCGCAGCCATTGGCTCGCCGCGTACATTGCCGCGCGCTTGACGCCGGTCAGCCCCATGATGTGCCTGCGATAAAGATGCCGGTAGGCCGACGCCGCGATCCATCCGTCGATGAAGAGCGGCCGGCGCAACAGCTCGCTCATCAGCGCGCCTGCCGCGCCCGCGCGTCCGAACGAAATGAGCGTGCCCTGATCGCGATACGAGAAGTCCTGCACGGCGCGACCGTCGAGACGACGCGTGAGGGCATCGGCGAGATAGACCGCTTGCTGACATGCGGCCTGCGCGCGCGGCGGCACAAGCGCGTCGCTCTTCGATGCCGCGCACGCGGCGCAATCGCCCATCGCGTAGATGCCTGAATCGGGCGCGATCTGCAGATTTCCATCGACGATGACCTGTCCGAGCCGGTTCAGCGGCAAGCCTTCGAGCGTACGCAAGACCGCCGGCCCCTCCACGCCCGCCGCCCAGATCGTGATGTCGCTCGCGAGCGTTTCGCCATCTGCGGTGACGACGGCGTTCGCTTCCACCGATTGCACGCGGCAGCCCAGCCGCACGTCGACGCCGAGTCCGCCGAGCACGTCTTTCGCGCGCGTCGAGATGCGCTCGGGCAGAGCGGGCAGCACGCGCGGCGCGCCTTCGAGCAGGCGGATGCGGATATCGTCGGACGGATCGAGCGACGCGAGGTGATAGTCGCGCAGCATTTCCGCGGACCCCCGCAGCGCGGCGGCCAGCTCGACGCCGGTCGCGCCGCCGCCGATCACCGTCACCGAAACGGGCGTTTTGGCGGCGTCGTGGCCCGAACGCAGCAGGCTCGACAACAGACGCCGCCTGAATGTCTCCGCCTGATCCACGGTTTCGAGCGTGAGCGCATGCTCGTTCGCGCCCGGAATCGAAAAGAAATTGGTGACGCTGCCGAGCGCGAGCACGAGCGTATCGAATGCGAGCGTCCGGCGCGGCAAAACCGGGCGGCCGTCGATATCGGTGGTTTCGTCGATGACGATCTCGCGGCGGCCCCGATCGATACCCGACAGCGCGCCCTGCTCGAAGCGGAAGTGGTTCCATTTCGCGTGCGCGGCGTAGTCGATCTGATGGCTGGCCGCATCGATCTGACCTGAAGCGACTTCATGCAGGAGCGGCTTCCAGAAATGCGTCGGAAAGCGGTCGATGAGGATGACTTCGGCCCGGCGCCGCTTGCCCGGACCATTGCCGAGCCGCGTCGCGAGTTCGAGCCCGGCCGCGCCGCCGCCCACGATGACGATGCGGTGGGGCGTATCGACCTGGTGTCGCGCATAAGTGTTCAACATCATCGTTCTCCCGTCGATTGAATGCGTGCGTGTCGCCGCGGGTCTCGCTTGACGACCTCATGAGAAAAAATATAAGGTCGTGAAAACATTTGCGCTATTTAGTATTTATCGCCGACTCATAAGTTTTCACTAATGTTAAAGACGACGACCTTCCGCCAGTTACGCACTTTGCAGACCGTTGCGCGCGTGGGCAGCATATCGGGCGCGGCCGAGGAATTGCATCTGACGCAGCCGGCGGTATCCCTGCAGATTTCGCTTCTGGGCGAGGCGGCGGGCACGCCGCTGTTGCGCCGCGCGGGACGTGAGATTCAGTTGACGGCCGCGGGCGAAGTCATGGCGCGCTACGCGAACGAGATCCTGAGTCTCTGGAACGAGGCGGGCGAAGAAGTCGCGGCGCTGCGCGGAGAGCTGGGCGGCACGTTGCGCATCGGCGCGATCACGACGGCGGAGTATCTCGTGCCGCCGTTGCTCGTGAGATTCACGAAAGAGAGGCCGGGCGTGAAGCTGCAGTTTCGCATCGGCAATCGCGATGACATCGTGCGGATGCTCGCGACGAACGAGATCGATCTCGCGATCATGGGACGGCAACCGCGCGAGTTGCGCACGAGCGCCGCCGCATTCGCCAAGCATCCGATGGCGTTCGTCGCTGCCCCATCGCATCCGCTCATGCGCGCGAAGCGCATTTCGCTGACCGATCTCGAAGCGGCCAATCTGCTCGTCAGGGAGCGCGGCTCGGGCACGCGTGTCGCGATCGAAGCGCTGTTCAAGGAAGCGGGATTGAAGCTGCATGCGGCGTCGGAGCTATCGAGCAACGAGGCGATCAAGCAGTTGGTCGAGGCGGGGCTCGGCGTCGCGTTTCTTTCGCTGCACGCGTGCGCGCTGGAGATGCAGGCGGGACTGCTCACGACGCTGCGCGTGCCATCGACGCCGATCGAGCGGTTCTGGCATGTCGTGCATATGTCGGAACGGAGGTTGCCTCAGGTGGCGAATGCGTTTCGGGAGTTTTTGGTGCAGTCGGGGGCGGGGGTGGGTGAGTCGGCTGCGGCGGGGGAGAAGAGGAAGGTGGGTGTGCGAAGGAAGGCGGGGTGAGGCGCGCCGCCGCTTTGCTCGCTTACCGGTACTCGTCGATTTCGATAGTTCCGCCGAGCGCTTCGATCATCGCGCGGATGTCATCCGGTACATCGGGCACGCGGGTGCCGGATGAGTTGACCCAGTAACAGAAGAAACGAACTGCTGCCCTTTGTTCCTCGATCAGCCTGCGAAGATCAGCGCGCGGTAATTGCAGCCGCTCAATCAAGAAACGCAGATGCGGCTCCAGTAACTCGCTCTCAACTTTCCCTTTACTTCTTATTCCCCATACGCCAGTGCGTCGCCTCAACTCTCGCCCTTGCCCGGTCGGATCGTTGATCGAATCACCTTTCGCGATCGCGATGTCTGGCTCGAAGCAAAAATATTGGTTCCAGTCCCGAGGGCTGACCGCGTCACCGGTGATGGTGAACGACGCATAGGCGAGTAGCCGAGGTGACCGGTCAGTAGTTGTGCATGTTGTCAAGATGAAACCCCTTGTAGTACACGTCGCTCTACAAGAGAGGGCGGCGGACAAAATTGCCGCCCATCGCTTAACGATACTCGTCAATTTCGATAGTTCCGCCGATCGCATCCATCATCGCGCGGATGTCATCGGGTACATCGGGCACGCGGTCGCCGGATGAGTTGTCCCAATAGCAGAAGAAACGCATCCCTGCGTTTTGCTGCACAAGCAGTTCCCGCAATCCGTTGCGAGGAAGCTGGAGGCGTGCAATCAGATACCGGAGATGAGGTTCCAGCGTATCGCTCCGTATCGCGCCTTTGCTGCGCAAGCCCCATAAACCGATGCGTCCAGGGTGGCGGCTCTGTTTGCCGGAGGAGGTAACGAACGACTGACCTTTGACGATTGCACAATCGGGATGGACGCCGAAATATGAAGTCCAGTACGCGGGGTCCAAGGCATCGCCGGTTATCGAGAATGACGCGTGGGCAAATTGATGTGTGATCATCGCATACTCTCAGTTTGCGTAGTCGTGCATGTTGCCGATGATCCTTCTCCTGAACTCAACGTCACCGCTGTCATGCCAGATGACGTTGTCATCGCCTCTCAGGTCAAGGTTGTATTTCATCGCGTGAATCATGTCGCCGAACGTGTCGCGGTCGTATCCAAGCATCTTGGCCGCGTAGTCCGGGTTGTTCGTTTTCGCCGCCAGTTCGAGCACTTCATTGCCTGGCGCGTCCGGCACGTACTCGAATGGCTTCGCGTCACCGTCTCCGAAGCTTTTTAGCAGGGGATTGCTGTAGCCGTCACGGTAGGAACGTGAACCGCCAAGGAGCGCGCCTGCGGCTGCTTCCGCTGGGCCGAGCCAATCAAAGCCACCGCCACCGCCACCGCCTCCCCCTTCTAATCGCGCGGCTTTCAAGAGCGCCTCCTGTTTTGACGGGTCATACGGACCTGACAGGATCGGCTCGCTGCCGAAAGTGCCCGATAACGGCGCAAACCAGTCAACAGATTCGGCCATCAGGCCGTGCGAGACAGAGGGCGCTCGAGGCGCAAGCGCGGGCGTGGGACCGCCGCACCAATCGTCCGTCCGGTCAATCACGGGAATGATGAGGTCATCCTCGACGGCCTCCTTGATCGCATCCTCAACCTCCTTATAAAGGTGTCTCGAACGAGCGTCATGCAGCTGGTTCTCTCTGGCAAATTCGTGCAACTGGTCAAGCTCTTCAGATCCGACCTCTCCGGCGAGGCCGCCGGCCAACGGGCTGAGCCAGAACCATTCAAGAAAGTCCTGTTTATCCCGCTCGCGCTGCTTGCGCCTTTCTTCATTGGATAATTCAGAGATGCGCGGCATGCTCAGATAGTCTGCCTCGTAGGCAGAAAGCTCGTAGAGGGTGCAGCGCATCTCAGTGCTCTCTTCGAGTTCTACACTTTCCATACGCCGCTTCCGTCGCTATTGCTCGCCTTCGTCAGCATTCCGCCTCCTTTGCACTGAAAGACCGAATAAATAGCATGACGAATCGAATGATCGCTTGCCTGATTTGGTAATTTTTTGCCTTCCATAAAAATGGCGGGGTAGGGAATAAACTCAAAGGGCACCCAATCGTAGCGACGAAAAATCGCGCAACATGAAGCCCCTCAACGCTTCACCGACTAAGC
Source organism: Caballeronia arvi (assembly GCF_001544695.2). Classification (GTDB taxonomy): domain Bacteria; phylum Pseudomonadota; class Gammaproteobacteria; order Burkholderiales; family Burkholderiaceae; genus Caballeronia; species Caballeronia arvi. The sequence continues at coordinate 50,759 of NZ_FCOM02000017.1, forward strand.
TATGCCCACCCCACTACAATACCCCCCATAGCAAGCGCCATTGCCCATTCGCCTGAATAATCCCACCGCTTCGCCCATAGCAGGAGCGTCCATGTTCGGCAATTTGCTGCGTATCGAAAGAGGACCCGACTGGACATTTGCTTTCTACACGGAAAGCTACGCCATCGGCACGCTGATCGTGGCGTTCATGCTTCTGGCAATCGTTCTGGCGAGCGTCATCTGCTACTACCTGACGCGCTGGATCATGCTGATGATCGTCAGCCGGCTCGCGCGCAAGGAAGGGCGCAAGTGGCTCGTCGCCGCCGAGCGGCATCACGTGTTTCACCGGCTCGCGCCGCTCGTGCCCGCGGCCATCATCTACGCATCGGCGCCGATGCTATCCGGCCTCACGTTTCCGGTCATTCCTGCGCTCGGACGGCCTCTGGCCATACTCGCGGCCTGCTACATGGTCTACACGCTGGTGCGCGCATTGCTCGCGCTGCGTGACAGCATCGAGGAACGATACAGCCACGTCCCGACGGCGAGCGAAAGGCCGATCAAGAGCTTTCTGCAAATCGCCACCATCGTGCTGTATCTGGTCGCGCTGATCGCTGTGGTGTCGTTGCTGCTCGAACGTTCGCCGCTCTACTTGCTCACTGGTCTTTCGGCGATCACGGCGCTGCTCATCATCATCTTTCGCGACTCGCTGCTCGGCTTCGTCGCCAGCATTCAGCTCACGGCCTACGACATGCTGCGCGTGGGCGACTGGATCGAAGTGCCCGGCTTCGTCGCCGATGGCACCGTGATCGACATCTCGCTCAACACGATCAAGGTGCGCAATTTCGATAACACCATCGTGATGCTGCCGAGCCAGCTTCTCCTGACCAACAGCGTGAAGAATTGGCGCGGCATGACCGAAGCGCGCTGCCGGCGTCTGCGGCATGCGATTCACATCGATGTCGACACGATACGTTACCCCGACGACACCCTGCTCGCGCGCATACAGGAAGCGATCCAGCGCCCGCTCGCCGTGCCCGACGACGAGCGGCGCACGAACCTCGGCTGGTATCGGCTCTATCTCGGCGGATACTTCAGGCAGCACGCCGCCGTGCGCCGCGACATGCCGCTCGTGATCCGTCACGTGCAGTCCGCGGCGCCCATCGTCGCCGTGGAGATCGTGCTTTATATCGACGAGATTCGCTGGGAGCGCTACGAGAACCTGCAATCCGACATGCTCGATCACGCCTATGGCATCGTGCCGCTATTCGGCCTGCGTTGCTTTCAGCGCGATCGATCCTCATCCACGTCATGACACCGGCGCAGATTCGGCGCGCTTCTTCGGCACTGCCTTCAGCAAGGCGAGAATGCGTCGCGCCTGATCGACTTCCTTCCTCATTTCATCGATGAGCCATTGCGCTACCGCGCGCGTGCTCTCAGAAGGGTTCGACGAACGATGCTCCAGCACGTAGTTGCAGCCCGTTTCGATATAGCGGTTCCATGCGGGAATCACTTTGCCTTCGTTGAGCGGCGCCGCGATCGCCAGCAGCCAGCCCAGCACGACGCCCTGTCCGAGCATCGCGCATTGCACGGCGAGTCCCGGATCGGTGTGATGCACCGCCTCGCCGATGCCCTTGTCCGACAGACCCGTCGCACGATGAAAGTCGGCCCATGAATGCGTGGTCACGTCTAGATGAATGTAGGCGTGACCATCGGCGCGCTTCGGCGCATCGAGCGGACCGAACGCATCGAGATAGTTAGGGCTGCAAACAGGAACGATGATCTCCGGACACAGCAGAAGCGGATCGTCGTCCGATCCGGGTCCGTGAAGACGGATGCCGAGATCGGCATCTTCGAGCGGCCCATATAGCCGGCCCGCCATGACCTGCAAGCGCAGATTGATGGAAGGGAACGTCTTGCGGAATTCGGCATAGCGCGGCAGCAGCCACAGCGCGGCGAATCCGCTCGCCAGCGAGAGCGTGACGATCTCGCCCTGCGCATGATCGCGCTTGAGTTCGTCGATGGTGTCGCCGATCTGCCCGAAGCCGGACGCGACCGCGCGCTGCAATGTTGCGCCGCGATCAGTCAGGGTTAGCCCTAGCTTCGTGCGCTCGAATAGTTTGAAGCCGAGCGCATCTTCCAGCCGCGCGACCATCCGGCTCACCGCCACGGGCGTCACGTTGAGCTCGCCCGCCGCCTTGGTGAAGCTCAAAAGCCGCGCGGAGGTTTCGAAGACGAGCAGCGCCTGAAGCGAGGGAAGTCGAAGACTCATACAACACCATGTTATGGGGCATGCATCGATTTGTAATTTGACGGCGCAAATTGGCCTCCTTACCTTGAGCCCGACGTCCACTCCATTCGCAGGCCATGACCACTGCTTCGTCGGACCCGTTGCTGCAGCCGTTCACCCTCAAGCATCTCGTGCTCAAGAACCGCGTGATGAGCACGAGCCACGCAAGCCGCCTGACGCGCGACGAATTTCCGCAAGAGGTCTATCAACGGTATCACGAGGAAAAAGCGAAAGGGGGTCTCGCCCTGACGATGTTCGGCGGCTCGTCGAACGTCAGCCTCGACAGTCCGAACACGTTCCAGCAGATCAACGTATCGACGGATGCGGTGGTGCCGCATCTGCGGCGCTTCTCCGACCGCGTCCACACGCACGGCGCGGCGCTGATGTGCCAGATCACGCATCTCGGGCGGCGCGGCGACGCCTACACGGAACCGTGGCTGCCGATGATCGCGCCATCGCCGGTGCGCGAAACGCTGCACCGCGCCATGCCGCAGGCGATCCACGATGCCGACATCAAACGCGTGATCCGCGATTTCGGCCTCGCCGCGAAGCGCTGCCGCGATGGCGGGCTCGACGGCATCGAAACGCATGCGGGCGGTCATCTCATCGGCCAGTTCATGGACCCGACCGTGAACCTGCGCACCGACAAATACGGCGGCTCGACGGCCAATCGCGTGCGCTTCGCGATCGAGGTTCATGAGGAGATCCGCAAGCAGGTCGGCGATGATTTCATCGTGGGCTTTCGCTTCGCGCTCGAAGACGGATGCAGCTTCGAGGAAGGGCTGGAGATGTCGCGCATCCTGCAGGGCACCGGTCTCTTCGATTTCTTCAACGTCACGTTCGGGCGCATGGACACGAAGATGGCGCTCGCGCTCAATTCGATGCCCGCCATGTTCGTGAAGTCCGCGCCGTGGCTGCCGAAAGCCGCCGCGTTCAAGCGCGCGGTCGATCTGCCGGTCTTTCATGCCGCGAAGATCGCCGATCTCGCCACCGCGCGTTATGCGATCCGCGAAGGCCTGCTCGACATGGTCGGCATGACGCGCGCGCATATCGCCGAGCCGCATCTTGTGAAGCTCGTCGAAGCGGGGAAAGAGGACGAAGCGCGGCCGTGCGTCGGCGCATCGTTCTGCCGCAACTTCCGCGCGACATGCATCCATAATCCGGCGAGCTCGCGCGAAACGTACCTCACGCACGACATACCGCAGGCCGCGCAAAAGAAGCGCGTGCTGATCGTCGGCGCGGGACCGGCGGGCCTCGAAGCCGCGCGCATCTGTGCGACGCGCGGCCACGACGTCACCGTGCTCGAAGCGAACTCGACGGCGGGCGGGCAAATGCTGCTCGCGGCGACGGGAAGCTGGCGGCGCGATCTCATCGGCATCGTCGACTGGCGTGTGTCCGCGCTCGAAAGATTGAGCGTCGATGTGCGCTACAACCATTACGCCGAATTGAGCGACGTGCTCGATCATGGCGCGGACGTCGTCATCATCGCGACGGGCGGCCTGCCGAATCTCGATGCGCTGCCGGGAGCCGAGCATTGCAAGAGCGTGTTCGATGCGCTCACGGAAACGCCGCCGCGCGAAGGCAGCGCGATCGTGTACGACGGCACCGGCCGCCACAACGCGTATCTGTGCGCGGAACGTTATGTCGATGCGGGCCTAGACGTATCGCTCGCGCTCATCGACAGCATGCCCGCGCAAGAAACCGGCGGACGCGGCGACGATCAGGTCTGGATGCGCAACATCGCGCGCTGGGACGTGCCCGTTCGCACGAACATCGAGCTGATCGAAGTGCATGCGTCATCGAACGGCAAGCGACGCGCCGTATTCCGTCATCATCTGACGAATGATCTCGTCGAAGTGGAAGCGGATCATGTCGTCGTCGAGCGCGGCATGCTTGCTGTGGAAGATCTCTTCGAGGCGGCGCGCATGTACTCGGCCAACGACGGCTATACCGATCTCGAAGCATTCGCGACAGGCAAGCCGCAACCCGAAACGCAGGCTGAAGAAGGTCAGTTCCATCTGTACCGCATCGGCGACGCGAGCGCGTCGCGCGACATTCATACGGCCATCTACGACGCATACAGGCTATGCCTTGCGCTGTGAAGGCACCTGCCATCGATTCGCAATAAAGACCAGACCCAAGCGAGGCTGACCATGACATTGCCGAAGGAACTCGTTGTCGCCGATCCTGGCCGCCGCAAGGCGATCAAAACGCTTGCCGCGGCGACGATCATCTTGCCGGGCGCATCGCACCTTGCATTCGCTGCGACGGACGCGGCGCCGCAACGCGGCGGACGCATTCGCGTTGCGCTTGCGAATCAATCGCTGACGGATTCGCTCGATCCGGCGAAAGGCACGCATACCGGCGACTACTCGCGCGCCTATATGTTCTATAGCGGCCTCACCGAGCTCGACGCCGACTTCAAGACGCAGAACGCGCTCGCGGAGAAGCTCGAATCCGACGACTTCACGAAGTGGACCATCACGCTTCGGCCCAACGTGCATTTCCACGACGGCAAGCCGTTCACATCCGACGATGTCGTGTTCTCGCTGATGCGCCACAAGGACCCCGCCACGGGCTCGAAAGCGAAGTCGATCGCGGACGGTATCGCATCGGTCAAGGCGGCGGGGCCGCTCAAGGTCGAGATCACGCTGACCGAGCCGAACGTCGATCTTCCCGCGCTGCTCGCGATTCCGCACCTCGTGATCGTCGCGGCGAACACGACGGACTTCTCCAAGGGCAACGGCACGGGTCCGTTCGTGGTCAAGGAGTTCACGCCCGCGCAACGCTGCATCGGCGCACGCAATCCGAACTTCTGGAAGGCGGGGCGTCCGTATCTCGACGAAGTGGAGATCATCGGCATCGGCGACGATGCGGCGCGCACCAATGCGCTGCTGGCCGGCGATGTGCAACTGATCTCGCCGCTGCCCGCGCGCGATGTCGAGCGCGTGAAGCAGACCGGCAAGGTGACGATCCTCGAAAGCCCGTCGCAGTTGTATTCGGATCTGGCGCTGCGTCAGGACATGCTGCCGACGAAGAGCGCGGACTTCAACGAAGGCATCAAGTATCTGCATGACCGTCAGCGCATCGTGAAGGTGATGCTGCAAGGCCACGGCACGCTCGCGAACGATCATCCGGTGCCCGAGTGGCATCCGTACTACATGAAGGGCTTGCCGCAGCGCGCGTACGATCCCGACAAGGCGGCGTTCCACTTCAAGAAGGCCGGCACGCCGGGCGCGCGCGCGGAGATCATCGCGCCGCCGTCGGTGGAAACCGCGCTCGATTCGGCCATGATGATCCAGCAGGCCGCGAGACAGGCGGGCGTCGATATCAACGTGCGCCGCGTGCCCGCCGATGGCTACTGGACGACGTACTGGATGAAGTACCCGATGACCTACGGTTCGATCCTGCCGCGCCCGACGCTCGATCTGTTGTACACGCAGTTCTTCCGCTCGAATGCGAACTGGAACGAATCGGGCTGGAAGAACGAGCAGTTCGATCAGCTGTTGGTGCAGGCGCGCCGCGAGCGCGATGAAGCGAAGCGCAAGCAGATGTACGGCGACATGCAGACCATCATCTACGAGAAGAACAGCCTCGTGATTCCCGCGTTCATCAACTTCATCGATGCGCAGAGCTCGACGCTGCGCGGCCTGAAGGGAAGCCCGTCGGGCCGCGTGATGGGTTATCGGTTCGCGGAATTCGCGTGGCTGCAAAAGGCGTGAATTACCACAGCGCCTGACTCGTCAACGCGAACTGCGCGAGCGTTTCATCGGCGGATGGCGTGCCGTTCAGCGCCATCTGCTCGATGGTGTCGACGAGCGGCAGACCGAGCCCTTCGAGCCACGTCGAAAGCCCGTAGCGCAGCGGTGTATCGACGCGCACGAACATGCCCGCGTTCAGCGCCAGCCAATAGCTGATCAACGCCTTCGCGCGGCTCTGGTCCGGCGATTCGGGCGCGATCACCGGGCCGATCACATGGCCGTCGCCGAAACGCCGGAACAGCGCGAAGCCGATCAGTTCGCCATCGCGATCGAGTGCGATGCCGCTCGCCGTATCGAGCAATTCGGGCAGCAGCGCGGAGCGGTCCAGTCCGCTCGCGCGCGATGCGAGACCGGCGAGACGCGGCGTGTCCTTCGCGCCGATCGGCCGCAGCCGTTCGCCGGGCGGCAAGGAAACGAGCGGCGGCTGAAAAGCCGCGCCCTGATGTTGCTGGATCGTATCGATGCGCGTGAAGCCGCGTGCCCGGCACAACGGCACGCCTTCGTCCGATGCATGAATGAGCAGCATGCGCTGACCGAACTTCGCGATCAAACGATCGAGCAGTCCGCGCCCGATACCGCGCCGCTGATATTCCGGCGACACGATGAACATGCCGATCGTCGCGGCAGCCGCGCCGAACTCCCATGCGAGCGCCGTGCCGACGACCTGGCCCTGACTGTCGACCGCGGCGAAGCCATGACCGAGACGCGCCGCGAAGCGCAGGTCTTCGGCGCGATGCCGCCATTTGACGGAGGTGGTCAACGCGTGGGCAGCGGACACGTCGTCGAGCGTGAAAGCCCGGTATTCGATCACATCGTTCTTGTTTGAGTCGGGCACGCCGGCCTCCTCATCCTGAGACATTTACCGTGACTTTGACACCGCGCAGCGCGCATGGCTAGGACGATCTTCTTGTCCCGCACGGCGTCTGGGCGTGCGCGCATGATGCAACGCAAAACCGCGGGTTATCGCGGCGAGAACGCGCACGATGTGCTGAATCGGCAATTTTGTCAGCGAAATATGCCGGCGCTCTGGTCCTACGATGAAGCCATGTCAACGCACCGTCCCGGAGGACTCACGCATATGGACCGTTTCGATCCCGCCAGCATCGGCATCAGGAGCGGGCATTTCATTGGCGGCGAACTGATCGATGCAGGCGCGGCGCGTATCGACGTGTCGCGGCCCTCGGATGGCGTCGTCTATGCATCGGTGCCCATCGCCGATGAAGCGATGATCGACTACGCCGTGCAAAACGCATATAACGCGTTCAGGAAGAGCGACTGGGCGCGACGTGCGCCGCGCGAACGCGCACGCGTACTGCGCAAGTTCGCCGATCTCGTCGCCGCCGATGCCGCCCATCTCGCGCCGCTCGAAGCGCTCGGCTCGACGCGTCCCGTGCGCGATGCGTACAACTGGGACGTGCCGTTCACTGCCGAAAGCCTCCGCTTCTATGCGGAGTTCGCCGACAAAATCGGCGGCGATGTCGCGGCCACCGATCATCGTCATCTCGGCATGACGATCGCCGAGCCGTATGGCGTGATCGGCGCGATTGCACCGTGGAATTTTCCGCTCGTCATGGGCATCTGGAAGACCGCGCCCGCGCTCGCGGCGGGCAATGCGGTCGTGCTGAAGCCTTCGGAGATGACGCCGTTTTCCGCATTGCGTCTTGCCGAACTCGCGCTCGAAGCGGGCGTGCCGCCGGGCATCTTCAACGTCGTTCAGGGCGATGGCCGCATCACCGGCGATGCGCTCGTGCGTCATCCGCGCATCGGCAAGGTGACGTTCACCGGATCGACGCGCACCGGCGCCGCGATCATGGCCGCGTGCGCGGAGACGGGCACGAAGCCGGTCACGCTCGAACTCGGCGGCAAGAGCCCGCAGATCGTTTTCGCCGATGCCACGCGTATCGATGACGTCGCGCGGCGCATCGCGGGCGCGATCACCGGCAACGCGGGACAGGTATGCGTCGCGGGCTCGCGACTGCTCGTGCAACGCGCCGTCGCCGATGAGCTGATCGAGCGCATCGCGAAAGTCTTCGGCGAACTCAAGGCCGGACCGACATGGGCTGCGGGCACGACCTTGTCACCGATCATCTCGGAGCCGCAGGCGCAGCGCATCGACGGCATCGTTCAGCGCAGCATCGCGAATGGCGCGACCTTGCGTTGCGGCGGCGCACGCGCGGATGCAGCGACGCCCGGCGCGTTCTATTCACCGACTCTGCTGTGCGATGTCACGCCGGAAAACGAAGCCGCGCGCAGCGAGATCTTCGGCCCCGTGCTGACCGCACAAGTCTTCGATACGGAAGAAGAAGCGCTCGAACTGGCCTCGCATCCCGAATACGGTCTTGCGGCGGGCGTGCATACCGCGGATATCGGCCGCGCGTTGCGCATGGTGCGCGGCATCGAAGCGGGCACGGTATGGGTTAACCGCTATGGCCGCACGAGCGACTTCGTGATTCCGACGGGCGGCTACAAGCGCTCGGGCATCGGCAAGGATCTCGGACGGCAGGCGTATGAAGCGAATCTGCGCTTCAAGAGCGTGCTGATAGATAGCGAAGGATGAAGCGAAGAACGACGCGCACGATCGTTCAAAAAACACGCCGCATTTTGTGCTGCGGCGATGCCTCAAAACGCATGACTTATAGCGCCGCGAGGCACGCATTCGACGCCATCAGTCATTTTTGCCCTGTTTAAATTTTCCTCAACGATTCGCTGTTCCTCGTTTTCAACACCGAACTCCGCACGGGTTCATCACACGACAGGACTGACACCATGATCGATTTCGAGCCGAAGTACATCACGTTCGACTGCTACGGCACGCTGACGAAATTCCGCATGGCCGACATGGCCCGCGAGATGTACGGCGACCGCCTGCAAGGCGACGACCTGGAGCAATTCGTCAAGTTCTTCTCGGGCTATCGCCGCGACGAAGTGCTCGGCGCATGGAAGCCCTATCGCGACGTGATCGTCAATTCGGTGCGCCGCACGTGCGAGCGCATGAATGTGGAATTCAACGAAGCCGAAGCCGAAAAGTATTACCTCGCCGTGCCGACGTGGGGTCCGCATCCGGACGTGCCGGAAGGTCTTTCGCGCCTGGCAAAGAAGTACAAGCTCGTGATTCTGTCGAACGCGTCGAACGATCAGATTCAAAGCAACGTCGACAAGCTCGGTGCGCCGTTTCATCGCGTGTTCACGGCGCAGCAGGCGCAGTCGTACAAGCCGCGCATGCAGGGCTTCGAGTACATGTTCGACCAGTTGAACTGCAATCCGGAAGACGTGCTGCACGTTTCGTCGAGCCTGCGTTATGACCTGATGACCGCGCACGATCTGGGCATCAAGCACAAGGCGTTCGTCAAGCGCGGCCACGAGCCGGGCACGCCGTACTACGAGTATTACGAAGTGGACACCATCGGCGATCTCGCCACGCAGCTCGGTCTGTAACACACCACTTCTCGCGGGCAATGCCGATGAAACTCGACTCCTACTGGCTCGATACCGCACCCGCGATGACGTCCGCGTGCGAAGGCCCGGTCGATGGTCAGGCCGATGTCGCCGTGATCGGCGGCGGGTTCACGGGTCTCTCGGCGGCGCTCGCGTTGGGTAAGCGCGGCGCGTCGGTCGTCGTGCTCGATGCGGGTCGCATCGGCGGTGGCGCGTCGGGGCGCAATGGCGGTCAGTGCAATACGGGCGTCGCGCAGGATTACGCGGCGCTGCGCGCACAACTCGGCGTCGAGCGCGCGCAAGGCTGTTATCGCGCATATGCGGCGGCCGTCGATACGGTCGAGCGTCTGATCAGGGAAGAAGGCATCGATTGCGACTATCTCGCGTCGGGCAAGCTGAAGCTCGCCGCGAAGCCGCATCATCTCGAGCACATCGCGAAGACCGCTGAACTGATTCGACGTGAAGTCGATCCCGACATCGATCTGCTCGATCGTGAACAGGTCCGCAACGAAGTGCAATCGGACGCCTTCTACGGCGGTTTGCTGCAACGCCACGGCGGACAGATGCATATGGGCAAGTTCGCGGCCGGCCTCGCGCAAGCGGCAGTGCGGCAAGGCGCGCGGCTTTACGAACATGCCGAAGTGACGGCGATCGCGAAGGAAGGCAACGCGTATCGCATCGATTCGAAGCGCGGCACGTTGCGCGCAAAACAGGTATTGATCGCAACGGGGCCTTCGAAGCACGGCCCGTTCGCGTGGTATCGGCGCAGGCTCGCGCCGGTCGGCTCGTTCATCATCGTGACGGAGCCGTTGCCTGAAGCGCAACTGAAGCAACTGCTGCCGAACCGGCGCTCGTACACGACGAGCCGCCTGATGCACAACTATTTTCGCGTCACGCCCGATGCGCGCCTCCTGCTCGGCGGACGCGCGCGTTTCACCGCGTCGGAGCGGGCATCGGATGCGAAGAGCGGACGCATTCTGCAAGCCAATCTCGCAGCGATATTTCCGGCGCTGGCCAACGTGCGCATCGACTATTGCTGGGGCGGTCTCGTCGATATAACGGCGGACCGCCTACCGCGCGCGGGTCAGCACGACGGCATCTATTTTTCGATGGGCTACAGCGGCCACGGCACGCAGATGTCGACACACATGGGCCAGGTGATGGCCGACGTGATGAACGGCAACGCGGACGCGAACCCGTGGCGCGATTTCGACTGGCCCGCGATTCCGGGCCATACGGGCAAGCCCTGGTTTCTGCCGCTCGTCGGCGCGTATTACTCGATCAAAGACGTGTTCTATTGAGGCATCGAAGCATCGAAACATCGAAGCAAAGACAGGCGGCCTACATTCCATAAACAAGCCGTCGACAAAACATCCACAGCCCCTATCGCGGAGAAGTTCATGAGCATCGACAAATCGCCTGAAGCACTTGCCCATGCCGATGCAGGCACACGGCTCGAAGAACTGACGCGCCGCGGCGCGTCGCGGCGCAACGTCCTACGCGCGATGGCCGCGGGCGGACTGCTCTCCATGACCGGCGCGGGCCTGCTCACCGCGAGCGGCGCGGCGTTCGCGCAGGACAAGCCGAAGCAGGGTGGACGCATCCGCGTGGCGACGCAGTCGTCTTCCGCCGCCGATACGCTCGATCCCGCCAAGGGCTCGCTCGGCACCGACTACGCCCGCGGGTTCATGTTCTACAGCGGCCTTACCGAACTCGACAATCATCTCGGCGCGAAGATGGCGCTCGCCGAATCGCTCGAAACGAAAGATGCGACCGTGTGGGTCGCGAAGCTTCGCAGCGGCGTGCAGTTCCATGACGGCAAGTCGCTCACGCCGCAGGACGTCGTCTATTCGCTGATGCGTCACAAGGATCCGGCGATCGGCTCGAAGGCGAAGACGCTCGCCGATCAGTTCAAGGAAGTCAAGGCGACGGGCCCGAACGAGGTGACGATCACGCTGACGGGCGCGAACGCCGATCTGCCCGTGATCCTGGCGGACTCGCACTTCCTCATCATCAAGGACGGCACGACCGACTTCAAGACGGCTGTCGGCACGGGACCGTTCAAGGTCAAGGAATTCGCGCCGGGCGTGCGCACCATCGGCGTGCGCAACGAGAAGTACTGGAAGCCGGGCATGCCGCATCTGGACGAAGTGGAGCTGATCGGCATCGCGGACGAACCGGCGCGCGTGAATGCGCTCATTTCGGGCGACGTGCAACTGATCAACGCGGTGAGCGCGCGTTCGACCGAGCGCATCAAGGGCACGCAGGGTTTCACGGTGCTCGAAACGAAGACGGGCCAGTACACCGATCTCATCATGCGCGACGATGGAGGCATCACGGGCAACGCGGACTTCCGCCGCGGCATGATGTATCTGATGGACCGCGAGCAGATGAAGAAAACGATCTTCCGCGGCTATGGCGCGATCGGCAACGATCAGCCGATCGATCCGAGCAACAAGTACTACATGGCGGGCCTGCCGCAACGCGCGTTCGATCCGGAGAAAGCGAAGTTCCACTTCCAGAAGGCGAAGGTCGGCAACACGCCGATTCAACTGTACGCATCGCCGGCGGCGGAAGGCTCCGTCGAAATGGCCGTGCTGATGCAGCAGGTCGCGCCTCAGGCGGGCATCAATCTGCAAGTGACCCGCGTGCCGTCCGACGGCTACTGGTCGAATCACTGGATGAAGCATCCGCTCGGCTTCGGCAACATCAATGCACGCCCGAGCGCGGACGTGATCTTCACGCAGTTCTTCAAGTCCGATGCGCCGTGGAACGAAGCCAACTGGAAGAGCGCGCAGTTCGATCAGTTGCTGGTCAGCGCGCGCGGCGAGCCGGACGACGCCAAGCGCAAGAAGATCTACGGCGACATGCAGGAACTCGTGCACAAGGACGGCGGTATCGGCATTCCGATGTTCCAGAGCTCGCTCGATGCGCACACGACGAAGCTGAAGGGTCTGGGTGGCATCCCTCTCGCGGGCCTGATGGGCTGGATGTTCGCGGAGAACGTGTGGCTCGAGGCATGAACGTGGTGTAGCAGCGGACGCGCGCCGTCATGTGCAACAGCGACGGCGTGCGATATCAACCCTTCAAAACGAGAGGCGATATCCGATGAAAGTTCATGCGCAACGACTCGTCGCCGCGCGCTTCGGCCTCGCGCTGCTCACGCTCCTGATCGTGTCGATGGTCGTGTTCGGCATCACCGGTCTCCTGCCGGGCGATGCCGCACAGCAGGCGCTCGGTCAGGCCGCGACGCCCGAGCAGGTGGAAGCGCTGCGGCATCAGTTCGGTCTCGATCAGCCCGCGATCACGCGTTACGTGCAGTGGCTCGTGCATGTGGTGACGGGCAACTTCGGCACGTCGCTGTCGAACAATCTGCCCGTGAGTGAGCTGATCGCGACGCGTCTGCCGAACTCGCTCGTGCTCGCGGGACTCACGGCGCTCGTCTCGGTGCCGGTCGCGCTCTTCATCGGCATCGCATCGGCGATGTATCGCGGCTCGCTGCTCGACCGCACGCTCAACGTCGTCACGCTGTCGACGGTCGCCGTGCCGGAGTTTCTCGTCGCGACCATCGCCGTGCTCATCTTCGCGGTGAAGCTGCGCTGGCTGCCGGCGTTGTCGTATCTGTCGGACGTGTCGTCGTTCGGCGCGCTCCTGCGCACCTACGCGATGCCGGTGATGACGCTCTGCTGCGTGATCGTCGCGCAGATGGCGCGCATGACGCGCGCGGCGGTGCTCGATCAGTTGAACGCGTCGTATGTGGAAATGGCGGTGCTCAAGGGCGCTTCGCCGATGCGCGTCGTGTTGCGTCACGTCTTGCCGAACACCATCGGGCCGATTGCGAACGCGGTCGCGCTGAGCCTCTCGTATCTGTTCGGCGGCGTGGTGATCGTCGAATCGATCTTCAACTATCCCGGTCTCGCGAGCCTCATGGTCGATGCCGTCACCAACCGCGACATGCCGCTCGTGCAGGGCTGCGTGATGGTGTTCTGCGCCGCGTATCTGTCGCTCGTGCTCATCGCCGATCTGGCTCAGATCGTCTCCAACCCGAGGCTGCGTCAACGATGAATCGGAACCTCTCTTCCCACGCCACGACCGTGATATACGATCAACCACCAGCCGATGCCCCGCAGGAACAAGCGCCCGCCGCCGTCAGGCGCAGTGCATTGAGCCGGCTCGTGCATCGCTTCTCGGTGCTCGGGCTGATCGGTCTATTCATCGTCATCTTCTGGCTCGCCATCGCGTTCATCGGGCCGGTCGTCGCGCCTTACAAGGGCGGCGCGTTCACGTCGACGGAAATCTTCGGCTCGTATAGCGCGGCGCATCTGCTCGGCACCGACTATCTCGGCCGCGACATGCTGAGCCGCATTCTCTACGGCACGCAATACACGGTTGGCCTCGCGCTCGCATCGACGGTGGCGGCGAGCGTCATCGGCACGTTCTTCGGTCTGGTCGCGGCAGTGTCGGGCCGCTGGGTCGATGAAGTGCTGAGCCGTCTCTTCGATGCGCTCATCTCGATTCCGAGCAAGATTCTCGCGCTCGTCGTGATCGCGGCGTTCGGCTCGTCCATTCCGATGCTGATGATGGTCGCCGCGCTCGCGTATATCCCCGGCGCGTTCCGCATCTCGCGCTCGCTCGCGGTGAACATCATGACGCTCGAATACGTGCAGGTCGCGAAGGCGCGCGGTGAAAAGCTGTTCTATATCGCGCGCGTGGAAGTGCTGCCCAACATGATTCATCCGATGCTCGCGGACTTCGGCCTGCGCTTCGTGTTCATCGTGCTGCTGCTCTCGGGCCTGAGCTTTCTCGGCCTCGGCGTGCAGCCGCCGAACGCGGACTGGGGCTCGCTCGTGCGCGAGAACATCGGCGGTCTCGCGGAAGGCGCGCCTGCCGTGCTGATGCCAGCGGTTGCGATCGCGACGCTCACGGTCGGCGTGAATCTGCTCATCGACAGTCTGCGTCGTCATGGCGCGCGTTCGCAGGGAGGCGGCCAATGAGCACGACAATGAGCACGAACATGATCGAAGTGAAAGGCCTGCGCGTCGTTGCGGGTCACGCGCCGGACCCGGTCGTCGAGATCGTGAAGAGCGTCGACTTCACGGTGAAGAAGGGCGAAGTGCTCGCGCTGATCGGCGAATCCGGATCGGGCAAGACGACCATCGCGCTGTCCTTGCTCGGGCATGCGCGCAGCGGTTGCGCCATTGCGGGCGGGTCCGTGAAGATCGGCGATATCGATGTGCTCGCGCTCGACGAAAAAGGCCGCCGCGCATTGCGTTCGCGCACGGTCGCGTATGTCGCGCAGAGCGCGTCGGCGGGCTTCAATCCCGCGCGCACGATCATGGATCAGGTGACCGAGCCCGCACTGCTGCACAAGCTGATGACGGCCACGGCAGCGCGCGAGAAAGCCATCGGCCTCTTTCGCAAGCTCGCGTTGCCGAATCCCGAGAGCATCGGCGACCGGTATCCGCATCAGGTGTCGGGCGGCCAGTTGCAGCGCCTGATGGCCGCGATGGCGCTGATCACCGATCCCGCTGTCGTCGTGTTCGATGAACCCACGACCGCGCTCGATGTGACCACGCAGATCGAAGTGCTCGCCGCGTTCAAGGGCGTGGTGCGCGAACTGGGCACGACGGCCGTGTACGTATCGCACGATCTGGCCGTGGTCGCGCAGATGGCGGATCGCATCGTCGTATTGAACGGCGGACGTGTGCGCGAAAACGGCGCGACCGCGCAAGTGCTCGATGCGCCCGCCGACGACTACACGCGCGAACTGCTCGCGGCGACACGCCGCCCGGAAGTGGAACTCACTACGGATAACGAAGCAACGGCGACGCCGCTGCTGGAGATCCGCAATCTGAGCGCGGGCTATGGACGCGTCGATGCGAACGGCGTGCCCGCCGTGCGCGTGCTCGATGATGTGAGCCTGAAGATCGCGCGCGGCGCCACGCTCGGCGTGATCGGCGAATCGGGTTCGGGCAAGACGACGCTCGCACGCGTGATCGCGGGCCTCGTCGATCGCGCGCGCGGCGACGTGCTGCTCGACGGCAAGCCCTTGCCCGCGAAGTTATCGGCGCGCACGCTCGATCAATATCGCCGCGTGCAGATCGTGTTTCAAAACGCCGATACCGCGCTGAACCCGAGCCGCACCATTGCCGATATTCTCGCGCGGCCGATGAACTTCTATCACGGACTGCGCGGCCCGGCTGCGAACAAGCGCATGCTCGAACTGCTCGATCTGGTGAAGCTGCCCGCATCGATCGCGAAGCGTCAGCCCGGCGGTTTATCGGGCGGACAGAAGCAGCGCGTGAATCTCGCGCGTGCGCTCGCGGCGAAGCCCGAGCTCATTCTCTGCGATGAAGTCACGTCGGCGCTCGATACGGTCGTCGGCGCGGCGATCCTCGATCTGCTCGCGGAACTGCGCCGTGAGCTGAAGGTGTCGTACATGTTCATCAGCCACGACATTTCGACGGTGCGCGCCATCTGCGACGAAGTCATCGTGCTCTATGCGGGGCAATGCGTCGAAGCGGGCCAGCGCGATGCGCTTTCGCATCCGCCGTATCACCCGTACACGGGCTTGCTCGTCGATTCGGTGCCCGCACTGCGTCCCGGCTGGCTCGATGCGCGCCGCGCGATGGCGCTCGCCGCGCTGCCCGCGCTCGGCCCGGAAAGCGATGCGCGCGAGTTGTGCAGCTTCCGTTCACGCTGCGCCGCGCGCATTGACGGCAAGTGCAACGTCACGCCGCCCGCGAAGAAGATTTTGCCTTCGGGCGCGGAGATTCTGTGCCATCACAGCGCCGCCGATCTCGCGCGCATGCAGTCGGCGGATACGGTGACGGCATGAGCGGACGCTTCGTGAGAGTCGCGGAGACAGGGCGCAGGACGTTCGAGATCGTCATCGATGGCAGGCGCGCGTTGGCATCGGAAGGCGACACGCTGATGGTCGCGCTGCTCACATCGCAGCATGATCTGCGCGACTCCGAATTCGGCGATGGCCGCCGCGCGGGATTCTGCGTGATGGGCGCGTGCCAGGACTGCTGGGTGTGGACGGCACAGGGCGAGCGCGTGCGCGCATGCACGACGCAAGCGTTCGAAGGCATGTCGATCGTTACGCGTCTCACGGAGGCGGAGGGCGTATGGCCGCTACTGTGATTGTGGTCGGCGCGGGACCGGCGGGCGTGCGCGCGGCGCAGGCGCTCGTGCAGGCGGGCTTGCGTCCCGTCGTCATCGATGAAGGCAGAAGGGATGGCGGGCAGATCTATCGTCGTCAGCCTGAGGGATTCACGCGCACTTACGAAACGCTGTACGGCACGGAAGCCGAAAGCGCGCGCGCGTTGCATCGCGACTTCGATGCGTTGCGCGCGAAGATCGACTACATGCCCGATACGCTCGTATGGAACATCGAGCCGAACGCGGTGCATGTGGTGAGCGGCACGCGTCATCGCACGCTCGCGTTCGATGCGCTCATCATTTGCAGCGGCGCGACCGACCGATTGATGCCCGTGCCCGGCTGGCATCACGCGGGCGCGTATAGCCTCGGCGGCGCGCAGGTCGCGCTGAAATCGCAGGGCTGCGCGATCGGCTCGCGCGTCGTGATGATGGGCACGGGACCGTTGCTCTATCTCGTCGCCGCGCAATACGTGAAGGCGGGCGCGACGGTCAGCGCGGTGCTCGATACCTCGACGTTGACGCAACGGCTGCGCGGATTGCCGCAATTGCTCGCGATTCCATCGACGCTGAAGAAGGGCATCGCGTTGATGAACGTGCTGAAAGACGCGCGTGTGCCGGTTCATCGCGGCATCACGCCGGTTGCGATCGATGGCACGCCCGAACATGGCGTGCAAGGCGTGCGCGTCAAGCGTGCCGATGGCGCGACGCTGCAAGTGACGTGCGATGCCGTCGCGCTCGGTTATCACTTGCGCTCCGAAACGCAGCTTGCCGATCTCGCGGGCTGCGAATTCCGCTTCGATCAGGCATTGCGGCAGTGGCTTCCCATCGCCGATGAAGACGGCCGCAGCAACGTGAAAGGCATCTATCTCGCAGGCGATGGCGCGCGCGTGCGTGGCGCCGATGCGGCCGAACGCGCGGGACGTCTCGCTGCACTCGCTGTATTGCGCGATATCGGCTTGAAGGGCAACGAAGCAGAAGCCAACCGCTTGCGCACACAACTCGGCCGCTACACGCGCTTTGCACAAGGTTTGCGCACGGCGTTCCCGTGGCCCGCGCGTTTCGCCGCCACGTTGCCGGATGACACCATCGTGTGCCGCTGCGAAGCGATCACGGCGGGCGAGTTGAGGCACGTCGTCAACGAGATGGGCGCGAAGGAAGCGAATCGCGCCAAGGCCTTCTCGCGCGTCGGCATGGGCCGTTGCCAGGGCCGCTTCTGCGCGCATGCGGGCGCCGAAGTCATCGCCGCCGAGGCACGTGTGCCGCTCGAAGCGGTCGGCCGCCTGCGCGGGCAAGCGCCCGTCAAACCTCTGCCGATGGCCCTCGCGCCGCATGCGGACATGGAGACGAGCGAATGAGCGAGCGCGCCGATGTGATCGTGATCGGCGGCGGCATCGTCGGCACGTCGACCGCTTTCTTTCTGCGCCGCCGCAAGCGTTCGGTGATTCTGCTCGAACGCGGGCTGACGGGGCAGCAGGCGAGCGGCGTGAACTTCGGCGGCGTGCGTCGGCAGGGACGCGCGCTCGAACAACTCGCGATGTCGAATCGCGCGCTGGAAACATGGCGGCATGCGCGCGAGTTGCTCGGCGAGGATGTCGAATTTCTGCCGTCGGGCCATACGCGCGTGTGCTATCACGCGCACGACGCCGAATACTTTCATCGCTATGCCGCCGATGCGCGCGCGTATGGCCTCGATCTCGAAGTGCTCGAAGGCGCTGCGATGTTCAAGCGCTATCCCTTTCTCGGCCGCGACGTGCTCGCGGCATCGATTTCGCCCGTCGATGGTCACGCGAACCCACGTCTCGCCGCGCCCGCGTTTGGACGCGCGGCGGCACGCCTCGGCGCGCGCATCGTCGAGAACACGGAAGTGGTGCACGTCGAGAAAGAGGTGGGCGGCTTTCGCGTGGACACCGCAACGGGCGAGGTTTATCGCGCGGAGCAAGTGCTGATTTGCGCAGGCGCATGGGCCAACGCGCTCTCGACGCAATTCGGCGAACCCGTGCCGCTCGCTGCGCGCGGCCCGCAGATGGCCGTGACCGAGCCCGTGCCGTATGTCTTCAAATTTTCGATGGGTGTGTACACGTCGATCAAGCAGGAGAGCGTCTATTTCCGGCAGATTCCGCGCGGCAATATCGTGCTGGGCGGCGGCCCGCCCGGTCCCGCGAATGCCGATACGAAACGCGCATCCGTCCTGCCCGACAACACCATCGCGCAGATGGCGCAGTTTCGCCGCATGGTGCCCGCGATGCGTCCGCTGCACGTGATTCGTGTGTGGAGCGGCGTGGAAAGTTATCTGCCGGATTCGGAGCCGGTCATCGGCCCGAGTTCGAAAGTCGATGGCCTGTTCTATGCGTTCGGCTTCTCCGGCTCGGGTTTTCAGATCGGTCCGGGCGTGGGCGAAACACTCGCCGAACTGCTCGATAGCGGCAGCACGCCGATCGATCTCGCATCGTTTTCCATCAGACGATTTCAGCGTGCATCGTCGACGCACGCGGAATCGGTCACATCCGAGACTTCGCCATGAGCCAAGCCAATCTCGTCGAAGCGCTCGCCTATATCGAAGCCAATTTCGACAAGACCGTGAGCCTCGCGCAGCTTGCGGATCTTTCGGCGCTGAGCGTGTCGCGCTTCGCGACGGTATTTCGCCAGCAATTTGGGCTTTCGCCGTACAAGTACCTGTGCGAATTGCGCGTGCGCCGCGCGCAGATGTTATTGCTCGCGGGCGTGCCGGGTTCGGTCGTCGCGACGGAAGTCGGCTTCTTCGATCAAAGCCATCTCGCGCGGCATTTCAAGCGGCTATGCGGCGTGACGCCGAGCGCTTTCGTCGCGCGCACGCGCAAGAAAGCGCGTTCAGCCGAGCTCGATGCCGGTCTGATGAAGCGCGTCGCGCAAGCCGAGACGCGGGTACTGGCTTTCGACGATGCGCATGTCGCTTAACGCTTCCTGGATGATCCAAGCGCGCACGTCGGCGACGATGGGCCGCACAGGTTGATTCGGCGGCGTGAGCAGACAACAGCGGCGGCTCGTGACGATCAGTTCTTCTTCGGCCGGCACGAGCGTGCCTTGCGCGAGCCAGTGCGATGTCACGTTGAGCCAGCCGAGCGCAATGCCTTGCCCGAGCAGCGCCGCCTGCACGACGATCGCGTAATCGTTGAAGCTCAGCATGCCGGCCGCATGGCGTTCTTTCTTCGCGAATGCATGAAAACGTTCGTGCCAGCCGCGCTCTTCGTCGTCCATGACGATGACCGTATCGCCATGTGCGCGCCCCGCTTCCGATTGCGCCTGCTCGTGATAACGCGGATTCGAAAGCGGCAGCAGCATTTCCGGCATTACGAGCACGGCGTTTTCATCGATCTCTTCGTCGTGAAGAAAGCGCATGCCGAGATCGACATCGACGAGCGGACCGCCAATGCGCCCGGATATCAACTGAAACCTCAGATCCACGGAAGGAAACGCCTGATTCAGGCGGCTCATGCGCGGCATGAGCCAGTGTGTCGTAAAGCCGGTGGATACGGACAGCGTGACGGTTTCGACGCCGGTTGCGCGCGCCTCGATTTCGCGGATCGCGCTTTCTATGCCGCTAAAACCTTCCGATATCTTGCGATAAAGAATCCTGCCGCTTTCCGTCAGTTCGATACCGCCGCGCACGCGCTCGAAAAGCCGCACGCCGATATGGTCTTCCATGCGCGCGAGCATGCGGCTGACCGCCGGCTGACTGACATAGAGTTCTTGCGCGGCGCGCGTGAAATTACCGCAGCGCGCGGCGGCTTCGAACACGAAAAGCGCATTCGCGCTCGGCAGTTTTCTGCGAAGGTTTGGCATGACTTCATGTTATGCCCGATCCAACAATTTTGGAATTGCCGTCAAAAACATCGCGACATAGTATTTTCCCAACCTCTCTCTTTTTGAATGAGACGAACGTCATGGACGCACGAGCAAAAACAGGGGTGTCGATCAGGTCCGCGACCAAGCGCTATGGCGCAGTGACGGCGCTGGAAGACGTATCGCTCGATATCGCGCCGGGCGAGTTCGTCTCGCTGCTCGGACCGTCGGGTTCGGGCAAGACGACGTTGCTCGGCATTCTCGGCGGCTTCGTGCAGCCGACATCGGGCAGCGTGTGGGTCGGCGAGCGTGACATTACATTTGCGCCGCCGCACAAGCGCGAGATCGGCATCGTGTTTCAGAACTACGCGCTCTTTCCGCACATGACGGTGGGCGAGAACGTTGCGTTCTCGTTGCGCGCGCGTCGCGAGCCGAAATCGACATGGGCGAAGCGTGTCGCCGAAGCGCTCGCGATGGTCGAGCTCAAAGGTTATGAAAGCCGCAGCATTCATCAGCTTTCCGGCGGGCAGAAGCAGCGCGTCGCACTTGCACGCGCAATCGTCTTTCAGCCGCAACTCATTTTGATGGACGAACCCTTGTCGGCGCTCGACAAGCAATTGCGCGAGACCATGCAGATCGAATTGCGCAGGCTGCATCGGCAACTCGGCGCGACCATCGTCAACGTGACGCACGATCAGCGCGAAGCACTCACGATGAGCGATCGCGTCGCGGTATTGAAGGACGGCAGGCTCGTGCAGATCGATACGCCCGAGCGCCTGTACGACCGTCCCTGCGATGCGTTCGTCGCGAGCTTCATCGGCGAAGCGACGATGCTCGATGTCACGCGCGCCGGCGACGATGCCGTGCGTCTCGGCGATACCGTTCTGCGCACCGCGCATCCCTTGCCGCGCGGCGAAAAGCTATTGCTCGCGGTGCAGACCGAAAAGCTCGTCATCGACGGCGAGCATCGTCATGCGAACGCCAATCGTCTTTCGTGCCGCGTGACCGAAGTGCTTTATCAAGGCGAGAGCCTGCGTGTGTTCGCCGCGCTCGCCGACGGCACCACCATCAGTCTTCGTCAACCCGGCAGCCATGAGGCGCGCAGGCGCATTCCGGCGCCGGGTGCATCGATGACCGTCGCACTCGATCCGCAGGACACGATCGTCGTGCCGGCCTGATTTTTTCACCGCCTGTGCACGGGCGATTTCGACTGCCAACGTAGCTGCGCAACCCGTAAAGGATGAAGCAATGAATCTCACCGATTTCAAGGTTCTGACGTTCGATGTCGTGGGCACGCTGATCAACTTCGAAAAGGGCGTGCTGGATTCGGTGCGCCGGCTCGGCGGCCCGAAGGCGCGCGACCTGACCGACGATCAGATTTTCGAGCCGTACATGGAAGGGCGCGCGATTCATCCGGGCCGCTCGAGTCATGAAATGGCGAACGTGTATCTGCATCTCGCGAAAAAGCTCGGCTTGCCCGACGATGCGCAATCGGCCGCCGCGTTTCAGCGTGACGTGCTCGAATGGCCCGCGTTCGAAGACTCCGTCGCAGCATTGAAGCGCCTGCGCAAGCACTTCCGTCTGGTCGCGATGACGAATGCGGACCGCGTCGCGTTGTCGGCGTATGCACACACGCTCGGCAATCCGTTCGACGATACCGTGTGCTGCGATGAAACCGGCGTCGCAAAGCCCGATCCGCAATTCTTCGCTTATAACCGCGGACGTCAGGCGGCTTTCGGCTACAAGTTCGAGGAGATTCTGCATACGGCGCAGAGCCAGTATCACGATATCGGCATTGCGACGCAGCTCGGTTACGCGACGTGCTGGATCGAGCGGCGTCAGGGCATGAAGGGTTTCGGCGCGACGCCGGTGCCCGAAAGCGTCACGACGCCGACGTGGAAGTTCGCGACGCTCGCAGCACTCGCGGATGCCGTCGACGCCGAAGTGCGCGCCGCGGCATAACGACGATGCGCGCCCCGACGACACAACCGCGCCCCCAACCCGAATCGCTGTGGCGGGCGATGGCTGCGCGCGTGCCCACGATGGACGCGCCCGTGAGCACGGGCGCACCGCTCGCACGCGATATCGATGTGGAAGTGGCGATCATCGGCGCGGGTTATTCGGGATTGAGCGCCGCGTATGCGCTGCAGAAACGCGGCGTCGAATGCGCGGTGCTCGATGCGAATCCGGTCGGCTGGGGTGCGAGCGGGCGCAATGGCGGCGTGGTGTCGTCGAAGTTTCGCGTGTCGTTTCCTGCGATTGCGAGTGCGCATGGCATCGATGTCGCGAAGCGCATGCATCGGCTCGCGCATGACGGCGTGCGCACCGTCGAAATGTTCGTCGATGAATTCAGGCTCGAACGGGCGCGCTTCGAGCACACGGGCAGCCTGCGCTGCGCGCATACGGATCGTGCGCTGGCATCGATATGCGCCGAAGCGGACTGGGTGCGCACGGCGCTGAACGATACCTCGATGAGCGTGCAATCGCGCGCGGAAGTGGAGCACGAGACCGGCTCGAAGGGTTTCGTCGGCGGCGTGCTGAGCGCGGACGCGGGTACGATCCTGCCGCTGGAATACGTGCGCGGCATCGCGGCCGGACTGACCGCGCGCGGCGTGAAGATCTACGAGTCGACGCCTGTCATCGACATGTCGCGCGCGCAGGATGGCCGTGTGCATTTGAAGGCGCCCGGCGGCACGGTGCGCGCGAAGCAGGTCATCGTCGCGACGAACGCGTATTCGAATCTGACCGATGCCACCGCTTCGTATCATCGCGAACTGGTTCCGTTCAGAAGCGCGATGATCGCGACCGCGCCATTGCCGCCCGAGATCGATCGCGAACTCATGGTCAATCGGCGCAGCTACACCGAAACGCGCCGCATGATGAAGTGGTTCCGCAAGGTCGATGGACGCATGCTCTTCGGCGGCCGCGATGCGTTCGGCAAGGAAGGCGAGCCGACCGGCTTCGATGCGCTGCAACGCGCGATGGTCGCGCTCCTTCCGCAATTGAAAGACGTGGCGGTGGACTATCGCTGGTCGGGTTATGTCGGCATGACGTTCAACGCATTGCCGCATGTCGGCCGCAGCGACGATGCCACCACATTCTGTCTCGGCTACAACGGCGCGGGTGTCGCGATGGCAAGTCTGATCGGCCAGCATGCAGCGGCGCTCGCCCTCGGCGACAAACCCGAGCTCGCGCTGCTCGCGCAAGATGGTTTGCGGCCCGTGCCGTTTCACGCGCTGCGCGCGCCGGGCGTGAGGTTCGTCGCCGCGTGGTATCAGTTTCTCGACGCCGTGGGTGCATGATGACGACAGCCAAACGGATTCTCCAGGACACCGCCGTGATGCCTTCCGCGACGATCGACCCTTCGGTGCGCCATCAGCGTCGTGAAGACCGCACGATGCTGCTGTTGATGGCGCCTGCGTTGCTGGTCATCGTCGTGCTGCTCGTCGTGCCGCTCGCGTGGCTGTCGTGGCAATCGTTCTATCACGACGGCGTGTTTTCCCTCGTCAATTACAAGCGTGTCTTCACGGGCGCGTATCTCGACACGTTTCTTCTCACGTTCAAGCTCAGCTTCATCGTGACGGCCATTACGTTGCTGCTCGGCTATCCGGTCGCGTACTTCGCGGCATCGATATCGCCGCGCTGGAGCGCGCTCGTGCTCGGCATGGTGATCCTGCCGTTCTGGACCAGCGTGCTCGTGCGCACGTATGCGTGGCTCGTGCTGTTGCAGCGCACGGGTCTCATCAACAAGACGCTGCTCGGCATGGGTCTCATCGATCGACCGTTGCAGCTTTCGTATAACCAGTTCGGCACCGTCATCGCGATGGTGCATATCCTCTTGCCGTTCATGGTGCTGCCGCTCTATTCCGCGATGCAGAAGATTCCGTCGAATCTGTCGCAAGCGGGTGCGAGCCTCGGCGGTTCGCCGTTGCATGTGTTCCTGCGCGTGTTTCTGCCGCTGTCGATGAGCGGCGTGCTTGCGGGCGTCACGCTCGTCTTCGTGCTGTGCCTCGGCTTCTACATCACGCCCGAACTGATGGGCGGCGGCAAGTCGATGATGGTGTCGATGATCGTGAGCCGCAACGTCGAAATCTATAACTCGTGGGGCGCGGCGAGTTCGGTGAGCGTGGTGCTGCTCATCTGCGTGTTCGCGATCTTCTATGCCGTGAGCCGCGTAATTCCGCTCGAAAAGACGCTGGGGGCGAAATGAATAGCGTATCGTTTGGCCGCGTGACGCTCGGCGCATCGGTGATGCTGATACTCGCGTTTCTGATGATTCCCGTGGTGATCGTCGTGCCGCTGTCGTTTTCGGATGCGCGCTTTCTGACGTTTCCGCCGCCCGCGTATTCGCTGCGCTGGTATCACGCATTCTTCGATAACCCCGCGTGGATCGACGCCGCGAAAACGACCTTTGCGGCATCGTCATGCGCGGCGCTGATCGCGACACCTCTTGGCATCGCGGCGGCGTATGGCATTCAGTACGGGTCGCACTGGTCCTTGCGCTACTTGCGCCCGCTGCTGATGCTGCCGCTGATGGTGCCGATCATCATCGTCGCGGTGGGCGTGTTCTTCGTCTTCACGCAGATGGGTTATGTGAATACGCTCGGCGGCCTTGTCATCGCCGATACGATGCTCGGCCTGCCTTATGTGCTGATCTCCGTCGGCGCGGATTTGCGCACCTTCGACCGCACGCAGGAAATGGTCGCGCGCAGTCTCGGCATGAACCGCTTTCGCGCGTTCATGGCGGTGACGCTGCCGCAGATCAAGGCGAGCGTGATTTCGGGTGCGGTGTTCGTGTTCATTCAGGCGCTCGATGAAACCGTCGTCGCGCTGTTCATTTCCGGCGGCAATAACCAGACGCTCACGCGCCGCATGTTCGTCACGTTGCGCGATGAAATCGATCCGACGATTGCCGCCATCAGCACCATGCTGACCGCGCTGACCTTGTGTCTCGTGATGATCGTCGTCGTGAGCCGGCGATCGTCGGCTGCGGCGCGGGCCTGATTCCTTCACTACGGAACCTATGCGACATCTACAGCAGTTTTATATCGACGGCGATTGGGTCGAGCCGTCCGGCAGCGCGCGCTTGCCTGTCATCGATCCGGGGACGGAAGAGACGATCGGCGAAGTCGCGCTTGGGCATGCGCGCGATGCCGATCGCGCGGTGGCTGCTGCGCGGCGCGCGTTTGCATCGTATTCGCAGACGAGCATCGAAGAACGGGTTGCGTTGCTTCGACGTTTGCTCGATGCCTACATCGCACGCTATGACGAGATGGCCGAAGTCATCTCGCGCGAGATCGGCGCGCCGGCGAAGCTCTCGCATGCGTGGCAAGCGGCGCTCGGCAAGCGGCACATCGAGGAAACGCTGCGCACGGTCGAGCGCTTTCAGTGGCAGCGCAGAAAGGGCACGACGCTCGTCAATCACGAGCCGGTTGGCGTGGCCGCGCTCATCACGCCGTGGAACTGGCCGATCAATCAGATCGTCTGCAAGGTCGCGCCCGCGCTCGCGGCGGGCTGCACGGTCGTGCTCAAGCCGAGCGAAGTATCGCCGATGAACGCGGTGCTGTTCGCCGAGATCATCGATGCGGCAGGCGTGCCCAAGGGCGTCTTCAATCTCGTCAATGGCGATGGCCCGACGGTCGGCGCGGCGCTTGCCGGGCATCCGGATGTCGATATGGTGTCGTTCACCGGATCGACGCGCGCGGGTATCGAGATCGCGAAGCTGGCCGCGCCGACAGTCAAGCGCGTGCATCAGGAGCTGGGCGGCAAGTCGGCCAACATCCTGCTCGACGATGCCGATTTCGACGTGGCGGTGACGGCGGGCGTGAACGCGTGCTTCAGCAACAGCGGGCAGTCGTGCAATGCGCCGACGCGCATGCTCGTGCCCGCGTCGCGACATGATGAAGCGGTTGCGATTGCATTGCGCGCGGCGCAGAAGCATCGCGTGGGACCGGCCAACGATCCCGCGACGACGATGGGCCCCGTCGTCAGCGATGTGCAGTTCGGGCGCGTGCAAAGGTTGATCGGTATCGGTATTGAAGAAGGCGCGGTATTGGTGACGGGCGGCGCAGGACGTCCCGATGGGCTCGAACGCGGCTATTACGTGAAGCCGACCGTGTTCGCGAACGTGATTCCGTCGATGACGATTGCGCGTGAAGAAATCTTCGGGCCGGTGCTCGCGATCATGCCGTATCGCGATGAAGAGGAGGCCATCGCCATTGCGAACGATACGCCGTATGGACTCGCGGCTTACGTGCAGTCGGCGAATCAGGCGCGCGCGCGGCGTGTGGCGATGAGAATGCGCGCGGGCAGTGTGTACGTGAATTATCCGGCGTGGGATCCGGGCTCGCCGTTTGGCGGTTACAAGCAGTCGGGGAACGGGCGAGAGTATGGGGAGTGGGGATTGGAGGCGTTTCTGGAGGTGAAGGGGATTGTGGGTTATGGGGAGTAGTCGAGGGTCTGGGCGGAGGTTGCGCGTTGGTCGGGTGATCTGCCGCGCAACCCATCCGCCACTCTCTCCGCGATCATGATCGTCGGCACATTCGTATTGGCGCAAGGAATCGACGGCATCAGCGACGCATCGCACACATACAGCCCCTCGACGCCATAGACCGCGCCATGCGAATCCGTCACCGCATGCGGATCGTTCGATGAACCCATGCGGCAAGTCCCCGAAGGATGCCACGTGCCACCGACATTGCGCATGACGAATGCGTTCATCGCTTCATCATCGCCGAGTAACTGATCGATACCGACGCCCTGCGTCACGACGCTTCTGACGAGCGCACCGCGCAACGGCCCTGCGATGTCGAGCAAGACGCTCAACACGCCGCGCTGCACGGCGTTCCATATGCCCGGCATCGCGACCGCCGCCACGCGCGGCGAATAACTCGACGGAAAGATCACATCGCGATGTGCGTTCATCGAAGGCGATGCGAGCACGCCAGCGCCGAAGCGCAGTGCGAGCTTGAGCCGTTCGAGATCGCGCGCGTCGGAGAGCATCGCGAAGTCGACTTCGGGTTCATCGAATGCATTCTTCGATGCAAGCGTCACGCGCCCGCGCGAATACGACTTGTTGACCCAGAAAAAGATCGTGCCGAGCCGATAGCCCACGGAATGCCAGCCCGAGCGCGAGAGAATCGCGCCGTGCATGTCGCCCTGCACGGTGTCAGGCAAGCCCGAAGAGAAGCGCACGATCGCCTGCTCGTGATGTTCGTCGCGAAACGGCGTACGTGCGCCGCGCGGCAGAAACGCGGACACGGCAATCGACGGATGCTCCATCAGATTGCGCCCGACGCCGGGACGATCCGCGCGCACGTCGATGCCGAGCGCGGCGAGTTCATCGGCGGGACCGATGCCGCTTCGCATCAACAACGCGGGACTGTGTATCGCACCCGCCGATACGATCACGCGTCGCGCGAGCATATCGTGGTGCGTGCCGTCATCGCGAACGATGCGCGCGCCGATTGCACGCTTGCCATCGAACAGAATGCGCTCGACGATATCGCCCGTGTGTATCGTCAGATTGCTGCGCGCGCGAACCGCATCGTCGAGATAACAGACGGACGTGGGAATGCGTTCGCCCTTCGCGCTGACCGCGATCGATCCGATGAACGTGCCGTCTTCCCACGGCCCGTTCTGATCGTCGTGCATCGGATGACCGCTTTCAGCAAGCGTGCCGAGGACTGCGCGCACGAACGGCGAAATGCGCGCCCAGGGCGCGCGTTGAACACGCAACGGTCCGGCGTTGCCATGCAGCGAGCCGCTGAAATCGCAATCCGTTTCGAGCTTGCGAAAGTAGGGCAGACACGTCTGCCAGTTCCAGCCCTGCGCGCCGAGCGTTTCCCATTCGTCGTAATCGGAGGGCGAGCCGCGATTGGCCATCAGCGCGTTGATCGCCGAGCCGCCGCCCAGAAGCCGCGCCTGTTCATAGCGGCGCAATGAAGCAACAGTGCTCATGCGCGCCTTCAACGCCTGCCAGATATTGCGCGTGTCGAGATAGGCGCGGCCCGGATAACGGCTGCGAATCGCATCGGGCATCGTGCGCGCGGAAATATCGCGGCCCGCTTCGACGAGGCACACGTTCACGCGCGCATCTTCGGAAAGGCGCGCGGCCAGCACGCAGCCGGCCGAGCCGCCGCCCAGAATCAGCGTATCGAACACGACAAGGTCGTCGCGCTATTGCATGAACTTGAGCCAGCGCGCCTTCGCCTGAATGCCCGGTTCCGATGCCCACCATTCCTCCGACAACAACGCCTGCTTCGCCGCATTCGCGGGCGCGCTCGGCAATTCGGCCGCGCGCTTTTCAGTGATCTTGCCGGTCTTGAATGCGGCAGGATTGCCGGGGCCGTAATCGATATACAACGGCAGATTCGCCTGCAATTCCGGCGATACGGCGGCATTCAGGAAGCGCACCGCGTCATTCATGTTCGGCGCATTCTTCAAAATGCAGAGCTGCGTGTTTTGCAGAATGCCATCGTTGAACGTGAAGGCGACGTCGGGAACGTCCTTCATCACGGCGCTCGCGCGGCCGTTCCAGATCATCGTCATGTCGACTTCGCCGTCGTGCAGCAATTGCGCCGACTGCCCGCCCGAGGTCCACCATACCGTGATGTTCGGCTTGATCTGTTCGAGCTTCTTGAACGCGCGATCCACATCGAGCGGATACAGCTTGTCGCGCGGCACGCCATCGGCGAGCAACGCGGCTTCGAGCACGGTCGTCGGGTCGTTGCGCAAGGCACGCGTGCCGGGGAAGTTCTTCACGTCCCAGAAGTCCTTCCAGTTTTGCGGCACCTTCTTCAGCGTCTTCTTGTTATAGGCGATGACCGTCGAATAGAACTCGTACGCCACTGAATACGGCGTGCGATATTTCTCGGGAATGGCCGCCGCATTGGGAATCTTCGAGAAGTCGAGCTTTTCCAACAGGCCTTCGCGACCGCCGCGCAGACAATTCGATGTCGGCGTATCGACCACATCCCAGATCGGCTTGCCGGTCGCGCCTTGCGCCTTGATCTGCGGCCACGCATCCGGAATGCTGTCCTGATTGATCGTGATGCCGAGCTCTTTCGCGGCGGGATCGAGTATCGCCTTCGTCTGCGCTTCCTGATACGCGCCGCCTTGCGATACGAACGTGATCTTGCCCGCGGCGAACGCCGGCGCCGTTCCCGCGATGGACAGCAGCAATGTCATCGCGAGCGGGCGAACGGGAATGAGCGGGCAGCGAAACCTTGCAATCTTCATCACGGCGTTTTCCTCGACAAGGTTGAAGCAGTGGACGTCTTGCAGGTCGCGCGGTCCCGCCCGCCTTCAACGTCAAGCGGGGACGACGCGAGGATGAATAAAAATATATTGAGTCAAATAGAAGCCGGCAACGCCGGAATTGTTGGAGTGACCATGACCTGATGTTATGTCAGGGCATTGGTCACGAACTATGCGTTTTTAAAAGATCACGTAGACCTTGCGCATGGTTTCATCGACTTCCCATGTGCCTTCCGTGTTCGCCGCGAAGAAAAGCGTGTCGCCGCCGCTGAAGTGAACGGTATTTTCGCCATCGGGCGTGAAGCGGCCGCTGCCCGCCAGAAAATGCATGACTTCCGCCTGCTTGACCGCGCGTCGATACGTGCCGGGCGTGCATTCGAACACGCCTGTATCGATCGCCTCGCTGCCCGGAATGACTTTCTGCACGCCGGATATCCTGATCTCCGGCGTGCCCGGAAGTCCGGCCGTGCCCCAATCTTCCAATCCGTTTATCGCAATGCTTTGCTTGATCTGCTGAACTTTCATGATGTGGTCTTCAATGGGATTTGATTCGACGTTCGATCTTGCCGAGCCGCACGACCGTCACGCCCGGCCGCAACTGACGCAGCGACGGCATCACGAGCATGCAATCGTCGTAGGGTGTCTTCACAGGCTCGCCATCCGACCAACCGATCACGCTGCCCGCTTCGGGAAACACTTCGAGGCCGGTGTAATCGTCGGCGAAACGGAAGTCCATGCTCTTCGCGACGACAGGTTCCGTCACGCGCACGACGAGCATTTCTTCGGGCGATGGCTGTATCCAGTCCGCAGGCAAGTCTTCTTTATCGACGATGCCGGATAGCACGAGAAAGCGCGCGGTCACATCGCGCGCGACCGTTACCGCGTTCGCTTCCCAGTGCTGTCCGCATTCGATGAGCAACGCGTTCTTCGCACTCGCCGGATCGCCGAAGCCTTCGTAATCGCGCATACGCCGGCCTTCGGGATGACCTTCGTCGCAGATGACGGTCGCGGGCGTGCCGAGCTTCGCCGACAATTCGATGCCTTTATCCAGCGGCCCGGCGACGATCAAGGGCTTGCTCTTTTCATGCATCGAATGGAGATCGAGCAGCAGATCCACAGTGTCGATGACAGGCCGCATCGCACGGGCGCGGCGCAGTTCGCTCGAATCGCGCGACGTATCGTCGAGCGCCTGCGCGGTCCATACGCGATTGAAGTCCTGATCGACGAAGCGCGATGCGTCCGGCTTGTCCGCGTCGAAGCGCTTATACGCATCGACATTCGCGAAGGCCAGCGTGAGCTTGCCTTTACGCGGGCGCAACTGCGCGCGCAGCAACGCATCGACCACGATTGCGCCGCACACTTCATTGCCGTGCGTGAGGGCGTTGATCATCACATGCGGACCGTCGACGCCCGAATCGAACGTATGCACATACGGCACGCCCTTATTGCCTGATGCGTGTGCGCCGATATCGGGAAACGCAATCTCGATCGGGTATGCGTTCAAATGCGCGTTCATTCGAGGCCGCCCTGACAGAGATATTTGATCGACAGATAATCGTCGAGACCGTACTTCGAGCCTTCGCGTCCATAGCCCGATTCCTTCACGCCGCCGAACGGCGCGGCTTCGCTCGAAATCGCGCCTTCGTTGATGCCGACCAGGCCCGTTTCGAGCAGACGCGACACGCGATCGATGCGCTTCGCGTTCTGGCTATAGAAGTACGATGCGAGGCCGAACGGCGTGTCGTTGGCGACGCGAAGGGCTTCCTCTTCATCATCGAAGCGGAAGAGCGGCACGACCGGGCCGAACGTTTCCTCGCAGCTCAGCTGCATCTCGGGCGTGGCGTCGGCGAGCACGGTCGGCGCGTAGTAGTTCGGGCCGCGTTCGGAAAGGCGCTTGCCGCCGGTGAGCACACGCGCGCCGCGTTTAACGGCATCGTTCACATGGCGCTCGATCTTCTCGACAGCGCGCGCGTTGATCATCGGGCCGATCTGCGCATCGGCGTCGGTGGCGGGGGCGACCTTCAATGCAGCGACGCGCTTCGTCAGCAACTCCGCGAATTTGTCATAGACGGACGATTGCACGTACACGCGATTCGGGCATACACAGGTCTGCCCGCCATTGCGGAACTTCGATGCCATCAGTCCCGTGACGGCGGCGTCGAGATCGGCGTCGTCGAACACGATGAAGGGCGCGTTGCCGCCGAGTTCCAGCGACAGCTTCTTCAACGTACCCGCCGATTCGCGCGCGAGATACTTGCCCACCGGCGTCGAGCCAGTGAAGGTGATCTTGCGCACGCGGCCGTCTTCGAGCCAGTCGGCGACGGCTTCCTGCGCGTTTTCGCGCGATGCGCTGATCAGATTCAACGCGCCCGCCGGCACGCCCGCTTCATGCGCGAGCATCACGAGCGCAAGCGCGGTGAGCGGCGTGTCTTCAGCCGGCTTGCCGATGACCGTGCAGCCCGCCGCGAGCGCGGGCGCGATCTTGCGCGCGATCATCGCGAGCGGAAAATTCCACGGCGTGATGGCCGCGACGATGCCCACCGGCTCCTTCACCGCGCTCATGCGCTTGCCGCGCTGCTGCTGCGGAATGATGTCGCCATAGATGCGCGTGGCTTCATCGGCGAACCAGGCGACATACGATGCGCCATACATCACTTCGCCGCGTCCTTCCGCGAAAGGCTTGCCTTGTTCGAGCGAGATGAGACGCCCGAGCGCATCCGCGTTCTCGACGATCAGCGCATGCCAGCGATGCAGCACGGCCGCGCGATCCTTCGGCAAGGTATCGCGCCAGGCGGGGAAGGCGCGCGCGGCAGCATCGGTGGCGGCGCGTGCATCGGCGGGGCCGCTGTCGGCCACTTGCGTGATGGTTTCGCCCGTCGCCGGGTCCGTGACCGCGAAGCGTTTGCCGCTCGCCGCGGGCACCCATTTACCGTCGATGAAGTTATCGGCGTGAATCAATTCCTTCAGTTCATAACGCTTGGTCATGATCGTCTCCAAATAAATCAGGCGAGCAATTGCGCGATGGCCGCGCCGACTTCCGCGGTGTTCGCCTTGCCGCCGAGATCGCCGGTATGCGGGCCTTCCTTCAACACTGCGGAGATCGCGGACAGCATCGCGTCATGCGCTTCGCGCTCGCCGAGAAAATCGAGCATCATCGCGGCGGACCAGATCATCGCGACCGGATTGGCAATGCCCTTGCCCGCGATATCCGGCGCCGATCCATGCACCGGCTCGAACAGCGACGGGAAGTTGCGCTCCGGATTCATGTTCGCCGATGGTGCAATGCCGATCGTGCCCGTGCATGCGGGGCCGAGATCCGAAAGAATGTCGCCGAAAAGATTGGTTGCGACGACCACATCGAAGCGATCCGGATTCAGCACGAAGCGCGCGCACAGAATGTCGATGTGCTGCTTGTCCCATTTGATCTCGGGATATTGCCCGGCGATTTCGGCAGCGCGCGCATCCCACCACGGCATGCTGATCGAAATGCCATTGCTCTTCGTCGCGACGGTGATTTTCTTCTCGCGCTTTTGCGCGAGATCGAATGCGAACTTCAGCACGCGTTCCGCGCCGTGGCGCGTGAAGATCGAAGTCTGCGAGACGAACTCGCGCTCGGTGCCTTCGAACGATACGCCGCCCACCGCCGAATACTCGCCTTCGGTGTTCTCGCGCACGATCATGAAGTCGATATCGCCCGCCTTGCGATTCGCAAGCGGCGAAGGCACGCCATCGAACAGGCGCGCCGGACGCAGATTGATGTATTGATCGAACTCGCGGCGAAACTTCAGCAGCGAGCCCCACAGCGAGATATGGTCCGGAACGGTATCGGGCCAGCCCACTGCGCCGAACAGAATCGCATCGGCGTCCTGCAGTTGGGCTTTCCAGTCGTCCGGCATCATCTGGCCATGCTGCGCGTAGTAGTCGCAGCTTGCCCACTCGATATGCTGGTACTCGAGCGCGATATCGAAACGCTTGCTGACGGCATCGAGCGCGCGCAATGCTTCGGGCATCACTTCCTTGCCGATGCCGTCGCCGGGGATCACGGCAATACGATAGGTGCTGGACATGTGCTACTCCGCGTGAAGTTATAGACGAGTTATCGACGTGAAAAAGCACGCGCGTGCAAATAAGCGCGAGCGTGCGTTCGAACAAAATAAGTTAGAGGCGGGCGCCTCAGTGATGGTTCTGCGAGAAGAGCGTTTCGAGCGGGTAATGCGTCTTCACGAACGACGTCTTGATGATGACGTAGCTGAAGTACTTCTCGATGCCGATACCGCGCTCCAGCAGCCCTTCGATGATGCTTTGGTAATGACTCACGCTGCGCG
Source organism: Caballeronia arvi (assembly GCF_001544695.2). Taxonomy (GTDB): domain Bacteria; phylum Pseudomonadota; class Gammaproteobacteria; order Burkholderiales; family Burkholderiaceae; genus Caballeronia; species Caballeronia arvi. Next base: position 84,787 of record NZ_FCOM02000017.1, read on the forward strand.
TGACGAACTTGAGCAGATAGTCGTAACCGCCGCTCGCCAGATGACATTCGACGATCTCGTCGACATCCTTCACGGCATTCACGAAGTTGATGAAGTCCTCGCGGCGATGATCCGCGAGGGTGACTTCCGTGAAAACCACTTGCACGTCGCCGAGCTTTTCGAGCTGAATCTGCGCGCCATAACCTACGATATAACCCGCCTTTTCCAGCCGCTTCACGCGAATCAGGCAAGGGCTGGGCGACAGACCGACCGCATCGGCGAGCTCCACGTTGGTGATGCGCCCGCGCTTCTGCAATTGCGAGAGGATACGCAGATCGATTCGGTCCAGCTTGCTGTCGTTGCTCATCGCGGCGGGGTTGGTCTCGCATGTCGGCGGTCGGTCGATGTTATCACGCAGCCGCGCGCGAACTGAAGCCCGATCCGCCCTTCAATGCGTCGCGCACCTCGCTTTGCGCGAGAACATCGTCGAGCGTTTTCGTGAGGCGCTCGAACAGCATGTCGAAGTTGGCTTCGGTATAGCAGAGCGCCGGCGCGAAGCCGAGAATGTTATCGCCGAAAGCGCGAAACACGAGGCCGTTGCCATAGGCTGCTGCCGCGATGCGATCCGGCAGTTTCAGCGCTGCATCGAAGCCGCGCTTGCTGTCTTTATCGGCGACGAGTTCGAGCGCGCCGAGCAAGCCGCGATGACGCGAATCGCCGACGAGCGGATGCGCGAGCAATGCATCGAGCCCTTGCGCGAAACGCGGCGCCCGCGCCTGGCCGTTCGCGAGCAGGCCGCCTTCGTGATAGAGCCGCATGACTTCGAGGCCGATGGCCGCACTCACCGGATGCGCCGAGTACGTGTGACCATGACCGACGGGAGCGGACATGTCACCGCCATCCTTGATGCCCTGATAGACCGCATCGGACATGAGGACCGCGCCCATCGGCGCATAGCCCGCGGTGAGGCCCTTGGCGACCGTCATCAGATCCGGCTCGACGCCTTCGCCTTCGCACGCGAACAGGGGACCGGTGCGGCCGAAGCCCGTGATGACTTCATCGGCGACGAAGAGAATGTCGAGCTTGCGGCATGCTTCGCGCATCGCCTTCAACCAGCCTGCGGGCGGCACGATCACGCCGCCCGAGCCTTGAATCGGCTCGCAGAAGAAGGCCGCGACATTGTCCGCGCCCAGCTCCGCGACCTTCGCTTCGAGCGCTTGCACGGAAGCCGCGATCAATGCGGCGTCGTCGGCGTAGTCGTTGCGATACGCATACGGCGACGGAATGTGATGCTGCGTCGGCAGCGGCAGATCGAAGTTGCGATGGAACGCGGGCAACGCAGTCAGCCCCGCGCCGATCGACGACGAACCGTGATAGCCGCGTTGCAGCGCGATGAAATGCTTCTTCGAAGGACGGCCGGTCGCGTTGTAGTAGTGCGTGATGAAGCGCAGCGCCGAATCGACGGCATCCGAGCCGCCGAGCGTGAAGTACACGTGTTGCAGCGATGCGGGCGCGAGCTCGGCGAGCTTCGCGGCCAGTTCGATCGCGGGCTCGGAGCCGAAGTGGAAATAGCCGGTCGCGTAGGGCAGCTTCGCCATCTGCTTCGCGGCGGCCTCGACGATGCTCGCGTGGCCATAACCCGTGTTCACGCACCACAGGCCCGAGAATGCGTCGAGCAGTTCCTTGCCTTCGATATCGCGCAGGAACACGCCATCGGCGGAATCGAGCACGGTGACGCCACGCGCCTCATGCGCGCGATAGCTGACGACGGGGTGGATCAGATGTTTGCGGTCGGACTCGACAAGCGATTGGTTCGGCATGATGCGGCTCTCTCTTCGCGAAGGGGTCGGAATGGCTCTTGACCGTTTCATACTAGCCGCGAAGCCCCAACGCGCGCATCGCCAAAAAAATCGTCAAAGAGAGCAAATGCGCTTTTTTCGGGGCGTGCGCAGCATTTTGTGCTGCGCACGCCGTGCGCTGGCTTCAGTAGCCGCGCGTGCGGTCGATCGCGCCGATCAGCGGCAGGCCCGCGCGATGGCGGCGCAGGTTGTCCAGCACCACATCGACGGCGGTTTCCGGACGCGTCGCGCTCGCGATATGCGGCGTCAGACGGACGCGCGGATGTGTCCAGAAAGCATGCTCGCGGGGCAAAGGCTCGGGATCGGTGACATCGAGAATCGCGGCATGAAGATGGCCGCTGTTCAACGCGTCGAGCAGATCCGGCTGAACGACGTGCGGGCCGCGTCCCACGTTGATGAACGATGCGCCTCTCGGCAGCCTGTCGAATACGCGCTTGTCGATGAGACCGCGCGTCGCGTCCGTGAGCGGCAACAGGCACACGAGGATATCGGTGCGGGCGAGAAAGGCATCGAAAGAATCGGCGCCCGCGAAACATTCGACGCCTTCTATCTCGTGCGCAGAACGGCTCCAGCCCGCGCAACGAAAGCCGAACAGTTTCAGCGTCTTCAATACGGCGGTGCCGAGCATGCCGAGGCCGAGCACGCCAACGCGGCGCGTCGATGCGGCGCGCACGGGCATTTCGCGCCATACGCGTTCGCGTTGCAGCGCGGCGTAATCGAAGAGATCGCGATGAATCGTGAGCACCGATTGCGTCACGTACTCGACCATGCCTTCAACGATGCCCGGCTCCGTCATCCGCACCACGGCGATATGCGGCGGCACGCCCGAGAGATCGAACTGATCGATGCCCGCGCCCGTCGAGAAGATCACTTCGAGATTGGGAAAGGTTTGCGTGACATCGGCGGGCGGTTCCCACGCGGCGAGATAGCGCACGGCGGCGGGATCGCCGATATCGGGCCATAAACGGAACGGCACGTCCGGCGCTTTCTCCGCGAAGAACTGCGCCCACTGCCTGCCGCGTTCGGGATTGGCTTTATAGAGGATCGTCATTCGCTTAGCCGAGTGCCTGATTGATGATCGCGAATTGCGCGACGGATGCATCGCGCGATGGCGCACCGTTGCGAGCCATCTTGATGACCGTATCGACGCGCTTCAGCCCGACGCGTTCGAGCCAGTCCGCGAGACCGCTTTCGTCCGGCGTGTCGATGCGCGTGAACCCGCCTTCGTTGCGCCCGAGCCAGTGCGCGATGAGCGCTTGCGCGCGGCGCACGTGCTGTCCATCGTCGGTGACGGAGACCACCGGGCCGATCGCATGGCCGCGCCCGAATTCGCGCATGAGCGCGAAGCCGAGCGCTTCTCCATCGCGTTCGAGCACGACGCCTTGCGCGACGTTCAGCAGCGAACGCAGCAGCACGCTTCTGTCGAATCCGCTCGCGCGCGATGCAAGCGCGACGAGCGTTTCAGTGTCGCGCGGTTCGATCGCGCGAATATGCTCGCCGCGCTGCAAGTCGATGCGCGGCACGGTGAAATCGGCGGATTGATGCTGATGTATCGCACCGATGCGCGTGAAGCCGAGCTTCGCGTAAAGCGGCTCGCCGGCGGGCGTCGCGTGCAGCACGGTAGTGCGTTCGCCGAGCGCTCCGAGCAGCAGTTCCATCAGCGTGCGGCCGATGCCCTTGCCCTGGCAATCCGGCGCGACGATCACCATGCCGAGCGATCCGCCGTTCTCGCCGAACGTCCAGAAAAGCGCGGTGCCGACGACACGATCGCCGTCCTGCGCGACGAAGCCCGCGCCGGCATCGTGGACGAAGCGCCAGTCATCGGCGCGATGCGGCCATTTCACTTCGACCGATAACGCGTGCGCCGCGGGGATATCGTCGGCGGTAAAAGGGCGATAGAGAAGAGTGGATGTTTCGGCGGGGGACACGGCATGCTCCACGTCAGAGAATGCCGCTTACTTTGACACGCACGCCATCGCGCGGATAGGACGATCCTGCTATGGATAGTGAACGGCGTCGGGAGACAGGACGGACGCGCCCTGCGTCAGATGCGCTTCTTCGATGCGGTCATCGCCCATGAGATGAAACACGGTCTCGCCGCGGGCAAGCAGATAGTCCGCGACGATGCGCCTATGACAGCGCCACCAGACCGCTTCCGAGCACATCACGGCGCAGCGTTTTTTGCGTCCGAGCTCGATCAGTTGTTCGAGGCCTTCGCGAAAGGAAGCCGAGAGCGCGTAGTCCGCGTAATTGTGAAAGCTCTGGTTCTCCCAGAAGCCATTCACATCGGGCGCGATGTCTTTCGACTTGGCGCGAAGCCCGCCGAGTTCCTTGATGCGCTCGTATCCGATTCGATGAGGTTCGAGGCTCGCGGGCAAGGTGTCCGCGTTGAACTGCGGATTCGTTCGGGATTTCGGCACGGTGCGGATATCGACGATCACCTCCACCGCTGCCGTGTGCAGCAGCGTCGCCAGTTCTTCGACCGTGCGGGTCGAATGGCCGACCGTGTAGAAGGGAAGGTTCATGCGCGCTTTGCAGCATGCAGCGTGCCGCGCATACCGAGCCAGGCCAGTCCCGCCGCGCCCAGCGCGAGCGCCGCCACGGCGATCCATAACGCGATGGAGAACGATCCGGTGTGCTCCGCGATCGGCGCGGCGACCAATGGTCCGACGATCTGCCCGAGGCCATAGGCCGCGGTCGCGTAACCCATCAGGCCGGCGGCGGCCTCGCCGCGCAAACGGCGCGCTTCGCGCATCGCGAACAAGGTGATGGCGGTGAACGGCAAGCCCAGCAGCAGGCTGCCGAGCCCGAAGCCGAGCGCGGTCGGAAACACGATGCCGAGACAGATGCCGAGCGCCTGAATGACATAGCACGCCGCCGACAGCAGCCGGTTGTCCCACGACAGCGGCAGCCGCGCGGCGATCAGCGCGCCTGCGATCAGCGCGAGACCGAACGCCGGCCAGAACAGGTCGGGCCACGGCGAGCCCGGCAACGCCTGCCGCGCGATCACGGGCAGAAACGTCGCGGTGATGATGTAGCCGAATCCCGCGAGACTGTAGAGGCCGACGAGCCCGATGGAATCGGCGCGCGTCGAGGCGGGCGGCGTGTTGTCGGCGGAACGCGCCTGGCTACGCGCCGCCGGTGCCCGGTGCGCGAAAGCCTTCCATACGATGACGCCCGCCACGCCCGAGCACAGCGCGAAGCCGATCCACACCGATGGCGCGGGCACGTCGAGCGCGGCGGCGACGGCGCCCAGCAGCCCCGTCGCGACGATGCCCACGCCCGGCCCCGCGTAGATCACGCCGCCGAGGCCGTGCGCGTCGAGTTCCGCGAGCCGTCGCAAGCCCCATTGCGAGGCGAACACGAACGCCCACGCGCTCCCGACACCCGCCGCGAAGCGGATCGCGGCCCACAGCCAGAAGAGATCGACGACGCCCATCGCGAGCGTCAGCAGGATCGTCGCTGCCAGCGCGAGCCGCACCATGCGCGCGTGATCGACGCGAATCGCCGCGCACGACAGCGCGCCGATCAGATAGCCGGCGTAGTTCGCCGATGCGAGCCAGCCGCCGTGACGGATATCGAGCGCGCCGCTTTTCAGCATCAGCGGCAGGAGCGGCGTGAACGCGAATCGCCCGACGCCGAGCGCCACCGCGAGCACGACGGCGCACGCGAGCGCGGCGTTTCGCGCGTGATGAGCGGGCAGCGAGGAAGCGTGGGCGGGCGAAGCCATAAATGGATCATAGAAGCGCAATGGAACGATCGTAGCTTGACCGCATCATCTTGAAAAATGAATAATCGAGATTCGATGCATCTTCGGAAAAGATCATGGATCTTGCAGCGCTGACGATTTTCCGGGCGGTCGTGCGCGAGAACGGCGTGACGCGCGCGGCGGCCAAGCTCAATCGCGTGCAGTCGAACGTGACGACGCGCATCCGTCAACTGGAGGAAACGCTCGGCACGGACCTCTTCATTCGCGATGGCCGCCGTCTCGTGCTGACGCCCGCGGGCGAAACGCTTCTGCCGTATGCGGAACGCCTGCTCGCGCTCGCCGAAGAAGCGCGTCACGCGGTCAGCGAGAACCGTCCGCAGGGGCGGCTGCGTCTCGGCACGATGGAGAGCACGGCGGCGAGCCGTCTGCCGCGCGTGCTGGCGACGTATCACCAGCGCTGGCCGCAGGTGACGCTGGAACTGGCGACGGGCGTGACGCGTGCGCTCATCGACAGCGTGCGCGCGTTCGAAATCGACGCGGCGGTGATCGCGCGCCCCATCGAGCCGGACGCACTGCCCGCTGAGCAGTTCGAATCCGTGCCGGTGTTTAGAGAAGAACTGGCGCTGATCACGCCGCGCGGGCGGAATCCCACCGCGATGGCCGACGATGCGGCCGGGCTGACGCTGGTTGCGTTCGAGCGCGGCTGCGCGTACCGCTCATACGCGATGCGCTGGTACGAGCGGCAGAAGATCAGGCCGGCGCGCGTGCTGGAGCTGGGTTCGTATCATGCGATCGTCGCGTGCGTGGCGGCGGGCGCGGGCGTCGCGGTCGCGCCGCGCTCGGTGCTCGAACTGGCGCGCCTGGGCGATGAAGTCGATCTGCATCCGATGGGCGTGCTCGGCCAGATCGACACGCTGCTGGTCTGGCGCAAGGGGCACTTTTCGGCGGCGCTTAATGCGATGCGGGATTTGCTGGCCGAAGGCGCCTGACGCGAGGATCGGCGTCGATCATCTATTGAAACTGGAAACCCCGCCGCGCATAAAACCGCTGCAATTCATGCTTCTTCGGCCGCACGCCGGTAAAGACCTCGACATATTCCGGAATCCGCAACATCCGGACGCCCATGTCCTCTTCGCTCTTCGTCGACACATAGCCCGCTTGCGTGAAATACGCCACGCGCGCGCGGACGTCCGCGGCGCGCGCTTCATAACCGAAGCGCGTGAACAGAGCCGTGAGCGCCTCGATGCGTTGCGCATCGTCTCGCGCCATATGCTCCGCGATTTCCGGCGATTGCTGCGCCCAGCTTCGCATCGCGGCGTCGAAGCGCGAATCGAAGATCGTCTCGTCGAACCAGCAATCGAAGACGTTCAACATCGCCTCGCACACGCTGTCCGCGTAGGCTTCCGTACGTTCGATCCAGTTGCCCGTGTTCTTCTGTTTCCATCGGTCGAGCAGAGCGGAAAGCAGTTCTTCGCGATCCTTGAAGAACCAGTAGAAACTCGTTCGCGACAGGTTCAGCTTCTTCGCCAGCGGAAGGATGCGGACCGCTTCCAGGCCGCCTTCGAGCAGGCTTTCATACGCCGCCTCCAGCCACATGTCGGCTGAACCGCGCACCACGTCCAGCGTCTCGTCCATTTCGGGTTTTCCCTCGTCAGGCATGCGTTCGTGTTCATCCACTGTACACCATTGTTTCCCTACTTGACACCTGTGTACAGTGCTTCTAATCTTGATTCACAACGCCGAATTTTCCTCACTCGCTCCGAAGAGGCACCATGTCCACGGATCCGCTGCTGCAGCCCTATACGCTGAAACATCTGACGTTCCGCAACCGGATCATGACGACATCGCATGAACCGGCTTACGCCGAGGACGGCATGCCGAAGGAGCGTTACCGCGCTTACCACGTCGAGCGGGCCAAGGCTGGTATCGCGTTGACGATGACAGCCGGGTCCGCGGCGACGTCCAAGGACAGTCCGCCGGTCTTCAACAACATCCTCGTGTACAAGGATGAAGTGGTGCCGTGGATGAAGGATCTCGTCGACGAGTGTCACGAGCATGGCGCGAAGGTGATGATCCAGCTGACCCATCTCGGCCGCCGCACGCGCTGGGACAAGGGCGACTGGCTGCCCGCGGTGTCGCCGTCGCACAATCGCGAGGCGTCGCATCGCGCGTTTCCGAAGAAGATGGAGGACTGGGATATCGAGCGCATCGTCCGTGACTTCGCGGACGCGGCCGAGCGCATGAAAGCCGCCGGGCTCGACGGGCTCGAAATCGAAGCGTACGGCCATCTGAACGACCAGTTCTGGTCGCCGCTCACGAACACGCTCGAAGGTCCGTACGGCGGCTCGCTCGAGAATCGCATGCGTTTCACGTTCGACGTCCTGCGCGCGATGCGCGAGCGCGTCGGCGAGCGCTTTCTGCTCGGCATCCGCTATACCGCCGATGAAACGCTCGTGGGCGGCATCACGAAGGAAGAGGGCATCGAGATCTCGAAGCGCCTGAAGAACAGCGGGCTCGTCGATTTCCTGAACGTGGTGCGCGGGCATCTGGACACCGACGCCGGACTGACCGACGCCATCCCGATCATGGGGATGAAGAGCGCCCCGCATCTCGACTTCGCGGGCGAGATCCGCCAGGCGACGGACTTTCCCACGTTCCACGCCGCGCGCATTCAGGACGTCGCCACGGCGCGCCATGCGATCGAATCGGGCAAGATCGACATGGTCGGCATGACGCGCGCGCACATGACCGATCCGCATATCGTGCGCAAGATCATCGAGCGCCGGGAGGACGATATCCGCCCCTGCGTCGGCGCGAACTATTGTCTCGATCGCATCTATCAGGGCGGCATGGCGCTGTGCATCCATAACGCCGCGACGGGCCGCGAGCTCGAAATGCCGCAGACCATCAAGCCGGCCGCGATCAAGCGCAGGATCGTCATCGTCGGCGCGGGGCCCGCGGGTCTCGAAGCCGCGCGCGTGGCGGGCGAGCGCGGGCATGACGTCGTCGTGCTCGAAGCGATGAACGATCCTGGCGGCCAGATCCGCCTGACCGCATTGAACCCGCGCCGCAAGGAGATGATCGGCATCGTCGAATGGCGCATGGCGCAGTGCGAAAAGCTTGGCGTGCGCTTCAAGTTCAATACGTGGGCGGACACCGATACGGTGCTCGCGGAGAATCCCGATGTGGTGATCGTCGCGACCGGCGGCATGCCGCATACGGAGGTGTGCACGTCAGGCAACGAGCTCGTCGTCTCTTCATGGGACATCATTTCCGGCGACGTGAAACCCGGCGCCAATGCGCTGATCTTCGACGATGCCGGCGATCACGCCGCGCTGCAGGCCGCCGAAACCATCGCGCAGGCGGGCGGCAAGGTCGAGGTGATGACGCCCGACCGCACGTTCTCGCCCGAAGTGATGAGCATGAATCTCGTGCCTTACATGCGCTCGCTGCAAAAGCTCGCAACGACGTTCACGGTGACATTCCGGCTCGAATCGGTGCGGCGCGAAGGCAAGGACCTCGTCGCGACGATCGGCAGCGACTACGGCGGCGTGACGAAGGAGCAGCGCTACGATCAGATCGTCGTCAATCACGGCACGATTCCGATGGACGAGCTGTACTTCGAGCTCAAGCCGCTCTCGAAGAATCTCGGCGCGGTGAACTACGACGAGCTCATCGACGGCAAGCCGCAGACGCCGCAAACGAATCCCGACGGACGCTTCCAGCTTTTCCGTATCGGCGATGCGGTGTCGGCGCGCAACACGCACGCCGCGATCTATGACGCGCTGCGTCTCGTGAAGGATCTGTGAGCCGGGCGCGGCATGCGATTCAGCCCCGACGAGGCGCATGAGCTCGCGCGCCGTGCCGCCATGCGGGCAGGCGCGCGTGAGGACGTCGCGGATTCGCTCGCGAAGGCCGTCGTGTCCGCGGAACGTGCGGGCAAGAAGACGGTCGGATTCGCTCATCTGATCGACTATCTGCACGCGTTCGCCGAGGGCCGCATCGACGGGAAGGCGACGCCCGTCGTCACGTATCCCGCGCCTGCCCTGATTCGCGTCGATGCGCAGCAGGGCATCGCGCAACTGGGGTTCGATCTGGCGTTCGAAGAACTGATGGCGCGCGCGAAAGCGCATGGCGTCGCGACCTTCCAGCAGCACGGCAGCTATACGGCCGGCGAGCTCGGTTATTACACACGGCGGCTTGCCGGGCGCGGACTGCTGGCGATGGCCGTGTCGAACGCGCCGGCGCTGATGACGACCGCCGAAAGCCGCAAGCCGATCCTCGGCACCAATCCTCTGTCCTTCGCCGCGCCGCTGGAAAACGGCGGGCCGCTCGTCTTCGATCAGGCATCGAGCGCGACCGCGTTCGTCAACGTGAGACACGCGGCGCAAGCGGGCGAAGCGATTCCCGAAGGCTGGGCGCTCGACGGCGCGGGCGAGCCCACCACCGACTCGCGCGAAGCGCTGAACGGCGCATTGCTCGCGTTCGGCGGCGCGCGCGGGGCCAACATCGCGTTGATGGTCGAAGTCCTGGCGGCAGGCCTGACCGGCGCGAACTGGTCGCTCGATGCGCCTTCGTTCGTGCAGGGCGGGCAGTCGCCGTCGGTGGGTCTTTGCGTCGTCGCATGGGACGCGGCGGCCGGCTTCGGCACACGGCTGCAGACGCACATCGAGCGGCTCGCGCAATGCGGCATGCACATTCCGGGCCGCCGGGGAAGCCTCGATGAACTCGATATCCCCGACGACATCATCGAGCAACTGGAGCGCTGAAAGCGCCGCCGCTCAACGACTCGATTTACTTCTCGATCTGCTGGTTCCAGCGCTTGTCCCACTGCGCGCGATTCGCGTTGATCGTGTCCCAGTCCACGACGGTCACTTTCTTCACGAGCGCATTGAGGTCGCCGAGATTCTTCTCCATCTCGGGCGTCATCTTCGCCTGCGAGTTGGTGGGAATCTGCTTGCCCGCTTCGGCCGCCTTCGTCTGCGCGGGCGCGGACAGCAGGAATTGCGCGAGCTTCTGCGCGAGCGCCGGGTCGGGATTGTTCTTCACCACGCACAGATCGACGAGCAGCAGCACCGCGCCTTCCTTCGGCGCGACATACGCGACCGGCAAGCCTTTGTCCTTCAGATCGCCGACGGCGGTCGGCGTGAGCGGGAAGAGGCCGGCTTCGCCCGTCGTGATCATCTCCGAGAGCTTGGCCGAGTTCGGAATGTATTCGACGACATTCGGGCCAACCGTCGTCGCCCATTTGCTGAAGCCCGGCTCGACGTTCTCCTCGCTTCCGCCGAGCAGACGATTGATCGCGAGGAAGCCGTGCAGGCCGAAGGTGCTGCTCGATGCCGACTGGAACACCACCTTGCCCTTGTACTTCGGATCGGCGAAGTCCATCCACGAGGTCGGCGGCGCCCAGCCCTTTTCCTTGAAGAGCTTCGTGTTGTAGCCGATCCCCGTCATGCCGAGCTGCACGCCCGCGCCCATGTCGTCTTTGAGGCGCGCGAACGGATAAAGCTCCTTGAGCACGGGCGCATCGTCGAGCTTCTGGCATACCCCCATGCTGACGGCGCGGGCCATCACGCCGTCATCGAGAAACGCGACGTGAATCTGCGGGCTGTTGCGGTTCGCGAGCAGCTTGGCGAGCACATCCGACGACGTGCCCGGTACCACGACCACCTTCACGTTGTTGGCCTTCTCGAAGTCGGGCAGAACGCCGCTCGTATAGGCCTTTTCCATCGGCCCGCCGTTCATGCCGATATAGATGGTTTTGCTCTGCGACCACGCGGACGACGTGACGCCGAGTGCGACGAGCGCAGCAAGCGAAGCGAGTGTGCGGGACAGCTTCATCGTGTTTGTCCTTGTTATGGCAGTTGAGTGGCGGAAAGAGGCATGTGGCTGAACCGCGCGATCGAAAAGGCTTCGATCGGCGTGGCGGTTTCGCCTTGCGTGACGAGATCGGCGAGCACTTCGCCGACGCCGGGCGCGAGCAGAAAGCCGCCGCCCGAAAAACCGAATGCGTGCAGAAGACGCGGCGTCGTGTGGCTCAGGCCGATCACCGGATTGCTGTCGGGCGTCTCGCCTTCGACGCCGCTCCATGTGCGGATGAGCAGTGCATCGCGCAAGGCGGGCAGGAGCGCGCATGCATCGCGCATGACGGCGCGCGTCGTGGCCGTCGATGGCTGCGCGTACTCGCCGTCTCCATGTCCGCGCCCGCCGCCGATCACGCAGTTGCCGCGCTCGACCTGGCGCGCGTAGATGCCGCCGCCCACCACGCCGAGACTATGGCCGATGAAAAGCGGCAGCGGCTCGGTCACCCACATGTTCGGATAGATGGCTTTCATCGGCACGCTTTCGCCGAAGCTGCCTGCGATGCGGTTCGCCCACGCGCCCGCGCTGTTGATGAGCCAGTCCGAACTGATAAGCTCGTCGCCCGCGCGCATCTGAAAGCGCGTGCCGTCGAAGACGATATCGCTCAGCTCGGTTTGCTCGCGCACGTCGGCGCCCGCGCGTCGCGCTGCATGCGCGAAGCCCGACGACACGAGACGCGGATTGGCGTGGCCATCGGACGGGCAGAGCGAGCCGCCGATCGCCGCGGGGCCGAGCCACGGATAGCGCCTGCGAAATTCCGCGCCGCGCATGACCTGCGATTGCACGCCGTGTTCGCGCGCCATCGCGGACCATTGATCGAGCACGTCGAGATCGGCTTCGCGCCGCGCGAGCCGCAGATGCCCCGACACGACGAATTCGCCGTCGATGCCGATGAGTTCCGGCAATCGCGCATACACGCGCCGCGCGCGCACCGCGAGCGGCAGTTGCTCCGCGCTGCGTCCCTGCGTGCGCACGCCGCCGTAGTTCACGCCGCTCGCCTGCGCGCCGCAGAAGCGCCGTTCGACAAGCGCGACGCGCAGGCCTTTCGACGCGAGCGCGAGCGCCGCCGACGAACCGACGAGCCCGCCGCCCGCGATAACGACATCGTAATGACACACACCCGGTCGCGCGTCACTCATCGTGGGCTTCCTCGGGCTGCACTTGCACGCCGTCGTCGTAGAGCATCGGCGTGATCGGAATCGGTTTGATGGGCGCCTGGCTGCGCAGTCGTCCGACAGCGGCGGGCGGCTTGCCGGTTTCGGCGCACAGCAGCGCGATCGCGGATTCGCCGCACATGCGGCCCTGACAGCGGCCCATGCCGATGCGCGTGAGCGCTTTGAGCCGATTGACCTCCGTGGCGAGACCGCTACGGATGCACGCGCGCATCGTGCCCGCGGTGACTTCCTCGCAGCGGCAGACGACGAGATCGTCCGGCCAGCTTTGCGCTGCGTTGTCGGGCGGCGCGAACGCATGCTCGATGCCCGCGCGAAAGGCCGCGATGCGCCCGAGTTCGTGTTCGAGCTTCGCCGCGTGATGTTGATTCCAAGCGACGCCGATGTCTTCGAGCAGCGCGAGCGCGGCGCGCCGTCCGGCGAGTTCGGCCGCGTCCGCGCCGGCGATGCCCGCGCCATCGCCCGCGAGGTAGACATGGCGCACGGAGCTGCGGCCGGCCGCATCGCGCTCGGGTATCCAGCAACGGTTCAGCGCGTCGAAATGAAAGTTGCAACCGGCGAGATCGGCAAGCTGCGTTTCGGGCCTGAGGCCGAAGCCCATGCCGACGGCATCGCAATCGAGCGCGCGCATGTCGCCGCGCTGCGTGCGCCAGCGAATGCCGCTCACGGCATCGTCGCCATCGATTCGATCGAGCGTCACGCCGCGTTCGATGCGCACGCCGCGCGCATGCAGCCATCCGACGTAATACAGGCCTTTCGCGAACGTCGAAGGCTGATTCAGCATGCGCGGCGCGGCGGCGGCCTGACGCGAAAGCGGACTCGTATCGAGCACGGCCACGACCTGCGCGCCTGCCTTCACGTATTGATACGCGACCAGGTACAGCAACGGACCCGTGCCTGCGAGCACGACGCGCGAACCGATCGCGCAGCCTTGCGCCTTCAGCGCGACCTGTGCGCCGCCGAGCGTGTAGACGCCCGCGAGCGTCCAGCCGGGCAGCGGCACGATGCGATCGGTCGCGCCGCTCGCGATGATCAGATGCGTGAACGGCACGCTGGTTTCGCGGCCCGCGTGCAGCGTGTCGAGACGGTTTGGCTCGCAGGCCCACGCGAGCGTGTCGGGGCGATAGTCGATCTGCGGCAGCAGCTTCGCCATCGTGTCGTGCACGGCTTCGGCCTTCTTCGCTTCGAAGCCGTAGAGCGTCGATTTGCTGCGATCGAACCCGGCATCGGCGGGCGGCTGCCGATAGATCTGCCCGCCCCAGCGCGCGCTTTCATCGATCACGACAGGACGCACACCCGTCGCGACGAGCGTCTCGGCCGCGCGAACGCCCGCTGGCCCCGCACCGACGATCACCACACGATGCGCGCCGTTCATCGCGCGTCCTCCGTGACGACGCGCATGTTCGCTTCGACGCGCGTCGAGCATGCGCGCATGCGCTTGCCGTTTTCATCGCGCACCCAGCAGTCCTGACACGCGCCGATCAGACAGAAACCCGCGCGCGGCTGGCCGCTGAATTCACTATGACGCACATGACGCTGCTGCATGAGAATCGCGGTGAGCAGCGTATCGCCCGCGAGCGCTTCCGCCGGAACGCCATCGAGAACGAAGGGGATGCGCGCGCGTTCCTTGTCGGCGAGACGGACGAACTGCGGCGCGGATTTGACCGTAACGGTGCTCATGATGTGATGTCAGTGCTGGCCGATCAGAATGCGGTTGAGCCCGTACACGCGATCGAGGATCAGCATCGCGCCCGCGGTGATGAAGATCACGAGTGCGGAGACGGACGCCATCATCGGATCGATGGATTCGGTCGCGTACATGTACATGCGCACGGGCAGCGTGACCGTTTGCGGCGACGTCACGAAGACCGACATCGTTAGTTCATCGAAGCTGTTGATGAACGCGAGCAGCCAGCCGCCGGTAATGCCGGGCAGGATCATCGGCAAGGTGACGCGGCGAAACGTGGTCCACGCGCTCGCGCCTAACGATGCCGCGGCGTGCTCGATGCTGCGGTCCATGCCGCTCACCGACGCGAGCACGAGCCGCATCACGAACGGTGTGATGATGACCATGTGCGCGAGGACGAGCCACGCGAACGAGCCGGTCGCGCCGATCATCGCGAAGAAGCGCAGCATCGCAATGCCGAGCACGAGGCCGGGGATCACGAGCGGCGAAAGCAGGAGCGCGTTCAGGAAGCCGCGTCCGGGAAAGCGCGCGCGGCCGATCGCGAGTCCCGCCGGCAAGGCAATGACGAGCGACAGCGTCGCCGATGCGAACGCGAGCTTCACGCTGTTGAAGAATGCCGAGATGAAGTCGGGATAATCGAGAATCGCGCGGAACCAGCGCAGCGAGAGGCCGCGCGTGGGCAGCGTGAGCGTTTCCTCGGGCGTGAATGCGACGAGCACGACGATGACGAGCGGTGCCAGCACGAACAGAATTACGATCGTGTGGAACGCCAGCGCGAGGGGACCGTTTTTGCGCATTTTGCTAGCCCATGCTGCGCGCATAGCGACGCTCTAGCACGCGATAGTAAGTAAGCATCACCACGAGATTCGCGATGAGCAGCAAGAGCGCGATGGTCGCGCCGAGCGGCCAGTTCATCGAACTGAGGAACTGGTCGTAGACGGTCGTGGCCGCGACCTTGAGACGCCGGCCGCCGAGCAGGCCGGGAATCGCGAAGGCGCTCGCCGAAAGACCGAACACCATCAGGCTGCCCGACAGAATGCCCGGCACGAGTTGAGGCAGCACGATGCGCCACAGCGTGACGGCGGGCGACGCCATCAGCGAGAGCGCCGCGTTTTCCGTCTGCGGATCGATACGCTGCAACGCGGTCCACACCGGAATCACCATGAACGGCAGCATCACATGCACGAGCGCGATGACGATCGCGAAGTTCGTATAGAGCAGCTTGTACGGACCCATGCCGAACGCGCCGAACATCTGGTTCACGAGGCCGTTCACATTGAGCAGCATGCTCCAGCCGAACGCGCGCACGACCACCGACACGAGCAGCGGCGCGAGGATCACGAGCAGAAACACGGAGCGCCACGGATCGCCCATGCGCGACAGGATGTAGGCCTCGGGCGTGCCGATCACGACGCATAGCAACGTGACCAGCGCGGCGATGCCGAACGTGCGCAGAAAGATCGTGTGGAAGTATTCCGAGCCGAGCACTTCGGCATAGTTATGCAGATCGAAGGCGGCGACCGGTCCCATCGACGGATCGAAACGATAGAACGTCAGCGCAAGCGTCATCGCGAGCGGCACGATCACGAGCACGGAGAAGAGCAGCAGCGCGGGCGCGCTCATCATCCACAAGGGAACATAAGCGTGCCACGGCGCGCGGCGCGTGCCGTTCGCTTGTGCCGTCGCGGCGGGTTCGGACGAGCGCAGCGTGCTATCCACGGGCGGCCTCCTGCTGGATGAAGCGGATCGATTCCGTGTTCCAGTCGATGCCCACCTGCGCGCCTTCTTCGAGCGGTTCGTCGCCGTGATTCTGGCAGCACACGAGCATTTCGCCCGCACGGCTGTCGAGCCGATAAAGCCACTGGCTGCCGAGGAAGAAGCGGCTCGTCACGCGGCCCGGCAAACGTCCGCTGCCTGCCGCGCCGAGCTTCAGTTTCTCGGGACGGATGCAGACGGTGACCGCATCGCCGACGCCGATCGCGCGCTCGCGCTCCGGCAGTTGCGCGGTCGAGCCGGTTTCCGCGAGATCGTGGCCGAGGTCGATGCGAATGGCGTCGCCGTCACGCGCGACGATCGTGCCGCGCAGCATGTTCGCCTTGCCGATGAACTGCGACACGAAGCTCGTCTCCGGGCGCTCATAGGCGCGATAAGGCGTATCGACCTGCGTGATGCGGCCCGCTTCCATCACGACGACGCGATCGCTGATCGACAGCGCTTCGGACTGATCGTGCGTGACCATGATCGTCGTCGTGCCGATCTTGCGCTGAATGCCGCGCAATTCGAACTGCATGTCTTCGCGCAGCTTGGCGTCGAGGTTCGACATCGGCTCGTCGAGCAGAAGCACGGGCGGCGCGATGACGATGGCCCGTGCGAGCGCCACGCGCTGACGCTGGCCGCCCGACAGCTCGCGGGGAAAGCGTTGCGCGAGCTTGTCGAGCCGCACGAGCGACAGCGCTTCGTTCACGCGGTCCCTGCGTTCGCGCTTGTCGACGCCGCGCATCTCCAGGCCGAAGCTCACGTTCTGCTCCACGCTCATGTGCGGAAAGAGCGCATAGCTTTGAAACACGATGCCAAGGCCGCGCCGGTTCGGCCGCATATGCGTGATGTCGCGGCCATCGAGCGTGATGCGGCCGTGCGTCGCCTCGATGAAGCCCGCGATCATCTGCAAGGTGGTGGTCTTGCCGCAGCCCGACGGTCCGAGCAGCGACACGAATTCGCCTTTCTCGACCGACAGATTCACATCGGCGACGGCGTGCAGATCGCCGAACGACTTCGACAGATCCGTCAATGTGAGAAACGACATGGCTGCCCCTTTTGGACGCGTTGCGCGCCGCTTTCGATGTAGGGACTCTAGCCAGCCATATTTCATCGCGTCAATTTCAAATTCCATTGAACGATTAAAAGCTATCGTTGCATTCCGTTTGATGGAATCGAAGATCAGAACTTCAGATTTTTATTTCACTGAACGGGATATGGGTTATCCCTTAGATTGCGCGGCGTCGCCGAATCGGGTCGAATAACGGCATGCGCGTAGGCCACCGCGGCGATTCCGTTGAATGAAATAAGCGAGGCGAGAATGAAGACATCCGACGAAGCAAACGGAACGGCCGCGCCGGATGCGCCCGGCGTCGGCATGCTGCAACGCGCATTCGCCGTGATACGCGCACTCGGCGACGATCAGGCGGAAGGCAGCCGCGTGACCGCGCTGGCGAAGTCGGTCGGACTCACGCAGGCGACGGTGCATCGGATCCTGCATGCGCTGATCGCGGAAGGCGTCGTCGAGCAGGATGAAGGCAGCAAGCGTTATCGGCTGAGCGTCGATTTCTTTTCGCTGGCCGCGCAGGCGGGCAACCCGAGCCGGATGCGCGCGCTGTGCCGGCCCGCGCTGCTGCGCTTGTGCGCGAGCCTCGGCGAGACCATCTTTCTGCTGGTGAAAAGCAGTTTCGATGCGGTCTGCCTCGACATGTGCGAAGGCCCATTCCCGATCCGCTCGTTCACCGGCGATGTGGGCGGGCGCGTCGCGCTGGGGGTGGGGCAGGGCAGTCTCGCCATTCTCGCGTTTCAGCCGGAATCGGAGCGCGAAGAAATCATTCGCTTCAACGTGCCGCGGCTGCATAACTATGGCGTGTTCGACGAAGTCTATCTGCGCACCGAGATCGAGCGTGTGCGCGCGCAAGGTTATGCGGGGCGCAACAGCGGATTGATCGATGGCATGGCGGGCGTCGCGGTGCCGATTCTGGATCGCTCGGGGCATGCGGTCGGCGCGTTGAGCGTCGGCACGTTATCGACGCGTCTGAACGAGGACCGCTTGCCGATGGTCGTCGAATTGCTGAAACGCCAGGCGGCGGCAATCGGTCCGCAGATCAATCCGTTCGATGTGGCCGTGCGCCGTCCCGTTCATGGCCTGACGCGTCAAATGGCGACGAAGCCGTTATCGGGCTCGTCGCAATGAAGATCAGCTATTCAATTTCCGGTAAGCATTCAGATGACGGATGAGACCTTGCCGGTCTCCGCGCCTGTCGAGCAGGATCGCAAGGTTATGATGCGCGTCCGCATAATCCGGATCGGCTTCGAGACAGCGCCGA
Source organism: Caballeronia arvi (assembly GCF_001544695.2). GTDB lineage: Bacteria > Pseudomonadota > Gammaproteobacteria > Burkholderiales > Burkholderiaceae > Caballeronia > Caballeronia arvi. The sequence goes on from NZ_FCOM02000017.1 coordinate 103,140, forward strand.
TAACTTTGCACCGCTTCGTCGATCTCACCGATACCTTCGAGCGCGACAGCCCGGTTGAAATGCAGCACGGCATCGGTCGGAAAGTGAATGAGCGCTTCGTCGAACACGGCCAGCGCGTCGCCGCAACGGTGCTCCTCTTCGCATAGCAATGCGCCGAGATCGACGTACGCGCCGTAATGCGGTTCGGGCGACAACTCGATCGCGCGTCGATACGCACGCTCCGCGCCTCGCGCGTCGGTCTTCATGAGTTGTCCGCCAAGCTCATACCATTCGCCGGCCTGCGTCGCCGCCGCTTCCTTGCGCTCGGGCGTCGCATCGAGCAGCACGACGTTGCCCTTGACCTCCGCGACTTCGAAATCGAGCAGCAGTTGACCCGTCACGGCGTCCCATTGCGATGGTCCCGTCTTCACCACGACCGAGCCGCCCTCGGCCGTCACGCGCAAGCCGGAGAGCGGCAGTTCGTCCGGCAGGTCCGACTTCAATCTTGCAAGCGCCTGGCTGATCTTGCGCGGCGGAACATCGGCGGCGCGCAGGCGCAAGGCCGTGCGCAACAGGACGACATCCTGAAACGAGAAGCGCAGTTCGTTACGCGGCCCGCGTTCGGGCGTGACGAAGCCCGCATCGATCAGGCCGGTGACGACCCGGCGCGTCACGCCCAGCATCGACACGAGCTTGGCCAGCGATAGATCGTGAGCGATCACTTGCGGGCGCGCGTCCTGGCCGGCGCTTCGGCCGCCACTTTCGGCGCCCGCGCGGCGGGCTTTCTGACCTTCGGCACCTCGACGGCTTCCTCGGCTTCCACCGCCGTCTTGCGCCTGCTTGACGACGCGGCCTTCGGCTTCGCGCTGGTCTTGGCGAGGCTCGCGCGCAACGCATCCATCAGGTCGATGACTTCGCCGCCCGCAGCCGGTTCTTCGGCTTCCGGCGAGATGATTTCCTTACCCTCGATCTTCCGGTCGATGGCGGCGAGGACGCGCTTCTTCTCCTCGTCTTCGTAGGCGGCTGCATCGTAGGTGTCTTCGGCGCCCTGCTCGATGATCTGAAGCGCGAGCTTCAGTTCCGCGTCCGACACCGTCACGTGCTCGATGTTCAGATCCTTGAGGGAACGCACTTCATCGGCGAAAAGGAGTTGTTGAAAGACCATGCCGTCATCGGCGGGGCGCACCTGGACGACGCGCGTCTTGCCCTTATAGGACCATTTGGCCAGCGCGCACCGTCCGCTTTGCGCGAGCGCTTGCTGAAGCAGGCTATATGGTTTGCCGCCGCGCTTGTCGGGCGCGATGAAATAGGCCTTGTCATAGAAGATCGGATCGACGGATTTCTCGGGCACGAACGAGACGATTTCGACGACATGACTCGCGCCTTCTTCGAGAGCCTTCAGTTCGTCGCCGGTGAAGACGACATAGCGGCCTTTCTCGAACTCGTAGCCCTTCTTCATGGCAGACCGTTCGACGAGCTCGCCCGTCGCGTCGGACACGTATTGCTGTTTGACCCGCGAGCCATCGGGCGCGAGCAGATTGAAGCGGACATCCGATGCGCTCTCGGTCGCCGAATAAAGCTTGACGGGTATCGAGACGAGTCCGAACGAGAGTGACAAAGACGCAATCGAGCGTGCCGGCATGGGCTTCTCCTCGGTAAGCATTCGGCGAACCGCCTCACAGATTACCACCGGTCGGATGGCAGGGTTCGCCGCTGTGCTTCAGTCGAAGTCCACGTCGGCGCCGCGTCGCAATTCATCCAGCCGTCGAATCTGGCCGGGCATGATCCGGCCGAGCGACAGCGCCGGCAGATCGTTCAGACTGAAGAATCCGACGGCGTCGGTTTCCTCGCCGATCTTTTCGCCGGCATGAAGCACCTTGCCGAGGAAGACGAGCTTCCAGATATGAAAGACCGACGGCGGATGACAATGCTTCGCCGTATCCCACGCTGCGAGCAGGCGCACGATCTCGACCGTATAGCCGCTTTCCTCGCGCACTTCCTTGGCGGCGTTTTCCGCGGGCGACAAACCTACGTCGGCCCAGCCGCCGGGAAGCGACCACAGTCCATCGGCCGCTTCCTGCACGAGCAGAATCTGTCCGGCCTCGTTGAACACGGCGCATCTGACATCGAGCTTCGGATTGGCATAGCCCGATTCGAATGCGAAGAGCTCGGCGACCTTGCCCGTTTCCATCGAGGCGATCTCCGCGATCTGCTCATGCGCGATCGTCGCGATTTCGTCGTAGCGTTCCTTGTCGAAGATGCCGGTCGTGTAATGCAAGCCTGTCTGCGCGAGGGCGAGCAGGCGGCGGGCCTGTTCGAGCCGTCGCGTGAATGATGGGTTTTCCGATGACATGGGCGCTCACTGGTCGGTCCGTCGTTCGGTTTCGATATACGACTGCGCGGTTTCCAGCAGCCAGTGCTCGAAGGTCCGCAGCAACGGCGAGTTCTGCTTGCGCTCGGGATAGACGAGGTAATACCCCTTGTCGCTGGGCAGGGATAGCTCGAACGGCCGCACGAGTTCGCGCGTGTGCAGTTCGTGCGCGACGAGAAAGCGCGGCACGAGTGCGATGCCGAGACCGGCTTTCGCGGCTTCGACGAGCATCGAAAAGAGTTCGTATCGCTGGCCCTTCATGCTGTCGACGTCATGCGCGGCTGCCTGAGCGAGCCACTGCCGCCATGCGTCGGGACGCGCGGACTGATGCAGCAGCGTGAAGCCGGCGACGTCCCGAGGCGCGAGCTTCTTGCGCCCGGCGAGCAGGCGCGGACTGCATACCGCCGTGATTTCCTCGCCGAACAGATACTTGGCCACCGAACCGGGCCAGACCGGATCGCCGAAGTGGATGGCGGCATCGAAAGGCGTGTCCTTGAAGAGAAACGGCGCCGCCCGCGTGGTCAGGTTGACGACGATGTCTTCGTGCTCCGCATAGAACGCCGGGAGCCGCGGGATGAGCCAGCGCGTGGCGAAGGTGGGGATTACCGCGAGTTCCAGAATGCCGCCCGCGTTACGGTGCGCCATCGCGGCGAGCGTGTCGCGTTCTAGACGTTCGAGATTTTCACGGACCCGCTTCGCATAGATCTCGCCGGCTTCGGTCAGGCTGATTCGCCGTTTGTGCCGGTTGAAAAGCGGCGTGCCGAGATATTCCTCCAGGCTCGCGACCTGACGGCCCACCGCACTCTGCGTCAGCGACAGTTCTTCGGCGGTGCGCGTGAAGCTCAGGTGCCGGGCTGCGGCCTCGAACGCGATCAGGGCGTCGATGCTCGGTATTTTGCGTCTCACACATCCTTCCTGTTACGCACAACGTTGAGTGTTTATATCGTTTGCCGGCCATTAATGGTGCCATGAGAATCGTTCCAACGGCATTTACTTCCTAACGAACGTTCTCATTCGAACCATGAACCCTTTCATCGACGAAGCCGCATTCTCCTTTCAAGCCTTGTCCCAGGGCAATCTCTCCACGTCGAAGCGTTCCGTCGACAAGGCGCGCGCCTCGTCGTATTCGAAGCTGCTGGAAGGACCGGTTGCCATCATGGCCGGCAATGTTCCGGAACGCGCGGACGCCATTTCGGCGGCCATCCTGGGCTACAACTGAGCGGGAGGGCTGCAGATGCATCGCATCGTCATCGTGGGAGGCGGGGCCGGCGGACTGGAGCTGGCGACGCGCCTCGGCAACAAGCTCGGCAAGGCGGGACGCGCGCACGTGACACTGGTCGATCGTTGCGCCGTGCACGTGTGGAAGCCGCTTTTGCACGAAGTGGCGGCTGGCAGCCTCGATACGCACGCGCACGAAATCGCTTATGCAGCCCACTCGCACTGGAACGGTTTCGCGTTCGTGCATGGCGAGATGACCGGCCTCGACCGCGAAAGCCGCCGCCTGAAGATCGGTCCGATGTTCGAATCCGACGACAGTGACGCCGAAGTGCTGCCGTCTCGCGACCTCGAATACGACACGCTGGTGCTCGCGCTCGGCAGCCGCACGCATTTCTTCGGTGTGCCGGGCGCGGAAGAACACGCCATCGCGCTCGATACGCTCGAACAGGCGGAGCATCTGCGCAAGCGTCTGCTTCGGGTCTGCCTGAGAAAGCACGCGCAAGGCACGAGCGAAGCGGACGAGGCGGTGGATATCGCCATCATCGGTGGCGGCGCGACGGGTGTCGAACTCGCGGCGGAACTGCGGCGCATGGAACACACGTTGAAGCAGTTCAGGCTGCTTTCCGGCAGCCCGCGTGCCGCGATGCGCATTACGCTGCTCGAACGCGGCGATCGCGTGTTGCCCGCGCTTCCCCGGCGCGTGTCCGATACGACGCGCGATATCCTCGAGAAGATGAGCATTTCGGTGCGGGTGTCGACGTCGGTGACGAGCGTGCGGCCGGATAGCGTCGACGTCGCCGGCGGGGCATCGATTCCCGCCGACATCACGATCTGGGCGGCGGGCATCAAGGCGCCGTCCGTGCTTGCATCCCTCGATGGTCTCGCCGTGAATCACGTCAATCAGGTCAGGGTCACGAGTTCGTTGCAGAGCGAAACGGATGCGAACATCTTCGCGCTCGGCGATTGCGCGAGCTGCGCATGGACCGCCGATGTGCTGGTTCCTCCGCGTGCTCAGGCCGCGCATCAGCAAGCGATGTTCTTGTGCAAGGCGCTGAACGCGCGCATCGAAGGCCGGGCCGTCGGCGCGTTCACGTACAAGGACCACGGCTCACTGGTTTCGCTGGGCTCGCCGACGGCGGTAGGCAGCGTGGCCGGTATCACCAGCACGGGAAAGTTCTTCGTTGAAGGGTTCGTCGCGAAGCTGATGTATGCGGCGCTGTATAGAAAGCATCTGATGGCCGTGTCGGGCTTGCGTCGAACGGTCTTCGGCATCGCCGCGCATGGTCTCGGCAGACTGCTGGCGCCGCGGGTGAAGCTGCACTGAGTGGCGTCAGGCCAGAATCCGCTTGATCAGATCAGCGGTGGTCTTGACTTCGTACTTTCGCAACAGGCTCGCACGATGGATATCGACCGTCCGCGGGCTGATGTCGAGTTCTCTTCCGATCTCCTTGCTCGTCATGCCATGCACGACCAGCGCGGCGACATCGCGCTCGCGCTCGGTCAACAGGCTGGCGACGTCCGAGTGCTTCTCCTGCGCCGACAAATCCGTGAAGGTCCATAGCGCCAGCTCATAGGGACGCTTCGGGTTGAAGCCGAATCCGCATACGGTGACCCAGAAGTGACTGCCGTCGATACGGCGCATGATGCGATCGTCGCTGAACACGGCGCGCTTCGCGATCAATGGCGCGATGCGGCGGCCCGTGCTTGCGAAATCCTTCTGCTCCGGATAGAGCACCGCGAATGACTGATTCACGATGTCACTGCGCTTTGCGCGAAAGAGTGCGAGCGCGCGGTCGTTGCAGTCGATCATGATGCGCTCGCGCGCGACGATGACGGCAGTGGGCAGTTTCAGGAATATTTCTTCGTAATCGAGCGGCGGCGCGGGTGTGGACATCGTGTAATCCATGCGGCGAATCGGTCGTCCTGCCCAACATTTACCTAGGTAACCGATACGTATAGACCTATGTAATCGACGCGACTACATTTCTCTCAACGGTGACGGAAAGTCAATAGCGAGGAGAGAAATGACACTGCACGAACGTTGCGTGGTGATGGACGGTCTCATCGTGTCCAAATGGGAAAAGTCGATTTTCGAGGACATGAGCCGCGGCGGGCTGACCGCCGCGAACTGCACGGTATCGATCTGGGAAGATTTCCTCGGAACGATCGACAACATCATCGAGATGAAGAAGCTGGTCGCGGCCAGCAGCGAACTGGCGACGATCGCGCGATCCGTCGCCGATATCCGCGCTGCAAAGTTATCGGGGAAGACGGCGATCATCCTCGGGTTCCAGAACAGTCACGCATTCGAAGACCGCATCGAATATGTCGGTCTTTTCAAGGAGCTCGGCGTAGGCATCTCGCAGCTCGCCTACAACACACAGAATCTCATCGGCACGGGCTGTTATGAACGCGATGGCGGGTTATCGGGCTTCGGGCACGAGATCGTCGCGGAAATGAATCGGGTCGGCATGCTCGTGGATCTGTCGCACGTGGGGGCGAATACATCGAAGGAAGCGATTCTCGCGTCGAAAAAACCGGTCTGCTATTCGCACTGCCTGCCATCGGGACTCAAGGAACATCCTCGCAACAAGTCGGATGATGAATTGCGCTTTATCGTCGACCGCGGCGGGTTCGTCGGGGTGACGATGTTCTCGCCGTTTCTCAAGAATGGTCCCGACTCGACGATCGACGACTATGTCGAAGCCATCCAGTACGTGATCAACGTCGTGGGTGAAGACGCGGTGGGTATCGGCACCGACTTCACGCAAGGTTACGACAAAGGCTTCTACGACTGGATCAGTCACGACAAAGGCGCATACCGAAGGCTGACGGATTTCGGAACGGTGCTGAATCCGCTCGGCCTGAGGACGATCGGGGAATTCCCCAATCTGACTCGCGCGATGGAAGCCGCGGGCATGCCGGAGCGCATCATCGAGAAAGTCCTCGGCGAGAACTGGCTGCGCCTCCTCGATGAAGTCTGGTCCGTGTGATTCGATTTGATTCGCTTCGAGACACACCGATAACCCGCGAACCCCGCAATGCACGGAGGAGACATGTACAGAAAGATCCAGCCGCTCGCGAGCGATCTGAATTACGACACATCGGACGAGCAGGCTCAATCCCGGCTCTACAGGAAAGTCGCATGGCGGCTCATCCCGCTCTTGTTCATTTGCTATGTCGTGGCCTATCTCGACCGCATCAACGTCGGCTTTGCGAAGCTGCAAATGCAGGATGCGCTCGGCTTCAGCGACACGGTGTACGGATTGGGCGCGGGCATTTTCTTCGTCGGCTACTTCCTCTTCGAAGTGCCTAGCAACTTGATTCTGGAACGCATCGGCGCGAAGAAGACGATCGCGAGAATCATGATCTGCTGGGGCATCGTGGGTTGTCTGATGGCTCACGTGTCGAGCCCCACCGGATTCTATGTGCTGCGCTTTCTGCTCGGCGCATTCGAAGCAGGCTTCTTTCCGGGCGTGGTCTATTACATCGGCTGCTGGTTTCCCGAAGCGAGACGCGGTCACATGCTCGGCATCTTCATGACCGGCATTCCGATTGCCGGGCTGTTCGGCGGCCCCGTATCAGGATGGGCGATGACGAGTCTCAGCGGCTTCGGCATGGCGGGCTGGCAATGGCTCTACATCATCGAGGCAGTGCCCGCGGTGCTGCTCGGGATCGTCGCACTCATCTATCTCGATGACAGCGCGAAGACCGCGAAGTGGCTCACGTCCGACGAGCGCGACCGCCTGACCCGCGCGCTGGCGGGGGAATCGGAGCGGAACTCGTCGCGCGCGGATTCCAGCTTGCGCACGGCGATGACGAGCCCGCGGCTCTACGCCCTGGCGTTCGCGTATTTCGCCTTCATCTGCGGGACGTATGCCGTGAGCTTCTGGCTTCCGACGGTGCTTAAATCGAGCGGCGTCACCGATGTCGCGCGCATCGGCTGGTATTCCGCCATTCCGTTCGGGATCAGCGCGCTCGGCATGGTCTGGCTGTGCCGGAATTCCGATCGTACGATGGAACGCCGCTGGCATACCGCGCTTGCGGCGATTGCGGGCGCCGTCGCGCTTGCCTTGCTGCCGCATGTGCCGGCGAATGTCTCGGTGACCATCGTCCTGCTGACGGTGGCCGCGACCGGCATCTTCGCGACGATGCCCTTGTTCTGGTCGATCGCGACGGACTACTTTTCGGGTACGTCGTCGGCCGCGGTGGCGATCGCGTTCATCAACAGCCTCGGGCTCGTCGGCGGATTCGCCAGCCCCTTCGTGATGGGCTGGCTGAAGACCGTGACCGGCTCGCTCACCTCCGGGCTCTACCTCGTGACGGGCGTATTGCTGCTCGGCGCGCTGGTCCTGCTCTGGTGCGCGCCCCGCCCGACGCGGCGTGTCTAGGACATCGGTCGGTACACGGCACGGCGCGGTCCGTGCCGTTTTTTCAGCTTTCACTAGCGTTTCATATTACCCTCGTCAAGGCGGCAACAATCCGTATATGCCGCCCTATGCCTGGGACCGTGACGCTCGGCATAATGTCGGCTATTAATTAAGGGTTGCAATTCCATTGGTAGCCGAGAAATGAGCGAACAACGAGCAAAACGTGATCCGGAAGGCACGAGACGGCGCATTCTCGAAGCCGCCACCGAGCAATTCACGAGATTCGGCCTCGCAGGCGCACGGGTCGACGCCATCGCCACGGCCGCGGGCACGAACGAGCGCATGCTCTACTACTACTTCACGAGCAAGGAAGGCCTGTACGTCGCGGTGCTCGAAGCCATGTACGTGCAGTTCGCTGAGCGGGAGGCACGCCTCGACCTGTCCGGCCTGCAACCGGCCGAAGCGATCCGCGAGCTGGCGAAGTCCATCTGGACGCATCTGCGGGAAAATCCCCAATGGTTGAGCCTCGTCAACAACGAAAATCTGCATGAAGGCCGCTATCTGGAGCGCTCGAACGGCTTGCGCGAGACGATCTCGCCCGTGGTCGACCTGGTGCGCGTCACGCTCGAGCGCGGCGCGGCGGCAGGACAGTTTCGCCAGGGCGTCGATCCGCTGGATTTCTACGTGACGCTGGTCGGCATGGGGTATTACATCGTATCGAACCGCTTCACCATCGACGCGTTCACGGGCCGGAACTACGCCGAATCCGCCCATCACGAGTCCATTGCCGCCATGCACCTCGACATGCTGCTCGGTTATCTGCGACCGGCCGCCTGAACGGGACTGAACCGGCCGCCGCGCGGTTATGACCCGCGCGCGGCCACTTCGCCTTTGAGCTCGTGCGCGATGAAGTCGACGAACGCGCGAATCCGGTTGGACATCTGATGCCGCTGCGAATACACAGCGAAAATATCGGCGTTCGGCGTTTCGTGGTCGGGCAGCACGCGAACGAGTGAACCGTCCGCCAGATAGTGCTCGATGTCCCATTCGGCGCGCATCAGGATGCCGTGGCCTTCGAGCGCCCACTTGACCGCGATCTCGCCGTCGTTCGTCGTCAGCGTCCCGTTGATCCGTACGGCCTCCGTTTTACGCGACGTCCCGCGCCCCGATGTCAGGCGCCACACGCCATACGCTTCATCGCCCTGACGAATGCCGATGCAGTTGTGGCGCGTGAGATCGTGCGCCGTGAGCGGCATGCCGCGCGCCGCGATATACGAAGGCGCGGCGCACAACAGCCGCCGGTTTTCGGCAAGCCGCCGCGCGACCACGCGCGTGTCCGGCGGCTCGCCGAAGCGGATGCAGACATCGAAGGCATCGTCGGTGAGGGGCGGCGGCGTGACCGACAACTGCAATTGCACCGATACCTGCGGATACTTCGCGACGAACCGCGATATCGCCGGCGCAACATGACTGCGCCCGAAGCCGAGCGTCGCGTTCACGCGCAGCAGTCCTTTCGGGCTGCGCTTCGCCGACCCGAGCAGCTCCGACAATTCATCGATTTCGTCGAGAATGCGGCGCGCATGTTCGAGGTACAGCTCGCCTTCCGGCGTGAGCATCATCCGCCGCGTCGTGCGGTTGACGAGCGCGACGCCCGCGCGCGTCTCCATCTGCGACAGGCGCTTGCTGACGGCGGCCGCCGTGAGGCCCAGCTCGCGCGCCGCCGCGCTCAGGGAGCCCGCTGCGGAAAGCGTCGAAAAGAAGCTCAGATCGGCGGCCTGGACGGTATCGGGCATCGCGGCTATTCGTGAATCGAAGTTAACGATGCCGTCAGTTTAGCAGCGGTTTTATCGTCGTAATGCGGGTAAAACTCGCGCGCGGCAAGCGTAGAATTTCGGCTCGCGGCGGCGCACCGGTTCGTCGCCGGAATCGGGAGATGGCTGGCTCATGGAAATCAAGTGGATCGAAGACTTCATCGCGCTCGCCCGATATCAAAGCTTTTCGCGCGCGGCGGAATTCCGTAACGTCACGCAGTCGGGCTTCAGCCGGCGCATCCAGTCGCTCGAACAATGGGTCGGCGCCGATCTCGTCGACCGCAGCGGTTTTCCGCCGACGCTCACGCCAGCAGGACGATTGTTCCGCGACGCGGCCGAGGACATCCTCGACAAGCTGTTCGACACGCGCGCCATCATCCGCACGGAGCAGCGGATCGCGGGCACGAGCCTGCAGATCGCGGCGGGCCATACCATCGCGCTCAACTTTTTGCCCGGCTGGCTGCGCACGCTGGAGAAACATATCGGCGAAGTGCGCGCCCGCGTGATTCCGGCGAACGTCCACGATTCGATCCTGAAGCTCGTGAACGGAAATTGCGAGCTGATGTTCGCCTATCATCATCCGCAACTGCCGCTGCATCTCGACCCGGAGAAGTACGAATACGTGACGGTGGGCGTCGATACGTTCATGCCGGTCTGCAAGCCCAACCCGCGACTCGCGCCGATCTACCGGCTGCCCGGCACGACGGATCGCCCGATGCCGTTCATCGCCTATATGGAGACGAGTTACTTCGGACGATGCTTCGCGCTCCTGATTGAAAAGACGAAAGCATCGCCCGCATTGCGGCTGCATTATGAATCCGACATGGCCGAGGTCGTGAAGAAGCTCGTTCTCGAAGGCGAGGGCGTGGCGTGGCTGCCGAAGAGTTCGATCGTCGCCGAACTCGATGCCAACGCACTCGTCGCCGCCGGACCGGCCGAATGGCAACTGGCGCTCGAACTGCGCGTCTATCGCGATATCGCCAATCGCAGCGAACTGCTCGACACGCTCTGGCGGCACCTTCGCGCCTCGTCCGCGCCCGAAATGTAAGGGATTTCCAAGCCTATGCGAAAATTGCATAGCCATATGCAGCACTAGCATTCACGTTTTTTCTGCCTTCCCTAAGATTCCGTCCTGACACAAGAAAGCGGCGCATCACGTTTCGTCGATGCGCCTGCCAATCCCGAGCGCACACCGGTCGCGACCGACCGTTCGTGCGCAATCCCAGGACGGAGACACATGAAAAATCGACTCACCCTCTATATTCTCGCGGGCATGGTGCTCGGCGTGGCGGTCGGCTACGTCTGCCATCGCTCGGCGGCGGACGCCGCGCACGCCAAGGAGATCGCCGGCTACTTTTCCATTCTCACGGATATCTTCCTGCGGCTCGTGAAGATGATCATCGCGCCGCTGGTCTTTGCCACGCTCGTGTCGGGACTTGCCGGCATGGAAGGCACGAGCGACGTGCGCAGAATCGGCTTGCGCTCGATCGCGTGGTTCGTGTGCGCGTCGCTGTTTTCGCTCGCGCTCGGCCTCGTGCTTGCGAACCTGCTGCAACCGGGCGCGGGTCTGCATATGACGCAGACGAGTTCCGACGTTGCCACCGGCCTCAACACCGCCGGTCTCAACTTCAAGGACTTCATCACGCACGCGTTTCCGACGAGCCTGCTCGATGCGATGGCGCGCAACGACATTCTTCAGATCCTTGTTTTCTCCGTGCTGTTCGGGATCGTGCTGAGCGTGATCAAGTCGGACCCGCGCGTCGCGCCGCTGATCGCGGGCGTGGAAGGCCTCGTGCCCGCGATGCTGAAGCTGACCGACTATGTGATGCGCCTCGCGCCCATCGGCGTGTTCGGCGCGCTCGCATCGGCGATCACGGTGCACGGACTCGATGTGCTCACGACTTACGGCAAGCTCGTCGCGAGCTTCTATGCCGGGCTCGCGCTCTTGTGGGCCGCGCTGATCCTCGCCGGTTACTTGTTTCTCGGCAAATCCGTCTGGGCCTTGCTCAAGAAGATTCGCGAACCCGCGATGCTCGCGTTTTCCACCGCCAGCAGCGAAGCGGCGTATCCGCGCCTGACCGAGAAGCTGGAGGAATTCGGCGTCGATAAAAAAGTGGTCGGCTTCACGCTGCCGCTCGGTTATGCGTTCAATCTCGACGGCTCGATGATGTATCAGGCGTTCGCGGCGATCTTCATCGCGCAGGCGTTCGGCATCGACATGCCCATCGGCACGCAGATCGTGATGCTCCTCGTGCTCATGGTGAGCAGCAAGGGCATGGCGGGTGTCGCGCGCGGATCGGTGGTGGTGGTCGCGGCCGTCGCGCCGATGTTCCATCTGCCGCCATCGGGTGTCGTGCTGGTGCTGGCTATCGACCAGATTCTCGACATGGGGCGCACCGCGACCAACGTGATCGGCAACAGCATCGCGACGGCGGCCATCGCGAAGTGGGAGAACAAGCGCGCGGCACGGCAGGAACATCGCGTCGCGATGAGCACGCCTTCGTTCGGCGACCTGGAAGGCGAAACGAAATGAGCGGCCAGCACGCCACCGACGTCACGCCCGCGCGCAAGTTCGGCGTGGTGGGCGGGCTCGGACCGCTCGCGAGCGCGGACGTCTTCTTCAAGCTGATCAAGTCGACGCCCGCCACGCGCGACGCCGAGCACTTCGATGCGATCTTCGAACAGCATCCGTTTCGCAGCGCGGACGCGGACAGCGAGACGCTGACGCAGCGCAAGCTGTACATCTTCGATCTGATCAGCAGCTTCGAGAAACGCGGCGTTACGACGGTCGTGCTGCCCTGCTTTCTGAGTCACACGTTCATCGACGAACTGAAGGCCAATTCGCCCTTGCAGATCGTCGACATGATCGAAGCGGTGCGCAGCCATGTGCGCAGAAAATTTCCGTCCGTGCGGCGCGTGGGCGTGCTTGCATCGGCATACACGCGGCGCAAACAGTTGTTCGAAAAGTATTTCGCCGCGCCCGAGTTCGAAGTGATTCATCCGCGCGAGAGCAATGGCGTCGATCTCGTCACCGAAGCCATCTATGGCGCCGATGGTGTGAAGAGCGGCAACCTGCGTGGACGTCCGGTCGAGTTGCTGCGCGAGGCGTGCGAGGATCTCGTCGCGCAGGGCGCCAACCTGATCGTGCCGGGACTCACGGAGATCGCGCTCGTCGCCGATGAACTGGGCCCGATGCGCGTTCCGCTCGTCGATTCGAATCTCGCTTACGCGCAATACGTGGTCTCCGGCCAGTACCGCTCGCCCGAGACGATCTTCAAGGTCGGCGTGGTGGGCGGCGTCGGGCCGGCGGCCACCGTTGATTTCATCCACAAGATCGTGCGTGCGACGCCCGCGCGACGCGATCAGGACCATATCAAGCTGCTCGTCGAACAGAATCCGCAGATTCCGGACCGCACCGAGAACCTCGTCGGCGACGGCCCCGATCCGACCATTTCACTCTATGCGACCTGCAAGAAGCTGGAGACGGGCGGCGCGGATCTCATCGCGATTCCCTGCAACACGGCGCATGCGTTCGTCGAGCGCATTCAGCCGTATCTCGGCATACCCATCGTGAATATGCTGACGACGACGGTGCGCAATCTGCGCGAATCGTTTCCGTCGCTGCGCGATGTGGGCGTGCTCGCGACGTCCGGCACCATCGCAAGCGGCGTCTATGAGAAAGCGCTCGCATCGCAAGGCTTGCGGCAGGTCGTTCCCGGCCCCGCATTGCAGGCGCGCGTGATGGACGCCATCTACGGCGAACAAGGCGTGAAAGCCGGATTCACGACCGGCCAATGCCAGGACGATATCGCGGCGGCCATCGACGGGCTCATCGCCGAGGGCGTCGAAGTCGTCATTCTCGGCTGCACGGAACTGCCGCTCTTGCTGCGCGAAGCGCATGTCGTCGGCGCGAACGGCACGCGCGTGAGCATCGTCGATCCGACCGACGTGCTCGCGAAGCAATGCGTCGCGTATGCGATCTCGTCGCCACGCAAATCTGAATCTATCTAGAACCTGAGAGACACCCATGCTTGCACCCACCGAACGTATCGAACACGATCTTCTCGGCGATCTCGCCGTGCCCGCAACCGCTTATTACGGCGTGCATACGCTGCGCGCGCTCGATAACTTCCCGATCACCGGCATTCCCATTTCGGCGTATCCGAATCTCGTCAACGCGCTGGCGAGCGTGAAAGAAGCCGCGGCGCTCGCGAATCACAATCTCGGGTTGTTGAGCGAAGTGAAGATGCAGGCCATCGTGCAGGCATGCCGGCAAGTGCGCTCGGGCACCGCGCACGATCACTTCGTCGTCGATGTCATTCAGGGCGGCGCGGGCACGTCGACGAACATGAACGCGAACGAGGTCATCGCCAATCTCGCGCTCGAACATCTCGGACACGAGCGCGGCGATTACGCGGTGCTGCATCCGAACGAAGACGTGAATCTCGGCCAGAGCACCAACGATGTTTATCCGACCGCGCTGAAGATCGCCACTTACGCGGGCATCATGCAGCTCGTCGACGCGATGGGCGTGCTGCGCGCGTCGTTCGAACGCAAGGCAGTGGAGTTCGGCAACGATCTGAAGATGGGCCGCACGCAGCTTCAGGACGCCGTGCCGATGACGCTCGGGCAGGAGTTCAGCACCTTCGCGGTGATGCTCGGCGAAGATGAAGAGCGGCTGAAGGAAGCGGCAAAGCTCATCTGCGAAATCAATCTCGGCGCGACGGCGATCGGCACCGGCATCAACACGCATCCGGAATACGCGCAGCTTGCCTGCACGCACCTGAGCGACGTGACCGGCATCGCGCTCACGACTTCGCCGAATCTGATCGAAGCGACGCAGGACGTCGGCGCCTTCGTGCAGTTGTCCGGCGTGCTGAAGCGCGTTGCGGTCAAGCTCTCGAAGACCTGCAACGATCTTCGGCTGCTGTCGAGCGGTCCGCGCGCGGGCCTCGGCGAAATCAATCTGCCGCCGGTGCAGGCGGGGTCGAGCATCATGCCGGGCAAGGTGAATCCGGTGATTCCGGAAGTCGTCAATCAGATCGCGTTCGAAGTCATCGGCAACGATGTGACCGTGACCTTCGCCGCCGAAGCGGGCCAGCTTCAGCTCAATGCGTTCGAGCCGATCATCGCGCATAGTCTCTTCAAAAGCGTCGCGCATCTGCGGGCGGGGTGCCTCACGCTCGCGTCGAAATGCGTCGATGGCATCACCGCGAATCGCGACCGGCTGCGCGCGATCGTCGAAAACTCGATCGGCATCGTGACCGCGCTCAATCCGTATATCGGCTATACGCACTCGACGGAAGTCGCGAAGGAAGCGCTCGCGTCCGGCAAGAGCGTGGCGCAGATCGTCATCGAAAAGGGATTGTTGAGTCAGACGCAACTCGACGAAATCCTTCAGCCCGCGATGCTCACGCAGCCGCGCAAAATTGCGTCCGCATCGGCGCTGTAAGGCGCTTTCATCATTGGAGGAGACAAGCAATGAACATGTACACCGCAATCCTCGTCGCCGGGCTGGTTGCCAGCGCGAGCGCCTTTTCAGCCGATGCAACATCGCAGCCCGCGAGCCCGGCGAGCGCATCGGCGCCCGCCACGATGCCGCGCATTCTCGTGCTGGCGACGGGCGGCACGATCTCCGGCACGGCCGATCCGCGTTCGGCGATCGGCTACAACTCGGGCAACGTCAAAGGTCAGGAACTCGTGCGCGGCGTGCCGGGCATCGAGAAGCTGGCGAGCATCGACGCCGAGCAGATATCGAACGTCGGCTCGCAGGACATGAACGACAAGATCTGGTTCCAGCTCGCACGGCGCATTCAGGAGGCGTTCGACAAGAACGAGGCGGACGGCATCGTCATCACGCATGGCACCGATACGATCGAAGAGACCGCGTTCTTCCTGCAGAACGTGCTGCGTTCGAACAAGCCGGTGGTGCTGGTCGGCTCGATGCGTCCCGGCGGCACGACGAGCGCCGACGGCCCGAACAATCTGTACGAAGCCGTCGAAGTCGCCGCGAGCGCGCAATCGCGCGGCCGGGGCGTGATGGTCGTGATGAACGATCAGATTCACGCGCCGCGCTGGATCACCAAGACGAACACGACGGCGGTGCAGGCGTTCGCTTCGCCGAATGCGGGCGTGGTCGGTTACGTCGATCCCGCGAGCGTGCGCTTCGTCGCACCGGTGCCGCAAGCGCCGCGCGAAGTGCTGAACCTGCCCGCGGACGGACCGTTGCCGCGCGTCGATATCGTGTATGCCCATGCCAATATGGATGGACGCCAGATCGATCACGCGATTGCCGATGGCGCGAAGGGCATCGTCATCGCGGGTGAAGGCGATGGCGATGCGTCGAAGGATGCGCTGGCCGCGCTGGATCGTGCGGTGAAGAAGGGCATCGTCGTCGTGCGTTCGACGCGCGTGGTCTCGGGCTTCGTGAACCGCAACGTCGAAGTGGACGACGACAAGCGCGGCTTTGTCGTATCGCTCGACCTGAACCCGCAGAAGGCGCGGCTGCTTACGCAGTTGCTCGTCGCGAACGGCGTGACCGATGCGGCCAAGGTCCAGCAGGCATTCAGCGGGACCTGGTAATACGATGCGCTCATCGCGGCAGCGCTGCTGTCGCGATGTCGCTCGCGCTGGCGAGCGCTTCGACATGCCAGCACTTGTCCATCAGCGCGCGCGTCTGATCCTGCGTGAGAATGCCGTCGGCGAGATCGGAGAACTTCGTTTCGAGCTGCGCATCGGTCATCGGCACTTCGGTGCTGCCGATCGCATGCTGAATGTATTTGTGCAGCTTGCGGCCGTCCTTCAGCGTGATGATCATGTCGACCTGTTCCGGTTTGATCGACGGGTCGACGATCGCGTTCACCTTGCCGCGCAGTTCGACGGTCTTCGGATCGCGCACCTTGGCGTCGCTGAACTGCTTCTCACCAGCGGCGCCGTCGATGATCGCGATGGCCACCGCATGATAGATGCTGAACTTGCCCTCCAGCCCGATCTGCGGCGTCGTCTTTCCCGTCAGTTCCAGCACGAGCGGATGCACGCGAAGATCGATGCGCTCGATCTGATCGGCGCTCAAGTGCTCCTGATTGCGCAACTGGATGGCGGCGTCGATCGACGGATGAATCACGATCCCGCACGCGAACGGCTTATAAGTATTCAACGTCGATTCCCAGTGCGAGCCCAGGCCGTCCGTGATCTCGCGGTAATCCTGCTTCGTGCTGATCGTATTGGCCCAGCCGCGTTTCGCTTCGATCATGCCATCCGAGCTCGTGTAGTTCTGACCCGCGAGCAGCGCCGCAAAAATGCCGTTCGCGGCCGCGCGTCCCGGATTGAAGCTCTTGTTCATCGAGCCGAAGGACTCGCGTAAGCCCACGGGCTGCGATGCCGCCAGTCCCAGCGCCCATACCATCTGCTGCGCGGTGAGGCCCATCAGCTTGCCCGTCGCGGCAGCGGAGCCGAACACGCCGCATGTGCCGGTGATATGCCAGCCGACATCGTAATGATTCGGGTACACCGCATTGCCGATGCGCAGCTCCGTTTCGACGCCTAGCACGAGCGCGTTGAGGAAGTCCTTTCCCGTGACGGGCCGATATTGCGCATAAGCGAGAATCGCCGACGCGACCGGCCCCGCCGGGTGAATGATGGTCTTCAGATGCGTGTCGTCGTAATCGAAGATATGGCTGCTCACGCCGTTGATGAACGCCGCGTTCATGATGTCGAAGCGCTCGGTGCGGCCGAGCAGATTGGCCTGCGGCGGGCCGGAGAACGGCGTGAGCGCGGCGACCGCGCGGCTCACGGTTTCATCGTGCGAGCCGCCGACCGCGACGCCGACCCAGTTCAACAGCGTCCGCACGCCTTCCTTGCGCACCGGCGCGGGCAAATCCTGATACCCGGTTTTGACGATGAAATCCGCCAGGATGCGCGTGACTTTCGGCGGCCGTGCATTCGCGCTACTGGCGGATGAGGCCGCGGGCGATGCGGCTTTGCCCGCGCTGGCCGTTTGTGCAAGCGCGGTCTTGCCCGCTGCGGACGCGAGAGCGCCCGCGGCGCTCGTCATCAGAAAACCGCGGCGATCGATGAAAGGCATGGGTGTGTCTCCTGAAAAGTCATCGATGAGCAAACGTCATTCCCCATAACAATAGCGGCGCCGGATGTCCACCCTCAAGTTTTCTTCTTCGCTGCCGTTAGGTCGCAAGTGCGCCTATTGGCGTTTCTCTATCAGCCACGACAAAAGAACCAGCATGAAACTCGTCATAGCCCTATGCGCATCCACGATCATTGCAGCCGGATGCGGCGGCGGAGGGGATTCTAATAACACGAACAGCGCGAACAATACGCCCGCCGCGCCGGCGCCGAACGCCGCGCAAGGCCTCTATTCGGGAAGCGATGCGAACAATAACGTGGTGGGCGGCGTCGTGCTCGATTCCGGCGCTTTCTACTTCGTGTACGCGAACACGGATGCCAGCGCGCTGGGCCTGGTACAAGGCACGGCTTCCGCGTCTCACGGGACGTTCCAGGCGGACAACGCGCGCACGTTCGACATCGTCGGGAAAGCCGCGATCGATACGCCCGTTCTTGCCGGTTATAACGAGCGGAACAGTCTCGTCGGCGTGACCTACACGAGCGCGGCAAAGCAGAGCAGCATCAAGGTGAACCTGGTTTACGACGCCGCATATGAGCGCCCCGTCTCGCTGAGCTCCGTCGCGGGCAGCTATTCGGGCGCGGCAGGGTCGACGAAAGGCGGCGAGGCGACAACGTTCACCATCGGTCAGGACGGCTCGATCCAGGGCTCGGGCGTGAGCGGCTGCACGTTCAGCGGAACGACGACGCCGCACGGGGACAAGAATTTTCTCGACGCCACGGTGAAGTTCGGCCCCGCGCCTTGCCTTTATCCGGGCATGACACTCACAGGCGTCGTGTTCTTCACCAGCAACGAGGTTCTTGCGGGACTGACGCTGCCCGATCGCTCGGATGCCTTCGTCGTCGCCGGAACGAAGTAACGCGGGCACGGCCGCGCGTTCGCGCGCGTCCATCCGAACTAATCCCTAGAGCGCGCGCAAAGCCTTGCCGCGTGACCTGCAAACATGCGCCGCGCCTTATCCGAGGCGGGCGCTCACGCGTGCCGCGCCATTGTTTGCATATCGCGAATGACGCATTCGCCGCGCCTGCCGTTCTTTTCGATCCGCGCCTGAGTCACTCTGCATGCCGTCGGTACTGCCGTGCTGTCGTGCATGGTGGCCGCCGATTCTGACTCAGGAGACGAAGATGAAATCGAACCGGTGGGATACGTCCTACGAATGGAAAGAGGTCACGCTGCTTGCGCTTGGATTCGGCCTGGTGGGCCTCGACCGGTGGCTGATCGCGCCGCTGTTTCCATCGATCATGAAGGACCTGCATCTGACCGCGCAGGATGTCGGCAACTGCATCGGCATACTGGGTCTGTCGTGGGGCGTCTTCGCCGCGCTGATGGGCGGTATCTCCGACAGAATCGGGCGGCGCAAGGTGCTGATTCCCGCGATCATCGCGTTTTCGTTGCTGTCGGGATTCTCGGGTGTCGCGGGCGGCCTCGCGAGCCTGCTCGCCGTGCGTGCGTTGATGGGCGTCGCCGAAGGATCATTCTGTCCGACGAGTTTCGCCGCCACCGCCGACGCTTCCCATCCGAAGCGGCGCGGCTTCAATCTCGGGCTTCAGCAAAGCGGCTTCGCGCTGTTCGGACTCGCTCTTTCGCCGATCATCGCGACGCAACTGCTCGGCGTCGTGTCGTGGCGCTGGGTCTTCGCGCTCGTGTCCATTCCCGGACTGATTCTGGGACTCGCGATGTACTTCGTGATTCGCGAGCCGAAGGCGATGGCCGAACCGGCGGTTGCACGCCCCACGCCGGGCAACTGGCGCGATGTGCTGAAGAGCCGCAACATTCCCGTCGCGATGGTCGCGCTCTTCTGCGCGATGACGGGCGTCTTCGTGCTCGGCGCGATGCTGCCGCTCTACCTCACCGACTATCTTTCGCTGGATACGCAGCGCATGGGCATCGTCGTATCAGCGATCGGCTTCGGCGGCTTCGTCGGGCAATTCGGTCTGCCGGGGCTCTCCGATATCGTCGGCCGGCGGCTCGCGAGCATCGCCGGTTTCGCGGGCACGGCGGTCATGCTGTACGTGTTTCGCGGCGTCGGCGCGCAGCCGCTGATTCTGTTCATCGTGCTGTTCGTCGCATCGTTCTTCACGCTCGGCCTCGTTGCGCTGCTCTCGGGACCGGTCGCGACGGAGGCCGCGCCCGTCGGTATGGTATCGACGGCAATCGGCATCGTGGTGGGCGCAGGCGAGATCTTCGGCGGCGGCGTGGCGCCCGCGCTTGCTGGCTTCGTCGCAACGAAGTTCGGAATCCAGAATATCATGTGGCTGCCGATCTTCGCGGTGCTGCTCGGCATCGGCGTCAGCCTGTTTCTCGAAGAGACCGCGCCTGCCAAGTTGCGAAGGAAAGCGCAGGCAATGGCATTGACGGGCGGCGCGCAACCCGAGTGAACATGCGGCGTGCATGCACGCCGCAAGCGGATACACTTCCATGCTGGACGCGATCGAAAGGGACCAGCATGGATCGTTTTCTCAGCATCGAGGCCTTCGTGCGGGTGGCGGAAACCAGCAGCTTCGCAGAGGCGGCGCGGCAGCTCGGCGTCACCGGATCGGTGGTCACCAACCGCATCCAGCAACTCGAACGCTTCCTCAATGCGCCGCTGTTTCATCGCAGCACGCGGCACGTGCGGCTATCCGATGTCGGCGAGGCTTTTTATCGCGACTGCGCCGAAGTGGTGGGGCGGGTCAACGAGCTCACGGACCAGATGCGCGAGCTGCGCGCGACGCCCACCGGCCGCCTTCGCATCCAGATGCTGCCGGGCTTCGCGCTGGGCCACTTCGGCGCATCGCTTGCCGAATTCAACCGGCGCTATCCCGGCATCCAGCTCGACGTGATCGTCAATGACCGCGTCGTCGATCCGATCGAAGAAGGCTTCGACGTCGCGTTTCAAATCTTCCCGGCCATCTCCGATTCGCTGATCGAACGGCGCCTCTTCACCGTGCGGCGGCTGTTTTGCGCCGCGCCCGCGTATGTGCGCGAGCATGGCGCACCGCAGCACCCACGCGACCTGCTCGCGCACAGAACGGCGCTGTATTCCGGCTATCCGTCGCGCAATCGCTGGACGATGACGCGCGGCGACGAGGCCGTCGAACTCGAACTGCCCGGCATCATCCGCTCCAATTCCGTTCATCTGCTGCACGACTACGCGCTGACGGGCGGGGGCATCGTTTGCCTGCCGACTCTGGTGGCGAGTAAGTCGCTGCTGCAAGGCGCGCTCGTGCCGATTCTCGCGGACTACGCGCTGTCGCCGATGAACTTCGCGGCCGTGTATCCGGAGACGCAACGTCAGGGGCTCAAGGTGAAGGCGCTAGTCGAATTCCTCGCCGAGCAGGTCAGCCCCGAGCCGGCGTGGGACGTGCCGCTCATCGAACGGGGATGGGTGAAGTAGGCTACATTGAGCAACCGATCCCGGCACAGCGACGGAGGGCTCCACATGAAATGGCTCGAAGATTCGATCATGATGCAGCGCGGCGTCGGCGCGGGCCGCGAGCCGGTCGAGCATCATCTCACCGAGGATGTACAGAAGACGTTTCACTACACCATCGGCCCGTATTCGCAGCCCGTGCTGCATGTGAAGCCGGGCGATCGCATCGTCGTCGAGACGCGCGACGCCTTCGGCGGCAAGCTCACGAGCGAAAGCGACAAGCCGTCGCAAGTGCTCGAGGTGCCGTTTCTCAATCCGCAGAACGGGCCGGTGATGATCGAGGGCGCGGAGAAGGGCGATGTGGTCGCGGTGTACATCGAAAAGATGTCGCCGCGCGGGCCCGATCCGCATGGCTTCTGCGCCATGATCCCGAACTTCGGCGGGCTCACGGGCACCGACTACACGGCGCTTCTGAACGAGCCTTTGCCCGAGACGGTGCGCAAGATCAAAATCGATGAAGAGAACGTCTACTGGAGCCGCCGCCATACATTGCCGTACAAGCCGCATATCGGCACGTTGAGTCTTTCGCCGGAGCTCGATTCGATCAACACGCTCACGCCCGATCAGCACGGCGGCAACATGGACGTGCCCGACATGGGGCCGGGCAGCATCACGTATCTGCCGGTGCGTTCGCCGGGCGGACGTCTTTTCATCGGCGATGCGCACGCCTGTCAGGGCGATGGCGAAGTGTGCGGCACGGCCGTCGAATATCAGAGCACGACGACCGTGCGCGTCGATCTCATCAAGGACTGGAAGATCGCCTGGCCGCGCCTCGAAAACGAAGACGCGTTGATGAGCATCGGCAGCGCGCGTCCTCTCGAAGATGCGACACGTATCGCCTATCGCGAACTGATCTTGTGGATGGCCGCGGATTACGGCTTCGACAAGTGGGATGCTTACATGATGCTCAGTCAGATCGGCAAGGTGCGTCTCGGCAATTTCGTCGATCCGAAATATACGGTCGGCGCGATGATCGCCAAGCGCTATCTCAAGTAAGAGTTCACGGGAGCGACGAACATGGACTTGCAACTCAGAGGGTTGAGGGCGATCGTGACGGGCGGCACGAAAGGCATCGGGCTTGCCATCGCGCAGACGCTCGCGAAAGAAGGCGCGGACGTCGCGATTTGCGCGCGCGACGAAGCCAGCGTGAAGACCACCGCCGATGCGCTCGCCGGGTTGAGCGGCGCTCGCGCATCGGGCGCGCGCGTGGATGTATCGGATGGAAAAGCCCTTAAAACATGGGTCGAAAGTGTTGCGGCGGATTGGGGCGGGCTCGATATCGTCGTCGCGAACGTGAGCGCGCTCGCGATCGGCAACGACATCGAATCATGGCGCAAGGAGTTCGAGACGGATCTGCTCGGCACGGTCAATCTCGTCGATGCCGCCATGCCGCATCTCGAAGCGAGCGATGCGGCATCGATCGTCGCGATATCGAGCGTGTCGGCGCGCGAGATCGATTTCGCCGCTGGTCCGTATGGCGTGTTCAAGGCGGCGCTCGTCCACTACATGCAGGGTCTTGCGAATCAGCTCGCGGCGAAAGGCATTCGCGCGAATACCGTGTCGCCGGGGAACGTGTATTTCGAAGGCGGCGTGTGGGACTGGATCGAACACAACGATCCCGCGCTGTTCGAACGCGCGCTCGCGTTGAATCCGACCGGGCGTATGGCGAAGCCGCAGGAGATCGCGAATGCGGTGGCGTTCATCGCGAGTCCGGCGGCGAGTTTCGTGAGCGGCGCGAATTTCGTCGTCGATGGCGCGTTGACGCGCGGCGTTCAGCTTTGATTGACGCGTTCGCGCTTTACGGGAGCCTTCGCGCTCCCGCACCACCATCCTTCAAAAAGCGAAGCACTCTTCGCGGCGCATCGCCCTCATCCTCGCGATAAACGAAGCGGCATTCGCCCGCTGCTTTTTCGCCGACAGCCGAAACCCTTGCCGGACAAGGCTTTCGCGGCTTCTTCCAAACTGGCACGGCCTCTGCAAATAGGTCTGCGTGCGAGCTTCGAGTCTCGCCAACCAGCGCAAAAGGAGCGGCAAAATGCACGATATCGGAAGTTCCCGGCCCACGGGATGGGGCCCCGGCAATAACGAGTTTGAGCAGGAATTGTCGGCTGAAGCGGGCGAGATGGCTCACGAATTCGAGAACGAAAACGAATTCGAAACGGAGTTCGAAGTCGGCGAGAACGAATTCGAAAACGAGTTCGAAAACGAAGTCTCCGGCGAGATGCAGGAGATGGAACTCGCCGCCGAACTGCTCGCCGTCAGCAACGAACAGGAGATGGAGCAGTTCCTGGGCGGGCTCATCAAGTCCGTCGGGCGCGCGGCGACCAACTTCGCGAAGTCGTCGGCGGGTAAGGCGCTCGGCGGCATCCTGCGCTCCGCGGCGAAGTCCGCGTTGCCGATCGTCGGCAGCGCGCTCGGCAACTTCATCGTTCCCGGCGCGGGCGGCATGATCGGCGGCAAGCTCGCGAGCATGGCGGGCAGCGCGCTCGGCCTCGAACTCGAAGGGCTCAGCAACGAGGACCGCGAATTCGAAGTCGCGCGCCGCCTCGTGCGCATCGGCCAGCATGCGACGCATCATCTTGCATCGATGCCCTCGCACGTGCCGCCCGCACGCGCGGCGCGCATCGCGTTCCTGCGCGCCGCGCGCCAGGTCGCGCCGGGCCTCGTGCCCGCGATGCGCGCGATCTCGCGCAACGGCATCGCGGCCGCGCGTTCCGCACCCGTGCCGATCTTCGGCGCGCCCACGCGACGCTATCCCGGCCCGCGTCCCGCATCCGGCACGTACTTCGACGGCGCCCCGAGCGCACCCGCCTACGACGGCGTCATGTCCGCGCCGACCGCCCCGGCCACGGCTACCACGCCATGCCCGAACTGCGGCACGCACACGCAGGTCGCGATTCCGCAAGGCGGGCAATGGCGGCGCTCGCGCAACGGGCGCGCCATCATCCTCTATCTGAGCCCGCGCCGCATGGCGTACTGAACCGCGAGGCTCGAGTGCGATGAACCCGTGTGAAGAAGCGCTGCGTCTGATCGAACAGGAAGTGCTCGGCATCCGGGCACGGCTCGACGCGCAACTGCCCTACGCCCTGCAGATGCCGATGGTCCCCGCCGCGAACGTCAGCGACGAGGCGATGTCCGCCATCGAACGGCACATGCAGGCGGGCCGCCAGCAATTGCGCAAGCGCATCGCGCAATTCCTGCGGCAGTTGCGCGGACTCGCCGCCACGCCCGCGAACGTCGCCCGCGCGCAGCGCCGCTATGCGCTCCTGAAGCTGTATTTCCAGGCCGCGCTCACGCATTTCGAGATCTTCGCCGAAGTGCTCACGCAGCGCAGCCAGCACGGCACCGGCATCTGGCTCGCGGGCCTCGATGTCGCCGCGCAGGACGGCCTGCGTCAGCCGGGCGTGCCGGTCGCGCCGCCGCCCGTCATCTGCTACGTCGAGCGCGGGCACGGCGGCGCGATCCGGCGGGCGCGCACACGGCTGCCGGGCGGCGGCGACAACCCCGTCGCGGTGATCCGCATGCCGCGCGAGCGGATGGTCGGCACGGGCATCGCGGCGTCGCTGTATCACGAAGTCGGGCATCAGGCGTCGGCGCTCCTCGATCTCGCGAACACGTACAAGCGTGCGTCGCCGTCGCGTTTCGTGCGCGGGCCTTCGATCTGGCGCGCCTGGGATCGATGGATCGGCGAGATCGTCGCGGATCTGTGGGCGGTGTCGCGCGTGGGCATCGCGGCGAGCGTCGGCCTGATGAGCGTCGTGAGCCTGCCGCGCGCGTTCGTCATGCGCATCAATCTCGACGATCCGCATCCCGCGCCGTGGATACGCGTGAAGCTGTCCGTCGCGATGGGCCGCGCGCTGTATCCGCATGCGCAGTGGTCCGCGCTCGAAGCGGTGTGGGAGCGGCTCTATCCGCGCATGCAGATGAGCGCGGCGCAGCGCGCGTCGTTCGATGCGCTGTCGCGCGCGATTCCGCGCTTCGTCGCCGTGCTGCTGTCGCTGCGTCCGCCCGCGCTGCGAGGACGGACGATCGGCGCGGCGCTCAGTCTGCCGGACCGTCATCCCGACGCGCTGCTCGCACGCTGGCAACGCGTGAAGGCGCGGCCGCAGCAACTGCTCGCCGATACGCCGGCGCTCGCGTTCGCCGTGCTCGGGCAGGCGCGCTACAGCGGTCATCTCCCCGCGCAGACGGAGCTGAAAGTAATCGCCGAGCTGTTGCAACGCTGGGCGCTCGCGGGCTATCTGCCGTGGAGCGCGGGCAGCGCGCAACTGAGCGTCGTGCTCAATCAGCGACGGCCGCCCGCGATGCCGCCGCACGCGGGTTCGTTGCACGCAAACCCATTCGCCGCTTACGCATGATTCACGCATGATTCTCTGAAGGAGAACAACGATGAGTACCATCCCATTCCCGGGCGTGCTGCAACTGAAGGTCGATCAGGACGATCCCGGTAATCTCGACAAATTCACCGTGCAGATACCGGTCGACACGCTGGCCGCGACGGAGCGCAGCGCGAAGGGGCCGCTGCGCCGCGCGAGCCAGAACGCAACTGGTCCGGCGAGCGCGGTCGCGGGCGGCCCGGCGGTCGTGCGCACGATCACGCTGTCGAAGAATCCGGACACGGCGAACGGCACCGGCGCGGGCGACCTGCTCCTGCAACTGGCCGATGCGCTGAAGGGCATCGTGACGTCATCGACTTCGCAGAACGACATCATGCGCATGGCGGGGCATCTGCTCGCCGGCGACAGCGTGAAGCTGACCGGCACGTACACGCCGCCTGCCGATGCTGCTGCCATGTCCGGCGGCGCACCGGCCCGCTCGGCTGCGGGCGCGCAACGCACGCAGACAGTCAAGGTGGCCATGCGCGAACTGGCGAATCCGGCGCCGGCCGAATCGACCAGTCTCGCGGTCACGTCCGATAAAGCGATGGTCAAGAAGCCCGAGTTTTCTTCGAGCATCACGCTGCCGAGAGACGACGACACCGGCGACGAGATCGCCGAGCGCTCGGGCGTGGTCGAGGACGATTCGATGTTCGGCGCGGTGACGCCCGTCACGATGCGCCGCTCGACGATGCCGCTCACCGCCGATGTCGCGCTGTGGATTCTCATCAAGCGCAACGCCGAGATGCTGTCGTGGGACAACTACACGCGCAATCTCGATCTCTTGTTCTTCACCGGCAAGAGCGTCGATGACATGCCGCTGTATCCCGGCGCCGCGCGCCTCAGCCGCCGCCGCTTCCTGCCGTTCACGGATACCGACGCCTATCGCGCGCTCAAGGTCGCGACCGAGGCGTTCGTCGTGACGTGGGGCGCGGTCGTGCAGGACGGCACCGAGACGGCCAAGGTCATGGCGCTGCTCCAGGGCGACGATACCGCGCGCCTGCTCGCCAACGAGCGCCTCGGCCTGAAGCTCACCGCGCTGGACGTCGACAACCTCGCGAAGATGTATCTCACCGAGAAGCGCAACCTGAACGAATCGCCGTCCGTGCCTTATCTGGAACGCATCGTCAATCAGTTGCAGGGCACGGGCGCGGGCGATGTCGCGCAGGCGGCGGCGGACGCGCTCGCCCACCAGCAGCAGGAACAACAGGATTTCGGCCCGTGCCACGAAAAATGCCTGTGGCTCACGCAGTGGAACAACAACTTTTCCGCGAAGCTGATGCATCCGCCGCTCATCGAGCTGATCTGGAGCTACTGGATGGAAGAGCTTCAGCTCGTGCAGACGATGAACGCGGTCTCGCGGCGCTTTCAGAACATATCGGGCGGCCCGCGCGATCCGCTCGCGCAACTGGAGCTCGACTCGCTGCGGCCGCTGAACAATCTCATCTGGGGCTGGGTGCAGGACGAGCAGCATCGTCTGCCGATCGAGCGGCGCGCGGCGGAATACGCGCATCAATACGGCCTGCAACTGTTCGGCCGCGCCGTGCCGAAGGTGCGCACCGCCGACAACCGCAGCAAGTTCCTCGAAGCGTTCCATACGCTCCTGAACCTGTGCGTGCCGTTCTTCCGTCAGTCCGACGACACCACGGTCGTGCCCGACGGTTTCCCGCTGCTGAACGCGCTGCGCGAGGTGCATCTGATTCTGTCGGAAGGCGCGCACAACCAGTTCCTCGATCTGCCGACGACGTCGCGCATCGAAATGATGATGCAGCAGTGGCTGCTCGCGCGGCCGGAGTTCCGCGAGTATCTGCCGCGCCGGGCGATGGTCGCGTATCCGGAGCCGTGGATGCACTCTGTCGAAAGCATGCGCAAGCTACAAGGCTGGGGCGACACCAACACGTTCCAGTTCTGGCAGCTCGCGACGATGGGCGAGCAGATCGTTTCGTCGATCCGCTGGGGCGACTGGAACTCGATCAACGATCCGGCCAACGCCGCGAACTGGGCCACGTTCTTCCGGCCCGAGATCCAGGCGTACATCCACTCGTATCGCGCGGTGACGGGCGTCGATGTGAGCGCGGAACCCGTCGACGTGCAGGTGCCCGGCATCCATCTGCTCAGGCGTCTGCGTGAGCGGCGCGGCAACCTCGCGGCGTGAAGCGCACAAGGAGCGCGCGATGATCGACTTCGCTTCCGCGCTGTATCTTGGCATGCGGCATCCGGCGCGCGCGCTCGGCGCGTGGGATGCGCTCACGACCGGCTTGCCCGCCGCGCTGGCGGCCGCGCCGCTCGCCCGCCGCGTCGCCGCCGATGCCGCGTCGCTGCAGGGCACGGAAGCGGGCATGGTCGGGGCATCGACGCTGCATCTGGCGATCGATGCGTTCGACCGGCTCGGCCGCACGCACGCGCTCTACGCCGACGACGCGCTGTATCCCGTCATGCGCTGGGCGCTCGAACGCATGATGGGCCGCGGCGTGCCGGTGACGTGGTTCCGGCACGGCGATGCCGGCGATCTCGCGCGCCGGCTCGCGCGGCGTGTTGCGGCGCGCCCGCCGGCGGTCATCACCGATGCGACCGTCGGCGAGGGCGTGCCCGCGCCCATCGAACGTTATGTGGACGCGGTGTGGCGCGAAGGCGGTCTCGTGCTCGTCGATCACAGTCAGGTGCTCGGGCTGACCGGCGAGCGCGCATCGCCGCGCAGTCCGTGGGGGCAGGGCGGCGGCGGCGCGCTGAGACACGCGGCATTGCCTTCGCCCGCGATGCAGCCGGTGCTGCTGCTCGCTTCATGGGCGAAGGCGTTCGGCGCGCCGCTCGCGACGCTGTGCGGCCCGGCCGCGCTGATCAACGACATCGCCCGCGACGGCCCCGCGCAATCGCATTGCAGCCCGGCGAGCGCGGTGTCACTGCTGGCCGCCCTCGATGCGCTCGCGATCAACCGGCGCGCGGGCGCGCGTTTGCGCTTGCGGCTGCTGCACCGGCTGTATCGATTGCATGACGGGCTGCGTGCGCTGGCGCGTTCGGCCGTGCCGGACCTGCATCTGTCCGGCCGATGGCATCCGCTGCAACGGCTGACGCTCGCCACCGACCAACGCGCGCTCGCGCTGCATGCCGGCCTGAGCGCATGCGGCCTGCGCACGGCGCTGTTGCGTCAGCGCGGCGGTGGCTATGCGCTGATCGTCATCGCGCGGGCCGATCATCGCGTGACCGATATCGACGCGCTCATCGATGCGATCGCGTCGCTCGCGCCGCGTCTGCCCGATGCGGGGCGTGCTGCGCCGCGCATCACCGTATTCAAGGAGACCGAGCATGTTTAAGACCGCGGACGGACACACCCTGGAGCTCGCGCCGTGGCGCATGCGGCGGTTCATGCGGCTCGTCGCAGAGGCGCGACGCACGCCGCCGGGCATGACATCGCGCACGATCACGCAGGACATGCAGATTCTTCTGCGGCGCGCGCGGCGCGTGGCGGCGGACCCGCAGCGCAAGATCGCGCGCTTCGAAAGCTCGGGCGCGTGCTGCCGTGCGTGCTTTCTCGCGCGGAAAAAGCGCGATGCGATGGAGGTCGTCGCGCTTTCGGTCGCGCCGGGGGCGCATCTCTACGAAGACGAACTCGATGAGCTCGAGATGGAACTCGAAGTCGAGCGGTCCGCGAATGTCGCGCTGACATGGAAGCATTACAAGACGCTGGCCGGCGCCGCGGCCAACACTAGCGGCATCGGCGTCTATATCCTGATGCGCGGCAGCCGGCCGATCTATGTCGGCAAGTCGATGGACCTTGGCGAGCGGCTCGGGAAGCATCGGCTGTATGCGCGTCAGCACGACTCCGGTCTCAACGTGTGGATCGCCAATACGCCGCTCGCGTCGGACGCCGCGGCCGTCGAGCATGTGCTGGTGCGCGCGCTGCGCACGCGCGTGACGAACAGGAAGCTCAAGGTCGCGCTGATCGTCGGCAAGAACGGGCTCAGGATCGACAACGTGCTGCCGCCGGGCATCGCGTCGCCGAAAGCGCCGGGCAAGCTCGTCGATCTCGCCGCGGGCAGAACTTTCGAGCTGGCGCCATGATCATCGACTTCCATGTGCACGCCGGTCAGGGCGACGGCATGACCGGGCCGTGGGACACCACCGCGCCGCTCGCTGCCTACGCGCGCCGCGCGACGCAGGCGGGCATCGCGCGTTCGGTGCTGCTGCCGGTATTTCAGTCCGACTATGCACGCGGCAACCGCGATGTCGCCGCGATCGTGCGCGCCGACCCGCAACGCTGGATCGGCTTCGCGATGGTGCATGCCGAGCGCGACCGCGAGCGCATTCATCGCATGATCGAGGAAGCGGTGCTGATGCTGGGCCTGCGCGGCATCAAGGTGCATCGGCACGATGCGCGGATTCATCGGCAAGTCTGCGATGCCGCGCAGCGCTGGAATCTGCCCGTGCTCTACGATCCCGGCGGCGAGACGGGCGGGCTGGAGCTGCTTGCGCAGACGCATCCGAACGTCGCGTTCGTGTTCGCGCATCTGGGCAGTTTCGCCGATGACTGGTCCGCGCAGCGCCGCGTCATCGATTTGATCGTTCGGTATCCGAATTTATTTGCCGATACCTCTGGCGTGCGACGCTTCGATCTGCTCGAAGAAGCGTTTCATCGCGCGGGGCCGCGCAAGCTGCTGTTCGGCACCGATGGACCGTGGCTGCATCCGGGGCTCGAGCTTGCGAAGATTCGCGCGTTGAAGCCGTCGCGCGAAGCGTTCGACGCCATCGCGGGCGGCAACGCATTGCGCCTGCTTGCGCGCGCTCGGACGATGGCATCGCCGCACGCGTCCGCTCACTAAGCGGCATCGGACGGCCGCACCTGACGGCGTAGTTGCAGCGCGCGCGGCGTGACTTGCAGCAGTTCCGCCGCGCGGCTCGTCGATCCGGCGCGGCGCTCGGCCAGCTCGACGGCGAGCGATTCCGCGATCTGCCCGATGTTCTTGAGCCCGAGCCCGGCATCGAGTGCGCCTTCCACCGCGAGCGCGAACGCCTGCTCCCATCCGTTGACGCTGACGGACGCTGCGCCGGGCACGAAGGCATCGCGCAGGCAGCCGGTGCTCAGCACGCGAAAGCCACGCTGACGATCCGCGAGACGCATCACGACGTTGCGCAACTCGCGCACGTTGCCTTGATAATCCGCCGCGACGAGACGCTGCATCACTTCGGGCATGACCTGCGGCGCGGCATCGCCATGTTCGGCGAGAAAGTGCGTGACGAGCAGCGGGATATCGTCGCGCCGCTCGGCGAGACTCGGCGCGCGCACCGTCGATCGCGCGATGCGGAAATACAGGTCGTTGCGAAAGCGCCCCGCGAGCACTTCGCCTTCGAGATCGCGATTGGTCGCGCAGGTGAGGCGGAAGTCCGACTTGCGCCACACGTCCTCGCCGATGCGCTTATAGGTGCGCTCCTGGATCACCCGTAGCAAGCGCGCTTGCAGGCGCGGCTCGAGTTCGCCGATTTCATCGAGAAAGAGCGTGCCGCCATCGGCCATCGCGACCGCGCCGTCGCGTGCGCAAACCGCATGTGTGAAGGCGCCTTTCGCGTGCCCGAAGAGTTCGCTGCCCGACAGCTCCGGACTGAGCGTCGTGCAATCGACGACGACGAACGGGCCGCATCGGCGCACCGGATCGAGATCGTGCACGAGGCGCGCGAGCAGTTCCTTGCCGCATCCGCTTTCACCGAGCAGGAGACATGCGCCGTCGCCGAAGCGGCCGATTTCCGCGACCGTGCGCAGCGTGTTACGCCAGATCGCCGATGCGCCCACGGCACGCTCGCGCAGCCATTCCGCATCGAGGATCGACTCCAGTTCCGCGAGACGTGCGACGCGCCGTGCGATTTCATCGAGCAGCATGTCTTCATCGTCGGCGAGCAAGATGTCGCACAGCGATGCGGGCCACCAGGCTTCGGGCTGACAATCGGCGCGCGTGCGCCGTGTGCATCCGACGATGAAGCCTTCCGGCAACGGATGACGCCGCAGCCAGCGCGCGGCCGCATCGGCGACGCGGTTGCCTTGCGCGATCACCACGACCACGAACGGGCCATCGCCCGCCGCGCCCGTCTCGACTTCATCGGGGACGCCGCGCTCGCGCAGCGCTGCATCGAGCGCACGCGGATCGTCGTGATGCAGAACCATGCGCATCGCGGCTGCACCTGCGAACGGTGTCGTCTTCTCAGCGAAGCATGAGCCGCATCACCGCATGAGCGGATGCGGTGTCATCCTGGTGCGCAATGCGCTCGTTCGTGGATGTCGGCGTGCTTCGCATGTGAACCTCGCATTCGCATTCGAGCGGACGCACGGGGACGCGCGTCTGACGGCGCGCGTGCGTCGCTCGAATTGATCAATGCCTGAAGGATGGTTCCCGCTTTGAATTACCGTCGCGTTGCGAAGCCGACGAGTGGTGTATCGGAGCCGGTCGAGCAGGTTTCGTGTATGCGTATCCTAGGCAACGCGGCAACGATTCGTTGTACCTAAAGCGCCTGACGTGAGGGTTATCGCACAATCGCGCGCCGATACCGCGAAGGGCGCGCGTTGTCGTGCGTATCGATGACGGAGGGGAACAGGCGTCTGGCGGATATTGGCTCGATTTACGTTTCAAACGCGCGCTTCGCGCAAGCGCGTGTCCGAAGACGCATACGGCGCGTGCCGTATGCGTCTTCTGCGCTTACATCAGGCTGCCCCACTCGTAGTCGACCCGGTCCGGCGTCAGGGCGAACATGCCCGCGCCGGGTGTGAAAGTCAGCTCACCGAAGTAGATGACGTCATTCGAATCGTAGAGATCGACGCGCACGAACTCGAAGTCGCTTGCCAGTTCGCGCGCGGCCCACAGCAGCGTATCGAGATTCTTCGGGCGCGGGTCTGGCGTCGTGCTGCGCGCGTATTTGCCCATCGAGATGTCGAGAAGGTTCCAGTCGGCATCGTAGATGTCGCCGCGCGGACGTTCGCCGAATCGGTCGGAGATCACGAGGATGAAGATCTTGGGATTGCCCGACTCCTTGTTGAAGACATGGAACTTCATGTCGGCCGGGACGATGCCATCCTCGTTCAGAAGAAGCGCTTCGAAGAAAATGCGCCGCTCGATCGGGCGGTAATGACGTTCCCGATACACCGAGTAAAAGTCGGTGGATAACCAGCGTTGCCCGAGCGCATGAAGTTCTTCGAACGAAGTCTCCGCCTTGTTTCTTACGAGCTTAACGAAGCCGCTGCCGTGAGTGGCCTTCATCACGAAGGAAGATGGAAGCGCATTGAAAACATCTTCCGTGAAATCCGACGGCTCGGCGACGAGCGGCACGAGATATTCGCTGCCGATCTTTCTGGCGACGTATTCGCGCACTTTCAGCTTGTCACTCAGATCGACGTAGCGGGGATCGGGATAAAGACAGCGTTCCAGTATTTTTTCATTGAACGTCGTGGGATTGCGCAGGTTTGGAAAGCGCCCGATTCTGCGCCGATGGTAAATGCTCAGCAACAGGTTGTCGGGCAACCAATCCCTTACGCTGTGGAACAGCGCCTTTGAGAAAGTCATTCGCTTGCCTCCAATTCTCGGCTGGAGTGGATCACTCATCTTGCTTCAGATGTATTCGTTAGACGTTCACGAGCGGGGGCGGTTCGAGAGTTTAGTTCGCTTGTGCACACTTCAAACATAAAATTTAGATCTCATCCGAACAATCCATCACACGTATGTGCGCGACCGCACACACGCGACTACGAAGTTAGTGGAACGAAACCCGCGCATTACTTCTACTTGCGACGATCAAGCATCGACGTTACATTCCCTTTCGCCGGTAATCAAATCGCCGGACTGGTTTCTCTCTTTTCGATGAGTCGCTGGACTCCATCGGCGTACGTCTGACCGAAAGCGATTCGGTCATTTCAACCGTACGTCGCAGCGACAGGCGTCAATACTTGCGTCAATCGTATCGAGTTCGTCTCGCGGGGCAAACGTTTTTTTGCTCCGGGGCGCATCGCGATACTTCCGATGCAGGGCGCATTCGATGCAAGCACGCGTGCCTGCGTCCGCAGTGCTGCCCGCATCACGTTCAGGTTTTCAAACGAAGAGGCGGAGTCGACCCATGCTCAAAGAGAAGCACACACACATTCGATGGATCAGCGCCGCAGCCTCGGCGGCCGCGCTTGCCTTGCTTGCCGCTTGCGGTGGCGGTGGCGGATCCGACAACGGTTCGAACACCACTTCGAGCAGTACGCCCGCGTCAGGCGCAACGCCCGCGTCATCTCCGACGCCCGCGTCGGAGACGTCGCCGACGAACACTTCACCGACGCTCGCCGCGGCGACCGCGGTCGTCGACGGCACGACGATTGGCACCGCGCAATGGAGCGATGGCTCGACATCGAGCGGTGGCACCGGCCAGGCGGTGAACGGCCTCAACTGCGCGGTGGCGGGCGCCAAGTACAGCTATGCGCACCTGTCGATCTATCAGAACGGCAAGCAGCTTGCCTTGCCTGCGAATATCGGCACAGTGGTGCCGACGATGGCGCGGCAGACGGGCTGCGTCTATCCGGTCCATACGGTCGATGCATCGGGCAAGATCCGCATGGACGTGACGTCCAACGGGTCATACACGCTCGGTCAGTTCTTCGCCGTCTGGGGGCAACCGCTCAGCACGACCAACGTGGCAGGCCTCACCGGCAACGTCACCGCGTGGGTGAACACGGGCGGCGCGCTTCAGCAATACAGCGGCGATCTCGCGAGCCTCTCGCTGACGCAGCACGGTGAAGTGACGCTCGTCATCGGCACGCCGCCCGCCCAGATCGCGACCTACGCGTGGACCGATCCGCCGCCCTTCACGTCGACGGTCAGCACGCTCAGCTTCGGCGGCTTGCTCGGCACCCTGTACTTTCCGGACGGCAGCACGGGGATCGGCAGCACCGGTGCGACTGTGGATGGCGTAGTCTGCGCGCCAGGCATGGCCGAGACCTTCCACGTTCACTCGCATGTCGCGATCTTCAAGGACGGCCAATGGCTCGCGTTCCCGAAGAACGTCGGCATTACGTCCGGGTGCAACTACGAGCTGCATACGCACGACAACACCGGCATCATTCATATCGAAACGCCTAACGTCAAGCCGTTCACGCTCGGCCAGGTCTTCGATATCTGGGGCGTGCCGTTGTCCAGCACGAATGTGGCGGGCATCACGGGCAACGTCGTGGTCTATATCAACGACAACGGCGATGTGCGCCGCTATACCGGCGACCCGCGCGCCATCCCGCTGACGTCGCTGCGCGATATCACGTTCCAGATTGGCTCGTCGCTGACGACGCTGCCGACCTATTCGTGGTACGAACCGCAGTAACCTGAAGACGAACGCCGCGGTGCGAGCCGCGGCGTTCGAACGATTGCGCTGTCACTCGGCAACGGCCGAGCCGCCGCGTCCCGCATACAGGCCTTCTTTCAGGGCTTGCGCGGATACATCGACGAGACGGCCGTTCGCAACCTGAACGAGACGGTCGGCACATTCGAAGTAGGCATCGTCGTGCGAAATGACGATGACCGTCTTGCCCTTGCGCTTGAGCTCGGGAATCAACTGCGTATAAAACACGCGCCTGAACACGGGGTCCTGATCGGCGGCCCATTCATCGAACAGATAGATCGGACGATCTTCCAGATACGACGAAATGAGCGCCATGCGCTTGCGCTGACCCGACGAAAGGCTGGTCGTGCTGAACCGGTTGCCTTCCATGCTGACCTTGTGATCGAGCTCGAGCTTGT
This sequence comes from Caballeronia arvi, assembly GCF_001544695.2. Classification (GTDB taxonomy): domain Bacteria; phylum Pseudomonadota; class Gammaproteobacteria; order Burkholderiales; family Burkholderiaceae; genus Caballeronia; species Caballeronia arvi. The sequence continues at coordinate 138,557 of NZ_FCOM02000017.1, forward strand.
GAAGATACTGTGCCGCCTGCTTTGCGATCTGCGTCTGGTCCTGGCACAGCACTTCATCGAACAGATGAAAGTCCGCGAACACGGCTGAAAATCGCTGGCGATATTGCACGAGATTGTCCTTGCCGACTTTCACGCCATTCAGTTCGACATGTCCCTGCTCGGGTTCGTAGAGGCCGAGCAGCAACATCGCGAGCGTGGTTTTGCCGCTGCCGTTTCCGCCGATCAGATAGACGACTTCCCCTTCACGGATCGACAGATCGATCGGTCCGAGCGTGAACGGATGATCCTCGGTCAGCCCCGGATAGCGGTGCGACACGCCGCGAAAGCCGATGAGCGGCGCACCCTCGACCGCCGCGGCAAAGGGATCGTCCTGCGCGACGTGTGCGTCGTCGTCCTGCTCCTGCATGAGCTCGGCATCGAGAATGCGAATGCGCGTCAGCGCGATGGACGCCTGACGCAGGATCGGCAATGTCGTCATCACTTCGCTGACGGGTTGAATCAGAAAGAGCAGCAACAGCGTGAGCGTCACTAGAACGCCGTGCGATTGCGGAAACCAGTGCGGTACCACGAGCAGGATCAGGCCGATCGCTACATAGAACAGCATGCCGCCCGCATTGGCGACGAGCGAATAGATGAGCATCGCCCGCGTGAACGAGCGCCGGAACTGATGCGCGGTCGGATGTACCACATGGTCGGTGAAGTAGCGGGCTCGCGCGTTGTTGAGCTGCAATTCGCGCGTGCCTTCCAGCAGGGAGCGAAAGTGCCGGAAGATGATATCGAGCTGATCGCGAACGGCCTGCATCTCGCGCAATGGCCAGCGCTCCACGCTGTGATAGATGACGCCTCCGGCGATGAGAAAGACGAAGAAGCACGCGAATGCCTGCCATGAAAGCCATGCCATGTAGGCGAGGCATACAGCGATCAGGATCACGTTGCCGAACGTGATCGGGAGCATTTGCGCGGCTTGCGCGAAGGTGCCGATGTCCGTGGTGAGGATGGCGAGCAGGCGCGCCTTGCCGAGGCTTTGCAGCCGCTTGTAGGGCGTGCGCAGGATCTTGCGGCACAGTTCGATACGCAAGCCGCATATCACTTGCTGACCGAAGTCCATCACGATGATTTGCGAGCTCGTCCTGAACAGCAACTGCGCTGCGCACACTGCGAAGAAGACGATCACGAGCCCGCGCGTTTCGATCTGGCCTGCTGCGACGTTGCTGATCAATCTGGCGATTTCCGCGCTGCAAAGCGCGCCCGCGAATCCTGCGATGACGGCGACTACGAGACGCGGCGCCGATTGCCTGCGAATCTCCGATGGAATGATCGAGAACATCACAGACCTCCGCTGGCGGCATGCGGCAGCGAAGCAAGGAACGTCTCGATGGCCCGGTTGAATTCCTCGGGGTTATCGGTCATCACTGCATGGCCTGCGCCGGATATCGTCGCAAGGCGTCCTTTCGGCAATGCCTGATGCGCCATGCGCAGCGCGACCTGCGGATTGAGCACCGCGGAGCCTACGCCTCGCACGACGAGGCTCGGGCATCGCACGGACCTGAGCATGTGCCAGAACTGCTCGGCGCGCGGTTCTTCGCTCAGCGGCGAGTCATCGGCTACATGCCGGTCCAGCTTCGGCTCGAATGCGCCGGTTTGCGTGCGGCGCAATGCGTGCGCAGCGAGATTGCGAAGCGCACGCCCGTTCGCAAGCGGACGGCGATCGTGCAGCCATGACACGTATTCGTCGATCGATTCGAAGCGCGACGGCGTATCGTGTATTTCGGCGCGGACCTTTTTTGAACCGGTCACGTCGGATTCCGGTCCAAAGTCGACCAGCACCAGCCCGGAGGTGAACTGTTCGAGCATGCCGGTCAGTTGCAATGCCACGCTGCCGCCGAGCGAATGACCGATAAGGACGGGCTTTCGGACGTTCAGCGCGAGCAAGACTTCGAGCACGTCGCCCGCCAGAGCGCGCGAGCCGTAGGCGCCATCCGGGTCCCAGCTCGAATCGCCGTGGCCGCGAAGATCGATGGATATGAAACGGTAGTCTGGCGACGCATCTTCTGTCAAAGTACGCCACACGCCGCTGCACTCACCGCGGCCGTGCAGCAGCACGCAAGGTGTTCCGGTGCTGCCCGAATCTTCTATTGAAATGTCGAAACGGCCACTCCGAACCCGGATGTTGCGGCGCTGCATGAATAAGGGTCGTTTCATCGTCATCACCTGTCTGAATGGGCCGGACTTGCACTGAACAGCGACCAGCTTGGCGAACGAGACTTAGAAAGCAATTAGGGATCGAGTCGAGCGAATACCGTTATATCCGAGACCTGACAGGCACGAATCACGCTAACAAGCGCCTAACTTTTCACGCTTAGCCTTACGCACACTGAAACCTTCTGGTGGAGTGCATATGAACAGTTCTGAACATGCTTTCGAAGAGCAGGATTCTCAGCTGGCAGAGTTTGAGTACACCCAGGATGCAGCCGGTTCGCCGGAAGAATTCGCGGCGATGATCGCCGAGGCGCTGCGAGTGAAGCGTTGTGTCGTGTCGATACCGCTCGACGAGCGGGTCGCCGAAGTGTGCTCCGGGCACACCGCGGCATTTGGCGAAGTGCATGTCGGAGAGAAGACGGCCATCGTCGAATACTCGGATACACGCGACAAGATGTTCGCCGTGCTTGCGCTGAACGGAACGGCGATCGGCGTCGTGCAGGTGTCGGGGCCGCAAGACAGGCGGCGTTTCGATGATCATGATCTGCAATTGCTCCGCATTCTCGGTACATTGGTCACGAAAGCCGTCGAGGCCGACAGGCTGCAGAAGCTCGTCGCCTCGCCCTTCACCCGCATGACGCTCAGGAGAGCGTCGGATCAGACGATCGGTGACATCGTCGCTCAATCGGTACAGAACCCAGGTCAACTCTCGAAGATGCTTGCTCGATCTTTCTATCGTGAGATGACGCGTGCAGGTTTCAACTTCAATCAGATCATCGGTGCGGCCACCGAGATCATCTCCGAACTCGCCAGCAATGTGCGCAAGCATAGCGACCGCAAGCAGCGTCGCGAAGGCTAGGCGCGTTTCATTCTCTTTCTCCTGTTCTTAAGTTAAAGCGCATCGCCACCGGCGTTTCTACCGGTGGCGATGCGCGCTGCTACTTCGCGTGAACTTCTGCATTCGGATGTTTGCTTGCCGATGCTGCGATGACATTCGACGAAGCGAGGTTCTGTCCGATCCTCGCAAGCGACGATGGCAGACACATCTCGGCGTGCGCGCAATCGATGTCGTAGTTCATGATCGAACCATCCACTCGCTCGCGCCATTGCGCGAAAGGTCGAGGTTGTCCCGGCGACTCGGATCGCGTGGCGGTGAAGTAGACGATATCGCCATAGAACTGCTTGGGCGCGAACGTCGACTGCAACTGCATGTTGCGCTGGGTTGCACCGATCAGCGTCATGATGTGCCCGTCCGTGATATAGGCGGGTATCAGGCGATGTTCGCGCAAGGCAATGACGCGTTCCGAAGTCGATTGCATGGCCTGAAGCGAAAGCATCAGATCTGGTGACATGCTCGGGAATGTCGCGGCGAAGAGCGCGCATTCGTCGACTTCACGCGCGTCCAGTGCATCGGGAAGACGCGAATCGAGCAGCACGAGCTGACTCACCTTCTCGCCGAGGTTCTGAAGCTGAGTCGCCATTTCATAGGCGAGCAGTCCGCCGAAGGACCAGCCGAGCAAATGATAAGGACCTTGAGGTTGAATCGTGCGGATGCGCGTGATGTAGTCGGTCGCCATCTCGGCGATGCTCGCGGGACCGTAATCGGGCTGCTGCAGCGCTGGCGTCTGCACGGCATAGATCGGGCGATCGCCATCGATGATCTGCGCAAGACCCGCATAGCTCCAGGCCAGTCCGCCGACCGGGTGAATGCAGAAGAGCGGAGCGCCATCGCCTGGCGTGCGGATCGGCAGAATCGTGTCGAACTCGGTGTTCGACGGCGCAGTGTTCAGGTGATTCGCCAGTTCCGCGACCGATGGCGCGTTGAAGAGAACCCGGATCGAAATGTCCTGGCCGAGCTTCGCATGGATTTGCGCCATCAGTTGCACGGCAAGCAGCGAATGCCCGCCGAGCGTAAAGAAGTTATCGAAGACGCTGACGCGTTCGAGGCCGAGCACGCTGGCAAAGCACTGCGCAAGCGTGTGTTCGAGCGATGTGCGCGGTGCGACATATGCAGCGAGATCCTGCCACTGCGGATCAGGCAACGCGCGGCGATCGAGCTTGCCATTGGGCGTCAAAGGCAACGCATCGAGCACGACGAAGGCTGACGGCACCATGTAATCGGGCAGACGCGAGTTCAGATGCTCACGAAGGGCGTCTGTGTCGATCTCTTCGATGCCGGTTACATAAGCGATGAGTTGCTGATCCTGTGTTCCCTCATGTCGAGCACGCGCGATGACGACCGCTTCACGCACAGCCGGATGACTGGCGATCTGCGCCTCGATCTCCCCAAGCTCGATACGGAAGCCGCGAATCTTGACCTGATGATCGTTGCGGCCAAGGAACTCGATATTGCCGTCAGGACGATATCGCGCGATATCACCCGTTCGGTACATGCGTGCATCGGCAACGAACGGATCATCGATAAAGCGTTCAGCAGTGAGATCAGGACGATTCAGATAACCACGCGCCACGCCCGCTCCACCGATATACAGTTCACCCACCGCACCCGGCGGCACGAGCTGATATTGCGCATCGAGCAGATACATGCGCGTGTTGGCGATCGGACGACCGACTGACACCGTGGACGACATTTCCGCTTCGAGTCCCGTCCGATAGCACGATGACCAGACCGTGGTCTCGGTCGGACCATACAGATTCCACAGCGCTTTGACCTTCTCACCGAGACGCGTCGCGAGACCGGCAGACAAGGCTTCGCCACCGCAGAGCGCGGTGAGTTGCGCGTTACCCGTCCACTGCGTATCGAGCAACATGCGCCAGGTCGCGGGCGTCGCCTGCATGAAGCTGATGTCGTGTTCGGCGATGAGCATTTGAAGCGCGACCGGATCGGCTGCATCGCTTCTGCGTGCAAGCACGATGCAGGCGCCCGTGCTCAAGGGCAGATACAACTCGAGGCCCGCGATATCGAAGGCAATGGTCGTGACGGCGAGCAGCTTGTCGGCTGCGCGCATGGACGTGATATCGCGCATCGAGCAGAGGAAGTTCAGCATCTCGCGATGCTCGACCATCACGCCCTTGGGCTTGCCGGTTGAACCGGAAGTAAAGAGCACGTAGGCGAGGTGATGCGGAGCGACCGAGGTATGCGGATCGTCTTGTGAGCCATCGAACGATGTGTCTGGATCGAGCACGCTCAATGTACCCGTGTCGCCGAGCGCTTCACGGCCGGCTGCATCGGCGAGCAGAAGCTTCGGCGTGGAGTCGGTGAGGATGTGGCTCAGACGCTCGCCCGGATAGGCCGGATCGAGCGGCACATAAGCGCCGCCTGCTTTGAGGATCGCCAGCAATGAAACGACCATGCCGATGCCACGCTCCACGCACAGCGCCACGCGATCTTCGGGACGCACGCCCAGCGCGATCAGATGATGTGCCAGCCGATTGGCGCGCGCATTGAGTTGCTTATACGTGAGCGACTCGTTATCGAAGATCAGCGCGATGGCATCGGGCGTACGTTGAACCTGTTGCTCGAACAACTGATGAATGCACAGATTGTCCGGATAGGACGCAGCCGTATCGTTCCACGTCCGAACCAGCAAATCGCGTGTCTCGTGCGGCAACACGTCGAGTCGATTCACCGGCGTCTGAGGCGCATGTTCGAGCGCCTGCGCAAGGCTCAAAAGCGCCTGCTCCATATAGCCGCACAACTGCTCGGGCGAGAGCGGCGCGACCGTCTGTGCAGTGAGTCCAAGACTCTCGCCGTCGTCTTCGACTGCGAGCATCAGCGGATAGTTGGTGCGCTCTTCGGCGCCAAGCAGTTCGATGCCATCGAAGGCCTGCTGTTCATCGGTTCCAGCTTGATTGTGACGATAGTTGAGCAGTGCGCTAAAGAGCGGTGCGGGCGCGACGACACCACTGCATCGCTGAGCGAGCGCGAGCGGTGCATGCTGATGTTGTAGCAAAGCCGCGAGACGTTCATGCGTTTGACGAACGCTGTCGACCACAGATACCTCGTTCACGTCGAGGCGAATCGGCAGTGTGTTGATCAACAAGCCCAAAGCCTGATCGACGCCGGCCTGCATGCGCCCGAGCAGCACGGTGCCGAACACGATGCGTCCGTCAGAATCGGCTGCGCTGGCCGCACCGAGCACGCGCGCCCACGCGAGATGACACAGGCTTGCAAGACTCACGCCGAGCTGACGCGCTTGCGTACGCAGACGCGTATTGAGCGTAGCGGGCAGCGTCACACGCGCTTCGGCCACAGCAGAGCCGTCGTGATGCACGTCCGTGAAACCGAAAGGCAGCGTGGGTTCGCTGACATCGGCGAGCATGTCGCGGAAGAACGCTTCATGCTCTTCCTGAGTTGCACCGAGCCGCGCTTGCGCGACCAGATCGCGGAAGTGTTGAGCGGTGCCAAGCGGGTGCTCGCGATCATCGAGCAGCGCGCTGATTTCCTTCTGAATCACCTCCAGCGTGACGTGATCGCCGATCAGGTGATGCCACACGAGCAACGCCAGCCAGCGTTCCGAATCCGGTTCCTTCGCGACGGTCAGCCGAAGCAAAGGAGCTTGATCCAGTGGCAGACGCTGCGAGCGCGCATCGAACTGGCGGGCGAGTTGTTCAGCGGCCGGACCCTGCGCCGGATCGAGGTCGATCTCGTGAATCGTTGCGGGTGCATCACGCAGCACGACCTGAGCGGGCGCGCTGATGCCATCGTGGATAAAGGCGGTGCGCAGAATGTCATGTCGCTTGATGATCTGTTGCAGAGCATCAAGCCAGGCATCGAAACGCGCGCGGCTGTCGAAGGCGATGCGCGCGGTTTGCAGATACGGATCGCCTTCGATGCTCAGCATGTGATGGAACAGAATGCCTTCCTGAAGCGGCGCAAGTGCATAGATATCTTGCACGTTGCCGATACCACCTGGCACTTGCGCCACGATGCGATCGATATCGCTTTGCGTCAACGCGATGAGCGGCAGCATGGCGGGCGTGAGCGCGGTGCTGTCGGTCGTGATGACGTTGGGCGGCACGACGATATCGGTTGTGATCGTACCGCGCTCCAGCGAAGCCGCGAGCGCGCTGAGCACGGGGGTGGCGAATAGATCGCGCACGTTGGCGTGCAGGCCGATGCGGCGCATGCGTTCGACGAGCGTGACCGCAAGTAAAGAGTGTCCGCCGAGCGAGAAGAAGTTGTCCTGCCGGCCGACGCGCTCGAGGCCGAGCAAGCCGGCCCACAGATCGGCGAGTGCGGCTTCGGTCTGACCTTGCGGGGCTTCGAAGGGGCGCAGCGCGAAGGCATCGGCTTGCGGATCGGGCAGTGCGTGACGATCGAGCTTGCCGTTGGGTGTGAGCGGCAAGGCATCGAGCGTGACGAACGCCGAAGGCACCATGTAATCGGGCAAGTGCGTGGCGAGCTGCTCGCGCAATACGCTGACATCGACTTCGGAAAGCAACGTGACATAGGCGACGAGTTGTTGATCTTGTGACTCTTCGCTTCGGGCACGCGCAATGAGTACAGCCTCGCGCACCGCCGGATGCGCGACGAGCTGAGCCTCGATCTCACCGAGCTCGATACGGAAGCCCCGAATCTTGACCTGATGATCGTTACGGCCGAGAAACTCGATGTTGCCATCGGCGCGATAGCGTGCGAGATCGCCGGTGCGGTACATGCGGGTGCCAGGCACGAATGGATCGTCGAGGAAGCGTTCGACGGTGAGTTCGGGCCGGTTCAGATAGCCACGCGCCACGCCCGCGCCGCCGATGTAAAGCTCGCCCACCGTGCCGAGCGGCACCGGCTTGCATTGGGCATCGAGCAGATAAATGCGCGTGTTGGCGATCGGCTTGCCGATGGTTTCCGTCAACCGCTCGCCTTTGTGCATCTCGATCCAGGTCGAGTACGTCGTCGTCTCGGATGGGCCATACAGATTGCACAGCCGCTCGATACCGGTCTCGGCGAAAATCCGTTTCATCAGCGCGAGTTTCAGCGGTTCACCGGCAAGGTTGATCGTGCGGACCGATGCGAGCGATGCGTCAGCATCCAGCAGCGACGTAATCGCCGATGGCACCGTATTGATCAGGCTGACCTCGTACGGATTTCTGACCAGCGCGAGGACGTTGTCGACCAGATGAATCGTTGCGCCTCGCGTCAAAGGCGCGAAACACTCGTAGATGGAGAGATCGAAGTTGAGCGACGTTGCAAAGAGCGTGTGCGAAAGCTCTTCAGGCGTGAACGCATCCTGAGCCCAGGTCAGGAAGTTCACGGCATTCCGGTGTTCGATCGCAACGCCCTTGGGCTTGCCGGTCGAACCGGAGGTGTAGATCACATAGGCGAGGTTATGCGGCGCGACGGACGTTTGCGGATTGTCTTGCGGGAGTGTTTCATCGAGCGATGCATGGGCATCGAGCACATTCAGCGATCCCGTGTCGCCCAAGGCTTCCCGACCGGCGGTATCGGCGATCAGAAGCAGAGGCGCGGCGTCGGTGAGGATGTGGCTCAGACGTTCTCCCGGATAAGCCGGATCGAGCGGCACATAAGCGCCGCCTGCCTTGAGTATCGCCATCAACGCGACGATCATGTCGATGCCGCGCTCCATGCACAGCGCGATCCGATCTTCCGGGCTCACGCCAAGCGTGATCAGATGATGCGCAAGTCGATTGGCGCGTGCGTTGAGTTGCGCATAGGTGAGTGAGTCGTCTTCGAAGACGAGGGCGATTGCATCGGGATTGCGTTGAACCTGCAGTTCGAAAAGCTGATGAATACACAGATGCTCGGGATAAGCCGCAGCCGTGTCGTTCCAGCGTTCGAGCAACGCATGCTCTTCGGGCAGCACGAGTTCGAGCGAATGCAGCGGTGCGTTGGGTTTGTCGAGCGCTTGATCGAGCAGGCGTGTGAAGCGTTCACCGAAACGCACGATGGTGCGTTCATCGAAAAGATCTGTCGCGTAACTGATGCTGCCGGCGAAGCGATCTTGCGTGTTCGTGAGGTTCAGCGTGATATCGAACTTGGCGCCTGCTTCCGATGGCGGCATCAACTCAAGCGTGAGGCCGGGCAAGGCAAGTGGTTCCATCGGTGCGTTCTGCAACACGAACATCACCTGGAACAGCGCCGTGCGGCTGGTGTCACGAACCGGCGCAAGTGCTTCGACGAGCTTCTCGAAAGGCAAGTCCTGATGCGCATAAGCGGCGAGCGTCGTGTCGCGAACCTGCGCGAGCAACGTGCGCAAGGAAGGCGAGCCGGAGAGATCGGCACGCAGCACCAGCGTATTGACGAACAGGCCGATAAGCGGCTCGATCTGTGCATGCGTGCGATTAGCGATGGGCGATCCCACTGCCACTTCCGACTGTCCCGACAGGCGTGCAAGCAAGGTCTGAAACACGGCGAGCAGCAACATGAAAGGCGTGACGCCTTCCTGATGTGCCAGCGCGTTCAGACGCCCGCATAACTCGGGGCTGAGCGCAAACGGCAAGGTCGCGCCGCGTCCGCTGATCTGCGC
>NZ_FCOM02000036.1 GCF_001544695.2 Caballeronia arvi
AACCCCGGAGATCGCACTACAAATTACCGAAAATCGTATCTTATCTCCAGATAAAAACATTCTCGGGATACTGATCCCAACACGCGGCTTCATGGACATCGCCGCTCGTGTACAGCTTATCGAAACCGGCATAGGCATCCGCTTGCAGGATTCCCTTGAAGTTGGCGAGGTGGGTTTGCGGATGAACGCCCTTACGGTCCGACGAGTACGAGAACCAGACTGCCGCAGGATCGGTCGAGCCCGAGCGGCGATCGTCGCGCACATAGACCCAGAATCGACCGGTTGTCGTCTGCTTGTTGCCCGGCGTGAGGACGGGAACCGTCGTGTCGTCGCCATGGAGCTTGCCGGCAGCCAGCACGTAGCGCTGGATCGCCTCGACCAGCACCATGCAGAGTTCAACGATCTGGCCGACCCAGCGGCCCATGCTGGCGCGATCAAGTGGCACGCCGTCGCGGGCCGCGATCTCCGACTGGCGATACAGGGGTTGGTGATCCGCGAACTTCGATACCGCGATATCGGCCAGCAGGCTTGGATGCGCGATGCTGCGCTCGATCGGCAGGCCCGGCATCGGCAGTTGTACGATATGGCTACAGCCGGGGCAAAGCAATTTGCGCCGGATCGTGCGGATCACCTTGAATGCGGCGGCTACACGCGCGAGCTGTTCGGAGACGTCCTCGCCCAGCGGCTGCATGGTCGTCGCGCACTTGGGGCAGAGCGGATCAGGCTCGAGTACCATCTCCTCGCGCGGCAGGTGCGGCGGGAGCGGCTCTCGCGTGGCCGGCGCATTCGGTGTCCTGTCGCGCTGGTTACGCGCCTCGGCAGCACCCCGGCCGGCCGTCAGATCCTCCAGCTGCGCCTCGAGCTTGTCGATTTGCTTCGCGAGTTGTTCGGACTTGCGCCCGAAGTGCATCCGCCTGAGCTTGTCGATCTGCGCCTTCAGGCGCTCGATCTCGTCATCTCGCGCGGCGAGTTCCTCCACCATCTTCGCAATCGATGCCTGGTGCTCAAGCAGCGATGCCTGTTGCGCGAGCACCATGGCACGGAGCTCAGCGACAGTATCGGGAAGCGGCGCTTGATCGGACATGCGTCGCAGTTTACGAGCCTTCCTCGCGGTTTACAACATCGAGAGTGCGGCGGTGCGTCGTGGCTGTCGCCAGTCGATGCCCTCGAGCAACATCGACAACTGTGCGCTCGTCAGATGGATCTTGCCGCCATCGGCCTGTGGCCAGATGAAACGCCCTCGCTCCAACCGTTTCGCGAGAAGCCAGAGTCCGTCCTCAGTAGCCCAAAGCACCTTCACGAGATCGCCGCGGCGCCCGCGGAAGATGAAGACGTTACCGTCCAGTGGATTCTCATTGAGCGCTGTCTGCACCTTCGCCGATAGCCCTTGGAAGCCGCAGCGCATGTCGGTGATGCCGGCAACGAGCCAGACACGCGTGCCCGTGGGCAGGCCGATCATCGGGCAAGCTCCCGAATGAGCAGCCGCAGCAACGCAGGCGAGACCTCACCGGAGATTCGAACGCGTGCGCGATCAAATTCGATCTCGCAGACGTTATCGGGCGGCGAGTTGGTATCGTCGGTCATGGGCGTTGCCTCCGAAGGCTCCGCGACAACGCTCACTGGAAGAAGTACCGTCGAGCTGGCATCAGGTTTCGAGGCCGCCGCCGCATGCTCTGGACATGGCGCGCCGAACAAGCCTTGCAGATACTGACGCCGCCACCGGAACAGCAAATTGGTGTTGACGTCGTTACGGCGTGCAACCAGCGAAACCGAAGCTCCTGCTTCGAAGGTCTGCTCGACCAGGTGCCGCTTGGTCTCCACCCGAAAGTTTGGTCGCTTGCCCTTCGCGATCCGATTCAATGTCTCGTCCACTTTAGCTCCCACCAAATTATTTAGCGGGAACTAAACTACCAACCGGTTCGCTCAGCCGTCGAGAATGGCCGTCGCGAGACGTCGCGAGCCGCTTACCAAAAGTTGAGCCACTTGTCCGGATAAATTGGCAAGTCGCGTAGGTGGCATGTAGCGCTATTGCAAGCCTCGTTGAATTCCCTACAAGGGGTGCTTCAAGCCGGCCCGGGCAGACGACACGACATCGATAAAGCGTTGGAGCACGGAGGAGCATCGGTCGCTGCGCCACACCAGTTCCCAGTCTTGACGGATGGTCAGGTCCGACAGGGTCATGAAGGCAATCGTCGCGGGGGCACGGCTGCGTGCCCCTTCCGGCAGTATCGTGCAACCCATGCCTGCAGCTACCAGCGTTAGCATGGAGGCCGCATCCACACCATGCACGGCAGTGCGCGGAATAAATCCAGCATTGAAAAAGCAGTGAATCAACCTGTCGTGCCATGCAGGCGCGGCCGAGCGCGGCAACCAGACGAAATCGAGATCCTGAAGATCTCTGAGGACTTTCGGCTTTCGGCCTTTCGGCCAGGTCCATTCCGCCGGATACGCCAGTAGCATTCGCTCGGAAAAGACAGGGATTCCGTCGAACGATGCATCGTCGAGTGGCCGGAACAGCAAAAAACCGGCGTCTAACCGGCCATCCGCGATTTGCTCGAGCTGAGCCTCGGAAAGCAGGTGGTGCAGCGTGATCCCCACGCCTGGAACTTCACGCCGATACTTCTTTAAAACTTCCGCGATGGTCGGCGCGAGGTTCTGCATTACTGGCAGCGCGATAGACAGATGCCCAGACTCTCCGCGGCCAGCACGTTGCGCTCGCTCTTTCGCTGCAGCGGCATCGTCGAGCAATTTGCTTGCGTCTGCCAGCAACTGGCTACCGGCATCGGTCAATTTCACGCCGCGAGTCGTTCGCTCGAATAGGCGTGTGCCCATTTCATCTTCGAGCGCCTGGATTTGGCGCGTCAGGGCCGGCTGCGCGATGTGCACCGCCTGAGCCGCGATGCTAATGCTTCCATGCTTGGCCACAGCACAGAAGTAGCGCAGTTGGCGCAGATCCATGGCTATACCTTTCCGGCATCGATTGGATATCGAAACGCTATTTTACGGTATGGGAGACAGTTCCTACAATCCGTGTGAACTCGATACGCAAGGGCACAGGCGGGCTGCATCATCCGGCATCTACGCTTTGATCGAGTTGTCGACGCGCTAGGCGCTATCCCTTTTATTGAATCCTCGCGGATGTCCGTATGTTCCTCGACCAAGAAGCCACACTGAACGTCAATCGCCTGATCGCGTTTCGTCGCGATCTGCACATGCACCCTGAACTCAGGTATGAGGAAAACCGGACGTCCGAAAAGATCGTCGCCTACCTTGCCGCGCTGGATGTTCCAGTTGTTCGTGGCCTGGGCGTGACGGGTATGGTGGCCAGCATCCACGGTAAGGGACGCAGCGGTGCTAATCCGGGTCCCGCCGTGGGCATCCGCGCCGATATGGATGCGTTGCCGCTGCAGGAGCGCAATCGCTTCGAGCATGCAAGCAAACATGATGGTCGCATGCATGCATGCGGACATGACGGACATACCACCATGTTGCTCGGGGCGGCTGAGTTGCTGACAGCCAATCGCGACTTCGATGGGACTGTGCATTTGATTTTTCAGCCCGCCGAGGAGGGGGGCGCTGGCGCACGCGCCATGATGGACGACGGATTATTCGACCGGTTTCCGTGTCAGGCGGTCTTCGCGCTGCACAACTGGCCTGCACTCGCGCAGGGCCAAATGGGCGTGCGTGTCGGCCCGATCATGGCGGCCGCAAGAATGTTCGAGATCATCGTGCGGGGCAAGGGCGGACATGCAGCACTACCGCACACGACGATCGACCCGATCCCCGTGGCGTGCTTCATTGTTTCCCAGTTGCAAACGCTCGTGTCGCGCGGCACGGACCCGCTGGACTCTGTCGTACTGACCGTGGGCAAAATCGACGCCGGCACATCGCCCAACATCGTTCCGGACGAGGCACGCATTCTTGGCACATGCCGCACGCTGACAAACGAATCTCAGCAGTTCCTGATTGACGGACTGCATCGGATTTCGAGCCATGTTGCCGAAGCGCACTTCGCAACCGCCGAAGTCGTCATAAAGTCGGGCGGCTACCCCAGCACGGTGAATCAGCAGAAAGAAGCGGTGTTCATGGGGGACGTCATGCGCGAAATGGTCGGCGACGACAACGCACATACCGACGTCCTGCCTGCGCTGACGGCCGAAGATTTCGGCTTCATGTTGGAAGAGGTACCGGGTGCCTACGGCTGGATTGGCAATGGCGCCGACAACAAGCCCGGAGTGGGCTTACACAACCCCGGCTACGATTTCAACGACCACAATCTGGATTTGGGCGCGCGATTTTGGGATCGCTTGGCGCGCCACTGGTTTGAATCTCAAGCGCAGCGCTAATGCGCGTCTCTCGCTCAGCGGTACGGCTTTACAACCAGCTGCTGCGCGTACGGAGTAACCTTTTATTGGTTTTCCACACCCAATTTTCGTAACCTAAACTACTAAACCGCCTAGGCGATCGACACGTATCGCCGGGAATGGAGACAGCGATGAGTCAGAACCTACAGATTACCGGAGCAGAAGAGCGCGCTCTGGACCAGACAAAACCGTCGAGACAACGTGTTTTGCTCCTGTTCATTCTTTTTATCGGGATTTCGATTGCGTATCTGGATCGCGTGAATGTCGCGGTTATCGCCGCGAACGCGCAGTTCCTCGCTGATATGGGAATTGCGGGGCAGCCGGTGAAAATCGGACTGTTGATGAGTTCGTTTTTGATCGCTTACGGGACCGCTAATGTCGTGTTGAGTCCGCTCGGCGCTTTTCTTGGCCCTCGCAAGGCGATGATATTAGCGTATATCGTCATCTGCCTCGCACTTGTCATAGGTGGCATCGCAGGCAGCTTTGCCATTCTGATTGCGACGCGCGTCATGCTTGGAATTGGCGAGGGTCTTTATTACCCGATGCAAAACACGTTCGTCAAGAATTGGTTCCCGCCAAAGGAACGCGGCAGGGCCAACACTGCGTGGATTATCGGACAATCGCTGGCGCCAGCCGTCGCCATGCCGATCTTCACGTATCTGGTTGTCACGTATTCCTGGCGTGCAACGTTTCATTGGTCTTTTGCGCTGAGTCTCATTCCGCTGATGTTGCTTCTGTTTTTTACTGCGGACACACCTCGCGGACATAAGCGCGTTAATCAACGCGAACTACAGCATATCGAAGCTGATCTCAATTCAGAGTCAATCGAGAATTATCTCACTGGAAGCTCGTTCCGCAAGTTAGCGGGATCGTACGTACTGAACTACCGCTTCTGGCTGCTCATGCTGATTCTTGCGACGAACTCGATCTTGTCCTGGGGCCTGCTGAGTTGGCTGCCCACGTATCTGAACCATGAGCGTGGATTCTCCTGGGAAACGATGGGCTGGATGTCGTCGTTGCCGTTCATCATTGGACTATTCTTTAAAATCATTTCCGGCGTATTGATCGATCGGACGGGAAGAAATGCGCCCATCATCGTCGTGTCGGCTCTGCTGTGTGCCATAGGCGTGTATTCCGGGGTCGCCGTCGAAAATAATTACGTTGCCGCCATTACTATCGCTTTCGGTATAGGCGCTTCATCGATGCAAATTCCCGCTATCTTTACCTTGTTGCAGGGTTTGGTGCCGAAGCGGGCAATTTCTTCGGCAGCCGGCACGCTGAATGGTATTGCCGTGGGGTTCGGGGCGCTGTCGCCAGTCCTGATTGGATTTTCAATCAGCATGACAGGAAATTTCAGCGCGGCGCTCTACGTCATTATCAGCGTTATATTGACGGGCGGACTGCTGGCGGCAATTCTTGCGGCACAAAGGCTATAAGCCATTCGCTGGCTCGTCTGTTACGCCGGCTTGGTCAAAAGCCTGATGTAGCTTCACGAATGAGCCACTCGCGAAAAGCAACGTGCTTGGGTACCGAGGCCGACTCGCTCCGATAAACAATGAAGTAGGCGAGTTCGGCAGCATGTGTCATGTTCGGAAGAAGTTTGATCAAACGTCCCGCAGTGAGGTCGTCCCTGGCCATGACACTTCGGGCCAACGCAACGCCATGACCGTCGATGGCGGCTTGCAATACGGCGGCCGAATTGTTGATCTGCATCCCACGCGCTGCATCGACTTTCTTCGCTCCCGCTCGTTCGAGCCAGTCGGCCCACGACGTGAATCCAATATGCGCGTCAACAGACAGGTCATGAATGAGCGGCTTGCCGGCCAGGTCATCTGGCCGCTCAATCTTTCCATTCCTCTTGAGCCAGGCCGGCGAGCAGACGGGATAGATTTCCTCTTCCATCAGCTTCTCGGCGACGAGCCCTGGCCACGAGCCGCGACCGTATCGCACGCCGATGTCGATGCCCTGCGCGGTGAAGTCGACGAGCTTAAGATTGGTGTCCAGACGTACGTCCGTTTCGGGACAGATCTCGTGAAAGCGGTCGATTCGAGGAAGTAGCCACTTGGCGGCAAACGCGGGGCTTACCGCAACGGTAAGGACGCCGCCTCGTGACGCCTCCTGCAACCGGCTAAGCCCATTGGATAAGCGATCGAAACCGGCACGGATATCCGGAAGAGCGCGTTCGGCGCTTTCGGTGAGAACCAACCGGGAGCGACCACTCGTTCCGCGATGAAAACAACGGTGCGCCCAACCACTCTTCCAGCGAACGAACGAGTTGTCCAACTGCCGCGGGCGTTACGTTCAACTCGGACGCAGCCGAGGAGAAGCTCTGATGCCGGGCGCTTGCCTCGAAGGCCCGCAACGCGTTGAGGAAAATAGGTGCTTTCATGAAAGATTTTCTTTGTCGGCGTAAAAGAATATAGCAATTGTGCGACGCCGTTGCGAACTCAAGAATGGAGGCGATGACACGCGAGTCCCGTGTTCGAATTCCCTCCTCTCGAGAAAAATCTATGAGCAACACTGTGCGAGTAACCCCGTGGAAAGATGGCGATGCAGCGCCCGAAGAACTCCTCGCCGCAATGAAGGGCCGCCGACCGGGCGGCGAACTTATCGGCATCGACCGCGTGCTGCTCAAGAGCTTCCCTCTTGCGACCGGATGGAACGAGTTGCTGCGGCGAGTCCGCGCGGACTTTAGTCTCGAGCTCGAGTATCGCGAACTCATCATGCTTCGTGTTGCGGTGCTCAACGACGCAGAATTCGAATGGACCGTGCACTATCCGGCGTATCTGGCGGCGGGCGGCACGCAATCCAAAGCTGATGCCATCAAGACGCCGGAAGTCGACGGCGCCGCGTTCAGCGAAGCGGAGCGTGCCTTGCTGCGGCTAGCCGATCAATCGACTCGCTCCGTCAAGGTCGAGGCTGAAGTGCTCGAAGCGCTCAAGGGCTTCTTCGGCGAATCGCAGACGGTCGAAGCAGTCGCGACCGTCGCCGCGTACAACATGGTCTCGCGCTTTCTCGTCGCGTTGTCCGTCTGATTTTCGAGGAAACCCTTTGGGGCGGGGCTTCCACATCCATGAGCTACGCTCATTGCCCCGTGAGAAGATACCATTGTTGCTCTGAATTTCACGCTGCTACTCTAGCTGCAATTCGAGGTCACGCCGTTCGCGTGCCGTTCTATTGCAAATGGAAGCTAACGTGAAAGTTCACTGTGAAATGACGGGCAGCGGCGCCTCCGCTGGGAAGATCAAGTCAATATTCGATGATGCGCCCGACAGGAAGAAATCGAACTCGCTGAAATGGGCGTTCGGAGAACGACTGCTGAGCGCAGAGGAATGTGCGGCGGACCCGTTGCCAATGTGGGTTGCGGATATGGACTTCCGGACACCCCAACCCGTAGTCGACGCACTTCACGAAGCTGTCGAGTTCGGCGTTTTCGGATACTCGCGAGGCGCCACGGATAGCTATGTCGCAGCGGTGACCGGTTGGCAGGCAAAGCGATTCGGCTGGGACGTGTCCGCGGAATGGGTGGTCCAATCGAGCGGCATCATTACTGCGCTCAAGAACGCTATTCAGGCTTTCTCGTCGCCTGGCGACTCGGTCCTGATTCAACCTCCCGTCTACGCACACTTCCATGACGACGTGCTTCTGAATGGACGACAGCTGGCGCTGGCGCCTCTGGAGCGCGCGGGGATGTCCTATCGATTCAACGAGAAAACGTTTGAGGCGGCCATCAAGCCGAATACCAAGCTCTTCATTCTGAGCAATCCGCATAACCCGACTGGTAACGTGTGGACCGAGGACGAATTGCAGGCGATGGGTGACATCTGCTTGCGACATGGGGTGTTAGTAATTTCGGACGAGATTCACCAGGATCTCATCATCAATCCGTTTAAGAAGCACATACCATTTGCTTCGCTCAGCGACAAGTTCGCTGAGAACAGCATCACGTGCACCGCGCCGAGCAAGACCTTCAACTTGCCTGGATTGCAGAGTGCAAACCTGTTCGTTCCGAATCGCCGCCTGAGGGATGAACTGCGCCGGCAATTCGACAGGAACATGTACCAGTCTGTGAACACGCTCGGGATGGTGGCGGCGGAGGCAGCGTATGCACATGGCGAGCCGTGGCTGGAAGAACTTCTGCCTTACCTTCGCGACAATCATGCGCACTTCCGTAATGCAGTCCACAGCATGACCTCCAGGATTGAAGTCCTCCCGGCGGATTCTCTTTACTTGTCCTGGATGGACTGTCGCGGGCTTGGAATGGACCCGGATGCCCTGAACAGTTTCATGCTGACCAAGGCCCGACTGTGGCTGGACAAGGGGCAAAAGTTCGGGTTGGAAGGTCACGGATACATGCGGGCAAATCTCGGATGTCCACGTGCCACGATCGACGAGGCCATACGCCGTCTGACGAACGCCCTCGCCGAACTTTAAGCGGTACTCGGGCCGCTAATTGAAAAACCACGCAAACGCGACGGATATGCCGTCGCGTCAAGGGACGCTGTTTGTCTTTTCTATCGAGCGCAGCAAAGAGCCGAGAGAACAGACTCCCGTTTCCACAATAAGCGGAAGCGTCAGGGAGCCAAAGACATTTATGCACAGGAGGGGCAGAACGGTCTTAAGAGCGATGCGAGGTCACGCTGCGCGCTGTTGGCTACGCGCGTCGGAATTACCAATTTCTTAACTCAAGAAAAACAAAAACGAACTCATCAATGGAGGCGACATGAGCGGTGACATTCAGACGCAAACTTATGAGCAGGAGGACCTCAAAAGAGACCTCAAGAACCGGCACATCCAGATGATTGCTATTGGAGGCGCCATCGGGACAGGTCTTTTTTATGGTTCTTCATGGGCAATCCGCACAGCGGGGCCCGCCATTATTCTTGTTTTCCTGCTGGCGTCAATTGCCATCTACTTCATCATGCGTGCGCTTGGGGAGATGGCAGTCGAAGAGCCGGTATCGGGTTCATACATTTCGTATTCAAACCGGTATATTCATCGGTTCGTGGGTTTTCTGAACGGCTGGAACGCATTCATATTTTTGCTAGCAACAAGCGCGGCGGATTTGAATGCGTTAGGTAATTACGTGCATTTCTGGTTTCCACACATACCGATCTGGGTTACGGCGGGCGCTGCCGTGTCGCTGATGTTTTGCGTCAATATCATCGGCGTCAAGATATACGGCGAGGCAGAGTTCTGGTTCGCCCTCGTGAAGGTGGTTGCCATTGTAGCGATGATTGCGTTCGGCGCCGGGATGATCGTGTTCGGCATCGGTAACAACGGCGTGCCGATCGGTTATCACAACCTCGTAGACCACGGCGGCTTCTTTGCGAAGGGAGCAGGGGGAACGTTCCTGGCAATCGTCATGGTCGCTTTCTCCTTTGGTGGCGTGGAGAATCTCGGGTTGGCAGCAGGCGAGACCAAGGACGTCAAGACGGTAATGCCCAAGGCCATCAACGCGACGTTCTGGCGCTTGCTTATTTTCTACGTCGGCGCAATGGCAGTCCTTCTGATGGTGTTCCCGTGGACGTCGTTGACGACCAAGGGCAGCCCGTTCGTTCAGGTGTTCACGAAAATTGGCATCCCGGCAGCGGCGAGCATCATGAACCTGGTGGTGATCATGGCTGTGTTGTCCGCAGTCAATGCAAGCGTGTTCACCAACAGCCGCACGTTCTACAACCTCTCGCTCCAGAAGAACGCACCCGCATTCCTTGGTGTGACGAACTCACGCAAGGTGCCGCATCGGGCAATCTTGATGGTCTTCGGGACGATGTTTGCCGGCGTGCTGCTGAACTACTTCATGCCCGAGCAGGCGTTCGAACTCTTCTCGTCGGTGACGGTGTTCGCACTCGTCTGCGCATGGGGATCGATTGTGATCAGCCATCTGCGCTTCCGTAAGCTGAAGATTCGCAACGGAGAGGTGAGTCAGCTTTCGTACACGATGCCGTTTTATCCTTACAGCAACTACATCGCGCTGCTGTTCGTTGGGGCGGTCTTGGTGGGCATCGCGATCCTGCCGGATATGCGTATGTCGCTGGTTGTGTCCGCTGTCTGGGTTGCCGTGGTCTATGTCGCGTACCGGTTCTACGTTCGCAAGGGTGCATCTCAAACGAGTGAGAGCGGCGGACTTGGTGAGGCTAAGGACCAGTTAGTCTGAGGCGGCGCGACTCAATCGTCTCGTTGGATGGAAGGGCGGTTCACGAGGATCAGCATGGTGGATCGCCTTCCTCCTGTGCCGCTGCGATTGACACTTCGGGCTCTCTCGCGGGTCGGAGGGATCTGCGTGGTGCGCCTCGCAGAGCTTCGCGAGCGACTCGTCTTCCGGCCATGGAAGCGACGTCGGAAGCGGGTAGACCCGGCGAATCTCGCCGAGAATCAGATGAATCACGCGGCCGATGTACCCGTCCTCGTCGGGCTGGCCTCCAAGGCGCCGGACACGCAGTAAATTGATTTAATTATTATTTCTCTTACTGGGCTTTCACTGCTTCGGCTCCAACGCTGCCGGCATTGATCGCTCAGGAATTTTTGGAGTCTTCAGCGCCATGACCCGTTCCGACCGTTACGACCTTCCACTTTCGACAGACTCCGACCTCGCCGCCGAGCGCTATCGTGCGGGTGTCGACCTTCTTCTGTCGCTGTGGCCTGGCGCCGGCGAAGCGTTCGATGAAGCGGTTGCGGCCGACCCGAACTTCGCGCTCGCTCACGCCGCCCGGGCGCGGCTGCATGCTGTCAGCGCCCAGCTCACCGAAGCGCGCGCCAAGATTGCGAAGGCGGCGGAGTTGGTTGCGATCAATGGAACCGAGCGTGAGCGCAGCCACATCGAGACGCTTTCATACGCGATCCATGGTCAGGGTCAGAAGGCGCTCGCCAGCGCGCTCGCGCACGCCGACAATTGGCCGCGCGACATCGTCATTCTCTCGATGCCGCTCGGAGCCTTTGGCCTCCTGGCGTTTTCGGGAATGGCCGATCACGATCAGGCTCGCGTGGACCTGTGCGAGCGCCATGCTCACCATTTCGACGCGGACGATTGGTGGTTCCTCACGTACCGCGGATGGGCACACGGCGAGAACGGCGATGTGAAGCTCGGACGTGCGCTCACCGAGCGCTCGCTTGAATTACGCCGCCACAACGTGAATGCGGTGCATGCGGTCGCGCACGTCCTGCACGAGTCCGGCGCAAATGACGAGGCCCAGACGGTCATCGCCGGATGGCTGCCTGAATACCCGAAGAACGGCGTGCTGCATGGCCACATCGCATGGCATGGCGCGCTGATCGCGCTGGAGCGCGGCGATACTGAACGCGCGCTCGGCATCTATAACGAGCACGTCGCTCCGTCGTCGTCACTTGGTACGCCCGTCAACATCGTGAGCGACACGTCATCGTTCTTGTGGCGCATGCAGGCATATGGTCACGCGGTCCCTGCAGGCATGTGGGATGATGCGGCGCGTTACGCGTCCGGGTACTTCAAGGACGCGGGTTTCCCGTTCGCCGATTTTCACATGGCGCTTGTCGCTGCGGCGACTTCGGATAAGGACGCGGTAGAAAAGCGAGTTGACGCGCTGAACCAGCTCATTCAGGAAGGCAAGTTGCCTGCGGGGTCGGTCGTGCCGGAAATCTGCCGGGCCGCGCTCGCGTTTGCCGAAGAGCAATTCAGCCTCGCAGCGAACATTCTTCAACCGGTGGCGAACGATGTCGTGCGGATCGGCGGAAGCGGTGCGCAGCGCGAGATCGTCGAGGACACGCTTGTCGTTGCGCTGATGCGTAGCGGCGAGTCGAAGAAGGCTCACGACCTACTCAACAAGCGTTTGCATCGTCGTCCGTCTCCTCGGGATACGCGCTGGCTCAACGAGCTTTCGTTCGCTGACATTGCGTCACGGTAACAACCTCTTCTTAACCCTCGCTCGACACTCGCGCAATCTTGCGGATTGATTGCGCGATTTAGCGGCTTTTGAAAGTATCCGCGCACGTAAAAACGACATGAACTCCAGCGTAACAATCAAGACAACGGGATTCCGGCGACTGCTGGTTGATGGCATTGGACCCATTGCTGCGATCTCGATTGCACAGCTCTTCGGCACGGCGCTGTGGTTCAGCGCGAACAGCACCGCTGCGGATCTGATGCGAATCTGGCATGCGAGTGCGGCCGATATCGGCTGGCTGACGAATGCCGTCCAGCTTGGATTCATTCTGGGCACGCTCGTCATCTCATTGAGCGGTGCGGCTGACCGGTTCAACGCCAGCAAGATTTTCGTGTACAGCGCGCTTGCCGGCGCTGTTTTCAATCTTGGTTTTGCGTGGCTTTCGACGGGCCTTGTAAGTGGAGCAGCTTTTCGATTCGGCGTAGGGATTTGCCTCGCAGGCATCTATCCGATGGGAATGAAGCTGATCGTCAGTTGGGCGCCCAATCGGACGGGACCGGCGCTGGCGCAACTGGTCGCAATGCTTGTTCTGGGTACGGCTTTACCGCACGCGATGCGCGTGATGGGAGCGGCGTTTCCCTGGCAGTTGATCATCTCTGCATCCTCGGTCCTGGCGGTCGCCGGCGCGGTCGTGATCGGCTCGCTCGGAGACGGACCACATGCGTCGGTACGAGTTCGATCGAATAATACGAGCAACTTGAAGACCGAGTCACGCCCCACGGTTCTCGATGCCTTTCGCCTTCGGGAATTCCGGGCCGCGACTTTGGGGTATTTTGGTCACATGTGGGAGCTCTATACCTTCTGGACCATGGTTCCGCTTCTCATCTCGCACTCTTCACTCACGGCGCGTTTTCCCGGGCTCGGCGTTCCTGCCATGTCGTTTGCGGTAATCGGCACGGGGGCGATCGGATCGCTTATCGGCGGCGTTCTCTCGCGGCGCTTGGGTAGCGCTAAAGTTGCTACGGGCGCACTCGCCATATCGGGTCTTTGCTGTCTTATCTTCGCGATCGGCTGGCGTTATCTTTCACCCGAAGCGCTTGTCGTTCTTTTGGCCGTCTGGGGTGCATCGGTGGTCGCGGATTCGCCGCAATTCTCGGCGCTCGCGGCCCAGGCGTGTCCACCCGTTCTGGTAGGCAGTGCGCTTGCTATCCAGAATTCGATTGGCTTCGCCGTCACAGTGGTTTCGATCGCGGCGACAACCGCGCTGTTCGAGCGCATCGGTCTCGACGCATCGTGGCTCCTCGTGCCTGGACCGGCCCTTGGGTTACTCGCTTTTGCCTTGACGCGGAAGGTCGGCCGCTCGGCGCCGCGCACGGGAGGCGCTGACGCAGGCACGCTCCGATAGTAATGACCGGCCCTGACGGCCGAGGGGAACAGAGATGCTTGACCTTCAGTATCTTTCGATCGTGATGGAAGTCGATCGGCTAGGCAGTGTGACTGCGGCGGCTGAGCGATTGAACGTGACGCAGTCGGCGCTGTCGCACATGGTTCGCAAGTTCGAAGAGCGACACGGCGTCAAGCTCTGGACGAAGAACGG
Source organism: Caballeronia arvi (assembly GCF_001544695.2). Lineage (GTDB taxonomy): Bacteria > Pseudomonadota > Gammaproteobacteria > Burkholderiales > Burkholderiaceae > Caballeronia > Caballeronia arvi. The sequence goes on from NZ_FCOM02000036.1 coordinate 13,821, forward strand.
TCGTGGATTGCGATTCACGCATGCCGGAGAGTATCTGCTCAGCCTTGCGGAGCGTGTGATCCCGCAAATGGAACATGCGGAACGGACGCTCACCAATTTCGCGGAAGGCCGTCGCGGGGCGCTTCGCATCGGTATGGAATGTCATCCGTGCCAGAAATGGCTTACGCGCTTGACGCCGCACTACCTTGCCGCATGGCCCGATGTGGACTTCGATGTGCGTACGGCATTTCGCTTCGATGGCGTTGCAGCGCTCCTCGCGTTCGAGATCGACCTGCTCATCACGCCCGATCCCATCGATGTTCCGGACATCACGTTCGCTCCGGTCATCGACTACGAGCTCGTGCTGGTCGTGCCCGGCTCACACCCGATCGCCAGTCGCAACTGCGCGATGCCGCAGGATCTGATGAACGAGGAACTCATCACCGTTCCGGTCAGCAAGGAACGGCTGGACATCTTTACTCGCTTTCTCGTTCCCGCGCACTGCAAGCCGAAATACCATCGAACCGCCGAGCAGACGGAACTCATGCTCCAGCTTGTGGCGGCAGGCAGAGGTGTCGCCGTTCTTCCCGACTGGCTCGTCGCCGAGGAGGGCGAGGGATTGCCGATTCAAACTGTCAGGCTCGGCCAGGAAGGCATTCGAAAGTGCATTCACGTTGGCGTTCGGAAGGGTGAAGAAGACATCGCGTACATCGAAGGCTTTCTGAAACTGGCGCATGAGCTCGGTGTACCTACGGGTCGTAAGGTCGCGGACTAGGGCGGCTCTGGAGCGAACGGCGCTTTCTTAACGATCAGAAGAACAGGGACGAAGTGACAGAAATCATACCGCCTGCCCCGATCCGGGTACTGCCGCATCGAACATGGGTAGCGCCCGGCGCAACGTAACCCGGTTGACCATTGCGCAGGCGCTGGCAGGCGCGAATTCGACGGTCGTCTATGCGACCGGGGCGATTATCGGCAACATGCTCGCACCGAACCGCGAGCTCGCAACGCTTCCCATCACCATATTCGTGATCGGAATGGCGGCGCTGTCGCTTCCGGCGGGCGCGATTGCGCAGAAACATGGGCGGCGAACGGCGTTTCTGCTTGGGACAGCCTGTGGCGTGCTGGTCGGATTGATGGCCGCAGGTGCGGTTGCGATCAGCTCGTTTTGGCTCTTTTGTGCGGCGATGTTCTTCGGCGGCGCCTATGCGGCTGTCGTGCTTTCTTTCAGATTCGCCGCGGCGGATTGTGTTCCGGCCGAGAAGAAAGCGCGCGCGCTATCTTTTGTCATGGCGGGCGGCGTTTTTGCCGGTGTGATCGGACCACAACTGGTGACGTTCACGATGAACGTCTGGCCGCCTCACACGTTCGTTGCTACGTATCTGGCGCAGGCCGCGGTTGCCGCAATCGCTGGCGTGGTGCTGATGGGCGTCCACATCCCGATGCCCTCGGCGGTTGACGTCGCCAAAGGACGGCCGCTCAAAGATATCGCGCGTCAACGTTCGTTTCTGGTTGCCGTCATTTGCGCGGTCGTGTCCTACCTGCTCATGAACTTTCTCATGACGGCGGCGCCTCTCGCCATGCAGCTATGCGGATTGCCGCAGAGCGCGTCGAACCTCGGCATTCAATGGCACGTCATTGCGATGTACGCACCGGGCTTCGTTACTGGCCGACTCATCTCTCGATTTGGCGCACGTAACGTTGTCATGGCCGGACTCGCGCTGATCGCCGTGTCCGCCGGAGTGGGATTGCACGGAACCGATATACCTCACTTCTGGCTGACGCTCATTCTTCTCGGCGTGGGCTGGAATTTCGGTTTCATGGCGCATCTGCGCTCGTTCTCGAATCTCACCGCCCCGAAGAGAAGGCCAAGGTTCAGTCCTTCAACGACTTTCTCGTGTTCGGCACGATGGCGTTAGGCTCATTTCTGTCGGGCAGTCTTTTAACGGCATACGGGTGGGATTCGGTGCGGCGCATGACGTTTGTGCCGATGGCGCTGGCGTCGGTGTGCTGCTTGCCGCAACCAGGGCTCAACCTCAAAGCCGGCCGCAGTAGTGGGCGTCAGCTGCCCAAGCGCTGCATCGTCAGGACCATGCGAAACTTGACATCGCCCGAGCGCATGCGCTGATACGCGTCTGCTGCCTGCTCCAGCGGCATGACCTCGATCATCGGGCGAACGTCGGCGAGAACGCTAAAGTTCAAAGCACGCGCCGTGTCGAAAGGCGAACCGGTAATCGACCCGAGCAGGCTGCGCTCACCGCCAACGAAGTAGCCCGTTGGCACGGGGACGGACTCGGGTCCGGCGCCCAGCAAAACCAGACGCCCTTGAGTCGCCGGCATTTTCCGCAGTGTCATGTTGCCGTAACTTCTCAACCCGACGTCATCACTTGGCGCGCGCGCCGGAACGGTCGATGCCGATCTGATCAACGACCTGATGGAACTGCGCATGATTATCGAGTCGAACGCCGCAAAGCTCGCGGCGAAGCGCGCGACGCCCGACGATCGGGCCGCAGTGCGTCGCGCATTCGAGGCCATGGAGGACGCAGTCGCGGGCCAAGCCGAATACGTGCCTGCGGACCTGGCGTTTCACGGCGCGATTCTCGGCGCATGCTACAACCAGTTCGTGTTCTAACCCATCGGCGGGTGCTGTAAGGCCGGCGTAATGCAGTCTGGTGCGCTAAGTGCGGCGCCTTGGCTTCAGAAGCGATGTATGCGTTATGGACGGTGTAACCAGGCGAGCAGCCCCGCCAGTATCAACGTTGAACGTCGAAGGCGGTCCCACTTCCCAGTGCATGCTCTTTACTTCCTAGCAACTCAATGACTCTATGGTCGCGCCGAGGCTGAATATTATGGGCATCACTTAATGGGCTGCGCTGTTTCACAGTCTGCAGAAGAGAAGGGATGCGACCGGTCGCGGGCTCAAATCGATGCTTGCAACGCGCGTCGCAAGCGGTTTTTCGCTATCACGCGGTTATTGCTTGGCGTTGGCGACAGAAAAGCGTGCTTCGTCCGCATTCATGGACAGAGCTTTTTCTGTTGCCGCATGGCGGTGCGACGCATGCCACGGAATCATCGATGCTTCAGCAAGCTCGAGGGTCTTGAACAGCAGCACCCCCAGTACGCCGAGAAGCACGAGCGCCACGAACACGGTGGGCGTGTCGAAGCTGCCCTGAGCGACGAGGATCACATGGCCGAGGCCGGCTTCGCCCGCGACGAACTCGCCGACGATCGTGCCGACGAGCGCGAACGACACGCCTACTTTCATTCCGGCGAAGATGCTGGGCAACGCGTTAGGGAAACGGATCTTCCAGAGTACCTGACCACGCGGCGCCTGATTCGCCCGCGCCATGTTGAGCATTTCCGGGTCGATTGATTTGAGCCCGAGCACCGTGTCGATCAGAATTGGGAAGATTGCGATCAGCATCGCGATGGTGATCTTCGGGGCAGACCCGGTTCCCATCCAGATCACGAATAGAGGCGCCAGCGCGACTTTCGGCACGGCGTTCATCGCAACGATGAGCGCGTACAGCGTGCGTTCGAGAAGCTTCGACGAGACGATACCAATGGCTGCGGCCACGCCGAGAATGACTGCGGCCGCGAATCCGCCGAGTGTGGTCACGAGCGTATCGAGGCTTTCCCGAAGCAGATAGCCTGGCTGGCTAAGAAATGTTTCGACGATTCGGCTCGGCATCGGTAAAAGGAATTCGCGAATGCCGAGCGTCCGTACGGCGAGTTCCCACACCGCAATGATAAGAATGGCGGCGATCAAGGCATGCTTGCTATGTGCGACCTGTTTATAGACATGTTTCATTCCATCACCCCTTGTAGATGCCGAGATCGCGGAAGATCTGGTTGATTTGCGCAACATAACCGGCGAACGCTGCGGTTTCTCGGATTGCCAGACTGCGCGGCCGTTCCAGTTCGATGGGAATGACGGCAGCGATGCTGCCAGGATTGCGCGACATCACGACTACACGATCTCCGAGGTAGACGGCTTCCGAAATGGAATGCGTGATGAACAGCACGGTCTTACCCGTGTTGAGCCACGTGCGTTGCAATTCCACATTCAGCTCATCGCGAGTGAAAGGGTCGAGGGCGCCGAAGGGCTCGTCCATCAACAGTAGCTTCGGATCGACCAGCAAGGCACGGCAGATTGCGGCGCGCTGACGCATGCCACCGGACAACTCCCAAGGGAACCGGTTGGCGAACGAACTCAGCCCGAATAGATTCAGTACCGAGCGCGCCCGTTCCTCGAAAGCCTTTCGTTCGAGCCCGTGGAATTCTGCCGCGATCAGAACATTGTCGAGAATTGTGCGCCAGTCGAGCAACAGGTCGCGTTGGAAAACCATACCCATATTCTCGGGCGGTCCGTCGATCTGAGTGCCTTGTAAAGTCAGACGGCCGCTTGAGATCGACTCGAGGCCAGCCACGCATTTGAGCAGCGTGCTTTTGCCGCATCCGCTTGGACCCACGATGCTCACAAACTCGCCCTCTGGAATCTCCAGCGTCACGTCCTTCAAGGCATACACGGGATCGCGCTTCGAGCGATAGACCTTGTTGATGTCTCCGAGACTGAGAAAGTCTGACATGTCGCCTCCAGTTTCAGTTCGCGACGAGCGCGTTGGTGTAGTAGTCGGACGGCTTGTGGCCGGGCTTGAGCAAACCGATTTTCTCCATCGATCTGATGGCGACATTCCAGTCGCTATCGGCTTGCATTCCGATCGGCAGATTCGGCTGCGTCGGGCTGGCGAAGAACGGCTTGTAAGCGTTGATCTGATCCGTGAGAATCTTCGCGTCGAGCCGAGCATTCGGGCGCTGCGCCTGAATCGCCGCGACCGCCTCATTCTGATGGCCTTCGTAGATGTACTTCCACGCCCGCACTTCGATCTGAACCAGCTTTCTGATCGCGCCTTCCTTATCGGACAATCGTGAAGGCGTCGTCACCAGTCCGTAGCTAGGAAACTCGAAGCCGCTGTCCGACAACAAGAACGACTTCGCCGGTCGAACCTTCTGGACCATCGGTTCACCGAAGGGCGCCTGCGCCATGAAACCATCACTGTTGCCCGATGCGTAGGTTGAGAGCATCGCGGAAGGCGACACCATGACGACGTCCGCATTGCTTTTGGTGATGTTGTTGGCATTGAAGAACGGATCGATGAACGGCACCCACGGGCTCGTCGTAAAACAAGCCAGCTTCTTGCCGGCGAGATCGCGAGCCGACTTCAAAGGAAGCTTCTCGTCAACGAGTACCGCAAGGTCTCCTTTCCTTGCAAAGCCGGCAATCGAAATCAGATTCAGGCCGCGCTCCTTGGCAACCGCCATCGTGCCGAGCTGTACCTGTCCCACGTCGACTTGTCCCGCGGCCAGCAGTTGCAAGGTGTTGATCGTGCCGGTGCCGTCCTGGATCACGACGTCGAGTCCCTCTTGCGCGAACCAGCCTTTCTGCTTGGCAAGATGCATGGCCGCATGCATGCCCCATGCCGAAAAGTCCATTCGCACCACGAGCTTCTGATCGGCCGCACGCGCGGGCGCGCCGGCGCATAGCAGGGACGCGACGAGCGCTCCGATCAACGCTCGGCGCATCCGCGCAAACACGGATATACACATTGCAACGTCCTCACTGTTTTGATGATCTTGCGATTGGTGTGCCTTGTCGCCGAAAGCGACGTGTATCAGGCGGCCCGCGCGACGCGATCTCCGCGCAACGCAGCGGTGGCATCGATATCGATTTCGCCGTTATGCGGATCCACGACAGCCAGATAATGCTCGCGCACATACTCTGCGCTCAGCTTGTGGTCCCACACGTCCTTGCGGATCCGATCGAGATCGCGCGCGAGCGGATCGCCGAATCCGCCGCCGCCCGGCTGAACGTGCGTCACGAGATCGTCGCGGTCGACGGTGATGCCGACCTTGCTCGCCAGTTCCGTGACGGAACTGTCATGCTCCAGCAGATTCTGCGCGGTCCTCGCCGGCTTGCCGCCCGCGAGACCGTATGGCGCGAACTTCATCCGGTCGGCGCGCAATTGCAACAACGTGTCGGGCGCGAGCACGCGATAGCTGCGTCGAATGCCGAGGCCGCCGCGATACTCGCCCGCGCCGCACGAATCCTCGACCAACTCATACGCTTCCACGCGAACCGGATGCTGTGATTCCATCGTTTCGACAGGCGTGTTCGAGAGGTTCTGCGACGCATTCGTGATGGCTTCGATTCCGTCGCTCGCCGGACGGCCGCCCCACGCGCCACAGATCATGTCGACGATGATGTAGGGCTTACCGGCATCGCTCTTGCCAGACAGACACACCACCGTGTTCCCGCCCTCGCCAGCGGCGGGAATCCGGTCGGACACGACTTGCGCGAGCGCGCCGAGCATCGCGTCGAACACGCGATAACCCGTGAGTGCGCGGGCCGCGACGGCCGCGGGCGAAATGGGATTGAGCACCGAGCCCTCCGGCACTCTGACGTCGATACATCTGAAGACGCCCGCGTTGTTCGGCACATCGCCCTTGAGCGCGCAACGCACGCTCAGATACGTACACGACTTGGTGTACGACAGCGTCGAGTTGATGGCCGCGCGCACTTGCGGCGACGATCCGGTGTAGTCGGCGGTCACGTGATCGTCGTGTACGGTCAGCGCGACCTGAATCGGAATTGGATCGGGAGACAGGCCGTCGTCGTCGATATAGTCCTTGAAATGGAACGTGCCCTTCGGCCAGTTGCGGATTTCGGCGCGCGTTAGGCGTTCCGCGTAATCGAGAAGCTCGCCGAGATACATGCGCGCGGCGTCGCGTCCATAGCGGTCGAAGAGGGCCGTCAGTTCGCGCACGCCCACCTGGTTCGCCGCGTATTGCGCCTTCAGGTCCCCGAGCACGCGATCCGGCACGCGCACGTTCTGCGCAATGATGCGCGACAGCGTGTCGTTCACTTGACCTGCTTCGTAAAGCTTCAGAACGGGGATACGCAGGCCTTCCTGATAGATTTCCGTCGAGTCGCTTGCATTCGAACCCGGCACGCGGCCGCCGACATCGGTGTGATGACAAATGACCACACAATATCCTTCCAGCTGATCCCTGTAAAAAAACGGCACGAACATGAAGATGTCTGGAAGATGCATGCCGCCCTGATAGGGATCGTTCACGACCACGGCATCACCGGGCTTCATATCGCTGCCGTACCTGTCCTGCACCGCTGCCATGGCCTCGGGAATCGCGCCGAGATGAAGCGCGATGGTCTTTGCCTGCGCGATCATCTGGCCGTGACGGTCGCAGATGGCGGCGGAGTAGTCCATGACGTCCTTCACGATCTCGGAGCGCGCGGTGCGGATCACCGTGTACGCCACTTCATCAACGATGGAATCCATCGCGTTCTTGACCACCGCGAAGGTGACGGGATCGAATTCGATAGTCATGCGCGCTCCTTGGGCAGATCGAGAAGATCGATGATGATGTTGCCGACGCGGTCGGCATGAACGGTTGTGTGAGGCGGAACGACGATCGTCGTGTCATAGGATTCGATGATCAGCGGCCCATGCAGCACGGTTTCGTCAATGGAGCCTCGCGCGACTAGCCGCGTCTCGACAGGCGCTTCATCGCGTGAGAAGCTGACTTCGCGCGTGCCGGTCACGCCGCGAAGCGCGCTCGAATCGACGCGAATGGCGTCGAAGTTCATGCGGTTTTCGCTGCGCCCGTAGGCGGAGAGGCGCACGTTCACCAGTTCAAGCGGTTCCTCGTTGCTGTATCCGAACGTCTGCTGATAAGCGGCGCCGAAATCATCTACGACTTGCGCCAAGACACTCGCGTCGAGCGCACCCGCGCTTAGGGACTCGGCAAGCGGAATCGTCAGCTCGGAGCTTTGACCGAGATATCGCAGGTCGAAACTCACGGCCGTATCCACCGTTGCCTCCGGATAACCTTCTTCGGCAAGGATCCTCAGGCCCTGTTCTTTCAAGATGTCGATGACCGCGCTCAACTCCGACAGGTCGCAGTCCACGAGCGGCCGAAGGATTGCCTTCACGAAGTTGTGTTCCGCGTCCGCGCACAACATGCCGGCGGAACAGAACACGCCTGCCATGACCGGCGCGATCACCTGACGTATGCCGAGAAGACGGGCCACGTCGACAGCGTGCAGCGGACCGCCGCCGCCGAACGCGATCATCGTCATGTCTCGAGGATCGCGCCCGCGTTCAACCGTCACCGCGCGAAGCGCGCGCGCCATGCTGACGTTGGCGACGTGCCGGATGCCGTGCGCGGCGGCGATGCTGTCCAGTCCTAGCGGTGCGCCGATATGTTCGTCGACGGCTTTTCTCGAACGCGCCGGATCGACAAGCAGACTTCCTCCCGCCAACGCTACCTGATTAAGATAACCGAGGACCATGTTCGCATCGGTGACGGTTGGACGCTCGTTTCCGCGTCCATAGCAGGCCGGACCCGGGTCGGCGCCCGCAGACTCGGGGCCGACGCAAAGCAGATTGCCGGCGTCGATCCAGGCGAGCGAGCCGCCGCCTGCGCCGACTTCCGCGATGTCGATCGCCGGAACCTTCAGTACGTATCCTCCGCCCTTGACGAAGCGGCTCGGCGCGCTGATGCCGTCGCGGAATTCATATTCGTTGGTAAGCGACGGCGTGCCATCGGTAATGATGGACGCCTTCGCGGTCGTGCCGCCCATGTCGAAAACGATGAGATCGTGGCCACCCGTCTGAGCGCCGATGCGCGCGGCCCCCGCGACGCCGCCCGCAGGCCCCGACGCGACCGCAAACACCGGCTTTTCGCTGGCGCTGCCCACGCCCATCATCCCGCCATTGGACGCCATCACTTGCAACGACGCGCGAACGCCCATTTCGCTAAGATCGCGTCGAAGGCGACGCAGATACGTTCGCATCGCAGGCAGGATGTACGCATTGACCACGGTCGTGCTCGTGCGCTCGTATTCCTTGATTTCGGGCAGCACCTCACAGGACACCGTTACAAGCAGATGAGGGAAGGCGCGCTCCAGCGCTTCCTTGGCCATCCGCTCATGCGCCGGGTTGATGTAGCTATTCAGGAAGCAAATGGCAATGGCTTCCACGCCTTCGTCGACCAGCTCGCTCGCTATCGTCAGGACTTCCTCTATGTCGAGCGGCGCGATCACGTTGCCTTGCGCATCGATCCGTTCGCGTACGCCGCGTCGATACCGTCTCGTGACCAAGGGCTCGGGTTTCTGCCAACTCAGGTCGAACATCGTCGGCGTCCGGATACGACCGATTTCGAGCACGTCGCGAAAACCCTCGGTCGTCAGCAGGCCAGCTCGCGCGCCCACTTTCTGAAGGATCGTGTTCGAGGCGGTCGTCGTGCCGTGCACGATTTCCGTGATGTCCTGCGGTGCAATGCCCGACTGCTCGATCAGACGCTGCAGCCCGCTTGTAATGGCTTCGCCGAGATTGTGCGGGGTCGTCGACGTCTTGTTAACAAACAAACGGCCATCCGGCATCGCCATCACGATGTCGGTGAAAGTGCCTCCGATGTCGCAACCCACGCGAACGCCAAGGCTGTTGACGGCTTGCTCCATGCGCATTTTCCTCCAATGAATATGGCCAGACCGCGAACGATCTGCGAAGCGTTACGTCGCAAACGTCGCGCATATCTAACTAACTAGTCAGTAAGATAAGCAGTGGTAACGCTTTTGTCACGCCATGGAAAACCCTATAGCGGAACTGCGTGTCCAGTTTGCCTGTCAGACATTACTAACCTTTTGGTTAGCAAACCGGCTATCATGGAGCGGACATATCAGTGAGAGTCGTTCAGATGGAATCTGCGCAAACTGCTGTCAAAACGGCGAAGAGAACGAAAGTTCGGGACGCCGCCGCGACACGAGAAAAGATCCTCGTGGTCGCAACCAAGGAGTTCGCTGCGAAGGGATTCGACGGCGCACGTGTCGATGCGATCGTGGAACGCTGCAAGATCAGCAAGAATCTGATCTATCACTACTTCGACAGCAAGGAGGCGCTGTTCATTGAAGTGATGGAGCGCGCCTATGCGGCCATGCGAGATCGACAGAATGAGTTAGGTTTGAAAGGAGAGAGCCCTGCGGACGACATGCGCGCGCTCGTCACGCATACAATCCAGCACTTCATTGAAGAGCCGAATTTTGTACTGCTGTTGGCGACCGAAAACCTGAACAAGGCGCGACACATCCGCAAGTCAAAAGTGATCTTAGACATGTTCAACCCACTAAAAAGTGCCCTTGCCGAAATCTTGGAGCGAGGGAAAGCGCAGGGCGTCTTCCGGCCCGACGCTGACTGGGTTGATCTATACGTTTCAATCTCTGGGTTGGGATCTTACTTCATCTCGAATAGGTACACGCTCAGCTACGTACTCGGCGTAGATTTGGCGTCCGACGAGCGAGTTAAATCCCGACTCGAACATGTCCCAGACCTCATCATCAGCTATCTATGTAACTGGCAGTCAGCGGACCGAAACTAGGCAGCGACTGCGACAAGCCGATCTGTTAATTCTTACTCACCCTTTGTCCTTTAACGATCGAGCGTTGCCCGCAGGTTGGGTCATGCTTATCGGCTAGCTAGTAAGCTGAGGCGGTGACCAAAACTTTGAGGTACGAACAATGAAGCGCTTTTGAAGACAACGAGCGATACATCGATTGTGCAGTGCAGCTTGAGGACGTCTGGTTTCTGGTTTTGATGGGCTCAGTCCGGTCATTGCATCTGCGCTGACGGGCGAGCCTTTAGGCGATGCAACCGCTACATTGCGAGCATGCGCCACCACGTTTGAACCGCCCCGGATTTGGTGGAGGCTTCAACTCTTGAGAAAATGGAGCCATGAACAAATCGAACAAGTTTTCTGCTGAAGTCCGGGACCGTGCAGTGCGCATGGTGCAAGAGCATCGGGGTGAGTATCCGTCACAGTGGGCGGCGATCGAATCCATCGCCCCCAAAATCGGCTGCACGAGCCAGACGTTGCTGGGGTGGGTCAAACGAGATGAAGTCGATAGCCGCGAGCGCGAGGGCGTCAGCACGTCGGAACGCGACCGTCTTAAGGCACTGGAGCGCGAAGTCAAGGAACTGCGCCGCGCCAACGAGATTCTGAAATTGGCGAGTGCGTTTTTCGCTCAGGCGGAGCTCGACCGCCGCCTGAAATCCTGAGGGCCTTCATCGATCAGCATCGCGACACCTTCGGGGTCGAGCCGATCTGCAAAGTCTTGCGGATTGGCCCGTCGGGCTACCGGCGCCATGCTGCACAGCACCGAAAAAACGGAAAAATACTTTAAAACAATCCTCAGGCCGACGGCTCTCGAATGCGGCTCGATTCCGCGCGCGTGTGACGAGTCCTCTTTTTCGGAAAGGCTCAGGTTACGCGGCTTCACTGCAAACATAGCGAGGGAGGCTCGATGGCGTCCGTAGGAGAATGACAGAGGAGTTCGAACGATTGTCCTGAGATTGGGGAAATCGGTGTCTCTTTGATAGCTCAAAGTTTATAGGTCGTTGGCAGCCACAAATCCAAGAAGCGGCAGTAGTGCCGCGGGTTGTCGTCTCCCGCTGTAGAATCGGGCCAGAAGGACGCGAATTGGTTCGTTTTCCTCGATTCGTGTTTAAGCAGTCACGCTCACCGGAACGCGAGGTGCCAGCGCACACATCAACTCGTATCCAATCGTGCCCGACGATGAGGCGACGTCATCAATTTTCACGTGTTCGCCCCAAAGCTCAACCGTAGAACCGATACCTGCGTTCGGGCACGGTGTGAGGTCGACAGTGAGCATGTCCATCGACACGCGACCGACGGTACGCGTCATGACGCCGTCGACGGCAATAGGTGTGCCGGTCGGCGCGTGGCGCGGATATCCGTCTGCATAGCCACACGCGACTACACCGATTCGCATGTCGGAATCTGCTTGATAGGTGCGAGCGTATCCAACGGTTTCACCGGCGCGGATAGTCCGAACGCCGATGAGTTCACTACGCAGCGTCATCGATGGACGTAGGGGAGCGTCATTGATGTCTTTTGCCAGACCAGAAGGAGAGCCGCCATATAGCACGATTCCCGGCCGCACCCAGTCGCGATGAGCGCGTGAGTGCCAGAGTGCTGCCGCCGAATTCGAAAGACTGCGCGGACCGGGAATGTCGCGAGTCGCCTCATCAAACTGTTCAAGTTGCCAGTCGATGCTACCCTCGTCGGCGCCGGCAAAGTGACTCATGAGCGTGATATCACCGATGCCGGCTGACGTGTTCGACCGCTCCCAGGCAGCACGGAAACTTTCAGGAGTGAACCCGAGTCGGTTCATCCCCGAGTTCATCTTGAGATAGACGTCTATAGGTTGTTTCGGCTTAGTCGCGACAATCAGTTGGCGCTGTTCGTCGCAATGAACGGCGACCGTTAAGGCGAGTTCGTCTGCCATCTGCACGTCGCTCGCTGCGAAGACGCCCTCAAGTAGCAGCACTGGCTTCTTCCACCCCAGTTGGCGGACACGAACCGCTTCGTCAAGGTCGAGTAAGGCGATGCCATCTGCAGAGGCAAGAGCGGGAAAGATGCGTTCGATTCCGTGCCCGTATGCGTTCGCCTTCACCACCGCCCAGACGCGAGACCTAGGAGCTTTCCCTCGGACGAACTCAAGGTTGTGTCTTACTGCACCGGGATGAATATAGGCTTTGATGGGACGAGGCATGGCTTGACGTGCGAGCGTAGTGACGATTTGAGGCCTTCGCGAAAGCGGGTTTCCAGATCGCGAAGGTGCTTGCGCTGACGAGGATACTCAATTAAGGGCGAAGTCCGCGGGAGCCGGCGCTTCTTTCGCGTATCGGAACACGTTCAAGTCGTCGAACTGAATCGCGGGTCTTCGTCCGGAGATGAGGTCAGCGAGCAGCTGCGCGGAACCGCATGACATTGTCCAACCCAACGTGCCGTGGCCGGTATTGAGGTACAGGTTAGGTACAGCCGTGTTGCCGACAATCGGGGTCCCGTCCGGTGTCATCGGACGCAGTCCGGTCCAGAAAGTAGCTCGCCGTGTGTCGCCGCCACCCGGGAACAAGTCGTTCACACACATCTCCAGCGTCTCGCGACGAGCATCGCGCAGGCGCCTATCGAAACCGACGATTTCGGCCATGCCTCCCACCCGGATGCGTTTGTCGAAGCGCGTGATTGCGATTTTGTAGGTTTCGTCGAGCACAGTGGAGACCGGCGCGTGGGCTTCATCGGCGATAGGCGCCGTGATGGAGTAACCCTTAAGCGGGTACACCGGAATCTTCACGAGGCCAGACAGGAAGTTCGTCGAGTACGAGCCAAAGGCGACCACGAACGCGTCTGCATGAATGAGCTTGGCACCGTGCCGGACTCCGATGACTTTGCCGCCCTCAACCAACAGCCCGTCTACGGTCGTGTTGTACCGGAATGTGACACCCGCTTGTTCTGCGAGTGCCGCAAGGCGCGTCGTAAACAGTTGGCAATCGCCAGTCTCATCACCGGGCAAACGCAGGCCACCTGTCAGCTTATGCGATGTTGCTGCGAGCGCTGGCTCGGCTCGGGCAAGCTCATTGGCACTCAAAAGTTCGTACGGCACGTTCGCTTCTTTAAGGACGGCAATATCTTTCGCCGCACCGTCGAACTGCTGCTGCGTTCGAAAGACCTGAAGTGTGCCGCCCGTCCGTCCCTCGTATTGGATGCCCGTCTCTGCGCGCAGCGCCTGCAAACAGTCTCGACTGTACTCGGCGAGGCGCACCATGCGGGCTTTATTGACGGCATAGCGCTCCGCTGTGCAGTTCTGCAGCATCTGCCACATCCACTGAAGCTGAAACTGCTTGTCTTCGTCGTCTGGTCTGATTGCGAGCGGTGCGTGCTTTTGGAACATCCACTTAACCGCCTTCAACGGCACGCCAGGCGCGGCCCACGGAGCAGCATAGCCGGGAGAAATCTGACCGGCGTTCGCGAAGCTCGTTTCCAGCGCGGGACCTTCCTCCCGGTCAATCACGACGACTTCGTGGCCCGAACGCGCGAGATAAAACGCGCTTGTGACACCGACGACCCCGCTACCTAGGACGACGACTCGCATATCTTTGCTCCGCAACTGAAAATGACAAGAGTTGATTGACCTGCCAATCGGCCACGGTCTGGTAGTTTCGAGATGCTAGTTACTTACGAACAGTTTTTAAAACTGTATCGGTAGATGTTTTTAGTTGAAAAAGCTACTCATTCTTTGAAGGGGCAGGCTCCGTCTGCCCAGCAAACGGTTTTGTACGCGTCGACGGCCGTCAGCCCATGCACTAGGGAGAATCGCCTAGTTGACAGCGCAAGTTTGTGTTCTTACACTTCATGCATACAAAGTTGCACACATAAAAACATACACCTCTGATTGCTGTCAATAGCCAGCCGAAGGTTGGGAGTGAGTGTCTTGCGCGTCGAGTCGTCTAAATACGGTGGACGGTGCGCTAGAAGGGCACGATGGATTTTTTAGAACCGCTTTTTTCACAAGGCTCAGCCGAAGAAGAAAGCGCTGAAGCCCGCAGTTTTCAAGCGGGGTTGAAGTGAACTCGTAACGCCTGCAGCCTTTGATGACCCTTACGGAGAAACCGATGAAATTGTCTGGAGTGATGCCCGCCCTCGTGACGCCCTTTGATGCCAACAACAAGGTCGACTTCAAAGCGCTTGAGAAACACATGCTCGGCCTGCGCGCCGCAGGAGTTACTGGCTGGGTGCCGCTGGGCTCGACTGGCGAGTACTTTTCTATGTCGAACGAAGAGCGCGAGGAGGTTCTGCGTTTCGTGAAGGACTTCGCAAACGACAACGAATACCTCATCGCCGGCACGAATGCGCCTGCCACGCGTGAAGTCATCGAAAACACGGCGAAGGCAAAGGAAATCGGCTACGACACGGTTCTGCTCGCAACGCCGTTCTATACCCGTCCGACGCAGGAAGAATTGCTTGCGCACTACCGCGCGGTCCTCGACGCGACGGGCGTGAATCTCATCCTGTACAACTACCCGCCCAAGGACGGCATCGAAATCTCGTTCGACCTGATGGATGCACTTGCGGATGACCCGCGCGTCATCGGTATCAAGGAAAGCTCAGGCGTTCTGCAACGCGCTATCGACATCTACTCGCGCTACAAGGGCCGTATCGACCTGGTTTCCGGCTCCGACGACGTCGCACTAGACTTCATGTTCTGGGGCGCGGATACCTGGATTTGCGGCCCGGCCAACTGTATGGCAAAGGCTTGCTGTGATCTCGACCGTACGTACCGCTCGGGCGAGTTGGAGAAGGCTCGCGAAATGATGGCAACGCTCTATCGCGCGATGAACATTCTCGAAAGCGGCAAGTTCGTTCAGAAAATCAAGTATGGCTGCGAGCTCCAGGGCACGTCGGTAGGCAAGGCTCGTGCGCCGCTCGGTGAACTCACCGAAGAAGAAAAGAAGGCATTCCGTGCAGCAATGGAACCTATCCTGAACTGGTAATAGGTTATCGCGGCTGAGTGGCACGGCTCAGCCATCTGCAAGCGTTCGCGGAGAGTATTTGTGTCGCCTATCGTCATCGTTGGTGCGGGAATTATCGGCACTTCCATCGCGTACGACTTGCAGAGCCGAGGCAAGACGGTCGTGATTGTCGACAAGGATGCCCCTGGGAAGGGGGCGTCGTTCGGAAACATGGCCAGTATCGCGGTCACCGAATTCATGCCGGCGTCGCGCCCAGGAGTCTGGGCACAGATGCCCAAATGGATGTTGGACCCAGAAGGCCCGGTGCGCGTTCGCCCTGGGTATATGCCGAAGCTTTTGCCTTGGTTCCTCCGATTCCTTCTGGCCAGCCGGCCATCGAAGTTGCGAGAGCTCGAGGCCGCTGGGGCGGTCCTTTGCGGTCGAGTGTACGAGGACTTGAACGCGCTCCTTAAGAAAACCGGCCTTGAACACATGCTCAGCCAGGAAGGCTGTCTTAGTCTGTACACAGACGAGGCAGAATTTCGCGCCGACCGCGAGCACATTGAGATTCTCGAGCGCTTCGGCTTCCGTCATGAAGTTTTGGATGGGAGCGTCATTCGTGACCTCGAGCCTGCGCTGACACACAAGATTGGCAAGGCGGTCCTTTTTCCAGACAACCGCTCGATCGCAGACCCATACAAACTTGTTGTCGCTCTTGCTGAGCAGTTCAACGCGCTTGGTGGTCGCATCGAACAGGGCGAGGTCGCTGAATTCGAACAGACCGACAACCAAGTGAGCGCAGTCAAGCTCAAAGACGGCCGTCGGTTAGAGGCGAGTGAGGTCGTTTTGGCCGCGGGAGCTTTCACGAGTCGCCTTTCCGCGATGCTGAGCGAGCACATCCCGCTGGAGACGGAACGCGGCTATCACACGCAGATTATGGCGCCCGGCATCTCCATGAAGCATTCGATAATCTGGCCCGCTCGAGCTTTTATGGTGACACCGACCGCTGGCGGCATCCGAGTCGGCGGCACCGTCGAGATGGCAGGTCTGGACGCGAATCCGGACTATCGGCGCGCGAAGGTTCTGGTGAAGCGAGCTAAGGAAGCTTTGCCCGAGCTCAAGGCTGAGCAAACCAGCGAATGGATGGGACACCGTCCGGCACTGCCGGACACGGTGCCCGTTATGGGCCGGTCGGCCAAGCGCCGCAACGTTTTTTACGCGACGGGCCACGGACACCTCGGACTTACGTACGGCGCAACCACAGGCAGATTGATGGCCGACCTCATTACCGGCGCGACGCCTCCTGTGGACATGGCTCCCTATCGCGTCGACCGGTTCTAACTGATTTCAACGCTTTAAGTTAAATACCATGCGAAACGAACTCTACATCGACGGTAAGTGGGTCAAGCCCGTTAAAGGCGAAACGCGCAACGTAATCAATCCGGCTACGGAAGAAGTCATTCAGACCATCAGCGCGGCGTCGGCCGAGGACGTCGATATTGCCGTCAAGGCAGCACGTCGCGCGTTTGACCACGATGGCTGGCCCAAGCTCAGCGGCGCGCAGCGCGCCAAGTACCTTCGCGCCATTGCGAAAGGCATCCGCAATCGGCAGGAAGAAATTGCTCGCCTAGAGACCATCGACAACGGCAAGCCGTTTCCCGAAGCCATGTGGGACATTGGTGATGCCGCGGGCTGCTTCGAGTATTACGCGGGCCTCGCGGAAGAGCTCGACAATAAGCCAGAAGAGACGGTCCAGCTTTCGGACGACCGGTTCAGTTCCAAAGCGGTCAAAGAGCCTATTGGCGTAGCAGGCGCTATCACGCCGTGGAACTACCCGCTGCTGATGGCTTCGTGGAAAGTTGCCCCCGCGCTCGCCGCCGGCTGCACGGTCGTCTTGAAGCCTGCAGAAGTCACTTCGCTCACGGCACTAGAGTTGGCCGCAATCGCGTATGAAGCGGAACTGCCGCCCGGCGTGCTGAATATCGTCACTGGCGCCGGTTCCGTCGCGGGCCAGGCTATCGTCGACCACAAGGGCGTTGACAAGCTCGCGTTCACGGGCTCGGGCCCCGTCGGCTCGCAAATCATGGCGGCCGCCGCGCAAGACGTGAAGCGCGTGAGCCTTGAGCTCGGTGGCAAGTCGCCGTTCGTGGTGTTCGACGATGCTGACATTGAGCAGGCCGTCGAATGGATTATGTTCGGTATCTTCTGGAACCAAGGACAGGTCTGCTCGGCAACCTCGCGTGTACTGGTGCAAGAAGGCATCTATGACAAGTTGCTCGCCCGATTGATTGAAGAGACGAATCGCATCACGATTGGTAACGGTCTCGATGAGGGCGTTCTGCTCGGGCCGCTGGTGTCCAAGCGTCAGCATGAACAAGTGGTCGCCGCGGTCGAAGCCGCTAGAGCCGCCGGTGCGAAGGTTGTAGCAGGTGGGAAGCGTCCTGAAGGATTCGAAAAGGGCTACTACCTGCAACCGACCATACTCACCGAGGTGCCGCTCGACAGTGACGCGTGGGTCGAGGAAATCTTTGGCCCGGTCGTGTGCATTCGCCCGTTCGAAACCGAAGAGGAAGCAGTCGAACTCGCCAATGATTCGCGCTTCGGCCTCGCTGCGGCCGTGATGTCGAAGAACGACGCCCGCGCCGAACGCGTAGCGCGGGCCTTCCGCGCCGGTATCGTCTGGATTAACTGCTCGCAACCGACGTTCACGGAAGCTCCGTGGGGTGGCTACAAGCAATCGGGTATCGGTCGCGAACTTGGTCGATGGGGACTCGACAACTATCTCGAGACCAAGCAGATTACGAAAATTGTGAGCGAAGAACCCTGGGGCTGGTACATCAAATAAAAGGACGCTCGCGATGCGTTTCGAAAAGTCTCTGGAACTGTTGCTGGTTCATTGCCAAGGTGAGCTTGGACACGTGCTGGTAGGTGGCGCCCCGGAAATCCCGGGTGCCACCATGCTCGATAAGATGAATCACATCAACAACGTCGACGACAGCTTGCGGCGTTTCGTCACCTTCGAGCCTCGCGCCAACGTCGCGATGTCGGTCAACCTGCTGGTTGCACCGACACGAGCCGACGCCGACGCTGGTTTCATCGTGCTGCAAGCGGACCGTGCGCATCCGATGTCCGGAAGCAACTGCATCTGTGTCGTTACTGCGTTGCTGGAAAGCGGACGAGTTCCGATGCAGGAGCCCACGACAGAAGTTCGACTCGACACCCCGGCAGGACTTATCGTTGCGCGTGCGCAGTGCGAAGGTGGGCGCTGCTTGTCGGTCAGCCTCGACAACGTTCCCAGCTTCGCAGAATGGTTGGATAAAGAGATTGCAACGCCCACCTGGGGGCGCGTGAAGGTAGACATCGCTTTTGGTGGCGTCTACTACGCGCTCATCGATGTCGAGCAACTGGGGCTGTCGATTCAACCGTCCAACGCGCGCGCTCTAGCTGAGGCCGGGATTGAACTCAAGCGGCTTGTTGCTGAACAGGTCTCGGTGAAGCACCCCACGCTGACCGGGGTCGACGAAGTTGCCTATGTGATGTTCCGTGATAAGGAGCCGGACGGCGCCGTCCGAACATGCACCACTCTCCAACCAGGACGAGTAGACCGTTCACCTTGCGGCACCGGAAGCTCCGCCAACCTCGCCACATTGCATGCTCGCGGATTGGTATCTATTGGCGACATACGCACGTCGCGCTCAATCATCGGCGGGGAGTTCCGCGCCGAGGCAATCGGCGAGACCGAAGTGGGCGGCCGCAAGGCCGTTTTGCCTCGCATTACTGGGCGTGGCTACATCTACGGGCGCAGCGAATTGCGAGTCGAGCCCGATGACCCATTCGGTCAAGGGTTCGCGCTTTCCGATACCTGGGGGCCGCAGGTCAATCTTTTACGTTAGGAGAGGAACTTGGGCAAACCTCTTGATGGTCAAACAATCCTTGTGACCGGCGCTACTGGGGGCCTGGGCGCCGCCATTGTTGAGCAAGTTGCTGCGGCCGGCGCCCGGCCCATCCTTCACTACAATAGCGACAAATCCAATGCCGAAGCGTTGCTGAAGCGCATCAACGGTAAAGGTGTGGTTCTCCGATGCGGACTGTCCGCTCCAGATGGTGCATTCGAGTTGTGGCGCCGGGCCGTTGAGGCGGAGGGACGTATTCACGGTCTGGTTAACAATGCAGGTATCCGCACCGAAATCACGGTCGATGCGAGTCCTGACGAGTGGCGCTTGGCGTGGTTGAAGGAATTCCAGGTGAATGTGTTTGCTGCGGCCGACCTGTGTCGAGAAGCAATCAAGCACTTCAAGGAACACGGCGGCGGCCGCATCGTGAACATGTCCAGCCGTGCAGGCCAACGCGGTTATGCGGCGAACGCAATGCCGTACGGCGCCTCGAAGGCAGCGCTTTCGAATATCACCAAGTCCATTGCCCGTTCATTTGGCAATGATGGCATCACGGCCGTAAACATCTGCCCGGGCTGGGTGGCCACAGATATGGCCGAAGATTTCGTTGCAAAACATGGGAAGGCTGCGGCTGTTGCTGACATACCAATCGGTGAGATGGCGTCTCCCTTCGAGGTGGCGGAACTTGTTGCGTTCGTCCTGAGGCCCTCTCAGGCTTCGCTTAACGGAGCTACACTCGATGTAAACGGCGGCAGCTACATCCGGTAATGAATGTTTAAGCTCAATCTTTCGCGCGCCCGCAAAGACGAAGGCACGCTCGTCGACCAGATCGTGTCTGCAATCGAGCAGGAGTTGCGACAAGGCACTTTCCCGGCGGGGACTGCATTGCCGTCTGTGCGCGCGTTCGCGAAGAGCCACGAGCTGAGCACCTATACGGTCTCTGAGGCATATCAGCGACTCGTTTCTCTTGGACTCGTCATTGCGCGCGCAGGGGCGGGTTACCGCGTCGCCACCCCTGCTGCAAATCCCCCGGCCGCATCCGCTTGGAGCGCGCCAAGCCTCAATAAGGCTTGGTTGCTTTCAGACGTCTTCGCAGACAAGACTGTCCCTATCAAGGCCGGATGTGGCTGGATTCCCAACGACTGGATAAATGAAAGCGGGGTTCAACACGCGTTGCGCGTCGTGAGCCGTCTACCGGGCACGCGCCTCGGTGGCTATGGTCACCCGTACGGACTTTTGACGTTGCGGGAACACATCGCAAATTCGCTGCGAAGGTATTCCCTGTCTGTAGGAGTCGACGATGTACTCATGACACAGGGCGTAACACAAGCGCTCGACCTCGTTGTCCGGACTCTGCTCAGGCCCGGCGACACGGTGCTGGTCGAAGACCCGTGCTATTGCAACCTGCTGGAGATTTTGAAGGTGGCGTTTGTGAACGTGGTGAGCGTTCCGCGCACCCCGGACGGCATTGACACGGCACAGCTCGAAGAGGTAGTCAAGACGCGCAAGCCGAAGGTAATGTTCGTCAATACTGTGCTTCAAAACCCTTCCGGCACCTCGTTGAACGCAGCATCGGCCTTCCGACTGCTGCAAACAGCGGACCGAGAAGGCATGTGGGTTGTGGAAGACGACATATCGCGGGAGCTTGCGCCTCCTGGAGCCCCTTGTCTTGCGGCGATGGAAGGTCTTCAACGAGTCATATATGTCTCCGGCTTCTCGAAGACAATCACGCCCGCTATGCGTGTCGGTTACATCGCCGCGAACCGCGAACTGCTGTCGCGCTTCGCAATGACGAAGATGGCAGTCGGCTTAACCTCGTCCGAGGTCACTGAGCGAGCGGTCGCAAGCGTTCTCATTGAAGGCCATTACGACCGACACACTGCGCACGTCCGAGAACGGCTCTTCAATGCGCACGCCAAAATTACCGCGTCGATGCGTGACGCCGGTCTCGAGATTTTCCATTCTCCCGGCGCTGGTCTCTTTCTCTGGGCCAAGTTGCCGATTGAGCCCGACGCCAGCATTGCGGTCACTCAAGATGCGCTGAGCAAGGGAATCTGGCTCGCGCCTGGCTCTTACTTCCGCCCGGGCGAACATGACTCGGAGTGGTTCAGATTCAACGCAGCAACGTCTGATGTTCCTGAGTTGTGGGCGTTCCTCAAGACCCTGAAGGGACGCTCGCGTATCTAATGGCCGTGGACTAGCCGGTCCTCAAAGCGACAAATCGATGGAGGTACATTCGTGAAGGTCATCTTGATTGGTGCCAGCGGCACTATTGGCAAAGCGGTGGACGCTGAACTTGGCCAGCGACATGACATTGTCCGCGTGAACAAAAGCAGTGGCGATTTCCGCGTCGACATCTCCGACCCTGAATCGATTCGCAGCATGTACTCGCAAGTCGGCGAGTTCGATGCGCTCATCTGCGCGGCGGGCAAAGTCCACTTCGGTCCGCTCGAGGAGTTCACCATTGAGCTGCATGAGAAAGGCCTACGGGACAAGTTGATGGGGCAAGTAAATCTGGTCCAGCTCGGACTCGCGTCTGTTCGAGCCGGCGGTGTTTTCACGTTGACTAGCGGTCTGCTCAACGAAGACCCAATTCGACTTGGCACCTCCGCAGCGCTGGTCAACGGTGGTCTCGAGGGCTACGTTCGCGCGGCCGCAATTGAGCTCCCGCGCGGGATTCGCATCAATATCGTGAGCCCCACAGTGATTGAAGAGGCGCTTCCAAGTTACGGGCCGTACTTCCGCGGAGTGAAGCCAGCTCCCGCGAGCGACGCCGCCCTTGGATATGCAAAAAGCGTTGAGGGCGCTCAGACCGGACGTGTCTACCGAATCGGTTGGTCCAGAGACAGCTGATGTTGGACCGCTGGCGTCGCAGGCCGGTAACGACTAAATCAACAAATCAATACAGTTCAGAGAAGAAAAACAATACGGTCTGACTGCTCAATGAATGCCGTCCAGTGATTGTGCGAATCGAACTCGTTAGAGTTGATTCCACATTCACGGAGCGAACAAATGAGCACGAATCAACCGAACCTGGACCTGTCGAAGTTCTGGATGCCCTTCACCGCGAACCGGCAGTTCAAGGCCGCTCCGCGTTTGTTCAAAGCTGCGAAGGGCATGTTCTACACGACGGTCGATGACCGTCAAGTTCTCGATGCGACGGCTGGCCTCTGGTGCGTCAACGCCGGGCACGGTCGCGAAGAAATTACGAAGGCCGTGAGCGAACAACTCGCCACGATGGATTATGCGCCGACGTTCCAGATGGGCCACCCGCTGGCGTTCGAAGCTGCGGCCAAAGTTGCCGACTTCATGCCGGCAGGTCTCGACCGCATCTTCTTCACGAACTCGGGTTCCGAATCGGTCGACACCGCACTGAAGATGGCCCTCGCTTATCACCGTGCGCGGGGTGAAGGTCAGCGCACTCGCTTCATCGGTCGCGAGCGTGGCTACCATGGCGTCGGCTTCGGCGGCATCTCGGTTGGCGGCATCCTCGCGAATCGCAAGACGTTTTCCGGCAATCTCATGCCGCACGTTGACCACCTGCCGCACACGCTGAACATCGCCGAGTCGGCATTCACGCGCGGTCAACCCACGACTGGGGCCAACCTGGCAGATGAGCTCGAGCGTATCGTGGCGCTGCACGACGCTTCGACGATTGCCGCAGTCATCGTCGAGCCGCTCGCAGGCTCCACGGGTGTTCTCGTTCCGCCGAAGGGATACCTCGAACGTCTGCGTGAAATCACCAGCAAGCACGGCATTCTCCTGATTTTCGACGAAGTCATCACTGCCTTCGGTCGTCTCGGTGCGCCGACCGCCAGCGAGTACTTCCACGTAACACCGGACATCATCACGATGGCAAAGGCCATCAACAACGCCACAATTCCGATGGGTGCCGTCGCCGCAAGTCGCGCGATTCACGACACGGTCGTCAATGCGGGTGCGGAAAACGCAATCGAGTTCTTCCACGGCTACACCTACACGGCCCACCCGGCAGCGGCTGCCGCGGCAGTCGCGACGCTCGACATCTACAAGCGCGACAAGCTTTTCGAACGCGCAGCGGAGCTGTCCGGCACGTTCGAGGACGCGGCTCATGAACTCAAGGGCTCGCCGCATGTGAAAGACGTGCGAAATCTTGGCCTGGTTGCAGGCATCGAGCTCGAGTCGCGCGCTGGCGCGATGGGTGCTCGTGGCTATGAAGTGTTCCTGAAGTGCTTCGAGGCTGGTGTGCTGGTGCGCTATACGGGCGACATCCTCGCCTTCTCGCCGCCGCTGATTGTCGACGAGAAGCAAATCGACCAAATTTTCTCCACCGTGCGTGACGCCCTGCGCGACGTGGCCTGACGTAATCCGCTTGGCCACGGCCGGCATGTAATCGGAGTTCAGAATGAACGTAGCAAGCGAAAAAGCAAATCTCTCGGTCAAGCAGATTGGCCACTTCATTAACGGACAGGTCGTCGCTCCAGCAAATGACCGCTTCAAGGATGTCTTCAATCCGGCGACCGGTGAAGTGACGGGCTCAGTGGCGCTGGCTTCCCTCGAGGAAGTGGACCGCGCGGTCCAGGCGGCGAACGCTGCGTTCCCGAGCTGGAGCGAGATGGCACCGCTCAAGCGCGCTCGCATCCTGTTCAAGTTCAAGGAGCTGCTGAACCAGCATCACGACGAACTCGCGATGCTCATCACTCGCGAGCACGGGAAGGTGTTCACGGACGCGCAAGGCGAAGTCGTGCGCGGCATCGAGGTGGTCGAGTTCGCCTGCGGCATCCCGAACCTGCTGAAGACCGACTTCACCGACCAGATTGGCGGCGGCATCG
The DNA here is from genome assembly GCF_001544695.2 of Caballeronia arvi. Classification (GTDB taxonomy): domain Bacteria; phylum Pseudomonadota; class Gammaproteobacteria; order Burkholderiales; family Burkholderiaceae; genus Caballeronia; species Caballeronia arvi. The sequence goes on from NZ_FCOM02000036.1 coordinate 37,890, forward strand.
ACAACTGGAACCTTCGTCAGCCGCTGGGTGTCGTTGCCGGCATCACGCCGTTCAACTTCCCGGTGATGGTCCCCATGTGGATGTTCCCGGTTGCACTCGCCTGCGGCAACACGTTCATCCTGAAACCGTCGGAACGTGACCCGTCGGCCTCGTTGCGCCTGGCCGAACTGCTCAAGGAAGCCGGTCTGCCGGATGGCGTGTTCAACGTCGTGAACGGCGATAAGGTGGCGGTCGACGCGCTTATCGAACACCCGGACGTTGCAGCCATTTCGTTTGTCGGCTCGACGCCGATTGCAGAGTACATCCACACGGAAGCATCGAAGCGCGGTAAGCGCGTGCAAGCCCTCGGTGGCGCGAAGAACCACCTCGTCGTCATGCCCGACGCAGACCTCGACCAGGCGGTCGATGCGCTCATCGGCGCGGCCTACGGTTCGGCGGGCGAGCGCTGCATGGCCATCTCTGTGGCCGTCGCAGTCGGCAACACGGGCGATCAACTTATCGAGAAGTTGATTCCCCGCGTAGATTCGCTGGTCATCAAGAATGGTGAGAATCTGGACGCGGAGATGGGTCCGCTCGTGACCGCCGAGCATAAAGCGAAGGTTGCCAGCTATATCGGTTCTGGCGAAGCAGAAGGTGCGAAGCTAATCGTGGACGGTCGCGCGCATGCGGTCGCGAACGAGAACGGCTTCTTCATCGGTGGCACGTTGTTTGACGACGTCAGCACCGACATGAAAATTTACAAAGAGGAAATCTTCGGACCGGTTTTGGCAGTCGTTCGGGTGCCGGACTTCGCCAGCGCTGTGAATCTTATCAACGCGCATGAATTTGGCAATGGCGTTGCACTGTACACGTCGGACGGGGGTGTCGCTCGCGCATTTACCCGCCAAATCAAGGTCGGTATGGTCGGTGTCAACGTACCTATCCCGGTTCCGATGGCATGGCACTCGTTCGGCGGCTGGAAGAAGTCGTTGTTCGGCGACCATCACGCATACGGTGAGGAAGGCATTCGCTTCTACACGCGCTACAAGAGCGTGATGCAACGGTGGCCAGACAGCATTAGCAAAGGCGCTGAATTCACCATGCCGGTTGCGAAGTAACGTCAATGGCCCGCGGGCGCACTTTGACGAGTGAGAGTGCCGAGCGCGCTGAGCGCGAATGACAATTCATAGAGGGGTCTCCAGGACTCGCGCAGTCGGGCTGGCGGCGCGACGTATTCAGGCCAATGCATTCGATGCGTTGGCTTTTTTTTATAAGGCCTGCATCGGGCGCGGGCGGGAAACGACCACATCCGTGACAGTGCGTGCCTGTTCCTCGCTGGGCGAGGCGCGCGTACGTTACGCGACACTAGGGTGACTGCCTAGTTGACACCAAAATTTGGTCTCGTATCATGCATACAACCATGCACACAACAAGAATTGCAATTGTGCGTAGCAGGTCTTAACGCCTTTAACCCTGGCCTCGCACACCCTCCGGTACGTCATGCTAAACCGGACACGAAAGAGTCTAAAAGCGAAAACCAGTTTTCTTCCAACGTACTACGGAATACTAATGAAAAGAACCATTTTGGCGGGATGCCTGGCAGCGGTCGCACTCCCGGCTTTCGCGCAAAGCAGCGTGACCCTGTACGGCATCATCGATGAAGGCCTTGATTTCACCAATAACGCCCAGGGAAGCAAGGCCTACAAGATGCAAAGCGGCGACGTGCAGGGGCAGTCGCTGGGGCCTGAAGGGCACCGAGGACCTCGGCGGCGGTTTGAAAGCGGTATTTCAGATTGAGAGCGGTTTCGACGTCAACAACGGCCGCCTTGCTCAAGGCGGACTTGGTTTCGGGCGTCAAGCATATGTAGGCGTGAGCAGCGGAAGCCTCGGCACGGTCACCGTTGGTCGACAGTACGACTCGCTAGTCGATTACCTCGCACCGACGACGGCGAACGGCAACTGGGGCGGGTACTTGTTTTCACACCCGTACGACAATGACAACACGGACAATACCTTCCGTGTGAACAACACTGTGAAGTACACGAGCCCGACCTTCGTGGGGCTGCAGTTCGGGGGCACCTACAGCTTCAGCAATGACACGAACTTTGCGAACAATCGCCAGTACAGCGTTGGTATGCAATACGCAACGGGCGGCCTGCTGTTCGCGGCGGCATACTTGCAAGCGAACAACCCGTCTGCCACTTCATTTGGCGCAATCAATAACGGTGGTGACGAGAATTTCGTGGCAAACAGGCTGCAGGTGTTTGGCGCCGGCGTTAACTACACGCTAGGCGCTACGACGCTAGGTTTCGCATATACGAATTCGTACATTACCCAACCTGTCAGTTCCGGGTATGTCGGTCCAATCACGCCCGGCGGAGGGGCAGCGCTGTCCTCGCTGCGCTTCAACAACTTTGAAGTGAACGCGAAGTACCAATTCACCCCTGCGCTCTTCGCTGGCGCGATGTACACGTACACTCGCACGAGCTTCAATGCGAGCAGCGGACAATCGCACCCCTCGTTCCACTCAGCGGGGTTGATGCTCGACTACAACCTGTCCAAGCGGACCGACGTCTACCTGCAAGGGGCTTACCAACACGCTGCTGGGGACAAGACCGGCTCAGTGTTGGACGTCGCCTACGTGCCTGGTGCCGCCGACGTCTCGTCCACGACGAACCAGTTTGTCCTGCGAGCGGCACTTCGGCACAAGTTCTGACTCGAGGCCATCCCGGGGTAGGGCGTACTAGTCGGCGCCGGCAAATTTCGCGATGGTGCGCCTTGTCGCTCAAGGGCCGCTCACGACCAGGACTCGCGCACAATGATAAACTCAGATGCGCGAGTCCGCGTTTGTGCGACTCATTGGAAAGTGGTGAGAGAATGGCTCGAGAGACGGCTGAAACGGAAACTGTAGTCCGCCGACACGGCGGACGTTACATTTACGAAGAATTGCGAAAGCAGATACTGACGCTGAAGCTGAAACCTGGCGCTCAGTTGGACGAGATTTCTCTTGCGACGCAGTTCGGCCTTTCGCGCTCACCGGTACGCGACGCACTTGCACGCTTAATCAGCGAAGGGCTGGTCACGATTCTTCCCAATCGGACCACCTTGGTCACACCGTTCGAGATTGAAGAGTTTCCCAAATACATCTCAGCGCTCGACCTCATCCAGCGGGCAGTCTCCCGTTTGGCAGCGACCCATCGGTCGGAGGCGGACCTGGTCAAGATTCAGCAGGCTGACAAGGTGTACATGAATGCAGTAGTCGGTGGCGACTTCCAGGAGATGTCGGAAACGAACAAAGCGTTCCATATGGCCATCGCTCATGCGGCGAACAATCCATATTTCGTCGGATACTACGAACGGCTTCTCGGCGAAGGGCAGCGTCTGTCGCATTTGCACTTCGACTTTACGGTAACTTCGCCAAGTGCAAACAAACTTGGCCGTGACCACGAGGAACTCATCGCGGCTATCGAGCGCAAGGATGCCGATGCAGCAGAGCAGCTTGCCCACGAGCACACAATGTTGTTCCAGAAGCGCTTCCTTGATTACATGCGTCAGAACATGACGGAGTCGATGAGCGTTTCGTCGTGAACGAGTCGAGTGCGTCGCGCCCGCTTTCTTCGACAGGCCCTTTTGAGGTACGGCTGCTCAGCGCACTGCGAAAAGCTGCGCCCGAACTATCCTACATCGGAGTGGGAAGTTGCGGATGACGTTCAGGCACCGGGCCGAACCTCTATGCTAACCACGCCGGCATAGCCTTCGCCTTCCCTGTGCAAGCTGCATCGACGCAGTCTGCGAGGCTCCGGAAGTGCAATCCTTTCCCCGTTGCAACTGGACCATAGTGCGCGTACTTGGCCGAGTTCGTCATGAGATTGACGGCTGCCGGCGGGATAACCGGTTCGCCAATTAGGCACCAGCAGGTGTCGTTGATGAACTGAACGCCAAAATCTTTCAACTTCTCGATGATGCCGGCTTCGGCTGCGCGTGCGTAGACGTCGCGGCCACACGTTACCGTAATCGGCACGACGGCCTTTCGGCCTTTCGTCTGGCAAAGCTCGGCGAGTCGGCCGCATTCCGTCAACGAAAAATGCGGATTGCCCAACGCGACATAGTCGACATGGTCTGACGCGGCAGAGTTCAGCTCTGACCACGCTTTACGCATATCGTCCATTGAGAGCTCAACCTGTCGCGCAGGTGTCGTCTGGCCCAACGCCTGTTCGGCCGTTTTCGCTTCAGCGGTAACGCCAAGAATATGAAACATCGGTGCGGCGGAGGTCGTGGCGAAGGCAGCGCCGAGAGCCTTCAGGTCATCGAGGGTGACGCCCGCGCCCTGAAGGCCGCAAATCAGCGGAATGTCATTTGGCGCCATGTGACCAATCAGATAGCCCAAGGCCGGGTAGAAGGAGTCGTCGATTCGGGAGATGTCCGCGGGGACGTTGAATACGACCGTGGCCGCGCGGTTCTTCTCCACATGGCAGTCCATGTTCGGAGCACGTCCTGTAATCGCTATGCAGATGTCGAGGTAGTCGGGATACTTCATCGTGCGTGCGCCGATCACGCTGTTTGCGTACACCACCGCATTCGACTCGGCCCACACAATCTGGTCGCCGAACTTGGGCGCGGTGTCGAGCAGATAGGGCGCACAAGTGAAGGTCCGCTTCACACCCATCTTGGCGTAGGACTCGGCAACTTCCATCGCCGCCTCGCCGAATGTTTCATCCACACCTTGCTTGCGCCACAAACGTTCATCAACGGAAATCGCATTCATCGATGAAGGCACGCTGACCTGTGCGCCCAACTCACACAGCTTGCGAACGAATTGGAGGCTACCCGGACCCGTGTAGAAGCAGCCATCAATATGAGCTTGAGTGACGTCGATGAGGTCTTTCGCTCCTTCGAGCATCGCAGCGCGAAGAACGACGCGCATAGCCGCGCGCGGCGCCGGTCCGTGCTCGCCCTCGAGCATTCCCCTGTCCTTGGCGGTTAAGCTGAAATCTCCGACCGCAATGTCGACAGGCTCCAATCCTTGAGCGTCCCAGCTCTCAGCTTTATCCCTGCCGATGAGCACCTCGTTTCCGCGCATTGTCGCGAATGCAACGCTCGAGAGCTGCTGGAAGTTGTCGCCAAGGTTGATGAGGGGAATCGATTTCCCGAACAACTCCTCCGCGATGATGGTGCCCAGAGTCAGGATTGTTTCTTCGTGTGCGAACACGAGACCAGCCGGAGCCGCTTCTCCCAGAAGCAGTTCAAAGAGGACGCCGCTGCCGGCACAGGACCCGCGGCCACTTGGGATGGCGAGGATTTTCCCTTTGGCGCTTTGACCTCGCAGCGGGTGATGCGTATCCGTCACGACACCGGTCGCAGGGTCCACTCCGCCCATGAAACTGAGCGGAACGTCGGAGTAGAGGAGGTCGGCACTCGCAACGCCATCGACCAACGACCTCCCTTTAAAAGAACGATTCATATGATCACTCGCTGACTTTGGGAGTGGTTTGCGCATGAGTGCGTCTGATTCAGAATCCCCGCGGCTTGCACTCGGCTCAAACGGCAGCGGCAAACGCAAAAACGCCCGCAGTTAGAGGCCGCGAGCGTTCTACCTAATAACCGACGAGTTACTTGTCCGCGCGCGCGCTTCCGCCCTGGGTTGTGTCAAGTATCGCCCACTTGCCACCTTGCTCCTGGAACAGCGATGCATTCGCGACAGCCAGGTCACCATTTTTTTGGAAAGCAATTTTGCCGATAATGCCGTCGAAACTGTTGGCTTGAAGCGCGGAAAGATACTTCTTCGGGTCCGTAGAGTCGGCTTTCTTCATCGCGTTGATGATTGCCCACGTAGCATCGTAGGCTTGCGGCGCAAATTGGACGATTCCAGTACCGAACTTCGCTTTCAACTTGGTGTCGAGCTCAGCGGCGCGCGGCATGCGGGAAAGAGGCAGGCCATATTCCCAGCTATACATTCCTTTTGCGCCGTCACCTGCAAGCTTGAGAAAGCTATCATTCGTGAAGCCACCTTCGCCCATAAACTTCGCAGTGATGCCGAGCTGCCGCACTTGTTTGACCAAGGCGGCAGCTTGACCGTAGCTTCCAATGTAAATGATAAGGTCCGGATTTTGACCTTTGATTTGAGTAAGGACGCCTCGAAAGTCGACGGATTTCGTGTCGGTGTACTGGCGGCTTACGACGTCGCCGCCGTCGGCCTTGATGGCTTTGCCTAGTTCCGTCGCAAAGTTTGAACCGTAGTCCGTGCTGTCGTCGATTGTCGCGATACGTTTGGCACCGAGCTTTTTGACGCTGTAGTCGGCCGCAAGCTTCGCCATCTGGTCATCATTGTTGATCGTGCGGAATACCGTCTTGTAGCCCTGTGCGGTAATCTGTGGCGAACTGGCCGCGGGCGAAACTGTCGGTATTCCTGCCTTCGAATAAATCGGAGCTGCCGCATTCCAGCAACCTGAGTTGTGATGTCCTACGATGCCAGCAACCTCATCGTCAACGAATTTCTGTGCGACCAATACGGCAGTTTTAGGGTCGGCCGCGTCGTCCTGGGCGTCGACCTCGAATTGAACCTTCTTGCCGCCGATGACCAAACCCGCCTTGTTGGCGTCGTCCACCGCAACGCGAACCGCATTTTCTTCGTCCTTTCCCCACTGTGCTGAAAAGCCGGTAAGCGGTCCGGCAAACCCGATCTTCACGGTACTCGTGCCTTCCGCGCAAGCGCTAACGGCAAAGCACGCACACGCGGAGAGCACCGCGAGATTCAAAACATTCCGACGAAACATTCAAGAACTCCTCGGGAAGGGTGCCCAGCACGAACTTGGTTCTAGTCGTCGCCTGAAGCACGCATGCGGTCCTAGCAAGCGCCAAACTTCGTATTACACATGGTTGCGTTCCGAATGGTGTGCGGCGTTGCATACATCCTAAGAGGCTAAGGGGCTAGCGGTCAATGGGGCATTCCCTGAGTATCGGGGCGTTCTGTGTTTTTGCCGCATTCACTCGACCGGCGTCCGGCAGGGCTTGGTGCAGCGAGTCTTCCCGGCCTGCGTTTGTCTGAGGAAATTCTTCGTACAACGATGTGGGAAGTTTTTGAAATGCCTTAGGCAATGCGACAAGGGGCCCGCCCGCCAATGCGCGCCACGCACCCCGCATCGCGCTCGCTGGTCCACATTGCAGCGTTCACTTACCGTAATCTCGCCGCAGGTAGGGCAATCGCCTAGTTGACAGCCGGCTTTTTGGCCGCCTAGACTGCATACATACTTGCACACACTCAGATGCGCAGTCCTGTGCGCTAAGCACCTAGGTTCCATTATTCACCGGAGATGACCATGCTTCGTTTGTTCCGCTTTTCTCGCGCCGCTCTCGCGGTGGGCCTTGCAACAGGTTTTATCGCGACTGGCACGGTTGCTCGTGCTGAAGACACGAGCGCATGGCAAAGCGTCAAAAAGGCTGGTGTATTGCGTTGCGGAGCTGCTCTCGCTCCTCCCTACGTAATGCGTGACCCGAAAACCGGAGCCTATAGTGGCTTCTTCTCGGAACTCTGCAAGGATTTCGGCGAGAAGGTATTGAAGGTCAAGGTTGAGTTTGTAGACACGAATTGGGACAACATCGTCGCCGGACTTCAGTCGGACAAGTGGGACTTGTCGATGGCTCTGAATGACACCCCGGAACGCGAAAAAGCGATTTCGTTTTCGATTCCGGTGACGCCCTATAACGTCTCGTTTGCCTACAACAAGAACAATCCGAAAATCCCCAAAGGTACCAAGGCGGTTGCTGATTTCGACAAGCCCGGTGTATCAGTGGCGGTCATGTCTGGCTCGGCGCAGGATAAGGCAATCAGTGCGCTTCTCAAGCAAGCCACAATCATGCGGCTGCCCACGAATGACGACACGCGTATGGCTCTCATGTCCAAGCGTGCGGACCTCCTGGCCGATGCCAACATCACTAACATGCTCCTGACGGAATCTCACCCTGAATGGGCAGCGGCCATCCAACCTAATCCTGCTGTTGCTCAGCAGGAAGTCGCATTCGGTGTGCGCAAGGACACCAGTGAAGCGGACCTAAAAGTTCTCAATGCCTTTATCGACCAACAGGTCAAGTCCGGGAACGTAGACAGCCTCGTTAAATCCTCTGTGAAGACGATGATGACGGCAGCCGGTAAGTAAGCTTTGGGAAGCGTCGATGGTGTAATCACCCGACTGATTTTTGTAGAAAAGCCCCGTTTAATGCGAACGAGCTGCGTTCGGTCCCCGAAGCTTCGGGGACCAATCGAACTTCGCACGTTTCACCCTGCAAACTACCGCGGGTGCGGCCCGTTTTTCCTTGTGTCAGGCCCATTCGGCGCCTAGCTCTGGTACTGCTCGTCAGGTGAGCGATTTCCCTTGAACGCGCAGTTGAAGGTTGGCAGCGCTGCAACCCAACTTCGCTCGACACGCCCACGGACGATTCCTGGAGATTTATCAATGTTGTCATCTCAGACCATGGCACTTAACACTGACCGACAATCCTCTGTCGTTGACCTCCCTATTCAAACGACCGGCGACTTTGTCCAGTTTCGCCAGGTATATAAGGCATACGGCGAACACCTTGTGGTCATGGACCACATGGACCTCGATATGCGAGCTGATGACCGCCTTGTCATCATCGGTCCGAGCGGCAGCGGTAAGAGCTCGCTGCTCCGAGTGATGATGGGCCTTGAAGGCTTCCAATCCGGAGAAATCGGGTTTCAAGGCCAACCCTATATCCGCGGTGAGAAGAGCGGCGGCAAGCGCATCGACACGCGCCTTCAGAAGCAGATTGGGATGGTGTTCCAGCATTACACGCTCTTTCCGCATCTTTCAGTACTTGGCAACCTCGTCCTCGCGCCGATGAAGACCGCTGGTCTCAGCAAGGCTGAGGCGACGGAACGTGCGCGCATGTACTTGGCTCGCCTGGGCCTTGAGAGCAAGCTCCACGCATACCCGAGTCAACTGTCGGGTGGCCAGAAGCAGCGGGTTGCCATCGCACGCGCGCTCATGCTTGAGCCGAAGCTGATGTTGTTTGACGAGGTAACAAGTGCGCTCGACCCGGAGATGGTCGTAGAAGTGCAGAACGTGATGCTCCAGTTGGCCGAACAGAAAATGGCCATGATTATCGTGACTCATGACATGCACTTCGCGCGCGACATCGGCACTCGGGTGGTGTTCTGCGCCGCGGGGAAGGTGGTCGAGCAAGGCGCTCCCGCGCAGATGTTCAAGTCGCCGAAGGAAGCGCGCACACGCGAATTCCTCGAAAAAGTCCTTCATCTGGATTGAGGACCGCAGCCATGAACTATCACTTCGACTTCAGCTTCCTCGCAGGCAGTGTCGGTCCGCTTCTCTCAGGTCTTCGTGTCACGCTCGAGCTTGCGATTGCGGCGAACATCATCGGCGTCATTTTCGGGTTTTTGCTGTGCCTGCTTGCAATGAGCGGTATAGCTCTCGTACGGCTTCCAGCCCAGCTGTTCATCGAGTTCTTCCGATGCACTCCCGCGCTCCTGCAGATCGTCTGGTTCTTCTACTGCATTCCGATGCTGCTTGACGTGTTCATCGACCCAATCACGATGGGCGTTCTGGCTCTTGGCCTTAATCTTACCGCTTTCAACGCAGAGGCTTATCGTGCCGGTGTCCAGGCCGTGCCAAAAGAGCACCTCGACGCTTGCGTGGCTCTAGGATTGCGTCCCTGGCAACGCACTATTTACGTTGTGCTGCCCCAAGCGTTGCGTAGCGCAATGCCGGTACTGATGACCAATGGAATCGGAACGTTGCAGCAAAGCGCGCTGGTTGCAATCGTCGCGGTCGCCGATTTAATGTACGTCGGTAAAAGCCTCGCAACTGAAGCCTACCGGCCCCTCGAGACCTACTCGATTGTTGCCCTTATTTACTTCGCTCTGTCTCTGCCCATCGCTAAACTGGTTCACATCGTCGAGCGTCGCCAGGACGCGGTCGTCAGTCGTTGAGGTGCTAATATGAGCTTCGATATAACTTCGGTGTTCCCTTACTGGCTCATTTTGCTAAAAGGGTTGGGAATTACTATCGCATTCACAAGTAGCTGCGCCGTCCTGGGTAGCCTTCTTGGATTCACGGTAGCCCTTCTGCGGATATCACCAAATCGCATTGTTCAAGGGATCACTTCGTTCTATGTGCAGTTCTTCCGTGGCACGCCACTCCTGATTCAACTTTTCTGGGTATTCTTTTGCTTCCCGGTGGTTTTTCGCATTGCCATCCCACCGTATGCTTCTGTGGTCATCTCCCTTACGCTTTACATGGGCGCGATTACGTGTGAGACGTTCCGGGGCGCACTCAAGTCGATTTCAGGCGAGCAGCACGATGCTTGTATTGCATTGAGCTTGCCGCCACAGGCAAAAATCCTGTATGTCATATTTCCTCAGGCTTTGCTGCGTGCGATTCCGCCGCTCCTCTCTAACGTGGTTAGTCTTTTCAAAGAGAGCGCGCTGATTTCATCAGTTGGCGTCGCCGACCTGATGTTCGTAGGACAGAGCATCTCGAACGCGACCGCAAAGCCCGTCGAGTTCTTGACCGCGGTCGCAATCATCTATTTCCTCGTCGCGTTCCCGTTGACCCGCCTCGTTGGTCTTGTCGAATCACGTTTCCTGAAGCGCTTCGCTTACTAATCAATTCCGTCGCAAGCGCGCAGTGCGATGCCTTTGCCGCCGCTCACCGACGGCGAAAGCGGAGTTCCGAGCGGTCTTGGAAGCGGTGCAATCCTGCCATACAAGTAATGTGACACGCTCGAGCGGTTCGGTTCGCTTGGGCATCGACTTCACCGGACGTGAAATGAGCAGACAAAGGTATAAGTGCATCGAGGGGCATACGGAGGGTATGCCCGTTCGAATGGTTGTGGGTGGCGCACCGGCCCTTGCGGGAGCGACGATGGAAGAGTGCCGCAAAACATTCATCGAACGTCACGATTGGATACGTCGCGCGCTCATGCTGGAGCCCCGAGGTCATTCGCACATGTCTGGAACGCTCCTCTATCCACCGCTATCAAGTGATGCGGACATGAGCTTGTTGTTCATTGAGACCTCTGGCTGCCTCCCAATGTGCGGTCATGCTTCGATTGGCTCTGTTTCCTTTGCCATCGAAGCTGGCCTCGTACGACCGAAGACCACGGGCACGGTACTTGTTGACGTCCCCGCTGGAAGGCTCAAAGCGCACTATGAAATGGATGGGGCGCGAGTGGCGTCGGTACGCTTCACTAACGTGCCGAGCTTCCTTTTGCATAGAGACGTTGAAGTCGTTCATCCACATTTTGGAAGGCTCACGGTCGACATCGCATACGGTGGCAACTTCTATCCCATCGTAGAAGTGCAGTCGAACTTCCCGGGCTGCGAGAATTTCTCGCCACAACAGTTGCTGGAGTGGGGCCGGCAGATGCATTGCGTGGTGAACGCCGCCATCGACGTTGTGCACCCAGAGAACCCAAGCATTTACGGCGTCAGGCACACGATGTGGACCGGAGCACCTGTTTCTCACGACGCCGACGCAAGAGCGGTCGTTATCGCAGGTGACAGTCTTGTAGACCGGTCTCCGTGCGGTACCGGCACCTCAGCCCGCGTTGCGCAACGTCACGCGCGCGACATGCTCCAAAAAGGACAAGCGTTTAGACATCAAAGCTTGATCGGAAGCTGTTTCGTTGGGCGAGTTGAGGAGACAACAACGTTGAAGAGTGGACTTCCCGCAATTCTTCCGAGCGTCGAGGGGCGCGCTTGGATCACTGGCCGTTCCGAGCACTACGTTGACGAATCGCAGCCGTACGCCCATGGCTTCGCACTGAGTGAGTTTTCTGCTTGAACCGTCATCAACGCGGACAGCCTTGAGCCGCAAATCGGACACGGAGTTCTCATGCGTTGGAATAAGACTTTCACGATGGTCAACTGCCACGCCGAAGGCGAGGTCGGCAACGTCGTGACTGGCGGTTTGATTGATGTTCCGGGAAGCACCATGTTCGAGAAGATGATGTTTCTTGAAGAGCATTGCGACGCACTGCGCAAGATTTGTCTATTTGAGCCCCGTGGGTCCGTGAATCACAACGTCAACTTCATTCTTCCCGCGACCGACGCTCGCGCCCAAATGGGTTACGTAATTGCCGAATCGACGGAATACGTTGCGATGTCCGGGTCCAACACCATGTGCGTTGCGACAGTCCTGCTCGAGACGGGGATTCTGCCTATGCAGGAACCGGTGACCGAACTTGTACTGGAGGCTCCGGCAGGCCTCATCTATGCCCGCTGCGAATGCGAGAACGGTAAGGTCAAACGGGTCGAGTTCACCAATCAGCCCGCGTTTGTCTCGCGTCTCGATGCGAATGTCGAGGTGCCCGGAATTGGCACCATTAGAGCGGATGTGGCGTATGGTGGGATGACCTACGTACTGGTCGAGGCTGAGGCGCTCGGCTTCGAAATCACGCCCGACGAAGCGCGCGACATTTGCGAGATTGGTCAACAGGTCAAGGCCGCGGCGGCCGAACAGCTTCCGTTTTCGCACCCCTTGAACCCATTCATCAAGGGAATCACCAACTTCGAGCTTACCGGTCCGCTGCAACGGGAAAACGGGAAGCTCTTTGCACGAAACACGGTTGTGGTATCGCCTGGTCGATGCGACAGGTCCCCATGCGGCACCGGGACATCCGCTCGCCTCGCCGTCCTGCACGCACGCGGACTTATCAGCATCGGCGAAACATTTATCCACGAGTCAATCACGAGTTCACGGTTCGAGAGTCGGGTCGAGTCCACGACGAAAGTCGGAGGCCTCGACGCTGTGGTGCCGGTAGTCGCCGGTCAGGCCTGGATTACGGGGATCTCGCAAATTGGCGTTGACCCGACTGACCGATTCCAGGCTGGCTTCACGCTCGCCGATACATGGCTCGAAGCGGTCGATGAAAAGCTCATCAAAACGCGTCAACCGAAGGCCGATTAAACTATGAAATCTTACGAGAATCTCTTCATCGATGGTGCCTGGGTGGCGCCCGTTCAGCGCGGGACCTTCGAATCCATCGACCCAAGCACCGAAGAAGTCATTGCGAAGGTCGCGGCCGCCACAGCCGAAGATGTTGACCTTGCAGTAAGGGCAGCCCGAAAGGCGTTCGATGAGGGTCCGTGGCCACGCATGACCGGTGCAGAGCGCGCGGCAGTACTTCGAAAGATTGGCGCAGGCATCCGCGACCGCATTCAGGAACTGGCGAAAATCGAGGTTCGCGACAACGGTAAGCCTCTTCCGGAAGCGCTCTGGGATTTGGGCGACGCCGCAGGCTGCTTCGAGTTCTACGCGAATCTCGCCGAGAAGCTTGACGAGAACGCCGAGACTCAGGTCGCGCTGTCGGACGACCGATTTAGCTCCGTCGCCCGGAGGGAGCCAGTTGGCGTGGCGGGTGCAATCATTCCGTGGAATTTTCCGATGCTGATGGCGTCGTGGAAAGTCGCGCCGGCATTGGCCGCAGGCTGCACAATGGTACTCAAGCCGTCTGAGCTTACCTCTTTGACCGTGCTTGAGCTTGCCGACATCGCAGTGGCAGCCAAATTGCCGGCCGGCGTTCTTAATATTGTCACGGGCCTTGGCAAGGACGCGGGCGCGCCGCTTTCCGAGCATCCCGATATCGACAAGCTCGCGTTCACAGGCAGTGTTCCAACGGGAAGCCGCATCATGCAAGCGGCCGCCCGCGACATCAAAAACGTCAGCCTTGAACTCGGCGGGAAGTCGCCTTTCATTGTGTTCGACGACAGCGACATCGACGCGGCCGTCGAGTGGATTATGTTCGGCATTTTTTGGAATCAGGGTGAAGTGTGCTCGGCCACGTCGCGCGTGCTCGTTCAGCGGGGAATCTATGACCGTCTCCTTGAACGGTTGAAGGAGCAGACGAAGAAAATCAGCATCGGCAATGGTTTGGAAGATGGCGTGCTGCTCGGTCCCATCGTCAGCAAAGGCCAATTCGAAAAGGTGCAGGAAGCCGTCGAGCGGGGAAAGACGGAAGGTGCGCGCCTTGTGACTGGCGGAGGTCGCCCCGCGCATCTGAACAAGGGCTTCTTCATGGAGCCGGTCGTGTTTGTAGATGTGCCGGAGGAAAGCTGGGTCTGGAACGAGGAGATTTTTGGACCAGTCGTCTGCATTCGGCCGTTCGATGACGAGGGCGAAGCCGTGCGCTCGGCAAACAATTCACGTTTCGGACTTGCTGCTGCGGTGATGTCGAATGACATCCCCCGATGCGAGCGAGTGGCGCGCGCGCTTCGCGCGGGCATCGTGTGGATCAACTGTTCCCAGCCGACATTCACCGAAGCGCCGTGGGGCGGCTACAAGCAATCCGGCATTGGGCGCGAGCTTGGGGAATGGGGTCTCAACAACTACCTCGAGACAAAGCAAATCACCCGGTACGAAAGTGCCAAGCCGTGGGGTTGGTACATCAAATAAGCAGTTCCCGCGCGACGGAGGACGGAACCCTCCGTCGCGCGGTGTCAGAGTTGATGACTGAGCGCCTTGGGGTTCTCAACCTTGTTGACCGTGAAAGAGTCCCGTCGCGATTAGAGGAGCCGTATAAGTGTCAACGTTCAATGCACGCTCGAAGTTTCGGGCGAACGATAGCTATGGAGAAGGCGCCATTGTGGACATAGCCGAGACAGGGACTGCGGGACGGCGTCACGGGGGGCGATACGTCTATGAGGAACTGCGTAAGCAGATATTGACTCTTCAGTTGAAGCCGGGCTCGCCGCTCGATGAAGTTTCATTAGCAGCGCAGTTCGGCCTTTCCCGCTCGCCCGTGCGCGACGCCCTTGCGCGCTTGATAAGTGAAGGCCTGGTCACAATCCTCCCGAACAATCGAACGACACTGGTCACGCCATTTGAAATCAAAGAATTCCCAAAGTACATTTCCGCACTGGACTTGATTCAACGGGCTGTGACCAAGCTTGCCGCGCTGCACCGAACCGATGCCGACGTTCTCGCCATTCGCAAAGCAGACGAGGTGTACATGAATGCAATCGCAGGCGGTGACTATCAGGCCATGTCGGAAACAAACAAGGCCTTGCACGTGGCGATTGCTCAAGCTGCGAACAATCCGTACTTCGTCGGGTACTACGAGCGCTTGCTCGGTGAAGGGCAACGGTTGGCACATCTCCACTACGACTTCACGGTGAATAATCCTGAAGCGGTGCAACTCGGTCGCGACCATGATGACATCATCGACGCCATCGAGAGACGAGACGCCGATACAGCGGAGGCACTCGCACATGAGCACACCATGCTGTTCCAGCGGCGTTTCCTTGAATATATGAACCAGAACATGACAGCATGCTTGGCCATCCTGTAGCTGATGGCTATGCATGAGGCAGGCGGCCAGAATCCGGCCAACGACTTCAGCTGTTCGCATTTGAAATACGCGAACACTAGCCCGACAACTTGGGCTTTTTTTATTCTCTTGCTGTTTGAAGGACAGGCCGATGGACAAAAGAACGATTCTTATCACCGGAGCTTCCTCAGGGATCGGCGCTGCAATGGCGACTCGCCTTGCCGGCAAAGTATCGAACCTCGTGGTTCACGCCCGAAAATCCGAGAAGTTGCTGAACAATGTTGCCAAGGCGGTCGAGGCGAAAGGCACAAAGGTGGCGACGGTACTCGGCGACCTGACGGTCGAAGCCACGCCACAGAAGCTTGTCGACGCAGCTGTTGAGCGGTTCGGGCAGCTCGACGCGGTCGTCGCCAATGCCGGCTTTCCTGTCTTGAAAAGCTTCGAAGAGGGCAGCTTCTCTGACCTCGACCATGCGTTCAAAGGAAATGTCTATAGCTTCTTCGCGCTGGCGAAAGCCGCAGGACCGTATCTGTCGAAGTCTTTTGCCGGCCGCATCGTCGCGGTGGGCAGCGTCAATGCTCACGTATTCCGGAATGACATGTTCTCGGCGCCTCTGTCCGCATCGTCGAAAGGCGCGCTTGAGACGGCCGTCAAAAGCTTGGCCCTGCACTTCGCGAAGTCCGGCGTCACCGTGAACTGCGTGGTGCCAGGTTTCGTTAGAAAAGACTTCGGGACCGAACACCAGCTTTCGGAGGAACAGATGCAACAGACTGCATTGCGGGTTCCATTGGGGCGAATGGGCGAATCCTCCGATGTCGCGGCTGCCATCGAGTTTCTTCTTTCGCCCGATGCTGGGTATATCACGAGCCAATCGTTGCACGTCAATGGCGGGCTGGTCTGAACACCCTGCATTGCGAGGTTGCCCGTTAAAGGAGACGAGGCCTCTTTGCACCGATCTGATGACCGACGGCGGGCTCTCCCTCTCCTACAACGATTATGGACGACAACGCAGGTCGCAGCTTCCGCTTACAAATATTGGTATCTGAGTTCCTTTAGCCCTACACTGCATGCGGTCTTGTAGACCCAACGCTGGTCGTCGCGTGAATACGCATGCATCGATGCTGCAGCGCAGATGCGACTCAACAAATAAAATGCGTCGATTACAAGTCAACAACTGAATCAAGTCGACCTTTGATTTATTTGCCAGCCCTTATGGCCGACTCGGACCCCAGCTTTTTCCGCTTACCGAGCTGTCCGAATTCCCGGCGCCACCTCTGATCCTTGCTGCGCCAACAAATAAAGGGTGGCACTTGCTGACAGATGACCGCATCGCGCCTCGTCGCATTGCAATCAATATGTCCGAGGTACATTGTGGTTCGGTGCCGATTCGGCCGGCGCAACCGACGCACCAGAGATGCCGTGCCGCTTCAGCGACTCAACGACATAACCGGACGCCTTCATCGACTCGACGAACTGCGCGAGCACATCGGCGGCGGCGGGCCCGCGGCTCTTCGGCACGCCCATCGCCTGACGGATGACCATGAAGCGCTCATCGAGCAGGCGCAGTCCGGGGATGTCGCGCGCATCCGCTTCGAGTTGCTGCTTCACTCCCGCGGCGACTTCGAGTTTTTCGTCGATGAAAGTCCGCACCACGGCCGGCGATGTCGGCGCGCGCACGATTTGCGCCGCCTTCAGCTCGCGCGTGAGAAAGAGGTCATAGGCGCTGCCCTTGCCGACGGCGACGCGGTTATTCGCGCGATCGACATCAGCGTTGGTCCTGACCGGCGATTCGTCGCGCACGAGATAGAAGCCTTCGATCAGCACATACGGCGCGGTGAACGCGATGGTTTCGCCGCGCAACGGATCGATCGCGAAGAAGCCGAGATCCGCGCACTCTTCGCTCACGGCCTGCACCGATTTGCCCGCCGCGTCGAACACGACGAGTTCCAGTCCGACGCCGAGATGCTCCGCGAACGCGCGCGCGAGATCGACCGACACGCCGAACGGTTCGCCGGTGTCCGGGTTCTTGTTGGCGAGAATCGGATTGCCTAGATTGATCGACGCGCGCAGCGTGCCCGTGGGCGCGAATGCCCGTGCAATGGTTTGATCGATGGTCATGAGTGTCTTCAGGGTTCGAGAATCTGGCTGATGCGCGACAACGCGTCGAGCGTATGCAGCAAATGCTGGCGCATCGCTTCGGACGCTTCTTCGTTCCTGTCGCGCTCGAGAAGATCGAGCACTTCGAGATGCTGCTTCGCGTGCTCGGCATAGCGCTCGCGATGCTGCATCGAGCGATACGAAAGCAGGCGGCGCACGCGGTTCACGCGCTTGATCGTATCGATGAAAAAGCTGTTGCCCGATGCCTCGACGAGCGATTCGTGAAAGCGCACGCCGCGCTCGTGAAGCTGATCGGCGCTATCCGTTTCGATGCCGCCCGCGAGCAGACGCTTCTCGACATCGCGGCAGCGTTGCAGCACTTTCTTCTCCAGCCGATAGCCCGGTTCGAGCAGCGCGGCGGGCTCCAGCGCGAGCCGCAGCCGATACGACTTCAGCAGGCTGTCGGGCGTGGTCAGCATCGGCGAGAACTGCCAGCCGTAGCCGGGCTTGCGTTCGGCCCAGCCTTCCTGCGAAATGCGCGTGAAAACGGCAGTGAGCTGCGCGCTCGTCAGGCCGTAGCGCGTGCGGATCATCTGCTCGGAGAACTCGTCGGGCAGCGCGCCTTTCAGCCGGTCTTCGGCGATGCGGAAATACACGCTCGTCACGATGTCGGTTTCGGCGAGGCCGAGTTCATCGACGACATCCGACAGCGACTCGATCACCGGCTTCGCGACGAAGAAGCCGCGATTCTTCTCGCGCGTCAGGACGCCTTTTTCGTGCAGCAGCGCGAGCGCCTCGTTGACGGGCGAGCGCGACACGCGCAGGCGGTCCGCGAGCATTTGCGCGGGCAAGTGCGCGCCGGCCATCAGGCCTTCGTTCTTGATGAGTTCGACAATTTGAGTCGCAATCGAGCGGTCGATCATTTCATGTGCCTTCTGCCGGACGCGGGCGGCTGCCTCAGGCCTCCTGCGTCGTCAGGTGTTGTCGGAGTATCAGCGGGATGACGCCGCCCGAGCGCAACAGACGGCATTCGAGCTGGGTTTCCACGGCCGCCGTCGCATCGACGGGCTCGACGCTGCCGTTCGCGCGCACGATCCTCACGGGCACCTTGCAGCGCGGCGACAGCGCGTCGGCGGGCGCGTCGACTTCGAGCTTATCACCCGGTTGCAGATCGAGCGTGTCCGGCCCCGTGCCAGCAGCGAAGCGCAGCGGCAGGATGCCCATGCCGATCAGATTCGAGCGATGGATGCGCTCGAAGCTCATCGCCAGCACCGCGCGGATGCCGAGCAGCCGCTGGCCCTTTGCGGCCCAGTCGCGCGACGAACCCGTGCCGTAACGCTCGCCCGCGACGAGCACGACGGCATCGCCCGCGTCGCGATAACGCTGCGCGGCTTCGAAGATCGGCAGCACGTCTCCGCTCGGCACATGCAGCGTATGCGCGACGGGCATGCCGGGCGTCAGCCGGTTCACGAGCGTCCTGTTGTAGAACGCGGCGCGCACCATCACTTCCCAGTTGCCGCGGCGCGAGGCGAACACGTTCAGATCGTTGCGATCGTCGCCGCGTTCGACGAGGAAATCCGCGACGTAGCTGTCCTTGGGAATCGCGCTGGCGGGCGAGATGTGGTCGGTCGTGACGTCGTCGCCGAGCACGAGCAGCGGATACGCGCTGTATCGTCCGAGCTGGCTGCCCTCTGACGCCGACGCGAACGGCGGCCGGCGCAGCGCGGTCGATTGCGGATTCCACGGAAAGCGCGCGCTGTGCGGCGCATCGAGATCGTGCCACGCGGGATTCTGGCTCGCGATCGCGAATGCGCGGGGATAGTCGCACGGATCGGCGGCGGCGGCGACGAGCGCGGTGACTTCCTCGCGTGTCGGCCAGAGATCGCGCAAGTAAATCGGCTTGCCGTCCTGCGTATGTTGAATCGCGTCGCGGCTCAAATCGGCTTGGGCATCCCCCGCGAGCGCAAAGGCGATCACCAGAGGCGGCGACATGATGAAGCCGAGATCGAGGTCCGGATGAATGCGCCCAGGGAAGTTGCGATTGCCGGACAGCATCGCGACGGGATACACGCTTTTCGCGGCCATCGCTTCGCGGATCGGCGCGGTCAGCGGCCCCGAGTTGCCGATGCACGTTGTGCAGCCATAGCCCACTATATCGAAGCCGACCGCCGACAGATCGCCGATGAGATTCGCGCGCTCCAGATACGCTGCCGCGGCGGGCGAACCCGGCCCGAGCGAGGTCTTGATCCACGGCGGCACGGTCAGGCCCAGCGCGCGCGCCTTGCGGGCCAGCAGTCCGGCGGCGATCAAAAGCGCCGGATCGGACGTGTTCGTGCAACTCGTGATCGCGGCGATCGCCACGGGATGCTTCGGCATCGACGCATGTTTCGCGGCGGGTTCGAAGCCGATTGTCGCGAGCGCATCGCGCGTCTGCGAGTAATCGAGCAGATCCTGCGGACGGCGCGGCCCGGCGATATGCATGCCGATGCCCGACAGATCGATATCGATGCTCCGCGTATAGCGCGGCGCGCTGTCCGGATCGAACCACAATCCCGCCGCGCGCGTGAACGCTTCGACGAGACGTATCGATTGTTCCGGGCGATTCGTCGCGCGCAGATAGTCGAGCGTATGTCCGTCGACGGCAAAGAAGCCGGTCGATGCGCCATATTCCGGCGCCATGTTCGCGACGACCGCGCGATCGCCCGCCGTCAATGTCGACACGCCCGGCCCGAAGAACTCGACGAATTCCCCCGACACGCCGATCGCGCGCAGCCGTTGCGTGACCGTCAACGCGAGATCGGTCGCGAGCACGCCCGCACGCAAGGCGCCCGTGAGCCGCACGCCGATCACATCGGGAATGCGCTGCATCACCGGCATACCGAACATGACCGTTTGCGCTTCCAGGCCGCCCACGCCCCAGCCGAGCACGCCGATGCCGTTGATCATCGGCGTGTGGCTGTCCGTGCCGATGAGCGTGTCCGGCACCGCCCACGTTTCGCCGTTGCGCTCGACGGCCGTCACGACGGTCGCGAGCTGCTCCAGATTGATCGTATGCATGATCCCCGTGCCCGGCGGGTGGATGCGCACGCCCGTCAGCGCCTGCGACGCCCAGCGCAGGAATCGGTAACGCTCCGCATTGCGCCTTAGTTCGAGCGCGAGATTCTCGGGCGCGGCATCGGGCCTCGCGAAATATTCGACCGCGAGCGAATGATCCACCGACGAATCCACCGGCAGCACCGGATTGAGCGCGGACGGATCGGCGCCGGCTTCGGCGAGCGCGTCGCGCATCCCGGCGATATCCACCAGCGCGGGCGTGCTGGTCGTGTCGTGCATCAGCACGCGATTCGGCTGAAAGGCGACTTCCTCGACGCTCGTCGCGCGCGCCGTCCATTCGAGGATGCCTGCGATGCCCCGGTCGCGCTCCGCGCCTTCGCTGTTGCGGATCACGTTCTCCAGCAACAGACGCAACACGACAGGCAGTTCGCGCAGTTTTTCGCCGAAAAGAGCGGGCAGATCGACGTAGCGATACGACTTTCCGTCGACGCTAAATCGGGCTTCTGAGGGTGCGTTAGTGTTTTCCATGACTGTATTTTTGCATTTCAATGAGTAAAAATGCAATCTAGTGCAAACCCAGATCACGAAAACCAGGAGACAGCCGTGGAGAAAACCAGCGTTTCGAGCCGTCGAAAAGCCTTACAGGAGCTGGCATCGCTCGGTGCGATGGCCATGCTTGGCGCCGTCGTGCCGCCGGTTTTCGCCAGCAGCGGTAAAACGGACAAACACACTCACATGAAGGAAGGAACACCCATGTTTGCTTACGTCGGATCGCGGACCACGCGCGAACGCAACGCACGCGGCGACGGCATCAGCGTCTATCGCGTCGATCCCGCAACGGGCGCGCTCACGTTCGTGCAACTCGTGAAGGATCTCGTCAATCCGTCGTTTCTCGCGCTGTCGGCGAATGGCGAGCGCCTCTACACCGTGCACGGCGACCTGAGCGACATCAGCGCGTTCAAGGTCGACAAAGCGACCGGCGAACTGACGTTCCTCAACAAGCAGAGCACCGAAGGCAAGAACCCGGTGCATCTCGCGATCGATCCGACGGGGCGGTATATCGTCGTGTCGAACCATATCGGCGCGAGTCTCGCCGTGTTGCCGATCGCCGCCGATGGCTCGCTGCAACCGCTCACGCAACTCGTCAAGCTGGAAGGGCCGGTCGGTCCGCATCGCGTGGAGCAGAAGCAGGCGAAGCCGCACTTCAATCCGTTCGATCCGACGGGCGCATTCGTCGTCGTGCCCGACAAAGGCCTCGACCGCGTGTTTTCGTTCCGCTTCAAGGACGGGCAACTGACGCCCGCCGCGTCGCCGTTTGTCGTCACGCGCGAGACGGCCGGACCGCGCCATATCGCGTTCCATCCGAAAGGCGCGTATGCGTATGTCGTCAACGAGCTCGATTCGACGGTGACGGCCTATGGCTATGACGCCGCGACGGGCGCGCTCAAGCCGCTGCAGATCGTGTCATCGCTGCCCGACACGTTCACCGGCAACAGCCGCGCATCGGAGATCGAAGTCGACAGGAGCGGGCGCTTCGTCTATGCGTCCAATCGCGGTTACGACAGCATCGCGGTGTATCGCGTCGATCCTTCGACCGGACATTTGAGCTTTGCCGGCGCGACGCAGACTTCCGGCCGCACGCCGCGCTTCATCACGAGCACGCCCGATGGCCGCTTCATGTACGCGTTGAACGAGGACAGCGACAACATCGTCGCGTTTTCGATCGACAGCGCCAGCGGCGCACTCGAGCCCACGGGTTTTTCCATCGCATCGGGCAGCCCCGTTTGCATGGTGTTCTCGACGCATCACGCGTAAAGCCGTCACTTCATCATCGAAGAAATCATGCAAACATCGACACCCATCGACGAACGCGCGCTGGTCCGCAAGATCGCCTGGCGCATCATTCCGTTCGTGTTCATTCTCTACATCATTTCGTATCTGGACCGCGCGAACATCGGCTATGCCGCGCTGCAGATGAACAAGGAGCTCGCGCTTTCGAGCGAGGCGTTCGGCTTCGTGTCGGGCATCTTCTTCATCGGCTACTTCCTCTTCGAAGTGCCCAGCAACGTGATGCTCAACAAGTACGGCGCGCGCGTGTGGATCGCGCGCATCCTGCTCACGTGGGGCGTGGTCGCGGTGATTTCGGCCTTCGTGCAGAACGCGACGCAACTGTATGTGCTGCGCTTTCTGCTGGGCGTCGCGGAAGCGGGCTTCTTTCCCGGCATCATCGTCTATCTGACGTACTGGTTCCGCGCGAAGGAACTCGCGACGACCGTCGCGCTCTTCACTGCGGCGATTCCGGTGTCGTACATCATCGGCGCACCGCTCTCGACGTGGATCATGGACAACGTCCACTGGTTCGGCTGGAGCGGCTGGCGCTGGATGCTCGTGCTCGAAGGCGCGCCCGCGCTGATCGGCGGCGTGCTGTGCTTCCTGTGGCTGACCGACAGGCCGTCCGACGCGAAGTGGCTCAAGCCCGAAGAGCGTGACTGGCTTCTGAACCAACTCGCGAACGATGCGAAGACGCGCCCGGGCGCGAAGCACTTCGGCTCGCTCAAGGCGATGACCAATCCGAAGGTGCTGTATCTGTCGTTCATCTACTTCGTGTATCAGTGCGGCAGTCTCGGCGTCGGCTACTGGATGCCGCAGATCATCAAGGGCTTCTCGAAGACGTTGAGTCACACGCAGGTCGGCCTCATCGCGATGGTGCCGTATCTGTTCGCGACGATCGTCATGGTGATGTGGTCGCGTAGCTCCGATCGCCGCAACGAGCGCCGTCTGCATTCGGCGATTCCGCTCGCGCTCGCGGCGGCCGCGCTGCTCGGCGCCGGGCTGACGACGAACCCGTATGTATCGATCACGATGATCAGCCTGAGCCTCGCGGGACTCTACGCGTTCAAGTCGCCGTTCTGGGCCCTGCCGACGCTGTTCCTCACGCGCTCGACCGCGGCGGTTTCCATTGCCGTGATCAATTCGGTGGGCAATCTCGGCGGCTTCGTCGGTCCGTTCGCGATCGGCTATATCAAGGGCGCGGACGGCAGCGCGACGCATGGCTTGCTGTTTCTGTCGGGTCTGCTCGCCGCTTCGTTCCTGATGACGATCTTCATCCGTCTCGCCGAGCACACGACCGATCAGTCCGCCGCGATGGCGAAGCAAAGGCAATGCTGATCAAGCCTTGTAAACGCGACTGATCGCGATTGAGAAAGCGTAAACGTTCCGAATAACCAATGAAGACGGTCATTCCACTTCCTTTTATCGTGCCGCAGGCGTTCTGCACGGGCTTTTCGCCCGTGTTGCGCCCATTACGGGCGCACCTGTGCCGTAAATCGGCCTCGCGACAGATAAAGGTTCGCCAGCGCGAGCGAAACGAAGGCGCGATTGGCGTTCTTCGCCAGGCCGCGGTAGCGCACCTTCGTGAAACCCCACAACCGTTTGACCACGGCGAACACATGTTCGACGCGGGCGCGAATCTTCGACTTGCTGCGGTTCTTGCGACGCGCCACTTCATCGACGCTGTCCTTGTGGCGCGTGCGCTGATTCGTGAAGTCGCGGGCCTTCGGGGCCTTGCCGTGGATCAGCGCTTTTTGGCTCGCATACGCGCTGTCGCCATAGACCCGCTGCTCCTGGCCATGCAGCAACTGTGGCAGCGGATGTTTGTCATGCACATTTGCGGCCGTCACGACCGCGCTGTGCGCCAGCCCGCTCTGACTGTCGACCCCGATATGCAGCTTCATGCCGAAATACCACTGTTGGCCCTTGCGCGTCTGATGCATTTCGGGGTCCCGCGCCTTCTCCTTGTTCTTCGTCGACGAGGGGGCGCCGATGAGCGTAGCATCCACAATCGTGCCACTCTTGAGCTTTGCTCCGCGCGCCTGCAACACCCGACCCACCTCGGCGAAGATTCGCTTGCCCAGCTTGTGCTCTTCTAGCAGGTGCCGGAATTTGAGCAGCGTCGTGGCGTCAGGAACGATTTCGCTGCCGAGGTCAATGCCCACAAAACGGCGCAGGCTGAGGCTGTCGTACAGCGCCTCTTCGCACGCAAGGTCGGCAAGGTTGAACCAGTGCTGCACAAAATGAATTCGCAACATGCGCTCCAGCGCGATCGGCGGGCGACCATTGCCGCGTTTCGGGTAATACGGCTCGACCACTACGCACAGTTCAGCCCACGGCACGAGCCTGTTCATCTCATCGAGAAACGCCTCGCGTCGCGTAGGTTTGCGCTGCGCTCCGAATCCCGCGCATTGATCGACCGCTATCGCCAGTGTCAGTTGCTTCATCGATTTTGCTTTTATCGTCGCATGTCTACGCTATAACGCATGACAGTCATGAGTGGTGGACTTGATCAGCATTGCCCAAAGTCACTGAAGCACACATAAGTCCATGGTCATATCGGAGGAGAATTCAGCGTGAACAAGAAGTCGCTCGTACCCGTAGTAGTACTGATGTCATTGTCTTGCCTGTCGCATGCGCAAAGCAACGTGACGCTGTACGGCATCATCGATAGCGGTCTCAACTATACGAACAACGTGCAGACGGCGCGGACCGCGTCGGGCCTCGCCGGCGGTCATCAGATCGCGATGATCGAAGGCGGCTCGGCAGGTCTTCAGGGCAGCCGATGGGGCCTGCGCGGCACCGAAGATCTCGGCGGCGGACTGAAAGCGCTTTTCGTGCTCGAAAGCGGGTTCTACAGCAACAATGGCTTTCTGAACCAGGGCGGCGCGGAGTTCGGGCGGCAGGCGTATGTCGGCCTGAGTCATGCGATCGGCACGGTCACGCTCGGCCGTCAGTACGATCCGGTCGTCGACATGTACGGTCCGTTTCTCGCGGCGCCGCAATGGGGCGGCTATATGGCCTCGCATCCGAGCGATCTGGACAACGCGCTCAACTCGCGCCGCATCAACAATTCGATCAAATACCGCAGCGCGAACTATCGCGGCCTGACCGTCGAAGCGATGATGAATCTCGGCGGTACGGCGGGCTCGTTCTCGAACAACTGGATCTGGGGCGCGGGCGCGGGATACGCGGCGGGGCCGTTTTCGATCGGCGCGGGCTATCTGAACATCCGCAACCCGAACACGTCGTTCTTCGGCGCGAATCCGAACGCGGGTCCGGCGACGACCAACAATCTCGGCAGCTTCGGCAGTCCGACGAGCCCGGAGAGCAACCCGGTCTTCGCGGGATACGCGTCGGCGAAGATGCTGGAAATCGTGGGTGTCGGGGCGGGCGTGAGCATCGGATCGGCCAATGTGAACTTCGCGTATTCGAACACGCGTTTCGAGGACATGGGTTCGTCGTCCGGTCCGAACACCTTGCGATACGCCGGCACCGCCGCGTTCAATAACTTCGAAGTCAACGCGAAGTATCAGTTCACGCCGTCGCTGCTCGCGGGCGTTGCGTACGACTACACGCGAAACGGCGGTGCGGGCGGCAGAGGCGGCGCGAACTATAACCTCTTCAGCGCGGGCGTCGATTATTTCCTTTCGAAGCGCACCGACGTGTACACGGTCGCGGTCTACGAGAAGGCGAGCGGCACCGATTCGCTCGGGCAAAGCGCTGTCGCGCAAATCACTGGGCTCACGCCATCCACGACCGACAAGCAGGTGTCGCTGCGCATCGGCATGCGGCACAAGTTCTAATCGAATTGCCGCCAACGCTTTCTACTCGAGTAAGGTCTCGTCGAGGCCTTGCTCATAACGACCGTTTGTACTTGGCCAGTTCGCCAATCGAAGCGGTCTCAGTCCCGGATCGGACGAGTGAAGCAAGGGGGCGCGGACCTTGGTGCTCAGATTGTGGAGATTGAAGTTCCAAGTCCACTCGAAGTCATCGCTGATTGGTTCCCGCTTTGTGGTGTTGAGTGTGCTGTTGCCCACGAGGCGACCTACCCCGCAAGAAAATCAGAATACGGTCCGGCCCTGGCCGATCTGATTGAGACTGGAATGAAGGTAACCGGTCTTATATATCAAAAAATTCAACTCCGACGGCTCGCTTACAAGGGCCGACTCGAAGCGATGTTCCAAAGGGTCGACCTGCTTCTCACGCCCGTAGGCGGCACAGCAGATACGACTGCTGCCAGGATGCTCAGGTTCGGCGAGGAGCCAGAGCTTATCTCATCAATGCTGCGCTACACGTGCCCGTTCGACATGAGCGGCAGCCCGACCATAACGATGCCAGCCGGGTTCAACGCGGCAGGTGCACCCATGGCGATCCAGCTCGTTGGCAGGCACTTCGACGAACAGTTGCTAGTTCAAGTTGGGGACGCTTATCAGCAGGCTACTGCATGGCACAAGGCGCATCCGGTGCTTTGAGCGTGGCGAACACACGTTATCCCCACTCGCTGGTCAAGCTTTTCGACTCGCGTGTCGCGCGGTAGGTGGTTGGCTCGTTCCTGTGGACCACCATCGCCAGGGACATGATGACCTGGCCGGAACAGGCCGAACGAAAGGTGCGTTCGGCCCCGCGAGAAGCGACAGACTTCCGCCTGGGCCGTGATCTTTAACGGCGACGCAGTTCCCGACGAATAATCTTACCCGTCGATGTCATCGGCAGCTCGTCGATGTAATCGATGATTCGTGGATACTCATGCGCGGCCAGTCGTGTGCGGACGTGATTCTGTAATTCCTTCGTCAATGTGTCGGATGCCTCAAATCCCTCTGCAAGAACCACATACGCCTTTACCACCTCTGTGCGCAGCGCGTCTGGCACACCCACGACTGCTACAAGGCGGACGGCCGGATGTCCGAGAAGACAATCCTCGATAGGTCCAGGGCCGATACGATAACCTGCGCTAGTAATCACGTCGTCGTTGCGGCCAACGTAGTGGATGAAACCTTCCTCGTCCATGCGGCCTAGATCGCCACTTAGCAGGAAATCGGCTGCGAATTTCTCCTGCGTCGCAGTAGGGTTGTTCCAATAGTGCAGAAACATGACGGGGTCCGGGGAGCGAATGCCGATGTTGCCGACTACATTTGCCGCGACGACGACCCCTTGGTCATTTACCACACGAACGTCGTGCCCCGGCACTGCCCGACCAATTGCGCCGGGGCGAGCCGGGAACCAGTCACTGCAGGATGAGACGACCATGTTGCATTCCGTTTGACCATAAAATTCGTTGATGGTCACTCCAAGCTCGTCCTTGCCCCAAGTCAACAACTCGATTCCCAGCGATTCTCCGCCGCTCGCAACCGAGCGCAAACGCAAGGGCCAACGCTCGCGCGGAGACTTCTGGGTGCGGAGCATTTTAAGCGCAGTTGGTGGCAAAAATACGTTGGTCACGCCATGTCTGCTCATCAGGTCGAAGGCAGAGGCAGCGTCGAACTTGTCAAAACGACGCGAGATGACCGGCACGCCGT
This sequence comes from Caballeronia arvi, assembly GCF_001544695.2. Taxonomy (GTDB): domain Bacteria; phylum Pseudomonadota; class Gammaproteobacteria; order Burkholderiales; family Burkholderiaceae; genus Caballeronia; species Caballeronia arvi. The sequence continues at coordinate 65,672 of NZ_FCOM02000036.1, forward strand.
GGTGTAGAGCTGGAAGCAAGACATCGAGTAGTCCTCCAATCCAAGCCCAATCGGCCGGCGTCCAGAATACGTCACCTTGTTCAATACGCCCGCCGTGGGACATCTCGACGCCGGGAAGATGGCCCAGCAAAACGCGATGCGCATGCAGCGCTCCCTTGGGCTTCCCCGTAGTACCGGACGTGTAAATGATTACGGCTGGGTCGTTGGCGCTCGTCTGAACGGGTTCGAACGTGTCAGGTTGCGAATCTAGCACATCGTCGAAGGCGTCTGTACCATCGACGATGCCGTCCTCCGAGTCCGTGACGAGGACGCACTTGAGTGCCGGAAGAGCGTGCCTGATGCTGGCGACCTTCCGTGCGCCCTCTTTATCCGTGACAAGCACGCTGGCTCCACTGTCCCTGAGACGGTATTCCAGCGCATCCTGGCCAAACAAAGCGAACAGTGGGACCGACACCGCACCCGCCTTAAATGCTCCGATGTGCGCATAGGCGGTTTCGGGCGACTGCGCGAGAAGCACGGCAACACGACTGCCTTTTGTGACGCCCCGCGCTTGGAAGCAATTTGCCGCTTGATTGCTTCTGCTTCGTAACTTGCCGAAGGAAATGCGAGTCACCTCGCCACTCCTATGTTCATGGACCAAGGCTATACCGTCGGGCCGTTCGGCTGCCCACTTATCGCATACGTCTACTCCGACGTTGTAGTGCTCGGGAATATCCCAGCGGAAGTGCTCAATGTTGGATTCGTAGCTGGTGTCTCCGTGCAACATAATCAAACTCCTAGGTACTGTCTTTGCAGGTTGGCGTCACTGACTATCTGTTCCGGGTCGCACTCGAAGACAACGCGACCCTTGTCGACGAGCCGGCAATGTGCGCCCATGCGGGCCACAAACTCGAGATTTTGCTCGACTACCATGACCGCAATGTTGTCGCGCTGATTTATCCGTCGAACTGTGGAAGCTATCTGGTCCACGATGGACGGCTGAATGCCTTCGGACGGTTCGTCCAGTAGAAGTAGAGACGGTCGTGTGATGAGGGCCCGCGCCAAGGCGAGAATCTGCTGTTGACCTCCGCTTAAAGAGTCACCGCGTTCGTCTGCCTTCTCTTTGAGCATCGGAAACTCGATGTAGAGTTCGTCGATTGCCTCCTGCCAGTCCTTGCGCTTCGTCCCGAAGGCCGCGGCCTTTAGATTGTCCTGTACTGACAATGACGGAAAGATGTCGCGACCTTGTGGAACGTAGGCGATTCCGCGTAGTGCACGCTTATGCATTGGCGTACCGCGCAATGAACTACCGTCAAACAAAATGTCTCCGTCTTGCATCGAGATCGCGCCGGCGATCGCGCGAAGAAGGGTCGTCTTGCCGACACCGTTTCGGCCCAAGATGGAAACCATCTGGCCTCGTTCCAGATTGAGGTCGAGACCGTGCAAGACAGGCGTTTGACCATAGCCGGCGCGGAGATTCTTCAATTCAAGCAGCATGCTGGTGCCCCTGTCGACCAAGATAAATATCGAGGATACGCTCGTCCTGACGAAGCTCGTCTAACGACCCGGAGGCGAAGACATGTCCTTGATGGAACACGGTGACTGGAACGTCGAGTGCTCTGACGAATTCCATATCGTGTTCAACGACGATGACCGAAACGCTCTGTCCAAGTAGTCGAATCATCGCAGCCATTCGAGCCGTCTCGTCTCTTGTCATACCGGCTGTCGGCTCGTCCAGCAAGATCACCGAGGGTTCAGCGGCAATGACCATCCCGATCTCAAGCCATTGTTTCTGCCCGTGCGACAGAGCCGCTGCAACGTCTTCCGCTCTATCTGCGAGTCCAAGCCAGTCCAACATCTCCGCGGAGCGCATATCAGCCGCCGATTTGTTTCGGCTGCGGCCGTAGGCTGCGAGCCACAGGTTCTCGCGCACGGACAACTCGGTGAAAATGCTTGCTACCTGCAGCTTAATTCCGAGGCCGCTCCTCACGCGTTCGTGCGCCTTCATCCGCGTTATGAGTCGTCCGTCGAGCTCGATTGCCCCTTTATTTGGGGGAAAGCGCCCGACGAGAAGGTTGAAGAAGGTACTCTTGCCAGCACCATTTGGCCCAATCAGACAGTGAACACCCTTTTGAGAGAACTTGACGCTGGCCTTTCGAACCGCCCGAACACCTCCGAACCGCTTTTCCAGACCGGTGGCGGTGAGCGCGGCGCCACTCGATGCACTGCGAAACGGCAGTTCGGTTTGTCGCTGCTCCCTGGTCGCAGACGTAGAGGCTACGGGGGCTTCGCCTGCTGTCGACCTGCGTTTCGACAATGCAAGCCTCGTTATGGAAGGAACGATTCCAGACGGCAGGAAGAGAACTATCGCGATAAGTACGACACCGAGGACGATAGGTGTTGCGTCTCCGGCACCCCCGCCGAGTGTGAACGAAAGCGACTGTATAAGCAAAGTCCCAACGAACGCCCCTAAGAAGGATACGCGGCCGCCGACGAGAACCCAGATGACAACCTGCGCCGCGAGGGCAAGTCCGAAAACTACGGGGCTTATAAACATCGCCCATGCTGCGTAGAAAGCCCCCGCTATGCCCGCAATGCCGCCACCGATCGAAAACACGACCAGCTTCCTGAGTCGAACATCGAATGCGAGAAGTTGCGTGCGCAACTCATTTTCCCTAAGGGCGGTAAGGACCCGGCCGAAAGGCCGGTGCAGAAGGATGTATAAACCCGCAACTATCAGTGCAGATAAGAGGACGACAAGAGAGTATGACTGGACAACGCTCAGCGGCGTCCCGGACTCACCTCCCGGGAGCGTGATCGGCGGGACACCCGAGATGCCATTATAGCCACCGAGTTGCGCATCACCGAGATGATACTTGGGGTCTGCAGTACTCGACAGAACCGTGAAGAGAACGAGGGTCATCGCCAACGTGATGATGCCTACGTACACATCGCCGACGTTTCCATAGAAGATGAAGTATCCCACCAATGCCGCTAGCGCTGCGGCTGCAATGGCGGCTACTAGGACCGAGGAAATCGTCTCGTTGGTCGTCGGCAGAAAGTTGATGGCGGCAATGCTATAAGCGTATGCGCCTATTCCGAAGAAGGCGCCCTGCCCGAAGCTGAAGATACCGCCGTGGCCCCATACCAACGTGAGGCTGATTGCGAGGAGGCCATACAGCACCCAATTGGTTGCCTGCAGAGTTGCGAACTCGGGCATAACAAAGCCAAGCCCGATAGCGACCATTGCAACGACGGCGCAGCCGATTAAGCGAGGGTTCAAACCACCGTGTGAAGGTGTCATAGTCAACTTCTCTCTCAGAGTTTGCGACGAAGGCGACCCGAAATCCCGGTCGGTAATACGCGGACTAGACAGATGGCAAGGACCAGGAGAGCCGCCTGTCCGAAAAACGGCGTCGACAAGTAAGAGACGACATTCTCCACACCACCAAGCAGTGCAGATGCAGCAGCCGCGCCGGTGAGTACGCCGGGGCCTCCCACAACCACTGTCATGAAGGCGCGAGCGATGTACGCCTCACCCATCGTGGGCATGACGCCGACCATAGGTGCGAGTAGAGCACCTGCTGCGCCGGCAAGTCCCGCGCCAAACATGAAAGTGAGTGAATTGATGCGCCTCGGGTCAATGCCAACGGCCGAGGCCATTTGCGGTCTCTGCACCGCCGCTCGCGCCATTACCCCGTACTTTGTCCGTGTGAAGACCGCATATACAAAGGCGAGAAGCGCTAGCGCCGAAACGATCAGCAGTATGGAATAGACCGAAACGGAATACCCCCCGACGTGAAGACTGCCGGCGGGAGTTGAGATCCCCTGTGTCGTTGCGCCGAACACGTAAACTGCCACCTGCGACATGATGAGACTAAGCCCCCAGGTTGCCAGCATGCTATCCATCAAGCGCCCGTACAAAAACCGAATGAGCGCCCGTTCGACAACCCAACCGAAAGCGGCGACGGCGAACGCCGAGACCAACATAGCGAGTGGTAACGGCAGCCCAGCCTTAACGCTGGCGAGGGTCCCATACGCACCGAACATAAGGAACTCGCCGTGAGCAAGGTTAATGATTCCCATCATGCCAAATAGAACTGACAGCCCGAGGGAGACCAACACAAGAATTGCGATGCTCAGTCCGATGGACACCGCCATATTGATGAACCAACCGATCGTCGTGGCTTCCATGTCTGCTACTCCGTAACAAGCCGTCTTCAGTTCGCTTTTGCAGAGGGTGTGAACTGCTTAGCGGTGTTAGGTTTCGCTACGAGGTCACAGACACTGCGCTCGAAGCTCGGCGCGACTGACTTTTCTTCGCTAATAATGGCGAAACCATGCTTGTCGTCCGCACGCGCAATATGCACGTTCTGTACGACATGGTGGGTGGTTGGGTCTATCGAGACCTTGCCGCCGGGACCTTCGAAGCTGATGCCACTTTCCAGGGCTTTGATAACCTTGTCACGGTCAGTACTACCGGCTTTTTCAACGCCCAATGCCCACAGATGCCAACCGTTCCAAACTGTGGCTGCGCTGTCTGTGATGTAGGGATAGTTAGAACCGTAGGTTTTCGACCATTCTTCGCGGAACTTCTTGTTTGCGTCGGATGGATCCTCTTGAACATACGGAAACGCGACTACGATTCCATTCGCCTCTTTGGGGCCCAGTACGACTTGCTCGTTGCCAAGCCCAAACGTCGCCGAGGCAATCTGCATGCGGCTCGAAAGACCGGCGGACGCAAACTGCCGGTAAAAGGCGATGTGGTTGCCGCCAACCAAGAGAGAGAAGACAACGTCCGGCTTGGCTTCTTGAAGCTTCGAGATAACGGACCCGAACTCGCTCACATCCAGCGGTATGAACTCCGCCCCAACAACCGTTCCGCCGGCCTTGGTAACGTACTGTTTGACCCAGTCGGTTGATATGTGACCGTAGTTGTAATCTGCAGCAAGAACGTAAAATTTCTTTTTCCCACTTTTGATTGCCCAGTCAACGAGCGGCGGGATCTGCTGCGAAGGAACAACACCCGTGAGGAAGACGTTCTTGTCGCAAACTCCGCCTTCATACTGTTCGTTATAGAAGTAGAGCGTCTTGTTGCGGTCCGCTACTGGCCGTATGGCTTCTCGGGAAGCACTTGTGATGCCGCCCATGATGACAGCTGCGCGATCCCGCAGTGCCAGCTGGTTTGAGTAGCTGGTGTACTTCGCATTGTCCGACTGGGCATCATAGGTCACAAGCTTGAGCGGCCGTCCCAATACGCCGCCCGCGTCGTTGATGGATTTGATCGCGAGCTTTGTTGCATCGGCCATGGCTTTGCCATAAACGTTCAAAGCCCCCGTCTCATCGAGGACGCTTCCGACTACGATCGGCTCTTTTTCAGCAGCTTGTATCTGGAAAGATATTGCGGCGCAACAAATGGCGAACCATTGAGAAGCTCGATTCATGAAGTCTCCACGAGATGATTGTTTCGAAAGAGCAGGGCCCTGATCGAAGAAGAGTGATTGAGACGAGACGGGCTGGGCCGTTGTGAACATACGCTCGGTCGTTTCGAGGCCTGCGACAGCGCCGAGTACCACCAGCGGCGCGTCTTTCTTACGGTCGCCTCGTACATGCCGGATGTCGTATCGAAACATTACCAGCCTGCAATTTCCCTGCGCTTGCACGCCGCAGACAACCGCATAGTCCTGGTATGCCACCTAGGGTCATTACTGATGCTCAGTCCTGTTTGACCGCGTCGGCCCTCGCGCGCAACATCTGCTTGCTGCCTGTCCTTTCCAGACAATCAGCGCGTCTCTGGTAGTCAAGCCAGCTTTATGGCGCTTAGTACCATTACAAAACGGCGCTGCACATCAACTCATTTTGAAGGACTTTCATGGACCCGAACTCGAATATTCCCGGCCCGGGCTCTGACGCCGCCCTGCGGGTCAGAGCCATCGAAGAAATTCTTACGGAGAAAGGCATTATCGACGCCAAAGCTGTCGATGTTCTCGTTGACATGTTTGAGCACAAGATTGGGCCGCGTAATGGTGCAAGGGTCGTCGCGAAAGCTTGGGTGGACGCGGACTACAAAAAGCGTTTGCTTGTCGATGCTACGTCAGCCATTGCGGAACTCGGCTTCTCCGGCCTGCAGGGCGAAAGCATGGTCGTAGTCGAGAACACCGACAAGGTTCACAACGTCATTGTGTGCACATTGTGCTCCTGCTACCCGTGGCCAACGCTCGGCCTTCCACCGGTTTGGTACAAGTCGGCCGCGTACAGGGCTAGGGCAATCAGTGACCCGCGAGGTGTCTTGAAAGAGTTCGGCACTGAGATTCCCGCGGATGTTGAAGTCCGAGTATGGGACACGACCGCGGAACTTCGATACCTCGTTCTTCCCCAGCGGCCCTCCGGTACCGATGGCATGAGCGAGGATGAGCTTGCGGAACTTGTCTCCCGGGACTCAATGATTGGCGTTACTAAAGCGCTCGAACCGGCCACTGGCCACGAAAATTGAGGACATCTCCATGAACAGCATCGCGGACATCGGTGGCATGGAAGGTTTCGGCCCGATAAACCCCGAGCAGAACGAGCCAGTCTTCCACGAGGAGTGGGAGCGGCGCTGCTTCGGTATGTTTCTCACGTCAGCTGCAGCTATCGGCTACGGCGTAGATGAATTTCGGCACGGAATGGAGAGTCTGCCACCAATTCACTATCTCTCGGCCTCGTACTACGAGCATTGGCTGGGCGCGTATGAACAAATCTTTGCTGAACGCGGTGTCATATCGCCCGACGAATTGGAGCAGCGTGTCGCGGCATTAAAGGGTGAGGAACAGGCAAATGCTTAAACCCGACCAGATTCCAGCCGCAGTCGCGGCAGGTGGCGTATATCGAAATGATGCGAACGTTGCCCCCTCGTTTTCGGTAGGTGACCGGGTGCGGGTGAAGAACCACCAGCCGAGCGGTCACACCCGGCTGCCTGGCTACGTGCGACTGAAGGAAGGCACGATCGCCATCGACCACGGCGTATTCGTCTACCCGGATACGATGGCTCATGGGAACGGGGAGACTCCGCAGCACGTCTACACCGTGCATTTTGACGCGACCGAAGTATGGGGGGACAAGGGTGTCGCCGGAGACACTGTTCGCGTCGACCTCTTTGATGCCTACCTGGAGCGCTGCGAGTAACCATGGCACTCTTGACCGAGCAGGTTTCCCTTCTCCGTGAGCGTCCGGTGCCGTTTTGTGCCGACGGCGATATGGTCTTCAAAGAGCCGTGGGAAGCTAAGGCCTTCGCGATTGTCGTCACACTGTCGCAAGAGGGACGGTTCACTTGGTCAGAGTGGGTCGATTGCTTTTCTTCACACGTTGAACGTGCGACAACTGCAGAGGCTGAAGGCAGGGCTGCGAAGACGTATTACGAGCAGTGGTTGGATGCAATGGAAGAACTGCTCGTGCGGAAGGGAGTAACGTCGTCCGAGCAACTTTATGCCAAGCGCCTCTCGGCATTCAAGCCATCGGTCGCCCATACGGTAACAAAGAAGTGAGCAGCACAGCCTCAATGAGCTGACCGGAGTTGAAAAGTGGACGCTACAGAACGAATTGAATCGAAAGTCCCGGTGACTATTCTCACCGGCTTCCTTGGCGCGGGCAAGACGACCCTGCTCCGGAACATTCTCACAGAGCGCCATGACGAAAGAATTGCTGTAATCGAAAACGAATTTGGTGAGACAAGCGTCGACGCGGAACTTCTCTTCGAAGACCGTCAGGAACAGGTTATCGAGCTCAACAACGGCTGCATTTGCTGTAAGGTGCGTGGCGACCTTGTCCGCATGCTGTCTGACCTCCATGACCGGCGTGCTGCCGACAAGCTCCACTTCAATCGCGTGATTATCGAGACAACCGGGCTGGCGGACCCAGCGCCCGTCGCCCAGACCTTTTTCGTTGAAGAAGACGTATCCCGGCACTACATCCTTGATGCGATAGTCACGATTGTCGATGCTGTGCACGCCGACGCACAGCTGGACGCGCATCACGAGGCTGTCGAGCAGGTAGCTTTCGCAGACCGCGTGCTGGTGAGCAAGGCAGACCTGGTTGCACCTCAGTCTGTCGACGCTCTGAAAGCACGTATACGGCAAATCAATGCTCGTGCGCCGATCGCTCTTGTCAATTTGGGTCGCACGAACGTTCAAGGTCTTTTAGATATCGCCGGCTTTTCGCTGAAGTCGGTACTCGAGGTGGAACCCGATTTCCTTAGCGACGTCGCTCACGAGCACGATGATGACATTGGATCTTTCGTCTTTACGTCGCGGCAACCGTTCGATCCCGCGAGAATCACCAACTTCTTGCAAGAGATGATCCAAACGCACGGGGCGGATTTGATGCGTTACAAGGGCGTCCTATCTTATGCCGGCTTCGAACGGAAGGTCGTCCTGCAGGGCGTACATATGGTCATGCACTCCGACGTGGGGCAACCCTGGTCAGGAGAAGAACGAGTGTCGAACATTGTTTTCATTGGCCGGCGGCTTCGTGAGCCTGATATCAGACGGGCGCTCGAAGCATGTCTCATTCAAGCATCTGTACCGGCGACGGTCTAAACATAAGGTACAGGCCGGTGGTCGACAGACGCTCAGAGCTCCCGCGCATATCCTTGTGCGCGGCATTAGACCCCACCAAATCATGACTCTTTTGTTCATCGCAATGGCAGGCAAGGACAAGCTCATGGGAAGCCGGCGAGTTACGCTACAAACGTCTTTATGAAGGGAGAGAGATAATGCGCAATTCGAGTGTCGAGCAGCTAGTTGTTACCACAGCTGAACACTCAAATCTGCCGCTCGAAGAAGGTCGGGTGGCAGTCATCAGTGAAATCTTGGCAGTGTGGTTGAAAGACGCAAACGCTCTCTCAGCGAAGATGAGCGCGCCAGAGTTTGCGCATGTTTCACCCATCACAGGGTTCCTACAGACCGCAGTTCACGGCGAGGTGTCGCATGAGCAGTGAGCTGGCTAGACTGTCGATTGCTGAAGCCGCGAAGCTTATCCGCAAGGGAGAAGTCAGTCCGACCGAGTTGCTGAATGCATCGCTCGCCGAAATCGCGCGTCATAACGATATGCTCCGTGCCTTCATATCGATCACAGAAGAATCAGCGAGAAAGGCCGCAGCCGCTGCGGAGCTGATGCTCTCCGCGGGCTATGACCTCGGCCCCCTGCACGGTGTCCCGCTTGGAATTAAAGACAATGTGGGAATCCAAGGACAGCGGACAACCGCCGGGAGTAAAGTCTTGGCCGATTGGCTCCCCGAGAAAGACGCGACCGTAATCGCGAAACTGAAGCAGGCCGGGTCGGTTTTTATCGGCAAAACCAACATGCATGAGTTCGCGTGGGGGGGGACGTCAGCCAACCCTCACTATGGACATGTGCGAAACCCGTGGGACACCAGCAAGTTCCCCGCGGGTTCAAGCGGCGGTTCCGGGGCTGCGGTGGCTGCGGGTCTCTGTTTTGGAGCGCTTGGCACAGATACAGGTGGTTCTATCAGGTTACCGGCAGCAATCAACGGAGTCGTCGGGCTGCGGCCCACTTACGGAAGGGTGAGCAACGCCGGAATCGTCCCGCTTGCGTGGAGCATGGATACCGCCGGTCCAATGACTCGAACGGTGGAAGACTGCGCATTGATGTTCAACGCAATTGCGGGCCCCGACCCCACGGACCCCGCGACGTCACCGTATGCCGTCGACGACTATGTCGCCAGACTTACCTCGGGCGTAAGGGGTCTTCGGATTGGAGTAGTTCCGCGATACTTTTTCTCGCATCTGCAAGCAGACGTCAAGCAAGCGGTTGAGCAGGCTTTGCACACGTTCGAGAGCTTGGGGGCTCAACTCGTCGAGGTTGATATCAAGCATATTGATGGAAACATCTCGGCGCAACTCACGATAGAGTCCGCAGAGCCGAGCACGTACCATCAGAAGGCTTTGCGGGAGAGGCCGGGTGACTATGGAGATGACGTGCGTGCGCTCTTGGAAGTCGGCGAAATGCTGTTGGCCACTCACTACCTACAGGCGCAACGTTACCGGTCCGTGCTTCGCGCAGAGTTCGTTGAGGCGTTCAAGCAGGTCGATGTGTTCGTCTGTCCTACGTTGCCATTCACCGCGACGGCCTTGGGCGCAACGAAGGTCGTCATCGAGAACGGTGTCGAAGAGGACATGCTCTCCGCGATCATGCAGTTCACCGGGGTGCCGAGCTTGACGGGGCTTCCTTCGCTGAACGTGCCCTGTGGATTCGATTCGGGAGGGCTACCGGTCGGCATGCAGATAATTGGAGCGCCCTTCTCAGAGTCAAAGCTTTTCTCGGTGGGGCATGCGTTCCAGACGGCAACTACTTTCCATACGAGACGTCCTAGCCTATGTTCGCAATAGCGAACACGCCGCACCTTAGAAGGATGCGGCGTGTTGTTGTGCGAACGCTGAAGTGTCAGCGGTCGTTTAGGGCTACAGTCTCTTGGTTTCGGAGTAGGACGCTCTGTGGCGTAACGCCGTAACTCTTCTTGAAGGTGCGGCTAAAGTGAGAAACGTCACAAAATCCGAAGGTCATCGCTGCTTCAGTGACGTTCTTAACGGACCCCTCTCGCAGCGCGCAGTAGCTGGCCTCCAATCGCTTCTGCCAGATTGACTTCATTGGAGTGGTGGCCTGTCCGGCAAACGCACGTGCCAGTGTGCGAGTTGAGACGTGCATTGCCGAAGCGATATGATCCACGTCGAGACCAGCACGCTCTATATTGTCCTCGATGAACGCAAGGGCCTTACGATATAGCGAGACCTGTGCGGAGGTAACCGGTTCTTCACCCGAATGGATGTCGATGATTGCGCTAACGAGGTCAAGTATCGCGCCAGCAATCCGAGATTCGGCAGGCGTCGACTGTAACAGCTCCTTCGACTCGCATGCTTCCTTGATCATGGCACCGAGGACCGCCCGAAAGCCCGTGCCAGGGCCCAGCGACGTAGCAACGACGTTTTCAGCACTGGGGGTGCGTCGAAGAAGCAAGTCGCGCGGAATCTTAACGATGAAGAAAGAATCCGGAGAAATCGTGTAACTGAACGGTCGAGCCGCGTCATAAAGCAACACGTCACCCGGGTTCTGAACGACGCGCCGGCCGTTCTGTTCCAGATAACCGACGCCGCTCTCGAGGAAAGACAGCCAGAGATTGTGCTCGGGACCGGAACGAATATTGGTGAAATCCCTAACCCATTGATGCTCCGGCCCGATCATCTTTGCGACGTCTAATGCACCAATGGAGCGCCCAACGATTTCAGCGTCAAACTTTGCCCTAAATTGGGTGTCACTGGTCGCCGGTATGCAATGACTGCACACGACATCCCGCCAGTAGTCAAAACGCTCGGGGCCGGCCACCTCGGCAGTAGAAAATAAGTATTGCATCGTGGCTCCGATAGTTGCGTTCCAGAAAAAGCTCAGCCTTGCTGAAAATTAGTCGCAGAGCGCCGCGTGCGCAATCGGGGTTTGCGCTCGGCGATCCGCCTCTCGTATCACCGCGCACCCGTGATCATTTCATCGACTACATAAAGCACCAAAGCTCCGCTCGCAATTATCCAAAAAGCCTTGCGGCACTGTGAGGCGGTAACGCGCCCGTGCGCAGTCGGTTGACTGTCGGCGCTAGTCTAATCAGATGGCACGCAGAAACATGTCGGCCACGTGTCTCCGGCTTATTATTGGCTATCGTCCAAAGCCCCGGCAAAAGAGCTGATCATTGAGTAGGTCAACGACGGCCCATTCGCTGGATCGACAGTAACAATGGAAGGGAGGTCAGCATGAGCGAAGCAGTTATCGATGCCGGTAGTCGTCCGACCGCAATACCTCTGAATGAGCTGTTGCCATGGGCCATCTTTGGCGGACTCATATGCCTGATTGCGATATATTTCGTCGGCGCCGAACAAGGTGCGACGGCGATTTTCTCGGGCACCTACGTCCACGAGTTCGTTCACGATGGTCGCCATTTACTTGGCTTTCCGTGTCACTGAGGTGCTGAAATGGCGGGCAGACTGTTATTGCGAGGCATGATCGCCGGTGTCATCGCTGGCTTGATTACTTTCGGCTTTGCCCGATTTGTCGGAGAGCCGCTAGTCGCCAGTGCAATTGCCATCGAGGAGAGCGTGGATGCGCATGACCACGGTTCAGGCGAAGAGGCACGATCTCATCAAGGCGCGATGCAGACCCACGCGCACTTGCACGAGCATCACCATGAGCAAGCTGCGTCTAACAATGTGGTGAGTCGCGAGACGCAAAGTGGCATTGGTTTGCTGACAGCACTGGTCGTCTTCGGAGCAGCAGTAGGCGGGTTGTTTTCGTTGGTTTGCGCCGTTGCATATGGACGCGTCGGAGGAATCGACGGGACGGCGCTGTCACTGCTCTTGGCGTTCGCCGGCTTCGTGTGCTTCTCGCTTGTTCCGGGGCTCAAGTATCCCGCAAATCCACCCGCAGTCGGGAGCCCCGAGACAATCGGCGCGCGCACGGCATGGTTCTTTATTGCTATCGCTGTATCAATTGCACTTGTTGTTGTGGCGGTACGCGGTTTCGGAGCGTGGCGCATCAAGCTGGGGGCCACGAAAGCAGGCATTCTGTCCGTCGGCCTCTATGCGGCTTTCGCGGCAGTTCTTTTCTCCTCCATGCCTGCAATCGATGAAGTGACGGAGAACTTCCCTGCAACGCTCCTTTGGAACTTTCGTCTAACCGCTATCGGGCTGCAACTGATCATGTGGGTAACTCTTGGCCTGGTGTTCAGCTTGCTGTTGCATCGCGCGGGCCTGGGGTGGCGGCCGGGCAAGAAAGGGCTCGCGTCCTGACGTCCCGCGAGTCGTCTACCTAGCGGCCTCATGTGTCTAACTCGTGGCAGTGATATCGTTGCTTTGTAGCCCATCGACTAACTCTGGGCGCGTCGATGACTTGCTAGCTTGGCGACTCGTCTGACGCGACAAAGGAGCGTGGAGAGGGATATGTATGAACCTCGTAGAAAGTTCGCTGAAAAACGATTCGATGCTTGCTTCAGTTCTTGTGACGCGCGAAGAGAGAGAATTGCTCTCTCGCGGTCTGGAGGCGTTGCTGCGGGAGCGGTCGACTGCGTTCCAGATTGCAAGCGCAGTAGCCCGAGCCGGCGGACAACGCGAACTAACCGTCCAGGATTTCAACCTTCCCGATATCCTCCGACTGTGTCGGTCTCTTGAGCAGAGCGATTGACCAACGGTCGCGTTTGTGGCCTCTGGCCGACAAACAAAGCAGCTTTTAGACAGTCGTCTTCAAAGGGTGCGCGGACGCGGTCCTTCAACGCCGCTCTCAATATTCCATTTACGGCGGCATGCGGCGGTGGAACGAGCTTTACTTTGATTCGGCGTCACGGCGACGGCGCTTTACACGAAGTTCCACAATAAGGATTCCATAGGAGCACGGGAGAACCGGCGAAAGCAGTCGAATTTTGCGAAGATTTATGCGGCATTTATCGTTAGCTCAATTGCGAGTCGCGGGTGTGTCCGCGCCAGAGCACCATGAAGTGCAGAGCTTTTGCAGTACTAGCAAGGGATTGCTGGCACTGTCGGACTGGTTGGCCGGTCATGGCTGTTCTCACGTTGCCATGGAAGCCACAGGCGTCTACTGGAAGCCAGTGTGGCACGTTCTCGAGGGCTCCTTCGAACTCGTGCTCGGCAACGCTGCACATATCCGGAATGTTCCCGGGCGTAAAACCGATGTGAATGACGCGATGTGGATCGCAGACCTGCTGGCACATGGGCTGATCCGCTCCAGCTTCGTTCCTCCCGCCGCGATCCAGGAATTGCGCGATCTGACACGCACACGCAAACAGCTGACGCGCGAGATTGCCCAGCATTGTTTGCGTATCCAGAAGGTGCTCGAGGATGCGAATCTCAAACTCGGCAGTGTCCTTGCTGACGTACTCGGCGCTAGCGGGCGCGCGATCCTGAAGGTCATCATCTCTGGCGAGAACGATCCGGTGCTGCTTGCGGCACTTGCGCAAGGTCACGCACGCCGAGGTGTGGGAGTACCCCGATGGACGCGTGCAGCTTCGGGCAGCGGAACGCCTGTTGCCTTATCGCGAATACGATCGGCTCACCGAAGTGGATCAAGGGGCGATCGTCGAGCACAAGCGCCTGAGTCACGCGCTGGAACTCGCGGAGATGATGCAGGCACAGCGCGATGATCGATCTATTTCCGGCTCGCCCTCGCGCACCAATCGAGGCGTCAAGGTGCGTTCGCCCAAACGCGTGCCCGGCACCAAGGAGTCGCGCGAATTCACGCGCGACGATCTCGAACAAATGATTGGACAGTTGAGCCAGCAGCACGCCGCGGCAGCCGAATCCGGCACGAAAGCGAATCATCGGTCAGGCAAGGCCCGCTGAATGGGCACCCGCGCCCTGCCCGTTCACACTGAATTCTGCAACGCTGCGTGAGCTTCAACCCGAAGAACAGATGCGACATCTGTATTTAGCCGGTGCTGCGACATTTCAATCTGGCTTTGACATAATAGGTAGTCCTATTATAATTCCGCTGCAAAACGGAACAGCGAGGGACCAGCACCGAGCGGCGCTAGGTGGCCGCGGGGCTGGCGTGCTGCCGAGAAAATAGGTGTTTAGAACCGGTGCCGCAGACCAAACCGTACGGCCAGTTGATGATTGTTTGCCGAAGCAGTCTGCCCGGATATCGATGCGACCGCAGGCTGATTCAAAGAGTCGGTTCCGGATGCGTGCTGATACACGACGATCGAATATATGTCGGTGCGCTTGGAGAGCAGATAGTCGGCGCCGAGCGAGCCCTGCTGGTAGATCGCACCGTCGCGACCGACGGCGCCGCCGTTGTGCGCGTAGCTGTAGGCCGTGCCCATCAGCAGGGCCGGCGAGAGCTGCCACCTGAGATTGAGCTCGCCGACATTGAACGTCGCCGTGCCCGAGTAGCCAAACGGGTTCGGCCCCGACGTGCCGGTATCGCCGAGGCCGCGGAACTGGACGTTCGAATACGTGGCGCCGAGCGTGATCGACCCGAGCCGCCAAGCCGCTCCTGCGGCGGCGATTTGCAGCGTGCTCGCCGACGCATAGCCCGCGTACGCGGGATTCGACTCCGGCGAAGTCGCGCCGCCGAGGGACCCCGTGTTCATGGAGGTGACACTCGTGCCCGCCGATGGATTGCTGCCGTAGAACGACAGGTTCGGATTGCGTGCATTCAGATATGCGGCTCCGAACGCGAAGGGGCCGTTGGCGTAACCGAGTCCCGCCGACCAGATCTGCTGGCGCCCGACGCTGCCCGCCACTCCGCCGAAGCTGTACATCGCGCCGAGGGAGAGTCCGCGATAGTCCGGGCTCGTGTATTTGATCGCGTTATTGATGCGGCGCGTGTGCAGGAAGTTGTCGACATCGCTCGCATGACCGCTGATGTAGCCCGCCCACTGTGTGCTCGCGGCGAGCGTGCCGACCCTGGTGGCGATGAAATCGTACTGTCGCCCCGCGGTCAACGTGCCGTAGGAAGAGGCGAGACCCACATAGGCCTGGCGGCCCATCTCGGCGCCGCCTTGCCCAAGTGCGCCGTTGTTGATCGTGAAGCCGCCTTCCAGTCGGAACACCGTGCGCCAGCCGCCGCCCAGTTCCTCTGAGCCGAGCAGCCCCCAGCGGCTGCCATTCTGCCCGCCCGTGGAGCCGTCTTCGAGCGAATATTTCGATGCTCCCTCGAGCTTGCCGCCTTGACGGCCGGTCTGTGCGTTACTCAGATAATTGACGCCTGCATCGAGCAGACCGTAGAGCGTCACGGTGCCCTGCGCAAAAACCGGTGTGCACGCGAGCGCAGATAGCGCGCACACGCCGCTCATGAGAATGCCTGACCTCATCGTTTTTTTGGCTCCGGTTTATGAACGAACTGACTTGTGTGATACGAGTTACGGATCAACGAGACTCATCGATTTTCGATTCGGAAGCGGGCCGCGCTTGCGTTCAAGCAAGTTCGAATGCGGCCCTAGGAGCGCCCAGAGATCCCTTACGCGACTCTTCTGCGCTGACCCTGCCAGTAGCGCTCCTTGACGTCCTTGCGAGCGAGCTTGCCGTTGCCGTTCTTCGGCAGTTCCGCGACGAATTCGACCGAGCGCGGTTTCTTGAAGTCGGCAACGAGGCCTTGGCAGTGGCGGATCAGATCGTCCGCGCTCGCGTGGCATCCGTCTCGCAGGACGACGACGGCCTTGATCGCTTCGCCCCAGGTTTCGTCGGGCAC
>NZ_FCOM02000094.1 GCF_001544695.2 Caballeronia arvi
AGTCCAGGCATTTCGATGCCCAAAAGTGTCAACCATGTCCCCGCCAAATCTGTCAACTATGTCCCCGGTCTATACACAGCAGCAAAGAAAGTTACCCCCGCCCCGGGGAGGGGCAATGCTAATAGACCGACGCGAAATCAGGCTTTCATGAGAAGCCAAAACCAAACGCCCCTTAAACCCCCACCGGCGGTTTAGCCGCCTCATCTTTCACTTCATGCGCCCCGCGCGTCTCCGGCATGGCGAGCCAAACCATCGCCACAGCAAGCGCCCCGGCACCGGCGAGCCCGAAGAAGCTCATCGCCGTGCCAAAACGATCCGCGGCAAACCCGGCCGCAGCCGTCGAAAGCGTCGCCCCGACGCCGGCAGCCAAACCGAAGAATCCAATCGTCAGGTTGTAATGCCCACGCCCCCCGGCGACATCCGCCGCAATCAAAGGCAGCATCACCCCGAACACCGCCGCACTGATGCCATCGAGCATCTGCACCGGCACGAGCAGATACGGACTCGACACGCCCGCGAACAAGATCGCGCGAACCGGCAGCGCACAGAAGCCAAGAATCAACACCGGCCTGCGCCCCCATTTCTGCGCCTGCCGCCCGACCCACGGCGACATCGCCGCGACGATGAACTGCGGCACGATGATGCACGCCGCGATCACGAGTTGAACGTTGTCGCCCATGTGCGCCGTGACTTCGCCCGCGGCGAGATTGAGCATCGCCGCATTCGACAAGTGAAAGAGCACGACGCACGCCGCAAAAATCAGAAGCCGCCTGTCCTTCAGCAACTCGCGCAAGGATTCACGCTCTTCACCCTCGGGCGTCATCTTCGGCTTGCCCGTCGGCATGCGCGGCACAGCGGCCGGGATATCGTAGTGAATCATGCGCAGCGCGACGATCGCCGGCAACGCGAGCGCCGCCGTCAAGAAGAACACCGAGCGCAGCGACAGATACTCGCCGAACGCGCCCATCAACGCCGCGGTCAACGCGCTACCGATCGACGCCCAGCGCGCATTGCGCCCGAGGCGGTCGCCGAGATCGGCGCGCGAGACGAGGGCGAGCGAGATCGCCGCCATCGCCGGGACGAGCATGCAGCTCGCGAAGCCGTGCAGCACTTCGGCGGCGAAAACGGGGACGAACGTCGGACTCGCGGCGAGCAACAGCGCACTCACGATGATCGCGACGATCGCGGAAAGCGCGGCGAACTTCTTGTTGCGCATCGCGTCGACGAGCGCGCCTGCCGGCAACTGGCTCGCCATCGCGCTGATCGTGCCGACGGAAAGCATCAGGCCGATCTCGCCCTGCGTCCACTTGTTGGCCGCGAGGTACGAAGCAATGAAAGGGCCGAAGCCGGTCTGCACGTTGGCGACGAAGAAGTTCAGCCAGTCGAGCGCGCGCAGACTGCGTGCAATTACCATGTTGTGAATCTGTTCTCGATGTCGTTATCCGTTATCTGGCGAGGCGCGCGCCGGAAGCCTGCGATGCCGCCGGCGCGGCCCCGGAAGCCGCCGCGCTCGCCCCCGATGCAGCCGTTCCCGACGCGGCGCCCGCGGTCGCAGCCGAAGCCGGCGCGGGCGCAATGGGCGACACGATCTTGATCGGCTGCTCGGGCGCGTAAGTCGGCGCGGCCTTCAATTGCGCGTCGTTGAAATCCATCTGCAGAAGCCACTGTTTATTGCGCGCGATCACGTGCAGGTCGCCCCAGTTGGCCGCGACATGCCGCTTGTCGCCCGCGAGCGAACTGGAAAGGTCGAGCACGAGCGCCTGCGGCTGAGCCTGGGAGTCGATGAGCACGTCCACCACGCGCCCGATGCGCGCGCCGCTCTTCTGCGTCACCGTCGAATCGATGAACTGCACCAGGTTCGCCGGCGCCTCGTTGACCGGCTGCGGCTTGGCCACCGGTTCGGCCGGCTTGCCCTTCACGGGCGGGGCAGGTTGCACGAACGTGATCGGCGCGGCCTTCGAATTCGGCGTGAACTTGAATGCCGCCCACGGAAAATTCACCTTGCGGTCGCCCACGCCCATGAAGCCAGCCAGATTCACCATCAGGAGCTTCGGCTTCGCGGCGCCATCGATGTACATGTCCACCGCGCGGCCGACGACCTTGCCGTCGGGACGCTGCACCTCGGCATCGAGCAGGCCATGCAACTGGTCGTGCTGCATGATGCGCGTCGAAATGATCTGCGGCGGAGGCGGCGGCTCCGGCGGCTCGGGCGGCGGGGTGACGACCGGCTCAGGCGGCTTCGGCCTGACGACGCGGCGCTTGGGCTTCGGCGCGGGCGCAGGTTTCACCGAGGACGCGGGCTCGGGCGCCTGCACGGCGGGCAGCGGCTCCTCGGGCTCGCCGGAGCCGGCCTCGTCGGGCGTCGGAATATAAGAGTGCTCGACGATCGGCGCGGGCGTCTGCTGCGGTATGAGTCCGCATGCGGAAAGCGCGAACGCGGCGGCAACGGACAGGCTCGTCGTGAAGCGCAGCGCGCGCAAGCCACGCGCAATCGCGACGATGAGCGCAGCGATCTGCAAAATCAGGCGCGCGGCGGCATTGACGGCGCCCGCCGCCCGACACGCTCGCTCGCGCGCGTAAAGGCCGATCGACGACGCATCACCCCGATGCGGGAAACCGCCTGTCATCGCAAAAGCTCCATAGTTCCGGGTTACCTGCTTGTTTCGTTCGTTGTCGGATCGCTTCGACGCGCGCGCGGGGTCGTTCGTTCGATTTCGCTTTGCTTTTTGCGTGCAACCGAAGCGGATTGAATCATGCATGCAATGCACATCGCGTCATTCCGTTGCGCTCGTCATTGCCGTTGCCCCGTGCGCGTGCGCCCGTCCGACGCCTTCGCGAGCTGCGCGACCGTATCCGGCGCGCCCATCTTCTCGGCGGCGTCGCGAGCGGAAAAACCGCCGGCGTCGCGCGCATCGGGATCGGCGCCGCGCGCGATCAGCAAGTCGACGATCTCCACCCGGTTGAACATCGCCGCGATCATCAACGCGGTGCGGCCGTCGGGCGATGCGCCTTCGACATCCGCGCCGTGATCCAGCAGCGTTTCGATCACGTTCGCGAAGCCCTTGAACGCCGCGCCCGCGATCGGCGTCTGGCCGTTGTCGTTGCGCAGGTCCGGATCGGCATTGTGATCGAGCAGCACGCGCACGGCGTCGGCGTGGCCGTGGTAACTCGCGAGCATCACGAGACTGTCGCCCTTGTCGTTGCGCAGGTTGGGCGGCAGGCCTTTGCTCAGAAGCGCGTCGAGCATCGCGGCATCGCCACGGCGGGCGACATCGAACACTTCGCTGGCAAACGCGATCATGTCGTCGTCGGGACCGTCGTTCGATTGCTTCGGCGAAATCTGGTTCGGGTCATGCTGCATCGATTCACTCCATGTCGATCGCGCCGCATGCGCGCTGCAGGTTCGTCATCCGGCATGCGGTCGGTGTCGTGTGCGCCGGTATTCTGCATGCTTGTCGAATGCATTCAATCTGGCATTCAGAATGCATCGTGCCTGCATGCAAAATGCGATTGCGGACGCGGATTCACCCCGGAGCATACACAGGTTTGCTTGCAGGCCGCGCGTTCCGCGCGGGCAGGGCAGCACGAATCGCGCCATGCCGGTGAGTGTTTGCCGCCGTCCGGCAACTGCGCTTGACGCTTCGCCATGCGGCCGATTAGGCTCGATGCGACTTTCGCTCATCGCGCACACGCGCCATCGCACATGAATCAAGGCTCTCAAGTCCCATCGAGCTCCGACGACGACACGCCGCATCCCGATGCCGCCGTGCGCCGCCGCGCGCCCGCAGCCGAACGCAATCGCGATGCGATTCTGTCCGTCCTCGCACGCGTGCTGCCGTCAAAAGGCGTCGTGCTGGAAATCGCGAGTGGCACGGGCCAGCACGCCGTACATTGCGCGTCGGCGCTGCCGGGGATCGTGTGGCAGCCGAGCGATCCCGATGCCGATGCGCGCGATTCCATCGCCGGATGGCGCGCGCACGCGGGTCTCGCAAACCTGAACGCGCCGCTCGCGCTCGATGTGACGAACGACGATTGGGGCATCGCGCAAGTCGCGGCCATCGTGTGCATCAACATGATCCACATCGCACCCTGGGAAGCCGCCGAGGCACTCTTTCGCGGCGCGGGCGCGCGCCTGAGCGCCGGGGGTGTATTGGTCCTGTACGGACCATATCGGCGCAATGGCGCGCATACCGCGCCGAGCAACGAAGCGTTCGATCAGCAATTGCGCGCGAACGATCCGCGCTGGGGCGTGCGCGACATGGAAGCCGTCGAAGCATTGGGAGAGCAGGCCGGCTTCACGCTCGTCGAAACGGTCGCGATGCCGGCCAACAACTTCAGCGTTGTGTTCCAGAAGAACGCATAAAGAAGGCCACGCTCACGCCTCGCTCGGCCGCGCCGCGAAGAGGCCGCGCCAGGATACGGTTGCCATCAGCGAGGCCGCGACGATCATGCCGCCGCCGATCCAGCCCGCCATCGACACATGCTCGCCGAGCCATACGCTAGCGAAGAGCGCGCCGAATGCGGGTTCGCTGCCCATCAGGAGCGAGACGCGCGTCGGGCTGCTGCGTCCGATCGCATAGTTCTGCGCGAAGAACGCGAAGAGCGTGCAGGCGCACACGAGATAAAGCACCGAGCCCCAGAACATGCCGTGCCCGGCGAGCGCGGGCAAGGGCTGCCACTGCGACGGCGCGAACAGCAGAGCGAGCGCCGCGCTTCCCGACGCCACGACGCCCGCCTGCACCGCCGTCACGGTGAGCGCGGGCAGCGGCGTCGCGCGCAGCACGCGCTTGGTCACGCAGACCGCGAGCGCGCGCAGCACCGCGGCGGCGAGGATCAGTCCATCGCCGAGATTGAAGTCGAAGGACAGGGCGCCGTCGCTGGCGAGCAGCCACGCGCCCGCGAACGACACGCCGACCGCGAGCCACTCGGCGGCGGCCGGCCGGCGCTTCAGCAGCGCCCATTCGACGAGCGGCGTCAACACGACGCACAAGCTGATGAGAAACGCGGCGTTCGCGGCACGCGTGTGCAGCACGCCAAAGGTTTCGGCGAGAAAAATCGACAGCAGCAGCAAACCCAGGACGAGCACGCCGCGCAGCGCCGCCGCATTCGCATGCCGCAGATGCCGCAGATTCACCGCCAGCAGGCAAAACGTGATGCCGAAGCGCAGCGCGAGCAGCGCCAGCACCGGATAAAACGCGAGCGCGTTCTTGACGATGCCGTAACTGCTGCCCCACACCATCGCGACGGCGAAGAGCAGCAGATCGGACAGGGGAAGCAGACGTCGGACGGGCGACTCGGTGGTCATGCGGCGGCTCCGGTGCAAGTGAGCCGTCATTGTCGAATGATGCCGTGAGCGCGATAATCAGGCTTCAATGCATAGCCTTGTTGTCGAAAATGCACAAATGAATCCCGCCGATCTTTTCGATCTGATGCCCGATATGGCCGTGTTCGCGCGCGTCGTCGACGCGGGCAACTTCTCGCTCGCGGCGCGGCAACTGGGCAGCACGCCATCGACGGTCAGCCGCCGGATCAAGCGTCTCGAAGAGGCGCTCGCCACCCGGCTTCTGGAACGCTCGACGCGCAAGGTCCGCGTCACCGAATCGGGCGCTCAGGTGTATCGGCACTGCCGCGACATGGCAGCGGCCGCGTCCGGCGCGGTCGATGCCGCGGGACAGTCGTCGGGCAAGCCGCAGGGCCGCGTCGCGCTGTCGGCGCCGACCGCGTACGCGAAATCCGTCATTCATCCGCTCGTGCCGGCGTTTCTCGCGGCGTATCCGGATGTCGATCTGCAGCTCGTCTTCGCCGATCACGACATCGATCCGCTCGAAAGCGATGTCGATCTCGTCATTCGCGCGACGAGCGATCCGCCTCAAGGACTCGCCGCGCGGCAGCTCGGGCGCGTGCGCTGGCTGCTGTGCGCATCGGCGGAGTATGTGCGCGAGCACGGCGCGCCTGCGCATCCGCGCGAACTCGCGCAGCACGACTGCATCCATCTGGGCGAAACCGCCGACGACAACCGCTGGCGCTTCACCCGCGGCAACGAGACGGTGACGGTCGCCGTGCGCGGGCGCTACATCGCCAATCATGCGGGCGCGCGGCTGGAAGCGGCCGAGAGCGGACTAGGCATCGCGACGCTGCCCGATTTCGCCGCCCGCGACGCGCTCGCCGCGGGCCGCGTACAGGCCGTGCTCGCCGATTGGGAACTGCACGCGCGCGCATATCGGGGACCGGTCTGGCTGCTTTATCCGCCCAACCGCTTCCTGCCGCCGAAGGTGCGCGCGCTCATCGATCATCTGCACGCGCATCTCGGGCAGCCCACGTGACGCCCGCGCGGATGCGCACGATCCCCGGCAATTCAGCGCGCGCCGAAACGATCGACGCCGTGTAGACTGCGAATGGTCGTTCATTGCGCCGCATGTGCACGCGGCGCTCCATCCGATCTCCTTTTCAGCGGAGGCGTAGTACATGCACGCAGCGTTGCCGCAGGGCGAGCAGGAAGCCGGTTCCATCGATACCCCGACGAGGCCGCCGCGCGATCTGCGCCGCATCGACATTCATCCCGATCATTGGTATCCGCTCGCGTGGTCGCGTGAAGTGAAAGCGGGGCGCGCACACAGCGTGCGCTTCGCGGGCGACCCGATCGTGCTCGTGCGGACCGAATCGGGCAGCGTGTTCGCGCTGGAAGACCGCTGCGCACATCGGCAAGTGCCGCTGTCGGCGGGCGTCGTCGATGGCGAATTGATCCGCTGCTGCTATCACGGCTGGACCTACGACTGCACCGGCCGCTGCACCGACATTCCCTATCTCGGCCGCGAGCGCCTGCCCAACGGCGTGCGGGCGTATCCGTGCCGCGAGGCGGGCGGGCTCGTCTTCGTATTCACGGGCGACCCGTCGCTCGCCGACGCCGCGAAATTTCCCGAACTCGGCTCCGCCACCGATCCCGCGTACAAGACGCGCCGCTTCGGTCAGGAAGTGAAGTGCCACTACACGTTCATGCACGAGAACCTGATGGACATGAACCATCAGTTCCTGCATCGGCGGCAGATGGGCAACATGCGCGCGCGTTCGCTCGGCCGGCGGCGTGGCGAGGACTGGATCGAAGTCGACTACACGTTCGCGCGCGAGGCGGGCAAGCAGCCGATCGGCGAGGCGCTCGTCTTCGGTCAGAAGCGCGGCTCGAAGCCCGACGACGGCCACAAGGACGTGATGACGATCCGCACCGAATACCCGTATCAGACGCTCAGGATCCGCACGAAAGACGACACGATGGTGATGGACCTCTGGATCGCCTATGTGCCACTCGATGCCGAACAGCGCACGAACCGCACGTTCGGTCTCTTGTCCATCAAGCGCCCGAAGATTCCGGGCCTGCTCGACGCCGCGTGGCCGCTGCTCGTCTGGTTCACCGAGCGCATCTTCAAGGAGGATCGCTGGATCGTCGAGCGCGAGCAGGAGGCGCATGACCGGCAGGGCGCGGACCACAATCACGAAGTCTTTCCGGTCATCAACGAGTTGCGCGCGTTGCTGATGGAACACGGCGTGCCGCACGGAACGGGGAAGGGCGCTGGCGACACGCGGCGCGTGCACTTCATCCAGCCGGTGCAGGAGCTGCCCACTTCGTGACCGACTGCGGCAAACCGCTATTTGCACCCGTCGTGCCGTGGCGCTATACAGAAAGCAGGAACCACGTAAGGAGGACCATCATCATGAACAGCGACCCGACCAAGCCGCGCGACGACGCGCCGGAGATCGGAGAAGCGCATCCCGAAGTCGAACAATTCGATGCGGCCATTTCCCACGTCGACGAATCCTATGCCGCGGGCAAGATGGCGGCGGGCGCGGCGAAGGGCATTCTCTACAGCATCATCGAGACGCTTGGCACGCTCGTCGGCGATCCGGATCTGCCTTCGCATGCGCGCTCGGGCTACGAAGGTTTGCTCGAGACGGCGCGCGAGCTTCGGGCGAAGATCGAGCACTAACGGAAATCGTACGAGCGGCTCTTCGGCCGCAGTCACATCGACGTCGGCGCATCGCGGGTTTTCTTGCAAAAACCTTTCTATACGCCGGCGTTTCTCATCGTCCTGAAAAGCCGCTGTAGGTTCCGCCGGCTTGAATCTCTCTTCCTCGAATATTCCCGACATGCCTTGCCGCGCCGCGAGCCCCCGCGCGTCTCGAAGCGGGGCTGATACGCCATCGACTGGCCGTTCTCTCTCAGCCGCTTCCGTGCCACGTATCTGTCAGCCGGCTGTCAGTTTCGTGCTCGTTTGCCTAATATCTGCGCGTCAGAAAATACTCGTTAACCAGACAGTGAAAAAAAACGACACAGAAGTGCGTCTTTCTTTCGCATTGCGTCTGTAAGCCATACACTTGCCACCGATAAAAGTTACGAGTTGAAACAATACGAAGTCGCGAAGGCGGCACCGGTTCCAAGACTCGCTCGGAAGTAATTGCCCACCGCTTGAGGAGAAAAAATGAAGGGTTTCACGATGACCAAGGTCGCAATCGTCGCAGCCACGGCGTTCGCAGCCGCGGCGCCGGCGTTCGCGCAAAGCAGCGTCACGCTGTACGGTATCGTCGACGATTCGATCGTCTATCAAAGCAGCCAGACGAACCTGAACCGTTCGACCCCGGGCCGCTCGAACGTCAAGATGGCCTCGGGCATCTGGGCGGGCAGCCGTTTCGGCCTCAAGGGCGCTGAAGATCTGGGCGGCGGCAACAAGGCGATCTTCCAGCTGGAATCGGGCTTCGACATCAACAGCGGCAACCAGCAATTCACCAACGCGATGTTCGGCCGCCAGGCATGGGTCGGTCTGACGAATCCCGGCTACGGTACGCTGACTTTGGGCCGCCAGTACACGTCGTACTACACGCTGCTCTCGCCGTATAGCCCGACGAACTGGCTGACCGGCTACTTCGGCGCGCACCCGGGCGATCTGGACGGCCTGGACACGATCTACCGCGCGAACAACTCGGTGGTCTACACGTCGCCGAAGCTCTACGGCTTCACGGTCAGCGGTTCGTACTCGTTCGCGGGCGTGCCGGACAGCGTGTACCAAGGCTCGACGTGGTCGGCTGCGTTGCAGTACCAGCAAGGCCCGATCGGCGGTGCGGTGGCGTTCTCGCGCATCAACAACGCGGCCAATGGCGGCGGCATCTACAGCGGCCAATCGACGACCATCAACGATACGACGAGCACGACCGGTGGCGGTCAGTCCGGCGTGTCGGCGGTGACGGCGGGTTATCAGCGCGCACAGGCTCAGCAACGCTTCGCAGTCGCGGGCGGCTTCCAGTTCAACAGCGCGTGGGACATCTCGGTCACGTACACGAACGTTCAGTACATCCCGGGCATCAACTCCGGCTTTACCGACGAAGCCGTGTTCAACACGGCCGGCACGGTGCTGCACTGGAAGGCGACGTCGGCATGGGACTTCGCGGCGGGCTACAGCTACACGTGGGCAAGCAAGGCGAACGGCATCAACGACGCGGCTTCGTACCACCAGTTCAACCTGTCCCAGTACTACTCGCTCTCGAAGCGCACGGGCCTGTACGCACTGGAAGCGTTCCAGCGCGCGAACGGCAACACGCTGTTCTACCCGAACAACAACGCGACGACGCGCCCGGTTCAGGGTGCCGCGATTGCGACGATCGGCGATGGCTTCCAGAGCGCGCCGTCGGCATCGCGCAGCATGTTCGCGGCGGGCGTGGGTATCATCCACCGCTTCTAAGCGACGCTTCGCGGCGTAATGCATTAAGCATTACGCATGCTGCATGCAAAAACCGGACGCCTCGGCGTCCGGTTTTTTCGTCTGTGCGCGGAGCGAAGGCGTGCGTCAGATAAACATCCCGCCCGACACCTCGACGCGCTGCGCCGTCATCCAGCGATTGCCGTCGGACAGCATCGCCGCGATCGCGCCGCCGATATCGTCCGGCACGCCCACGCGTCCGAGCGCCGTGTTATCGGCGATGAACTGATTCGTGTCGTGATCGTCGCGGACGACGCCGCCGCCGAAGTCCGTCTCGATCGCGCCCGGCGCGATGGTATTCACTGTGATGCCGTGCGGCCCGAGTTCTTTCGCGAGATAACGCGTCAGCACCTCGATGCCGCCTTTCATCGCGGCATACGCCGCAAAGCCCGGCAGCGCGAAGCGCGTGAGCCCGCTCGACACATTGAGAATCGCGCCTTCCTCGTGAAGGTAGGGCAGCAGCGTCTGCGTCAGAAAAAACGGTCCTTTCAACTGCACGTTGACGAGTTCGTCGAACTGCTCGGGTGTCGTTTCAGCGAAAAGCGCGTGAATGCCGATGCCCGCGTTGTTCACCAGGAAATCGAAATTCTCGCGCTCGAACGTCGCTTCGAGCGTCTTGCAGAGCGCATCGCCGAAAGCCGCGAAGGTGTCGCATCGCGCGACGTCGAGTTCGAGCATGGCCGCCTTGCCGCCGGCTTTTTCGATATCGTCGACGAGCGATCGTGCGGCCTGCGCATTGCGGTTGTACGTGCCGATCACGCCGGCGCCTTGCTGCGCGAGCTTCAGTGCGGCGTTGCGTCCGAGTCCGCGGCTCGCGCCGGTGATGACCGCGACTTTGCCGCTCAAGGTTCCGTTCACGATGACTGCTCCTGTCGTTGCGTGGCCGATGAGGTCACTGTAGGACGGCGCGGCGTGCGCAGGAAAGGCATGTCGATGCTGCATTGCACACGCGCCGGGTGCGGCCCTTGCTGGTTCGCTTGATCGAAGCACTGACGGAGAACCGCACCATGACCAATCAGGGAAGCAAGGAGCCCGCGCGCCTCGAACGACCGTTCAGGCTGTTCGCGGTCGAGCAGCGCGTGCTGGCACAGAATGTCGACGGCAAGGTGATCGATATCGGCGGGATGGAATCGAAGAACGGACAATTCTGTGCGTGCATGGATTCGGGCGATATCGCGACTGACCCGAAACGCAGCCCGGAACTCGCGCTGAAGGCGCTCGTCGGGAAACTGTCGTTCGACTATCTCGACAGCCTTTTCACGGCCGAGCGCGAAGCCGAAGTGAGCGGCCGGCTGCAGGACTATCCGAGCGTCGAGTTCGAGCTCGATGAAACCTTGCCGCGCGACATGACCGAGCGCACGCCACCGCAGCGCTTCTGACGCTCAGGCGCCCGGCGGCGGTCCCATCGGAACGCTGCCCGGCAGCGCGGTCTTTGCGGCGGGTGCAGCGGCGCTGCCGGACCCGCGCCATGTGCCGCCATCGTTGCGCGTGATGCGCGCGGGCGGATCGCTGCGCGGTGGAAACATCGCACCGACGAGCCGGTCGACGAAATAGAAAAACTTGTCCGACGCGTAGCCCGCGATGAACGCGATCGCAAGCGGCGACACCTCCTTGCCGCCTTCGAGCAGCTTGCTGAAGAGCCCGATCGAAATGCCGACGATGATCGCGCTCGTCACATGCGCGCGATTCGCGACTTTCGAATGTTCGGGATGGAACGTGCTCGCCGATGAATCGGCGGAGAGCTGACGCAGGATCGCGGCGCACGCGCCGAGCCATGCGTAGAGCACCGGCAACAGAAAGCCCGTCACCGCGCCGACGATCGACAGGATGATGTCGTTGGCATAGAGCGCCATCGCGCGGATATCCTGATACACGGCGATCTTCTGAAAGCCTTGTGCGACCGCGTCGAGATCAGTCGGCGGGTTGGTGTCGCCGGGTTCCGCATTGGGCTTCGCGAGCAACGGCAACGTGATTTCCAGCACCTTGCGCGCGACATCCGGGCTGCATTGCCAGTCGCCGCTCGCCGCCTTGCCGCTGTAGTACTTCGGCGAATGCGACGTGCGATACGCGCCCTGAAAATTGAGCACGTTCTCTTCGGCGTCGCAGGGCGCTTTATAGGGACTACGAATCGCGCCGAGGCCGAGACTCGTCGTGAATGCGCTGATGCGCGACACGTCCGCGAAAAGCTGCCGGTTGTTGGTCGCGAAGTTCTGCAATTCTTCCTTGATCTGCAGTGCGGGCTGCGAGTTTTGCAGCGCTATCACAGCGACCGCGTCTTTCTTTCTGTCCGCATCGGCGATTGCGACCGCGTGCGCCTGCAACTGATTGTGCAGCGTGAGCGCGGCCGCATCGTTTGACTTGACGACCGCCGCGATATCGGTCGACACCTGATTCGCGACGAAGAGCAGACATGAAAGCGACACGACAAGCAGCGTCAGCGCGATCGCCGAATGCGTGTAGATGCGGATCGCGCGCCGTGCGCCTTGGCGTGCTTCGTCGCCCGCCGTTTCCGCGACGACCGGCGTCACCGCATGTGCGATGCGGCTCATCGCTGCGTAGAACGCACTCTCGATCTCCGGATTCCACGTGTGATCCTGCTGCGCGGCGCGCGCTTTCGACATCGCTTCGATATCGTGCTCGTCGAGTCGTTTTCCGTTCTGCGCGCCGTACGAGACCATGTCGCGACAGTGATCGAGATCGTCGACGATGCGCCGCCCAGGGTATTGCATCGATGCTGCGATGCGGCTCATGGCGCCGTAGAACGCGCTGCCTGTCGCGCGGCTCCAGATGCCCTGATCGAACGCGGATCGCGCGCCGCGCACTGCGTCGACATCGGCTTTATCGAGGACCGTGCCGGTCTCGGCCGCATGCGAGATGAGCGCCTCGCACTTGGTGATGTCCGCTTCTGCGCGCGGGCCGGGCTGGCCGTCGCTGAAGTTGTCGTCGCTGTCGCGGCGGTTCGTGTCGTCGTCGACGTCGTCGTTCAGATGCCCCGCAAATTCCGGGGTCGTGGGTACGCTCATGCCGGTCTCCCATCAGGTCCGGGCGGAGCGCAGGCTGCGGACGGACGTCCTTGTCGACTGCGCGCGTCGTGTGTGCAACGGCTTGCGCGAGTCATCGAAGCAATGCGTCTGATGACGCAAAATCGTTCGCATGGCAAACGTTTGTATTCGAATACTAGGCGTCGTTATGGCAAGTCGTGTGCGTGCATGCGCACACAAATCGGCCAATACTTCGGATAGCTGAGTTATTTACCGACTGGCAGCGCCTTCAATTGCGCGACGAGTTCTGGATACATGTCGAGAAAGCCGGGCGCTTCGAGGCGCGCCAGCAGGCTCGGATCGATCGTTTCATTGATCGCTGTGCCTGCCACGCGCGGTTTTTTCTTGCACACGGCCTGGAGGAAAGGATGATGCGCGGTGAACTCCGCATACGAGTCGATCGGCTGCGACTGGAACGCTTGCGGCGGAATCTTGATCGGCCCGTCGATCGAAAGACCCGTGTCCGCCGCCTTCTGACGAAGCCACTCGGCCGGAATGAGGGGCAACAGGTCTTCGGGCGTGCGCGGCGGCGTCACATAACCGCCGCCCACATTCGCATGCGCGCCTGCGAACCAGCGCTGTTCGAGCGGCAGATTGGCGCCGCGCACATCGGTGCCGGGCGTCCATAACGTCGGCTTGTACAGCGAGCGGAATTCGTTCGCCGCGACCGCGTGATAAGCCGCTTTCGTGCTGTTGGACAGCGTCGTGTCGTGGAACTTGTAGTAGCTCGAGAAGCCCGGCACGGGCAGGCCATCGAGTGGAATGCCGAGATCGCCGACGGTATCCCAAACACCGATGAACTCGACATCCACTTCGCGCGTGAACTGCTTACGAAAATCGACGACCGATTGATCCGAAGGCCCGACGTCCTTGTCGCGATAGATCCCATAAGCCTGATCGATCGACGGCGCGCTCCAGTCCTTCGCGAGCCCGCATTTGCGGATCAGACCGGCAAGGCTGCGCGCGGAATACGCGCCGCGGCTGAAGCCGAAGATGTAGATCTTCGCATCGGGTTTGTAGCGCTGACAAAGCCACGCATAGCCGTTCTTGATGTTTTCGCTCAGGCCGTCGCCGAACGCGCCACCCAGAAATTTGTTGGCGAGCGAAAACAGCCCTTTGTCTTGCGTGCCGACACCGGCCACGTAGAAGGTTTCCTGCTGGTCCGTCTCGGGCGCGAGCTTGTAGAGCAGGTAGGCGTTGGTGCGGTCGTTGGGTTCGTTCCACGTGCCGTCGAAGAAAATAGCGAGGTTCATGAGCGCGGGTCTCCGTGGTCTTCCAGGCTCGTTGGCGTCGGTACGACAAAAAGACGCCTCGAAATAAGGAATAGGTAATCCCGGCGCGGTTCGCAAGCACGCGAACGGTGCAAAGCATGGCGCATGCTGGGGCGCGCTGGATTTTGGCGGAAAGACGAGGGATGCGAAGGGCAGGACGCGGGCGCGCGCCGGGCAGCTTTCACGTCGATGTGCGATGCTAGTCGGGCGGCCGCTTTGCGCATTGACGCGCACGGCGGCGCACGGAAAAACGCGGGGTGAATCATGAGAAGAACGCCTTTCGCCATAGTCATCGTTCTCACGGCGGCGACATTTGCCGCACCGGTCCTGGCGCGCGACGACGGCCCACGCTTCGCGCAGGACCGGCTCGATGCGCTCGTCGCACAGCACAAGGAAGCGAGCCGTCACATCGCGCAAGAGCAGGGGCAGGCGCCGCAGCAACGCGCGCAGTCGAAAGCGCAGCACGTCGCTTCGTGATGGGATTCTGCGCGCGGTTCGGCCGATAACGCCGGGCCGCGGCGCTCGAAGGAAACCGGCGTACAACGCGCCGGATGGGATCGTTCGCGCATCGCGCGCAATCGCACATCGGCGATTCATTCGCACCCAAAGGTACGAAATTTGCGACTGCGGCCCGGGTGTTCCGCGGCCAAGCGCCGACGATCCTCCTCTTACCTTCACTGAGCGCCATGACAAGGAAAGCACTATCGATCGCCGTTCTCTCCGTCTCCTTTCTCGCAGCGGGCTGCGCGGGCATCGGCCCGGGCCGTCTGAAGGCCGATCAGGTCGACTACGCCCGCGCGCTCGGCGATGCCAAGAAGCGTGAAATTCTTGCAGCGATCGTCGGCTTGCGTTTCGCGGACGCGCCGTCGTTCCTCACCGTGAGCAGCATCATCGCCGCCTATTCGTTCGATACCTCGGGCGGCGTCATACTCAATGCCGGCTCCGGCGCGCAGCCGAACTATGCGCAGGCGACCGGCAGCGTCTCCTATTCGAATCATCCGACCTTCACTTTTTCACCGACGACCGGCGATGCCTACGCGAGCGCCTATATCCGGCCGCTTTCGCCGACGCTCGTGATGCCGCTCGCCGAAAGCGGCATTCCGATCGACCTGTTGTTGCGCATCACCGCGCAATCGATCAGCGGCCTGCAGAACGGCACCGCGCTGGGCGGGCCGAACGCAGCGGGGTCGTCCGATTTCTTCCTGCTGCTGCGGGCGTTGCGCCGGCTGCAACTGGCGGGAGAATTGAATATCGAATCGCGCAATACCGGCGACGACAAGCCCGGCAAGACCGAAACGAGCGTCAAGGGCGGCAATAGCGGCGACAAAGGCGGAGTATTCATTACGCTCGGCGCGACGCGTAGCGGTGCCTCGAAGCAAGTCGCCGATGACCTCGCGCTCGTGAGAAGGCTCCTGCATCTCTCGCCGAAGATGAAGACCTATGAGTTCGTCTATGGACAATCGGCGGATCAGAGTCGCATCCCGATGGTCACGCGCTCGGTGCTCGGCATCCTGACCGACCTCGGCGCGCAGATCTCGGTGCCCGACGACCAGATCGGCAACGGCGCGACCAAGCCGACGATCGGTCTCATCGGCGGCGAAACGCGGCCGACGATCATCGTGAAGACGGGCGAGAAAGCACCGCGGGACGCGTATGTGAGCGTGCTATACGACAAGTCGAACTACTGGATCGACCGCGGCGACTTCGATTCGAAGTACGCGTTCACGGTCGTGCAAAACCTGATGGCGCTCGCCGAAGTCACGGACACGGCCAAGTCGCCGGTCGTGACGATTCCGGCCAACTAGGGTTGGCAGGGCGCGGCGCGGTTACGTTCAGCGGTATGCAAAATGCCATCGGGCAATCTGGCATCTGGCGTTTCGCATGCAAAAAACGAAAGGGCGACAGCGCGAAGCTGTCGCCCTTCGTTAAGGGTTATTCGATGCCTGCCATCGATCACAGGAATGTGACGGTGCCGCTGCGCGTGTTGGCAGGCGTCGAA
>NZ_FCOM02000195.1 GCF_001544695.2 Caballeronia arvi
TGCTTCAAGAAAGCGGCGATGTCCTCCGCACGAATGCGGCCCAGCCCCGAGCCAACATCAGTGGTCAGATTCGGGGCGAACCAATGATCGTTGGTGCCACCCGTCAAATAGAGACTGGACGCCTCCGTATAGCCGCGTTCCTCAAAGGCGGGACCTCGAGGCGTGTGACAAGCCCCACAATGCCCAAGCGACTGGACCAGATACGCGCCTCGGTTCCATTGCGCGTCTCGTCCGTCGCGGGGTTTGAATTCTCCTGTCGGCGCGAACGCCAGATTCCAGAGGGTGAGCACCCATCGCTGATTGAATGGGAACGGCAAGCGCGTGGGCGCCGGCGCGGCATGCACGGGCGCCACGCCACCCATGAAATACGCATACAGCGCACGCATGTCCTCGTTGGTGATCTTTGAATACGAAGGATACGGCATAGCGGGATAAAGGTGCTTATCCCCCTTGGCAATTCCGTCCCTCAGCGTGCGTGCAAAGTCCTCGTAACTGTAGCGGCCGATGCCGTACTGACGGTCCGGCGTGATATTGCTGCTCACAATTGTGCCGAAAGGTGAGTTCAGTCCGAGGCCGCCCGCGAATGGCGCCCCCCCCTTGGGCGCCGTATGGCATCCGGCGCAGTCCGCCGCGCTCGCAAGATAACGTCCGCGCTCGATCAGCGCGGCGTCGTCGTTATTGGCATGTGCGGCGACCGTCTCTGAAGACGGATCATCAGGCATGCCCCTGCCATGATCCGCGGCAGCGGCCAGCTTAACGGTGGCGACCGCGGCAGTGGCTACAAAAACTGCTGCCGCGAGTGCCGAGATGACGTGCCGCATCGAGCCCATCACCTTACCCCTGCACGCATGGAGAGACCACCAGCGCGGCGGTCGCGGTGAGGAGCAGGCCCAGCAAGAAAATCGCGCTTCCGAGGATGCCCACCATCCCGAGGAATCGGGTACGGCGGAGAATCGTTGACCAATGACCGCCCTCCGGCCCTGCGGATTGAGCAGCTTCCTGCGCGCGCCGGGCGAGACGCCAGGTCGACCACGCGGCAAGCGCGCCCAGCACGGCAACCAGCATGGCCGCCGCGCTGCCCCCCGCGACCATACCCAGCACTTGCGGCCTTGTCATCCCAAGCGGTCCCCTACCAGCGGACGTGCACATCTGCGAAGCCAGCACCTCGCACATGCATATCTGCACGATCCAGGCGAGCGGCGCTGCGATAAGGCCAGCGAGGATCCGCCACCATAAATGGCTGGTGTTCAACGAGGGCGGCACATTCGACCTTTGGCGAGGATGGGTGCTGTCCTTTTCGGAAGCGGGCCGTGCAGACTGAGCGGGAGACATGGCGCAGGTTGACATACGCTTTTCCCTATAGCACGTAAGGTGACAGATACAGCGTCGAGAAGATAAATAGCCACACGACGTCCACAAAATGCCAGTAAAGGCCGCCGACCGTAAGCGCGGCACAGCGGCGTTCGTCGAAGTATCCAAGCGCGACCCAAACCGCAAGCAAAACCAGGATGACGATGCCGACCAGCACGTGCATCAGATGAAAGCCGGTGATCGTGAAGTACAGGGAGCCGTACAAGTGCGACGTGGGGCCGTAGGGGTGGTCGTGCCACTCCTTCAACTGAATGCCGACGAAGGTGATCCCAAGCACAATGCCCACCACCATCGAAGCCACGCCAAGCCGGATGCGCTTTCTCCGAACGCATCGCTCGCATAGCCATACGAAAACGCTGCTCGACAACAGCACGAGGGTGTTGCCGCCGCCGATGCCGAGCTTGGGCATACCTTCTGGCGGCCAATGCTGAACAGACTGGGAATTCAGATAAAGGTAAGAAAAGATCAGATAGCCGAAGAGCGCAGCTTCAGTCGCGATGAGCGTCCACACGCCCCACCATCCTCCTGAGCGTTCACCGGCGCTGCCGATTGGCAACGCCCGGCCGCTGTCGAGCGTCTCGTAGAACTCAGCCAAGGGCGCCTCCCTC
>NZ_FCOM02000223.1 GCF_001544695.2 Caballeronia arvi
ATCAGGAAATCTCCTACGGTGTCGGCCATCACGACTCCTCGTTCTGTGCAAATGCTGTACAACGACCACGGATTGCGCCTATATGGGGCGGATAATCAATACTCGCTTCGCGAAACTTGGCAATCGGCAACCGTAGCATGCGCAATCGTAGTGCCTGTCGCTGATTCGTAAGTATGTCGAAAGATTTAGTCGGCGCCGAGTCCACCTCGATTCCTTATATCGCACGTGATGTGAGTGATAAAATCAGGTCATCGATACTTGCGTGAACTGCGTATCCGTCCGTGCCGCGCGCAGTGCGCAGATTCTTATTTCGAACTCAACCGGACGTGACGCTATGGATACCTTATGTTTGCATGGACGCAAGTTTGGCCCGTGAGGACGCGATCCGTGCGCCGACAGGCCATGACCTAGACGTTGAGGCCGCCCTCGTCTCTTCCGAGTCCGCACTCCCTCAGTGCGTGAGCACTGGGCAACGAGGCTCGGGCAGCCCCTCGCGGTCCACGACGCTGCGACACCGCGTAGGGCACAAGCGAACGCTAACTGTTGATCGGCGAGTCGGCCCAGGTTGACGAGCGACGTTGCTTCGCCGTCCCCTTCCAAAATCCCACACCGGCAAACGAACGCGTCACGGTCTTTGATGGTGGAAGGCTTAGTCGGGACGTCGGCGTGTGTATAACCGTGTTATTCGACCGTTAGAGTCCCCATAGTACGGCAGCGTCTTGCAGTTCAGCCTGTCGCAGCATATCGAGAAACGGAAGTGCGCGGTGTCGAAGCCCCGCGCGGGTGCGCAGTGAATGATCCCCGACCGTCGCATGAAAATTTGGACCGTGCTCTTGGGCGATCTTTGCATCTTCTTCCAGGGTCGCCTCAAGGCGAATAATCGCACCACGCATTTCTTCGTGCGCAATTACGCCCCTCTCGCCAAGGCGCTTCCCGATGGCGCCGAGAAGGTAGGCCGCTAAATCACGCAACATGACAACGTCCGGTGTTGCTCTTGATTGAAATGTAACTAGCATGTCCTTCCTCCTTCACTCGCGGGTAACCAACTTGCGACCTTCGACAGCGAAATTGTCAACTTCAATATATCATAACGTGATACATTTTGATAGGACGCGGGGAGCGGAGCATTTTGGCGCTCGTCGTTTCCAAGCATGGGCGGCCGTCGATGCTGCGATCAACGTGCCCTTGTCACTCCGACGTTTGCGGCAGTGCTAATGCGCGGGAGAAGTTAATGTTTTGGGAAAAGAAGCTGGCCTCGTGGGCGGACAACCTGCGCACGCAGACCAATGTTCCGGCGCGCATATGCCTGTGGAACGGCCAGTCGTATGACCTTGGTACTTTCGAGAAGCCAACGATCACTCTGCATGCGAAATCGGCGGCCGCCATGCCGCTGCTGTTATCGCCCGGGCTCGACTCGCTGGGCGAAGCCTACGTGGAAGGGAAAATCGATAT
>NZ_FCOM02000199.1 GCF_001544695.2 Caballeronia arvi
CGCCGAGACCGCTCGAGCGAAGTCAGTCGTATGTTCGAACTGGGTGTGTGGCCAATCGCTACCCCACATTAGGCGCGCTGGTCCGAAAGCGCAGAGCAACTGTTCGGTTGCCTCACGGGCGAAGGACGTGCCCGGCTCCGCGCAGCGATAGGCGCCTGAAATCTTCACCCACACCTGACCGGACGCGCCGAATCCGAGCAGTTCGCTGAATCCGGGGTCGCTCGTCCCTTTGTCGGGAGCCGGCCGGCCAAAGTGATCGACAACCACGGGCAGGCCTTGCTCGAGAAGCGGCTCGATGAGCGCTGGCAGATCGCACGCATTTCTGTGCAATTCGACATGCAACCCAAATATCGCAAGTCGTTTGCCAAACGTGGTCCATGCTGACGAACGCAAATCGGGAAGCCGCTGTCCTATCAGATTGAGCCTGATGCCGGTCACGCCGCATCGGACAAGACGCGCTAACTCGTCTTCAGAGGTGGCAGGGGACACCACCGCGACGCCTCGGAGTCTCGACGGCTCTTGCGCCAAGGCCTCGAGCATATGGCTGTTGTCGGTGCCAAGAAAGCTGGGTTGGACCAAGACTCCGTAGCCGAAATTGTGCTGGTTAAGCAACGCAAGATACGTATCCAGTGAAGCGTCGT
This sequence comes from Caballeronia arvi, assembly GCF_001544695.2. GTDB lineage: Bacteria > Pseudomonadota > Gammaproteobacteria > Burkholderiales > Burkholderiaceae > Caballeronia > Caballeronia arvi. The sequence goes on from NZ_FCOM02000199.1 coordinate 642, forward strand.
AGTCTGGCGTGTAACGCCGTCCGTCCGCTAATTGGAGTGAGCGGCGGAAAACATGGGCGTGAGTGTCTACGAAAGATGGCAAGGATGAAAAATCGGTTGGGGTTTTGCTCATCGTTGACTCCGCGCACGGCTAAGAGCCAAGTCGGCGCCGTCGGCCGATCCCGGTGTTTGTTCGGGGCTTGTAGGACGCAGTCGCTTGCCGCGCGTTTCTGGCAGAAATAGGACTGAGACCATCGCGAGTCCGTAGGCGACTGCGGCGTCTATGCCGATAGCGGCACCCAATGACATTGAGTGGCTCATGTAACCGACCATCACAGGAAAAGCTGCCGAGGCGATACGACCGAAGTTGTAGCAAAACCCGACTCCCGTTCCTCGCATCTGGGCCGGATAAAGCTCGTTGAAGAGCGCACCGAGGCTTGCCGGAATTCCTGCAGCGAAAAAGCCCAACGGAAATCCGAGAACGAGCATCTGGACATTACTCAAGGGCAGCATGACGTACGCCAGCACAGTCACGATGCACCAGAACGCAAACAGCGCGACATTGCGCCGACGTCCGATGCGGTCTAACAAGTAAGCGCTCGCGATGCAGCCACACCAGAACGCCACAATGACCACTGCCAGATAGGCGCCCGTATTGAGGACAGAGAGGTGTCGCTCCTTCGACAGGAATGTCGGAAGCCAGATCATGATGGCGTAGTAACCACCATGAGCCCCCGTTCCCAGCAACATGCCGATGAGGGTCGTCTTGAGAACTTGAGGTCGGAAAATCTCAGCGACTTGGAGTAGGAGGGGTGCTTTTTCCGGCTTGTCTGCAGGCGCGGTACGTACCGGCTCGCGGAGATTTCGCCGCACATACAACACGAGAACTGCAGGTAGTAAGCCAACCCCGAACATCACGCGCCAGGCTGTGTCGGTCGGCAACCACGAAAAGGCCGCAGCGTAAAGGAGGACTGCCGCGCCCCAGCCGACAGCCCAGGCGCTCTGAACAGCGCCCATTGCCTTTCCGCGATTCTCCGGACTGATGGTTTCTGCCATTAGCACAGCGCCCGCTGCCCACTCGCCGCCGAAGCCGAAACCTTGCAACGCTTTTGCCGCGAGTAGTTGCGGGAAAGTCTGAGCAAAGGCGCAAATAAATGTAAATCCGGAAAACCAAAGAATCGTGAGCTGAAGCGTCCGTACGCGCCCTATCCTGTCCGACAGCGCGCCGGCAAGCCATCCACCGAGCGCAGAGGAGATAAGCGTCACAGCACTTATGGCGCCGGCCTGAGTATGGTCGAT
>NZ_FCOM02000018.1 GCF_001544695.2 Caballeronia arvi
TTCGTGAGCTGCCTTCTATAACGTCCGCAGCTACGTGAGCGATGACCGCCGAGCTCTATTAATCAGCGTTTCCCTAGCTTAATCATGACGATCCTCGTGCGACGAATTATCAGCTCTCTTTGCCTGCACGGCACTGGCCCCACATCAGATTCAAATTCGCGCCAACAGACAGAAACGGTTGGGGCGGATTCAGATTGGGGCCCGGAGAGGACAGTAAGAACTCTATGAGTTCGTTGCGCTGACCGGCCAGCCAGTCCGCCAGCAACGTGCCTGTAATCGTGCCGCGTGTAATGCCTAAGCCCCCGCAACAGAGAGCCCCGTAAACATTGGGAGCCAACTGACCGAAATGCGCCCTGTGATTACGCGACAGACACATCGCTCCTCCCCATGTGTACTCCAGCTCGACGTTCGGCAACATGGGAAAGCGCCGGTCGAAGGACTCGCGATGACGGTGCGCGACTCGATTCAGGAAGCCTTCATTGCTACGGCCACCTGGATTGAAACTGAAGCTGTTGCGTATAAGAAGACGGTTGTCCGGCGTCCGCCGCAACGTGCTTCCAAACGGATCGGCAGGAATGATGCCCCAGGCAGGCATGCCTCCGAGCCTGGCTTGTTCTTCCTCGGTCAATACCCTTGTCATGCTGGCATAAGTGAATACGGGAAGTAGCCGCGCCTTCAGGAAACCGAAACTCGATGCGAAAGCGTTATTGGTCAGCAGCAGTTTGTCTGCAACGATCTCGCCATGCTCATGCTTCAACGTGATTCTGCTACCGTAATCTACCGAGGAAACCGGCGTATATTCGTGCAGCGTGACGTTTTCCGGCAGACTGTCCGCCAAGCCTTTGACCAACGATGCCGGCTGCAAAAGGATCGTACCTGGCGTGAATAGCCCTTTTTTATAGTAGGACGTGCCAATGCGCGCAGGAAGGTCCGCTTCGGAGATAACTTCACTCTCCTCGCCAAGGGTTTCCAGTCCTCGACGGTAAGCATTCAGAACGGCAATACCGCGCGGCTCGACGGCGGCCTGGTACTTGCCAACGGGACGCAAGTCGCAGTCGATGTTGTGCTCGGCAACCAGCTTCCTGATGATCTCCTGTGCTGCCTTGTTGAGCTTGAGGTTCATCTTCGCCGTGGCGAGATCCCCAATATAATCGGGCGCACCGATATCATGCGGCAAGTCGATCGCAAATCCAGAGTTTCTTCCGGATGAACCATAACCCACCTCCTGCGCTTCCAGAAGGATGACTTGCTCATCGGGATAGTGCAGCGCAATCCGCCGCGCTGCCGCCAGCCCTGTCAGGCCTGCGCCGACTACTACCCAGCGGGCCGATGTCTTTCCTGAATGCGGTGCTGTGACTTGCCGTTTCCGGCTCAGGTGGAACCAGCCACAGGCTTTGTCGTCAGCAGGTAAATGTTCTACGCGTCTCATATTGAACACCGAATTTATCGAAAGTATCGGTTCTCGGAAGCACGGCCGCCTATAAGGAATGAGGCATTTGCTGTGATGTTGCTGCCATTAAGGGTATGCCCTTAAAGCGTCACGCGCCGCAATGGCGCGGCTCGCCCGATCGTTATTGCGACGCCCGGACGTGATCGAGTAAAGCCTGTAATGGATGGCGCAGTTGCCGCGCCGACAAGCGCTTGACCTGACTGCGGCAGGAGTAGCCTGTCGCCAGGGCTTCGCCGTGATCGTCCGACGCGGCTATATAGGCCGCCCACGATTGAGCGTAGATCGTCCGGGACGTCTCGACATTTCGAGCCTCGTGACCATAGGTGCCGGACATGCCGCAGCATCCGGTGTCCTGAACCAGCAAGCGCAGGCCACGACGCGCGAAGAGTTGCGCCCATTGCCTGGAGCTGTCGGGAGCATTGGTTCGCTCGGTACAGTGCGGTAGAAACCGATAAGTCAAAGACGAGCCATCGCCACTGGCTTCCGGAAGGGCCTTCAACAGCCATTCCTGCGGCAACGCGACCTGTGGCGCTTCGGCAAGCCCTGGCACCTTCAAATATTCCTGTCGATACGTCAACGTCATGGCGGGATCGAGCCCGACGAGAGGAATGCCGGATCGTGCGAGTGCGCTTAGTTGAGTCGCGTTGCGAATCGCCGCCTTGGCAAAAGCCTCGAGAAAGCCCTGCACGTGCAGAGGCTTGCCGTTCGGATTGAGCGGTGCCAGCCATACCCGAAAGCCCAGGCGTGCCGCGAGCTCGATCAGTGTGGCCAGATGCTCCGTATCGAAGAAGCGGGTAAAGGTGTCCTGAACGATGATGACACTGCGTTCGCGCTGCGCCTGGCCCAACGCAGCCAGCGCTTGCGGCTCCGCTGGCCGGACCTGCCATTTCCGCAAAACAGCCGCCAGATCGTATCGACTCAAAAGCGGGCTGTCGACCATGCCGACGCGTCGCTCGAGCAATGAGCGAACCATTGCTGTACGCATCAAGCCGTTGTAAAACCCGGGCAGACGCGCCATCAACGGCATGGTGAATTCGAGCGAGCCAATCAGGTAGTCGCGCACCGGTCGCAGATAACGGCGGTGATACAGCTCGAGGAATCGTGAGCGGAACTCCGGAACGTTGACCTTGACCGGGCATTGTCCCGCACATGATTTGCAGGCGAGGCAACCGGCCATCGCATCGTAGACCTCGTGCGAGAAGTCGGATTCGCGGCGGTGCGCGGCCCGGCTGTTACGCCAACGGCCAGCGAGACTCGTCAGAAATGGCTGCCGCGTACGCGCTACTGCAACGACATCGACGCCCGCCTGACCTTGCAGGCGCAGCCATTCCCGCATGAGCGACGCGCGCCCTTTCGGCGAATGCACCCGCTCGCGCGTAGCCTTCCACGACGGACACATCGCGTCGTCGGGATCGAAGTTATAACAGGCACCATTGCCATTGCAGTGCATGGCCGTGCCATAGCTTTGCCAGACACGCTCATCGATCTGCCGATCAAATTCTCCGCGCGTGGGGACTTCGTCGATCTTCAGCAATCGCATCGTAGTGGCCGCCGGTGTGGCGATCTTGCCCGGATTGAACTGATTGCGCGGATCGAATGCCGCCTTCAACTGTTGAAGCGAACCATACAGCTCGCCAAAAAAGCGAGGCGCATATTCAGAGCGCACGCCTTTGCCGTGCTCTCCCCACAACAAGCCGCCATGACGCTGCGTGAGTTCCGCCACGCCATCTGAAATGGGCCGCACCAGAGCCGCCTGCCGCGGATCCTTCATGTCCAGCGCGGGACGCACGTGGAGCACTCCGGCATCGACATGGCCGAACATTCCATACTGCAAGTTATGCCCATCGAGCAGCGCGCGAAATTCCGCAATATACGCGGCGAGATTTTCCGGAGGAACGGCAGTGTCTTCGACAAAAGGCTGCGGGCGAGCCTCGCCCTGCACGTTGCCGAGCAAGCCCACTGCACGCTTGCGCATCGTATAGACGCGCGTGATGGCGTCCTCGCCCACGGCCAGCGTGTGTCCCAGCCGTTCTACGCTCGTGTCGGTCCGCAGATGATCGATGAATGCGTGGACTCGGGCATCGACTTCATGCGCGTCGTCGCCGCTGAACTCGATCAGGTTGATGCCGAGCGTCGGCCGCTCGTCCTCTTGCGGGAAGTACTCGGCCACGCTGGTCCAGACAAAGTCCTGCATGGCGAGAAGCAGCACCTTCGAGTCCACCGTCTCTATCGACAATGGCCGATGCGCCATCAGCGCTTGCGCGTCGCGAAGGGCATCCATGAAGCCGGCGTAGCGCACGTTGACCAGCACCGAATACTTCGGAATGGGCAATACATTGAGCCTTGCTTCCACGACGAAGCCGAGCGACCCTTCCGCCCCGCATAACACGCTGTTGAGATTGAAGCGTCCGTCGGGCTCGCGCAAATGCGGCAGGTCATAACCCGTCAGACAACGATTGAGCTTCGGAAACTTCGCTTCGATGAGTTCCGCTTTGTCCTCGCTGATGCGCTGCGCCGTGCGATAGACCTTACCGACACGATCCTGCCGTGCACACATACGCTCCAACTCATCGACTTCGAGTGCCTCGCTGTGCAGACTCTCGCCACCGAGCAAGACGAAATCCAGCGCGAGAACGTGGTCACGGGTTTTACCGTAGGTACAACTTCCCTGACCGCTGGCGTCGGTGTTGATCATGCCGCCGATGGTGGCCCGGTTCGAAGTCGATAGCTCGGGCGCAAAGAACAGTCCATGCGGCTCCAGGGCCGCGTTGAGCTGATCCTTGACGACGCCCGCCTGCACCCTGACCCACCGTTCTTCCGCATTGATCTCGAGAATCCGGTTCATGTTTCGCGAGAGATCCACGACCAGACCCGTGGTCAGCGACTGCCCGTTGGTGCCGGTGCCCCCGCCACGCGGCGCCACCACTATGTCGCGGTATGCCGGCTCGTCCAGTAGTCTTGCCAGAAGCCGAACATCGTCGGCATGCGCCGGATGGATCACCGCTTGCGGCAAACGCTGGTAAATCGAGTTGTCCGTTGCCAGTACGGTTCGGTTCGCATAGTCCGCGCTGATCTCTCCTTCAAAACCCTGTGATCGGATTGCAGCAAGAAATTCGCGATAACGGGGTTCGAGAGGATCTGCGGGACGGGGCAAAGGAGCAATCGACATAGCATGCAATGTGGATGAATCGTGGATGGAGTCGGCAGCGGACGCGCCCTATTCGCCGATCGTCGTCACCGGAACCCACTTGTTAGCCTTGACCTGATAGAGCGTCGAGGTGGGATTCTTGAGATCGCCGTTACTGTCGAATGAAATCTCTCCGGTAATACCCTTGTATTGCGTTGCGCGCAGCGAGGACATGAGCGTTTCCGGCTTCGATGAGTTCGCCTGCTTCATCGCGTTGATCGCGACCCAGGCGCAGTCGTATGCGAACGGCGAGTACGTCAGGGGCTCTGCGCCGAACCGCTTCTTGAACTTCTCGGCGAATGCACGGCCCTCGGGAAGCGATTCCACTGGACGGCCATACTCCCACGCCATCGCACCTTCCGCCGCCGTGCCCGCGATCTGAATGAAGATGGAATCCGCGATACCGCCGCTGCCGACGAACTGCGTTCGCATGCCGAGTTGCTTCATGCGCTTCGTGATGAGCGCGGCCTGATTGTCGCCGCCGCCATAGAAAAGCAGATCGGCATTCGCGCCCTTGATATTGGTGAGCTGAGCATTGAACTCGACGGCCTTGTCGTTCGTGAATTCGGACGCGACGATCTGGCCGCCCGCTGCCTGTACGGCCTTCTTGAACTCATCGACCGCTCCCTGGCCGAAAGCCGTTCGATCGTCCATGACCGCGATACGCTTCGCTTTGGTCACCGTCACCGCATATTTCCCTGCGTTGCCCGAATTCTGCGCATCGGTTGCGATGATGCGGAAGACGTTCTTTCCGCCCAGACGCGTGATGGCGGGATTGGTGGCTGCCGGATCGATCAGCGGGATGCCGGCTTTTGCGAATATGGGCGCCGCCGGCAGCGCCACGCCGGAGTTGTAGTAACCGACGACCGCGATGACGCCATCATCGACGAGCTTTTGAGCGACCTGCACGCCGATGCGCGGGTCCGACTGGTCATCGACCGAGGCCAGTTCGAAACGCGCCTCGCGTCCGCCGAGCTTGATGTGTTGTGCGTTCGCTTCGTCCAGCGCGAGCCTTACACCGTTTTCGAGATCCTTCCCGTTCGAGGCATTGATGCCAGTGAGCGGTGCGGACACGCCGATCTTGATGGTCTCTTGAGCGATCGCAGACTGCGAGCCCGCGGCAAGGGCAAAAACACAAAGGATTGATGGCAGGATCTTTTTCATGATTGGGCGATGGTTCAGTCGGGGAAATAACTTAGACATACTGATATTCACTATTCGAGCAGGATCGAAGCCTGCCTGCCATCACCCGATTCGCGACTGGGTGATCACCTTTTGGGTGTAGAGAGTATCGAATCCCGAAGCCGCTTCCGCATATAACGAATGGGGCAATTGGTGTGACGTTGCTGCCACTCAGGGTATGTCCTAGAGCGACCAGGAGTCAGTTGGCAGCCCGTCAAGCCTGCTTCAGGTCGCCGATGATCCACTCGAGACACGACGATGCAAGGTCGTCCAGGCTGCGTCCCGCAAGCGTCAGCACCTGAAGACGGCGCTGCGTAAGGAGCGGGTTATCGAACGGAATCGCCTTCATGCGGTCCACGCCCAGCCGCTTCGCGACGGACACATATCCCGACGGCATGATCGCCTCCGGCACCGCCAGCGCGAACCGGTACAGCGCCGCGACGTAACGGCTCGTCATCATCGGTACGATTTCGAGGTTCTCGACATTGCACGCGATGTCGAAGAGCTGGCGGTTGGTCGTGCCCTTGTCCTGCAGCACCACGGGATAGTCGGTCAGATCCTTAAGCGCGACCTTCGTTTTGCTAGCAAGCGGATGCGTCTCGTGCATCAGCGCCATGACCGGCGCGCGCTGCGTGTACTGCACGGTGACGCCGGGCTCCGGCCTGAAGCTGAACGCGAGCGCGAGCGACGCTTCGCCCGACAGCAGCAACTGGCTCGCCCGTTCCGACGACACGACTTCGAGCTGAATCACGATATCCGGATGCGCGCGGCAGAACGCGCCCAGCGACACGGGCAGAAAGTCGAACGCGAAGCCTTCGGTGCATGCGATGGTCAGCGTGCGCGCGCGCCGCCGCTCGTCGCCCTGAATTTCGTCGAAGACGGCTTGCGCGTCGGATAGCGTGCGTTGCGCGTGGCGCAGCAACAGACGCCCGGCATGCGAAAGCACCATGCCGCGCGCGTGGCGCTCGAAGAGCGGCACACCGATGTCGCCTTCGAGCTTGGCGATATGCCGGCTCAGTGCGGACACGGTCAGCCCGAGCTTTTCGGTCGCAGACGTCAGCGAACCGGCCTGAGCGACGACCGAGAAATAGTAAAGCGACGGCTCCAGCAGCTTGCGCATGGCGATCACGATGAGGTGGACGAGCGTAGACCCGAGTGTGACGCAAGGTTTGAGGAAAACGCAAATGTACCTTGTTTGATTGCGAATACACGGATGCTCGCGCAGCGCTAATCTGGTGTCACTCGCCTTAATTCTTCTCCACGACATGTCCCGACAAAGCGCTCTCGCTCTCGCCCAATCGCACTTCGACAGCGGCGAATTCCTCGCCACCTTGAGCCGGCGCGTCGCGCTCGCCACCGAAAGCCAGCGCGCCGACGCGGCGCCCGTGCTGCGCCGCTATCTCAGCGAAGAGATCGAAGCCGCGCTGTCATCGCTCGGATTCACCTGCGAGATAGTGGAAAACCCTGTGGCGGGCATGCCGCCGTTTCTCGTCGGCGAGCGTATCGAATCGTCGTCGCGTCCCACGGTGCTGCTGTACGGCCACGGCGACGTGATCGACGGCGACGCCGTCAACTGGACGCAGGAGCGTTCGCCCTGGCGCGTGAGCGTCGAAGGCGAGCGCTGGTACGGACGCGGCATCGCCGATAACAAGGCGCAGCATTCCATCAATCTCGCCGCGCTTGCGGCCGTATTCGCGGAGCGCGGAGAACTCGGCTTCAACGCGAAGATCGTCTTCGAGATGGGCGAGGAAGTCGGCTCGCCCGGACTCGATGCCGTCTGCGCGATGCTGCGCGAACGCCTCGCGGCGGATCTGCTGATCGCATCGGACGGGCCGCGTCAGCGCGCGACCTCGCCCACGGTGTTTCTCGGCTCGCGCGGCGCATTGCACTTCCGGCTGCGTATCGCCAATGCGTTCGGCGCGCGTCACTCGGGCAACTGGGGCGGCGTGCTCGCCAATCCCGCGACCGTGCTCGCCAATGCGATCGCGAGTCTGGTCGACGGTCACGGCCGCATTCGCATCAACGGCCTGCTGCCGCCGCCGATTCCGCCGCAGGTGCGCGAACGCGTCGCCGGTCTGGAAATCGGCATGGACCAAGGCGATCCGCCGTTGTCATCGAACTGGGGCGAGCCCGGTCTCACGTCCGCCGAGCGCGTCTTCGCATGGAACACGCTCGAAGTGCTCGCGATGCAGTCGGGCAACGTCGCCAACGCGGTGAGCGCGATCCCGGCCGCGGCGGAGGCCGTGTGCCAGTTGCGCTTCGTCGTCGGCACCGAATGGAAGCGCGCGAAGGCGCTCATCGAAGCGCATCTCGCGCGCGAAGGCTTCGAGGGCATCGACGTGACTATCGAGGCATCGGGCGGCGCAACGCGGCTCGATCCGAACGATCCGTGGGTCGCATTCATGGAGCGTTCGATCGAGGCATCGACGGGCAAGCGCGTGACCCTGCTGCCGAATCTCGGCGGCACGATTCCCAACGAATGCTTCGCCGACACGCTCGGCCTGCCGACGATCTGGATTCCGCACTCTTACCCCGGCTGCCGTCAGCATGCACCCGACGAACACGTGCTCGCGCCGGTCATGTGCGAGGCTTTGCAACTGATGACCGGCGTGTTCTGGGATCTCGGCGACGCCGACGCGCCGCACGCTCGCTAACCCCCTCCCTTGAATGGAACCCCACGACATGGATTCGACTGTCATCGAGGAAAGCCCGCCTCAGGCCGGCGCGAAACCCCTGCGGCGCCTGATCGTCGCGACGAGCATCGGCAATGCGCTCGAATGGTTCGACTTCGCCGCGTACGGTTTTTTCGCCGTCACGCTGTCGAAGCTGTTTTTTCCTGCGCACGACGAGACCGTTTCCCTGCTGATGACCTTCGGCACCTTCGGTCTTTCGTACGTGTTCCGCCCGCTCGGCGCGCTCATGCTCGGGCGCTATGCGGACCGTCGCGGGCGCAAGGCGGCGCTGCTCATGGCGCTCGGGCTGACGACCATCGGCACGCTCATCTGCGCGGTCATTCCGACGTATGCGCAGATCGGGCTCGCCGCGCCCATCGGCCTGATGACGGCGCGCATTCTCATCTCGTTCTCGACGGGCGGCGAATTCGGCAGCGGCACCGCACTGATGATCGAGCAGAAGAGCAAGCGCAAGGCGTTCCTCGCGAGCTGGCAGTTTTCGAGTCAGGGCATGAGCACCGTGCTCGCGTCGTGCGCGGGGCTCGTGCTCAGCACGCAGTTGTCGCCGGAGCAGATCGAATCATGGGGATGGCGCGCGCCCTTCATCTTCGGCCTGCTGGTCGCGCCAGTGGGACTGTATATCCGCAAGCATATCGACGATACGCTGCCCGCTCATACGCACGACAAGCACGACACCACGCGCAATGCGCCCGTGCGCGAACTGCTCGCGCACAGCAAAGGCCGCATTCCGCTGGCCGCGGGCATCATGGCCGTATCGACCGCGGCGAGCTATCTGATGATCCTCTACATGCCGACGTACGCGGTGAAGCAGTTGCATCTGCCGGCATCGACGGGCTTCGCCGCGACGGTCGTCACCGGCACGATCCTGATGCTCTTCACGCCGCTGATGGGCCATCTCGCCGATCACTACGGACGCAGCCGCATGATGGTCGTCTCCGCGCTCGTCACGCTGCTCACGATCTATCCGTGCTTCGCGTGGCTGCTGGCGAGTCCGTCCCTGACCGTGCTGATGGCGATCATGGTGCTCGCGGGCGCATTGAAGGCGATCTACTTCGGGCCGCTCGCCGCCGTGCTGTCGTCGCTCTTTCCGACCCACATCCGCAGCACGGGTCTCGGCTTCAGCTACAACATCGGCGTGATGGTCTTCGGCGGCTTCACGCCGTGGCTCGTCACCGCGATGATCGGCGCGACGCACGATCCGCTTTCTCCCGCGTTCTATCTGATGGCGTGCGCCGTGCTGAGCCTCGGCTGCATCGCGCTCTATCACTTCAAGCTCGTCAAGCACATCTGAGACATGACTACTCATCACGACGATTTCAGCGGCTGGCTGATGTATCACTCCGTCGGCGTGTATCCGGGACATCGTGAAGCGATGACCGACGCGCTCGCCCGCTTCGCATCGACATGGTGCGCGCCCGACGACACGCGCTGGGACGAAGCGCTCGCCGCGCGCGGCCGTCTGCTCACGGACTGGGCGACGATGATCGGCGCACGCGAAGCCGATGTCTTCGGCGCGCAAAACGTGACCGATGCCTTCGCGCGCTTTCTCGACGGTCTCGCCGACGACGTGCTGCGCGATCGCACCGTGCTCGTCGCCGCAGATTGCTTTCCGAGCCTGCATTTCCTGCTGTCGGGTCTCGCCGCACGCCGCGGCTTCACGCTGCGCACCGTGCCCGTGCGCGATGGCGAGGACTATGTGCGCGACGAGGACTTCATCGAGGCATGGACCGGAGATGTGGCGCTTGCGCTCGTCACGTGGATATCGTCGCTGACGTCGAAGCGCGTGAAGCTCTCCGTGATGTGCGAGCAGGCGCGCCGCCGCGGCAGCCTCGCCGCGCTCGACGTGACGCAAGGCATCGGCATTTTGCCGTTCGATCTGAACGACACGCCGTTCGACTTCGTGTGCGGTTCGACGCTCAAATGGCTGTGCGGCGCGCCGGGCACGGGCCTCGGCTATATCGCGCCGCATGTGCTCGCGCGCGGCGTCGAGCCTGCGGTGCGCGGCTGGTTCAGCCAGGAGAATCCGTTCAACTGGAACATCGATACATTCTCGTACGCATCCGATGCGCGCCGCTTCGACACGGGCACGCCTTCGGTATTGCCCTTCGTCGCATCGCAGCCGGGCATGTCGTGGATGCGCGCGCAACCGGCGGGCAGCGTGCGTGCGCACAATCTCGAGCTCTGCCACGAACTCATCGCGATGCTCGACGACAAGCGTTATCGCCTGCTCTCTCCCCGTGCCGATGACGAACGCGGCGCGAGCATCATGGCCGAAGCGCCTGCGCATCTCGATGCCGCGAGCATCGTCGTGCAACTGAAGGAAGCGGGCCTCTTCGTCGATTCGCGCAGCCGCACGTTGCGCTTTTCGCCAGGCGTCTGCACGACGCGCGCCGGACTCGCGAGGCTCGCGCAATGTCTGCCACGATGAAGCGCTCTCGCTCGGGTGTGTTGTCGAGCGCGCCGCGACGTATCGGCATCGCTTGTGTGCTGACGGGGCCGCCGTCTTGCGCGTCAATCACGCGCCGCCGCTGCCCTTTCATCACTTATGCGAGTTTCCATGAACACATCTTCCATGACGTCTGATGCGCCTATCGCAGGCGTGCAAGGCTTTATCGTGCCGATGCATTGCACCGATCTTCCCGCCACGATGCAGTTCTTCATCGCGCGGCTCGGCTTCCGGCTCGATGCGATCTTTCCCGCCGATGGCCCGCGCACAGCGATCCTTTCGCGCGACGGCTTTCGTTTGAAGCTCGGCCTCGATGTGCGCGATGGCATCGATACGCTGAGCGTGCTGTGCGACGATCCCGCGCAATTGCCAGGTGAAACTCGCGAGCTGATCGCACCGAATGGCGTCGTCGTGCGACTCATGCACGCGAATCCGCCGATGATCCTGCCGCCGACGCGCCAGCAACTCGTGCTCTCGCACGCAGGCGACGACGCACACTGGAGTATCGGACGCGCGGGCATGCGTTATCGCGATCTGCTGCCCGAGCGGCACGGCGGCGCGTTCATCGCATCGCATATCCGCATTCTCGAAGGCGGACCCGTGCCGGATTACGTGCACTTCCACAAGATCCGCTTTCAGACGATCTTCTGCCGCAAGGGCTGGGTGCGTCTCGCGTATGAAGGACAAGGCGAGCCGTTCATTCTCGAAGCGGGCGATTGCGTATTGCAGCCGCCCGAGATCCGGCATCGCGTGCTGGAAAGCTCGGCGGGCGCGGAAGTGATCGAGCTCGGCAGTCCCGCCGAACACATTACGATGGCCGATCACGAGATGACCTTGCCGAACGGTGTCTACGATCCCGAACATGATTTCAACGGCCAGCGCTTCGTGCGGCATGTCGCGAAAAGTGCATCGTGGAAGCCGTGGAAATCGCCGGGATTCGTCGTCGCGGATACGGGCATCGGCGCGGCCACCGATGGGCTCGCGGGCGTGCGCGTCGTGCGTCCGCAAGGCGATGGACAGGAAGCCTCGCGCATGCACGACACCGAGTTCTGCTTTTTCTTCGTGCTTGCGGGCAGTCTCGATGTCGCGCAGGGCGAGCAGCACTGGCGCCTCGCGGCCGACGACAGCATCGCGATTCCGGGCAAGCTGCCGTACACATTCACGCGATGCAGCGCCGATCTCGAACTGCTCGAAGTGACCTTGCCCGCCGATTTCTCACTCGCCTGAAGAACGCTCATGATCGATCGCAATACCGTCGCCTTCGTATCGGGCGCGAACCGCGGGCTGGGCGCGCAGTTCGTCGCGCGTCTGCTTGCGCGCGGCGCGGGCAAGGTCTATGCCGCGTCGCGCACCGGTCGTGTCGATATCGCCGATGAACGCGTGATTCCCGTCACGCTCGATATCACCGACGATGACAGCGCCGCGCATGCCGCGCGCCTCGCCTCCGATACCACGCTGCTCATCAACAACGCGGGCGTGAACCATCAGTCCGCGTTTCTCGCGCCGCACGCGCAGGACCATGCGCGCGCTGAGATGGACGTGAACTACTTCGGCACCTTGCGCATGGCCCGCGCGTTCGCGCCCGCGCTGATACGAACGCAGGGCGCAATGCTCAACGTGCTGTCGATACTCGCGCGCGTGAGCCTGCCCGCGATGGGCTCGCTGTGCGCATCGAAGGCGGCGGCGCTGCGTCTCACGGAAGCGCTGTGTGCGGAGTTCGCGCCGCATGGCGTGCGCGTGTTCGCCGCGCTTCCCGGTGCGATCGATACCGACATGAGCCGCGATTTCGCCGGGCCCAAGCTCGATGCCGCCGCAACCGCCGATGCCACGCTCGATGCGCTTGCCGGCGACTCCCATGAAATCTATATCGGCGCGATGGCGCAGCAACTCGCACAAGGACTCTCACTGCAGCGCGCGGAGACGCAGGCGCAACTTCTATTCTCATCAGGAGACGCATAACAACATGGGTTCCTATATCGACATAGACAGTCACGACGGCAAGCGCTTTCGCGCGTATCACGCCGCGCCCGCGCAAGGTTCGGGGCCGGGCATCGTGCTGCTTCAGGAGATTTTCGGCATCAACGGCTATATGCGCGCAATGGCCGATCGCTTCGCCGAGGAAGGCTATGTCGTGCTCGTGCCCGATCTCTTCTGGCGCATGAAGCCGGGCGTCGAACTGGGTTACGGCGAAGCGGATTTCAATGAGGCGCTTGGGCTTAACGAAGCACTCGATATCGACCTCGCGGTGGGCGATATCGGCGCTACGCTCGATGCGTTGCGCACGCTGCCGATGCAGGCGGGCAAGGTTGGCGCGATCGGCTATTGTCTCGGCGGCAAGCTCGCGGTGCTCGCCGCCGCGCGGCTCGATCTCGATTGCGCGGTGAGCTATTACGGCGTCGGGCTCGATGCGTATATCGGCGAAATTCCGTCGATCCGCTGCCCGATGCTCTTCCACTTCGCGGGTGACGATGCCTTCTGTCCGCCCGCGACGCGCGAACATTTGCTTGCCGCATTCACCGCCAATCCGAAGCTCGAAGCACACGTATATCCCGGATGCGATCACGCGTTCGCGACGCCCGAGCGCCCGCACTACGACAAGCCCGCCGCGACGATGGCCTACTCGCGCACGGTCTCACTGCTGCGCCGCACGCTCGGACCGATCCACGATCTCAACGCGCTGTGGGAGCGTCACTGCTACTACGAGTTCGCGACGCGCGACGTCGACGCCGTCATGCCGACGATGATCGCCGAGCCCTATGTGAACCATGTTCCGACGATGACCGGCGGTGTCGGCCACGATGAACTGAAGCGTTTCTATCGGCATCACTTCGTCAATGCGAATCCCGACGACACGCGCCTCATACCCGTTTCGCGGACGATCGGCGCTGACCGCATCGTCGATGAATTCGTGTTCTGCGCGACGCATGATCGCGAGATTGACTGGCTGCTGCCGGGGCTCGCGCCCACAGGAAAGTATTTCGAAGTGCCGATGCTCGCCGTCGTGTGCTTTCGCGGCGACAAGCTCTATAACGAGCATATCTACTGGGATCAGGCTTCGGTGCTCGTGCAGATAGGCGTGCTCGATCCGGCCGGCTTGCCCGTCGCCGGTATTCAGACCGCGAAGAAATTGATCGACGAAACGCTGCCGAGCAACACGCTGATGCGCAACTGGGCGACGAGCGCCGGCAAACCGATCTGAACTGCGCTCCGTGATTCATGCAGCGTGACGACCCTATTCGGGCGTCGCGCATTTTTTTTCGCGCGTGAAAGAGCGTTGCGAATCTCGCAAACCCTGCTTGATTGATTGCGAATACTCGATCGATGGCGAGCCGGTAATGTTGCATCAGGAGCCGCCGATGCGAGCGCTCCTCACGCGACGAATCCTCATATCCAATTATTTCGCCATGCAAACTAATATCAAAACCCTATCGGCGGCTGTTCTGCTCGCTGTCTGCGGCGCGGCTCACGCCGAAGTCAGCTCCGTCACGCTGTACGGGCTCATCGATTACGGCGTGAACTACCAGAGCAACAGCGGCGGCGGTCGCGTGATCGGCGGCGCGAGCGGCATCATGCAAGGCTCGCGCTGGGGCTTCAAGGGCGTCGAGGACCTGGGCGGCGGGCTATCGGCTATCTTTCAGCTGGAGAACGGTTTCGATCTCGGCAAAGGCACCGCGTTGCAGGGCGGCACGCTGTTCGGGCGGCAGGCGTATGTCGGCTTGTCGAGCAACACGTACGGCGCGCTCACGCTCGGGCGTCAATACGATTCGCTCGTGACCTTCGTCGAATCGCGCATGAATTCGGCGAATTACGGTGGCGGCACGACCGCGCATCCGGGCGATCTCGACAATCTCAACAACAGCAAGCGCGTGAACAACTCGGTGAAGTATGCGAGCCCGAACTTCGGCGGCTTCACCGTGGGCGGTGTGTATGGTTTCGGCGGACAGGCGGGCGATTTCACCCGCAACCAGATATGGTCTGTCGGCGCGGGTTACGACTACGGCAGCTTCTCGGCAGGCGCGGCGTACATGAACGTGCGCAACCCGAACCAGTCGTTTTTCACGAGCACGCCGACCAACGTCGCGGGCGCAAATCTCAACAACATGACCGCAAGCCCGGTCTATAGCGGCTATGCGTCGGCGCACTCGTATCAGGCGATAGCGGCAGCCGGACGCTATGCGCTCGGTCCGGCGACGTTCGGCCTCGTCTACAGCAACGTGCAGTTCAAGGATCTCGGCGATACGTCGTCCGGTTCCAATCCGCTCGGACTCACGGGCACGGCGAAATTCAATACCGGCGAATTCAATCTCACGTACTTCTGGACGCCTGCACTGGCGAGCGAATTCGTCTATAGCTATACGCACGGCTCCGGCGTGGGCACGATAGGCTCATCGAGCTATAACACGCTCTCGTTGTCGCTCGATTACTACCTTTCGAAGCGCACGGACGTCTATGTGATCGGCAGCACGCAGTTTGCGAGCGGGACCGATTCGACCGGGCGCGCGGCGCGCGCGACGCTCAACGCGCTGACAGCGTCATCGACAGATCGGCAGACCTTCGTTCAGTTGGGCATGCGTCACAAGTTCTGACGCTGGCTCGGTGAAAGGCCTCAAGGATTCGAGCGCTTGAGCCGCATCGCGACTGAGAATCTATCGGCGGGATGGATGCTGACCGACGTCTCGAAGCTCTTGCCCGCCGAGTCCAGATAACGCCGGACGATCTCGAGCGCCGCCGTTCCCTGTTCTACGCGCAAGCGCTTCGCCATCTCTTCCGACACCAGCACCGCGTGGATGCCCTGCTGGATCTCCGCGATGCTGTGCCCATATCGCTCCTCGATCAACGCGCTGATCAGCCTGTCGGGCTGCTCGCGCGCAATCTCCGCCACGTCGGCATAGTCGGGCGCGATGTACACATCCGTCCATCCGACCGGCGCGCGCCCTATTCCGCCCTCGACGCGCAGGCTCGAAATACGCAGAAACCGCGCCCCTTCGGCACATTGCAGCGTCCTCGCCAGATCGCGGTCCGCGACGACCACCTCCGTCGATTGCACGAGCCGCAAATGCTCGGAGCCGAATTGGGCGAGATCGTCGACGGAGGCGAGCGTCGGCCGAAATTCATTTCTCGGGCGCGACGACTCGACGCGCGTTCCCGCATTTTTTCGACGCGAAACCAGACCTAACTGCTGCAACTCATGCAGCGCCGCGCGCACGGTATGTCGGCTCGTGCGGTAGTGATCGCGCAACTCCAGCTCGGTTGGCAGGATCGTCCCGACGGGATAGCGCCCGGAAGCGATCGCTTCGGTGAGTTCGCGCGCGATGTCCGCGAAGTGAGGTCGGTTCGTCATCTCGTCTGTGGATGGGTTGTTTTTGTCGCTAGGGTAAATCATAGCTTGCCTCCTCATGTCCGGACATATTATTCTGCATATGTCCGGACTTATCTGAACAACTTCAGTTGCGTCCGCCACCCAATTCTCGAGGTCGCAATGTCAAATGTCGCCGTTCCGATGGCCAGCACCGTCGTCGATTCCATTCTGTTTCGCGACGCCTTCGGCACCGCCAAAATGCGCGCGCTGTTTTCCGATCACGCGCTGATCCAACGCTATATCGACGTCGAGGTTGCCCTGGCGAAAGCGGAAGCGCGCGTCGGTGTGATTCCCACCGATGCAGCCGAAGTGATCGCGCGTGAGTCGACGATCGAACGCATCGACTTCGATCACATGCGCGAAGAAACCGATATCGTCGGCTATCCGATCCTGCCGCTCGTGCATCAACTGGTCGAGATGTGCGGGGATGCGGGCCGCTACGTCCATTGGGGCGCGACGACGCAGGACATCATGGACACGGCGGTCGCGCTGCAAGTGCGCGACGCATTCGATTCGATCGATGGCGATATCCGCGAACTGCGCGCGATTCTCGCGGATCTGGCGAAGAAGCATCGCGATACGCCGATGGCCGGCCGTACGCACTTGCAGCAAGCCTTGCCGGTGACGTTCGGCTACAAGGTCGCGATCTGGCTCGCGATGTTCGATCGTCATCAGGAACGCCTCGCGCAGATGCGCGAACGTGTGGCCGTCGTCGAATTCGCGGGCGCAGCGGGCACGCTTGCATCGCTGGGCGACAAGGGCTTCGCGGTGCAGAAGGCGCTCGCCGAAGAACTGAAGCTCGGCGTGCCCGCAACGACATGGCACGTCGCCCGCGACGGCTTCGCCGAAGCTGTGAACCTGCTCGCGCTGATCACGGGCTCGCTCGGCAAGATCGCGCTCGACATCATGATCATGGCATCCACCGAGTTCGCGGAGGTCTACGAGCCATTCGTGAAAGGACGCGGCGCGAGCAGCACCATGCCGCAGAAGCGCAATCCCATTTCCAGCGAACTGATGCTCGCGGCGGCGAAGGCCGTGCGTCAGCACGCGGGCCTGATGATCGACGCGATGGTTCAGGACTTCGAGCGCGCCACCGGCCCGTGGCATGCCGAGTGGATCGCAATTCCCGAGAGCTTCATCCTCACCGCGGGCGCGCTGCATCAGGCGAAGTTCGCGCTCGGCGGCCTCATCGTCGATGAAGCGCGCATGAAGCATAACCTCGGCATCAGCAAGGGTTTGATCGTCGCGGAAGCGGTGATGATGAGCATGGCGCCCTACACCGGACGTCAGCAGGCGCATGACATCGTGTACGACGCATGCCGCACGGTGAACGAGCACGGCGGCACGCTCGCGGAAGCGCTCGCTGCCCTGCCGGAAGTCACGCAGCACTTCGACCGCTCCGCCATCGACCGCATGACCGATCCCGCGAACTATCTCGGTCTCGCACCGCAGATGGTGGACCGGGCCATCGCGCTGTCGAGCGAAATCTGAACATACGGGAATCATGGAGGAGCATGCGATGCATAACGAACACGCATCACACGACGATGCAACCGTCGCAGTGACCAAGAAGCTGCCGTGGTACCGCAAGCTCGGCATGCAGGTGCTGCTGGCGCTCGTCATCGGCATCGTGGTCGGCTTGTTGTTCCCGAAGTTCGGCGCGCAACTCAAGGTGCTCGGCGATATCTTTCTCGCGCTCATCAAGGCAGGCGTCGCGCCGCTCGTGTTTCTCACGATCGTGCATGGCATCGCGTCGGCGGGCGATGTGAAGAGCGCGGGGCGCGTCGGCTGGCGCTCGATCGTCTACTTCGAAGTCGTCTCGACGATCGCGCTCGCATTCGGCCTGCTCGCGGGCAATCTGCTGCAGACGGGCAAAGCGATGACGTCGGTGACGGTCGGCGCCGTGCCCGCGATGGCGACCAAAGCCGCACCGCAGGGCTTCACCGAGTTCGTCATGCATATCGTGCCGGACAACTTCATCGGGGCGTTTGCTAAGGGTGAGCTGCTGCAAGTCGTCGTGCTCGCGGTGATGGTCGGCATCGGCATTCTCGCGATTCCGGAGGGCCGCCGCGTGCGCATCAACGAAGGGCTCGATCTCATCTCCGAGGTGCTGTTTTCGTTCATCAATCTCGTGATGAAACTCGCGCCCCTCGGCACGCTCGGCGCGATCGCCTTCTCGGTGGGAAGCAACGGCACGGCCGTGCTGATCGCGCTCGCGCAGCTCGTGTTGAGCTTCTATGCGGTGATCGTGCTGTTCATCGTCGTGGTGATGGGCGTGATCGCGAAGCTCGCAGGTTTCAGCCTGTGGCGCTTTCTGCGCTATATCAAGGACGAAATCTTCATCGTGCTCGGCACGGCTTCATCCGAAAGCGCCCTGCCGCGCCTTCTGATCAAGCTCGAACGGCTCGGCTGCGCGAAGCAGACCGTTGGTCTCGTGTTGCCGACCGGCTATGCGTTCAATCTCGACGGTACGTCGATCTTCATGTCGATGGGCGTGATGTTCATCGCTCATGCGTATGGCGTGCCCATCACGCTGGATCATCAGATCGGCATATTGTTGCTGATGCTGCTGACGTCGAAGGGCGCTGCTACGGTATCGGGCGGCTCGTTCGTCGTATTTGCGGCAACGGTGACGTCGACCGGCATTCTCCCCGTCGAAGGCCTTGCGTTGATCTTCGGCGTGTACCGCTTCATGTCGATGGCGATCGCCACTTGCAATACCATTGGCAATAGCCTCGCGACGGTCGTGATCGCCAAGTGGTCGCGCACCTTCGATGAGACCATCGCGGAGCGGCATCTTTATCCCGAGCGCTACCCCGACACCGCACGGGCCGACGAGAACCTCGCCGACGGCAATCTGCTGCCTGAAGATATGAACGATGCCAATCCGCATCCGCACGGCATTCCGCTCAAAGGCGCCCAAAACACGCCTTGATTCGAATGTCAGGTCGCACTCCAATCAATCTTTGAGGCGGGTTACGCGCTATGAGCACACCATCGCGAATCGAGCATGACGCATTCGGTCCCGTCGAGATTCCGTCGGATCGATACTGGGGCGCACAGACGCAGCGCGCGCTCGGTCTCTTCGAAATCGGTGAAGAGCGCTTCCCGACTGTCCTGATACGCGCATTCGGCTTGCAGAAGCTCGCCGCCGCACGCGCCAACGCGCAGTGCGGCGAGCTGGCGCCGGAGCTTGCCACGGCGATCGAGAAGGCCGCGATCGAGCTGCACGAGGGACGATGGGACGACCACTTTCCTCTGACGATCTGGCAGACGGGGTCCGGTACGCAGACCAACATGAACGCCAACGAGGTCATTGCGAACCGCGCGAACGAGTTGCTCGGACAGCCGCTCGGGACGAAGACGCCGGTGCATCCCAACGATCACGTCAACCGGTCGCAATCGTCAAACGACAGCTTTCCCACGGTGATGCACGTGGCAGCCGCAATCGAGGTGAACGGACGTTTGCGGCCGGCGCTCGATGAACTCCGCGCAGCGCTTGCGGAGCGCAGCCAAGCCTTCGCCGATATCGTGAAAGTCGCCCGCACGCATCTGATGGACGCCGTGCCGATGACGATGGGGCAAACGTTCGGCACCTTCGAGCGTCAACTGTCGAATGCGCTGGCCCGCATCGACGATGCGTTGCCCCGGCTCCTGATCCTGCCTCAAGGCGGCACCGCTGCCGGCACGGGACTGAACGCTCCGAAAGGCTTCGACGCATTCTTCTGTGCGACGCTCGCGGAGGCTAGCGGCTTATCGTTCGTCCCAAGCCCCCATAAGTTCGAAGGCATGGCGGCACACGACGCCCTGGTGGAACTGTCGGGCGCATTGAACACGATCGCGACCTCGCTGCTGAAAATCGCGAACGACATACGGCTGCTTGCGTCCGGTCCTCGCTGCGGGCTCGGCGAATTGCTGATTCCCGAAGACGGACTGACTTCTTCGATCATGCCGGGCAAACGCAACCCGACGATTGCCGAAGTTCTCGTGCAGGCGTGTTTCCAGGTCATCGGCAATCACCAGACAATCACCATCGCCAACGCATCCGGCAACTTCGAGCTGAACGTCGCGAAACCCGTGCTCGTCTACAACCTGCTGCAGTCGTTGCGCGTTCTCGCCGATTCCGCCAGCGTCTTTGCGAAGCGCTGTGTCTGCGGCATCGATGTGGATCGCGAACAACTCGCGACGAACGTCGATCGCTCACTGCTCGCTATCACCGCCCTCAATCCGATACTCGGCTACGACCGCGTCGCGCAGATCACGGCAAAGGCGTTGCGCGATCGTGTCACGCCACGCGCGGCAGCGATTGCGCTCGGGTTTCTCGACGGCGATGAATACGACCGGCTGGTCGACCCCGCCGTACTCGCCGCGGGTAAAACCTGAAAGCAAAAACGCCGCGCGCTCCTGTGAACGCGCGGCGCTTGTTTTGTGCCAGTGGCGAGGACCGCTCAGAAATCCGTCGTCATCGACAACAGCAGCGTGCGCGGCGCGCCCTGCGTCAGATAACCGCCGATCGTCGACGACCAGTACGACTTGTTCGCCACGTTCAGCACGCTCGCGCGGAACGTCGTCGGCTTGCCGAACAGCACGGTCGCATAGCGCGCGCCGAGGTCGAAGCGGTCCCATGCGGGAATCGCGAGCGTGTTGGTCACGTTCAGATACTGCGAGCCCGTGTGGATCCAGCGCGCGGTCAGCGTGAGGCCGGTGAGCACCGGCACGTCGTATTCTGCGTTGACGTTGAACATCATCGTCGGCACGCCGATGGGCTTGTTGCCGTCGGTCGCGCCGCTGCCGGTGTCTTCCTGCGTCGCGTGCAGGTAGGTCGCACCCGCGATCAGGCGTACGCCCTTCATCGGCTCGCCGTAAATCGACGCCTCCAGCCCGCGATGCTTCTGCGTCCCGTCCGCGACGAAGACGTTCGCACTGTTCACGAACGTGAGCGGCCGCTCGATCTGGAACGCCGCGAACGACGCGCCGTACTGGCCGTTGTCGTACTTCGCGCCGACTTCCCATTGCTTCGACTTCGCCGGCGGCAGTTGATCGCCGAAGTTCACCGCGGTATTGGGCGCGGCATCGCCGATCGTCAGCGCTTCGCTGCGGTTCGCGAACAGCGCGACGTTTTGCGTCGGCCGGACGACGAGACCGAACACCGGCGTCGTGATCGAATCGTTGTAGTTGCGCGTCTGTGCGCCGGTGTACGCGTAAGTGTTCGACAGCAACTCCTGATGGCGCGCGCCAATGGTGAACAGCACGCGGTCGTTCAGGAAGCCGAGCGTGTCGGACACGGCGATGCTGCGCATCAGATTCAATGCCGTCGTCTGCGGGTCGGCCAGATTGCCGCCCGTCAGGATCGTCGGCGGATACGGCACTTGCGGCGTGTCGTAGAGGCTCGTCGGGAACGAACTGCTGAACGTGAACGCCGACATCGAATCGACCCGCACGATCGATGCGCCTGCCGTCACGAAATGCGACACCGGCCCGGTGTTGAAGTGGCCGCGCACGCCCGCTTCCGCCGACGTGCCGTCTTCCTTGTGCGGCACGCCCAGGCGCGTCGCGGTGGTCGAGCCGTTCGCCTGAATGCTCGGCGACGAGTATTCGCCCTGCTCGTCGGTATGACGTATGCCGCCCGTCACGTAGGCCGTCCAGCCGGGCAGGAAATCGTACTCGGCGCGCAGGATGCCGACCGTGTCCTCGATCGAGCTGAAGCTCCACGTCTGCGCGTAGTTGTACGTGGCCGCCGGCGGACCGGGGATGAAGTTCGCGAAGTCGTTGACGGTCGGGCGGCCGCCGTTGATGCGCTGGCGCTGATACAGGAAATCGCCGTAGAGACGCAGCTTGTCGCCGCGCCAGTCGAGCGAAACGGCCGTCGTGTTGTCGCGGCGGTGTTCGCCGTCGATGCTCGTTTCGCCGTCGTGATTCGCCTGATTCACGCGGATGCCGAACTGCCCTTCGCTGCCGAAGCGCCGGCCGATATCGATATGCGCGCCGATCTCGCCCGATGCCGTGCCGTCGAGCGTCACGCGCGTGAGCGGCTTGTCGTCGGCGCGCTTCAGTTGCAGGTTGATGCCGCCGCCCACCGCCGAGCCATTCGGCGACGCGCCGTTCAGGAACGCATTCGCGCCCTTGAACACGTCGACGCGCGCGAGCGCATCCGTCGCGACGAGCTGGCGCGGCGTGATGCCGTACAGCCCGTTCAGCGAAATATCGTCACCTTGCAGCTCGAAGCCGCGAATCACGTACGTTTCCGAGAAATTGCCGAAACCATACGCAGTACGAACGGACGGATCGTTGGCCAGCACATCGGCGATGGTGCGCGCCTGCTGATCTTCGATCAGCTTCGACGTGTAGGTCGTCATGCTGAACGGCACGTCGAGCATGTTCTGCTGGCCGAGCACGCCGAAATCCGCGCCGCGGGCGACCTGCCCGCCCGCGAACGTCGGCGCGAGATCACCGGGAAGCGGTTCCTTCGATGCCTGAACCTTGACGGCCGGCAACGCGCTGTCCTGCGGCGCGGTGGCGTTGCTATCGGCGGTGTCGGCCGATTGCGCGTGCGCCGACAGGGAAAAGACCATCGCGACAGCGGCGACGATGACGGCGCGATGAGACAGCGCCCGGACAGGCGCAGCCTGCGGGAAAGACGAACGTAAAGCGGACATGGATGCGGAAACTACGATGTTGGTCGATCTTCCGTCCCGGGGCGCGAATGGAATCCGGGCGGCATTGTTCTGAGTCGCGTCACCGTGCGCAAGGAGCGACGTGGTGACGGGCAAGACTGAGTTATGCGCGGATTATAGGTGAATAAGAGTCGTTATCATTCAAGAATCGAAAGAATTTGCACGAACGCAACATCCCACCCGCGTCGGGCGTTCTTGTCGAGCTTTATTCGAGCATGGGCGCGGCTTTCGACTGATTCGCTCAGGATGTGAGCGAGCCTCCGCAGGCCGCGCGGGCGCTCGCAGCCGCCGCAGAATGACGACGCGCCGCGCGCTTTCTGAACCAGATGATGAGACCGGTGGCGCTCAATACCGCGACGGCGATGCCCACCGCGCTCACGAGAATCCGCCCGCCCAGGCCGACGATGCGCCCCGAATGCAGCGGAAATTGCGCCTGCATGAAGATGTCGCCGGCCGAGCCGCGGCCTGGAATGTTCGAGCCCGCGAGCGCGCCCGTCTGGCCGTTGTAGTAGAGCCAGGCGTTGCCGAGACCCATGTCGCCGTGATCGTTGCCGGGCGCGAAGAAGCCGACGCCGTAGGCCTTGAACATCGGCGCGTAGTAGAGCGCGCCCATCGGCTCGGTGAGCTTTTGGCGCTGCGCGTCGCGGGCGGCGGCGGCGAGAATCTGTTCGCGCGTGGCGAGCGGCTTGCCCGGCGGGCCGGCGCGGACGAGTTCCGGGTTGTCGAGGAACGACGGCGAGAGCTTCGAGAACATCGACACGACCGGGCGCATCACGGGCTCGGCGAGATTCATCGAGATCGATGTGAGCGCCATCACGAGCAAGAGACCCCAGATCCACACGCCGCCCGAGCGATGCAGGTCGAACGTGAGCGCGTAGCCGCCGCGCCTGACGCGGAACGCGAACGACTTGCGCCACGCCTTCACGCTCGGAAACGACAGGATCAGCGCGATGCCGCTATCGAGGAACCACATGATTCCGACGATGCCGATCAGCCATGTGCCGACATCGAAGCCGCCGACGATCGGCAGATGCAGCGTGTAATGCAGCTTGTAGAGGAACGGCATGAGGTCGATGCGCGCGAGTGAGAACGCGCCCCACATGCGTTGTGCCTGAACCTGCCCCGTCGCCGGATCGACGGCGATCTGGTTGTACGGCACGTCATAGGGCGCATTCGTCGCCGGATTCGCGCGCGGCATGATCATCATCTGCGCGGTATGCCCCGGCTCGAAGCCGAGCGGCATATACGTCACTTCGACGCGCGGATCGGCGGCCTCGACGCGGCGCGCGAGTTCGAGCGGCGGCAGCGGGGGGCCGTCAGTGCGCGCGTGAAAGAACGCCGGATTGAGGATCTCGTCGATCTCGTGATCCCACGCGATGATCGCGCCAGTGAGACCCGAGACGAACAGAAAGAGCGCGGTCGCGACGCCGAGCCATCGATGCAGGCGAACCAGCACCGGCCTCATGCCCGCAAATTTCCGAAGCAGCCGCCGTGCGCAAACGTAATCATCGTTTCGATGTTATGTAAATAGGAATTGTTCGCATTTTATCGATGTTGATCGCGTTATACAAGGTTTTCGTAAGGCGCTTACCCTTCGCGCGAAACAGACGCCGCCGACACACTTCGACATAACTCGCCCGAAACGCCCGTCCCTTGTGCGACAAGGCTTTGCGGGCGGGCCATGACATTCCATGAAATAGTTTGTGCGTGGTTTTTAACCAGGCCGATCGCCACAATGGGTTCATTCGCAACCACCCACCAAGGCGAACAAACATGGAACTGGAACTGCTCGGAAAAATCTCGCTGTACGCGATGGGCATCGTCCTCACCGCGTCGATGATCGAAGCCGTCGTCCTGCACTTCAAGCACAAGGGCACCGACAAGGCCTTCGACTGGCATGAGACCTGGATCTCGCTCGTCGATCTCGTCGGCCGCAAGCTGCTCACGTTCGTGCCGATCTCGCTCGCGACGCCGGTCTTCAACTTCGCGTGGGAGCATCGCATCCACACGGTCACGTCCAACACCGCGCTCACGATCTTTCTGCTCTTCATCGGACAGGAGTTCTGCTACTACTGGTATCACCGCGCGTCGCACACGATCCGCTTCTTCTGGGCGAATCACGCGGTCCATCATTCGCCGAACCAGCTGACGCTCTCGTCCGCGTACCGGCTCGGCTGGCTGACCAAGATCGCGGGCTCGGCCATCTTCTTCACCCCGCTCGTGTGGTTCGGCGTGAAGCCGGACGTGGTGCTCGCAGTCGTGTCGATCAACCTGCTCTATCAGTTCTGGCTGCATGCGACGTGGATTCCGAAGCTCGGCTGGCTCGAATATGTGTTCAACACGCCGTCGGCGCACCGTGTACACCATGCTTCGAACGCGACGTATCTGGATGCGAACTTCGGCGGCGTGCTGATCATCTTCGACCGCCTGTTCGGCACCTACGTGGAAGAGCGCGCCGAGGAGCCCTGCGTCTACGGTCTCACGACGCCTGTCACCTCGCATAACCCGATCGTCGTCGAGATGGAGCACTGGGTCAGCCTCGTGAAGGACATGTTCAACGCGAAGAGCGTGTCGGATGCAGTCGGCTTCCTGCTGCGCCCTCCGGGCTGGCTGCCGAACGGCGAAGGCAAGACGACCGAAGAGCTGCAAAAGCGCGCGACGCAGGCCATCGAACAACCGGTGCACGCCGGACATTAAGAAGAGCTTCTCAGCGGTGCCTTGAATCCCGATGGCGACATCGGGATTTTTTTATTTGTTGCGACGGATCGTGGCCGCCGCAACGCCCGCCGCGGCGAACGCGCACGCGGCGGACAACAGCGCGACGGCGCGCAGTGCATCGGCGATCGAATCGGCCTGCGCGCGGGCGAGCGGCGTCGCGGGCGCGGACGGGTTTGCATCGGCATCGAGCACATGCATGCCCTGACGCGGCAGATGCAAGCGGTCGAGCCGCGCCGACAAGGCCGCATCGTGCGACCAGACGAACACGATGCCGAGCACGGCGATCGCGAGCAGGCTCGCCACGCGCGCGACCGCGTTGTTGATCCCCGATGCGACGCCCGTGCGCTCGCCCGGCACCGAAGCCATCACGGTCGTCGTCAGCGGCGCGACGGTGATCGTCAGACCGAGCCCGAGCACGACGAGCGCAGGCAGGAAACCCGCCCAATAGCTGCCCGCGACGAACGGCAGCGCGAGCATCGCGAAGCCGATGCCTGCGACGCACGGCCCCGCGATCAGCAGCGTGCGCGCGCCGAAGCGCCCCGTCAGCCCGCCCGTGAAGCGCGACAGCAGGCCGATGATGAGCGGCATCGGCAAAACCGCCGCGCCTGCTTCGGTCGCGTTGTAACCGTACGCGCGAATCAGCGTGAACGGCAGAAAAAACAGCGCGCCGCCGAGCCCGAAATAAAGCAGCAGCGTGACGAGATTGGCGCCGCTGAAATCGCGCGAACGGAAGATGTCGAGCGGGACCATTGGATCGCGCGATGTCGCTTCGATCGCGACGAACGCTGCGAGCAGCACGATGCCCGCGCCGATCATGCCGAGTACGAGCAGATCGGCGAAGCCGCGCGACGGCGCTTCCGTGAGGCCGAACGTGAGCGCCGCCAATCCCGCCGCGGCGGTCGCGGCGCCGGGCCAGTCGAGCGTCTGCGGGGCGTCGGCGTTGTGGCTGTCGGGCACCGATGCGAGCGCCAGCAGGATCGTCGCGGCGGCGAGCGGCAGATTGAGGAAGAAGATCGCGCGCCACGACCAGGCGTCGACGAGCCAGCCGCCCGCCGCCGGCCCGATCGACGACGTGATCGCGCCCACGCCCGCCCATGTGCCGATGGCGCGTCCGCGCGCTTCGCCCTCGAACACCGCGCCGATGATCGCGAGACTGCCCGGCACGAGCAGCGCCGCGCCGATGCCCTGCAACGCGCGCGCCGCGATGAGCCAGCTCATGCCGGGCGCCGCGCCGCACGCCGCCGACGCGACCGTGAAAATGGCGATGCCCGCGATGAACACCTTGCGCCGGCCGAGCTTGTCGCCCATCGAGCCGCCGACGAGAACGAGCGCGCCGAGAAACAGCAGATAGGCGTCGACGACCCATTGCATCGCCGCGATGCTCGCGCCGAGCTCGCGCTGTATCGACGGCAACGCGACATTCACGACGGAGCCGTCGATCATCGCCATGCTCGAGCCGAGGATCGTCGCCGCCAGCGCGAGGCGCTTGCACCGGCACGGACGATCGGTCGCGACGGGCTGCGCGCGGATGACGAGCTCATCGCAAGGGCTCGCCTGCGACGCAACGGCGTGCGCCCGCGTCTGGCTTTCGAGAGGTCGGCTGGCCAAAGTCGCTTCCTTGTTCTTGCGGTGGAAAGCCAAGTAGAACATGCCCACGCAACCAGCGTGGTTGGCAAGCTCAAATGATAATGGTTATCATTAACCAACCCGAGTACGCAGGCCTCCGGTCGACGCAAAGGGCGATGGAACAGGAGCCCTCGCCATGCATCATCGACAGATTGCAGACCTTGCCCCGGATGCGCCGGTCGCGGAAAGCCCGAGCCTGCCGCTATGGGAAACCGCGATGCGGCAAGCCGTAACGGCCGAGCGCGACCGGCAGACCGCGCTGGCACGGGCCGGTTACGAGCGGGCGCTATCGATCGCGCGATGTCTGATCGACGCGCCGCCCGCGGGCCGCACGGACGATTGCCTCGCGGCGCTCGTCGTCTCGTATCACAACTACGCCGATCTGCGCGTCGCCGACGGCGATCCGAACGCGGCCGCCCCGCTGCTGTGCCGCGCGCACGAAACGCTGATCGCGCTGTCTCTCGACGCCGGGCGGCCCATGCCGCTCCGGCGGGCCGCCTTGCATCACAGCCGCGAAACCTATGTCGCGCTGATTCGTCACCTCGCGCGGCACGGGCCGCATCCGCTCATCACGCGAGCCATCGCCGACGCCGACGCCGCGCTTCACGGCACGAGCGCGGCGCGCCACTGAACTCATCCATCGATCCGAAAGGAGATTTCCGATGACTTACGTCCTGCCTCCCCTGCCCTATGCCTACGACGCGCTCGAGCCGCACATCGACGCCCGCACGATGGAGATTCATCACACGAAGCATCATCAGACTTATGTGAACAATCTGAATGCGGCGCTGGAGAAGTCGCCGCATCGGGATGCATCCGTCGAGACGCTGATTGCGCGGATCGACGCGCTGCCCGAAGCGATCCGCCAGCCCGTGCGCAACAACGGCGGCGGGCACGCGAACCATAGTCTTTTCTGGACGATCATGTCGCCCGATGGCGGCGGCGCGCCCAGCGGCGATATCGCCGAGGCCATCGACAAGGACCTCGGCGGCTTCGACGCCTTCAAAGACGCGTTCACGAAAGCCGCGCTGACGCGCTTCGGCAGCGGCTGGGCGTGGCTCAATGTCGACGCGTCGGGCAAGCTCGCGATCGAAAGCACCGGCAATCAGGACAGTCCGCTGATGACGGGCATCGCCTCGGGCAACACGCCGATTCTGGGGCTCGATGTGTGGGAGCACGCGTATTACCTGAAGTACGAGAACCGGCGGCCGGAGTACATCGCGGCGTTTTATAACGTGATCGACTGGGAGGAAGTTGCGCGGCGGTATGCGGTGGCGCGGGGAAACTAGACGATCTCTGCTGTCACGCGCATTTGCGTCACGCGAGTTAAGCTAACCCTTCCGCTCGCATCGGGATGACGCCATGAGTCGAACAGATGGGGTTGCGCAGAGTCTTTGGCTCGCCGATGCGCGCGAAGAAATCGCCGCGGCGCTGCGAACGTCCGACGAAGCCTGGCTTCGCGACATGAGCATGCGCTGGGGATGCCGTCTCGCGATGCTAGTCGCCGATTTCGGCGTGCGCGTGATGCTTCACGAAGAAGGCATCGTCATGAAGGCCGATCCGCCGGCCGACGCGAGCAACCCGCTCATCGACTGCGACGACGGCCTGCCCGATTCGCTCGCGCGCGCCGCCTGGATCAAGCTGTCGAAGTTCGAAGAGCACGCGATCGCCGTTCTCGAGGCGAGCGCGCTCATTCAGGGCGACGCGCAATGCGACGCGTGCCGCGAAACCATCCTCGCGTGGCGTCAGATGCTCATCGCCGCGAACGAATGGCCGAGAGAAGAAGCGGACCCGTACATCAGCCACGCATGCCGGCCGATATTGAAGCAATTCATGAACGTCGCGTCGTGCGCGACGGACGGGCATCAGTTCGAACTCGCACGCGCAGGCGATTACGAAGAAGCGTGGCGCGAGTTCGAGAACTTCTGCGCGAACGAACATGCGGACCCCGTGACCGGATGGGGCCGCAAGTATCGGCATCGGCCGCGCGCGGACATCGAAACGATCACGATGCGCCCGCCGCTGCACCGCGCATACCGTGTCGATACAGGCACGCAATCGGCCGCATGACGATTTGCTTCGCCATACTTATTTTTATTCGCACAATCTGAACTTCTGCACCTGCGTCATAAGCGACCCGTCACGCGTGACGGCCGGCCATCACGCCGCCGTCGACGGGAAGCACCGTGCCCGTGATCCACGCGGCACTGGGCGATGCCAGGAACAGAATTGCTTCGGCGACGTCAGCGGGCTGGCCGTTGCGTCCGAGCGGATGAAACGCGTTGAACGCGGGCAACGTCGCTTTCACCTGATCGTCGGTCATGAAGGTGTTGTAGACAGGCGTCTCCACGACCGCGGGCGCGACCGTATTGATGCGGATGTTCGACGCCGCCAGTTCGATGGCCAAGTTGCGCGTGAGCGCGTGCACACCCGCATTCGCCGCCGAATAAGCGGCTGAAGGCGTCGCGCCTATCGCCTGCAGCGCCCATAGCGAGCCCGTCTGCACGATCGCGCCTGAGCCGCGCTGCTGCATCGCGCGAGCGGCAGCCTGCGCCATGAAGAACTTGCCTTTGAGAATGGTGTCGAGGAACCAGTCGTACTCCGACTCGTTCACGTCGAGGAACGCCTTCGGCCGGAACACGCCCGCGTTGTTGATCAGGATATCGACGCCGCCGAAGGCTTCCGTCGCCAGCGCGACGAGCGCCGATGCGGTCGCGGGCATTGCAATATCGCCCGCGTGATGACGCACCTGCGCGCCGGTCGGATCGATGTCCGCGGCGGCTTGCCGGAGCTTGCCTTCATCGCGTCCGCCGATCACGACATTCGCGCCCGCCTCGACGAGCCGCGCGGCGACTTCTTTGCCGATGCCCGATCCGCCACCGGTGACGATGGCGACTTTGGAAGAAAAACTATGGCTCATGGTGATGCCTCGAATCCGGATCAAAGCGCAGATTTTCGGCAGATTCGAAGGCATTCACAAATGAGATATTCTGTCCATCATTGATAGAAAATCTTTGCGACATGAAACAGCCCGTTTATCTCAACGCGATGCGCGCCTTCGAAGCGAGCGCGCGCCATCAAAGCTTTTCCGCCGCAGCCGATGAACTCAACGTAACGCCAGCGGCGGTCGGTCAACTGGTGCGCGGCCTCGAAGAATGGCTCGGCACGTCCCTCTTCGTTCGTGCGGCGCAAGGCCGCGCGCGGCTCGTGCCGACCGAGGCTGCCGAGCGTGCGCTGCCGGATATCCGCGCGGGCTTCGATCGTCTCGCGCTCGGCCTCGAATGCCTGAAGGAAGCATCGTCGAACGGCGTGCTGACGGTAACGGTCAGCCCCGCTTTCGCGGCCAAATGGCTGTTGCCGCGTATCGAACGTTTTCAGGCCGCGTGCCCCGACACCGACGTGCGCCTCGACACGAGCCTCAAGCTGCTCGATTTTCTCGCTCAAGGCATCGATATCGGCGTGCGCTATGGCGCGGGGACGTGGCCGGGGCTGATCGCCGACAAGCTGATGGACGAAGAGATCTATCCCGTCTGCTCGCCGCAGCTAGCGAAGCGTGCGAAATGGCGCGAGCCGCGCGAACTCGCACGCGAGACGCTGATTCACGATCTTTCCGTCGACAGTCAGGCGGGCTTCGCGTCGTGGAGCGCGTGGCTTGTAAATGCGGGCGTGCAGAAGGCGGCAGTCAGTCGCGGCATGAAGATCAACAATTCTGCCGCCGTGCTGCAGGCCGCGATCGATGGACATGGCATCGCGCTCGCGCGCAGCGTGATGGCGCGCGACGATCTAGCCGCAGGTCGATTGATCCGGCTCTTTCCGGAGATTTTGTTCGCGTCTCCGCTTGCTTATTACGTGGTGTATCGGCCCGATCGCGCGAGCCTGCCACGGCTCGCCGCGTTTCGCGACTGGCTCCTGCGCGAGGCTCGAAAGTCCGCGAAGCAATGAAGCGCGACGCTCAGAAGCGATGCCGCAATCCGACCGTCGCCTCGACCTGATTACTCGTGGACGACGGCGCGGTGACGCCGTTGATCCACGCGACGCCCAACGGCGAACCGCTGCTCGCACTCACGCCCTGCCACACGCCTTGAACATAGACATCGGTGCGCCGCGTGAAGCTGTAGCCGGCCATCGCGCTGACCTGGTTCCAGTGCGGATTGCCGCCGCCCGAAAGCGCGCTCGCGCGCGTGTAGGTATAGGCGGCGGAGAGCTCGACCGCAGGCGTCAGCGCATAACGCAGATTGCCCTCGAAGTTCTGGAAGTGCGTGCTGGCTCCGGTCTGGAACAACTGCGTGAGATTCGTCTGCGTATAAACGAAGCCCGCCACGGCCGGGCCGAATGCATAGTTCACGCCAGCGCCCCACGTCTGTTGACGGCTCGACAGCACGCCCAGAGGAACCGCGTTCGATGTCAGCACGCCTTGCAGCGATGAGCCGCTCGTATCGGTGACGGCGCCGTTCGCGTTGACCTGCGCGGGCGTTTGCGCGTCGCTGTTGAGTTGCAGGAATGCCGCGCCGAAGTTCAGCGGGCCCCACATATACGACATGCCGAGGCTATACGCGCGATTGTTGGAAAAACCGCCGGCCTGATTCGAAAAACCGTACATCGCGCCGAGCTTGAATCCCGCGAAATCCGGGCTTTGATACTTCACCGCGTTATTGATCTGGAACGAATCGTTGAGATTGTCGATATCGAACGGATGCGCGAAATGCGTGCCGCCATATTCGGTGCCGGTCAGCGAGAGCGGCCCGACGAAGTCGACCATATCGTCGGTTTGACGGCCGAACGTGAGCACGCCGTAGTCGCGGCTCGACAAGCCCACATAAGCCTGCCGGTTGAAGATGCGATTGCTCGACGTGTTCTGCCCGTTGTTCAGGTTGAAGCCGTTCTCCAGGTTGAAGATGGCCTTCAGTCCGGCGCCGAGATCTTCCGCGCCGCGCAAGCCCCAGCGGCTGTATTGCACGGGCCCGCTCTTCAGCTCCCAGTTGCTGTGTCCGGCACCCGTCGTGTTGATCTGATTGTTCGTGTAAGTAACGCCCGCGTCGATCAGTCCATAGAGCGTCACGCTGCTTTGCGCATGCGCCGCGCCGGCCAGCGCGAGCATCGTCGTCGCACCGGATATAAGCAACTTGTTCATTTGCCTGGGCTCCATCGATGTCATGAATTGACGCAGCGCGCTTTATCCACTTTATGCGACTGCATCGCCAACCGGCAACTAAAAAAATCACTGCGTGGCTATGAGAAAACAGCAGCGATATGAATCGCTCAAAAGTCGCGTCGCACGGAGAAAGTCATCCCTTTCTCGTGCTCGTGATTCACGCCGAGCTGTGGATTCGCATGGAAGTGCCATTCGTCTTCTGCGCTCGCGATACCGTCCCGCGGCTTTACCGGCGCCGGCACGGAAGTCGGCGATGGCGGCTGCGGTTGAAGCCGGGCGACCTGGCCCAGATCGGGATGAATGCTGTTGTCATACTTCGATAGCGTGACCGCGTCCAGCACGTCCATGCCTCTGAAAAGATAGCGCAGGCGCTGCGGCCTGACCGGGTGCGCGGCCGCGGTCGAGACAATGGCGGGATAAGGAAAGAACAGTACATTCGCCGCAACTCGCGAAATGGGAATCACGCGAGTGTGTTCACTGGCTGATGCGAAGCTGCCGACGAGAAAAGCCACGATGCCGGCAAACCAATATCTTCGGATATTGCGTGTCATCGAATGCCTGAAAGACGCTACTGTCGAGAAAACCTCAGCGTTATTAAAGCATTTTAATTCATTCAACGATGGATTTCCTGGCAATGAAGTGATCGATCGTGCAGGGAATCGCAACGGCCTCGCGCAACGCCCTTCAAAGCGGTTTCACAAGTGCTCGCGCAAGCACTATCTTGAAGAGCGCAATCCGCGCATGACATTCCCCAAGTTCCGATAACCCTTCGCCGCAAAGGAGACGTTTCGATGAGCAAGCATTCCCGAAATGGTGCATCGCATTCCGCCGCTCTCGAAGGCGATGAACTTCGCCTCGTCGATGCCTGGTGGCGCGCGTGCAACTATCTATCGGCGGGCATGATCTTTCTCGCCGACAATCCGCTCCTGCGCGAGCCGCTTAAAGCGGACCACGTCAAGCGGCGTCTCCTCGG
This sequence comes from Caballeronia arvi, assembly GCF_001544695.2. GTDB lineage: Bacteria > Pseudomonadota > Gammaproteobacteria > Burkholderiales > Burkholderiaceae > Caballeronia > Caballeronia arvi. Next base: position 33,461 of record NZ_FCOM02000018.1, read on the forward strand.
CCATTGGGGCGCGAGTCCCGCACTGTCGTTCGTATGGGCGCATCTGAATCGTGTGATCAGACGTGAGGACCTCGATGTGATCTTCATGGCCGGCCCCGGTCACGGCGCGCCCGGCGTGCTCGGCCCGGCGTATCTCGAAGGCACGTATTCCGAGGTTTATCCGGACAAAAGCCAAGATGCCGAGGGCATGCAGAAGTTCTTCAAGCAGTTTTCCTTTCCCGGTCATATCGGCTCGCACGTGACGCCTGAAACGCCGGGGTCCATCCATGAAGGCGGCGAGCTCGGCTATAGCCTCTCGCATGCTTATGGCGCCGCGCTGGATAACCCTGAGCTCATCGTCGCGTGTGTCGTCGGCGACGGCGAAGCGGAAACCGGTCCGCTCGCGACGGCATGGCATTCGAACAAGTTCATCAATCCCGCGCGCGACGGCGCCGTGTTGCCGGTCCTGAACCTGAACGGCTACAAGATCGCCAATCCGACGATCCTCGCGCGCATCAGCCATCAGGAACTCGAAGCCTTGTTCGTCGGCTATGGTTATCGGCCGTATTTCGTCGAAGGCTCCGATCATGCGGAGATGCACGGGAAGATGGCGGAAACGCTCGATGCCGCCATCGCCGATATTCACGCGATCTGGAAGAAGGCACGCAACGGCCGTGACACGGAACGGCCGCGCTGGCCAATGATCGTGCTGCGCACGCCCAAGGGCTGGACCGGTCCGAAGGAAATCAACGGCCATAAGGCGGAAGGCTCGTGGCGCGCGCATCAGGTGCCGTTCTCAGATGTGCATAGCAATCCGGCGAATCTCGCCGTGCTCGAGCGCTGGATGCAGAGCTACAAGCCCGAAGAGCTTTTCGACGAAACCGGCCGGCTGCGTGCCGAAATCAGGGCGACCGCGCCCGGCGGCGCGCGGCGCATGAGCGCGAATCCGCACGCGAACGGCGGCATGCTGCGCAAGGAACTGAAGATGCCCGACTTCCGCGACTACGCCGTCGATGTGAGTCAGGCCGGCAAGATCCTGCATGAAAACACGCGTCCGCTGGGCGCTTTTTTGCGCGACATCATGCGCTGCAACATGGAGACGTTCCGCGTGTTCGGCCCGGACGAAACGGCATCGAACCGGCTTCAGGCCATCTATGAAGTCAGCAAGAAAGTCTGGATGGCGGATTTTCTGCCCGAAGACGAGGACGGCGGCGAACTCTCGCGAGACGGCCGCGTGATGGAGATGCTCTCCGAGCATACCTTGCTCGGCTGGCTCGAAGGCTATCTGCTGACGGGACGCCACGGCTTCTTCCATACCTACGAAGCCTTCGCGCATGTGATCGACTCGATGTTCAATCAGCATGCGAAATGGCTCGATATCTGCAAGAACCATGTGCCGTGGCGCGCGTCGGTGTCGTCGGAAACGATTCTGCTTTCATCCACCGTATGGCGGCAGGATCATAACGGCTTCTCGCATCAGGACCCCGGCTTCATCGATCTCGTCACGAACAAGAGCCCGTCCGTCACGCGCGTCTATCTGCCGCCGGATGCCAACACGTTGCTCGTCGTGGCCGATCAGTGCATGCGCTCGACCGACTGCATCAATATCATCGTCGCGGACAAGCAGAAGCATTTGCAGTTCGCGACCATCGACGAAGCGATCGTGCATTGCGCGAAAGGCATCGGCGTATGGCGGCGCGCCAGCACCGACGAAGGCGAAGAGCCCGATGTCGTGCTCGCTTCATGCGGCGATGTCGCGACGCAGGAAGCGCTCGCCGCCGCCGCGATTCTGCGCGAACGCCTGCCCGAGTTGAAGCTGCGCTTCGTGAACGTGGTCGATCTCTTCAGGATGCAGCCCGACACCGAGCATCCGCACGGATCGAGCGCGCGCGAATTCGACAGCCTCTTCACGCTCGACAAGCCCGTGATCTTCAACTTTCACGGCTATCCGTGGCTGATCCACAAGCTCGCTTATCGCTTCCACAATCATGAAAATCTGCACGTGCGTGGTTACAAGGAGAAAGGCAACATCAACACGCCGCTCGAACTCGCGATACTCAATCAGGCGGATCGTTTCAATCTCGTGATCGACGTGCTCGATCGCGTGCCGCGTTTGCAAAGCCGGGCCACGCATTTGCGGGAAGACATGCGAAACGCGATCATCCGTCATCTGGAATACGCGCATACGCACGGCACCGACAAGCCCGAGATCGCCGAATGGGTCTGGCCGTTTTGATCAGGGGGATTCTTTGAGCACGCGGAGCTCCGGCTGCGCCGGGGCATCCGCTGCATGACGGTTCTCCGTCTGGCCGCGCCCGCTCGGCGCGGCATGGAGCTGCATTTGCGGCAGCAGCATTTCGAAGCCCGCTTCGTCCATCTTCAGCTTGAGTCGCGCATTGAACGCGCGCGCCACGCTCCATTGCTGCAACGGCCGCGTCTTGATCTGCCCTTTCACCACGACGCAGTTCGTCTCGAAGCGTTCGAGCCCGAAGATCTCGACAGGCCCGAGTATTTCATTGCGATAGCGATAGTCCGCCATCAGCTCCGCGCCCGCTTCCACGATCATGCGGCTGATGTCGTCCATCTTCGCGCTGAACGGCACCCGGATTTCGAATACGGCATTCGCGAAATCGCGCGACAGGTTCTTCACGATCTTGATCTGCGAGAACGGAATGGTGTGCACCGCGCCCTGACCGTCGCGCAAGCGAACCGTGCGAATCGTGAGGTCCATCACGGTGCCGGCGTGGCCGTCGATATCGATCCAGTCGCCGACCGAAATCGTCTCCTCGACGATGATGAATAGCCCCGTGATGAGATCGGTGACGAGCGACTTCGCCCCAAAGCCGACCGCGAGACCGATCACGCCGGCACCGGCGAGCAGCGGCGTCAGATTGATGCCGAGCGTCGCGCAGGCGACGATGGCCGCGAGCGTCGCGACCGTCACGAAGATGCCGTTGCGCACGATCGGCAACATCGTGCGGGCGCGCACGCCGGGACTGAGCGCCTTGCTGCGCGAGCTGTTCGGCCCGAGCGCTTCGAGAACGATGCTGTCGATGAGTATCCAGATGAACCACGCGCCGAACACCGTCGCGACCACGGCGATGAGCGTATGCCTGAAGCCGGGCGTCAACGCGCTGTGCCTGATGAGCCGCGCGATCGGCCCGCTCCATAGCTCCAGCTCGAAGCGCAGATACGCGAGCCAGATCAGCAGTACGACCAGCGTGCAGCCGAAGCGCAGAAGCCGCGTGAGATGCGGCGCGCGCCGCTGCGCACGCGTATCGCGGCGGCGGGTGAGATGCATCATCAGCGCGGACGCGAACAGCGTCAAAACGAGCAGCGCCGCGCTGAGCAGCGAAGGCCGCAGCACGTCGCCTTCCGCGCCGCGCCCGTCGATGATCGCCACGATCGCCGCCGCCGCGATCAGCAGCATCGGGATATGCCATAGCGAAGCGAGAATATCGAGCGCTTCGGTCGCGAACTGATGATCGCGCCGGCGCGCATACGGCCGGTTGCGGATCAGATGCGTGACGGGCCGCCGGTAGACGAGCGCGAAACAGCCGCTCAGCACGGCCGCCGTCAGCGTGGCGAAGGTCGATACGACGCCCGCGAGATTCGGTCCGAGCTGACGCGTGACATCGGCGTTGGCGGTCGCATCGCCGAGCGCGCCGCATGCGCCGATCGCAAAGAGCGGCCAGAACGTGCGCGCGAGCAACTGCTGCACGGCGACACGTCGATGCGCGGTGCTGAAGATCGAAAACACGATCATGCAGATCGCGGAAAAGATCGAACCCGCCACGATCGCGTAAGCGATGACGAGGCCCAGCGTACGGCCAAGCGCTTCGGGCATGCCGCGAACGAAGAGCAATACCGCGATGAACGCGACGACCCACGGCCCGGTCTGCCGCAACGCGAAGTACAGCAGTTCCATCGATGTCGGATTCGGTGCGAGCGAGACCTCGCGGCCATAGCGCGCGAAGAGGTGTCGCTGGAGGCGGATCAGCAGGAACGCGCACAGGCCCCAGCCCGCGAGCGTCGCGCTCATGCCTGCAACGATCCGCCCGATCGATTCGCCTTTCGCATCGGCGCCGATCGCCCGCAACTCGCCCGCGGCGGCGCTGGAACGCGCGCTCCAGAAGCGCAGCGGCGTGACGCCATCGCTGAAATTCGTTTCGACCGACGCAATGCCCGATGCGATCGCGCCGAGCAGGTCGCCCGCGACCGGTGCGGGCGTGGGCGGCGCGGTCTTCTGCATCGCGTCGCGCAGCATCTTCAGTTGCGCGACGAACGCGGTGCGTTGCGCATCGTTGTCGAAGGTGGCGATCAGCGTGTTCAGCGAGCGCACCATTTCGGCCTGACTCGCGGGCGTGGGCGCAGAAGCCGTCTGCGGCGCCGAGGCCGCCCAGTTCGAAATGATGCCCTGCATCGACGCGGGCAGCGGCGCCGCCGACGCGCCTCCGGTGAAGACGGCGAGCGCAATCATCCACGCGCGAACGTAAGTCAGGACATGCCCCACGTCGATGCGCCGCGTGAATGCGCTCATGGAGATTCCCTCCAGGGATGTCATTCCCGTTTCGCGAGAAACGCGAACGAATTCGGGGTGCTGCAAGCGGCTTCTCCGGCTCTCGCGCAAAGATTAGCCTATCGAATTCATGCGCGCCATTCGGCCGTTGTCAACTCGCGAGCCGATGAAGCCGCTCTACTCCGCGCCGCCGCTCAATACCACACGCCGGAAGAACTGCCCGAGCACGTCTTCGGCGAACTGCGCGGGCACCGATTGCGGGTCGGACGAATAGAAGAACTGGACGCCGTCGCACAACGCGATCAGGCCGAGCGCCATCTGTTCGGCGGGCATCGTGAGCGGCGTGCCCACGCGCTCGGAAAATGCGCGGATGTAATCGGTCGTGGTCTGACGCAGCTCGCGCATCAGCGCATTGAAGCTCGCGCGGAACGTGGCGTCGCGGCTCGCGTGCAGCTTCGCTTCGACCCACAGCAGAAAGCACGCGTTGTTCTGATAGCACTCGCTGTAGTACTGCAACACGCGCGCTTCCATGTCCGCGCGCGACGCTTCGCCATCTTCGAAGAGCGTCGAAAGCCGCGCCATGATCGTTTCGTGATCGCGCTTGAGCACTTCGAGCAAAAGCTCGGCCTTGCTCGAAAAGTTCGAATAGAACGCGCCGCGCGTATAGCCCGCGTCGGCGGCGACATCTTCGACGCTCGACGCGCCGAATCCCTTTTTGGTGAACACCGCCTGCGCAGCATCGAGCAGGCGCTGACGCGTCTGATCACGGCTTTGCTCGCGGGTGAGACGGACTGGTTTCATTCCCAAAGTGTAGCACCGCGCGGCTTACAAATCCGGCTTTGCATTCAGATACAAGTGTGTATTAGAATTCACTTCGTATTCACGTCCGGGTCGTCGAAACCCTTGCCGGACGGGGTCTTCAGGTCCACTCGCCGACCTCCCCCCGCGCAGGCTCGTTTCTCGAAATTGCCCGCCGGAGCATCTTTTCCGTTGCTTCGCCCATGAGCGGCGCGCCTCGTTTCGAAGGCGTGCCGCACCATGCCCTTGCGGGCGCCGAGGTTCCTGTGAAGCTCTTCCATTCATCCGCGTCGGTCGTGGCGCGCGCGGCATGTCTTGCGATCCTCTGTGCAGCGCTTTTCGCCTGCAAGCGGCATGAGGCGCCCGCGCCCGCGCCGCGTCCGGTCGTCGCCGTGGCGGCGCAGGCCGATGGCCACGCGAGCACGTCGAGCCTGCCCGGTCAGATTCAGTCGCGTTATTCGACGCCGCTCTCGTTTCGCATCAACGGCAAGATTCTCGAGCGGCGCGTGCGGCTCGGCGATAGCGTGAAGGCGGGCCAAGTGGTCGCGCGTCTCGATCCCGCCGATGTCGAAAAAAACAACGCCAGCGCCCGCGCGCAGCTCGATGCCGCCGAGCATCAGCTCGTGTATGCGAAGCAGCAGCTCGATCGCGATCGCGCGCAGGCCGCCGAAAACCTCATCGCGCCCGCGCAGCTCGAACAGACGCAGAACGCTTACGCGTCCGCGCTCGCGCAGCGCAATCAGGCACAGCAGCAGGCTGGATTGTCGTCGGATCAACTGCGCTACGCGACGCTGTCCGCCGATCACGCGGGCGTCATCACCGCCGAGCAGGCCGATACGGGCCAGAACGTCACCGCAGGGCAAGCCGTCTACACGCTCGCGTGGAGCGGCGATATCGACGTGATCTGCGACGTGCCCGAAACCGCGCTGCCCGCGTTCGCCGTCGGCAAGGAAGCGAACGTGAAGCTCGCCGGTCTGCCGGGCAAAACATTCAAGGCGCGCGTGCGCGAGCTCTCGCCCGCCGCCGACGCGCAAAGCCGCACCTGGCGCGCGAAGCTCACGCTCGAAGCGCCGGCGCCCGACGTGCGCCTGGGCATGACGGCGGATATCGCGTTCGCATCGTCGGATGCAGAGAAAGGCGCGTTCACGGTTCCATCGACTGCGCTCTTCCACGACAACGGCCATCCCGCCGTGTGGATCGTGAAGCAACCCGGCGATGCGCTCGAACTGCGGCGCGTCGATGTCGCACGCTATGGCGAGCGCACCGTGACGATCGCGCGCGGCATCGCGGCGGGCGATCGGATCGTGTGGCAAGGCGTGCATACGGTGTCCGCGGGCGAGAAGGTGCGCGTCGTCGCGCCCTTGCATCCCGAGGACTTCGCGTCATGAGCGATAGCAGCGAGACCCGCGAAACCCGCGACGACGACGACGCGCATCGCCACGAAGAAGGCCGCTTCAATCTTTCGGCGTGGGCGCTGCGGCATCGCGCGCTCGTCGTGTTTCTCATCGCGATGTCGACGATCTTCGGCATCCTCTCGTACACGCGGCTCGCGCAATCGGAAGATCCGCCCTTCACGTTCCGCGTGATGGTCATCCGCACCTTCTGGCCTGGCGCGACCGCGCGTCAGGTGCAGGAGGAAGTGACCGACCGCATCGCGCGCAAGCTGCAGGAAACGCCGTACACGGATTTCATGCGCAGCTATTCGCGCCCCGGCGAGTCGCTGCTGTTCTTTCAGATGAAGGACTCCGCGCCCGCGAAGGACGTGCCCGAGGAGTGGTATCAGATCCGCAAGAAAGTCGGCGATATTGCAGCCACCTTGCCGCCCGGCGTGCAAGGCCCGTTCTTCAACGACGAGTTCGGCGACGTCTACACCAACATCTATGCGCTCGAAGGCGACGGCTTCTCGCCCGCGCAACTGCACGATTACGCCGATTCGCTGCGCACCGTTCTTCTGCGCGTGCCGGGCGTCGGCAAGGTGGATTATTTCGGCGATCAGGAAGAGCGCATCTACGTCGAGATCGCGAATACGACATTGACACGCCTGAACATATCGCCGCAGCAGATCGCGCAGGCCATCGACGGACAGAACGCCGTCTCGCCGGCAGGCGTGCTGACGACGCCCAACGACCGCGTGTTCGTGCGCCCGAGCGGGCAGTTCAAAAGCGTGGACGCGCTCGCCGATACGCTCATCAACGTGAACGGACGCTCGTTCCGTCTCGGCGACATCGCGACGATCAAGCGCGGTTACATCGATCCGACCGCCACGCAGATGCGCTCGGCGGGCACGCCCGTGCTCGGCATCGGCGTCACGATGCAGCCGGGCGAAGACGTCGTGCGTCTGGGCAAAGCGCTCGACGAGCAAATGACGAAGCTGCGCGCGCAGTTGCCCGCGGGCCTGAAGCTGACCGAAGTGGCGAGCATGCCGCACGCGGTCTCGCATTCCGTCGATGATTTCCTCGAAGCGGTCGCCGAAGCCGTCGTGATCGTGCTGATCGTGAGTCTCGTGTCGCTCGGCGTACGCACGGGCATGGTGGTCGTGATCTCGATTCCGATCGTGCTCGCGGTCACCGCGCTCTTCATGTACCTGTTCGATATCGGCCTGCATAAAGTCTCGCTCGGCACGCTGATTCTCGCGCTGGGCCTGCTCGTCGACGATGCGATCATCGCCGTCGAAATGATGGCCGTGAAGCTGGAGCAAGGCTGGAACCGCACACGCGCCGCCGCGTTCGCCTACACGAGCACCGCGTTCCCGATGCTCACCGGCACGCTCGTCACCGTCGCGGGCTTTTTGCCGATCGCGCTCGCCAAGTCGAGCACCGGCGAATACACGCGCTCGATCTTCGAAGTATCGGCAATCGCATTGATCGCGTCGTGGCTCGCGGCCGTCGTGCTGATTCCGCTGCTCGGCTACAAGCTGCTTCCCGAACGCAAGAAAGAAGCGCATCTGCCGGACGATCACGAGCACGATATCTACGACACGAAGTTCTATGGACGTTTGCGTCGATGGGTCGGCTGGTGCGTGAAGCAGCGCTTCGTCGTGCTCGCGATCACGGTCATCCTGTTCGTCATCGCGATGGCCGGTTTCTCGCTCGTGCCGCAGCAGTTCTTCCCGAGTTCGGACCGGCCCGAGCTGCTCATCGACGTGCGCCTGCAGGAAGGCGCATCGTTCGATGCGACCTTGCGCGAAGCGAAGCGCCTCGAAGAAGCGCTCAAAGGCCGCGATGAAATCGATCACGTGGTGAGCTTCGTCGGCACTGGTGCGCCGCGCTTTTATCTGCCGCTCGATCAGCAACTGCCGACGCCGAACTTCGCGCAGTTCGTCGTCACCGCGAAGTCGGTCGAAGCGCGCGAAGCGCTCGCGCGCTGGCTCGAACCGATGTTGCGCGAACGCTTTCCCGCCGTGCGCACGCGGCTATCAAGGCTGGAGAACGGGCCGCCCGTCGGCTATCCGGTGCAGTTCCGCGTGAGCGGCGACGAGATCGGCACGGTGCGTCACATCGCCGAACAGGTGGCGGCCGACATGCGCGCGGACTCGCGCACGGCCAACGTGCAGTTCGACTGGGACGAGCCATCGGAGCGCTCGGTGCGCTTCGAGATTGATCAGCAGAAGGCGCGCGATGCGGGCGTCACGTCGCAGGACGTAGCGAGCTTTCTCGCGATGACGCTCTCCGGCACGACGGTCACGCAGTATCGCGAGCGCGACAAGCTCATCAGCGTCGATCTGCGTGCGCCGCGCGCCGAACGCGTCGATCCCGCGCGCCTCGCCACGCTCGCGATGCCGACGCCGCACGGCCCCGTGCCGTTGAGTGCGCTCGGACGCGTCGTCGATACGCTCGAATACGGCGTGATCTGGGAACGCGACCGTCAGCCGACCATCACCGTGCAATCCGATGTGAAAGGCGACGCGCAAGGCATCGACGTGACGCATGCGATCGACAAGAAGCTCGACGAGATTCGCCGCGCGCTGCCGGTGGGCTATCGCGTGGAAGTGGGCGGACCGGTCGAGGAAAGCGGCAAGGGCCAGGCGTCGATCAACGCGCAGATTCCGGTGATGGTGATCGTCGTGCTGACGCTTTTGATGATCCAGTTGCAGAGCTTCTCGCGCGTCATGATGGTCGTGCTCACGGCGCCGCTCGGACTGATCGGCGTCGTGATAACGCTGCTCGCGTTCGGCAAGCCGTTCGGCTTCGTCGCGATGCTCGGCGTGATCGCGATGTTCGGCATCATCATGCGCAACTCGGTGATTCTCGTCGATCAGATCGAGCAGGACATCGCGTCGGGGCAGAAGCGTTTCGATGCGATCATCGGCGCAACGGTGCGGCGCTTCAGGCCGATCACATTGACGGCCGCCGCCGCCGTGCTCGCGCTCATTCCGCTTCTGCGCAGCAACTTCTTCGGCCCGATGGCGACCGCGCTGATGGGCGGCATCACGAGCGCGACCGTGCTCACCCTCTTCTATCTGCCCGCGCTGTATGCCGCGTGGTTCCGTGTGAAGCTCGACGAGCGCGAAGGAGCACAGTCATGAATCGCAGGCTATTGATGACATTCGCGTGCATGACGCTCGGTGCATGCGCGCTCGGTCCCGATGGCAAGCCGCCCGCGATGCCGCAGCCCGCGCATTACGGCGTAACGCCGCAAACAGAAGCGAGCGTCACGGCCGAAGGCGCGGCGCAGCGTTTCGACGTGGGCGCGAAACCCGTGCCCGAATGGTGGAAGCTGTATCGGTCGGATGCGCTGAATGCGCTCGTCGATGAAGGCCTGCGCGCCAGTCCCAATCTCGCCGCCGCCGACAAGAGCCTCGTCGCCGCACGCGAGCAATTGCGCGCGCAAGTCGGTTCGTCGCTGCTGCCATCGATCGATGCGGGCGGGCAGGCGACGCGGCAGCGCGGTCTCGGCATTCCTGAGGCCGGACCGCCGACCGTGGTCTACAACCTTTTCGTCGGGCAGATTCAGGCGAATTACACGTTCGATCTTTTCGGCGCGGCGCGTTACGCGAATGCATCGCTGGCGGCACAGGTCGATCAACAAGCCTTTCAACTCGATGCCGCGCGGCGCGCGCTCGCGGCGAACATCGTCACGGGCGCGATCGGCGCGGCGGCTTTGCATGCGCAAATCGACGTGACGGAGCGGCTCGTCGCTTTGGCCAACGACGACGCGCACGATGCCGAACGACGTTACGCGCTCGGCTCGGCATCGCGCACCGAGATGCTCGGCGCACAGCAGAACGCGGCGGCGCTGGCGTCGCAATTGCCGGGCTTGCGCGCGCAATGGCTCGCGACGCGTCATGCGGTGGCCGTTCTGCTCGGCCGCACGCCCGACCGGGCACCCGACGATCTCGATCTCGCGAGCCTCACCGTGCCGTCCGATGTGCCGGTCGTGCTGCCCTCCGAGTTGTTGCAGACGCGCCCCGACATTCAGGCCGCCGATGCGGCGTTGAAAGCGGCCGCCGCGCAGGTCGGCGTCGCGACGGCGCAGTTGTATCCGAGTCTGTCGCTATCGGCATCGATGGGCAAAGGCGGCTTCAACTGGCCCACCGCGCTGTCGGGCGCGGGCGCGTTGTGGAGCGTGGGCGCGTCGCTGTCGCAGCCGATCTTTCATGGCGGCGCATTGCTCGCGCAACGGCGCGCGGCCATCGCGACTTACGAAGCCTCCGTCGAGCAATACAGGCAGACCGTGCTCGCGGCGTTTCAGAACGTCGCGAACACGCTGGCTTCGCTCGAAACCGACAGCGAGGCGCTCGCCTTCGCCGATAGCGCGAGCCGCGCGGCACGCGATGCATCGGCGGATGCGGCGGCGCGGGTGCGGCTCGGCGCGATTCCTCCGCGCGCCGCGCGCGGCAGCGAGCAGCAGTATCTCAACGCGCGGCTGTCGACGATCCGTGCGAGCAGCGCGCGCATGAGCGACACCGCCGCGCTCTTCCAGGCGATGGGCTCGCCCGTCGTATCCGCCGCGCATCTGTCAAAAAGCGGCGAAAGCACCATAAAGTAAGGCGAAGGCCGTCCGTAAACAGCATGAAAGCAATGGATTTCCCATTGGCGGAAACCCCTGTCTGATTCTGTCTACGGAGAATTACAACGATGAAGGTCGTCACCAAACTGAGTCTGGGCTTCGGCATCGTGCTGTCGATGTTGTTCGCGGTGCTCGCCTTCGGGCTCGTCAGCATGTCGCAGATCCAGGCGCGCTTCGACGAGGTCGTCGGGGTCAACAATGCGGAAGCGAAACTCGCTCACACGCTGAGTCTTTCGGTGAGCGACCGCATGATCGCGCTGCGCAATATCGCGTTGCTGACGGACACGGCTGCGGTTGAGGCGGAGAAAGCGCGCGTGCGGGAACAGGCGCAAACCTACGCGCAGGCTTACGACGCGCTCGGTGCACGCTTCAAGGAAAATCCGGATACGTCGACAAACGAACGTTCGGTCTACGAAAGATTGCGCGCGAGCGATACCGCCGCTGCGCCGGTCATAGAGAAAGCGATCTCGCTTGCCGAAGCGCGCGAGCAGCAGGCGGCGGTGCGCGTGCTGACCGACGAATTGCGGCCCGTGCAGCGCGACTGGATGAAGGCGACGCATGACATGGTCGCGTTGCAGGACGAACAGAACGACATCGCCAACCGCGACGCCGACGCCGCCTACGCGCGCGCCAAGGCCATCATGATCGCGCTCGGCGTGGCCGCTGTGCTGAGCGGCATCGTCGCGGCGCTCGTCATCACGCGCGGTCTCACGCGCGCGCTCGGCGGCGAGCCGGGCGAAGCGATGGCGCTCGCCGCGCGCATCGCGCAAGGCAATCTGCGCGAGCCGGTTGCCATCGAAGGACGCCATCCCGGCAGCCTGATGGTCTCGCTCGAAACGATGCGCGCGCACCTCAACACGATCGTGCTCGGCATTCAGTCGTCGAGCGTGGCGATCGCGGAAGCGGCTGGCGAGATTGCGCAAGGCACCGTCGATTTGTCGAAGCGCACCGAATCGCAGGCGGCCTCGCTCGAAGAAACGGCGGCGAGCATGGAAGAGCTCGCGAGCACCGTCGCGAAGAACGCCGATAACGCGGCGGGAGGCACGCATGCCGCGACCCGCGCGTGCGGCGACGCGACCCAGGGCGGCGAAACGGTCAGCGATGTGGTCGCGACCATGCGCGGCATCGCGCAGGCTTCATCGCACATGGCGGACATCATCGGCGTGATCGAAGGCATCGCGTTTCAGACGAACATTCTGGCGCTCAACGCCGCGGTGGAAGCCGCACGTGCGGGCGATCAGGGACGCGGCTTCGCGGTCGTCGCGGGCGAAGTGCGCGCGCTCGCGCAGCGCAGCGCCGTGGCCGCGAAGGAGATCAAGACGCTCATCGACGATTCGACCGCGCGCGTGTCGAACGGCTCGGCGCTCGTCGAGCAGGCGGGCGGCACGATCGACGGGCTCGTTGCGTCCGTCAATCGCGTGACGGCCATCATGAGCGAAGTGGCGGCGGCATCCGGTGAGCAGCGCATGGGCATCGATCAGGTCAACGTCGCCGTCGCGCAGATGGACGAAGTCACGCAGCAGAATGCGGCGCTCGTCGAAGAGGCGTCGGCCGCCGCGCAATCGCTGGCGGAGCAGGCTGAGGCGTTGCGGGAGGCGGTGGCGGTGTTTGAGGTGGAGCGTATGTGATGGAGAGAGGCGCGTCGCCATTGATACGCGCTTGACAGAGAGGCGCGAGCATTTCGGACAAGTCGCCTTGTGCCCACCACCATGCTTCTTTACAACCATTAGTCAGTGTCAATCCACGGTCGATCGTCAGGCATACGCCTGACATCCACCGATTTCGCACGGACTCTCAATGGAAGCACAAGCCAAGCGTTCCAGCGCCCTCGCGCGCTGGGTCACCGGTCGGCAGTCCTACTTTCTGAAGGTGCATGGCGCACCTGATACGGATGGCCTGTCGATCTTCTCAGTCCACGCTGTCGAAAAGCTCGGCGAGCCGTACCGCATCACGCTCGAACTGACGGCCAAGGCCGAACTCAAGCGCGCCGACTATCTCGGCAAGTTCGCTAAATTCACCATCGAGCCGCCCTTCGGTGGCGGCGACATTCGCACCTTCGACGGCTGCATCATGCGCTTCACGCGCACCAGGAAGACGCGCGACTTCTGCGCCTTTAAGGTCGTGGTCGAATCGACTCTCGCGCGGCTGAATCTGACGAAGGCCACGCGCATTTATCAGAACTCGTCCGCGCCAGACATCATTGTCGCGATCCTGAAGCGCCACAAATTCCTGTCGCATCAGTACACACTCAAACTGCGCAAGCCGTTTCCGAAGCTCGCGTTTCACATGCAATACCAGATGACCGATTGGGCGTTCATCCATCTGGTCATGCGGCAGGGGGGCATTTTCTGCTACGCACGCACGAGCGAATTCGGCGACGTGGTGACCTTCGCGGATGATGTGGATGGGTACGTGTACCGCAAGACCGTCATCGTCCCGTATCGGGAAATCTCGGGCCTCGATACGGGTACGGAGTCGGTGTATGAACTCGAAGCGCACAGCGAGTCGATACCAGCCTCGACGCGCGTCGCGGACTATAACCCCGCTTCGGCATGGGAGCGCTTCTCAGCCGACACTAATCTCGCACGCGACGACAAGACGACCTACGGCGAGAGTTACACCTATGGCACGCACCACCTGAACGCAACCGAAGCGCAATGGGAAGCGCGCTTAAGGCACGAGGAAGCGCTATCGCAGCAGATTCGATTCGAAGGCAAGAGTACGAATCACGATTTCTTCGCGGGCCTCGTCGTGCGGCTGGATGAAAAGCTTCCCGACGCGCCGCACGGTCTGCTGATGACGGAAGTCATCCATCAAGCGACGCGCGAGAAAGGCTACTTCAACGAGTTCAAGGCGATCCCGTGCGAGCGGCCCTATCGCATTCCGCTCGATGAAACGAACTGGCCCAAAATCGCCGGTACGCTTTCAGCACGTATTACGACGCGCCACGAGACGGACTACGCGCAGCCTGACGAAAACGGCCTCTACACTGCACGCTTCGACTTCGATTTCGACACTTGGCCCGATGGCGGCGAAAGCGTACCGATGCGACTGGCGAAGCCCTATGCAGGCGCAATGCAGACGGGCTTTCATTTCCCGCCGCTCCGAGACACGGAAGTCGCCGTAGCCTTTGTCGGCGGCGATCCGCGATGCCCGTATATCGCCCATATGCACCACCACAGTCAGGCGAAAGACCTGATTTATGGGCTGGACGGCTGGAACACGCGCGCGTCGATTCGCACGCCGAGCAACAACAAGCTGCGGCTCGAAGATGCGCGCGGCAAGGAAGGCGTCAAGCTCTCGACCGACTACGGCGGCAAAACCCAGCTCAATATGGGCTATCTGGTCGATTCCAAGCGCCAGAAAAGGGGCGAAGGCTTTGAATTGCGCTCCGATGAACGAGGATCGCTGCGTGCAGGCAAAGGTCTATTCCTGAGTGCGGATGCGCAACCGCGCGCGGGTGGTCAGGCGCTCGATATGTCGGCGGCGATGACGCAATTGCAGACCGCGCAATCGCGCGCGAAGAGCCTAGCCGAAGCGGTGACCAAAGCCAAAGCGGTCGTCGCCAATTGCGAAGCGCAACAGTCATGGCTTGAGACGCAGATCAAGGATTTGCAGCAGGCGGTGCTACTCGCGTCGGCCCCGCATGGCGTCGCATTGACCAGCGGCGAGCACATGCAGTTTGCGGCGGGCGGGCACTTGTTCACGACAGCGGGCGGCAACGCGGACACGGCAGTCGGTGGCAACTATACCGTCGCGGCGGGCAACGCGGTGTCGCTCTTCGCCAACGCGCAGGGCATCAAAGCCATCGCGGCCGAAGGCAAGATCGACGTGCAGGCGCAAGGCGACGCGCTCAACCTCGCCGCGCTCAAGGGCGTGACCGTATCGAGCACCGACGACGCGATCACGCTCACCGCCAAGACGGAACTGATGCTCTATTGCGGCGGCTCGTACGTCAAGCTGACCAATACGGGGGTCGAGATCGGCAGTCCGTTCGACATCATGCTCAAGGGGCCGATGCGCATCGGCAACTCGGCGACCAAACAGAACGCGCTGCCGCTCATGCCCAAGCAGGAACCCACCGGCATGCAGCTTTGGCACGCGTATCCGAACGGCGAGCCGGTCAAGAACGCGGGCTATCGGGTGGACTTCTCGGACGGCACATGGCGCATGGGCAAGCTCGACGAGAACGGGCGCGGGATGCTGGCAAACGTGCCGCGCGGCGGCGGCGCGGTGAAGTTCTTCGAAGACGGCTATCCGATCAAAAGCGACCAACGCAAATGGGCGGAGCCGAAGAACGCGCCGAACGCATCGAGCGCAGTCAGCAATACCGAACTCGCGCCGCCGAGCCTGACGGGTCCGGCGATGGCGACGGCTTCGCAAGTAGCGGCTCAGGCCGCACCAGAGACGCTACAGGCGGTCGTCTCGCAAGCGCCCGCCCTCGCGAGCGCGGCGGCCACGGGCGGCGCGCAGGCGGTCGCACAGACGGCGCTTTCCTCGATAGGCCAGCAACTCGGCCAGAGCGCGCAGCGCGCTGTCGCCCAAACCGCGCCGCCGCTTGGCTCGATGGGGCAGTCGCTCACGCCGAGTCTCGCGAAGTCTCTGACCTCAAAGTAACCCGAATCCGAAACCACAAGAACCAACAAGAACATGGCAACAACGGAAACACAAGCGAAACCCGCGCCGCGTCAGATACCCGCAGGCATCAAGCAGAACGCCGAAGCACGACGGCTTATCAGCTACGAAATCACGCCGAAGAACCCCACGCCCAAGACCACGCCGAAGTTGGCGCAGGCGGGCGTCGAATCGGTCGAGAATCACAGTCACGAGATATTCGTGCAGTGTCTTTATATGCTGCCCGTCGTAGGCAATGCGATGTCGCTGTACGACGTCGGCACGGATATTTATCGCATTACCAGCAAGCCGGGCGAAGCCAAGAGCCTCATCGCATGGGGCATTCTCGCGATCGACGCCATCGGCGTGATACCGGCAGCGGGCAACGCGAGCCGTCCGGCGCGCGCGGTCGTCAAGGAGGTGTTGCTCGCGTTTGCCAAGGGCCAGACGGTCTCCGTGCTGGTTGATCTCTTCTGGGCGACGGCGGGCGGCGATGTCATCGCGTTCATGGAGCAACTCGATGACAAGCTCAAGGGTTGGCGCGAAGACATCGATCGCGGCGTGTACGAGGCGTCGCGCAAAGTGCGCAGCTTTGTCGAAAGCCCTGTCGATGCGGCCACGCAAATGGGCCTCATCAGGAAGAACGATGGCTTTCTGGCGTGGGTGCCGTCGAGCGAAGAGGTCGCGCTCTACGGCATCGACAAGCTGCTGGAAGTGTCGGGGCAGCGTCAGACCATCCTCAAATGGCTCGACGAGTTCGACCGCAACCGCAGCGACATGCTGAAACAAGCGTTCGGCGATGCGGCCACCGCTGGCTCGCTGATCTTCATGGCCGCGCAGATCGTCGCGGAAATCAAGCTGCGCCGCGCGCGCGGCATTCCTTCGCATACGGCGCACGCCGCGCCCGGCACGGCGCACGAGCCACACGTCAAACCCGGCACGCACAACGAGACTACGCAGAAAGGCGCGAACGCAAGCGACTTGCCCGCCAAGAAGGGTTGCGGCTGTCCGGCCACGACGAGCAAGAAGCCTATCAACTACGCGATGGGCGACGAACATCTCGACCAGACCGACTTCGCGCTCGATGGCATCGTGCCGATCGTCTGGACGCGCAGCTATCGTTCTAGTCTTGCCGCCTACGACAATAGTCCGCTCGGCGCGCGCTGGTCGAGTCCGTATCACCTGTCGCTCGAGGAGAAGGATGGCACGCTGACGTTCTTCGACCCGGATAACCGCGCCGTGCCCTTGCCGAAGGTCGAAGTCGGCGATGCGGTCGAGGTTCCGACTGAGCAATTCACCGTCAGCCGCCCAGATCGACGCACGGTTCGACTCGCCTATTCCGATGGCTTGCGCGAGACGTATGAACTGACGAGCGACCGCTATCGTCTTATGTCCCGGATCGGGCGCGACGGTCTCGGCCTGACGTTCGGCTACAACGAGGCAGGCGAACTCGTCACCATCAGCGATGGCGCAGAGAACAATCTGCGCCTCGACTACGAGAACGGGCGCGTCGCCGCGATCTATCGCACGGGAATTGCCGGCCTGAAGAGCGAAGCACTTGCGCGCTACGCCTATAGCCGTGAGGGCGACCTGATCGAGCATCAGGACGTGCTCGGCCACAGGCGCACCTACGCCTACAAACAACACCTGCTCACGCGCTACACCGATTTCAACGGCAATGCCGCGAATCTCGAATGGGCTTGGCCCGGCAAGCACTCGGGTGTACCCGCGCCCGCCGATGCGCGTTGTGTTCGCACATGGCTCGGCGACGAGGCTGGCAAGGAATACGTCGCGAATGAGCGTCCCGACGTGCGCGAGGACACACGCTTCGAGTATCACCGCGAACACTGGTACACGAGGGTCACCGACGCGGACGGTCACGCGACCATTCATCGCTACGACTATCACAACCGCATCATCCTCGTCGAACACCCTGACGGCACCAGCGACGCATTCAACTGGAACGAGAACAACCAGCTCGTCAGCACGAAGAACGCGCTCGGGCAGGTTCAGCGCTTTGAATACGACGCACAAGGGCGCGTGACGGCGGTCACCGATGCGCTGTCGATGACCACGCGCACCGAGTACAACGCCGATGGCTTGCCGGTCAAAGTCACCAACGCCAACGGCGATGTCACGACAACCAATTACGACGCGTTCGGCCGTCCGCTCGCCGTCACCGATCCGGTAGGCCGCACCACGCAATATTCATGGAACAGCAACGGACGGCTAATTTCGCTCACCGATCCGAAAGGCGGCGTCAAGCGCTTCAGCTATGACAATGCCGGTCGGCTCATGGAGGCGCAGGACTGTTCGGGCTACACGACACGCTTTACGCATGACGAGCGCGGCTATCTCTCTCGCGTGACTGATGCCGAAGGCAACGAGACGGCCTATCGACGCGACGCACGCGGCCAGATTCAGACGATCCGGCGTGCCGATGGCATCGAGGAACAGTTCACGTGGGACGGCAACGGCAATCTGAAGACCTATCGAGATGGCGCGGGTCAGGTCACGGAGTACAGCTATACGCCGCTGAATCAGCTCAGTTACCGCCATGTGGTAGACCGCCGTGCCATGCACGTCCACGAAGCATGGGATTTCACCATCGGTTATACGTATGACAAGCAGGGGCGGCTCGTCAAACTCAGCAATGAGAACCGCGATACCACGACGTTCCGCTACGACTCGCTCGGGCAGTTGATCGAGGAAACGGGCTTCGATGGGCGCATGATCGGCTACGAATGGGACGACGCCGGACGGCTCGTTGCTTCGCATGAAGGCGACGTTGAGACGCGCTACGAGCGCGATCCGCTCGGACGGCTGACGAAACGCGAGGTCAAAGGCCACGGCGCGGAACGCTTTTACTACGATGCGCGCGGGCGGCTCGTCACCGCACAGAGTTCGGGCAGCAACGTTCGCTTGCACTATGACGACGCCGACAATCTGATCGCCGAAGAACAATCGATTCGTCCGGGCAGCGGCGGCCAATATCTGACCGTCACGCGCCACGAATATGACGCGCTCGGCAATCGCATCAAGACGACGCTGCCGAACACGCGCACCATCGACTGGCTGCGCTACGGCTCGGGTCACGTTCACGGCTTAATGCTCGATGGCAAACCGCTGCTGGATTTCGAGCGGGATAAGCTGCATCGCGAAATTGGCCGCACGCATCGCAGCTTCACGCAGACGCGCGAATACGATCGCGTCGGGCGGCTGGCGCAAATGTCGATTCGACACGCGAGCGCGGCCAATCTCGCCGATGAACTCGCGGGCCGCACGTTCCAGTACAGCGCGGCGGGACATCTGACGCGTATCGAAGATCGCACCCGAGGCGCGACCGACTATACGTATGACCCCGTGGGGCGGTTGCTCAAGTCGGTCACGCGCGATCTGACGGAAGTGTTCGCCTATGATCCGGCTGGCAATCGCATCGACCCTGAGAAGGTGCCGCCGCGGCCGGTCACGGAAACGCCTGAGGAAGAAGCCGCACGAGACGCCGCCGAACGCGCCGAAGACGAAGCATGGAAGCGTGCGCATCCGGGTGAAAACGTGCCGAGGCGGCGAACGAACCGGACGTGGGACGACAATATCAAGATTAGCGCGTGGCGCAATGCGTTACCCAAGTGCATTGGCAACGTATTGAAGGAACTTGACCGCGTTCGTTACGAATACGACACGCGCGGCAATCTAATCCGCAAGACCGAGCGCGGCGTGCCGTGGCAGTACGAATACGATGCGTCGAATCGGCTGACACAGGTGCGCCGTTATCCCGCGGCGCGTCCGTCGTGGGAGACAGGCTACAGCGCGCGGGAAGCGGACAGCAAGCCGAATCCGGATCTTGTCGTGCTGTTTGATTACGATGCCTTCGGGCGGCGCGTGTCCAAGCGCGTGCAACCGGCCAGCGGTCCCACAGAAGTGTCACTCTTCACATGGGATGGCGACGTGCTGCTCATGGAAGAGCGTTTCGAAGAATTGCCGCACGAGTACGGACGCGAGCGCCAGTCTGCTAATCGCGGGTTCCAGATCGTGCGCGAAGACCCGAGCGACGAATATTCGTTGCCGGTGGCGCAGCGGATGCACACGCTCGACGGCGGCCATCAGTGGTTACGCGCGTCGCTGTATCTGCATGAGCCGCGAACGTTCGTGCCGCTGGCGCGGCTCGACGAAACACTTATCGAACCGGCATTTCTCGCGACCGGAACCGATGGTCAGTTCGTGCAGGTTCCGGCGAAGTCAAAGCACGCTACGCTGTTCTACCAGAACGACCATCTCGGCACGCCACAGGAGTTGCTCGACGATTCGGGCAAGGTGGTGTGGTTAGCGCGATACAAGGCATGGGGCGGGTTCAAGAGTGCGCCATATGGCAAGCCCGACCCGAATGAGGCGGATAACGCCATCCGCTTTCAAGGTCAATTTTTCGATGCCGAAACGGGACTGACATACAACCGGCATCGTTACTATGATCCGAAGAGCGGGCGATTCATTAGCAAGGACCCGATTGGGCTTGCGGGTGGACTCAACGCGTACGCTTACGCACCGAACCCGATAGGCTGGATCGATCCGTTTGGATTGGCTCGTTGCAGTTGCGTTCCAAAATGCACTGACAACACAGTCCCGGGTTCGAAAGATGAGACCCAGATGGCTCAAGAGTTGTCCAACCAGATCGGTCAAAATTCGGTTATCTTCTCTACGCCGACAACGCAAGGGCATATCGATTTGCAGGGCGCTTCGCACTTTGATAAGGTGACAGGTGTCGATATTCCGACGCCGCATGTGCAAACCAGAAAAATTAATGTTGGACCGAACGGAATGGTAACCACGTCCAAAAAGACGGAAGTTACGAAAGCCGCAACCAAACAGGATGTTCGAGTAGCTCGTGAACTTGCAAGACGTCAGGGGTTGTGCCGATGATGAACTTAATTGATGAGTTGCAAAACTGGTATGCAAGCCAATGTGACGATGTCTGGGAACACTCATTCGGAGTACAGATTGCCAACATTGATAATCCAGGATGGAAGGTTAAAATAACTGGAGCAACCGCTAGAAAATTGACGAGCGTGAGTTCTGAGCGCAGCGAAAACGATTGGATTACGGTTCAAGCAACGGGGACGGAATTCAATGGATACGGTGGTCCTTGTAATTTACAAGAACTGCTTACGTTAGCGGTTGATTGGCTCCGATAGACAAGAAGGGCCGTATGCACGGCCCTTCTTGTTTTACTCGTCGGTAATGGTCAGTCGCCCATGTTCAACGTTGATCTTGACACGCTGCCCTGCCTGGAATCCGGCCTGTTCGAACCATCGCCCGGCGAGCTTGAGCGCCGAAAAAACACGGCGGCTCGGATTGCTGCCAGTATGGTTTGGTTGAGCGACTGTCGCGCTGTGACTTATGAATGGTCACGAAACGTTCCGTAATGTGTGGACGTGCTTTGAGATTGGCGTCAGCCAGGGACAATACTTCGATGGCGAGACGGGCTGCATTATAACCGGCATCGCTACTATGATTCGCAGTCCGGGCGGTTCATATCGCGCGATCCGATCGGGCTCGCGGGTGGACTCAACGCGTATCAATATGCGCCCAATCCGTTTAGCTGGATCGATCCGCTAGGGCTTGATCGTATATACAAGGATGCGCCCTATCATGGAACTTCGGACAACGGGATTAAGAGCAGAGCACCGACCAACGGACAAACTGCGCTTGATAATTCGGTGCAAGTAAAGGACACATCTCCAAGACGAGTAGGCGTTGACAATCAAAATAACGAGATTGTCGTTATGGACAAGACGCGAACACATGGCAACGGCGACGAAGAGTTTCACGGCCACGTCCGTTGTTGGTGCGACCTACATAACGATCAGCAAGCTGCCCCGAAGCGAGCTGGAATTGTGACTAGTAAAGGGAAGTTCAAAGGTAACTGACATGACGAATCAATACTCAAAGGAAGAGCTCGAAACGCGGCTCAAGTCCGACGATAGCGACGAAGCTATCGATGCGCTCATGTACTCATGCTTCAACGTGAACGATCCTGAGTGGATTCAGGACAAATGCGTCCAAGTCATCAGGACTTCGAACAATGACGACCTGAAGGGCCTGGGCATTACATGCCTTGGTCATGTAGCGAGAATTCATGCCAAGATCGACAAAGAAAAGATAGTTCCGGTTTTGACGGAGCTTCTTGAAGACGTATCTCTTTCGGGAAGAGCGCAGCATGCGCTTGACGATATAGAAACGTTTGTCAAATGAGCTCGTGGATTGCTCAACGCGGTACATAAATACTGGATGACTATGACCTCAATTGCCTGCGTAGGCGACACCACCACCCATGGCGGCCGCATTCTCACCGGCTCCGATACGATGGACATACTCGGAAAACAGGTCGCCCGCGTCGGTGACCTCGTATCGTGTCCCGAACATGGCCCGAACGTCATCATCCAGGGCTCTGACATGCTGACAGACACGAATGGCCAACACGTAGCGCTGCACGGACACATGACGGCGTGTGGGTCTCGATTGCTGGCCTTCGGCGATCATGGCTCGATCGATTGAGCGAGTCCGGCGTGCGGGCTCTTCTGATTCGGTGGGCTGCAGATCAGCCCGCTCATCAACACATCAGCAAGTCGATCGGAAGGTCACCCCTCAATCCGACAACCCACCCAACCCCTTCTCCCCCCCAACCGCCACCGCCACAACGACCTTCGACCTCCCCTCCGCCAGCGCCCGATAAGTCACCATCGCGCCTGCAATTGAAAGCCCTAGCGGAATCATGAACGCCTGCTCGACACGCGTGAATTCGAGCGCGAGCACGAGCGCCGTCAGCGGCATCTGCATCGCCGCCGCGAGGAAGGCCGCCGCGCCGATCACCGCGAACGCGCCAAGCGGCGTGCCCGGCCAAAACGCATTGCATGCGCTGCCGAGCATCACGCCGAGCAGCGCGCCGTTCGTCAGGCTCGGCGTGAGCAGCCCGCCCTGCGCGCCCGCACGCAGCGAACTCACTTCGATGGCCACCTTCAGCACAAGCAGCACGCCAGCGAGCGCGAAGCCGAGATGGTCTTCGAACGAGAGACCGGCGGCGCTCTTGCCGTTGCCGGCGAGTTGCGGATACCAGATCACGAGCACGCCGATCACCGTGAAGTTGAGAATCGACAGGAGCGGCAGCGCATTGCCGTGCGCCGCGTTGTCGCGCGCCGCCTTTGTCAGCACGACGAACAGTCGCGCGGCCGCACCGAAGACCGGGCTCATGACGATCGCCCAGACGACGAGCTGCGCATCGAGCGAATACACCGGCAGACGATATGTCAGTTCGTCGCCGAGT
The DNA here is from genome assembly GCF_001544695.2 of Caballeronia arvi. Taxonomy (GTDB): domain Bacteria; phylum Pseudomonadota; class Gammaproteobacteria; order Burkholderiales; family Burkholderiaceae; genus Caballeronia; species Caballeronia arvi. Next base: position 56,698 of record NZ_FCOM02000018.1, read on the forward strand.
CCGATCCACGCGACGATCGCCCCGATCGCCGATGTCGCCAGCGCCGCCGTGACGATCGGCCATTCGAATGTGCCGAGCAGCACTTCGAGCACGAAGACCGCGCCGCCGAGCGGCACGTTGTAGACGGCGGCGAGCCCCGCGCCCGCGCCGCAGGCGACCATGATGCGCGCCTGCGCCGGCGTGAGATTCGCATAGTGCGATAGCCAGCCCGCCCACAGCGCGCCGACCTCGCGCGGCGCGACTTCGCGGCCGAGCGGCGAGCCCATCGCGACCGTGACGATCTGCAGAACCGTATGCGCGATCGTGGTCAGCACGGGCATGCGCGGATCGTCGGACTTGAGCGCCTTGGCGATGCTCACGAGCGGCTTGCCGAAGCGATAGATGCACCACCAGCCGACGCCCGCGAACACGCCGCACAGCGTCAGCACGATGAAGCGGCGCAGCGGCGCAGCGCCGCTGATGCCCTGAAGAAAGCTCTCGCTGCCGGGCAGCGCGTCGAGGCTGTAGCCGAACGCGACATGCTGGATCGCGTGCAGCAGAAGCGCGAGCGACATGCCGCCCAGGCCCGCGCCGATGCCGACGAGCACGGTGACGATGACGAGCTTCGTGGCTTGAGTCGACGAGAGCATCGCGTTCATCCTGGAGGTAAGGACGCAGCGTAGCGCGGCTGCCATGCGCGCTTCTTCGCGGGATGCGCCGAATTTCGAATATACACGGCTTTGTTTCTTGGCCCGGACATCGCGCGCATCTTCCGATCGGCCTTGGGAAATGCAGGATCTCCCACTATGATCAGACCCAAACGGCGACGAACCGAACGTCCATCAGGGAGGCAGCGTGAGTCTCGTGATCTCCGGCCGCATCGTGCCGCTTGCGCGGAACGCTGAGAAGAGCACGTTCCAGGGCAAGGTGTGGATCGGCGACGACGGACACATCGAGCGGGTCACGCGCGGCAACGCAGCCGGTCCGCGCAGCGGCTTCGACAAGGCGGCCAGAGTCGACGCGGGACACGACCTCGTGCTGCCCGGCTTCATCGATCTGCATAGTCATCTCGCCTACGCCACGCTGCCGCTCTGGACCGAGCCGGACCGGACCACGCCGTTTCTTCATCACGATTCGTGGCCGTCCGCGAGCACGTATGCCGCCGACATCACGTGGCCCGCTTACGCGTTCATCGAGGCCGCGCCCGAAGCGCTGCTCGCCTATGCCGAAGTGCGGGCGCTCATCGGCGGCACGACGAGCATTCAGGGCTCGCCGCCGAAAAACCGGCCGCTCGACGGCTGGATGGTGCGCAACGTCGAAGATGAAACGTTCGGCGGCGACATTGCATCGACGCGCGTGCTGGCTTCGACCCTGACGCTCAAGCCCGACGTGCTCGCGACGCGCGCCTCGCAAATGAAAGCAGGCGCGGGCTTCATCTATCACTGCGCCGAAGGCCAGTTGAACTCCATCGTCGCCGGCGAGTATCAGAGCGCGCGCAAATGCGGCTGTCTGCAAAAAGGCTTCGTCGCGATTCACACCAACGCGCTCGATCCCGGCGATTACGCCGCGTGGACCGATCCCGGCACCATCGTCTGGTCGCCCTTCTCGAATCTCTGGCTCTATGGCAGCACGACCGATGTGCCCGCCGCGCTCGCGCGAAAAATCCGCGTATGCGTCGGATCGGACTGGGGACCGTCGGGCACGCGCAACGTGCTCGGCGAGATCAAGGTCGCCGCGCTGGTCAGCAAGCGCCAAGGCTGGAAACTCACACCGTTCGATCTCGTACGCATGATCACCTGCAACCCCGGTGACGCGCTCGCCGGACCGTGGAACGTGCAGGCCGGACGCCTTGAGCCGGATGCGCTCGGCGATGTCGTGATCCTCTCGGCCCGCGCCGCCGCCGATCCGTTCGCGGCCGTGCTCGCCGCGACGGAAAAAGACGTGCGGCTCGTGGTCATCGGCGGGCGGGCGCTCTATGGAGACGCGAAGCCGATGAAGGCGGCGAAGGCCGCGTTTCCATCGAATCTGACGATAGCGGGAACGAAGCGCGTTTTGTCGATGACGCAGCTCGACGACCCTTCCGCGCCGTCGAGCTTCGCGCAGGTGCTCGCGCGTCTGAAACAGGTCCGCGACGATCCGAAGAAAGCGCTCGACGCCGCCGCGAACGCATCCGCCGAAGCCCGCATGGCGGGCGCCGCGCCGCGCTTGCGGCTCGCGCTCGACATGCCGCTCGGCAAGGTGCCGATAGGCGGTCTGCCGAAGAATCTCGGCGAGATCGTCGTGCCGCCGATCCAGCCGCTCGAACATGACGTAGCGTTCTTCGCGTCGATCGCCGGGCGCGGCTTTCATGGCGGCCTGCTCGACGGGCTCGGCAAGTTCTACGCGTGATATCGCGAGCGAATCATCATGGCGACCAGGACACCATCGTTATTGAAATCGCAGACGGGCGTGCTGCTCGCCGAACGCGCGGGGCTTCTCAAATCGCCGCACGCAAAGCTGCCGGCCGCATCCCGCGATCAGCTCGATGCCGCCGAGCGCGAAGTCGTCGTCGATGCGCTTCTCACCGCCATCGCCGGCGCGTACTGTCATCTGCATCAGAAGCGCGCGGGCTATGCCAACGATCCGGTGCAAGCGCTCGAACTGCTGCGCACGCACGCCGCCGACATGAGCGAGGCGGAGTTTCATATGATCGTGACCGGCATCATCGTCGATCTGCGCGACGCGCACACGCTCTATGCCGGGCCAACATCGCTCGCCGGCGCAGTCGCGCAATTGCCGTTTCTGGTCGAGCAATACGGTTCGACGGACGCGCCCTCGTTTCTCGTCACGAAGGTGGCGCACGGCAAGCTCATCGCGGACGCCGCGTTCCGGCCCGGCGTGCTGCTCGACACGTGGAACGGCATGCCGTTCGAGCGCGCGGTCGCGATCCACGCCGACCGCGAAACCGGCGGCCGTCCCGACGCGCGACTTGCCCGCGCGCTGGAATCGCTGACGTTCCGTTCCCTGCAATACGGCGCGCCGCCCGATGAACTGTGGGTCGAGATCGGCTTTCGCGACGGCCCCGGAAAGGCGCGGCGCGAAGTGCGCATTCCGTGGCGCATCGTCTGGCCGGGCCGGCCCGCAACGGGCGTGCGTCCCGGCGCACACACGGCGCTGCGCGTCGCGGTGAGCCCAGCTGGAGAACAGGTGCGGCGCGCAAAGAAGCTGATGTTCTCGGGCAAGGAATGGCGCGCCGAAAATCAGCGCGCGGAAATGGCGCGCGACGCGGGCTGGATCAAGACGCGCTTTCCCGACGCGCTGTCCGCGAGAACGTATGCGACGAAGGCGCTCGGCGAAGTCGGCTACCTGCGCATCTGGACGTTCGATGTCGGCGATCACGAAGCCTTCGTCGCCGAAGTCATCCGCCTCGTGGAGCAGTTGCCCGACACGGGCCTCATCGTCGATGTGCGCGGCAATCCCGGCGGCCTCATCTGGGCGGCGGAGCGTCTCCTGCAATTGTTCACGCCGAACAAGGTTGCGCCGACGCGCTTCAGCCTCGTCGCGACGCCGCTCACGCGCGCGATGGCGAAGAGCGCGTTCAACCGCATGGAGCTGGAGCCGTGGATCGCGTCGCTCGAATCGGCGATCTCGACCGGCGAGGCGTATTCGCAGGCGCTGCCGATCACCGATCCGTCGTGGTGCGACGATGTCGGTCAACGTTACGGTGGCCCGGTCGTCTGCGTCGCCGACGCCAACACGTATTCCTCCGGCGATCTCTTCTGCGCGGGCTTCGTCGACAACGAAATCGGCGCGCTCGTCTGCGTGGGCCAGGCGACCGGCGCGGGCGGCGCGAACGTATGGACGAGCCACGATCTCGCCGACGCGCTCGACGGCACCGACTTCGCGCTGCCGCGCCTGCCCGATGGCGTCAGCTTCACGATGGCGTTTCGCCGCGCGGTGCGTTCCGGTGACGCCGCCGGCGTGCCGATCGAAGACCTGGGCATCGCCGGCATTCCCTATGCGATGACCCGCCGCGATGTGCTCGACGGCAACGCCGATCTCATCGACTGGTGCGCGCAGTTGCTTTCCGGCGCGCCGTATTCGAGCCTGCATGTGGCGCTCGGCAAGTCCGGGCTCACGATCACGACGGCCGGTCTCGACGAGCTCGAACTGTATGTGGACGGCAGGCCCGCCGAAGCCGCGCGCGCGATGGGCGACGGCGTGCTGAAGCTGCCGCGCCCCGCCGCCGGCGCGATGCTCGAAGTCGTGTGCCGCAAGTCCGGCTTCGTGGCGCAGCGCCGCAGGATCGCGCTCGGTTGATGAAGAACGTCAGTTCTTGTCCGCGACGACCTGATCGAACGTGCCGCCATCGGCGAAATGCGTTTTTTGCGCCTGTTGCCAGCTACCGAACATCTGCTCCACGGTGAAGGTCTTCAGCGCCTTGAATTCGCCTGCATGCTTCGCGAGCACATTCGTGTTGCGCGGACGCAGATGATGCTGCGCGATGATCTCCTGCGCGGCGGGCGTGTACAGAAAGTCGAGATATGCCTGCGCTTCCTTGCGCGTGCCGCGCTTGTCCACCACCTTGTCGACGATCGACACCGGCGGCTCCGCGAGCAGGCTCACCGACGGATAGACCGCCTCGAAATCCTTCGCGCCCGGGCCCGCGCTCATCAATCCGACTTCGTTCTCGAACGTAACGAGCACGTCGCCGATGCCGCGCTGTGTGAAGGTCGTCGTCGCGCCTCGGCCGCCCGTATCGAGCACGGGCACGTTTTTGAAGATCGCTTTCTCGAAGTCCTGCGCCTGCGCATCGCTCGCGCCCTGCTGCTTCTTGTAGCCCCACGCGGCGAGATACGTATAGCGCCCGTTGCCCGAGGTCTTCGGATTCGCGATCACGACCTGCACGCCGGATCGCGCAAGATCGTTCCAGTCCTTGATCTGCTTCGGATTGCCCTTGTGGACGAGAAAGACCATCGTCGTCGTGTAGGGCGCGCTGGCATCGGGCAGACGGCTGCGCCAGTTCGCGGGCACGAGCTGACCGCGTTCGGCGAGCAGGTCGATGTCGTTGGGCTGGTTCATCGTCACGACATCGGCCTGAAGCCCTTGCGTGACCGACAACGCCTGCGCGCTCGATGCGCCATGCGACTGCCGCACCGCTACCGTCTCGCCCGTTTTCTTCTTGTAGTCCGCGACGAAAGCCGCGTCGATGTCCTTGTAGAGCTCGCGCGTCACGTCGTAGGACACGTTGAGCAGTGTCGCGTCCGCATGTGCAATGCTCGCCGATGCCGATGCGATGCTGAGCGCAACCGCGATAACCAGCTTGTTATGGACCGCCATTTTTTCTCCGTGACAGGGACAGGGTTTTGGAACCGCACAACAGACAAAGGCCGCCCGAGGGCGGCCATACATGCTTTTTATGAACCAGTGCAATCAGCCGTAAGCGCGTTGCGCCTCCTCTTCGTATTCAGGCGACGCACGGCGCGCGAGCGTTTCGACGAAATGCTTCGCGAGCGGCCAGGGTCCGAAACCCGCAGCCGTGTTGATATGCCCCGCCTTGCCGAGATTCACGAACGCGCTGTTCCAGCGCTGCGCGAGCGTGCGCGCTTCGTCGAGCGGCATCCACGGATCGGTCTCGCTGCCGACGACGAGCGAAAGCGTATCGAGCCTGCGCGCGCTGAACGCGCCCGCGAAACGGAACTTCGCCGGACTCGCGGGCGCGACGAACAGCACGCCCTTCACTTGCGCGGCCTGCGCGTGAAAGGCGCCCGCGTGCGAGAGCGCATGCGCGGTCGCGAGACATCCGAAGCTATGCGCCGCGATCACGACGGGACCGTCGATGCCCGCGATCACATCGCGCACAGCATCGCTCCAGATCGCCAGATTGGGCGTGTCCCAGGCTCGCTGTTCGACGCGCCGCGCGCCGGGCAGCTCGCGTTCCAGCCAGCTCTGCCAATGCGCGTCCTCGCTTCCGTACAGTCCGGGCACGGTCACGAGCGTCACCGACAAAGACGCCGACAACGACGACGTCACGTTCCCCACGCTGCGCTCACTCATCTTCGATCCTCGCTGCGACTCGAACTGGTCAGACTCCATTCTCGATGAGCGCGCGATCGCGGCTAACCAATATTTCGTCATTTGTTTATGGCGATGGGAGGCGAAGCGCATCGCTATAATCGCTCCATGCCGACCCGCCGCCCGACCGTCTCGCTCGACTCGCACGTTCCGCTCTACACGCAAATCAAGGACGTGCTGCGCACCGGCATTCTCGATGGCCGCTATCCGCCGATGAGCCGCATGCCGTCCGAAAGCGAGCTTCAGACGATGTTCGACGTCAGCCGCATCACGATCCGCCAGGCGCTCGGCGATCTGCAAAAGGAAGGGCTGATCTTCAAGGTTCACGGCAAGGGCTCGTTCGTGTCGCAGCCTAAGGCGTTTCAGAACGTGACGTCGTTGCAGGGGTTCGCCGAAGCGATGGCGGAAAGCGGGCACGAGATCGTGAATCGCGTCGTGCAACTGCGCTTCGTGCCCGCGCCCGCCGACGTCGCCGCACGGCTCGACGTTGAAGAAGGCTCGAGCGTCGCCGAGATTCATCGCGTGCGGCTGCTCAATCGCTCGCCCGTTTCCTATGAAGTGACCTTTCTGCCCGAAGCGATCGGCCGGCGTCTGAAGCGCGCGGATCTCGCCACGCGCGATATCTTCCTGATGCTCGAAAACGACTGCGCGGTACCGCTCGGCCATGCGGATCTCGCCATCGACGCCATCGCGGCCGCCTCGGAGATCGCCGCCGCGCTCGATGTGAAGAAAGGCGCACCGCTCTTGCGCATCGAGCGCCTCACGCATGATGCCGCGGGCAAGCCCATCGACTTCGAATATCTGTATTTCCGCGGCGATACGTTCCAGTACCGGCTGCGCATCGATCGCGAGCGCGTTATTCGAAGCAGGCACAAGCAAAGCAAAAACAATTGATTCCAACGCGGTTCGCACGCTTCTAGAATCTGGTCCTGACTTGTCATAACAAGTAGCGATTCCAGATCATGCAGACCCACGAACTCGAATACGACATCGTCGTCGTTGGCGGCGGCACGGCCGGCCCGATGGCTGCCATCAAGGCGAAACTGCGCGACCCGAAGCTGCGCGTGCTGCTCATCGACAAGGCGCACGTGAAGCGCAGCGGCGCGATCTCGATGGGGATGGACGGCCTGAACAACGCCATCATCCCCGGCCATGCGACGCCCGAGCAGTACACGAAGGAAATCACCGTGGCGAACGACGGCATCGTCAATCAGGCCACCGTCTATGCGTATGCGCGGCACAGCTTCAAGACCATCGAAGAGCTCGACCGCTGGGGCGTGAAGTTCGAGAAGGATCACACGGGCGACTATGCGGTGCGCAAGGTGCATCACATGGGCGCCTATGTCCTGCCGATGCCCGAAGGCCACGATGTGAAGAAGGTGCTCTATCGCCAGTTGAAGCGTGCGCGCGTGGAGATCACGAATCGCGTCGTCGCGACGCGTCTGCTCAATGCGCCGAACGGTGAAATAGCCGGCGTGATGGGCTTCGATTGCCGCACTGCCGACTTCTACGTGATCCGCGCGAAAGCCGTGATTCTCTGCTGCGGCGCGGCCGGACGTCTGGGCTTGCCGGCATCGGGCTATCTGATGGGCACCTACGAGAACCCGACCAACGCCGGCGACGGCTACGCGATGGCGTATCACGCGGGCGCGGAGCTCGCGAATCTCGAGTGCTTCCAGATCAATCCGCTCATCAAGGACTACAACGGCCCCGCATGCGCCTACGTGACGGGACCGCTCGGCGGCTATACGGCCAACGGCCGGGGCGAGCGCTTCATCGAATGCGATTACTGGAGCGGTCAGATGATGTGGGAGTTCTATCAGGAACTCCAGAGCGGCAACGGCCCGGTGTTTCTCAAGCTCGATCATCTCGCGGAGGAAACGATACAGACCATCGAGACCATCCTGCACACCAACGAGCGCCCGAGCCGCGGACGCTTTCACGCGCGGCGCGGCAACGACTATCGCACGCGCATGATCGAGATGCATATCTCGGAGATCGGCTTGTGCAGCGGCCACAGCGCATCGGGCGTATGGGTCGACGAGTACGCGCGCACCTCCGTGCAAGGCCTCTACGCAGCAGGCGACATGGCCGCCGTGCCGCACAACTACATGCTCGGCGCGTTCACGTATGGCTGGTTCGCCGGTGAAGATGCCGCCGCGCATGTCGCAGGCCGCGCGTTGCCCGCGCTCGATGTATCGCAGGTCGAACGCGAACGCGCCCGCGTTTTCGCGCCGCTGTCACGCGCGCATGGCCTGCCGCCCGCGCAGGTCGAATACAAGCTGCGCCGCTTCGTGAACGAGTATCTGCAGCCGCCGAAGGTCACGCGCCGCATGGAGATCGGCCTGCAACGCTTCGCCGAGATTCGCGAGGATGTCGAACATCTGGGCGCCGCCGATCCGCACGAGCTGATGCGTGCCGCCGAAGTCGCCGCGATTCTCGATTGCGCCGAGATGGCCGCGCGCGCGTCGCTGTATCGCACGGAGAGCCGCTGGGGGCTGTATCACCATCGCGTCGATCATCCCGAGCGCAACGACGACGAATGGTTCTGTCACACGCATCTGAAGAAGGATGATGCGGGACGCATGACCTCGTTCAAGAAAGCCGTGGAACCCTACGTGGTTCCCATCGACGAGTCCGAGCGCGGCGCGTATTCGCGTCTGCGCGTGGCTCGCGCATCGCAGCCGGTCGCTGCCTAGGAGAAGAAAACATGGCCCTCGTGCCCCGTGAAGCGCGCCTGCGCTCGAGCCTGCCCGTGATGATCGACGAAGACAAGTGCATCGCCGACAAGGGCTGTACCGTCTGTATCGACGTCTGTCCGATGGACCTGCTCGCGATCGATCCCGATACCGGCAAGGCCTTCATGAAGTTCGACGAATGCTGGTACTGCATGCCCTGCGAGCGCGACTGTCCGACCAATGCCGTGCATGTCGACATTCCCTATCTTCTTCGATGACGAGACAAGGATTCGCCCATGAAACGAACGCTCTTTATCGCGCTCGCGGCCGCGCTCTTCGCAGGCGCCGCGGAGGCGGACACGATCCGCATCGCCATCGGCACGCAGGACACGACGATCAACACCGCGGCGGGCGGCGCGCTGATCCGCGAGCTGCATCTGCTCGAAAAGTACCTGCCGCACGATGGCAAATACAAGGACGCGCAATACGACATCCAGTGGAAGAACTTCACGAGCGGCGCGCCGATCACGAATGAAATGGTCGCGGGCAAGCTCGACTTCGGCTCGATGGCGGACTTCCCCGGCGTGTTGAACGGCGTCGCGAACCAGAAGGCGGGCAAGTGCAGCATCTTCATCAGCGTGTTGTCGGGCAGCGTGCGGGGCAGCGGCAACGGCATCGTCGTGCCGACGGACTCGCCCGCGCAGTCCATCGCCGATCTCAAGGGCAAGACCATTTCGGTGCCGTTCGCGTCGACCTCGCACGGCATGCTGCTGCGCGCCGTCGCGGCGCAAGGCTGGGACCCGGAGCGCAACGTGAACATCGTCACGCAGGCGCCGGAAGTGGCCGGGCCCGCGTTGCAGACGCACAAGATCGACGCGCATGCGGACTTCGTGCCCTTCGCCGAGCTGTTTCCGTATCGCGGCTTCGCGCGCAAGATCTACGACGGCTCGCAGGCGGGTGCGGCGACGCTGCACGGCACGCTCGTCGAGAAGGACTATGCGCAGAAGTATCCGGAGATCGTCGTCGCTTATCTGCGCGCGGCGATCGAAGCGAATCGCCTGCTCACGGCGGAGCCCGAGGAATACAGCGAGCTGATCGCGAAGGTCACGGGCATCGAGCCTGAAGTCGATTATCTGTTTCATGGCCCGCTCGGTCTTCAGACGCGCGATCTCACGTGGACGCCCGAGTATCGCAAGGCTGTGCAGACCTCGTTCGACACGCTCAAGCTGCTCAAGCGCGCGGACGGCGATCTGAATGCGAACAGCTTCATCGACGACACGTATCTGCGCGCAGCCTTCAAGGCCGAACATCTCGACTACGAAGCGGCATTGCGCAACTATGCGCCGACGCCGCTCGTCGCGAACGACGCGCTGACCGGCAAGCCGATCGCGAAGACCGATCGCGTTGCGCAGATCTGGGTGCGCGGCGAGCCGAAAGTGCGCAGCTATGCGTCGCCGGAAGAAGCGGTGCGCGAGCTCGTCACGCTCGAACGCGATGGCCGGCAGGTGCGCGCGTTCTATGCGCAGGATCGCGAGAGCGGCATCAAGCTGCTCGGCAATCAGGCGTGGTTCGCGAAGACCGGCGACGGCCAGTTGAACGCGTTTCTGCTGAAGGATCGCGCGCAAGCCTGGGCGAACGCGCATGGCGGACAGGTGCTCGATTTCGCCGCCGTGCGCCAGCCCACCGCGCTCGCGAACCGCTGAGGCGAACATGGCGACGCTCGCTTATTCCACTCCATCGCTGCTTCGCTCGCGCGGCGCGCGCGCCGGCGTGCAGTGGGCGTCGCTCGCGCTGTGCCTTCTGCTCTGGCATCTCGCGACGACGTATCGCTGGAACCTCGGCATCGTCACCTTCGAGAACGTGCCGACGCCAGCCGATACACTCGCGGCCATCGTCGATCTTGCGCATTCGCCGAAGCTGATCTCCGATCTCGCGAGCAGCGTGCGGCGCATCGCGGCGGGTTATGTGGGCGCGGCCGTGAGCGGCGTGTTGCTCGGCCTCGCGATCGGACGTTCGCAATGGTCGCGTCTCGCGCTGCTCACGCCGCTCGAAGTGTTGCGGCCGATTCCCGCCGTCGCGTGGATTCCGCTCGCGATCCTGATGTTCCCATCCTCGGAAATGTCGATGATCTTCATCACCTTCACCGGCGCGTTCTTTCCGATCCTGCTCGGCACGATACACGGCGTCGAAGGCGTCGAGCCGCGGCTCGTGTCGTCGGCGCGCAGCCTGGGCGCGAGCCATCGCGTGATCCTGCGCGAAGTGATCCTGCCGGGCGCCGCGCCCGCGATCGTCACCGGTCTCGCGATCGGCATGGGCACGTCGTGGTTCTGTCTCGTCACCGCCGAGATGATCTCGGGGCAATTCGGCATCGGCTATTACACGTGGCAGTCGTACACGGTGCAGCGTTATCCCGATGTGGTCGTCGGCATGTTGCTGATCGGCCTGCTCGGCATGGGCAGCAGCGCGCTCGTGCGCATCGCCGGAAAGCGCCTCACGCCGTGGCTCGCCGCCGGGAGAAGCCGATGAGCGCGGGCCGCATCGATCTCGAAGCGCTCGGCATCGCACTGGGCGAAGGCGCGCACGCATTCACCGCCGTGCGCGATGTGAACGCGGTCATCGAACCGGGCGAGTTCGTGTGCGTGCTCGGTCCGTCGGGCTGCGGCAAGTCGACCTTGCTCGCGGCGCTGGCAGGCCACGTCGCTGCGAACGCGGGACGCGCGATGCTCGACGGCAAGCCGATCGGCGCACCGCATCCCGAGCGCGGCATGGTTTTTCAGCAGCACACGCTGCTGCCGTGGCGCAAGACGCTCGACAACGTCGCGTTCGGCCTCAAGATGCGCGGCGTGAGCAAGCGCGAGCGGCATCGCCGCGCACAGGCCCTGCTCGATCGCGTCGGGCTCGGCGCGTTCGCGGACCGTTATCCCGAGCAGCTATCGGGCGGCATGCAGCAGCGCGCGGAGATCGCGCGCGCGATGCTCAACGAGCCGCGCGTGCTGTTGATGGACGAGCCTTTCGGCGCACTCGATGCGCAAACGCGCGCAATGATGCAGGCGTTGCTGCTCGATGTATGGAGCGAGCATCGCCCGACTGTCGTGTTCGTCACGCATGACATCGACGAGGCGCTGTTTCTCGCGGACCGCATTCTCGTGATGAGCCAGAGCCCCGGCACCGTGCTCGAAGAACTGCGCGTGCCGTTCGCGCGTCCGCGCGAGCGCGACCTCGTCACGGAGCCCGCATTCGTCGCGTTGAAGCGGCGCTGTCTCGCGTTGCTTCGTCACCCGCAAGCGGGCGCATCGGTTACGTCGAGCGACGCGCCTGCGCGCATCGACATCACACGTTCGGTCTATTCATGACGCACACCCATCCTCGTTTCGATGACATCACCGACGACGCCCTCGCCGCGCGTCTTGCAGCGCGTTTGGCAGACAAGGACGCCGCCGTGCGCCGACTCGCCGTGATCGAAGCCGCCGATCTCGAAGACGAAGCATGGCTGCCTTTGCTCGCCGACGTGTTGCGCCACGACACCGATGCCGATGTGCGCCTGACCGCGGCGCAACGCCTGAGCGCATGGGACACGATCGAAGTCGTCGATGCGCTGTGCGCCGCGCTCGCCGACACCGATACGCCGACACGCGATGCCGCCGCCAATAGCCTCACTGCGCTGAAAGATCCCGCGGCAGGCGAACGCCTGTTGCCGCATCTCGCCGATGCCGATACGTTCGCACGCGCCGCGCTGTTGCGTGCGTTGCGCGAGCTGCGCCTGACGAATGCGGCCGGGCCTGCGCTCGCGGCTTTGTCGGATGCATCGCCCGAGGTGAGGCGCGAGGCCGTCGGCGTGCTGGGCTGGCTGCGTCATGCGAACGCGTTGCCGCAACTGACGCAACTCGCACGCGACGATGATTCCGCCGACGTGCGTCACGCCGCCGTCGGTGCACTCGGATTCGCCACCGACGACAGCGTGCTCGGCCCTTTGATCCACGCGCTATCCGATGACGAATGGCGCGTGCGCGAGGAAGCCGCGGCGACGCTGGGCAAGCTGCGTCTCGCGGCGTCGCGCGATGCGCTCGAAAGCGCGCTCGCCGACGACTACTGGCAAGTCACGCTGCAGGCGGCGCGCGCGCTCGGGCGTCTGCGCGATGCGGCGAGCACGCACGCCGTAGCGGAGTTATTGACGTTTCCGGTCAGCAACGTGCGCAAGGAAGCCGCGCTCGCGCTCGGCGAACTCGGCAATGCCGATGCGCTCGCCGTGCTCGAAGCCGCGCTCGGCGACGGCGATCCCGAAGTGCGCAAGGCCGCGCGCATCGCGATTGCGCAGATCAGCGAGCGGCACGCTTCACATAGCGGGCGATGAACGTGCGCGTGTCGTCGTCGGCGAAACGCACGGCGACGCGCTCGCCGCTGACCATTTCGACGACGCCTTCGCCATAGCGACGCACGCGCACGCGATCGCCCTGCGCGAACTCGGGCGCGTTGCGTTCGGGCGATGCCTTCGCCTTCTCGCGCAATTCACGCGGACTTTCGATCACCTCGGGCGGATGCACGCAGTTGTCACATACGCCGCATGCACCGCCGCCGAGTTCGTCGTCGGGCGCGCGGTAATCGACATCGCTCGCCTTCAACGGCGCCGATGCGCGCGCATCGTTCATGTCGTCGGCGAAGTAATCGAGCAGCATGCGCCAGCGGCATTGCGCGCTCTGCGCATACGCGATCATGCGTTCGAGCACCGCGCGGTCGCGTTCCGAACGTTCAGCATAGAGTTGCGATGCATCATCGAGCTTCGCGAACGTCGCATCGTCGACAACGAGCTTCATGCCGCCGCGCCGCGTGCGCCGTGTCATGCCGATATCGTTGAGCAGCGTGGCCGCCACACGCAGCTTGTTCGCGCCCACGTTCGGCAACGCTTCACGCAGACGCGCAAGCGGCTTCTCCAGCGTGCGGCCGCTGTCCTGCAACGCCAGCTCACGCACTTTCTCCGCGACGCGCATGATCGTTTCCGCGCTCGGATAGCGCCCGCTCATGAAAAACTGCTGCACCTGCCTGTCCTTCATTTCGAAGAGCAGCGTGCAGCGCGCAGGCTCGCCATCGCGTCCGGCGCGGCCTGCTTCCTGATAGTACGCATCGAGACTGCCCGGCATTTGCGCATGAATCACGAAGCGGATATCGGGCTTGTCGATGCCCATGCCGAACGCATTGGTCGCGACCATCACGCGCGCGCGATCCGCCATGAACGCATCCTGCGATTCCGACCGCGCACCCGACGACAACTTGCCGTGATAGCGCTCCGCCTCGACGCCCGCATCGACGAGCGCGGCATGCAGCGCTTCACATTCCGCGACGGTCGCGCAATACACGATGCCGCTGCCTGCTTCGTTCGTCGCTAGCTCGATCGCGCGCTTGCGCTTGTCGTCGGGATTGGTCGACTGCTCGACCGTGAAATGCAGATTGTCGCGATACACGCCCGTGTGAATGACGTGCGGATGCCGCATTTGCAGCTCACGCACGATATCGACGATGACGGCGGGCGTCGCCGTCGCGGTGAGTGCGAGCACGGGCGGGCGTCCGAGCGTCTTGATTGCGTGAATCAGCTCGACGTACGCGGGCCGGAAATCATGACCCCATTGCGAAATGCAGTGCGCCTCGTCGATGACCGCGAGCGCGATGGGCGGCATGTCCTTCGCGGTGAGCTCGGCGTTGAAGCTGGCATCGACGAGCCGTTCGGGCGTGACGAAGAGCATGCGGATTTCATGACGCGCGATCGCCTGCATGGCGTCGCGCTCCTCGCCCGCCGATAGCGCGCTGTTGAGCACGGCGGTCGCGACGCCTGCTTCGATCAGCTTCGTCGCCTGATCGCGCATCAGCGAGATGAGCGGCGACACGATGATCGTCATGCCGTCGAACTGCAGCGCGGGCAACTGATAGCACAGCGACTTGCCCGCGCCCGTGGGCATCACGGCGAGCGTGTCGTGGCCGTCGAGCACGCTGCGAATCACGTCCTCCTGTCCGGGGCGTAAATGCCCAAAGCCGAAGACCTTGCGCAGCGCGGTTTCGAGATCGTGATCGGGCAGCGTGCGCGATCGCGCGGGGATGGCGTGTGAGTCGTTCATGCGTGCCGGGAGCGAGTCGTCTGCCGGTCGCGGAGTGCGACCGATGCGCAAACGGCTTGAGCAAACGCCGTTCCAAGCGCGCCAACCTGTCCCGACGCGTGCTGCGCGGCGCTTCTAGTGGCTAATCATCCACGGACGCCCGCCCGGCGACTTCATCGAAGGTTTCGCCTGATCGCTTGTGGGACTACTCGGTCTGCAACAACTGCATCCCGGTCCGTGACGATAGCCAAGACTCTTCGAGCTCTTTGGCGCATGCGCGCTGCGTTCGTTCGTCGCGTACGCATCGCGCTGGGCTTGCGGCATCAGCGAGAGCATCGCCGTACACGTGATCGCCCGTATCGTCTGCATGCCGCATTCGGGACACATACACGGCAAGTCGCGATCCGCGATACTGCGCATCACGTCGAAGCTGCCGCACGATTCGCATTCGTATTGATAGATCGGCATTGCATTCGCACTCGAAAAAATGGCGCGATGCAAACATCGCATCGCGCCAGTCAAATTGCACGGAATCAGGCCTTGTCTTGCGAGAGCGGAATATCCACGCCGCCCTTCACGGCCTTCACCGGACCGTCCGCGTTCGGACGGATGTCGAAGTCGAAGATCTGCGTGGGCAGCCACAAGGTCGCGCATGCGTTCGGAATATCGACGACCCCGCTGATATGCCCCTGCACCGGCGCCGTCCCCAGAATCGAATACGCCTGCGCGCGCGTGTAGCCGAATTTCGTCAGATATTCGATCGCATTCAGGCACGCCTGCCGATACGCGATGTGCACGTCGAGATAATGCTGCTTGCCCTGCTCGTCGACGGAAATGCCTTCGAAGATCAGGTAGTCGTCATAGCGCGGCGTGATCGGGCTCGGCTTGAAGATCGGATTCTTGATGCCGTATTTCGCCATGCCGTCCTTGATGACGTTCACGCGCATGTGCACCCAACCCGCCATCTCGATCGCGCCGCAGAACGTGATTTCGCCATCGCCCTGACTGAAGTGCAGATCGCCGACGGACAGGCCCGCGCCATCCACATACACCGGGAAGAAGATCTTCGAGCCGCGCGACAGATCCTTGATGTCGCAATTGCCGCCATGCTCGCGCGGCGGCACCGTGCGCGCGCCTTCGGCAGCGGCCTTTTCGCGGGCGTTGCCGGTCATCTTGCCCATATGAGCGGTCGCGGCGAAAGGCGGATTCGCGAGCGGCGGCACGCGGTCGGGCTGCGTCGCGATGAAATCGACTTCGCGCTGATTCCACGTCGCGAGCAGCTTCGGATCGGGCAGGCAGCCGATGAGTCCCGGATGAATCAGCCCCGCGAACGAAACCTGCGGCACGTGGCGCGAGGTCGTATAAAGCCCGTGGAAATCCCAGATGGATTTCTGCGCGAGCGGGAAGTGATCGGTCAGAAAGCCGCCGCCGTTCTTCTTCGAGAAGAAGCCGTTGAAACCCCACTGGCTTTCCTGCTTCGCGCCGATATCGAGCAGGTCCACGACAAGCAGATCGCCGGGCGCCGCGCCATGCACGCCGACCGGTCCCGATAGAAAGTGGACGATCGACAGATCGATGTCGCGCACATCGTCCGCCGAATCGTTGTTCTTGATGAAGCCGCCGGTCCAATCGTAGGTTTCGAGAATGAAGTCGTCGCCGGGTTTGACCCATGCGGTCATCGGAATGTCGGGGTGCCAGCGGTTATGCACCTGCTCGTTGTCGAATGCGGACTGATTCAGGTCGACCTTGATGAGCGTTTCAGCCATGACGAATGTCTCCTTGTCGGATCAGGCCGGCTCGCATGCCGGCATAGGACAGCACTTCGATTCAGCTCAGCGTGCCGTTGAGCAAGAGGTAGCCGGGAAGCCAGCCGGTGACGATGCCCGCGATGACCGTGACCGCGCCCGTCAGCTTCACAATGGGGCGCTGCAGCGCGAGGAGCACGAAGAACAGCAGCCACAGGAACGCCCAGCCGAACCAGCACAGCGCGAACCATAAGGACCATGCGGAGTTCGCATGCGCGATCGAATCGATGCCGACGGGAATGATCGTGATCGCGACGAACAGGCTGAACCAGCCGAGCCCGCGGCCATCGGCGCCGTTATAGCGATTGATTGCTACCCAGAAGTACGTGAACGTGAAGAGCAAAGTGAGCGCGGCCGCCTTGATCGATGCAGCGTCCGCATCGGAGCCGAACGCGAGCTTCAGCGATGCGAGCAACGTGATCCCGCCCGCGAAGACATTGATGACCCATATCTCGCGATCACCGATCCTGCCCAGCAACCAGAGCCCGTTCAGAAACAGTACGGCGCCGACATAGAGCAAGCACAAACCCAGCATGGTGATCTCCTCATCGCGTTCGACGATTGGGACACGACTCATGATAGGGATGCACGGCAACGCGCGAATCCCCCAGCGCGAGGATTTTGATTCGCCCGACTGGGGTAGTCGGTCTCACCCAAATGGGTGAGGTTCGACTAGAGAGAAACGCAGATACGCCCGTGCAGATGCACGAGTTCCATCTGGCTATGGGTATCGGTCTTCTGGAAGATCTGCTTGAGATGACTGCGCGCGGTGTTCTCGGAGACGTGCAGTTCGCGTGCCGCGCTCGCGATGGAATGCCCCGTCACGATCAGCGAGCTCATGCGCGCCTGCGCCGGGCTGAGGCCGAATTGCCGCACGAATGCGCAATCGGCGTGATCGTCGTCAGAAGGCGCGTTGAGCGCCGTGACGATGGCGAGGCGGCGCGTCTCGCCGAGTTCCGCGCTGAACACGGAGCCCGCCGCGCGTATCGATATCACGCTCGGCTGCGATTGCCCCGGCGCCGAAAGCGAAAGCACCAGCGCGGCCTGTTCATCGGCATCGACGGATGCGTGCGTCGCGCGTGTGATGGCGTCCTGCAACACGCGATCGTCCGTGCTCGCGGCCGCGACGATGCGCCCGTCCTCGATGCGCAGGCCCGCCACGGATTCACACGCCCCTTGTGCGCCATCGCCGCCGAACACCATGCGCGCGTTCGAATCGACGAGCATCGCCGCGCGCGCATGCGTGTTCACGATGCGTCTGAGCGCGCGATTCATGTCGTCGGTTTCGCGCAGGCGCCAGCGCAGATCGAGCGCGAGCGTGAGATGCGGCAGCAGCGCGGCGAACGCGCTTCTTTCGCGCGGGCCGAAGCGAGGCTCGTCGGGACCGCGATGCAGGTCGAGGTAATAGACGAGCGTGTTGCGCCGCGCAATCACGCCGCACAGGCGGTGATAGAGACCATGCGGCAGCAACAGGCCGCGATAGAAGTCGGTCTTGACGAGCTCGCGATTGCTGAGCAGTTCATCGCCCGCCATCACGCGGCCTTCGCGATAGGCATCGCTCGAAAGAAACCACGGATTGCGCGATGCGTAATCGGAAAGCGCGGCGCACAGGCGCGGATCGCGCGGCGCGGAATAGAGCGCGAGGCCTTGACGCGTGGAAAAGCTATGACGCGCGAGCGCGGCCCAGCGCACGCGAAAGCGCTCGCGGATTTGCGCGAGCACACTGCACCAGGCGTCGTCGGAATCGCCCGCTGCATGAACGCGATAAACAAGGTCGTCGCTGGCGACAGGTGCCACGGCGCTCGCAAAAAGCGGCGTCATGTCTGCTCCAAGGCGAAAGATGAGGCGTCGGGAAAGATGTACAACGAAGTTCGTTTGCCAGTGTTCGCAGATGCGCACGCACGGTCAATCGGCACAAACCCGCTCCACATTGCGATCGAAGCATTCGCATCAATATTGCGGCGATGCAGCTTTCAGCTAATAATCGGATCGTCCTGTTCAATGGCTTGCGGACCCGGTGGCCGACCGTCATGCGAATCAAACGCGACTATCAATCCTGGGTGGCCAACGAAACACTCGAAGATTACGCGTTGCGTTACGCAGCCAGTTCTTATCGGCGCTGGTCGCCTTTCACGCTCGCCAATACCGCCATCGGCGGCATCTCTTTTCTTGCGCTCGAAGCCATCGGCGCGAGCATCACGCTGAGCTTCGGTTTTCATAACGCGTTTCCTGCGATTCTCGTCGTGTGCGCGCTGATCTTTCTCGTGAGCGTGCCGATCGCGTATTACTCGAGCGTTGCCAATGTCGATATCGATCTGCTCACGCGCGGCGCGGGCTTCGGCTATGTCGGATCGACGATCACGTCGCTGATCTATGCATCGTTCACGTTCATCTTCTTCGCGCTCGAAGCCGCGATACTCGCGCAGGCTCTGGAACTCGCGGCGGGCATCAATATCGTCATCGGTTATCTGCTGTCGTCGCTGCTGATCATTCCGCTCGTGTTCTTCGGCGTCACGCTGATCAACAAGCTGCAGAGATGGACGCAACCGCTGTGGGTGATTCTGCTCGTCGCGCCGTTCATTTTCATTCTTTGGCAGGACCCGGACGTGCTGCGGCGATGGGCCGCGTTTCCCGGTCTCGGCGCCACCGCCGAAGCGAGAGGCGGCAACATCGACGTGCTCTTGTTCGGCGCGGCCGCGGGTGTGCTGTTTTCGCTGATGGGACAGATCGGCGAGCAGGTCGATTATCTGCGCTTCCTGCCGGACCGCACCGCGCGCAACCGCTTGTCATGGTGGACCGCGATGCTCGCAGCCGGTCCCGGATGGATCGTCGTGGGCGGCCTCAAGCTCCTTGCGGGCAGTCTGCTCGCCGTGCTCGCGCTGCAGGATGGCGTGCCCGCCGTCGATGCCGTCGTGCCCGTGCACATGTACGTCACCGCTTACCGGCACGTGTTCGACAGTCCCGCGCTGGCGCTCGCGGTCGCGACCGTGTTCGTCGTGATCTCGCAGGTGAAGATCAACGTGACCAATGCGTATGCGGGCTCGCTCGCGTGGTCCAACGTGTTCGCGCGGCTCACGCACTATCATCCGGGGCGCGTCGTATGGCTCGTGTTCAACGTGATGATCGCGCTTCTGCTCACCTTGCTCGGCATCTTCAAGACGCTCGAAACCGTGCTGTCGGTGTATTCGAATCTCGTCATCGCGTGGCTCGGCGCGCTGGTCGCGGACCTCGTCGTATTGAAGCCGCTCGGGGTCAGCCCGCGGCGCATCGAGTTCAAGCGCGCGCATCTGTATCAGGTGAATCCCGTCGGTTGCGGCGCGATGCTGATTGCATCCGTCGTATCGACGTGCGCGTTCGCCGGATTGTTCGGCGATGTCGCGCGCGCCTATTCCGCGTTCATCGCGCTCTTTCTCGCGTTCGTCAGCGCGATCGCGATCGCCTATGCGACGGGCGGGCGCTATTACATCGCGCGCGCCGACGTGCAACATGCCGATGTACCGCGCACGCAGCTCGTGCGCTGCTGCATCTGCGAGCGCGACTACGAAGCCGCGGACATGGCGTGGTGCCCGTTCAATCAAGGCTCGATCTGCTCGCTGTGCTGCGGTCTCGACAATCATTGCCGCGATCGCTGCAAGATGCCGGTTGCATCGACCGCCGACGAGTTCGCGGAGCCGCCCGGGCCCAGCACGCTCGCGCCGCACTTCGGGCGGCGCATCGGCCGCTTCTTCGGCTTGTTCATCATCGCGTCGACGGCGACGGGCGCGGTGTTCCTGCTGTCGTATCGGCTGATCGAGATCGCCGACGTGATGGCGCGCGCGCAGATCGGCGACGTGCTGCTGCACACGTATGCGGCCACCTTGCCGCTGCTCGCGTTCGGCGCATGGTGGATCGTGCTCTCGCAGGAAAGCCGCGAGCTCACGCAGGCGGACCTGCTCCAGTCGCTGCATAACCTCGAAACGACCCGCAAGGAGCTCGTCGAATCGGAACGCATGGCGTCGCTCGGCGGACTCGTCGCGGGTGTCGCGCACGAGATCAACACGCCGGTGGGGATCGTCGTGAGCGCGGCATCGTATCTGCGCGACCGGACCGAATCCATCAGCGAGAGTCTGAAGCGTCAGGATCTCACCGAAGATGCGCTCGGCAGCTATCTGCGCGATGCAGGCCAATCGACGCGGCTCATGCTGTCCAACGCCGATCGCGCCGCGCGTCTCGTGCAGAGCTTCAAGCAGGTCGCCGTCGATCAGGTCAGCGAAGCGCGCCGCCAGTTCGATCTCGGCGAATATATCCGCGAGACCGTGCTGAGCGTCGAGCCGAAGCTGCGCGGCACGCGCGTGGCGCTGCGTATCGACTGTCCGCCCGGCATTCTGATGGATTCGTTTCCCGGACCGCTCGCACAAGTGCTGACCAACCTGATCCTCAACTCGCTCGTGCATGCGTTCGCGCCGGGCGAGGTCGGGCATATCGTGATCTCGGCGCGGCGCTCGGGCGATACACACGTCGTGCTCGAACATGAAGACGACGGCTGCGGCATTCCCGACGAACTGCATGAGCGCATCTTCGAGCCCTTCTTCACGACGCGGCGCGGCTCGGGCGGCAGCGGCCTCGGCCTGCATCTCGCCTATGCGCTCGTCACGCGCGCGCTCGACGGCACGCTCGCGGTCCGCAACGGCGCGCACGCCGGCAGCGTGTTCGTGCTCACGTTGCCGCGCGTCGCGCGCGCACACGAGGGCGCGATCCATGTCATACCGGGCGCACAGGGAGAACGACAATGACCGCGCCTTCATGGTTGCGCAGCGAAGCGGCGCGCGCCGAGCCATCGGGCACGCTCACGGGACCGCAGGCCCCGCCGTGGCACGTGCTGCTCGTCGACGACGCGCCCGAGATACACGAAGTCACCCGCCTCGTGCTCGCCGATGCCGCGTACTCGGGCAGGCCCGTCGAGCTTTCGAGCGCGCTTTCCGCCGCCGAAGCGCGCGCATATCTGGCCGCGCATTCGGGCACCGCGCTGATCCTGCTCGATGTCGTGATGGAAGCCGACGATGCCGGTCTCGAACTCGTGCGCCATATCCGCGACACGCTCGACGATCACGACGTGCAGATCATCCTGCGCACCGGGCAGCCCGGCATGGCGCCCGAGCGCGACGTCATCACGCGCTACGAGATCAACGGGTACTTCCTGAAGACCGAGCTGACCGCGCAAAAGCTGACGTCGGTCGTGGTGACGGGCTTGCGCACCTACGAGACGATCATGGCATTGCGCCGCGCTCAGACGCTTGCCATCGCGCCCGCGATCGACGACACCGATGCGCCGATCGATCGCGAACGTGAGCGCGCGTTGCGCACGGATCTCGAAGCGGCGCTTCGTGCGGACACGTGGATCGTGCATGCGTTGCCGCAGATCGATCTCGCATCGAATGCGCTCAGGGGTATCGAAATGCAGCCCGTGTGGGCGACGAAAGAAGGCGCGCTGTCGCCCGAACGGATCGCCGCGCTCACGGACGATGCCGCATTGCTGCTGGCGCTCGACAAGGCGATGCTGCACCGCGCCTGCATGCTCGCGCGCGAGTGCCACGACAGCGGCGAAGCGCCCGCGCCACGCATTTCGATGCCGCTCATGTCGAAGCATCTCGGCGACGAACCATTGATCGCGATGGTGCAGGCAGCGCTCGCCGAAGCGAACCTTCACGGCGACGCGCTCGATCTGCAGTTCAGCGGCGCCCTGCTCGACGCGCGACGCGAGGCCGCGCGCGCATTGCAGGCGCTGGGCGTATCGATCACGCTCGCGGACTTCGGTCTCGAACGCATCTCGCTTCCCGATCTTCAGGCACTGCGGCCGAATCGCATCAAGATTCACTCGAAGTTCGTCAGCGACGTCGCGCATCAGCACGAGCGCGCGGTCGTCGCACGCGCGATCGTCGCGCTCGCGCATACGCTCGGCGTCAGTGCGATCGCCGATGGCGTCGCGGACAGCGAAGACCTGCAGTTCTTCCGCTGGGAAGGCTGCGATCTCGGGCAAGGCGATGCGCTCGCGATTGCGCGGCGCGTGTGATTCATTGATGCACGCTCTGCGCCAGTGCGCGCAGGAGTGCCGCGCCGTCGCCGCTCCACGCGCTGCCGTGCATGCAGGCGAGCGTCGTCGGTTCGAGTGCGGCGAGGCGCTCGAACATCGCGTCGGCGTTTCGCGTATGCGAGAAGTAATCCATGCTAAGTCGGAACGATTCGCTCGGGCCCAGAATGTCGGAGGTGGTGAGCGGCGGCAACGTCGCGCCGCCCTGCGTAAAGAGATCGCCGCATAGCAGCGTGCTCGTGCGCTCTTCCATCAAAAAGCCGCATTCCCACGCGTGCGGAAGATGCGGCGTGTCGAACCATCGCACGGTGTGACGGCCGAGGCTCATGGCTTGCTCGTCGGCCAGCGCGACGGGCGCGCGATCCGCCAGATCGGTGATGGACACCATCGCCGCGATCGTGCCGCAGAGCGGCGCGGCATCCGGCGCGATGGCGAGCCACTCGTTGAGCGAACCGCATTCGTCCGCTTCGACATGCGAGAACGCGAGGTAGCGCAGCGTTGCCGGGTCCATGACGCTCGCGACCGCTTCACGCACCAGCGCGAACATCTTGCGCGGCCCGGTGTGGAACAGGAGCGGCGCGTCGTCGACGATCAGGTATTGATTGAATGAAAAGCCGCCCGCGTCGCCGGGCAGCATGACGGGCGTATTGATGCGATACACGCCATCGGCGATTTCCGCGACGTTCGTGCCGGACTGCGAGTTCGTGGTGATCATGGGCGTGTTCCGGTGGAGTCATGCCTTGCGCGAAAGCCGGAACCATTCGTCGAATCCGATGCGGCCGAGACGCGCGTCGCCGAGCGGCACGAGCGACTTTTCTTCGACGATACCGCCGAAGTAACGCGCCTGCGGATCGCGCACGACTTCGCGCTTGTCGCCGGCCGCCTTCAGATAGCGTGCGACGATTTCATCGAAAGGCGCGCGCTCCGGCCCCGCGATTTCGACGATGCCGTTATGCGGTTCTTCGAGCGCGATGCCAGCGACGAACGCGGCGACATCGTCGGCCGCGATGGGCTGGAACAGGCCCGGCGAAACCCGCACGGTGTTCCCTTGCGCGGCGGAATCCGCGATGCCGCCGAGGAATTCAAGGAACTGCGTCGAACGGATGATCGTGAACGGAATGCCGGACGCCTCGATCAGTTTTTCCTGCGCGACCTTGGCGCGGAAATAGCCGTTTTCGGGCGTGCGGTCGGTGCCGACGATCGACAGTGCGACATGATGCCGGACGCCCGCCTCCGCCTCGGCCGCGTGTAGGTTCCGGCCCGACGTTTCGAAGAACCGCAGCACGGCTTCGTCTTCGAATGACGGCGAATTGGCGAGGTCGATCACGACCTGCGCGCCGGCGAGACATTCCTTGAGTCCTTCGCCGGTGAGCGTGTTGACGCCGCTTTTCGGCGACGCAGCGATGACGTCATGCCCGGACTGACGCAGAATGGCCGCAGTCTTCGAACCGATCAGCCCGGTACCGCCGATGATAACGATCTTCATGATTGACCCTCCGTCGTCGATGGTTGAATGCACATCATCAAAACATAGACGTTCCACGGGAAAATGGAAAATCGAGTTGAAAGACGGCGGTAATTGGGGAGTCAACTACTGAAGCGATGCGATAAACACGAGGCGATTCAACCTGGCGATCGAATCCGGGAGACGATCACGACGACAATTATTCAAATCGATTTCTACAGCGCATTAGGCGACATCTACAAGATGGTCGACACGTGGGGGCCGACGTCCCCTCAAATAGCAATAGCCCGGACCCGCCGCGACGCCGCGCGCATACGTCTGCATTTCTGCTCCTCCAGCCATTGCAGCGATGCCTGCACGACTTCAGGCGGAACCGCGTTGAACGATGCACTGCGGATCAGGGTTTCGCTCGCGGCAATGTCGTTGAATTGCCCCAGCTTGTTCTGCACGGACGTCAGGTCCTTGATGGTGCGGCCGTGACCGCCTTTGATCACCGGCTGAAAGAACTCCAGCAGATATCGGAGTTTCTTGCCCGCCTTGCGGACATCGTGAAGATGTTCTTCGTGCGCCGTTTCATTGCGTGCTGCGCGCCTGCTGCGCTTTTGAAGCGCGCGCTGCGCGAGCCGGACTCTCTTTTCGGCGAACGCGCGAATGGGCAGATCGTTGCAACGCGAGTGCAGCGTGGATTGCGCGCGAAGCAGGACATCGTTCAGAAATGCCTCGACATCATCGCTCTTGATCATCGTCTGGCTATGCACCACCGCTTGTGCGCGCTTTTCGCGCGCAGCGTCCACGAGCAGTTCGATCGAGGCACCCGATTCCTGCGCGGCTTTCAGCAGATCGCCCGCAATGTCCCAGTCACGCGTTCCGCCTGCCACCGCAGCAAGACGCTTGAATTCCTCGATGGCTTGCGCCGTCGCTTCTTCTCCGAGGTAAGGGGAATACGCCCAATACAAGGCACGAAGCTTTCGGAATGCCACACGGAGTTGATGAAAACCCTCGGCATCGCTCGTACTGGATAGCTCTCTCGCTCTTTGCACTGCCTCGCTGACGACCGGCGTCGCCAGTGCCGAGAAAGTACTCGCGATGGAACTCGTTTTTGAAAGTGATGAACCAGCCGGCCGCCGGTCGATCTTGAAGAGTGTGGTTGGTCGCGGCAAGCGCCAGTCACCATCCATATCCATGTGGGCCTCTGGTCGGACGAGAAATGAGTTTTGCCCAGACCATAACATATTGGTCATCGTCCGCCCGTTCTATATGACGCTTTGATGAAACGCTTTCGGAGTGTGGCGCGTATGCCGCTTTTGATTTGCGACATCACCGCGCCACGGCTCTTCTGTATTAGCATATCCGGCTAATCAAGCACTGCCCGATACGCTGGCGCTCCGAGCGCGCCTCGAGAATACCTAGAACATAAGTGGGAGATCGGTTTGAAAAAACGCGCCACCGTGATCTGTCGCCGAGGCAAGCGAATTCTTCTGGTCGCACGCAGTCAGTCGAAATGGGCCTTGCCGGGCGGAATACTCAAGCGCGGAGAACAACTCACGGCCGCCGCGCTCCGGGAACTCAAGGAAGAAACGCGGCTCGCCGGAAAGTCGGCAAAATACCTGTTCGATTTCCGTGGCAAGCAAAAACATCATCACGTATTTGCCTGCGACATCCCTGATCGCGCCAAAGCTCGCCCGAGCAACGAGATAGCCAAGTGCCGCTGGGTTCATCTCGACGACATTGCCCGCCTCATGACCAGCGGGCCGACGACGGATATCGTGAAGCTCGTGAATCAGCGGCGCAGGAAATAGCCGTCAAAACTCCCGCAACGTCAGCTCGACGTGTTTCAGCCTGCGCACCATGCGCTCGACGAATTCGCCCGTCACGTGCGGCAGTGCGCGCTGATTGGGAATGATGATGCCGACCGTCAGTTCGTTGACGTTCTCGTCGTCGATGGGGCGCCACATCACATCGCCGCGCGAGAGTTCATCGAGAAACGCGAGCTTCGAAAAGAACGAAATGCCGCGCCCGGAAGCGATGAGCCGCTTGAGCAGCGTCGTCGAATTGCACGTGACGCTCGGCGCCAGCGATTCCCAGAAAGCCGGAAAGTCGTTGCTCGTCACGCCCTGTATCGGCGAGCGGCCTTCGAGGCGCAGGAACGCATGATGCCGGCATTCGTCGAACGTGATGCGCTCCTTCTTCGCGAGCGGATGCGACGACGCCATCACGACGCCCGGCGGCAAGGGCACTTCGGTCACGACATCGAGCCCGGCGGGCAGCTTCGTAATGTAGGTGATGCCTACATCGTATTCGCCGCTCAGCACGCGCATCGGAACGTCGTGCGGCGGCACGGCCGCGATCGAATACGTGACCGCCGGATACGCATCCGAAAACTCTTCGACCGTCGCCGGCAGAAAATCGACGAACAGCGAATCCATCGCCACCACGGATACGTGTCCCTTGCGCTCGCCCTTCAGTTCGTCGAGCTCGCTGCGCATCAGGTGGAAGTCGTTCAGCGTGCCGCGAATGTGCTGCAAGACGCGCTCGCCCGCCGCGTTGAGGCGAATGCCGCTGGGCAGGCGGTCGAAGAGTTCGGTGCCCATCTCCGATTCGAGCTTGAGTATCTGCCGGTTCACCGCGCTCGATGCGACATAGAGGTTCTGCGCGGCCTTGCGGATCGATCCGCACCGCGCGACCTCGACGAAATACCTCAATACGTTCGCGTGCATCTCCTGCCCTCAGTTCGGCACCCGCGCCGGCCATGACATGACCACGGGATGATCGAAGGCTACCTTGCCGACGTCCGATGCGCCACCCGGCGAACCTAGCGCGCTCACGTCCGCATCGAAGAACGCGCGATTCACCGCCGCAAACTCCGCTTCGGCTTGCGGCAGTTCCTCTTCGTGATAGATGGCCTCGGTCGGGCACACCGACACGCACACGCCGCAGTTGATGCATTCCTCCGGATGGATATACAGCGTGCGCCCGCCTTCGTAAATGCAATCGACCGGACAGCACTGCACGCAGGCGCCGTCCTTCACGTCGATGCAAGGCGATCCGATCACATAAGCCATCAGCGTCCCCTCCATTGCGGCTTGCGCTTCTCCTGAAACGCGCGCACGCCTTCATGCGCGTCGTCGGATTGCAGCGCGCTCACGAGCGCGGGCAGCCTCAACGCCTGCGCCTCGCTTGCCGAAAGCGTCGACGTGCGCCGCACGACCTGCTTGATCGCCTGCACCGAGAGCGGCGCACAGGCGAGCACACCGTCGACCCAGCGCTCGACCGCAGCGTCCAGTTCGGCGCGCGGCACGACTTCGTTGACGAGGCCCATCGCGAGCGCATCGCGTGCGGAGATGCGGCGGCCGGTCATCAGCATCGCCATGGCCTGTCGATACGGAATCTGCCGCTGCAGCAGCGTCATGCCGCCGTCGAGCGGCATGCGTCCGACGAGCGCCTCGGGCAAGCCGAAGCTCGCTTCCTCGCACGCGATGACGAGATCGCAGCCGAGCACCATCTCGAAGCCGCCGCCGAGCGCATAGCCGTTCACGCGGGCGATCACCGGCACGTTCAGCGTCTCGCGCAGCGCGATGCCGCCGAAGCCGCCGGGACGCGGCGCGGCCCAGTATTCGAGGCCGCTCATCGACGGGTTCTTCAGGTCCGCGCCGACGCAGAACGCGCGCTCGCCCTCGCCCGTCAGCACGACGACGCGCACGTCGCGGTTATGTTCGAGCTCGGCCCAGATGCGCTGCAACTCGCTTTCCGTTTGCAGGTCGACGGCGTTGAGCGCCTCGGGTCGCGCGAGCGTGACGGTGGCGACGTGTCGATCGATGACGAGGCGCACGCTCATACGGCCTCCGTCGTCGTGACGCCGAGAATTTCGACCGTATGTTGTCCGAGCCGCGGCGGCGCGCGGCGCAGCGTGACGGGCGCATTCGACAATTCGATCGGACTGCCTATCAAACGTACCGTCTGCCCTTCGCCATCGCCTGCCATGATGAGTCCGTTATGCAGCGTCTGCGGATCGACGAGCGCCTCGCGCAGATCGCGCACCGGCGCACACAGCAAGTCCTGTTCTTCGAGCCGCGCGAGCCAGAACTCGCGGCTGTCGCTCGCGAAGCGCTCGCGAAGGACGCGCTGCAATTCGGCCTTGTGCGCGAACTGCTGGTTCAGGTTGCAAAAGCGCGGATCGATGGACATGTCTTCGATCTGCAAGGCCGCGCAGATATCGCGCAGCGGATTCGCCTTGAATGCGCCGACCAGCACGAGCGGCCCGGTCGTCGTATCGAAGACGCCCGAGAGCGGCATCGCGGCCCAGTTCACTTCGGAGTCGGCCATCATGATCATCGCGGCTTCCTGCATCTGCATCGCGAGCATCGAGTTATAGAGCGACACGTTGACCTTTTGCCCCTCGCCCGTGCGTTCGCGATGCAGGAGCGCGAGCAGGATGCCCTGCACCATGTGCATGCCCGCCGAGTAATCCGCGAGCGCGGTCGGATAGACCGAGATGGGCAGCGATTCATCCGCGCGGCGCGCCATCACGCCGCTCATCGCCTGGGCGAGCACATCCTGACCGCCTTTGTGCGCATACGGACCGGTCTCGCCAAAGCCCGTGCCGACCGCATAGATGATGCGCGGATTCAGCGCGCGGCAGTCTTCGTAGCCAATGCCGAGCCGGTCCATGACGCCCGCGCGAAAATTGTTGACGACGACATCCGCGTCCGCGATCAGCGCCTTCAACGCTTCCATCTGCGATGCATCGCGCAGATCGAGCGCGACGCTGCGCTTGTTGCGATTCAGGCTGCAGAAGATCGGGTTATCGGCTCCCGCCACCGGCTCGAACGTCGAGCGGCTCAGATCGCCCGCGCCATGCCGCTCGACCTTGACGACATCCGCGCCGTAGTCGGCGAGCATCTGCGTGCAGACAGGGCCCATCATCACTTGCGTGAGATCGATCACGCGCACGCCAGTCAGTGGAAGCTCGTGTTTCTTCATCTTGTTCTCCGTGTTGCTCATGCTGCTTCTCTCGTTTGCACATGCATCGCGAGCGGCGGAATGTCTGCGTTGCGTCCGCTTTGATCGCCCGGGTCCGCGCCCTGCGCGCGCAGCGTTTTCTGCAGCGCGGGCACGTCGACGTCGCGCACACTCACGCCCGCGCTCAGCGCGAGCGCCGCCGCGACGCCTGCCGCCTCGCCCATCGCCATGCACGGCGGGATTTCGCGCGACATCTTCTGTGCCTGCGACGTCGCCGAATAATGGCGGCCCGCGACGAGCAGGTTGTCGATCTCCTTCGGCAGCAGCACGCGATACGGCATGTAGTAATCGCGGCCGCGCGCAATGCTGTCGGTAAAGCGCGTGCGTTGCGCGAGGTCTTCCTTCGTCATGACGTATTCGCCTTGCAGAAGGCGCGTCTGACGCACGCCGGTCTGCGGCGCGACATCGATCACGTAGCAGTTCTCGAAGCCCGGCAGCTTGTCGCGCGCGAACTCGACGACCGCATGAATGTGCTTGCGTCCCTGCATCTCGGCGCGCGTCAGGTCTTCGGGCTTGAGGCCGTCGAGACCGGCCATGTGCGGGCAGTTGCACCACACGACGCCCGGCAGCGGCGTCTTCAGCCACCAGTAGCCCCACGAGCCGCCGAGAATCCGCTTGATCTGACGATCGAGCGCGGCGAAGGCTTCCGGTTCTTCCGCTTCGAAGCGTTCGGCCGCTTCCGTATCGACGCCGCCGAGACGAAACACCGTCGTCGTGATGTAGCTGCCGCCGACATGCGGCACGCCCGCCGATGCGGCAACATCGAGATCGCCGGTTGCGTCGATGACGACATCGGCGAGAATCGCTTCGCGCCCGTTCTTGGTTTCGCAGATCACGCCCTTGACCTTGCCGTCCTCGACGAGCGTGCGCGAGAACCACGAATGCAGCCGCAGCTCGATGCCGAGCGACTCGACCATTTCGAGCGCGACGCGCTTCATCGCATCGGGATCGAAGGCCGCCGCGAAGCAGACCGGATGCGGGTTTTTCTGGCTATGAAAATCGAACGTGCCCCAGCGTCCCCAGCGGCGGTACGCAGCCGGATCGTCGCCCCATTCGTCCGCGCGCGGGAAGGTCGCCATCTTGCGCGCCGCCATGCGTTCGATGAAGGTCATGCACGTGCCGCGCACCGATATCTCTTGCAGATGGTTGTCCCACATGTCGTCGAGCACGAGCACCATGCCGCCCGATGCAAGACCGCCGAGATGGTTGTAGCGTTCGAGCAGGATCACCTGCGCACCGTTGCGCGCCGCCGCGAGCGCCGCCGACAACCCCGCCGGCCCGCCGCCGACCACGACGACATTGGCCTGCGCCGCCACGCGCACATCGCGTGCGGGTTCCTGAATCCAGTCGCTGATCATGTTCATTTCGTCTCCTGTGACGTTGGTTCGTGTCGTGTCGCGTTCAGCGGGCGCCTTCCGGCTGCCATTTGATGAGCCAGCGCTCCAGCGCCGCGATCACGAGAAAAAAGAAGCCCGAGAGCACGGCGCTCATGATGATCGCCGTATAGAGCAGCGCCGAATCGAAGGCATAGGTCGCCTGAATGATCATTGCGCCGATGCCTTCCGTCGCACCGATCCACTCGCCCACGACCGCGCCGATCACCGACATCGACGCCGCGATGCGCAAGGCCGAGAACAGATATGGCAGCGATGCATAGAGCCGCAGCTTGAAGAAGATCTCGCGCTTGCTGGCGGAGAG
This sequence comes from Caballeronia arvi, assembly GCF_001544695.2. Classification (GTDB taxonomy): domain Bacteria; phylum Pseudomonadota; class Gammaproteobacteria; order Burkholderiales; family Burkholderiaceae; genus Caballeronia; species Caballeronia arvi. The sequence goes on from NZ_FCOM02000018.1 coordinate 87,546, forward strand.
GACGTGCATCAGTTCCATCGCTTGCGGATTGACCGCTTCGAGACCGCGCACCATGTTCACGAGCGTCGGGAAGAAGCAGACGATCGCGGCGATGGTGATCTTCGGCTCCAGCCCGTTGCCCATGATGAGCACGAGAATCGGCGCCTTCGCGACGACCGGAATCGAGTTGATCATCACCGCGACCGGATAGAAGATGTCCTGCAGTGTCTTGTTGTGCACGAAGATCGTCGCGAGCACGATGGCCCCGAGATTGCCGAGCAAAAAGCCGAGCGATGCCTCGATGGCGGTCGGCACGAGGTTCTGCAGCAGCACGTCGCTCTTCGCGAACAGCGTTTCGAAGACGAGTGCCGGCGACGGCGCGATGAACGGCTTCACATGAAAGCCCGCGACCACTGCCCACCACGCGAAGATGAGGCTCGCGACGCCGAGCGCCGGCAACATGCGCGCACGCCACATCTGCTGACGACGGCGCGCGCGCCACGCCAGCGATTCCGCGTCCGGCAGGCTCGCCGGCACGTTCAGGTTCATTTCGGACGTAGCCATCAGCAGGTCTCCAGTACACGACGCAGATGCGCAGTGAGTTCGACGAATTCGCGCGTCTCGCGAATATCGAGCGTGCGGTCTTCGGGCAACTCGACCGGCACGATCTCTTTCACGCGTCCCGGATTCGCGGCGAGCATGAGCACGCGCTGGCCGAGGAACGCGGCTTCATAGATGCTGTGCGTGACGAAGAGCGTCGTGAGGCCGAGCTCCTTCCACACGCGGCGCAGTTCCTCGTTGAGTCGGTCGCGCGTGATTTCATCGAGCGCACCGAAGGGCTCGTCCATCAGCAATACTTTCGGGTCGCAGACGAGCGCGCGTGCAATCGCCACGCGCTGACGCATGCCGCCCGACATCTCGTGCGGATAGGCGTCCTCGCGTCCCTTGAGTCCGACGAGTTCGAGCAGCTCGCGCGGCGTCGCGCGGCCGGCGCGCGCCTTGCCTTGCGCGACTTCCAGCGGCAGAGCGACGTTCTGGAGCGCGGTGCGCCACGGCAGGAGCGCCGCGTCCTGAAACACGAAGCCGATATCCCGCCGTTCACGCGCGGCCTGCGGCGCCGAACCGAGCACGTTGATGCTGCCGCGGCTCGGCTTCACGAGATCCGCGACGACGCGCAGAAACGTCGACTTGCCGCAACCGGACGGTCCGAGCAGCGTGAGGAATTCGCCTTGCGCGATATCGAGGCTCAGCCCTTCGATCGCAGTGACGCTGCGGCGGTCGGTGAAAAAGCGCACGTTGATATCGCGGGCGCTGATCGCGCAATCGATGCCCTGCGGCAGCGCGAAGTGCGAACTCGCCCGCTCCGCGCGCGGCGGATTCAGAGTGGCAGCATGCATGGGTTACACCTTCAGGCGAGAGGAATGGGTGGCCTTGAGCACGTCGAGCGTCATGACGTCATCGACTTTCGGTTGCGCCGCGCGGAACTGGCCGAGCTGGCCGTACATTGCGATCTGCTCTTCCCAGACGCTCGCGTCCATCGCGCCCCAGCCTTGCGTCTGCGTGGTCTTGTCGAATGCGTAGGTCATCAGCGAATCGATCGCGACGCGTTCATCCGCGCGATTCAGGTTCGGATACGCCTTCACGAGCATGTCGACGGCCTGATCGCGATTCTGATTCGCGAACATCCAGCCGCGCGCGGTCGCGCGCAAAAAGCCCTGGACCGTTTCCGGATGCTCCTTCAGCATCGACGTCGTCGCGTAATACGGCAGCGCGTAGAGGCGCACGCCGGTATCCCACAGGCGCAGGTCGACGCGGTCCGCGCCGAGCGGCTTGAGCGCCGTCGTGTTGGTCTGCCAGCCGGTCACGGCATCGACCTGGCCCGAGACGAGCGGCATCATGTCCGCGCCGATCGGCACGATCTTCACCTGATTCTCGGGAATCTTGTGCTTCGCGAGCAGCGCGCGCAGCAGCACCATGCCCGTCGACTGAATGCCGATGCGCTTGCCGATCATGTCCTGCGGCGAGCGGATCGGCGCCTTCTTCAGCGAGAAGAACGTATACGGATGCTGCTGCAGCCCGACCGCGATGCACTTGATGGGCAGCCCTTCCGATACCGCCAGCATGATCGACGGGCTCGACGAGATTTCGCCCGCCTGGAAGCGTCCCGACGCGACGATCGCGACGCCGTCGATGTTCGGGCCGCCCGGCTGGATGCGAAAGTCGATGCCCTCCTTCTCGTAGTAGCCGAGCTGTTTCGCGACCACCTCGCCGACCTGATTGCCGCCCGGCACCCAGCCGAGCTGCATGTTCACGGTCGCGAGTCCGCCCGCGACCGCCCGCACCGACAGCAGCCCGCCGCCTGCCGCCAGCGCGCCGGCGCTGAGGGTGCGCAGCACGCGCCGCCGTCCCGCGTTTTCGATGATTGCCATCTTCGTCTCCGATGTTTTTCCGCGATGAGAATGCTGTCCGGCGTTTTTTTGGCTGATGGGTGATGCCGGTTGACCCCATTGTCGGCAGCCAAAAGCGTCCCCGCATAGCATCGTTTTTTGCGTGGAGTGATGCCGAAATTAGAGCGGGCGGGTATACCCGTGAGATGAAGCCCTTCGAAAAGGCGAGCGCGCCGCGTGCGGCTGCTGTGGACATGCGCGCTAAAAATTCGCTCGCTGGTGGCCAAATTCGGTGCTATCCAGCGTGTTTTTTGTTCCGCAAGAATGCATCGCAGCCGGGGCGTTTCGGTGTCGTCGATACATCGGACATCGGGTGAGACGCTGTCGGACGCCGGCAGCGGAAGCCATTCACATCGATTCGGCATCCTTAGTTATCGCCGTGTCTGCGTTCAAACTCAAATCACAGGAACACCATGAAACGACGTTTGCTGGTCATCGCTGCAAGCGCGCTGTGCATCCAGAGCGCGTTCGCTCAGAGCACCGTGACGCTCTATGGACTGGTTTCGACGGGCATCGTCTATGCGAACAATCAACGCGGCGCGGACAAGCAGGGGCACTCGACGTGGCAATTCGCGAGCGGCCCGATGCAGACGCCGCGCTGGGGCATCAAGGGCGCCGAAGATCTCGGCGGCGGCGTGAAGGCCATCTTCACGCTGGAGAACGGCTACAACATCGGCAACGGCACGCTGTCGCAAGGCGGGCGCGAGTTCGGGCGGCAGGCGTTCGTCGGGTTGTCGTCGAATACGCTCGGCACGATCACGTTCGGGCGTCAGTACGACGAGGCGGTCACGCTCTGCATGTTCGAATCGGCGTGCCAGTTCGCGGCGTACGGTACGCATATCGGCGACAACGACAACGTCTTCGATACCTTCCGCATCAACAACGCGGTCCAGTACAAGACGATCGACTACGGCGGCTTTCAGGCGGAAGCGCTGTACGGTTTCTCGAACAAGGCAGGCGGCTTCTCCGACAACAACGCATACAGCGCGGCGATGCAATACCGCAGAGGCCCGCTGTCGCTCGGGGCGGCGTTCCTGCTCGTGAACGAGCCGAACGATCCGAACAATACGAACGGCGCGGTGGTCGGCGATTACGGATTCACGTCGCCATTCGTCACCAATCCCGCGACGGGTTCGGGCGTGCGCCGGCAAATGATGTACGGCGCGGGCGGTGCGTATGCGATCGGCGCGGCGAACGTGTCGTTCCTGTACACGAATGCGCGCTTCGACTATCTCGATCAGTCGAGACTGACGTTGCAGAACTTCGAAGTCTCGCTCACGGACTACGTGCTTCCCGATCTGCTGCTCGGCGCCGCGTATATGTATACGACGGGCCAGTATCATCCGCAGGATTCGTCGCCCGCATGGCATCAGGTGAACGCCGGGCTGAACTATTTCCTCAGCAAGCGGACGGACCTTTTCCTTGTCGGCATCTATCAGCACGCCGCGAAGGACGCGCCGTACGCACAGATTTACACGCTGTCGCCATCGACGACGAAAACACAAGTCTCCGCCGTCGCCGGATTGCGGCATCGCTGGTAGCCCTGCGACGCGCTCATCCAGCGCTAATTCTTATCCTCGATCATGGACGCAGTGGGACGGTTGAGCTATAACACCCGGCCGCCAATGATTGGTATGAGAAAACCCCTGGAGACATCTCAAATGAGCGCTACCGCTGACAGCAGTGTCCTCACACACGCGAAATCCCGACGCTTCGGACTGTTCGTGTGCTTCATGGCAGCGCTCGCCGGGCTGCTTTTCGGCCTCGACATCGGCGTGATTTCAGGGGCGCTGCCCTTCATCGCGAAGCATTTCGTTCTGAGCGACCGCTCGCAGGAATGGATCGTCAGCTCGATGATGGTCGGCGCGGCGATCGGCGCGCTCGGCGCGGGCGCGCTGTCGTGGCGTCTCGGACGACGCTCCGCGCTCGCGCTGGCGGCGGTGCTGTTCATCGTCGGATCGCTGTGGTCCGGATTCGCGGGCAGCCCGGAACAGCTGATCGGCGCACGCCTGCTGCTCGGCCTTGCGGTCGGCATGGCGTCTTTCACGGCGCCGCTTTACCTCTCGGAAGTCGCGCCACGACAGGTTCGCGGGGCCATGATCTCCACGTATCAGTTGATGATCACCGTCGGCATTCTGGCGGCGTTCCTGTCGAACATCGGGCTTTCGTATGTGGCCGACTGGCGCTGGATGCTGGGCGTCATCGCGATTCCCGCCGCGTTCTTTCTCGCGGGCGTTCTCGCCCTTCCGGACAGCCCGCGCTGGCTGCTTCAGCGAAACCGCGCTGCCGAAGCGCGCGCCGTGCTGCAACGCCTCTATAACAATCCCGCCGATGTTCAGGCCGAACTCGATCAGGTCAACGAGGACAGCACGCGGCCCCAGCGTGGATGGAGCCTGCTGCGGGGGAATTCGAACTTTCGCCGTTCGGTGCTGCTCGGCGTGGTGCTCCAGGTCTTTCAGCAACTCACCGGCATCAACGTCGTGATGTACTACGCGCCGCGCATCTTCGAACTGGCCGGTTTCGGGACGCACGAGCAGCAACTCTGGGCGACTGTTATCGTCGGCCTCGTCAACGTGATTGCAACCTTTGGCGCTATCGCCTTCGTCGATCGTTGGGGCCGCAAGCCGATTCTCTATGCGGGCTGCGCGGTCATGGCGTTCGGTATGTGCTCGCTCGGCTTTCTCCTGCATGCCGGCGTCGCGGGTCTCACGGCACAGGTTCTGGCCGTCGCGTCACTGCTGCTTTTCATCGCCGGCTTCGCGATGTCCGCCGGCCCGCTCGTCTGGATTCTCTGCTCGGAGATCCAGCCTCAACAGGGACGCGACTTCGGCATCGCCGTGTCTACGCTGGTCAACTGGGTCGCCAACATGGCGGTCGCGGCCACGTTCCTCAGCTTGCTCTCCACGGTCGGCGAAGCGAATACCTTCGTGCTGTATGCGATCCTCAACGTCGTCTTCGCGATCGTCGTGTTCTTCTATGTGCCCGAGACGCGCGGTGTCTCACTCGAAAAGCTGGGTCGCGACCTGATGGCGGGCAAGCGACTGCGCGATCTGGGCAAAGGAAACTAGGGACGCTTCCAGCATCATCGCCACGTCAGCCGCGCAAATTTGCGCGGCTTTTTCGCTGGCTGCACTATCCTCAATGATGGCTTTCGCACGCTATTCGAAGGGGATGACATCGTGCACACGCTAGCGGACCTGATGAACCTGCTCGGGCTGTCCAGGGCTGTGCCGCATCGGAATCCGATGCCCGGAGGAAGCCGGCATGTCATGGTGCACGTAACCATCGATGCACAGCATGCGACGCCCTTGCGAAGATCGCTCGTGCGCGACTGCGCGGGCGAGCCGTGGACGATGCGCGTGACGCCGCTTCGCGACGCTCATCGGGTCCGGCTCACACTGATTCTGCCGAAGACGGCCATCGGCGGCGCCATTCAGCGCCTTGCGGATCTCGCGCCTTCGGCTCAGGTCAGCAGCCCGCTCGAAGTTCCTGACGCGCCATCCGATGCCTGGCGCAATCTGATGGACCGCAGCGTCCATCGCGGCGGCGACACGCACGAGCATCACGCGGACGTCGCATCGCCCCAGGGCACGCTCGCCAGTCTTTTGAGCGCGGATCACGTGCTGCTCGGCGCCGATGCCGCGAATCGCGATGCGCTCTTCGATCTGATCGGCGGCTTCATCGAACGACGTTATGGCATATCGGCACAAGCCGTCTCATCGTCTCTCGCATCGCGCGAGGCGCTCGGTTCGACGGCGCTGGGCGAAGGCGTGGCCGTTCCGCATGGACGGCTGGACGAAGCCCACGAGCCGATGGCGCTTTACATTCGCCCGACTTCGCCGATCTCGTTCTCCGCGCCCGATGGCAAGCCGGTCAGCGATGTGATCGCGCTCTTCGTGCCCGAGCGCGTGACGATGACGCATCTGCATCTGCTCGGTGAGATCGCCGAACATTTCTGCGATCAGCGCTTTCGCGACCTGCTTCACGAATGCAGCGACGCCGATGCCGTATGCCGTCTGTTTGTGCGGTCGTCCGCGAATCATCTTGCGCGCTGATCGTCGATCGATGAATCAGCGCGATTCAACGCTCGTGATAGATCGCGAGCCAGACGGTCGGCTCGTCGGCATGTGTCCACGCGACGCGATGCCGGCAGTGCGGTTCGATCAGCACGTAGTCGCCGGGACGCATATCGTGTCGCATCGAGCCTTCCTCGAATTCGAGCACGGCCGCACCCGACAGCAGCGCGACCCACTCCGCGCGCGAGTCGTCGTACCAGAACCCTTCGGGGCTCGCGTGTCCCATCGACACGATCCGCTCCACGTTCAGGCGCTGCCCCGTGACGAGCATGTCGATCCGCTCATCCACGCCGCGCTTCGCTTCGATGCTGAACAGGTTGCCTGTCTGTAATTGCATGGCTCGACCTCACGTGTTTCGAAACGGGCAGATCTCTGATGACCTCTGACACATCGTCCGCGGTCCAACGGCACGATGCTTAGCTTGCCTCCGTACTCGCCACCGGCGAGCGCGCGGACAGTCGGAGCGCGTGTCTTGCACTGAGCGCCAGCAACACGCACGACAGCGCGTTGAACAGGAACAGCCCGCTCGGACCGATCAGCGTCATCAGCGCCGAAGCCAATGCCGGGCCGGTCATGCCCCCGAGCGAAAACAGGACCAGCAGCATCGTCGATACCGCGACGCGCAGGTGCGACTCCGTCCGGTCCTGCACGTGCGACACGATGAGTCCGTACTGCGTGAACGTCACCGCGACATAAGCCAGCGTCGCGCACCATGTGACGATGCGAAAATCGAAGCAGAACAACACGATGCTCAGCACCGCCGAGACGGACGCTGTCCAGAGAACGAGACGCCGACGATCGATGCTGTCGGACAGGCGGCCCATCGGGAACTGCGGCAATAGCGCGCCAATGAGCGCGACGCCCATGAAGGTCGCGATTTCATGCGTCGAGAAGCCGGAACGCTGGAGATAAACCGGCATCAGTGCATAGAAGTTGCTGTAGATGAAGCCCGCAAGAATGCAGCCCGGCACGCCGAGCGGGGCCAGGGCCAGCATCTCCCGAAAGCTCTCTCCCCACGAGCGCGCGGGTACGCGGTCGAGGTTGGCGTCGCTAACCTTCACCGGCCAGCCTTCCATCAGCGTGACCGGCAGGACTGCCGCGGCGAAGAGCGCGGCGGCAATCGAGAACTGCTGCGCTCCGGAACCCGCCCCGACATTCAGCAGAAACTGGCCGCCGCCCACCGCGAGATAGTTGATGGCCGCGTACAGGCCGAAAACCTGGCCGCGCTTTTCGTTCTCGACCGTGCCGTTGAGCCAGCTTTCCACGGACGTGTACAGCGCCATGAATGCGATGCCCGTCAGCAGGCGCACGAAACCCAGCAGCCACGGCGACTGCACCGCGCCGAACGCGAGCGCGAGAATCGACGCGGCCGCCGAGAACGCGACGAAAGTCCGGTGCTGACCGATGCGATCGATGAGCTGCCGATTGACGACCGCGCCCAATATGAAGCCCGCGTAATAGCTCGACTGCATCAGACCGGTGAGAAACGTCGGATAACCCGATTCGATGATACGAAGCGGAATCAGCGTCTGAAACAATCCGTTGCCCGCGACGAGCAACGCAAGACCGAGGAGCAGCCCGGCCAGCGCACGCATCGTGCCCGGCGCGCCGGCGCGCGCTTCGTGGCCCGGATTGGCCGCGGCCGAATCGGGCCACGGCGGCGTTTTGCGCCCGAGGAGCGCCGCTTCGTTCAGCGGCCCGGTGCGTCCGACTGCCGACGGGTCGTGCTCGCCGTGCATTTCGGTCCCACGGGCCTCGCTTTCTCGCGCACGACCGTTTGTGTTTGCGCTCGTACTCGATTTCTCGTCTTCGAGATGTGACATGGCACCTTTGGGTTGACTATGGCCGCCCCATGATGACAGATGCCGCGGGTACCGCGTTCGAGTCTCTGAAAACTCATGGCGGAAGGCAGCCGGAGTCGAACCGACCAGAGAGTGTCTGACACCCCCTACCGGGTTTGAAGCCCGGCCGCACCACCGGATACGGATGCCTTCCTTCGCGACACGCGGTCACGCGCGCTCATGCCCGTTTGGGAAAGCGACCGGGCGTCCGATTATAACGACGCATCTTCATCCGCCGCCATCGCGCGGGCCGGGACCGGATGGACCCGACGGCCCCGGACGCGCACGCGGCTCCCGCCGCCGCATCAGCCGATAACAGCAATACAGCAAGGCCACCGCCGCGAGCAGATCGACGACCGTCGCGCCGTGCGATTCGAGCGCCAGCACCGCGAGATGCAGTTGCCGCTCGAAGAGCGCGCCGCCGAGCGTCCAGAACGACGCCCACGCGACGATGCCCGCCGTATCCCAGAAGAAAAATGCGAGCGCGGCGATCTGCGTCGTGCCCATCAGCGGCGGCGTGACAAGGCCAAGCCCCGGCACGAACTTCGACAACGCGACGATCGGCGCGCCGTGCCGCTCGAACAGGTCGCCCGCCGTGCGCATGCCGGTATCGACGGCATACGATCTGCGCGACAGCGCCGCGACGAGCCGCCGCCCGTAGACGCGCCCCGCCGCGAACCACACGCTGTCGCCGAGCAGCGCGCCGCACAGCGCCGCGAGCAACACGTGCGCAAAGGACAATCGTCCGGTCGCCACGACCGATCCGGCGAACACGAGCAACGGCGCGGACGGCACGGGCACGCCCAGCCGCGTCAACAGCACGTTCGCGAACACGGCCGCGCCGCCCCACTGCACGATCGCCGACGGCGGAATCTGGATCAAACGGCACCTCTCGATCGCTGGCTGCGGTGCTTCATTCGGGTTTCGATTCGACGAGCATCACCGGCACGCTCCCACACCCCGCGCTGCTCGCAATTTCGATGCCGCGCCACGGCGAACTCTCGCCGTGATCGATGACCATCGGATCGACACGCCTGTCCGGTCTCAGCACGTTGAAGGGCCAGGACGGACGCCGCAGGCGCTCGTGCACCACCGAGCCGAGCCAGATCGGCGCAGGCGCCGCGCCCGCGCGCTCGCGCACCGCGTAATGCGTCGGCCAGAAGCGCAGCACGTCGCGCTCGTCGGCGCCGTGTGCCGAGCGCGCGAACACCAGCGTCGACGGCTCGCCGTTGTTCAGGCGCGGCAGCGCGGGCAGCTCGATGGCGGGCGCGTTCGGCGACACCACCGACATCACGCTTTTCAGGCTCACATGCGATACCTCGGTCCAGCCGCGCGCGCTCAGTTGCGCGCGAATCTGCACGGGCGTCGCGGCCCATTGCACGGTGATCGGCTCACGGCGATCGCCTTCCATGCTCGAGCGGTAGCAGGAAAACGTGCGCCACACCGAATCCGTCCATTGAATCGGCGAGATGACGATGGTCGACGGCACCGCGCTGTGAGCCTCGGTTTCATCGACCAATTGCAGCGCGACGCTCGCGCAGATCACGGCGAGCACGGCAACCGGCATCAAAGGCCGGGGCTTCGGTTTGGCCGGATTGCGCCAGACCGCGGTGAGCGCGATCAGAAAAACCCACGCGGCGGCGAGCGCGGCGCTGCCGAGCGCATCGGAGATAGTGAAGCGGCCGAAGTACAGCCCCGCGAGGCCGACCGCCGTGACGATCGCCGATGTCGCCGTCGCGACGAACACGCCGGTCAGCATGCCGACGCGCCGCAGCAGGATGAACGCGAGAAAGCCGTAAATCACGACGGTCGCCGCGACATGGCTGCTCGGGAATTCGTGCTCCGTCGGCGCGAAGGAAACGAGGAGCGGCTCGTGCGCCGTGAAGCGGATCGCGACGACGAGCAACTGCGAGAACGCGATCGCCGCGAGCCAGTACGCGACCGTGCGCCAGCGCCGCTCGAAGCTCATCCACACGATGACCATCGCGCCGAGCGCGAGCAGCGTCTGCGTGCTGCCGAGCGTCCCGGCGGCATCGAGGATCGAATCGGTCCAGGTCGAACGGAACGATTGCAGCAGCCGGTAGATCGACACATCCACCTGCACGATCGACGCGCCGCGCGCGACGTTCGCGAGCACCGAGAAGAACAGGATCGCCGACGCGAGCAGCAGCACCGAAATGACGACGATGAGACCCGTCGCCGGATTGCCCGGATCGAGCGCGCGCGCCACGAGCCGCGCGGGCAGGCCGCGGCCCCGCAGCGCCCACGCGAGCAGCTTTTCGCGCGACACGATGGTCCAGCGCCTCGCGTGCGACACGATCACGCGCGTGAGATTGAACACGACCCAGACGATCGCGGTGACGATGATCAGGATCACGACGAGGCGGATCGACACCGCGCCCGCCAGTTCGATCGACGCGCCGAACACAACGCCCGGCAGGATATGCGTCGGCGCCCAGATGAGCGCGCTCAGGATATTGACCACGAGAAAGCGCGTGGCCGTCATGCCGGTGACGCCCGCGACGACCGGCACGACCGCGCGCATCGGCGCCACGAAGCGCGCGAGCACGACACTCTTCGCACCGTGTTTATCGAAGTATTTCTTGCCGGCGACGAGCGCGCCGGGATGCGCGCGAAACGGCCACATCTGCGCGATTCTGTCCGCGTAGCGCTGGCCGAACCAGAAGCTCGCGGCATCGCCGGCGATGGCGCCCGCGATCGCGCAGACGAACACCCAGCCGAGATTCAGCGCACCGGCGCCGACGAGCGCGCCTGCGATGAACATCGCCGTGCTGCCGGGCACGAACGTACCGATGAACGCGACCGATTCGAGAAACGACGCGAGCAAGACGACCGCGAGCGCCCACTCCGGGTGGCCCGACAAGAGGTGCAACAGCTGGAAGTAGGAATGCTCCATCGTGATCGGCAGGCGCAGGCGCGCAACGCATGGACGACGCGCAATCGTCAGACGGACTCGTGCCAGCGGCTATCGGCGCGCAGGAGGTGCAGGTCGCGGTGGAATCGAGTGTACCCAACGCGGTCGAAGAACTCCAAAATCTGTATCGCGCGTTTGCGGCCGAGCGCGCTGACATCGCGGAAAGCGGCCGCGCCGATCGCACCGCCCTGCGCGCCCGCCGCTTGCGCGACGAGTTGCGCAAGCGCGCCGATCGATGCGCGCGCGTAAAACAGATCGCGCACGACCTGAAAAACCTCGCCGCGCCGCGCGAGCTTCTTCAAAAGCCTGCGCATCTCGTCCTCGCCGACGCCGTGCGCGTTCGCCAGATCGCGCACCCACGGCGGATCGAAGCGGCCCGCTTCGAGCGATGCCAGCACCGCGCGAGCCAGCGCCTCTTCCTTTTCGTCGAGCGTCACCGCATGCGACGGCCTGTGCAGCCACGGCCCGCTCTTCGCGATCGATCCGCTCGCCACCGCGTCATCGACGAGCGCGCGCCACAACGCATCCGGCGCGAGCGGCGCGGCCATGCGGCGAAGGCGCGCGGCGTCGGGGCCTTGTTCGTCGGGAAAGCGTTCGTGAAAGGCGGCGAGCGCATCCGTCAGACGCGCTTTCATCGCATCCCAATGACGCGTTGCAATGTAAAGCGTGTCGTCGTGCGTCGATACCGCGCGCAAGCCTTCGGGCGACAAGGATCGGCCGCACAGATGCTCGATCAGCGAGCGTTGCAGGCCATACGGCGCCTGCTCGAACAGCGCATCGGCTCGGCCGGTGTCGAGCATGTCCGTGAGTGCATCGAGCCACGCGCGGCGCTGCGGCGTGCGGCGGCGTCGCGCGGGCGCGAACGGATCGAGCACGCGCCCGCCGCCGACAGTCCGGTTCGCCTGCGCATTGCGCACGATGAAGCGATCGCCGGGCAGCGCGCAAACAGGCGACTCGAAGACGAGCTGCACGCGCGCCGCGTGGCCCGCATCGAGCGTATCGGCTTCGAGCAGCGCGACATGCGCCACGCGATGCGTCGTGCCGAGATGCACGTGCAGCGGCGCCCAGTGCGTGAGCGTCAACTGCGCATCGGCCAGCAGGCTCAATTCGACATCGAGCCGCTCGGACGCGCGCGCAAGCCGTGCATCGACGATCCAGTCGCCGCGCGCGAGCGCATCCTTGTCGATGCCCGCGAGATTGAGCGCGCAACGCTCGCCCGCGCGGCCCGTCTGCGCCGCGCGATTCTGCGCGTGAATGCTGCGCACGCGCACGGGCTCGCCTGCGGACCCGCGCGGCGCGAGCGCGAGCATGTCGCCGACGTTCGCGCGCCCCGCGAACACCGTGCCCGTCGCGATCGTGCCCTGCCCGGTCAGCGTGAACACGCGGTCGACCGCGAGGCGGAAAAAACCGTCGTCCCGGCGCGTGCGCCAGTGCGCCGCGGCATCGTGCAAATGCGCGTTCAGTGCGACGACGCCCGCATCGCTTTCGCGCGTGGCGTCGGTGTCAAACAGGGGCGCATCGCGCAGCGGACCCTGCGCGAGCAGCGCCGCGATTTCGGCGTGGACGTCACGCACGCGCTGCGCATCGACGCGATCGCATTTCGTCACCGCGACTGCGCCGCGCGTCACGCCGAGCAGTTCGAGGATCGCGAGATGCTCGCGCGTTTGCGGCATCACGCCATCGTCGGCGGCGATCACGACGAGCGCGAAGTCGATGCCGCACGCGCCCGCCGTCATCGTATGCACGAGTTTTTCGTGGCCGGGCACGTCGATGAAGCCGAGCACGCCGCCGTCGCTCAACGGCACGTACGCGTAGCCCAGTTCGATGGAAATGCCGCGCGCCTTCTCTTCCTTCAGGCGATCCGTGTCGACGCCCGACAGCGCGCGCACGAGCGTCGTCTTGCCGTGATCGATGTGACCCGCCGTGCCGACGATCATTCGGGTGCGTCCAGTTGCGCGATGAACGCGGCTTCGTCGGCTTCTTCGAGGCAGCGCAGATCGAGCCGCAAGGCGTTATCCGCGATGCGTCCGAGCACCGGCCGCGGCAAGTCGCGCAGCCGCTTCTCGATGCGGTTCAGGTCGCCGCCCGCGCGCTTGACGCTCGACAGGCGCACGGCGAGTCCATAGCTCGGCAGGACATCGACGGGCAACGCGCCGCTGCCGATCTGGCTGAACATCGGCTCGGCGCTCACGGTGAACTTATCGCCGATCATGCGTTGCAGCGCGGGCTCGATGCGCTCGGCAGCGACGCGCATCGCATCGGCGGGACGCGTGAGCAGGCGCAAGGTTGTCAGCCGATCGGCCAGCGTCTCCGGCGTGCGATAGAGACGCAGCACCGCTTCGAGCGCCGCGAGCGTCAGCTTGCCGACGCGCAACGCGCGCTTCAGCGGATGCTTCTTGATCTTCGCGATGAGATCCTTGCGTCCGACGATCAAGCCCGCCTGCGGGCCGCCGAGCAACTTGTCGCCGCTGAAGGTGACGAGATCCGCGCCCGCCGCGACGGTCTCGCGCACCGTCGCTTCGCGCGGCAGGCCCCATTGCGCGAGATCGACGAGCGTGCCGCTGCCGAGATCCACCGCGACGGGCAGGCCGCGCGTCCTCGCGAGCAGCGCGAGTTCGGCGAGCGTCACTTCCTTCGTGAAGCCGCTCACCGCGTAGTTGCTGCAATGGACCTTCATCAGAAGCGCGGTCTTCGGGCCGATCGCTTCGTCATAGTCTTTCAGATGCGTGCGGTTCGTTGTGCCGACTTCGCGCAGCTTCGCGCCCGCTCGGCTCATGATGTCGGGAATGCGGAACGCGCCGCCGATCTCCACCAGTTCGCCGCGCGACACGATCACTTCCTTGCGCGATGCGAGCGCCGACAGCGTCAGCAAAACCGCCGCCGCGTTGTTGTTCACGATGGTCGCCGCCTGCGCGCCCGTCAGCTCGCAAATCAGGCCATTGACGAGATCGTCGCGATCGCCGCGCGCGCCGGTGTCGAGATCGAACTCGAGATTGGCGGGGCGCGTGAGCATCTCCGCGACCGCGCTCACGGCTTCGTCGGGCAACAGCGCGCGGCCGAGATTCGTATGCAGCACCGTGCCCGTCAGATTGAAGACGCTGCGCACCTTGCTTCGCGTGCGCTTCGCGAGCCCTGCGCCGACCGATTGTGCGAGCCGCGCATCGCTCAACGCTTCGACGGATGCGCGGCCCGCTTGCGCATCGGCGCGCCAGGCATCGAGCGTCGCGCGCAAGGTGTCGAGCGTCTGCGTGCGTCCGTAGGCGGCGATCACCGGCTCGAATTCCGCCGATGCCAAAACCCGCTCGACCGATGGCACGCGCGCCATCAATGCGCGCAGCTCGCCGCCGTCGTTTCCTGTGACGTCGCTCATCGATCTTCTTCCGATTGTTCGGGCCACAGCCACGGATTGGGCGCCGCGCGCCGATAGCCCGCATCGCCCATCAGGAGATCGAGCGTGAGGCTCGCGAGGTCATCCGCGTAGGGCTCGAAATCGTAGGCTTTGTCCTGATAGCCGATCTTGCGATACGTGCCGCATTCGTCGCACGACTCCGCCTTGAGCGGCGCGCTTTTCGCAGTCGCGGCTTTCTCGCCCTCGTTTTCGTCACCGCTGCCCATTGCGTGATACGCGATGCCTTTGGTCGAGTCGCAATTCGTGCACTTCGCGCGCACGACGTGGAGTTCCGTCGCACACAGCCCGCATTGCGCATAGCGATAGCCTTCGTAAGCGCCGCCCACGCGCACGATGCTCGCGACCGGCACCGAGCCGCAAACGGGGCATACGCCGGGCGCATCGAGATAGGGCACGTCCTTCGTGTCGATGCGGCTCGCGAGATCGGTCCACACGACCTGCAGCGCGGCCGCGATGAACGGCGCCGCGGCCGGATCGATCTCCGCGAAGCGCAGTGCGAGAATCGCGTCGGCCTGATTGTCGAGCGCGGCGGCGTCGGTGGCGCGCAGGCGGGCGACGAGTTGCGCGAGCGCGGGCGTCAGCGCGCCCGCGGCCTCGATGCCGTCGAGCAGCATGAAAAGCACGTCGCGCCAGGCGGGATCGCGCGTATCGGTTAGCGCGGGAATGATCGGCATCGAATGACGCTGATTCAGCTCGATGGATTCGCGCGAGGGCATCGGCGCGCTGAACCGGGCGAGCACGCGCTGCTGCGCATCGGCGAGCGCGGCCATCAGGCGCAGATAACCGGCGATGGGATTGCCCGCGTCGGCGAGTTGCAGAAGGCGTGCGGCGCGCGCGGCGAAGACCGTTGCGCGCTCGGGGCTGCGCAGACGCGGAATGGCCGATGGATCGAGCGATTCGATTCGCGCGGCTTCGACTATGCGTTGGACCACGGGAGGTTCCTCGCGGGGGGTGACTGAGCGTGAATAGGTCATGCAAGCGCAGGACTGATTCGCTCCGCTTCAATGACCGATACTGAGGCAATCAAGCATATATCAGCATATTGCTGCGTGCCTGAATCGATCAATCTGAACCTACCGCGCACGACGCGAACCTGACCATTGAGTTCCTTGTCCAATGCGTCGATCCAAGGAGATGACGCAGATGAAAATATTTGTTCAAAGTTTTGAAGATCACGTAGTGCTTTGCCTTCCACAATCGTTGCTTGAAAAGGCCCGACTTCAGATCGGCGATGCGTTGATCGTAGATGTACGACCCGAAGGTATCCTTCTAAGACCAACGCGACCGAAATATTCCTTGGAAGAACTCATCGCGAAGTGCGATTTGCATGCGCCGGCCCCTGACGGTGTAGATGAATGGATCAATGTGGGAACAATAGGTCACGAGCTTTCTCTCGCCCGGTGAGGATTGGCGAATCAGGCCCGAAAGCCTCTCATATCCATCACCCCTACTTCCCGATCACATCCCTGAACCACCGCGGATGATGCTTGCGCGCCCATCCATACGTGACCGTGCCGCGCACCATCGCACCGATCGATCCTTTCACCCATAGCCCCGCGTAGACGTGGATGATGATCGTCAGGATCAGCACGAATGCTGTCGCCGCATGCACGACCGACGCCAGGCGAATCACGGTAACCGGAAAGTAGAACGCGAAATACGCGCGCCACATCACGATGCCGCTCAGCAACAGCAGAATCAGGCTCACGAACATCACGAAGAAAACGAGCTTCTGCCCGGCGTTGTATTTGCCGATCGCCGGCAAGCGGTCTTCGCGATTGGCGAGCACGTCGTTCATCTGCTTCATCCACTGGACATCGCTCTTGTCCAGATAGTTGTGATGCCAGAAGCGCAGCGCGAGGATCATGAACGAGATGAACATCACGCAGCCGACGAACGGATGCAGGATGCGCGTCCACTGCCCGCCGCCGAATATCGCGTAAAGCCATGACATCGACGGATGAAACATCGCGAGCCCGGAGAGCGCCAGCAGCACGAACGTGATCGCCGTGATCCAGTGATTCGTGCGCTCGTTCGGCGTGTAGCGCACGATCAGACGATGACCCTTCACGTCACGCAGTTCGCTATCGTGTTTCATCGATACGCTCCTGTCCGCCTTCCCGGCGACGACGCACCTCTTCCGCTTCGCGGTGCGCTTCCACTTCGTCTTCCTCGCTGACTTCGTTCGGGCCGATACGCGTGTAATGGAAGAAGCCCACGAGCGCCGCAATGCCGATGCCGATCATCGCGAGCGGTTTCGTCACGCCCTTCCAGATCGACACGAGCGGACTGATGTGCGGGTCCTTCGCGAGACCGTGATACAGCTCGGGCTGATCCGCATGATGCAGCACGTACATCACATGCGTGCCGCCCACGCCCTGCGGATCGTACAGACCGGCATTGGCGAAACCGCGCTCCTTCAGATCGACGATGCGCTCCGCGGCCTGGTGCTGCATGTCCACTTTGGTGCCGAACATGATCGCGCCGGTCGGGCACGTCTTCACGCACGCGGGTTCCTGTCCGACCGCGACGCGATCCGAACACAACGTGCATTTGTACACGCGATGATCTTCCTTCGACAGACGCGGAATGTTGAACGGGCAACCGGTGATGCAGTATCCGCAGCCGATGCAGTTCTCCTCGTGAAAATCCACGATGCCGTTCGTGTATTGCACGATCGCGCCCGGCGAGGGACACGCCTTCAGACAGCCCGGGTCCTCGCAATGCATACAGCCGTCCTTGCGGATCAGCCATTCGAGATCGCCCTTCGGGTTCTCGTATTCGGTGAAGCGCATCACCGTCCACGAATGTTCCGTCAGGTCGCGCGGGTTGTCGTAGATGCCAGTCGTGTGACCGATATCGTCGCGCAGATCGTTCCATTCCATGCAGGCCGTCTGACACGCCTTGCAGCCGATGCACTTCGACACGTCGATGAGCTTCGCCACCGCGCCCGTCGCCGGCGTGCGTATCTGCGTCTGCGGCACGGTCGTCGCAGAAAGGCGCTTGATATCGAGCGATTGCAGAGCCATCTCGTCCTCCCTATGCCTTCTCGACCTTCACGAGGAACGACTTGAACTCCGGCGTCTGCGAGTTCCCGTCGCCTACGGAAGGCGTGAGTGTGTTGACGAGATAGCCCGGCTGCGCGAGGCCCTTGAAGCCCCAGTGCAGCGGCAGACCGACGGTATGCACCTTCTTGCCCTCTATGGTCAAAGGCTTGATGCGCTTGGTCACGAGCGCCACCGCGACGATATGCCCGCGATTGCTCGACACCTTCACGCGATCGCCCGCGACGACGCCCACTTCCTTCGCATGCTCCTCGCCGATCTCCACGAACTGCTGCGGCTGCACGATCGCGTTCAGGCGCGCATGCTTGGTCCAGTAGTGGAAGTGCTCGGTCAGGCGATACGTGGTCGCCGTGTCCGGGAACTTGTCGGCGGTGCCGAACGCGGCGCGATCGTCGGGAAACACGCGCGCGGCCGGATTGCTCGTCGCCATCTTGTTGTCCGGGAAGAACGGGTTATGGCCGAGCGGCGTCTCGAACGGCTCGTAGTGCGTCGGGAACGGCCCTTCGTTCATACCGTCGCGTGCAAAGAAACGCGCGACGCCCTCCGGATTCATGATGAACGGGCTCATGCCCTTGTCCGGCGCCTCGTCGACCTTGAAGTCGGGCACGTCCGAGCCCGTCCATGCGCGTCCGTTCCACGCGACGAGCTTTCTCGACGGATCGAACGGCTTGCCGTTCACATCGCACGATGCGCGGTTGTACAGCACGCGCCGGTTCGCCGGCCACGCCCACGCCCAGCCGAGCGTCTGGCCGATGCCCGTCGGGTCAGAGTTGTCGCGCCGGCCCATCTGGTTACCGTTCTGCGTCCACGAGCCGCAGAAGATCCAGCAGCCGCTTGCCGTCGAACCGTCGTCGCGCAACTGTGCGAAGCTCGACAACTGCTCGCCGCGCTTGACGAGCACTTTCGTCTGATCCGTCGGGTCGGTGACGTCGGCGAGCGCGCGGCCGTTGTATTCCATCGCGAGCTCTTCGGGCGTCGGGCTCTCCGGGTCCGCGTAGGGCCACGTCATCTTCAGGATCGGATCGGGATACTTGCCGCCCTTCTCCTGATACGCCTTTCTCATGCGCAGCCACAATCCCGACATGATCTCGAGATCGCTTTTCGCAGCACCCGGCGCCGCCGCGCCCTGCCAGTGCCATTGCAGCACGCGCGACGAACTCACGAGCGAGCCGCGTTCCTCGGCGAAACAGGTCGTCGGCAGGCGGAAGACTTCGGTCTGGATCTTCGATGAATCGACATCGTTGAACTCGCCGTGGTTCTTCCAGAACTCGGATGTCTCGGTGGCGAGCGGGTCCATGATGACGAGCCACTTCAGCTTCGACAGTCCCAGCCCGATCTTCGCCTTGTTCGGCGCGGCCGCGAGCGGATTGAAGCCCTGACAGATATAGCCGTTCATCTTGCCCGCGGCCATCAACTCGAACACCTGCAGCATGTCGTAGGACTTGTCGAGCTTGGGCAGATAGTCGTAGCCGAAGTTGTTATCGGCGCTCGCGTTGTCGCCCCACCACGACTTCATGAAGCTCACATAGAACGCGCGATAGTTCTTCCAGTAGCTCAATTGATTCGGCCGCAGCGGCTGCGACGCGCGCTTCTTGATGTACTCGTCGTAGTCCTGTTCGCCTTCCATCGGCAGGGTCATGTAGCCGGTCAGCAGATTCGACATCAAACCGAGATCCGTCAGACCCTGGATGTTCGAATGCCCGCGCAGCGCGTTCATGCCGCCGCCCGCGATGCCGATGTTGCCGAGCAGAAGTTGCACCATCGCGCCCGTGCGGATCATCTGCGCGCCGACCGAGTGATGCGTCCAGCCGAGCGCATAGAGGATCGTGCCCGCGCGATTCGGCGTGGCGGTCGATGCGAGCATCTCGCAGACCTTCAGGAACTTGTCGGTCGGCGTGCCGCAGACCTTCGTCACCATCTCCGGCGTATAGGCGGCGTAATGCTGCTTCAGAAGGTTGTAGACGCAGCGCGGGTCCTGCAGCGTCGGATCGGTCCTGACATAGCCGTCTTCGCCGCGTGCGTAATCCCAGCTCGACTTGTCGTACTTGCGATGCTCGGCGTCATAGCCCGAGAACACGCCGTCCTTGAACGCGAAATCTTCGCGCACGATGAACGACATGTCCGTGTAGTTCTTCACGTACTCGTGCTGGATCTTGTCGTTCGTAAGCAGATAATTGATGATGCCGCCCAGGAACGCGATGTCCGTGCCGGTGCGTATCGGCGCGTAGAAATCCGCGACCGATGCCGTGCGCGTGAAGCGCGGGTCCACGACGATGAGCCGCGCTTTCCGATGCGCCTTCGCTTCCGTCACCCACTTGAAGCCGCACGGATGTGCCTCGGCTGCATTGCCGCCCATCACGAGAATCACGTCCGCGTTCTTGATGTCGACCCAATGGTTCGTCATCGCGCCACGGCCAAACGTCGGGGCAAGACCTGCCACCGTCGGGCCATGTCAGACACGCGCCTGATTGTCGAATGCGAGCATCCCTAAACTGCGGACCGTCTTGTGCGTCAGATAGCCGACCTCGTTGCTGCCCGCCGACGCCGCCAGAAAACCCGTGGTCAGCCAGCGATTGACCTTCTTGCCGTCCTGCGTGGTCTCGACGAAGTTCGCGTCGCGATCTTCCTTCATCAGCACGGCGATGCGATCGAGCGCGTCGTCCCACGCAATCTCCTTCCACTCGCTCGACCCCGGCGCGCGATATTCCGGATACAGCAGCCGGCTCGGGCTATGAATGAAGTCGATGAGCGATGCGCCTTTCGGACAGAGCGTGCCGCGATTGACCGGATGGTCCGGGTCGCCCTCGATATGGATGATGCTCGCCTTGGCGTTCTTCGCGTTGTCGCCGAGGCCGTACATCAGGATGCCGCACCCGACTGAGCAGTACGGGCAGGTGTTACGCGTTTCCGTGGTGCGCGACAGTTTGTATTGCCGGACTTCGGCGAGCGCCGGTGCCGGAGAGAAGCCCATTGCCGCCAGGCTCGATCCGGCGAGCGTGCTCGCGGAAACCTTGAGGAACTGTCGCCGTGACATTTGGAGCATGATTGCCCTCGGCGCGTCTAGGTGGGGTGCTTAAAGTATATGGTGCTCGATGAAACACGACAGACAGATTGCAACCGGATTTGCACGGATGCGCCTTTCCTCCAGTCGCAAATCATGCGGCGTCGATTTAGCAAACCCCGCGCCCGATGCCTATCTGGAATGGAACGTGCTCGAACGCATGCACACTGCGGGGCATTCACGCTCCATTCATCGAACCCGAGAGGCCGTCATGAGTTCCGTGTCAACGCAGAAGATGGAAGCGGTCGTGAAGAAAGACGCTTCGTGGGCGCTCGGCGCGCTCAAGCAGTTCTCGGAAAACCGCTGCGCCGCGATGGCCGCGAGCATCGCGTTCTACTCGGCGTTCTCGCTCGCGCCGACGCTCGTCATGGTGATCGCCGTCGCGGGCTGGATCTTCGGACCGGAAGCCGCGCGCGGGCAGTTGTTTCATCAGGTGAACGGACTCATCGGCGATCAGGCGGCGGCGGGCGTGCAAAGCATCGTCGAGAACGCGCATCGCAGCAGCGGCACGGGCCTCGCCGCGATCATTTCCTTCGTGCTGCTGGCGGTCGGCGCGTCGGCGACGTTTTCATCGCTCAATACCGCGCTCAACATCGTCTGGCCGATATCCGGAGACGCGCGCTCCAGCATCATGACGATGGTGCGCGTGCGGCTCATCTCGTTCGGGCTCGTGCTCGGCGTCGCGTTCCTGCTGATCGTCTCCCTCGTGCTCGATACCGCGATTCAGGCGATCGGCATGTGGCTGTGGGCAGATTCACCGTTCGTGATCGTCGGCGATGTCGTGCAGCTCGTGGTCGGACTCGCGATTCTCACGGTCGCATTCGGCGCGCTGCTGAAGTTTCTGCCCGATGCGCCCGTGCAATGGCGCGATGCGCTCGTCGGCGGGCTCGTCGCCGCGCTGCTGTTTTCGGCCGGGAAAAAACTCTTCGCGCTGTATCTGACGCACGCGGGCACTGCGAGTGCGTTCGGCGCGGCGGGATCGCTCGCGGTGCTGCTCATGTGGCTGTATTTCTCCGCCGCCGTGCTGCTGCTCGGCGCGGAATTTTCAGCGGCGCGCGCGCGGATGCACGATCCGCGCGGCGCGTGGGGCCAGCAGAACAATGGCCGCGTACCGCCGGGAAGCCGCGCGAAAATCGGCTCGCTGCTGGCGGCATCGACGCGCACCGCCGTACCGGTGCAGGCCGCCGCGGCATCCACCGTCGCGCCGGTCACGCCCGCCGGCACGCGCCCGGACGCACCGGTCGCCGCGAGCGCGCGCCGCGCGATCGGTGAGCGGGCGCAGCGCGCGCAGCAGTTGACGGGGCAGGCGCGCAAGAAGGTGTCGGCCGTGGCGCGGGCGCTGGAGTTGTCGCGCAAGCTCGCGCGGGCGGAATCGACGGCCACGCGCGCCACCGCGATCGCGATGGTGGGCGCGAGCCGCAAGGCATCGCACGCGAACGCCGTGGTGCGGCGGCATCCGTGGCGTGCGGTGCTGCTCGCGGCGAGCGCGGGCATGGCGGTCGCCCTTCTTTCGCGCCGCAATGGCGCCCGTCACGACGACGATTCGATTTCACGAAGCTGAATAAAAATGAGTGAGGCTGAGTTTCGCGGGCTTTCGCCGCTGTCCGCCGAAAATGAAAAATCGCGCGCGGAAAACACCGTTTGTTATTTGAATCGACGGTAATCGGATTACGGTGCGGCAACGCACCTTTCGAATTTCGCTTTTGCGCGGAACTTTTCAAAACCCGTCTTGTCTCCCAAAATTCGCCGCCGGCCTGCCGGAAAACCTTGCTAGGCGGGCATCCACACCAAGTGTGTGTTTTTCGAGACAGTCTTTATTTTCCATTTCTAAAGTTACGAAACGTTGCGTTATTCTCTGCGCCGGCAACAACGATTTTAATCATTCGCGTGGAGAATTCGATGAAACGATTCGCACTGACGTCCCTCTCGCTGGCCCTGCTCGGCGCAGCTGGCGCGGCACAGGCACAAACGAGCGTGACGCTGTATGGCGTGATCGACGCAGGCCTCGGCTACGTTAGCCATGCCAACGCAAACGGCGACAAGCTCTTCGGCATGATCAACGGCAACCTGTCTGGCGACCGTTGGGGCTTGAAGGGTCAGGAAGACCTGGGCGGTGGCCTGAAGGCGATCTTCCAGTTGGAAAACGGCTTTGACGTCGGCACCGGTCGTCTCAACCAGGGCGGCCGCGAATTCGGCCGTCAGGCGTTCGTCGGTCTGTCGGGCAACCAGTGGGGCACGGTCACGCTGGGTCGCCAATACGACCCGCTCGTCGACATGGTTCAGGGCATCACGGCTGACAACTACTGGGGCGCGATCGTTGCGACGCCGGGTGACGTCGACAACTACGACAACTCGCTGCGCGTGTCGAACGCCGTCAAGTACGTTTCGCCGAACTTCGCCGGCTTCCAGGTCGAAGGCCTGTATGGCTTCAGCAACCTGGCTGGCACGACCGGCCAAGGTCAGACGTGGTCGGCTGCCGCGACGTACAACAACGGCCCGCTGGCAGTCGCAGGCGGCTACTTCTACGCGAACAACCCGACTGCTGGCCGTCTCACGACGGGCAACGGCTGGAACAGCCCGTCGTCGGACTCGCTGTTCAACAGCCCGATCAACGCTGCCTACTCGACGGCTTCCGCGATCGGCATCGCGCGCGGCGCGATCCAGTACTCGCTCGGTGCGTTCACGTTCGGCGGCTCGTACAGCAACGTGCAATACAAGACGGACGGCTCGTCGCTCCAAGGCTCGGAACACTTCAACGTCGGCAACGGCTTCGTGAACTTCCAGGTCACGCCGGCTCTGTTGACGGGTCTGGGCTATACGTACTCGAAGGCAGGCGGCGACACCTCGGCGACGTACCATCAGGTCAGCCTGGGCGCGGACTACTCGCTGTCGAAGCGCACCGACTTCTACGCTATTGCTGCTTACCAGCACGCCAGCGGCGATCAGCGTAACGCAGACGGCACGACCAACTCGGCGCAAGCCTCGGTCGGTTCGTACGGCTTCGAAAGCGGCCGCAGCCACCAGGAAATCGTCATCCTGGGCGTGCGTCACAAGTTCTAAAAACAACCGGCTGGCGCGGCACGCAAGTGCCGTGTCTTTCGGACAGCAGCACCCTGAACAGCCATCGGCTTGCCGATGGCTGTTTTTTTATGCGCGCTGCTGAATCGCGCCTATTGCTGCGGCGCGTTGCCGGTCGGATTCATGTCCTCGGCGAGCGTCTGAGCGGGCGCGTCCGGGCACGGCAGATCGCCGATGACGAGCCGCGGCACCGTGCTGCGCGTATCGCGCGGGCGCAGCGGCACGTTGTCGAGATCGGTCCACGACGGGTTCGGAATCTCGCCGAAAAGCTGCCGCAGACGCTCGCCCCAGGTCTTGTTGATCATCTGGTAGTACGCGCTGTCGTTGTCGAGCGTGGCGAAGCGCGTCACGCGCAGCGAGTCCTTCTCGTAGACCAGCAGGTCGAGCGGCAAGCCCACCGAGAGATTCGAGCGCAACGTCGAATCCATCGAAATGAGCGCGCATTTGGCGGCTTCGTCGAGCGGCGATGCCGGCGTGATCACGCGATCGATGATCGGCTTGCCGTACTTCGATTCGCCGATCTGAAAATACGGCGACACGCGCGTCGATTCGATGAAATTGCCCGCCGCGTAGATCATGAACATGCGCGGCGGCTGGCCGCAGATTTGTCCGCCGAGAATGAAGCTGCAATTGAAGTCGACGCTGAATTCCGCGAGCGACAACGCATCGCGACGATGCACCTCGCGCACCGCATCGCCGACGATGCGTGCGGCTTCCGCCATCGTCGGGACGCTGTAGAGCGTGGGCGCGTGAGGATCGGACGGCTCCGCGAACAGGTGCATCACCGCCTGCGTCAGCGCCAGATTGCCCGCCGCGAGCAGAACGATCACGCGCTCGCCCGGCTGTTCGAAAACAACCATCTTGCGCGCGGCGCTCACGTGGTCCACGCCGGCGTTGGTGCGCGTGTCGGCCAGGAACACGAGGCCCTCGTCCACGCACATGCCCACGCAATAAGTCATGTCGATCCTTCCTGAAGCAAGCAAACCCTCATTGTACTGAGCGCGTCCGCCCGTCGCATGCCCGATGCGCATGCCCGGTCTTTCATTGATCCGCCCGGGCGTCGATGTCGATGTGAACCGTCAGCGTCTCCTCCTTGCCGCCCACGCGTGCGCCGCGCACCGGCGCCGCCGCCTCGTAATCCCGCGCCACCGCGAGGCGGCAATGGCGCTCGCCCGCGAACGCGGCCTGCGTCGCGTCCACGGACACCCAGCCGTGTTCGATCCACACATCGGCCCAGGCGTGCGCGTCGCTATCGAGATAACCGCTCACGCAGCGCGCGGGCACGCCTCGCGCACGGCAGCACGCGAGCATCAGATGCGCGATATCGCGCGCGTCGCCGCAGCCGTTCGCCAGGGCCCGCGCCGCCGTTCCGGCCGACTCGTTGCGATACCGCACGCATTGCGCGATACGCTCCATCAGCGTGACGAGCGACGCCGCCGTATCGAGCGATGGAACACGTTCGACAAGCTCGCGGATCGCAGCATCGGGCGCGGTCAGCGGCGTCGCGCACGTGAAATGCTCGAGCGGAATCGGACCGGCTTCGTCGAAGAGCCGGCCATCGGCGAGGGCTTCGGTTTCCACTTCGCCCGTCACACTCACGTGCAGCTCGCTGTGCGGCTTCGTCAGCACGAGCGTGTGCAGCGCGTTGCCGTAGGCGTCGCGCGTGAGGTCGAGCTTGTCCGGCGCTTCGACGTGCCAGTGCCGCACGATCTGCGATGCGCCGCTCGCCGGGCTCACGCGAAACTGCTGGATCGAATACGTGACCCGCGCGGCGTAGCGATAACGAATGTCGTGGCGAATGGTGAGCAGCATGATTCACGCGATTGGCAACATGAGGAAGGTGTGCATTACGCGCAGGCCGAGTTCGTCGACGCGCTTCAAAAATTGCGTGAGCCACGCGTGCACGCCCGTTTCCAGAATCTGGCGGATGTCGGCATAGAGCACGTCGGCGCGCAGCTTGCCCGCGAAGCGCTCGCATTCCTTCGACGCATCCGTGCGCAGCTTCGCGAGCGTTTCGCAGACGCCATCGAGCGATGCGATCAGCGAGCGCGGCATCTGCTCGTTGAGAATCAGCAACTCGACGACGCGCGTGGGCGTCACCACATCGCGATACACCTTGCGATAGATCTCCAGCGCCGACACCGAACTCAGAATCGACGTCCAGTAATAAAAGTCTTCGAGCTGACGCGCGGCCTCGCGCGAGTTCGGCGTCGCATCGGCGAAGCGCACGTCGAGAATGCGCGCCGTATTGTCCGCGCGCTCCAGATACGCGCCGAGCTGCATGAAGAAGAACGCGTCGTCGCGCAGCGCCGTGCCCTGCATCACGCCGCGGCATAGATTCGCGCGGTACTTGACCCATTCAAAAAGCGCATCCGGGCTCGTTTCGAGCTCGCTGTTCGCGAGCCGCTGATTGAATTCGAGCCACGTGAAGTTGATCGTCTCCCAGCCGTCCGTCGTGAGCGTGCCGCGCACCGCCCGCGCGTTTTCGCGCGTCGCCTGCAGGCACGAGAGGATGCTCGACGGATTGCGCGCGTCCGCGGCCATGAAATGCAGCATGTCCTCACGCGAGCGCGAGCCGGGATGACGCTCGTCGAACCTGTCTTCCAGCTCCGAAATCTTCAGCACCGAGCGTTGCGTGCGCGCTTCCTGTTCGGGCGTCTGCGGCAGCAGCGCGCCCTGCATGTCGATGTCGAGCATGCGCGCAAGATTCTCCGCGCGCTCCATGTAGCGCGCCATCCAGAACAGGTGATCGGCTGTGCGGCTCAGCATGTCATTCGACCATCCATGTATCTTTCGTGCCTCCGCCCTGCGATGAATTGACGACGAGCGAGCCTTCGCGCAGCGCGACGCGCGTCAGGCCGCCCGCGCACATCGACACTTCGCGGCCGGAGAGCACGAACGGCCGCAAATCGATATGCCGCGGCGCGATGCCCGCATCGACGAAGGTCGGACATGCGGAGAGCGCGAGCGTCGGCTGGGCGATATAGCCTTCGGGCTTCGATATAAGCCGCGCGCGGAAGGCTTCGATTTCATCGTTCGTCGATGCCGGACCGACCAGCATGCCGTAGCCGCCCGCGCCGTGCACTTCCTTCACGACGAGCTCCGGCAGATGCGCGAGCGTGTAGGCGAGATCATCCGGCTTGCGGCATTGATAGGTCGGCACGTTATTCAGAATGGGCTTCTCGCCGAGATAGAACTCGATCATGCCGGGCACGAACGGATAGATCGATTTGTCATCGGCGATGCCGGTGCCCATCGCATTCGCGAGCGTCACGCGCCCCGCGCGATACGACGTCAAAAGTCCCGGAATGCCCAGCGTCGAATCCGCGCGAAAGGCGAGCGGATCGAGAAAGTCGTCATCGACGCGGCGGTAGATCACGTCCACGCGGCGCGGCCCGTGCGTCGTGCGCATGAAGACATAGTTGTCGTCGACGAAGAGATCCTTGCCTTCGACGAGCTCCACGCCCATTTGCTGCGCGAGAAACGTGTGCTCGAAATACGCTGAGTTGTACATGCCCGGCGTCAGCACGACGACCGTGGGATCGTCGACGCCTTCGGGCGCGATCGAGCGCAGCGTGTCCAGCAGCAGATCGGGATAATGCGCGACCGGCGCGACGCGGTTCTGCACGAAGAGCTCTGGAAAGAGCCGCATCATCATCTTGCGGTTTTCGAGCATGTACGAGACGCCCGAGGGCACGCGCAGATTGTCTTCGAGCACGTAGAACTCGCCCGCTTCTCCCGCGCGCACCACGTCGATGCCCGCGATATGCGCGTACACGTCGAGTGGCACGTCGACGTTCTGCATCTCCGGCCGATATTGCGCGTTCGTATAGACCTGCTCGGCCGGAATGCGCCCGGCGAGCACGATGTCGCCGTCGTGATAGATATCGTGCAGAAAGAGATTGAGCGCCTGCACGCGCTGACGCAGGCCGGCTTCGAGCACGCGCCATTCATCGCCGGGGATGATGCGCGGAATCATGTCGAAGGGAATGAGCCGCTCCGTGCCGGACGAGTCGCCGTCCACGCCGTTCACTCCGTTCACCGCGAACGTGATGCCCACGCGCCGGAACAGCACGTCCGCCTCGGCACGTTTGCGCGCGATGGTCTCGGCGCTCTGCATCGCGAGCCAGCGGGAAAACCGTGCGTAGTGGTTGCGCACGGTGTCGTCCTGACGCATTTCATCGTAGATCTGCATCATGTGCGTCCTTCGTTTTTCGACGCGTGTCCATTGCAGTATCGGACGAAAGTGCGTGACATGTGCCACTTTTTTCTCGCGCGTGAATGACGCTCGGGGTTTTCGCGCTAGACTTGCCGCTTGCGTTCAGCGTTTCATCATGTCCGAAGCCCCCCAAGACGAAAACGATTCCCTGGCCGATGCCCTGCTCGCAGGACTCGCGCGTCCCATCGTGTTCGTCGATCTGGAAACCACCGGCTCGAACGCGACCGAAGACCGCATCACCGAAATCGGCGTCGTGGAAGCGAGCACGGCGGGCATCGAACGATGGAGCGTGCTGGTCGATCCGGGTCTGCCGGTGCCGCCGTTCATCTCGCGCCTGACGGGCATCGAAGATGCGATGCTGCGCGGCCAGCCGACTTTCGAATCGCTTGCGCCCGCGCTGGTCGAACGACTGCACGGCAAGCTCTTCGTTGCGCACAACGCGCGCTTCGACTACGGCTTTCTGAAGAACGAATTCCGCCGCGCGGGCATCGCGTTTCGCGCGGATACGCTGTGCACGGTGCGGCTGTCGCGCGCGCTCTTTCCATCGGTCGAACGTCACGGGCTCGATGCGCTCATCGCACGCCTGAATCTCGCGCCCGAAGGACGCCATCGCGCGCTCGCCGACGCCGATCTCCTCTGGCAGTTCTGGCAGAAGATTCACACGTTGTATCCGCAAGATCTCGTCGATGCCGCCATCAAGACGCTCGTGCGGCGCGCGAGCCTGCCCGCCGCGCTGCCCGAAGGCGCGCTCGACGCGCTGCCGTCGTCGCCCGGCGTCTATCTCTTTCACGGCGACGACGACGTGCCGCTCTATGTCGGCAAGAGCATCAACCTGAAACAGCGCGTCGCGGCGCATTTTTCGGGCGATCACAGGCTTCAGAAGGACTTGTCGATCTCGCAGGCCATTCGTCGCATCGAAACCCGCGAGACGGTCGGAGAACTCGGCGCGCTGCTGCTCGAAGCGAAGCTCGTAAAGGATCTGAAGCCGACGCACAATCGCCTGCTCAAACGCGCATCGGGAACGTGCGCGTGGCAATGGCTGCCGGGCGCGAGCGCGCCGGCGCTCGTGAAGGCGAGCAGGCGCGATCTGTCGCGCGAGGAACATCTGTTTGGCGTGTTCGCATCGCGCGCAAAGGCGCTCGCGTTCATGCGTCATTGCGCCGATGAGCACAACCTCTGTCACGCGACGCTCGGCCTCGAAAAAGCGCCGCTGTCGCGTGGCCGCGGCTGTTTCGGCTATCAGGTGAAACGCTGCCTCGGATCGTGCGCGGGAATCGAAACGCTCACGGATCACGCGGCGCGCGCGCTCGATGCGCTGCAAAGCTCGCGGCTCGCGCGATGGCCGCACGAAGGGCCGATCGCGATTGCCGAGCGCGACGAAGCATCGGGCCGCGAGGCGTGGCATGTCATCGATCGATGGTGCTATATCGGCACGTGCGCGACGCGCGACGGCATCGCTTCATTGCTCGCCGATGCGCCCGACCTGCGGCCGTTCGATGCCGATGTCTACGGCCTGATCGCGAAGCGCCTTGCGTCGGGACAACTGACATGGATCGCGTGCGACGCGCGGCCGTCGTTTCATCTCGTCGTACAAGATGCGCCTTCGGTGAACGCCATCGTCACGCGGTCAATGAAACGCGCGACAAGGCACCGCGCGATTGCATCCGATCAATTCGCGCTGACGTTCTAGACACCGCTCAAGCAACGCCGCCGTTCGCGCGCAACACCTGTCC
The DNA here is from genome assembly GCF_001544695.2 of Caballeronia arvi. GTDB lineage: Bacteria > Pseudomonadota > Gammaproteobacteria > Burkholderiales > Burkholderiaceae > Caballeronia > Caballeronia arvi. The sequence continues at coordinate 117,389 of NZ_FCOM02000018.1, forward strand.
GTTGACCCAGGCCGCATCCGGTCCGACGAGAAACGCGACCACCGCCGCGATATCGTCCGGTTGACCGAGGCGTTCCAGCGGCGGCATCTTCGAGAATGCGGCGATCTGCTCGTCGGTCTTGCCATCGAGGAACAGCGACGTTGCAACCGGTCCCGGCGCAACCGCATTCACCGTGATGCCGCGCCCGCGCAACTCCTTCGCGAACACGTGCGTGAACGATTCGACAGCCGCCTTCGTCGCGTTATAGATCGCGTAGCCAGGCATGTTGAGCGCGAGCGTCGTGCTCGAAAAATTCACGATGCGCCCGCCGCCGTTCATGCGCGCCGCCGCTTCGCGCAGCGTGTTGAAGGTGCCGCGCACATTGATGTCGAACGTCTGATCGTAGAGCGCGTCGCTTGTGTCGGCCAGCGGCACGGTCTTCAGCACGCCCGCGTTGTTGACGAGCGCATCGACCTTGCCGAGCTCGTTCTCGACCGTCTCGAACATGCGGCGCACGTCATCCGCATTCGCGACGTCCGCTTTCACAGCAAGCGCGGCGCTGCCTGCTTCGTGCAACTCGGCAACGAGCGCATCCGCTTCCTTCGCGCTCGCCGCATAGTTCACCGCGACGGCAAAGCCGTCTTGCGCGAGACGCCGCGCGATCTGTGCGCCGATGCCGCGCGACGCACCCGTGACGATTGCAACGCGTTTCGTTTGGGTCTGACTCATGTCGTGCTCCTCAAAGTGGGCTGTTCGATGAGAAGCATGATGAATCATTCCGTTTCCGCGATCATCGCGTCTGGCTTAGTATCATCGTTCCAGTTGCTTCAACAATCGCAGAGCTGATTCCAATGGATCGATTCCAGGAAATGCAGGTGTTCGTGCGCATCGCGGAGCGGCGCAGCTTCACGCAGGCCGCCGACGATCTGCAGATTCCGCGCGCCACCGTCACCAATCTGATGAAGCGTCTGGAAGAACGGCTCGGCGCGCGCCTGCTCGAACGCACGACGCGCTCGGTGCGCCTCACGCACGATGGCGAAGCGCACTACCGTCGCTGCGTGCGTCTGATCGCGGATCTGGAGGAAGCCGAAGGCTCGTTCAGGCATGCCGAGCCGAAAGGTCTCTTGCGCGTGAATCTGCAAGGCACGCTCGCGCGACACTTCATCATGCCGGGACTGCCCGCGTTCCTTGAAAGCCATGCGCAAATCGAACTGCATATCGGCGAGGACGACAGACTCGTCGATCTCGTGCGTGAAGGCGTCGATTGCGTGCTGCGCGCGGGCACGTTGCAGGATTCGTCGATGATCGGCCGGCGCGTCGCGCTGCTTGAACAGGTGACGGTGGCGAGCCCTGCGTATCTGTCGCGCGAAGGCGTGCCGGACGATCTCGAAGCGCTCGCATCGCATCGCGCGGTGAACTATCTGTCGAGCGCGACGGGCCGCGTGCTGCCGCTGGAGTTCACGGTCGACGACGGCATCGAGAGCATCGAATTGCGCGCGACGGTCTCCGTGACGGGCGTCGAGCTCTATACGCAAGCCGCGCTCGCGGGACTCGGCATCGTTCAGGTGCCGCGTTATCACATCGACGATGCGCTCGCCGATGGCCGCCTGCAAGCCGTGCTTCCGAACCTTCCTCCACCGCCGATGCCGGTCTCCGTGCTCTATCCGCATAACCGTCAGCTCTCGGCGCGTGTGCGGGTTTTCGCGGATTGGTTGAGCGAAACTTTCGCCGGGCATAACGCGCGTTGATCAAATACGAAGCAAAAGAGGCCAGCTTCCCTATCAAGGGATAGCTGGCCTCTTTTTCATCGAGCTTCGATTCCGCCAACGAAACCGAAGCATGCAACGCTAACGAACCGACTTAAGCCGCTGCGTCCTTCAGCTTCTTCAGCGCGCGCGCCTTGATGCGAACGCTTGCCGGCTTCGCCGGGAACCAGCGCTCTTCACCCGTGAACGGGTCCTTGCCGAAGCGCTTCTTCTTTGCCGCCACGGCTTGCGCGGTGATCTTCAGAAGGCCCGACAGCGTGAATTCGCCTGCGCCCTTCTTGTGGATCGAGCCGAGGATGGTGTCTTCCAGCGCGACCAGCACGGCCTTCACCGCCTTCACGTCGACAGCCGCGCGCTCGGAGAGATGCGTCGCGAGCGATGCCTTGGTGAACGTATCCTTGATCGGCGAGGGAGCGCCCGTGGTCTTCTTCGCGGCTACCTTCTTTGCGGCAACCTTCGGTGCTGCTGCTTTCTTCGCCGGTGCGGCGGCGGTCTTCGCCGTGGCCTTCTTGGCCGGGGCTTTCTTGGCAGCGGTTTTAGCGGAAGTCGACATGTTTCTCCTACCTGTTTTTGGTCAGTGATGTTCGAATACGTCCGCACCGATGCGTTCGTATCACGCCGGATTCTACATAGACCAAGCGACTTCGTGCGAGTCTTTTGCGCTTTTATATCGTTTTTATAGGGGTTTTTCGTGGTGTCGCGCTGACAGATCATCGTCTTCGATACATCGACGGCGATGACGCGATGCGTTTTAGCCCTGCACAGAAGAGGTAAACGTGCGATGCGCGATATGAGCGATCAACGGATAGTGATCGGACGCGATGCGCGAAAGCCGTGTGCGATGCACGTCGACACGCATCAGACGCTCGCCCGGATGCACCCAGATGCGATCGAGCGCGAAGAGCGGATAGCGCGTCGGAAAGGTGCGCAACGCGCTCGCGCGATGAAAGTGCGTGACGAGCCGCCGCAACGTTCGACCATAAACGAACCACTCGTTGAGATCGCCGAGCAGGATGACGGGCAGCGCGGGCGTATCGAAGCTTTGCAGCACTTGCTCCACTTGCGCGCGCCTTTCGCTCGATGCGAGACCGAGATGCGTCGCGACCACGCGCCACACTTCGCCGCCGCAATCGATGTCGGCATCGAGCGCGCCGCGCGGCTCGCGGCTTCCGAACGAAAGGTCGAGCGTGCGCACCGCGCGCACCGGATAGCGCGTGAGCACCGCGTTGCCGTAACGCCGCTCGGGGCTGTCGAGCGTCGGGCCCGGCACGGCATGCAGGTTGGTCATGCGTTGCAGCATGTCGAGCACATCGGGCGAGCCGCTGCCGCCGAGCGGAACCTCCTGCAACGCAAAGATGTCCGCATCGATTTCGGCGAGCACTGCGCCGATGCGCTCCGGTGCAAACTTCCCGTCGATGCCTACCGCGCCGTGCAAGTTGTAAGTCGCGATGCGCAGCTCCTTCGCACGCGCGTAGCTCATGCCTTCCTGTTCGATGACGGCGTCAGGCATCGGCGTCATGAGTTGACCTCGTCGGGGCGCTCGTTCTTCGATTCGCACGGCATCGTGCCGCTTTCACGCAATGCGTTCGCGCGTTTCGCTTCATCGGTTGCGCGTGGCTTGTCGGCGTCGCTCGGCGCGCCTTCGTGCACCTCGTGACGATCCGCGCGGCCGAGAAAGCGCTGCAACAACAGCGATACACCGATCAGCGCCGCGCCGATGCCGATCAGCACCGCGAACGAGCCGACCGTCGGCCGATGCAGCGAAGCGACGAGCTGATGCGCGAACGCGACCGTCAGAACGATGCCCGGCCCCATGCCGAGCATCGTGCCGATCATGAAGTCGCGCATGCGGATATGCGATGCCCCCGCAACGAGGTTGACGATCGCAAACGGCGCGACCGGCAAGAGCCGCAACACCACGACCGCGACGATGCCGCGCTTGCCCACGCGCTCGGACAGCCGGTTCACGCGTGTGCCCGCGAGCTTGCGCACGGCATCGCGGCCGAGCCAGTTGCCGAGCGAATACGAGATGGCGGCCGCGATCGTCGTGCCGACGAACGCATAGACGCCGCTCCACGGCGCACCGAAGACGACGCCCGTCGTCGCGATGAGCAGCGTGATCGGTACAGCGCTCACGGCTGCGGTCACATAGGCGAGCAGGATCCAGAGCGGCGCGAAAGGCAGCGCTTCGATGCGCCGCGTCGCGTTCGTGAGCGACTTCAGGCTCACATAGTCGGCGAGCGGCGTCCAGTGCCACAGACCCGCGACGACCACGATCATCAGCGCGAGCGCGCCGAGCAGCGCGAAGCGTCCGATGAGCGGGCGCGTCTTTTCCGCGGGCACGAACTGATCGACGAGCTCGTCGGCGCCGATCGGCGTTTCGGGATCGATGAGCGCTTCGGGCGGAATCAACTGATCGAGTTCCGTCGACACTTGCGGGTCGAGCGGCACCAACGTGCGATGTTCGTCGCGCTCGCGCAAGAGCGCGGCAATCGCCGCGTTCATGCCGCCGCGCGCCTGACGTTCGCGCACGACGTCATCGATCGCACAGCCGAGATGCTCGGCGAGCAGCGTGTCACGCATCGTCGCCATCGCGCGGCGGATACGCGCATCGGCGCCCGCATCGATCGACACGTTGCATTCGCTGTCGAGCACCATCGAACGATTGTTCAGGTTGGCCGAGCCGACGATCAGCAATTCGTCGTCGACGATCATCAGCTTGCTGTGCACGTTGACGATCTCGTCGTCGAGCTTCGGCACGGTCGGGCACATCAGGCGATAACGTCCGTGCGTGTCCGCCTTCTTCAGCAGTTCGTGCAGGCGCGCGCGCAGCACGCCCATCGTCACTTCCTGCAACCATCCGCTTTGATTGCGCGGCACGACGATGGCGAGATCGGGGCCATCCTCGCGCGCGAGCGAATCGGCGAGTGCAGCGCCCACCGTACCCGACGTGAAGTATTGATTCTCGATGTAGATGCTGCGCCGCGCCCGCGCGATGGCGTCGAGATACTGTGTGCGGATCTGCTGCACGGGATCGCGGCCGAGATAGGCGGGTTCGGTCAGCGAGATCGCGATCTGCACGTCTTCGAGATCGACGCGTCGCGAAGGCGGCCACGGATCGTCGCGATTCTCCGCGCGATGCGCACGGATCGCGAGCCGCTTGCCGCATGCGCGCGCCCAGCGTTCGCGCGCAAGCAGCCCGATTTCGCGTGCGGCATCGCCGTCGAACATCGTGTGGACGTCGTGAAACGGCTGATAGCGCGCGCCGTTCGCATCGCGGCGCAGCGGCTCGTCGGGCGCATGCGCGTTCGTGTCCCAACGCGAGCGCGTGAGATCGAGACCGCCGACGAACGCAACGCGATCATCGATCACGACGAGCTTCTGATGTTGCGAGGCGCCCATCGGATGCTTGCCGTCCATCTGGAACGCGATGCGCCGGTTCGTGCGCCAGCCCATCTTGTAGACCGGCAGCCATTCGCGCTCGAATGCATAGAGCATCGCGAAGTCCCACGCGAGAATGTAGATGCGCAGACGGCGCCTGTTCGCTGTGACCGCGTGCAGGAAGTCGCCGAGCGCCTCCGGATAGCCATCGTCCGCGCCTTCGGGCGTAAGCTTCATGCGGCTGTCGATATCCCAGCCGAGAATGAACACGGTGCGTTCCGCGCGCGTGATCGCTTCACGCAGCACGCGGAAATAATCGGCGCCGTCGATGAGAAGACCGAAGCGCCGCGCGTGACGCACGCTCGCGCAATTGCGTCCCGGCTGGAAAAACGGCTCGTCGTGGTGTGCGTTGCTCATGTGCCTGGGAAGCACTCCGCGGCCAAATAACTTTCGTTTTGCAAGCACCATGCCCGCCGCCTGATGCTACGCTTCGTTGCACATGCCGATACACGCCGATTCCGGAGCGACATGCGCGATGAGCGATAACGAAGTCACCGAAGTGAACATCGAGAACGACGAACGCGCAGGGCTCGTTCCGCTCGCGGCGGCGTCGATCGTCGTCGGCGCCGTGACGGGCACGACGGGCGTGCTCTTTCGCTTCGCGCTCGAACGCGCCGATATCTGGCGCAACGCGTTCATCGCGTGGGGGCATGCTGGGCACGATGCGGCCATCGTGCTTGTGGTGCTCGCGGCGTCGGGCGCCGCCGCGCTCGCTGCGTGGCTCGTCGCACGCTTCGCGCCGATGGCGAGCGGCAGCGGCATTCCGCATGTCGAAGCGGTGCTGCATGGCAGATTGCCGCCCGCGCCGCTCATCCTCATTCCGATCAAGTTCGTGGGCGGCGTGCTCGCCATCGGCGCGGGGCTCGCGCTCGGCCGCGAAGGCCCGACGGTGCAGATGGGCGCATCGATCGCGCATGGGCTCGGCACGTTCTTCAGACGCAATGTCGTCGATTGCCGCGTGCTGCTCGCGGCGGGCGCGGGCGCGGGGCTTGCGACTGCTTTCAACGCGCCGATCGCGGGCGCTGTGTTCGTGCTCGAAGAACTCATGCGCCGTTTCGATACGCGCACAGCGGTTGCGGCGCTCGGCGCATCGGCGGGCGCGATCGCGATGGCGCGGCTCCTGCACGGCGATCTGCCCGACTTCCACCTGCCCGCGCAGCCGTTTCCCAGCTTCGCGATGACCGGCGCGCATCTGCTGCTCGGCGCGCTGCTGGGCCTGCTCGGCGCGCTCTATAGCCGCCTGATCGTCTGGACGCTTGATACCGCCGATGCGCTCGCGCCTCCCAGCTCGGTCAGGCATGCAACGATTCGCGCGGCCGTGGTCGGCGTGGGGATCGGCCTGCTCGCATGGTTCGCGCCGCAACTCGCCGGCGGCGGCGACGCGCTGACCGAACAAGCGCTGCTCGGCAGGGGCACGCTTCTGGGTGTGACGGCGATGTTCGCGTTGCGCTTCATCGTAGGCCCGCTATCGTATGCGGCGGGCACGCCCGGCGGCATCTTCGCGCCGATGCTCGCGCTCGGCGCGCAAACGGGTCTCGTGTTCGGCCGCGTGTGTCTCGACTGGTTCCCCGGCATGGCGCCCGCCACCGGCGACACGGGCACGTTCGCGGTGGTCGGCATGGCGGCGTTCTTCGTCGCGGTGGTGCGCGCGCCGGTCACGGGCATCGTGCTCGTCACGGAGATGACCGCGAGCTTCTCCTTGCTTCTGCCGATGCTCACTGCCTGCTTCACCGCGATGATCGTGCCGATGCTGCTGCGCGTGCCGCCGATCTACGACACGCTCGGCGAACGCGCGGCCAAACACCGCTAGCGTGTGCTCTGCATGCGCTGAGCCGTTGCGGTAGTCTCGTCGATGGACCGACTTCATCCACGAGGACAAGCAATGGAATATCGACATCTCGGCGCTTCGGGCTTCAGGGTTCCCGTCCTGAGTTTCGGCACCGGCACCTTCGGCGGCAAGGGCGACTTCTTCAAGGCTTGGGGCGAGACCGACGTGAGCGAAGCGCGCAAGCTCGTCGACATTTGTCTCGATGCGGGCGTCACGATGTTCGACACCGCCGACGTCTATTCGCGCGGCACATCGGAATCGATACTCGGCGAAGCGCTCAAGGGACGTCGCGACAAAGTCATCGTCTCGACCAAGGCCACGTTCCGTTTCGATCAGAACGACCCGAACGCGGTCGGCTCATCGCGCTTTCATCTCATCCGGGCCGTGAACGCGGCGCTCGAACGCCTGCAGACGGATTACATCGACTTGTTCCAGCTACACGGCTTCGATGCGAAAACGCCCGTCGAAGAGACGCTTTCCACGCTCGACGATCTCGTGCGCGCGGGCAAGATCCGCTATACGGGCGTGTCGAATTTTTCGGGCTGGCATCTGCAGAAATCGCTCGACGTGGCCGACCGCTATGGTTATCCGCGCCATGTCGCAAATCAGACGTACTACTCGCTCATCGGCCGCGATTACGAATGGGAGCTGATGCCGCTCGGACTCGATCAGGGCGTCGGCGCGATCGTGTGGAGCCCGCTCGGCTGGGGGCGTCTCACGGGCAAGATCCGTCGCGGCGCGCCGCTGCCCGAGACGAGCCGCCTGCATAAAACCGCCGACATGGGGCCGCCGGTGCCGGACGAGTATCTGTACCGCGTCGTGGATGCGCTCGATGCCATCGCGGAGGAAACCGGCAAGACGGTGCCGCAGATCGCGCTCAACTGGCTGCTGCAGCGTCCGACGGTTGCAACGGTCTTGATCGGCGCGCGAAACGAAGAGCAGCTTCGGCAAAACCTCGGTGCGGTCGGCTGGAATCTGACGCCCGAGCAGGTGAAGAAGCTCGACGAGGCGAGCACAGTGCGGCCGGCATATCCATACTGGCATCAGCAAGGTTTCGCCGAGCGGAATCCTTTCCCCGTCTGAGGAACATGTCGGGAGATTTCTCCCGAGACCGTACCGGAAACCTTCCCACAATCTGTATCGGTACTGTACCGGACCGCTCCCGTACACTTTGGCTCATCGAGTCCCTTTGTACCGGAGCGCGCCATGCCCATCGATCTTCTGAACGCCCTGCCCGCCGCCGCGCTCTTCGCGCTGGTGACGACGATCACGCCCGGCCCGAACAATACGATGCTGCTGGCCTCGGGTCTGAACTTCGGCCTGAAGCGCACGGTGCCGCACGTGCTCGGCATCAGCGTGGGCATGGCGATCCTGATGATCGCGGTGGGACTCGGGCTGGCGCAGGCCTTCGATCGCCTGCCGTGGCTGTATACCGCGCTGGAGGCGGCGAGCGTCGCGTATCTGCTTTATCTGGCGTGGAAGATCGGCACGTCGTCGTCGGTGCAGATGCGCGACGGCCAGGCGCGCCCGATGCGCTTTCACGAAGCGATCGCGTTCCAGTGGATCAATCCCAAAGCGTGGATGATGGTGCTCACCGCCGCGACGACCATTCATCTGCACGCGAGCCTCTCGCTGAATGCGGCGCTGATGGCGCTGGTGCTCGTCGTGATCGGATTGCCGTGCATCACGATGTGGGCGGCGTTCGGCATGTCGCTGCGGCGCTTTCTCGCGAACCCGCGCTGGCTGCGCGTCTTCAATATCACGATGGCCGCGCTGCTCGTGCTCTCGCTGTACCCGATCGTCGCCCATTTCTTTGCGTGATATGAGAATGGGGTAAAAGCGCGCTTTGGGCGAAAAGCGCGCACCCTCTTTGCCTCGACGCCCGACCGGTGCATACTGACCTTTCGCGCCGGCACGCAAAATCTGCCGTCCCGCTTGCAAGATTGGGACTGCGTTTCTTTCTCATCAACGATGTTCGTCCACCTTGCCGCCCGAACGGTCGCGTGATCCTTAAGCGATCCTTTAAGGCGGCGTTTTCAGCCCGGCGCGTACATGCCTTGCTAGTCCGTTGGTTCGCGCCGAATCGTCGGTGCGGCTTTGAAATCTGTCCAAGGAGTACGCCATGTCTGGAGCCAATCGCCCATCCGGTCCCGCCACGCGCAAATCCCTCGACCTGGCTGATCAGATCGAACGCGATGAATTGGAGAACAACCTGCCGGATGCGCTCAGCAACGTCGACGACGATGACGACGACGATGATTCCGACTCCGATCGCACACTAGGCCGTTAGCCTCGACAGCCGGGCCCGTCGCGCCGCTGGAGGCGCGATCCGCGACGCCGCAATGCCCGATGGGTTTGCGGCGTTTTTGCATGCAGTGCGCGGCCGATGCGTTGGGCACGGCCGTTGCTTTAAGCGACATGCCGCGCGGCGCACAGGCCATAAGCGAGACGATGTACGCGCGGTGAAAACCTGATGAGCGAAGCGGCGGCGGCATCAGTCCGCGTGCGAATCGATCGATCAACCGTTCCCCACGGGAGGGCTTCATGCTTCGTTACGCTGTCATCTTCTTCATCATCGCGATCATCGCGGCCGTCTTCGGCTTCGGCGGAATCGCAACGGGCGCGGCGGAAATCGCCAAGATTCTGTTCTTTATCTTTATCGTGATCTTTCTCGCGACGCTGCTGCTCGGGGTGTTCAGGCGATGAGGGATTGGTTGATGTAAAAACAAAACGCGCGGTTTCGAAGGCCGCGCGTTTTTGTATCGCTTCAAGTAATGATCACCCGATTCTTCCCATCCCTCTTCGCGCGATAAAGCGCGAGATCCGCCGCCTCGACGATCTGCTTCGACGCATCCTCGTGCATCGCCGTTTGCGTCGCGCCGCCGATGCTGATCGTCACGCGCCCGCTCGCCGAGCCGGTATGCGGCACGTTGAGCGATTCCACCGCGATGCGAATCTTCTCGCCGAGCAGGCGCAACCCCGGCGCCGACGTCGAGAGCAGCACCACCGCGAACTCCTCGCCGCCGAAGCGCGCCGCAAGATCGGTGGGACTGGCGAGACTCGATTCGATCGTATGCGCGATGAGCTTCAGGACGTCATCGCCGGCGACGTGGCCATAGGTATCGTTGTACGACTTGAAGTTATCGACATCGATCATCAGGAAGCCGATGGCCGCATGCTCGCGCACCGCACGGCGCCATTCCGCATTCAGGTAATCATCCAGACGACGACGGTTCGACAAACCCGTCAACCCGTCCGAGTGCGTCAGCCGCTGCAATTCCAGATTCGTTTCGAGCAGCTTCTGCTGCGACTGACGCAGCGCGCGATATGCCTCGTCGCGCTGCAACAGGTTCTGATACGAACGCGAGTGATAGCGCACGCGCGCGACGAGCTCGATCGTATCGGGCAGCTTCACCAGATAATCGTTCGCGCCCGCAGCAAACGCCGCGCTCTTGATGCGCGGCTCTTCCTTCGTCGAGAGCACGATGATCGGGATATCGCGCGTCGCCGGATGCTCGCGATACTGGCGCACGAGCGTCAGGCCATCGACGCCGGGCATCACGAGATCCTGCAGGATCACCGTGGGCCGGGTTTCCTGCGCGGTGCGCAGCGCCTCTTCAGGATTCGCGCAGTAATGCAGATCGACGTTCGGCTCGTCCGCGAGCGCGCGACGCAAAGCCTCCGCGATGATCGCCTGATCGTCCACGAGTAGGACCATCACCGGCAGCTCGGCGGCGGGCGGCGCGTTCAGCGCGGCCGCGAGCAGCTCGGACACGGCGCGCTCGTCCGCCATCGCACGCGTGCCCGCGCGCTCGATGCTCGCCGCGGCCGCTGCCGCCGCCCGTTTCGCGCGCTCGGCCAGCGGGTCGGGATGAGGAAATTCCATGAACGTGTCCTTGATCGATGATGGTTCGATGATGTCAGTCGAATGCCCTGGCGATCGCATCGGCGATACGCGGCAACGGCAGTATCGAGACGGCCGCATCGAGCGCGGCCGCGGCCTTCGGCATGCCGTAGACGGCGCTCGTCGCCTCGTCCTGCGCGATCGTGTGATACCCCTTCGCGCGCATCGCCTTCAGGCCGATCGCGCCGTCGCGGCCCATGCCGGTCAGCAGCACGCCCAGCGCGCGTCCCATCCAGCGCTCGGTCACGCTCTGAAAGAACACGTCGACGGAAGGCCGGTAAGGCAATTGCTCGGGATGCGCGGTGTAGCCGAGGCGCGCGGCATCGGCGAAATGCAGATGATCGTTGGTCGCGGCGAGCAGCACGACGCCGGGCGCGGGCTTGTCGCCTTCGCGCGCGACGCGCACCGGCAGCGCCGATTGCGCATCGAGCCACTGCGCCATGCCCTCGGCGAACGCGCGGTCCACATGCTGCACGATGACGGTCGCCGCGGCGAAGTCCTTCGGCAACGCGCCGAGCACGGTTGCGAGCGCCGACGGTCCGCCCGCCGATGCGCCGATCGCGACCAGACGCGCTGCGCTTTTGGGCGGAATCGACACGCCCGACGACGCAAGCCGCGCGCCGATCTGATCGATCTTCGCGATCAGCGCCGCCGCGCCGCGACGCGCATCGCTGCCCGCGAGCGCGGGTGTATCGACGGCGTCGAGCGCGCCCGCGCCCATCGCCTCATAGACGCGCCACGCGTTCGCGCCGACATCGACGGTCACGACGAGAATCGCGCACGGCGAGCGCGCCATGATGGTCCGCGACGCCTGCACGCCATCGACGTTCGGCATCACGAGATCCATCAGCACGACATCGGGCGTCTGCGCCGCGCAGTAGTCGATGGCCTGCTGGCCGTCGTGCGCGATCCAAGCGATCTCAAAGTCGGGCCGCGCCGCGAGCGCGCGCCTCAGCGCTTCGACGGCCAAAGGCACATCGTTGACGATGCCGATCTTCATGATCTTGCCTCGCCGATGAGATCGCGCACCGCGTCGATGAGCGCCTGATCGTGAAAGCTGCCTTTCGCGAGGTAATAGTCCGCGCCCGCATCGAGGCCGCGCTGACGGTCTTCCGCGCGATCCTTGTACGACACGATCATCACAGGCATTGCGCTCAAGTGCGCATCGCGCTTGATGAGCGTGACGAGCTCGATGCCATCGAGACGCGGCATGTCGATATCGGTGATGACGAGATCGAAATCCGCGCCGCGCACCGCGTTCCAGCCGTCCATGCCATCGACCGCGACGGACACGTCATAGCCGCGTGAGGCGAGCAGCTTGCGTTCGAGTTCGCGCACGGTCAGCGAGTCGTCGACGACGAGCACGCGCTTCGCGCTCACGACGCTCGCACGCGCCGCGCTCGCGCCCACGCGCCCGAGCTCGCCGCTGCCGACGAGCTTTTCGACGGAACGCAGCCAGTCGTCGGGATCGGCGATGAGCAGCGGATCGCCGTTCTCCATCAGCGCGCCCGCCGCGATGTTGCGCACCTTGCCGAGCCGCTTGTCGAGCGGCTGCACGACGAGCATGCGCTCTCCGAGAAAGCGATCCACGACGACGCCGTAACTCGCCGCGCCCTGCCCGATGACGACGACATTGAGCGCATCGCTCGCCGCTTCGAATGCGGCCGTCTGCAGGATCTGATGCGCGGTGACGAGGCCGACGCGCTTGCCATCGAACGAGAAATGCTGCTGGCCTTCGAGCGTATCGATGGCGCTCGCGGGCAGCACGAGCGTGCGCGCGACATGCGCGAGCGGCAGGCCGTAAGGCTCGCCCGCCACCTCGACGATCAGGCTGCGGATCACCGACAGGGTCAGCGGCAGTTGCAAGGTGAAGCGCGTGCCGGCGTGCGCTTCCTGCGTCACGCGCACGCTGCCGCGCACCTGCCGCACGACGTCCTGGACCGCATCGAGGCCGACGCCGCGGCCCGATACATCGGTGACGGCATCGCGCATCGTGAAGCCCGGCAGGAAGAGGAATTCGAGCAGCTCGGCTTCGGTGAGACGTGCGGCGGTCTCTTCGTTCGCGAGATGCTTGCGCACGACCGCGCGGCGCAGACCTTCGAGATCGACGCCCGCGCCATCGTCGGACACGCTGATGAAGAGCGAGCCCGCGCTATGACGCGCTTCGAGCGTGATCGTGCCGGTTTCGGGCTTGCCCAGCGCGCGGCGCAGCGACGGCTCCTCGATGCCGTGATCGACCGCGTTGCGCAACAGATGACCGAGCGGCGCGTCGAGCAGATCGAGAATGTCGCGGTCCACTTGCGTCGTCTCGCCCGCGATGACGAGGCGGATATCCTTGCCGAGCCCACGCGCGACATCGCGCACCATGCGCGCGAAGCCGCCGGTCGCATCGACGAAAGGACGCATGCGGCATGCGAGCGCTTCGTCGTAGATCTGCTGCGCGAGATGCGTCGAACGACGATCGAAGTTTTCCAACTCCGCGAGCCGCTCGCTCAGTTGTCGATGCGCTTCCGCCGTGAGACGGCGCACTTCGTCGAGCGAGGCGTGAGCGCGCGCATCGAGTTGTGTGGCGTTCGCTTCGGTCAGCGTTTCATGCAGACGGTCGAGCGCGCGGCTCGCGTCGTGCTGGATGCGTTTCACACGCAGCATCGATTGCGAAAATGGCTTCAGCCAGCGCGATTCGACCAGCGATTCGCCCGAATGACTCAGCAGGCGGTCGAGCGTGTCGGCACGCATGCGCAGCATGCGGGCGTCGTTTGTGCGTGACGGCGCTGCGGCTGGCTCGAGCGCTTCTTCTACCGGTGCCGCCAGCGTGAGTTCCTGCGAGAGATCGAGCGCTTCGAGCGCTACTTCGGGTACAACTTCCTTGCCTTCGAGACGCGCGTTGAGCGCTTCGACGAAGGTATCCACTTCGCGTTCGAGCGCCGTTTGTGCGTCGATGTCGCGCGCCTCGCCGATCTGCACGATCAGATCGACGCCGCGCAACAACATGTCGATATGCCCCGCATCGAGCACGACGCGCCCGTCCTGTGCCGCGACGAAGCAATCCTCCATCACATGCGCGAGCGTCACACCGACCGGCACGCCGACCACCCGCGCCGCGCCCTTCAGCGAATGCGCGGCGCGCATGCACGCTTCGAGCGTGACGGGATCGCGCGGCGCCCGTTCGAGCGCGATGAGGCCATCGGAAAGAATCTGCGCCTGGCCACGCGCCTCTTCCTGAAAGAGCTCGAGCAGCGATGCGCGGCCGGGATCGATGCTCGTCATGCGAGACTCCGGTTCAGGCTGTCGATGAGACGATCCGCGTCGAGCAGGCCGACGGTCGCGTCCTTGAATGCGGCGACCGCATGCGCGTGCGACGACAGGCGTTGCGCGAGCGTCGCGGGCACCGGCTGAAGTTGCGCGCGCGTGAAGCGATGCACGCCATCGACGGCATCGGCGGGAAAGGCGATCGGACCTTCGTGCTCGCCGTTGCCGCGCTGCATGACGATGAGACGCCCGAGTTCGCGGGCATCGATCGACGCACTTTTCAAGGCACTTTCGCTTGCTTCGATACCGAAAAGCCGCGCCAGCGACGCGCACACGATCAGCCGTCCGCGTACGTTCGCGACGCCCAGCACCGCGCGATGCCGCCGATGCGGCAGCGAATGCACCGGACGCAGTTGCGCCACTTGCGCGCAAACATTAGTTGGTAGTCCAATCCATTCGCCGCCGATGCGAAACACGAGGCAGGAGAGCGTGTCGGCTTCGCTGTCGTCGCGCCTGATATTCGACGATGTAACGATCGTCGTGCGCGCTTCGACGCGATCGAGCACGCGCGACGCGGCTTCATCGTGCGCCGGGCAATTGCGGCAATGCACGTAGCGTTCGAGCTTCGGGCACGACGCATCGCCACGCACGCCGATGCGGTTCCAGCAATCGTCGATATCGATCGTGATCTTGATGTCGCGGGCGTTCATCGCGCGCTCCCTGTGACGCGTTCCGCGCGCGCAAGCAACAGACGCGCGCCGCTTTCATCGCCGTCGAGCGAAAGGCATGCGGCGAGATGCGTGAGCGCTTCGCGATGCGCGGGATCGAGATACAGCGCGCGACGATAATGTCCGCGCGATTCATGCTGCTCGCCGCGCGCATCGGCGATGACGCCGAGCAGATAGTAGGCATCCGCGTTCGACGGATGCGCGCGCAGATAGTCGCGCGCGGCGAGCGCGGCGGCATCGAGCCGACCGGCATCGGCGAATGCGCGTGCCTCTGCGAGACTCTTCACCGGCTCGATTTGCACCGGCGCTGCTTCGCGCGGCTTCGCAACGACGGGCATCGCGCGAACGACAGGCGGCGCGCTCGCCCACGCGGGCAAGACGAACGGCGCTGGCGTCTTCACGGCGGGCATGCCTGGAACACCCGGCCACGTGCCATTGAAGACATTCGCGCTCGCACGCTCGGGCCGATTGAACGCGAACGCGAGCGGAATGTTCGCGGAACTCATGCCCTCGCGCATCAGAAGCCCCGTTTCCGCCGGACCGACGAACAGCGTGCCGCCTTGCGCGAGCAGTCCATCGAGCACGCGCAGCACGGCGCACTGCGTATCGCGATCGAAATAGATCAGCACGTTGCGGCACAGAATGAAATCGAAGTGCTCGAATGCGTGCGAGTCGAGTTGCAGCAGATTCGCCTGCGAAAAGCGCACGCTTTGCGCGACGGCGGGATCGAGCTGCCAACCGCCATCGGCTGCGCGGAAATGACGGTCGCGAAAATCGAGCGCGCGTCCGCGAAACGCGTTGCGCCCGTAATGCGCGCGTCGTGCGATGGCGAGCGCGCGCTCGCTCACATCGATCGCATCGATGGTGAAGCGATCGGCGGGCATGCCCGCTTCGATCAGCGCCATCGCGATCGTATAGGCTTCCTCGCCCGTCGAGCACGGCGCGCTCAGCACGCGAACGGGCTTCGCGGGACGTTCGTGCAGACGCACGCGCGCAAGACGCGCGAGCGCGGCAAAGGCTTCGGGATCGCGAAAGAACCATGTTTCCGGCACGACCACCGCTTCGATCAGCTCCTGCATGCGCGACGGGTCTTGCGTGACCGCGCGATAGTAATCGTCGAGCGTGCCGCCGTCCCGATCGCGCCACAGGGTGTAACGTTCGCGCACCGCGCGCGACACCGAATTCGCGCCGATCGACTCGGCATCGAGCCCGATCGTCCGATGCAGCAGTTCGATGAAGCGGCCGATGCCGGACGACTCGTCGGCGAAGGCACTCGGCAGCGCGCTCATGCCGCGCTCCCGGCGAAGAGCAGCGCCTGCACGTCATCGGGCAACAGATGCTCGATGCGCACCCATTGCAGCAGCCCGGAATCGTCGCGCGTGAGCGGGCCGAGATAGCGCGCGTGCGGTGTGTCGATGCCCGCGCCGCTGAACGAAGCGGCATCGAACGTGACCGTGCGCGTCGCCTGTTCGAGCAGAAGACCGAGCCGATGATGCGTCGTCACGCCCTCTTCGTCACGCCGCGCATAAGCGACGAGCGCGAGCCGCGTCGACAGCCTTTCATGCGAGGCACGCGCGAGCGCAAGCGCCGCGATGTCGATCACGGGCACGCTCGCGCCTTCGTAATCGAGCACGCCTGCGACCCATGCGGGCGCACCCGGCAGTGCCTTCAGCGGCGCGAGCGGCAACATGCGCTCGATCTGCGAGCTGTCGAGCAGATAGCGGTCGGAGC
This sequence comes from Caballeronia arvi, assembly GCF_001544695.2. GTDB lineage: Bacteria > Pseudomonadota > Gammaproteobacteria > Burkholderiales > Burkholderiaceae > Caballeronia > Caballeronia arvi. The sequence continues at coordinate 134,015 of NZ_FCOM02000018.1, forward strand.
CGAGCGAGAACTGGACGAAGAGCATCGCGGCGCGCCTGTTTAAGCAGCCACCTTGAAGCGCGACACGCCCGTGCGCAAGCCGTTGGCGACATGCGTGAGGTCGTCGATTGCCTGCGTCGACTGGCGCAGCGATTCGGCCGTCTGCTGCGCGGCTTCCGACAGTTGCGACAGCGCCTGCGAAATCTGATCCGCGCCGGTGGCCTGCGTCTGCATGCCTTCGTTGATCATCGACACGCGCGGCGCGAGCGTCTGCACCTGATGGATGATCTGCGACAACTGCCCGCCCACCTGCTGCACGTCGAGCATGCCGCGGCGCACCTCCTCGGAGAACTTGTCCATGCCCATCACGCCCGCGGCGACGGCCGATTGAATCTCCTTCACCATCTGCTCGATATCGAACGTGGCGACGGCCGTCTGATCCGCGAGACGGCGAATCTCCGTCGCAACGACCGCGAAACCGCGCCCGTATTCACCTGCCTTCTCGGCTTCGATCGCCGCGTTCAGCGAGAGCAGATTGGTTTGATCCGCGACTTTCGTGATGGTTGCGACGACCTGATTGATGTTGCCCGCCTTCTCGTTCAGGATCGCGAGCTTGCCGTTCACCGAGCCCGCCGCTTCCATCACGAGGCGCATGGTTTCTTCCATGCGCGTGAGCCCCGCCTGACCGGTGCCCGCGAGCGTCGCCGATTGCTCCGCGACACCCGACACTTCGTTCATCGTGCGCACCAGATCGCGCGCGGTCGCGAAGATTTCACGCGATGTCGCGCCGATTTCCGTCGTCGTCGCGGCGGTTTCGCTGGCGGTGGCCTGCTGCTCGCGAGCGGTCGCGGCAATCTCCGACACCGATGTCGTCACCTGCACCGCCGATTTCTGCGCCTGGCTGACAAGACCCGTGAGTTCGTCGGTCATGCGGTTGAAGCCCGCTTCAAGCGTGCCGAATTCGTCGCGGCGTGCAAGCGCGAGGCGCTGCGTGAAGTCGCCGGTGCGCATCTTGTCGACGACATCGACCATGCGCAGCATCGGCACGGTGAGCGCCTTCATCAGCATGAAGCCGAGCACCGCCGCCGACGCGATCGCGGCCAGCATGATGACGATGAGCGTGATCTCCGACTTCTGCACCGAACCGCGGATGCTCTCGATCGACTTCGCGTTGAAGGTCTCGTTGTGATCGACGAGCGCGCGCGTCGCGGTCTGCCCCGCTTCCCATACCGGCGTGAGGCGCGTGTTGAACGTCGCGACGGCGGCGTCCTTCGAGCTCGCGAGCTCGCGCAGCGTCTGGTCCTGAATCGGGGCGTAGAGATCGCGCTGGCGCTTGAAATCGTTGAAGAGACGGCGGTCGTCTTCTTCGAAGATCGTGGGCACGTAGGTGTCCATCAGCTTGTCGAGGGTCGCGCGCGTTTCGGCGAGACGCTGCGTGTCGCGGCGCGTCTGCTCCGCGTCTTTGTCGATGAAGACGAGCCGCTGGGTGATCGTGTAGTGCTCGAACCACGCGGCGCGCATATCGTTCGACAGCGCGAAGCCGAGCATCGAATCGTCTTCGAGGCTCTTCGCTTCGCGGTCGATACCGCCGAGCAGCGTGTACGACAGTGCGGCCATGACGAGCATCAGCGAAAGAATGACGCCGAAGCTGGCCAGAATGCGATGGCGAATGGACAGTTGCTTCACGCGATGAGCCCTATCAGTGAATAAAGTCGATTGCGCAACGCGCGCAACCGCGAGCGCGCCCCGACGGTGAGGCGTCTCAATTGTAGGATGAATTTCGGCGCGTAGAAGCCGCGCTGCCAGTCCGTGTTATCGGCCGATTGTGGCCGCGCTTGAGTTCGGCATGTCGAGGTGAATCATTTCGCCGTATTTCAGCACGGTGAACGCGTCCGCGGGCAGGCCGGCGTTGCGCGCGGCCTCGGCGAGACGGCGCGGCGGCTCGTCGAGCGGCTCGTCGGTCAGTTCGAACGAACCCCAGTGAATGCCGATCGCTTTCTTCGCATGCACGTCTTCGAAGATGCGCACGGCTTCTTCCGGATCGACGTGCTGCGCGTGCATGAACCAGCGCGGATCGTAGGCGCCGATCGGAATCAGCGCGAGATCGAAACCGCCGAAGCGCGCGCCGATATCGCGGAAATCCGGCGAATAGCCGGTGTCGCCCGCGAACCAGAACGAATACGGATGCGCCGCGCCCGCCGGCGTCTTCACGACCCAGCCACCCCACAGCGTTTCCGCACGGTCGAACGGCGTGCGCGCGGACCAGTGCTGACTCGGAACGAACCAGATGTTCAGTCCCGCGGCGTGGGTTTCGTCGCTCCAGTCGAGCTCTTCGACGTTCGTCACGCCGATATCGTTCATCCACTTCCCGATGCCGAGCGGCACGAGAAAGCGCGGCGGGCCGCCCGCTTGCCGGTTGAGCGCCTCGATGCTCGGTTTGTCGAGATGGTCGTAGTGATTGTGCGAGATCAGGACGATATCGACATGCGGCAGCTCATCGATCGTGAGGCCGGGCGGCGTCTTGCGCTTGGGGCCCACGAACGAGAACGGCGAGGCGCGTTCGGAGAACACCGGATCGGTGAGGATGTTCACGCCGTCGAGCTGCACCAGCGCGCTCGCATGACCGATCCACGTGAGCGTATCGGCGGTGCGGTTCGCCTTGAGCCATGCGATATCCGGATGCGCCATCGGAAAGCGATAGCCATTCGCGGGCGGCTTCGGCAAGCCTTGCGTGAAGCGCTCCCAGCGCCACTTCAGAAACGATTCGCGCGGCAGGTGGCCGTAGTTGTTTTCGAAGCCCGATGTGGTGTGCTTCGCGTGATGCAGCGGTCGCGGCGGCTCTGGCTCCTGCAATTGCGTCGCGGGCGCGGCTTCTTCGCTTCGCGCGGGTGTGCCCGACGAGCAGCCGGCAAGCAACGCGAGCACGCATAGCGCGATGTGAGAGCGTCGCATGAGCGCATCGGCTGAAAAAGAAGACAAAAGGTGCATGTTTTGAGCAAAGGCATGCCGCATCGGGTCTTTGATTGTACGAAATGCACGCGAAAGCGTCTTTGCGCGATTTTTTCGCCGATGGTGCAAACGGGCGCCGCCGCGCCGCATAAGGCGAGTCAGACATTTGAGCGCTGGTCGGCCCACTTCTTGCATTGCCTCGCCCCGGCGCTGAAAAAGAATAAGTGCTGTCGAAAAACCAATCGCGACGCGCGCTCCTTGTTTCGATGCGGTCATCGCATTCGAGCACGTAGCACGCCAGCGTGACAGACGGGGGCTTCATGGGTAGCAGTCAAAGAGAACACGCAGTACGCACATTCAACCCGCAATTGCATACGATGCACGCGATGCTGGTATCGCGCTCCGCCTCGCACGTCGCGAGCGCCTTGCGACCCGAAGGCCGCGACGAGGCGCTAGCCGAAGGCATCGCCGAGGTCATCGCGCATTGCGGGCATGCCGGGCTGGGCCTCTTTCTCGCCGCGGTCTGGCATTGGCTCGATGAACGCGGTTACCACGAAGCGGCGGATGCCGTGCAGCATCACATCGAAAGCGGCACGATGCCGACGCTCAAGCCGACGACGAAGCTGTCGCGCCGGCGTGACGCGCGCATCTGAGCCGGACCGCTTGCGTTTCGTGACGCGTCAAGTACCGAACCACCCCGCATCGACGTAGTAGTCGCGCGCGGTGCAGCGTGCCGCATCGTCCGATGCAAGGAACAGCACCATGCGCGCGACGTGTTCCGGATCGATCCGTTCATGCAGGCATTGCTGCGCGATGAGCTTCGCCTCGCTGTCCGGCGACTGCCAGAGCTTCATCTGACGCGGCGTGCGTACGGCGCCGGGAATCACGGTGTTCACGCGAATCCGTGTTCGCCGAGCTCGCGTGCGAGGCCGCGCGTGAGTCCTTCGATCGCGGCCTTCGCGGTCATGTAGAGCGTCAGATCGGGCAGCGCGAGATGCCATGAAATCGAGCCCATGTTCACGATTGCGCCGCGCTTGCTCGTACGCATGCGCTTCGCCGCGGCCTGCGCGCAGAAGAACTGATGCCGCAGGTTCACGGCCATGCGCTCGTCCCAGTACGCGGCGCTCACGTTGTCCCAGTGATGACGGTCGTCGCTCGCGGCGTTGTTGACGAGCACGTCGATGGAACCGGCATCGTTCGCGATGTCATCGAAGACTTTGTCGATCGCGTCCGCATCGCGGAGATCGCAATGCAGAAACCGGGGCGCGTGCTTTTCTTTCGACAACGTCTGTTCGAGCTGGCGCGAATCGGCTTCGGCGACATCGATGAAAAACACGCGCGCGCCCTGCTTCGCGAATGCCTCGACGATCGCCGCGCCGATGCCGCTGCCGCCGCCCGTCACGACGACACGCTTGTCCGCAAGACTCGGATAGATGGCGTAGGACATGGCAGCTCGCTCAATGTGAATGGCGCGGATTGCCGCGCTCTTCGATCACCTTCAGATAGAGCGTTGCGGGTTCGAGGCAGCCGCCTGTCGATAGTTGCCCCACCGTCTGCCGATACAACTCCTGCCACGGCGTCTGCGCCACCGGCACGGCAAATGCCGATTGCGCGCGACGGCTTTCCAGCTCGGCTTCATCGAGCAGCACATTCACGCTGCGCGCGTTCAGGTCGACGCGAATCCTGTCGTTCGTGCGCAAAAGCGCGAGGCCACCGCCGACCGCCGCTTCCGGCGACATGTTCAGAATCGACGGGCTCGCGGACGTGCCGCTCTGCCTTCCGTCGCCCATGCAGGGCAGCGAGTCGATGCCGCGCTTGATGAGCTCGGCGGGCGGCGCCATGTTCACGACTTCCGCGCTGCCCGGATAGCCGACCGTGCCGCAACCGCGAATCACGAGAATGCAATGCTCGTCGATATCGAGCGCGGGATCGTCGATGCGTGCGTGATAGTCCTCGGGACCATCGAACAGGATCGCGCGCGCCTCGAAGGTGTTTTCCGCGCCAGGCTCGCTCAGATAGGTCTTCGTGAACGCTTCGCCGACGACCGACATCTTCATGATGGCGCTATCGAAGAAATTGCCCGACAACACCATGAAGCCCGCACTGTGTTTCAAGGGATCGTCCGCCGTGCGGATGACTTCGTGGTCGGCCGCGGGCGCGTCGCTCGCGATCTCGCCGATCGTGCGGCCCGATACGGTCAGGCACTCGCGCTTGATGAGCCCCGCTGCGTCGAGTTGCCTGATGACCGCAGGCACACCGCCCGCGCGATGAAAGCTCTCGCCGAGATACTCACCCGCGGGCATGCAGTTCACGATGAGCGGCACTTGCTCGCCATGACGCTGCCAGTCTTCGAGACTCAATTCGATGCCCATGTGCCGCGCAATGGCGATCAGATGCGGCGGACAGTTCGTCGATGCGCCGAGCGCGGACGCCACCACGATCGCGTTGATGAACGCATCGCGCGTCATGATGTGCGACGGCTTCACATCGTCACGCACCATATCGACGATGCGCTTGCCGGTCGCATACGCCATCTGTCCGCGCTCGCGATACGCGGCCGGAATGCTGGCGCACGTCGGCAGCGACATGCCGAGCGCTTCGGCGAGACTGTTCATCGAAAGCGCGGTGCCCATCGTGTTGCAGTGACCGATGGACGGCGACGAGGCGGTCGTCAGCCGCATGAAGCCTTCATAGTCGATTTGGCCCGCCGCAAGCAGATTGCGCGCATGCCAGATGACCGTGCCGGAGCCGACGCGCTTGCCTTCGTACCATCCGTCGAGCATCGGACCGCCCGAGAGCACGATCGCGGGCATGTCGACGGTGGCCGCCGCCATCAGACACGCGGGCGTGGTCTTGTCGCAACCGGTGGTGAGCACGACGCCATCAAGCGGAAAGCCATGCAGAATTTCGACGAGGCCGAGATACGCGAGATTGCGATCGAGCGCGGCGGTCGGCCGGCGGCTCTGTTCCGCGAGCGGATGCACGGGAAACTCCATCGGGATGCCGCCTGCATCGCGAATGCCGGCTTTCGTGCGCGCAGCGAGTTCGATGTGATGGCGATTGCACGGCGCGAGATCGCTGCCCGTCTGCGCAATGCCGATGATCGGCCGGCCCGACTGCAATTCCTCACGCGTGAGGCCATAGTTCATGAAGCGCTCGACGTAGAGCGCGGTCATGTCGGCGTGCGAGGGATCATCGAACCATTCCTGGCTGCGCAGGCGCTTCGGATTCTGTTGGGGCATGGGGTGTCTCCGTGTTTGATGGTACCGTTACCGGTAACATTCCGGTCGATATTAACACGCAATCGCCGCATTGCTTCGGCTCAGGCGCTTTCGCGCGGCACCACCGAATAGGCTACGCGCACGCGCTTGCCGGAGGGCCCGACGATGCCCTGTTCCCGCGCCTCCAGCGCGGCAAGCAAGGTCGCGCCGGTGCGCAGGCCGATGCCGTAGGCGTCGACGGAAATCGTCGTGATCGATGGCGTGCAGCACGCGGCGACTTCGAAATTGCCGAAGCCCGCAACGGCGATATCGTCCGGCACCGTCAGGCCGCGCCGGTGGCATTCCATTATCGCGCCGAACGCGGACATGTCGCTCACGCACATCACGGCTTGCGTGTCGGGCCAGGCGTCGAGCAGCGCGGCCATCGCCGGTCCGCCGTGACTCATCGTAATGGGAGAGTCGCCGAGACGAATGATGCGTTCGTCGTCGAGGCCGAGTGCTTTCATCTGTGCGCGGAAACCCTTCAGCCGATCCAGTCCGCGACGATCCAGCTCGCTCGCCCCGCCGATGAAACCGATGCGCTCGTAGCCGCGATCCGCGAGATAGCGCACCATCTCACGCGCCGCGCTGACGTTCGAGAAGCCGACGGCGGCGTCGATCGGATCGGAAGGCGCATCCCACATCTCCACGACAGGCACGCCCGAGCGGCGCAGCAGCGTGCGCGTCGCATCCGTATGACGTGATCCGGTCAGCGCGATGCAGCGCGGCTGATGACGCAGCATGGAGCGCACGAGCCGCTCCTCGCGGTCCAGATGGTAGTCCGTGTCGCCGATCAGCAGCTGCAGGCCATGCGGCTCCAGCGATGCGGAAAGCCCGCGCACGGTGTCGGAGAAGTTGGAACTCGCGAGCGACGGCACCAGCACGGCGACGAATTCCGAACGTCCGGACGATAACGCGCCCGCGGCGGCATCGGCGACGTAGCCGAGTTCGTCGATCGCCTTCTGCACGCGCTCACGCGTCGCCAGCGCGACGCTGTGGCCCGCGAGCACGCGCGATACTGTCATCTTCGAAACGCCGGCGAGACGCGCGACATCGGACATGCGCGGCGGGCCGGCGGAAGGATCGAAGGTGGATGTCGGCATGCGTTGGCTTTCGAAGCTGAGTCAGCGGTCTTCAGTCGACTCGGACCCAGCCGTCTTCGCGCTGTTCGAGGATGAGGTGGAGCTTGGCTTCGCCGGATTCGCGGTCGGCCGCGGTCACTTCGGGGAAAGCGCGTTTGATGTCGCGATCATCGGCCCACGGAGCCACGTTTTCGAGCTTGTACGTATAGGTGACGTCCGAGCGATGCGCGGTCGGATCGGGCTCCGTCCAGGCGACGACCTTGCCCAGTTTGACGTGCGCGTAGCAAAGCATCCATGCTCGCGGATCGTTCGTGGCGCTGGGATCACCGGCGGTCCTGGTCGTCTCCACCGCATACTTTTGCCCTTCGCCCGTCAGGCTGTATGCGATGCCGTTCTGTTTAGCGTTGGTGTTGGCGTTCGCCGGTGCCGTGGTCGCACGGGCGATGAGACCGCTTTTCTCGAGCGCGGCGAGTTGTTCGCGCAAGGCCGCGGACGAGTATTCGTTGAGGTCCCGGTTGCCATAGACCGACGGAAATGCGTACGGGCCTCGGCCGCTCCGATTCAGGCACAGCAAGCCGCGGTTGGTTTTCATGTCGGCGGAAATCGCGTCGCCCAGGCTGGACTCGCTTGCATCGTTCTTTTTACCGCAAGCCGCGACAAGCAACGCGGCACTGACGGCGGCAATCAACAGGCTCGTTCTCATATGCGCTCCGGGAAGGGTCGGCATGATGGGTACAACCTTTCGTTGCCATTTTACCGACAGAAACTGCGCAATCGGAGAAGGCATCGTGAGGGAATGAGCTTCTGTGATGCAAAGTGCGCGCCCGAACGCAAAAACCCCACCTTTTCGGGGTGGGGTTTTTGTTTTGCTGCATGAGGAGCCTGACGATTACCTACTTTCACACGGGAATCCGCACTATCATCGGCGTGGAGTCGTTTCACGGTCCTGTTCGGGATGGGAAGGGGTGGGACCGACTCGCTATGGTCATCAGGCATGACTTGTTGTTGCCTCGTCGTGTGACGCTGCAACCAATCTGGGAAGAAGCAGTATTGAATTCGGGTGGTGATCGTTGCACAACGACTCACTCAACCAGTACAAACACACTGGTTATAGGATCAAGCCTTACGGGCAATTAGTATCAGTTAGCTCAATGCATTACTGCACTTACACAC
>NZ_FCOM02000273.1 GCF_001544695.2 Caballeronia arvi
AATGCGGTCTCGATCTGCGTGATGATTGCTGCCGCGGCGACACTGCATCTCCTTCCCGGCACGTTTGCGGGCGAGACCTCACCGATGGCCGGCGTGCTGGAGCCGCTTGCCCATGGCTATGCACGCCACGTTTTGGCTCTGGCGCTGTTCAGCTCGGCCTCGCTTGCGCTGCCGCCGCTGGCAGGTTCGGCGGCGGAGGCCGTGGCAAGTTCATTTCACTGGGAGCGCGGCGAGCGGCGCGACCGGTGGATCGCCGGGTTGCTCGCGGCGATCATGGCGGCCGGCATGGCGATCGCGACGGCGCTGGCTGCAAGTCACGTCGAGCCGGCCAAAGCGCTTTATTGGAGCGCGGTCGTCAACGGGATGACCGTCACGCCGGTACTCGTCCTGCTCGTTCTGTTGAGCTCGAAACGCAGCGCGGTCGGCGATCTTTCGGCGCACTGGTCGCTTCGGGCGTTAAGCTGGCTCGCGGTCATTGCGACGGCGTGCGTGGTGATTAGCCACGCGGTGCTTCGGCTCGCGTGAGATGCCTTTTGGGTCTGCGGCCGCGTCCGGTCTTGGCGCTTACGCGGTGGCAGGAGCGGGTGATCGCGCCCACGCGGGATCATCGACAGCCATACAGTCCCGGCATCATAAGCGCTGGCCGACTGCCAAAACGTAGCTCCGACGCCCCGTCATTGTGCGCAGTCGCGGCGCGTGCATCAACGCGCGCATGTCACAGCCGACCGAGGGCAGCGGTCCCTTTCGACGCGATGCAACTAATCGTCTTTCGTTTTCGACCCATTCAGAAGCTCCGCCAACAATCAGCGACCAGTGGAAGGACGCGAAACGAAGCAATCAGCCTTTCGCGAAGTTGGCCGCGGATAGCTCAATTTGCTTCGAAGGCCGCGCCAAGAGCTTTCGCTCGGCGATGGCATGAATGCGATTGAATCCGTCAACGAAGACCTTCAACGTTCGAGCGTCGTCCGCATTCGGCGCGAGCCAAAAGTGCGC
>NZ_FCOM02000197.1 GCF_001544695.2 Caballeronia arvi
GAGCTGTTGGAGTACGCCGCGCGCCCTGCCCGGTCGGTCGGAGCCGCACACGTCTGTACGCCGAAGCCAAGTTCACCGAGTGAGATCACCGAGATGAACAGGGGCCCTCGCCGGCCAGATCGATCACCGTCTGACGCTCCAGCGTTTTCGCGGCGAGCGCGACCCAGATGCAACTATCGAGAATGATTCCCATGGGTGGTGACCTTGATTACGTCCACGAACCCCGCGCCCCGTCATCGAAATCGACTCGGCTCACTTCGTGCCAGACCTGGGTCTTCTGGCTAATCACTTCGCTAATGAGAAGATCGACCATCTCGTTGCTTTTTCGACCAAATTCTGAAAATTCCACGGGCCTGCGGCTCGTTGCGTCTTCACAACGCGACGCGCGCCTTTTGCTCGCTATTCTGCTCATGCACCTATCTTGTCCGTTAATCGCGCTAATACATCTTGTTCAGGACCGGAGGCGATTTTTCGTATTCCGCCCGACCCCCTTCGATGGACCGTCTCGCTACTCCCTGACCCCGAGTTCGGTCACTCCTGCGAAACCCTTTCCCACGGGCATTTTGTGTACTCCTACACGGACCGCCCGCCGGATTGGCGACGAGAAAACCGTTGGCGTACTTCACATCTTCCGTCAGCATCCGTCATTTATACAGAAATGCTAACTGCTCAACTTCGACCCGGCGGTATTAGCAGAAATAGCCACCCACTAGCAGAATTAGCGATCCTCAACACCATCCCTACACAGGGGAGCGGTTCAACCAGACGCAGTACCTCCTTTCAAGGCACCGGTCACACTGGCGCCAACGTGCACGCCTCGTGTCCACAAACCAACCGCTTTGGCGAAGGCGTCGTCGTTGCAACGCGTATGTACTGGCAACGGAAAGTGGCGATTGAGGCGATGCGCTCGTGATGCTGATATCGCCCCACATTGAGTGTAAGCTCACAGGACGTAGTTCTCACGAAAACCTAGGAGACACTGATGGCTGAACAGACAAATCCCTTTGGCGATCTGACAAAGGTGTTCGAGCAGTTCAACGTGCCGGGCGTCGATATGTCCGCGCTGGTCGAGTCGCGCAAGAGAGACATCGAGGCGATCGTCGAGGCAAACAAGTCCGCGTATGACGCGATGCAGGCATTCGCCCGCAAGCAGACCGAGATGCTGACGCAGGCCATGCAGGACATTCAGGCAGCCGCGCAAGTCGGCGCGACGGACCCTGGCAAACACGCCGAAGTGGCGCGCAATGCGTGTCTGAAGGCGGTCGAGGACATCAAGGATCTGGCCGAAATCGCACGCAAGTCGCAAGTCGAGGCAATGGCGGGCCTCACCAAGCGTGCGAATGAACACGCGGCGGAGATCCAGCAGATGCTTCAGCGCAAATAGCCGACACGCTGCGCCCGTTGCGCGAGCAGTCCCTTGCCCTTCTCGTGACGGGGCCGGCAGGGACGTTGGATTATCACTCCCGGGAGAGCATGGCCGCGGCTTTCAACATGCCGGACGAGCTGATTCAGGGCTTCTTCAAATCGGGGCAGAGGTTACTGCAGGCCTACACCGGCGCGTCTGGGGTAGATCGGCGAAGCGCTTTCGACTTCCGCCAGAATCCCCACGCTCGCGCTGGCGCAGGCATAGGCGCATTACTGACAACAGCAGATGGCGCTCTACGCTGGAATGATTGCGAATACCACGGGGCAGAAATCGGAGCCGGCGGTCCAGCTCGAACGCGGTAACCGACGCTCCAACGCCGAAGCCTGGAGAGCGAACCGCTGGTACAGCCTTCTCAAGCAGACGTACCTGCTCAACGCGCGATTGTTCAACGACATGGTCGAGGCGTCCCGCGCCGGCGAGAAGGAAAAGCCATTGCGGCTTTCGCGGTCGTAATGGGGCTACACTGGAGCAATCGAAGCAGGAAAAAGCCATGACGAACTCTGACCCTACAA
>NZ_FCOM02000021.1 GCF_001544695.2 Caballeronia arvi
GGCCCGGCGCGCAATGCGCTCGACAGACGCGCCCTGTCGCATGAACGCTCCCACATCGACACGAAAATCACCGCGCACGCATTGCTGATCACGCTGGTCAAAGCGCGCGCCTCGGACATGAATCGATCGATGCCGACCAGGAGCGCGACGCCTGAAAGCGGCAGGTCGGGAATGACGGACAGCGTCGCGACGAGCGCGACCAGTCCGCTGCCCGATACGCCCGCCGCGCCCTTCGATGTGAGCAGCATGACCGCGAGCATGGTCGCGATCTGAGCTGCGGACAAGGGCACGTCGCAGGCCTGTGCGATGAACATCGATGCGAGCGTGAGATAGATCGCGGTGCCGTCGAGGTTGAACGAATAGCCGGCGGGCAGCACGAGTCCGACGAGTCCTTTGTCGCAGCCGAGCGCTTCGAGCTTGACGATCAGGCGTGGCAGCACCGGTTCCGTCGACGACGTCGCAAGCACGATGACGAGCTCCTCGCGGATATAGCGCAACAGCCACCAGAGCGAGAAGCCGTGCAGCCGCGCGAGCGGACCGAGCACCAGTACGACGAACGCCACGCACGCCGCATAGAACGTCACTATCAGCATGCCCAGCGAGCCGATCGAGTGGATGCCGAACCGTCCGACCGTGAAGGCCATCGCGCCGAATGCGCCGAGAGGCGCGAGCCGCATGATCATCGCGAGGATGCGGAACAGCACGTTCGCGACGCCGGTGATCAATTCCTGTACCGGGCGCCCGGCACTTCGACTGGCGTTCAATGCAAAGCCGAACAGCAGTGCGAGCAGCAGCACCGGCAGCACCTCTCCTTTCTCGAAGGCGCCGACGAGCGTTTCAGGAATCGTGTGCAGCACGAATTCGACGAGTCCACGAGGCTGCGCGCGCGTCGCGTATTGCGCGAGAAACGTGGTATCCAGGTGCCGCACGTCGATGTGCAGTCCCGCGCCCGGGCGGAGCACGAACGCGGCGGCGAGCCCCAGGACGAGCGCAGCGATGGTGAGAAAGTAGAACAATGCCAGCGCCTTCAGAATGGTCCGTCCTATCTTCGAGCCGCTCGTAAGCGAGGTGATGCCGCCGACGATCGTGCAAAACACGATCGGGGCGATCATCATGCGGACCAAGGCAACGAACGCATCGCTGAGTAGTTTGAACGATGCGCCGGCTTGCGGCCAGAAGTGGCCGACTGTCATTCCAAGCGCCATTCCGAGCAAGACTTGCACATAAAGCAGCCTGGCCGACATCGCCCACTTCATTTCGATGCCTTCGCTGCCTTGGCGCTAGCAATGCCGGTGCGCTTCGTATCGAGGATCGTCTGGTAGAACTGCCGCGCCGCCGGCGTGAGCGGACGCCCGCGGCGTCTGACGATTCCAACGCGTCGGGTCACGACCGGATCGACGAGCGGCACGCTCGTGAGGATTGGATGATCGTGCGCGGGCATGGCCATCGAGGGCACGGCGGCAACACCCAGCCCCGCTTCGATGAGGCCGAGCATGGTCGTGACATGACGGGTCTCGCACACGCTCGGTTGCTTCGGAGACACGGCGGTCAGCGCCTGATCGAGCAGCAGCCGGTTTCCCGACGTCTTGTCCACGGAGACGTAATCATGCTCATAGAGCTCGCTCCAGGACACGCGCTTTTTCCGGGCAAGCGGATGATCGCGTCGGCAGGCCGCGACGAACCGCTCCTGAAGGAGAACCTTGAATTCGACCTCGGATTCCTGGCTGCCCATGAAACTGACGCCGAAATCGGCTTCGCCGCTGATCACCGCGCCGAGCACTTCATTCGCACCCGAGTCGAGCAACTTGACCCGGATTCGCGGATAGCGGCTGTGATAGGTCGCCACGACGTTCGGCAGGAAATAATACGCAACCGATGGCACGCATGCGATCGTCACATGGCCCAGACGACTCGTCGAAACGTCGCGTATGCCGAGCAGCGCGACGTCGAGGTCATCGAGCAGTTGTTCGGCGCTCGGAGCGAAAACGCGTCCCACCGTCGTGAGCGTGACGCTTCGGGTCGTTCGCTCGAAAAGCCGTACGCCAAGGGCCTCTTCGAGCTTTTCGATGCGGCGGCTCAAGGCGGGTTGTGAAATGCTGACCGCCTCGGCGGCTTTGCGGAAACTCCCCAGTTCCACCACCGCTCGAAACGCCTGCAAATCGTTGAGATCGAAGTTGACGCCCACGAGCCATCCCCCGTAAATGCGGCTATTTTGCACGATAGGCACAAACAGCGACGTCACGCGGGAAAGAGATGCTCGCTAAAAAACTCCACGAACGCGCGCAAGTTCAGCGCGGGCATCCGCATACACCCGCTACGGCTTGACGAACCTGAGCGTCATCCGATCCGATTCTCCGATCGCGGCATAGCGTGAACGGTCGACGTCGCCGCCCTGATACGTCGGCGGCAGCGACCACACGCCGTGCGGATGGTCTGTCGTATCCTTCGCGTTCGCATTGATCTCACTGCGCGCAACCAGCACGAAACCAGCCGCCTGCGCGTGCTCGATGACGAACGCTTCAGTCACGTATCCGGAATCGATCATCTGCTGCACGGTCGTTCCCGGCCGCGCGCGATGCTCTTCGACGCCGAGTTCACCGCCATGCTTCAACGCGCCGTAGAACGCGCGCAGGTTCGCATCGAGCTGCCCGTCCTTGATCCAGTTATGGATGTTCCGAAACGTCAGCACGCGGTCGAATCGCTCATGCGCGTCGAAGCCGCTGAACTGGCCTGCGTGCAATGTGCCGACGACGACCTTGCCATACAGCGCCGGAGCATTCGCGAGCTTGCGCCGATAGGCTGTATCCGTCGCATTGTCCTCGGCGGCGAGATCGGCGGACGTGCTGAGATATTGCGCTTCGTAAAGCTGACCTGCATCGCGCAGCCAGGGCGCGAGAATGTCCGTGTACCATCCTCCTCCCGGCGCGATCTCCAGCACCGCCTGCGTCGGGACGAGGCCGAAGAACTCGAGCGTTTCTTTCGGATGGCGATAGACGTCGCGGGCACGCGCCTTGTCGCTGCGTTGCGATCCGCCGATCGCCGCATCAAGCGACGCGGCGCTCGCAGCTTGCGACTGCGAATCAGGCGATGAATTCCGCGCATCCAACGAAGAGGACGCGCATCCGGTCAGGGTCAGCATGAAGGCGGTGGCGGCGACCGTGATTGCGCGCGCCCGTACAAGTCGATGATGGGTCATTGAGCAGAGGCAGGTGTGAGATACGACACACGATACGCGTTTCTTGCACACTCCGCCCTGTCTTCCCATAGCACGCACTACGCCATCTCGTTCCCGAGTCCCGCCAGAAAGCGCTTGCAGCGGTCGGTCCGGGGAGTGAACAGAACCTCGCTCGAATCGCCTTCCTCGACGATCTGCCCCGCTTCCATGAAGACGGTCTTGTCGGACACCTGCCGCGCGAAGGCCATCTCGTGCGTGGCAATGAGCATCGTCATGCCGGATTCGCGCACGTCGCGGATCACGTTCAGCACTTCCTGCACGGTCTCGGGGTCCAGCGCGGAAGTCGGCTCATCGAACAACATGATCTGCGGGTCCATCGCCATGGCTCTTGCAATCGCCACGCGCTGCTGCTGACCGCCGGAAAGCTGCCGCGGAAAGCTGCCTGCCTTGCTGCCCAAGCCAACGCGTTCGAGCAGATCCATGCCCGTCTTGCGCGCCCGCTCGGCGCTTTCTCCGCGCACGAGCCGCAGACCGGACGTCACGTTGTCCAGTGCTGTCATGTGCGGGAACAGGTTGAAGCTCTGGAACACCATGCCGACGTGCTCGCGCTGTTTTGCAAGGGCGTTCGCTCCCAGGCGACGCCGACGCCCGCCGTCGCTCCTGTAGCCGACTTCGAAATCGCCGACTTCGAAATCGCCGACTTCGATGCTGCCGGACGAGACCTCCTCCAGCGCATTCACACAACGAAGCAAGGTGCTCTTGCCCGACCCGCTCGGTCCGATCAGTGCGACGGCGCTGCCTTTCGATACGTCGAGCGACACCGACTTCAAGGCCTCGTAAGCGCCATAGTGCTTCACGAGCCCGCGCACGCGCAGGAAGGGAGCTTTGTCCTGGTGATTTCGCATCATTGCTGCTCCGCCAGTTTGGTCTTGACTGAACTCGAACGGCCGCGCGCCTCGGCGAACCACCGGGAATTGCGTCGTTCGAAGCCGTTCTGCAGCAGCGTCCAGATAGCCGTGACAGCGAGATAGTAGATCGTCGCTACGGTCAGCGCTTCGAGCACGCGGAAGTCGGATTGCGTGAGGCTGTCGGTGGCGCGGAAGAGTTCGGTCATCGAGATCACGGAGACGAGCGACGTGTTCTTCAGCTGCCGCACGAACTCATTGCCGAGCGGCGGAATGGCGATGCGAAACGCCTGCGGAAAAACGATCGCGCGCATGATGGTCGCGGGCCGCATGCCGACGGCGCGCGCCGCTTCCCATTGCGCGATCGGCACCGCCGATAGTGACGACCGCACGATCTCCGCCACATAGGGACTCTCGGAGAGCATCAGCCCGATGATGGCCGCTTCCATCACCGAAAACCGGATGCCCAGTTGAGGAACGGCGCTGTAGAGAAAGACCAGTTGCACGAGAAGCGGTGTCGCGCGAAAGAACGCGACATAGCCCTGATAGAAGGCTCGCGTCACGCGGCTGTCGATTCCGCCGATGAGCGCGATCAACGTGCCGAGCACGATCGCCAGCAGCAGCGTGACGATGGTGAACCAGACCGTCGTCCACAAGCCCGTGAGAATCGAAGGTTCCACCAGGTCCCGAAAGAATACCGACCAGTCCCATACATGCATCGCCGTTCTCCTGTCCTTATCGCGGAATAGCCGTGACGTCCGCGCGATCGAGCAGCTTCTTCAGCTCGACGCGCAACGCTTCGGGGGAGGCCGCAATCGGTTCACGCGGGTCGCCGAGCGGCAGTCCGCGCAGCGCGGCGCCGGCCTTGGCGAGCGCCACATAGCCATTGAGCAGCATGAAGTCGATGATCGGCCAGAGCTTGTCCCAGACCTGCAGCGAAGCGACCATGTCGCCATCGATCGATACCGCGTCGTAGAGCTGCACGCACAGCTCCGGAATGAACGTCGACGCCCCGATGATCGTGCCCGGCGCACCATGCGCGAGCACCGCGAGCAACGCGGGATCGGAACCGGCGAGCACGGTCGGCGCGTCCGGATTGCTCAGCATGCGCATCGTGCGCGTGAAGTTCTGCGGACTGTCCTTGATATGCGAGACGAGGCCTTCGCGACGCAGCGCCACCATCTGCGCTTCGGTGATGTCGATTCCGGTGATGCCCGGCGTGTCGTAATAGATGATCGGACCGCCCGCGATCGTCACGACCTTTTCGAGGAAGCGCTGCACGTCGGTGAACTTGAGCCGGTCGAAATAAGGCGTGACGACGAGCATCTGATCGACGCCGAGCTCCTTCGCATGACGCGTGAGATCGAGCGTGTCGCGCACATTGCTCGACCCGACATGCGCGATGACATCCGTTCTGCCCTTGCCCACTTCGCTGCCGATTTCGAAGAGACGTCTGCGCTCCGCGACCGTCAACGAAGGATGTTCGCCCGTCGATCCGCTCAGCACGACACCATGAATGCCGGCGTCGATCTGGAACTCGATGAGCCGCTTGTAGGCGCTTTCGTCGATCGAATTCCTGTCGCTGGAAAACGGCGTGAGAATGGCGCTCAGAATGCCTTTCAGTTCCTGCTTCATCAACCTCTCCTTGTCAAAAGCTCTTGATGGCGGCGCTCTCGATGCCCCACTGTTTGAGGATCGCGTCGTACGTGCCGTTCGATTTCATTTCCTTCAGGCCATTGCGCACTTTCAGCGCGAGGTCCTCACGATTCTTCGGCACGCCGATGCCGAGCATCATCGGGCTGATGCCGGTCGCAATCTTTCGGTAGCCGTTGTTGTGCTGCATGAAGTAGGAGATCAGCGAGTCCGTCGCGATGAACCCGTCCACGCTGTCGTTTTCGAGCGCGCGCAACGCGATCGGCTGCGTGTCGAAGGCCTGTATCGTGATCGGCGGCTTCTTCGCCGACTCGCATTGCTGGCTTTGCGCCTGAAGCACTTTCATCGAGCCCGAGCCTTGCAGCACGCTGGCGGAATGTCCGCACAGGCCGTCCAGTCCTTTG
This sequence comes from Caballeronia arvi, assembly GCF_001544695.2. Classification (GTDB taxonomy): domain Bacteria; phylum Pseudomonadota; class Gammaproteobacteria; order Burkholderiales; family Burkholderiaceae; genus Caballeronia; species Caballeronia arvi. The sequence continues at coordinate 6,138 of NZ_FCOM02000021.1, forward strand.
ACCGCCGATGCATTCTTGACGATCACCGTCTGCGATGCCTCGATATACGGAACCATGTCGATCACGCCCTGACGTTCGGGCGTGACATACATCGCCGCGCACACGATGTCGAAGCGATCCGCCTGCAAAGCGGGAATCAATCCCTTGAAGTCGAGATTCACGAACTCGGGCGACGAGCCCATCTGCTTCGCCAGCGCGCCGCACAGCGTGACGTCGACGCCCGTGGGTTTGCGCGCCTGATCGAAGAAGCCCCACGGCATCTGCGTGAGCGATGTTCCGATGCGCAACTGGCCCGGCGCGCTGTCCGCATGCGCCACGCCGCACATCATCAAGCCTGCGAGCAGGCTCATTCCGATCCGCTTCATACTTCGCATTGCACTCTCCTGTCCTTCGATATGTGAACGATCATGTCGCGGCCAAAAGCAGGCGCGCGCGTAGTCAGTACGTCGCTATTGCTCAACTTCAGCCACGCTGATCAGGTGCTGGAAGAATCAGAAGCGATGCCGCATCCCGACGATGCCGAGAACCTGGTTCGGCGTCGTCGATGGCGTCAGGCCGTTGAGATTCGCGACCGCGCTCGCGCCGGTGGAATCGGTGCCCGAAGCGTGCTGATAGATCACATCCGCATAGACGTCCGTGCGCTTCGAGAGCAGATAGACGGTGCCGAGCACACCCTGCTGGTACTTCACGTCGTTGATGCCGTAGCCCTTCGTATAGTCATACGCCGCGCCGACGAGCCACGACGGCGTGAACTGATACTTGAAGTTGAGTTCGGCGTTATGGAATCGCGCCGTGCCGCCCACGTTCGCAGCCGGCGTCGCCACGCCTGCCTGCGAACCGACGTTCCTGAACGCCGTGTTGGTGTACATCGCCCCGACGGTCGCCCCGCCGAACGTGTAGGAACCGCCCGCGGCGATGACCTCCTGCGTATTCGCCGACGCATAGCCCGAGAAGATGCGATTCGTCACGTTGATCGCGGTTGTGCTCGACGATGCGTTGTTGCCGTACAGCGAGAAATTCGGATTCCTGACGTTGAGATAGCCGACCCCGAACGCAAACGGTCCGCGGTTGTACGCAGCGCCCGCCGACCAGATCTGATTCCTGCCCGTCTGACCCGCGACGCCGCCCAGGCTATACAGGCCGCCGAACGTCAGGCCGCCGAAGGAGATGCTCTTGAACTTGATGGAATTGTTGATGCGATTCGTGCCGTTGACGTTGTCGAGATCGCCCGGATGTGCGCCGAAGTATGGCGACCACTGGTTGGCCGCTTCGAACGGTCCAGGGTAGTCCGTGAGCGAATCATAGTGGCGCCCGAGCGTGAACGATCCCACGCTCTGCGACGTGAAACCGACATACGCCTGTCGTCCGAAGAGATCGCCGCCCTGCCCCAGTCGACCGGTATTGAGGCTGTAGCCGCTTTCGATCACGAAGAGCGCGCCCAGGCCGCCACCCAGATCCTCGGTTCCGCGCAGGCCCCACCGACTGCCGTTGATGTTGCCGCTGGACATCTGCCAGACGCTGTGTCCGCCGGTGTTGTTGGCGTAGAGCACGCCGATATCGATGAGACCGTACAACGTGACCGAGCTTTGCGCATGCGCGAGCCCCGAGATACTCGCAAGTGCTGCAACAACGACCATTCTGGTTTTCATATGAACGAACCTGTGCGAGAAGTGACGATTTGGCCGCGATGCGGCGCTCCACGATGTTCGAGTGCTGATGACCCGACCTGGAGCGCAGCGTAGGCAAGTCAAAAATCCCGCTTGTCAAACTCGCTTTCCCGCTAACTTTTTGGATAAGCGCCGCTAAAGGATCGGGGCACGAAGGCGGCGCCGTCATATCGCGCGCAGCCTGCGCGAGCGCTTGCCAGGCCTATGGAAAACCCGTATTTCCGGGCGTCAGATAAAGACCCGCTAATGGACTTCTTTAGCGCGCGTGATGCTAAAGCGCCCGCGATTTTTGTTTCTCTAATGTTCAGGAAGGCGGACGCCAACGCGGTCCAACTCCGAACCGAACCCATCGAGGAACCATGAGCACGATTCACAAGTACGCGGGCATCCTGACATCGCTTGCCACGCCGCTGGACCGCTATGGCAAGTTCAACGCACCCGCTCTCACGAAGCAGATCGGCAATCTGATCGAAGCGGATGCCGATGCCATCGTGCCGGTCGGCGGCACGGGCGAATACATTTCGCTCACGTTCTCCGAGCGCCTGAAAGTGGTCGAGGCATCGTTCGAAGCGGCAGGCGGCCGTTGTCCGGTGATTCCCGGCATCATCGAGGCCGGCATCAACAATGCGATCGAAAACGGCAAGGCTTACGTCGAAGCCGGCGCGAAGGCGATCATGGTGGTGACGCCCTATTACTATCGCCCGACGCAGCAAGGCATCCTCGATTACTACAAGCGTATTTCCGATTCCGTCGATGCCGACATCATCCTGTACGAGATTCCGTATCGCACGGGCGTGTCGTTGCATTTCGAAACCGTCGACAAGCTCGCCGACATGACGCGCGTCGTCGGCATCAAGGCATGCAACCCGGACCTCGCGCAGCAGATGCGCGTCGCCGAACTCGCGAAGGACAAGCTGGCGATTTTGAGCGGCGAGGAAGACGTGCTGCCGCTGCATGTCGCGATGGGCGCAGTGGGCGGCATCATCTCCAGTTCGAACCTGATTCCGCGCCAATGGAAGCGCGTGCTCGATCTCGCGATGGCCGGTCAACTGAAGGAAGCCGTCGCGTTGCACGCCACGTTCCGCCCGCTCATCGACGCACTCTTTGCCGAGCCGAATCCCGCGCCGCTGAAGGCCGCACTCGGTCTCACGGGAATCGACTTCGGTCCCGTGCTCGCGCCATTGCAGGACGCATCCGGCCCGCTGCGCGAACGCCTCGCGCGTGTAGTGCCGCCGCTCATCGCGCGTGAAGCCGAGTACGCGCCCAATTAAAGGAGATCGCCATGTCATCGGAAAAAGCACACGGACTGAACCGGCGGCAGTTTTTACAGGCCACGGGCGCCACGCTAGCGAGCGCGGCGATTTCCGCGCCCATGCTCATCACGTCGCGCAAGGCGCTGGCCGCGGGCAATCTGACGGTCGTAACCTGGGGCGGCAACTATCATCAGGGCGTCGAGGAAGCGCTCGCCAAACCCTTCGAGAAAGAGTTCGGCGTGCACGTCACACTCGTCGATACGCCCGATCTCGCCAAGGTCAAGGCGCAGGTCATGACCAACAACGTGCAATGGGATGTGTTCGATGCGCCCGGCTCGATGGCCACGACCGGTTCTAAAAACGGCTACTGGGAGCCGCTCGATCCGTCGCTGTTCAATGCGAGCGATCTGGTCGCGCCCGTCGGAAAGGAGATGGTGCCGTTCTATGCGTTCACGGGCGGGATCTGCTGGGATTCGAACAAGTATCCCGATGGCAAGCATCCGCAGACCTTCGTCGATTACTTCGATTTCAAGAAGTTTCCCGGCCAGCGCACGCTGCGCAATCGCGCGTTCGAAACGCTCGAAATCGCCCTGCTCGCCGATGGCGTGCCGCCCGAGAAGGTCTATCCGCTCGATGTGAATCGCGCGTTCAAATCGCTCGATCGCATCAAGCCGTATATCTCGAACTGGGTCGAGCAGACGCCGCAAACCGTCACGCTCGTGCAGACGGGACAGGTCGATTACAGCTACACGTATGCGACGCGCGTGAAGGCCGCGCAGGAAGCGAAGCAGCCGATCGACTTCTCGTTCAAGCAGACGCTGACGGGACTCGAATATCTGGTCGTGCTGAAGAATGCGCCGAACAAGGCGAACGCGATGAAATTCGTGCAGTTCGCAATGCGGCCCGACCGTCAGGCCGCGTTGATGAACCATCTCGGCAACACGCCCGCCAGCAAGAGCGCCAAGCCGATGATGAACCCCGCCGTGCAGAAGTGGCTGTCGGACCCTGCGAGCAAGACGAACCTCGTCATCAACGACGCCTGGTGGGCCGATCACTTCGACGAGCTCACGCTTCGCTTCAAAGAATGGGCACTGAGCTAACCAACATAAGAAGAATCGAACCATCATGAAAGAAGACATCATCAGCGCGATGCGCGCCATCGCGGGCGAGGCGAGCGTGCTGACCGATCCGCACGATGTCGCGCCGCACATGATCGACTGGCGCAAGCGTCATTCGGGCACGGCGGCGTGCGTCGTGTTTCCGCGCAGCACGGAGCAGGTTTCCGCGTTGCTCGCGTACTGCAACGAACATCGCGTGAAGGTCTTTCCGCAGGGCGGCAATACGAGCGTATGCGGCGGCTCGGTGCCGGACCACGACGGCAACAGCGTGCTCGTGAATCTCGCGAAGCTGAACCGCATCCGCGAAGTGAATGCGCCGAACAATTCGATCACCGTCGAAGCGGGCTGCATTCTCGCGGACATTCAATCCGCGGCGCTCGATGCAGACCGGCTCTTTCCGCTGTCGCTCGGTGCGGAAGGCTCGTGTCAGATCGGCGGAAATCTCTCGACGAACGCGGGCGGCACGAACGTCGTGCGTTTCGGCAATGCCCGCGATCTCGTGCTCGGCCTCGAAGTCGTGCTCGCGGACGGACGCATCTGGAACGGCCTGCGCACGCTTCGCAAGAACAACAGCGGCTACGATCTGAAGAACCTGTTCATCGGCGCGGAAGGCACGCTCGGCATCGTCACGGCGGCGAGCCTGAAGCTGTATCCAAAGCCCTCCGCTCGCGCGACGGCCATGCTCGCCTTCGACGACGTGAAGGACGCGGTGAGTCAGGGTCTGTCGCTTCAGGGACAGTTTCCCGGCGAACTCGTCGGCCTCGAACTGATCTCGCGCAGCGAGTTCGAGATATCGCTGAAGCATGCCGCGAAGACGCGCAATCCGTTCGAAGCGACGCCCGAGTGGATCGTGCTGGTCGAGCTCGCGGCATCGTCGGGAACGAGCGAAGCGTTGACGGAGCGCCTCACCGATTATCTGCGCGATGCCTTCGAGGAAGGCGTGGTCCGCGATGCCGTCGTCGCGGCGAACGAGCAGCAACGCGCCGATTTGTGGAAGATCCGGCACAGCGTAACTGAATCGAACGTCAGGGAAGGCATGGGCCTGACGCACGACATCGCGGTGCCGACCTACCGCATCCCCGATTTCATCGGACAGGCGAGCGAAGCGCTGAAGCAACATTATCCAGACGCGACACCGGTCGTCGTCGGACATATGGGCGACGGCAATCTGCACTACATCGCGATGTTCAGCCACGACTACTGGGCCGCGGTCGACGACAAGCAGAAGACACAGCTCGAACTGAGCCATGTGCTCTACGACATCGCCGCCGCGATGGGCGGCACGTTCAGCGCGGAACACGGCATCGGCGCACTGCACGTACCGGAAATGGCGAAATACAAGGATGCCGTCGAGATCGAACTGATGCAGTCGATCAAGCGCCTCTTCGATCCGCTCGACACGATGAATCCGCGTCGTGTCGTGCCCAACTGATTCAATCACACAGAGAGTCACCATGCGACTAGGTTTCGTAGGAACTGGCGTCATCACCGAAGCGATCGTTACCGGCTTGCTGAAGGTCGGCGCGCAGTTCGAGCATATCGCGCTGTCGAACCGCAGCGCGAAGAAAGCCGCGCAGCTTGCCGCGAAGGACAAGCGCATCAGCGTGTGCGAAAGCAATCAGGCGGTGCTCGACCAGTCGGATGTCGTGTGTCTCGCGATCATTCCGCAGATCGCGCATGAGGTGATCGCCGAGCTGAAGTTTCAGCCGTCGCATCGCGTCATCAGCTTCGTTGCGGGCATGAACATGGACGAGCTGCGCCGCGCCATGCCGGAAGTCGACAACATCGTGCGCGCGATTCCCCTGCCCGCCACCGCCGACGCGCTCGGCGCCACGACGCTCTATCCGCAGGACAAGATCGCGAGCGAGCTGTTCTCGCAGATCGGCGTCGCGGTGGAAGTCGAGAACGAGCATCAGTTCGACTGCATCTCCGCCGCGACCGCCACGATGGCGAGCTTCTACGCCGTGCTCGAAAGTCAGGCGCAATGGCTCGTTCAGCAAGGGCTCGCGTATGACAAGGCCCGCGCGTTTCTCGCGGGTTATAGCCAGGGGCTTGCGCACGGCACCAACAGCGGCGCACCGTTCACCGAACTCATCGACCATTGCATGACGCCCGGCGGCATCAACGAACAGGTGCATCACGAACTGACGAAGCGCGGCAATTACGAGCAGTATCAGGAAGCGCTGACGCGCGTGCTCGATCGCATCGAAGGACGCGCCTGATGTGTACGCGGCCGTGCTTTTCGACCCTCATGCGCGGCCGCAGGAATTTTGAAGTTTGATACGCTGAGGATCCACGCGCATTGAACCCGTAAAAAAGGACTCGGCAAGGCATGGAGACACTCTCGACAGGGCACTATCCGGACTGGGACCTGCTGGTCAGTTGGGTATGCGTGGTGGATGCGGGCTCGATGTCCGATGCGGCGAATCGCCTCGGCATCTCGCAAGGCGGCGTGTCGCAGCGGATCAAGGCGCTCGAAACCCTGCTCGATACCGTGCTGCTCGACCGCGCCTCGCGCCCGGCGCGTCCGACGGCAGCGGGCCGGCGTCTGTTCGAACACGCGAAGGAACTGCTGCGCAGCGGCGATCAGATGATCGAAAGCGTGCGCAACGTCACGCGCGCGAAACGTACGGTCGTGCGGCTTGGCTGCATCGATTCCTTTGCCGCGATGATCGGCCCGATTCTCACGCGCGCGCTCGCCAGTTCGGCGCATCAGATCCGGCTGTGGTCAGGCATCACGCCGAATCTCGATTCGCAACTCGAAGCGCGGCAACTCGATGTCGCCGTGACGATGAACGGCTATTCGCGCGTGCCCGAGATTCGCCGTCTCCGGTTGTTCTCCGAGCCGTACTTCGTGGTCTTGCCGAAAGCCTTCGAGATCGACGAATACGCATCGCTCGCGGACCTGAGCAAGCATCTGCAATTCGTGCGCTACAGCGCGCGTTCCCTCAACGGCCAGCAAGTCGATGCCTATCTGCACGCCAACGCCGAGAACATCGAACGCACTTGCGAATTCGACGCCACCGATCCGCTGCTCAGCCTCGTCGCGGCCGGCCTCGGTTTCGCGCTCACGACGCCGCTGTGCCTGTGGCAATCGAGGCATTATCTGCCGGGCGTGCGCGTCGTTCCGTTGAGTTCGTTTTCGCGTTACGGGCGTCCGTTGACCGGGCTGCATCGGTCGTTCTATCTCGCGTATCGCGAGAACGAGCTGGGCAGTCTGCCATCGAATCTGTACGACCTGTTCCGCAACACGTTCGAGCGGCAGGTAGCGGTCGATATCGGCGAGGCGCTGTCCATCGATCCGCGTTCCATCTTCTTCATGGAGCAGGAAACGATGGCCGATGCATCGTCCTGATCCATGTTCGAGCGTCACATTCACATGCCCGGATAGTTCGGACCGCCGCCGCCTTCCGGCGCGACCCATACGATGTTCTGCGTTGGGTCCTTGATATCGCACGTCTTGCAATGCACGCAGTTCTGCGCGTTGATGACGAGCCCATTCTCACGGAACTCATAGACGCCAGCGGGACAAAAGCGCGCTTCCGGTCCCGCGTATTGCTTCAGATTGACGTCGATGGGAACGCTCGCATCCTTCAAGGTGAGATGCGCGGGCTGATTCTCTTCGTGATTCGTGTTCGACAGAAACACCGACGAAAGACGGTCGAACGTGAGCTTGCCGTCCGGCTTCGGATACGCGATCGGCCTGCACAATGACGCCGGCTTCAACGTTTCATGATCCGCATGCTTGTGATGCAGCGTCCACGGCACGCGTCCGCCGAACAGCTTCTGCTCGACGCCGACCATCAACGATCCGGTGACGAGGCCCTTGCTCATCCACTGCTTGAAATTGCGCGCGCGATGCAGTTCTTCCCTGAGCCACGAGCGACCGAATGCGTCCGCGTACCCGACGAGCACATCATGCCGACGGCCTTCGCGGATGGCATCGTATGCGGCTTCGGCTGCCATTTTGCCGGTCGCGATCGCCGCATGACTGCCCTTGATGCGCGACGCATTCAGGAAACCCGCCTCGCAGCCGATCATCGCGCCGCCGGGAAACACGAACTTCGGCAAGGACATGAGCCCGCCCGCCGCGATGGCGCGCGCGCCGTACGACACGCGCTTGCCGCCTTCGAGAAACTTGCGGATCGCCGGATGCGTCTTGTAGCGCTGGAATTCCTCGAACGGCGACAGATACGGATTCCGATAGCCGAGCCCGACCACGAAGCCGACGACGACCTGATTGTCATCGAGGTGATAGAGAAACGAGCCGCCGTAGGTATCGTTGTCGAGGGGCCAGCCTGCTGTGTGAATGACGAGGCCCGGCTGATGCAGCTTCGGATCGATCTCCCACACCTCCTTGACGCCGAGCCCGTACACCTGCGGATCGACGCCATCGCGCAGATTGAAGCGCTCCATCAACTGACGCCCGAGATGACCGCGCGCGCCTTCCGCGAACAGCGTGTACTTCGCGTGAAGTGCCATGCCGAGCTGAAAATTCGCGGTCGGTACGCCGTCTTTTCCGATGCCCATATTGCCCGTCGCGACGCCGCGCACTTCGCCGCGCTCGCCAACCAGCACTTCCGCCGCCGCAAAACCCGCGAAGATTTCGACGCCCAACTCTTCGGCTTTCTGCGCCATCCAGCGCGCGACGTTGCCGAGCCTCACCACATAGTTGCCGTGATTTTTGAAGCCATCGGGCAGCAGCCGGTTCGGCACTTGCCGCGCGCGGTCCTTCGTCAGAAACAGGAAGCGGTCTTCGCTCACTTCGACATCGAGCGGTGCGCCCTGGGCTTTCCAGTCGGGCATCAACTCGTCGAGCGCGCGCGGGTCCATGACGGCGCCGGACATCGTGTGCGCGCCGACTTCGGAGCCTTTTTCGAGCACGCAGACGGAGACGTCTTCGCCGCGCTCTTGTGCGAGTTGCTTCAGGCGGATTGCGGCGGAAAGCCCTGCCGGACCGCCGCCGACGATGACGACGTCGTATTCCATGCAGTCGCGCGGACCGTATTGCTCGACGAGAGACTCGGTATTCATATCGCGTAGTGAGTGTTCGGAACCTTGATGCGCGCATCGTAACGGCCGTGCGCGCATCTCCCCCGCGACATAACCGCTTCTTATGCTGACTTCAACGCGCGCTTGCGCTTTGCGGCGTCGATCTCGCCGCAAAGCCCGTTCGCACGGGCGGTGCGCCGCGATAGTGAACCCTGTGCTTTTGCTAAAAATCGATTCTGCTTATATTTCCGGCCCCGCGCTTTTGTCGACTCACACTTCGCTCATGCGTTGCCAAACGAAGGAATCGAAGGAAGCAGACCGTGAATTCATATGACGTTGTTGTGATTGGTGCGGGAGTCATCGGCAGTTCGGTGGCGTTCCAGCTCGCAAAGCTCGGCGCAAAGAACGTGCTCGTGCTCGACCGCGGAACGATCGGAGCCGGTACGACGTCGCAGTCGTCGGGCATCTTGCGCACGCACTACTCCGTGAAGGAGAACGTGCAACTCGCGCGCAAATCCTGGGACGTCTTCAATGATTTCGCCGCCTATCTCGGCGATGACGAAGCGTCCTGCGGTCTCGTGAAGTGCGGCTACATGATCGTCGCGAACGAAGGCGACAAGATCGAGCCGCTGCGCGCCTCGCTGAATCAGCAGAAAGAGCAAGGCATTCCGCTCGAATTCCTGAACCGCCAGCAGGCGAAGGAACTGCTTCCGATCGCGCACTTCGACGATGCCGCGCTCATCGGCTACGAGCCCGAAGCCGGTTTCGCCGATGCCTATCTCGTCGCGACCAGCTTCGCGCGCGCGGCGCGTCGCGGCGGCGTGACGATCAAAGAGAATGCATCGGTGAACAAGGTGCTGATCGAGAACGGCAAGGTCGTCGGCGTATCGACGAGCATCGGCGACTTCAAGACCTCGACGGTCATCAGCACGCAAAACATCTGGACGCCGGAACTCGCCGGCTGGACCGGCCGCGAGCTGCCGATCATGCCGGAGCGTCACGCGGTCCTCGCGCTCGAATGCGATGCCGCGAAATACACGTTCTCGATGCCCGTCTTCAAGGATCTCGCGTCGCCCGGCATGCTGTATTACCGCAGCTACGGCGGCAATCAGATGCTGGTGAGCGAAGGCGTCGTCGGCGAGAAGCTGAGCACGGCCGAAACCGAACAGGGCGATATCCCGATGGACTATGTCGTCGAAGTCGGTGCACAGGTCGCGGAACGTTTTCCGGAGTACGAAACAGCGGGCATCGCGTCGTCGTGGACCGGCGTGTACGACGTCACGCCCGACTGGAACCCCGTGCTCGGGCGCTTGCCGGGCATCGAAGGACTCGTCGTCGGCTACGGCTTCTCGGGCCACGGTTTCAAGCTTTCGCCGACGGTCGGCCGCGTGCTCGCGCAGGAAGCGCTCGGCCTGTCGACGGACGTGTCGCTCAAGCCGTATTCCATCGAACGCTTCGCGACGGGCGAATTGTTGACCGGCAAGTATGGGCTGGGCGCAGTTTCGTGACATGAACGTGCGGCGTATCGAATCGATTGCGCCGGAGCGCTGGCGCAACGGCGGCGGCATCACGCGCGCCATTGCGTCGAACGGCGATGACTGGCGCGTGAGCATCGCCGAAGTCGAGCGCGACGGGCCGTATTCGCGTTTCGACGGCATCGCGCGAATCTCGCTCGTGCTACGTGGCGACGGCGTCGTGCTTCGGGATGGTGACGATGTCGTCATGCTCCGGCCCTTCGAAGCCGTCGAATACGACGGCGATGCGAACTGGAGCGCGACGCTCATCGGCGCACGCGTGACCGTGCTGAACGTGATGACGTGCGTCGGCGTCTGTCGGGCGCGCGTGCAGGCGATCGTGCATCCGGTGACGGTCGGACCGGGATGCGCGGCGATCGTCGTGGCGCTCGACGGCGCCTGCCTTTGCAATGACATCGCGATCGGCACAGGCGACGTCGCCGTCATCGAAAACGTGATCAAGCCGATGCGCCTCGAGGGCACACGCGGCACGCCTTTTCTCGTCACGATCGAACGCGCGTGACGGACTCAACGAAACTTCAGGAATCGACAGATGAAGATAATGACCGCAGTGAAACGCGTCGTTGACTACAACGTCAAGGTGCGCGTGAAGTCGGACCAGAGCGGCGTGGATATCGGCAACGTGAAGATGTCGATGAACCCGTTCGACGAAATCGCCACCGAAGCCGCCGTGCGCCTCAAGGAAGCCGGCACGGCGAGCGAAGTGATCGCGGTATCGTGCGGGCTCGCGCAGAGCCAGGAAACGCTGCGCACGGCGCTTGCGATCGGCGCGGATCGCGGCGTGCTCGTCGAAACCGATGCCGAGCTTCAACCGCTCGCCGTGGCCAAGCTGCTGAAGGCGGTCATCGATAAAGAGCAACCGCAACTCGTGATTCTCGGCAAGCAGGCCATCGACGACGATGCCGGCCAGACCGGCCAGATGCTCGCCGCCCTGCTCGACTGGCCGCAGGCGACCTTCGCGAGCCACATCGAAATCGGCGATGACAAAGCGACCGTCATGCGCGAAGTCGATGGCGGTCTCGAAGTGATAACGCTGAAGCTGCCCGCGATCGTCACGACCGATCTGCGCCTGAACGAGCCGCGCTACGTGACGCTGCCGAACATCATGAAGGCGAAGAAGAAGCCGATCGAGACGGTCAGGCCCGCCGATCTGAACGTCGATCCCGCGCCGCGCCTGAAGACGCTTAAGGTCGTCGAGCCGCCGGTGCGCAAGGCGGGCGTCATGGTGCCGAATGTCGCGGCGCTGGTCGAGAAACTCAAAACCGAAGCGAAGGTGATCTGAATGACGACACTCATCATTGCCGAACACGACAATGCATGGTTGAAAAACGCGACGCTGCATACGATCGCGGCGGCCAGCCAGCTTGCGAACGGCGTGCATGTGCTCATCGCGGGAAGCGGTGCGCGTGCCGTCGCAGAAGCCGCCGCGCAGATCGCGGGCGTCGAGCAAGTCCTGCTCGCCGATGCGCCGCATCTCGCCGATGGGCTCGCTGAAAACGTCGCGGCGCAGGTCGTCGCGCTGGCGAAGGATTACACGCACGTCTTTTTCCCGGCGACGGCCGCGGGCAAGAACATTGCGCCGCGCGTGGCGGCGAAGCTGAATGCATCGCAGATTTCGGACGTGATCGCGATCGATTCCGCCGACACGTTTCAACGCCCGATCTACGCGGGCAACGCGATCGCCACGGTGCAATCGGGCGATGCGGTGATAGTCGCGACCATCCGCACGACGGCGTTCGATGCGGCGCCATCGACGGGCGGCAATGCGTCGATCACCGATGTTCAAGCGGCTGCCGATACGGGGCTGTCGAGCTTCGTGCGCCGCGAGATTGCGAAGAGCGATCGGCCGGAGTTGACTGCGGCGCGCGTCGTCGTGTCGGGCGGACGCGGGCTCGGCAGCGCGGAGAATTTCGCATTGCTCGATCCGCTCGCGGAGAAACTGGGCGCGGCAGTCGGCGCATCACGCGCGGCGGTCGATTCGGGCTATGCGGCGAACGATTTGCAAGTCGGGCAAACGGGCAAGATCGTCGCGCCGGAGTTGTATGTCGCAGTGGGCATCTCGGGCGCCATTCAGCATCTCGCGGGGATGAAGGATTCGAAGGTGATCGTCGCGATCAACAAGGATGCCGATGCGCCGATTTTCGGGGTCGCGGATTATGGGCTCGTCGGGGACTTGTTCGAGGTCGTGCCGGAGTTGGGGGAGGTGTTGTGAGTGGGTGAATGGAGATGGGCCGCCGGCGCGTTGTCTGCATGGGGCGGCCTATCCTTCTTTTCCGCGACAGAGCGAGGAATCGTCATGAACGGTGTCGCTACGCTTGTCGGCCCGCGCTGTTCAGCGCGATGGATGCATCACTAGCGCCGTGACGCCTCCACGATTTTTTGAGTTTTCCCCCTATCACCCATCAGTCACCTGAACTCCATTCCACCTCGACGGCGACGGAGTTTTTCACAATCAGGACGAGTTTCGATCATGGCGCTTAGTAACCTTCTAAAGTCACGATCAACTGTTGCTTCGGCTTGCTGTCGGTCACTGCGTCAGGGTATATCAAGATAATGCGAGACGGTCAAAGTTGCATAGGGTATCTTCGCGAAGTCTTTCTTCTGATTCACCATATGACCGTCGATGTATGCTTCCGCGAACATGTTGACCTCGAAGTGCGATCCGCGCTTGTCTTTGTAGTAGCCCCGTGGCGCGTCCCACTGGCAGCACGAGAACCGAAGGTTCTCCCACTCTGCCCAAGTGGCCAGCCACGCATCGACCTTCTCGATGTCCTTCCCTTGGACACGGTAAGTCGCCTCGAAGCCCGGCACTTTAGGTTCGTCCGAAACGACAGACTTGCAGCCGATGAACGTCACATCGGGACGCGCATGACCAATCTCTTTAAGGTAATCGCCGCATGCAAGCGGCGGCTCTGCGGTAACGGCCGATGCAGCACTAGGCATTGTCCGAACGTCTGCTGCGCTGTCCGCTGAGGCTATCGACAACAGACAAGACAGGCTGAGAATTGCCAGTCGTTTCACTTAGTCACCTCTAATAGAGCTACATACTTTCCATCGGTATTAGGGAGCCGATGCGAAATCAGGAAGTTATAGACCGTGTTCCACCGATGGATGTCATAAACCGTCACGCAGCCATCCGACAAGTGCCCGATATGAACGTATCGCGACGAGTTACCCGCTCCGCTCTGTAACTCTATAGGAAACCAAACATCATTCGCCTTTATCTTTCCGGGATATGTGTTGCGATAGCCTTCAGTAGATGTTTTGGCGTGAGAGTAGTCAGGCGCCATGATTCGATAAGTGCCCTGTGGGATGGGGGTGAAGGTGCTATCCCAGGCGCTGTTAAGCGTTACAGTGATGTCCTGATCACCAACCGTCAGTGCGGCCCACTGCTGAAGACGACGCCCCTTAATAGGCGAGTTCTCCTCGCTCATGCGGCCATACCGTACTCTAAGAGTTTCGGTCGATTGCGTGCTGGGTGTTTTTTGCAGGTATTCTTTCGCTGCCTTGCTGTTCATCGATACAACCTCACCCTTTGCGATACCCCCGTCCAGTACTTGGAAGTATGTCCGGTCACCTTCATCTTTAACCAGTGCGACCTTTGTGTATTCGCAAAGGCTTTTTCTCTTACCTGTAGATTCCAGACGCACATCCACCCAACCGTGGGTGTCCTCAGGCAATCGGATATAGCGAATATCGACGGTTACGTGATGTCTACTATCTGGGTTAGGGTTCGTAGTCGTGCGACGGTTTTTAATGTAATCAACGTAGGAATCAGCCATCTTTAGACTACCAGTTCAATGTCCATGTAAATCGGTTTGTTCGAAGAGACGCGCGTGGTTTCACCCTTGGCGTTCGAGACGCCTTCGTAGATGTCGCCCGCCTCAGTCGTGATGCGGTATCGCAGACCCGCAATCGGGTTGCCTCTCTCATCCTGCAAGACAATCAGTTCGTCGTAGCTTTGCGCGGGCGATGGCGCTGAGGCTGACGCAAGATTTTGTGCGACCGATGAGGTTCGCGGCGAGTTGGGTGTATCGAAGACGATCCAATCCGTCCCATAGGCGGCGATGATCGCCGGTTTGGTGTCGCAGTTGCATACCACACGGTCGCCGCCGACCGCCTGAAACTGACCGCCCTCGTACAAGCGAGCGCCGAGGTCACAAGGCGCTCCGCAGATGATGCGTCCAACCGTTTTGCATACCCCGCAATAGGCGTTATCGCCAATCATCGACATGCGACGAAGGCGTCCCTTGTCGTCTTTGATAAGGTTGGTGCTGCTCCCGGCCATTACGTAACTGTCCGTGCTCCCGGTGAGTCGATCACCTTCCACTGCTGAAAAGAACTGTCCCATCGCACTACACCATAAGCTCGACAACAATACCTATCCGGCTATCCGCATACACACGTTGCGTCGCACCCTGCGAATCCGTGACGCCTTCGAAGACTCGCCCATCGTCCACAGTGAGCTTGTAGCGAAGCCCCGCGACGGGGTTTCCTCCCTCGTCGCGCAGAACGATTAGCTCGTCATAGGACAGGTCCTTGCCCGCCGACGACCTGCTCGGGCCACTACGCCGTTCGACATGTGTGCCGGCATCAGACGTGAAGCTCTGCCACATACGGCGCTCGGCATAGAACACCGGAGGCGGACTGCACCCGCAGATATTCACGTCTCCGCTAAGCGCCCACTGCCTCCCGTTAGGCCCGGTTCCGGGGTGCCGCCGCCCGCGCGGCGCGATGTAGCCGGTTTGCTTACATGCCGAACAGTAGGTGCTCATGCCAAGCGTGGCGATATGAACGCGCGGCGGCGGATTTGAGCATGTGACGTTTTTGAGCCCTTGCGTAATGACGGCGCTGCCTGCGCGGTCACCCTCGGCTAACAATGCGCGCTTGAACATCCGATCGTGTTCCTTCGGTCAGGCAGTCGTCTCTTCTGCCACAATTTCAAACGTCCCCGAGCACGCGATACCTATGCGCTCAGGGCTGTCCGTGATGACATCCCCGTTGTCGAGGAGGCTGCCAACATAGGCCATCGGCTTGAACGTTGAACCGATCTTGAGTGCGAGGCCGGTGATGATTCGGGCGGTCGAACCATCCGGGTAATAAATGACGTTGCCGATTTCGCCGGCGTGCCCCAAGTCCTCTGTGTCCCACCAACCCGACGTTTCACGAAGGGCGCCGCCGCGCGCCGTCGTCGAACCACGCATCGCGAGTCTGAAGCGCGGCGGCTGAGGCGGCACGACATAAGATGGATCGAACAGGCCTTCAATGACTTCCCCTTCTTCGACGTGGATACCGTGTTCCTCCAGAAGCGACTTGGCGATGCGATCACCGTTGCTCAGGCTGCTACCGACCAGCGCGTAAGGCACGACCCCATTTGTCAGCGCATACCCTGCGCCGTCCGTGATGACGGCCTCGCTGCCATCCGAGTAGCTGACGATGTCTCCGACCAAGGCGACGCGCAATCCAAGTATCTTGCCTGCGCCCGAAGCTGTGGACACGAACCCGCCGCGTTCGGTACGTGAGCCGATCGAGGCAATCAGATAGGTCCTTTTGCCAGATGCTGTCATTTGTTTGTCCGTTGATGTAGTCATTAGAGGAAACAAACTAACTGATCGTGCAAACAGATACGAGGGATTGGCCCGTCAAGTTTTGTCAAGCTTGCTGATAGACGCATATGATTGTTTTAAGGCAAATGATATGCGTCTGTTGAATCAATCGCTCATGGCGATGCGTGCACAACTTGCAGGTTGAACGACATCATTGCTTGAGCACACGACACGGCACCAAGGTCGATGCCCTTGCCGTGCCGGTAGAGCAGCCACAAGCCGAACGCGCCGGGGTCAGGCTCTACGATGCGATCCTGCTGCCACGGTTGCAATGAACCTTGCTCCTCGATCGCACTGACAAGCCGCTCATTCTCGTTCGCCTGTGCGATCGCACGTTGCAGGACCGTCATGCCATCGAGGCAGCGGACAGTGATTGTCTGTTTCCTTTTTCGGCTCCATGTAGGCGGCTCGGATCGAGCAGTACCGGGTTATGAGGGATCCCTTCGATGAGTGCCGCGCGTGCGATGCGTGCGATGTTCGGCAGGCTGTTCGCTGTAGTGCTTCCCTCGGCGACCTTCACGATGAGCCGCATGACTTCACGCAATCGGCGATTGTCGTGTTCAAGGTGCGTGATTCTCACCACGCGCATGTTCGGGTTCGTGTCGATGATTCTTAGGTCTGCATGATCGCGTTGAGGCATAATTTTCTCCCCGTATGTCAGCAAGGAACACGATGGATTGGATAAAGTATTTGTGGGCCGCATTGGGTGGTGGTGTTTTCACCGTTGCCGCACTCGGCGCGCTCGGGGCCTTGTTTAAAGACGTATTCACGGCATGGATGACACGCCGCGTATCGCTTAGCCTCGATAAAAAGGCTGATCGATATAAGCATGAACTCGCTCGCGACATGGAGCACTACAAGGATGAGTTGAATCGCAGACAAAGCGTTGATCGGGTTAAGGCGGAAATTCGCAAGTCCGTTGCTGAAAGACTGCTTGATGCACGCCTTACCGCACTGCACGAAATCAATGCACAACTGAGCAGTTTTCCGTCATGGTTGGTGGCGGGGATGGCCAGAAATTTTCAACGAATGGAACGTATCGAAGAGTTGAGGACTAGGCTCGACGCATTCGTTCCAGCAATCCAAAGCAACGCGCTTTACTTCGATATCCAATTCGTGAGTGACTATCACGTTCTCCACCGGGCGCTTATCAATTATTCAATGGAATGGACCTCGGAAACAGTGCGTCCATTGAGCCATCCCGACGCGATAGCTATAAGCACAGTCACGGCTATGCTTAAGCAACGTATTGATCATATGCTCAAGGCACTGCCGAGCGAGCTTTCCGCTCTCATAGTGAGCGATGAGGTTTAGACGCCCCCTGCATCGCCCAACGTGAACATTATCCCGTTGTAATGGCAGATTTCTCCATCGACGCATCGCCTTGGTTTAAGTGAGTTAGCAAGCATACGAACGTAGCAGGAACGCGAAACCAGCCGCTGACAGAGAAAGGACAATCTCAACAAATTTTGACGGGTTCGTTTCGCGTTCTTTGAATTCTGGCGCGTGATTGCGCCGTAAAAGGCGCTTGTCGGATTTCAAAGCCCGATCAACCGCACCGCTTCAACCGCAGCCCCAACCATCCGCTCCACAACCGGCTGCACTTGCCCCGCAAGATCATCACGATACGCAAACGGCGCCGCCTCATTCATATACGTCGACTGGCACATCTCCAGTTGCACCGCATGAATACCGCGCTCCGGCTGCCCATAAGCGCGCGTGATATACCCGCCCTTGAAGCGTCCATTCGCGATCCACGTATAAGGCTGATCGCCAAGCGTCGCGGTGATCGCATCGAGCACCGCAGAATCGCAACTGGCGCCCGAGTTCGTGCCGATGTTCAGATCCGGCAGCTTGCCTTCGAACAAACGCGGCAACACGCTTGCGATCGAATGCGCCTCCCATAGCAGCACCGCGCCGAACTCGGCCTTCAGCCTGTCGAGCTCTTCACGCAGCTTCGCGTGATACGGCTTCCAGTACGTGTCCAGCCGATGCTGCGCGTCCGCACTTTCAGGTCCGCGGCCATTGCGATACAGCGGCGCACCGCGAAACGTTTCAGTCGGATACAGGCCGGTTGTCGTCTGGCCGGGATAAAGGCTCTCGCCGCTCGCCGGCCGGTTCAGATCGACGACGTAACGCGAAACCCGCGCGCCCAGCACCGATGCCCCGGCGCGCGCCGCGAAGGCATAGAGCGTGTCGAGATGCCAGTCGGTATCCGCGACGTCATCGGCGGCATCGGTCAGTTGCGCGCGAATATCGGCGGGAATCGTCGTGCCGAGATGGGGAATCGAAATCAGCAAGGGAATGCTGCCCCGCTGAAAATGAAATACATCGCCTGTCACAGGCTGTTCTCCGTGAGTGTCATTCGTTCTTTCAAGCGCGTGTCGATGAACGCCGCATCCAGCCCGTCGATGCGCGGACAGCCCAGCAACTGCATGCAGATTTCCAGTTCGCGTCGGAGCATGGCGAGAACATCGGCGGCGCCGTCGTGGCCGCGCACGGCGAGCCCGTACAGCGGCGCGCGTCCGAGCAGCACGCCTTCTGCGCCCAGCGCGACGGCCTTCGCGATATCGCTGCCGCGCCGCACGCCGCCATCGATCAGAACGTGCGCATGAGAAGGCGCGCTCGCGGCGACTTCCGCGAGTATGTCAAGCGCACTGCACACGCCGTCGAGCTGACGCCCGCCATGATTCGACAGCACGACGCCATCGGCATCGTGCGCGAAGGCGCGCCTGGCGTCGGCGGCGGTCTGAATCCCCTTGACGAGAATCTTGCCCTTCCAGTGACGGCGCAGCCACGCGATATCGCGCCAGTTCAGCGCGAGATCCATTTGCTTGTTCAGCGCGGCCGCCTGCTCCTCGATGCCCGGCCCGGTGCGCGCGCTCTTCGCGATGTTCACGAGCTGCGGCACGCCGTGCATGCCGACGGCGGCGGTCCATCGCGGATGCATGGCGATGTCGCGAATCAGCGCTGGCGTCCAGCGCAAAGGCAGCGTGAAACCCGTGCGCTTGTAGTGATCGCGCTGGCCGGTGACGGGCGTATCGACGGTCAATAGCAACGTCGAAAATCCGCACGCGCGTGCGCGGGCCATCATGTCTTCGGCGATCGCGCGATCGCGCTGCACGTAGAGCTGCAGCCACAGATCGCCGTCCGTTGCGGCGCGGACGTCTTCGATCAGACTCGTCGATGCCGTCGACAGCGCGAACGGCAAGCCCTGCGCATGCGCGGCTTTCGCGAGTGCCTCTTCCGCCCGAAAGCGGTACAGGCCATTCAATCCCGTAGGACCGACGACAGCCGGCCACGCGGCGCGCTGTCCCGCGAGCGTCGTGCGCGTCTCGATCGTCGATACATCGACGAGCACGCGCGGTGCAAACGAGATTTTCGCGAACGCATCGCGATTGCGGCGCAGCGTGAGTTGATCTTCGCTGCCGCCTTCGAGATAGCTGAAGGCGAAATCCGGCAGCCGGCGTTTCGCCGCCGCGCGATAGTCATCGACGTTGGAGAAAGGCATCGTTATCGCTCAGGCTGCGGGCAGTACGCGGCCGGGATTCATCGTGTCGCGCGGATCGAGCAGTTGCTTGATCTGACGCATCAGCGCGACTTCGCTTGCATTTTTATAGATCGACATTTCCGGCACATGCAGCGCGCCGATGCCGTGTTCCGCGCTGAATGTTCCGCCCATGCCCGCCGCGATGTCGTACAGCAGATGGCTCAGCTTCAGTTGCACGCCGCGCTTGTCTTCGACCGTCGCCCAGTAGGCATGCGTGAACATCGCGATGTAATGCAGGTTGCCGTCCCCCATATGACCGACGATCACCTGCACGGCCTGCGGATAATGCTTCGCCAGCGCCGCTTCCGCCTGTTCAACAAAATCAGGAATCCGATACGTCGGCACCGCAATATCGTGCGTCAGGCCCATGCCTTCGTGGCCGTTCGCTTCGGTGACGTTGTGGCGGATATGCCAGAGATCCGCGCGCTGCTGCCCGCTCGATGCGACGACCGCATCCTGCACCGCGCCGCCATCGAAGGAATCTTGCAGCGCTTCGGTCAGACGGTCCGTGAGCGCTTCGCTCGTGCCGGTCGCGCCCGCGAGCTCGACGAGCACCATCCATTTCGGCGTGGCATCGAACGGATTGCGCATGTTCACGCCATGACGCAGCGAAATCTCGAACTCGCTTTGCGAGATCAGTTCCAGCCCGACGAGCTCGCCCGGAAAGGCGGCTTGCAGTTTGAGACCTTCATCGACGGCGGCCTGAACCGATTCGAAACCGAGCACGGCGGTGGCCATCGCGCGCGGCTTCGGAAACAGCTTGAGACTCGCGCGGGTGATGACGCCGAGCGTGCCTTCCGCGCCGACAAACAGGTTCTTCAGATCGTAGCCGCTGTTGTTCTTTCTCAGCGTGCGCAGGCCGTGCCACACGCGGCCATCGGCCAATACGACTTCAATGCCCAGCACCAGATCGCGCGTATTGCCGAAGCGCACGACGTTCGTGCCGCCTGCGTTGGTCGCGAGATTGCCGCCGATCTGACACGAGCCTTCCGCGCCGAGCGTCAGCGGGAACATGCGGTCTGCCGCGAGCGCCGCGTTCTGCACGTCGGTGAGAATGCAGCCGGCTTCGACGGTCATCGAGTTGTTATCCGCATTCACCTCGATGATGCGATTCATCCGCGCGAGATTCAGCAGGATGCTGTTGCCGCTCGCGTCCGGCACCGAGCCGCCGCATACGCTCGTGTTGCCGCCCTGCGGGAATACCTTGATGCCGTTGTCGTTGCAATAGGCGAGCGCATTCGATACATGTTCGACGCTGCGCGGAAACACCACGCACGCCGCCACGCCCGTATGACGCTTGCGCCAGTCGATGAGATGCGGCGCCATGTCGTGCGCATCGGTGAGCACGTTCTCCGGGCCGACGAGGCCCGCCATCGCATCGATGATGGATTGTCGATTCATCTTCGTCGTCATTTCCTGAGGACGACGCTGTCGCGTGCGAGCCAGCGGACGGTGAGCGTCTGACCGTGCGGCGCACGTTCCGCCGCGCGTGCGGAAATGCCTTTCACGAGCAGCGTGCCGCCCGTCGAAAGCTTCAATTCGAAACGCGTCATGCCGCCGATGAACGATGTCTGTGCGATCGTGCCCGAGCATACGTTCATGTCTTCACGCGCTGCGTCGTTGCCTTCGACGACTTCGATCTTTTCCGGACGCACCAGCACTTTCACACGCGAGCCGGTCACATGGCCTTCGTTGCTGCGCACCCTGAGCATCGAGCCATCATTGAGTTTGACGACGTTCGCGCCTTCGACAACACCTTCCAGCAGGTTCGATTCACCGACGAAATCCGCAACGAACTCGTTCACCGGCTCGAAGTACAGTTCATCCGGCGTCCCCAGTTGCGCGATGCGGCCGCCATTCATCAGACACACGCGGTCCGACAGATTCAGCGCTTCTTCCTGATCGTGCGTGACATAGACGAGCGTCGTGCCGAGATCGCGATGAAGCCGCTTGATTTCGCCCTGCAACTGGTCGCGCAGTTTCTTGTCGAGTGCGCCGAGCGGCTCGTCCATCAAAATGACGGACGGCGAATACACGATGCATCGCGCGATGCCGACGCGCTGTTGCTGCCCGCCCGACATCTCGCGCGGCTTGCGATGTTCGTAGCCGGTCAGCCCGACGCGCTCTAGCGCATTGCGCACGCGCTGCTGGATCTCCGACTTCGACACGCCGCGGATACGCAGCGGAAACGCGACGTTGTCGAACACGTTCAGATGCGGCAGCAACGCATAGTTCTGAAACACCATGCCAAGGCCGCGTTCGCGCGGCGGCACGGTCGAAACGTCTTTGCCGTCGAGCAGAATGGAGCCCGATGTCGGCGCGACCGCACCCGCGATGATGTTCAGGATCGTGCTCTTGCCCGAGCCGCTCGGCCCGAGCAGGCTCAGGAATTCGCCCTTGCGCACGGTGAGTTCGGTGCTGTGCAGCGCGACCGATGCGCCATAGCTCTTCGATATATCGCGAAAGACGATCATGTCTTCCTTCTTGTGTGTGCGGCTCATCGCCTGTGCACCTTGGACCGGGTTTGTGGACTCATCTACCAGAACATGTGACATTCTCTTCTCCGATCTTAGTGGGACGATTCAGGCGCCGCGGGCTGCAACATGGCGGACAGGCAGCAGAACACGAGCGACAGCCCCGTCAGCAACGCCGACACCGCTGCGATCACCGGCGAAATATCCCACTGGATGCTGCTGTACATCCGCACGGGCAGCGTGGTCGTCGTGGGGCTGGTGAGAAACCACGCGATCACCACTTCATCGAACGACACGAGGAACGCAAACAGCGCGCCCGCGAAAATCGACGGCTTCAACTGCGGCAACACCACTTTCAGGAACACGGTGCGGCGTTTCGCGCCCATGATCGTCGTGGCGAATTCGAGCGCCGGATCGAGCTTCTTCACGCCGGCCATCACGGTCATCATCATGAACGGCGTCACATACGCCACGTGACTCACGACGAGACCGATCGTCGTGCCCACCATCTGCAGGCGCGACAGATACAGATACAGTCCGAGCGACATCACGATCACGGGAACGAGGATCGGGCTCATCAAAAGCAGCATGACGAAGCGCTTGCCGGGAAACTCGAAGCGCACGAGCCCGTACGATGCCGGCACGCCGATCAGCACGGACGCGACCATCGTGAACATCGCCACTTTCAGGCTTTGCAGGATCGGCGCGACCCAGTTGCTCGACGTGAAAAGCTGGTGATACAACTCCAGCGACCACACGCGCGGCGGGAACGTCATCTCGCCATGACCGCCGAACGAGATCGGAATGACGATCAGCGTCGGCACGAGAATGAACGCATACACCAGGAACGCGACGACATTGCGCAGACGCGCATAACGACGCTCCTCTTTATCGATGACGACTTCCTTCGTGCGTGGAAGCGCTACTTGTGCAGTCGTGCTCATGCCATCACCTTTACCTTTGCGCCGCGCTTCTGGAAGCGGTCCGCGCCGAGCGCCGCGATCGTGACGATGCCCAGCAGAATCACGCCGATGGCCGACGCCATGTTCCAGTCCATCGTTTCGCGCGTGTAGAAATCGACGAGATTCGACATCATCGCGTCCTTGCGGCCGCCGAGCAGCGCGGGAATCACGAAGAAGCCCATCGACATGACGGTGGTGCTGAGAACCGCAGCGGCAACGCCTGGCATCGACAACGGCAGCGTGATGCGAAAGAAGATGCGCGGCGGCTTCGCGCCCATGATCTCCGATGCGCGATACAGCGACTTGTCGATCGCGAGCAGACTAGCCAGCACCGGAAACACGATGAACGGAATCAGGTAGTTGGTCATGCCCACCATCACGCCGACGCGATTGAAAAGCATCGGCAACTGGATGCGCGTATGGAACGCGAAGGACAAGAGCTGATTGACGAGACCGTCGCGGCCGAGCAGCACGGTGAACGCGTAGCTCTTCACGAGAATGCTGGTCCAGAACGGCACGAGCACGAGCACCATGTAGATGGCGCGCTTCCTGGGCGTCTGACGCGCGAGATGCATCGCGATCGGATAGCCGAGCAACAGGCTGCACAGCGACGCCATGATGCTGATCTCGAACGTCGACCACAGCGTGCGAAGAAACAACTCGCTTCCGAAAAGCCGCTGATACGCGGACAGCGTGAAATCGCCGCCCATCGTCACGCTCGTATAGACCACGTACGCGAGCGGGATGAACACCACGAAAAACAGAAACAACGTCGCTGGCCCGACATACAGCAATCCATCGTTGCGACCTTTCATCGAATCCTCCTGTCTCTTCCTCGTCCACCGTTCTTACGACAGCGCCCACTCCTTGAAGCGCAGCGTGATTTCGTCGTAGTGATCCGCCCACCACACGTCGTTGCTGATGAGATTGTTCTTGTTCGACGGGTCCGACATCCACTTGCGCACTTCGGGCTTCACCATCGTCAGCGCCTTCTTGCTGGCCGGCGTATTGCCGAGATGATTCATCAGCGCGGCCTGACGGTCAGGGCGCATCGCGAACTGCACGAACTTCATCGCGTTGGCCTTGTTCGGTGCGTTCTTCAGCACGACCAGATATTCGAGGCCCGTCAACGTCTGCTTGAACGAGAAGTTGATCGGCTTGCCCGCTTCCTGCGCGGCCTTCACGCGGGTCGAATACGTGTAGCTGAAATCGACCTGACCGGTTTCGACGAGCGTCACCGTTTGCGGCGTCTGGTCCACCCATTTGCCGATATTCGGCTTGATGCGGTTGAGCGCCCTGAATGCGCGATCGACGTCGAGCGGGTAGATCTTCTCCGGCGGTACGCCATCGGCGAGCAGCGCGATTTCGAGCGTCTCGCTCGCGCGATTGCGCAGCGTGCGCTGGCCGGGAAATTTCTTGACGTCGAAGTATTCGGCAAAGGTCTCCGGATGCTTGCCGTCGGGGAACTTGCTGTTGTCCCAGCAGATGCCGCCCGTGAAGCCGTAGAACGGCACGGCGTCGCGCGTCATCGGCGCGATGAGATCGCTCTTGTCGAAGAGCGCGGGATCGAGCGGTTCCCAGTAGCCGTTCTTCGAGCCGGTCATCGCCATCGGGCCGACGGCGTCGAACACGTCCCATTGCACGTTGTTGGTCATGACCTGCGCCTTGACCTTGGCGAGATCGGGCGTATCGACGAGCGTCACGTGCACGCCGAATTCCTTTTCGAAGGGCTTGGCGAGCGCTTCCTCGACGCCCTGATGATAGTTGCCGCCCCAGCTCACGACGGTGAGATTGCCGGCCGCCATCGCCTTGCGCGATGTGATGATCATCGGCGCTGCGACCGCGCTGGCGATGAGCGTCGTGCCGGCCGCCTGAAGGAATCGGCGGCGCGGCAGGAGGATTGCGTTATCGGATGACATGCGTGTGTCCTCTTCGGCTCAGTTTGCTTCGCGCGCGATGAACGCAGGCAACAGGTCCGCGAGACGCCGGCGCAGCGTTTCGGAGGCGGATTTGAGCGGCGGCAGCACGCCGCCGAATGCGAGGCCCTGCAGTTCCAGCGCGGCCTTGATCGGCGCGGGATTCGGCTCGGAAAAGACCGCATCGATGAGCGGGCGCAGCGTCGCATGCAGCGCGACGGCTTCCTGCAACTGACCGTTCATCGCGAGGTCGAGCACGCGCTTCCATTGACGCGGAATCAGATTCGAGCTGGAGATGATGCCGCCCACCGCGCCCATCGCCACATGCAGCGGCAGCACGTCTTCCTCGCCGCTCAAGATCGCCATCTTGTCCTTCGCGAGCTCGGCGGCGCGCATCTGCGTCGCGAGATCGGGATTGCATGCCTTGATGCCGACGACGCGCGTCATATCGGCGAGCTTGTCGACGGTTTCGAAATGCAGCGACACGCCCGTGCGATACGGAATCTCGTACAGGATGATGTCGGCATCGACGGAATCGGAAATGCGCTTGTAGTAATCGAGAATGCCTTCCTGCGTCGGGCGGAAGTAGTACGGCGTGACGACCATCAGCGCGCGGGCGCCGGCCTTCACGAAGGCCTTTGCGTTCGCGATGGCGTCGCCGAGACCGGGCGCCATCACGCCGGGAATCACCGGGACGCTGCCCGCGACTTCCAGCGACGTCTCCAGCACGCGCATGCGCTCTTCGAAGGCAATCGCCTGACATTCACCCGTGCCGCCGAGCGGCACGATGCCATCGGCGCCCGCTGCCACGAGATTGCGGATGTGCGCGACGAGCGGTTCCGGCCGGAACTTGCCCTCGGCGTCGAGCGGCGTCGGCACGGCGGTCAGAATGCCTGCATAAGGATGGTTATTGCTCATCTTTTTTCGTATTCCAGTGAAGTGATTCGTGCCGTCTTTTTTATCGATGGCCTTTGCATGACTTGTACCTTAAGAAGACAAAAATAAGGGGCCCCCGACCATCAGTGACGGTTACCCTCTGTATAAGGCTGCGTTATTCAAAGCCGTGTAACAGGCACGCAAACGATGTGCATGCGCCTGGCGGAATCAGGATTTTCCCGTAGAACGCGCATAAAGCTTTCAAGCATGTCACGTCAAAATGCGCGCGGCGATAACTTCGATCGCGCGCATTCGTATAAGCAGGGAAGATGAAGCGAGATTGTCGCGGGCGCGACTCGAAGAAGACATGCACGAGCGCGCGCAGAACACGCGCGCTCATGTTGCCGGTGATGCAGTCGATGCAGGATCAGGCGCCGAAGGTCCACTCGCGCGGCGGCAGATACGTTTCCTTCACCACGCGCGGCGAGGCCCAGCGCTGCAGGTTCAGATGCGAACCGGCCTTGTCATTCGTACCGCTCGCGCGGCCGCCGCCGAACGGCTGCTGGCCGATCATCGCGCCCGTGGGCTTGTCGTTCAGATACAGGTTGCCCGCCGCGTTCACGAGCACCTTCTCGGCGTGATGCAGCGCGAAGCGATCCGTGCAGAAGATCGATCCGGTCAGCGCGTACTGACTGGTCGAATCAATGAGTTCGAGCGTCTCGTTCCAGGCGTTGTCTTCGTAGACGAACACGGTCAGCACCGGGCCGAACAGCTCTTCCTGCATGAGGCTGTGCTTCGGATCGGAGACTTCGAGCACGGTCGGCTCGACGAAGTAGCCCGGCTCCGACCACGTCCTGCCGCCGGACACGAACTTGACCGCGGAGTCGTCCTTCGCCGCGGCGAGCACGCGCGAAAGCTTCTGATGCGAAGCCTGCGAGATCACCGCGCCCATGAACGTGTCGTGGTTCGCGACATCGCCGATCTTGAGCGTCGCGAGACGCTCGCGCATCTCCTGGCTGACCGCGCCCCACAAGCTGCGCGGGATATACGCGCGCGACGCGGCGCTGCACTTCTGTCCTTGATACTCGAACGCGCCGCGGATCAGCGCGATCGCCACTTCCGACGCATTCGCCGATGGGTGCGCGAGCACGAAGTCCTTGCCGCCCGTTTCGCCGACGAGGCGCGGAATCGTACGGAACGCGTCCACTCTGGACGCCACGTTCTTCCACAGCGACTGGAACACTGCCGACGAGCCGGTGAAGTGGATGCCAGCCAGATCCGGCGACGACAGCGCGACACGTGTTGTCAGCTCGGCATCGCCGGGAACGAAGTTGATGACGCCCGGCGGAAGACCCGCTTCTTCGAGCGCTTCGAAGAAGATCCAGTTGGCGAGCGCGGATTTCTCCGATGGCTTCCACAACACCGTGTTGCCCATGATCGCGGGCGCGGTCGTCAGATTGCCGCCGATGGCCGTGAAGTTGAACGGCGATACCGCGTAGACGAAGCCTTCGAGCGGACGCCAGTCCGTGCGGTTCACGGCGGTCGGGACCGACATCGGCTGCTCGGCGTGAACGCGCTGCGCGTTGTACGCATTGAAGCGCAGGAAGTCGATCAGCTCGCACGCCGCATCCGGCTCGGCCTGATCGACGGT
Organism: Caballeronia arvi; assembly: GCF_001544695.2. GTDB lineage: Bacteria > Pseudomonadota > Gammaproteobacteria > Burkholderiales > Burkholderiaceae > Caballeronia > Caballeronia arvi. Next base: position 33,738 of record NZ_FCOM02000021.1, read on the forward strand.
CTTGCTCTGGCCGAGCATCGTCGCGGCGGTGATCGTCATGCGCTTGCGCGTCGCGATGATATCGGCGGCACGATGCAGGATCGTCGCGCGGCTCGCGTGCGTGAGATTCGCCCAGTCCTTCGCGACCGACTTGTTGCTGGCGATGGCTTCCTTGATCTGCGCTTCCGTGGGGCGATGGATGCGGGCCAGCAGGCGCTGCGTATCGTGCGGCGCGCGCACTTCGACGACATCGTTCGAAAAATAGCGCTTGCCGCCGATCACGGCCGGAATCTCGACGACGTCGCGTTGTCCGAGCGCGCGGCTCAATTCGGCCGCCGCCTCGCTGCCCGGTCGGAAGGAAACTTCGGGCTCGTTTTGCGGCAGCGGGAATTGTGGTCCTGACATCACGGTTGCTCCTTGGAAAGATCGTTGGCACGACCGGCGTGTCGAACCGCCGGTGCGATTGAAATCAAGCGTAGTGGCTGCAAAAACCGCCGCCAGTAATTCAACCCGACCTTATGCTTTGAATCGAATGGCGTTATGAAACCCCGCGGGTTTCTCAGTCTTCATCGGCCGGGCAGATTTCCTCGTGCGTGAGCTGCAATGCCTGCGCGATGTCGCGCGACACCTGGCGCTCGTACGCGCGCTTGAGCAGGTCGTGAAGCTCGGTCGGCAGATTGCCGAGCTCGTTCTCGCGATACGCCAGATAGAAGGACCGGCTCAGCCCCTGATACGCGCGCCCGTGCCGCGAGAACGACGACAGCGGAATCACGCGCACCTCCGGCACGAAATGGCGCGATTGCCACAGACACAGCGGCGTCGTGATCGCGAAGCCGAGACCGGCGGCGACGAGACTGAGCATCGGATCGGTGGCGTCGAATTCGCAGGTGCGCTCGATGTTTTCCGCGTTCGATGCGAGAAAGGCATCGACATGCTGGCCGATGACCGAGCGCGCGCTGTAGCGAATAAACTGAAGATGGCGGCTCAGCTCGGTGAGGGTCGTGAAGCGGTCGACCTCGAAGCTCTTCGGCAGCACCGCGAAGTACCGTTCGGAGAACAGCTTCCTGCGCCGGATGCCGGGCGCCTGCGAGAACCCGGTGGTCGTCACGGCCATGTCGAGCTGACGCGCTTCGAGCTGACCGTCGAGCGTCGGCGTGATGCCGGACCACAGTCGAATCTGATGCGACGTGCCGGACAGCGCCTTGATGATGATCGGACCGATGGTCGCCGCGAACGAATCCACGCAGCCGAGACGAACCACGACGCGCTTCGCCCGCGTGACGTTGCGCACGCTTTCGACCATCTGATCGGCGCCTTGCAGCAGAACGGTCGCGTGCTCGAACAGACGCTGTCCCGCCGCCGTGGGCCGCGCGGGCCGCGTGGCGCGGTCCAGCAGCGTGGTATCGAGAATGGCTTCCAGCGCCTTGATGCGCTGCGAAACGCCCGCTTGCGAGATGGCGAGCCGGTCGGCCGCATCCGATATGGAACCTGCCTCCACCACCGCTACCCAGCTCGCGAGCAGGTCCCAGTCCGGATATTGTTCAGGTGCGCTCTCTTTCATTGTTCGGCCGCGATGTGATAACCGAATTTAGCATACGGTCCCACTCTGTGAAAAAGCGTGCCGACGTGCGCGCTCAGGCGGCGGGGCGGTCGGCGACCAGAAAGGCATCGAAACGGGCGTCGGCGGGCGGCATGCTGTCGAGCGCGCGCGACAGCGCATCCAGCACGTCGCGCATCTCGCCGTCGTTGCCGTGCTCCGGCGACTCGAAGTCGTTGCGCCAGCGCCCCGCCACTTCGACTTCGATCACGTGGATGCCGTTCGCCGGCATGCCGTAGCGTTGCGCGGCGAAAACGTCGGCGAGCTTGCCGTTGACCACCCACGAGCGCCCGAGGCCCTGCACGGCCTCGGTCAGCGCCGACACCAGCCGCCGGTCGCACGATGCGCCCTGATGCGTGCCCGCGTTGCAGTCGGTCGTGCCCGAATGCGTGCGGTACGGCGACAGCCACGAACTCGCGTGCGAGGTCAGCAGCAGAACGTTGCCGTGCATCTCGCGCAAGCGGAGCAGCTCGGCGGTCAGCGCCGCGTGAAACGGCCGCCAGTAGTGCTCCACGCGCGCCTCGACGTCCGCCTCGCTGGGCTCGAAGCCGGGCGCATAGAGCGCCTCGCCGCGCGACGTGTGCGTGCGGCACAGGCCGGTGCGGTTCAACCGCTGCGACAGCGGGCGGCTGTCCAGCGCCACGTTGAAATCGATGACGCACGGATGAACCGCCGCCGCGATCGTCGTCACGTCCCGTTCACGCGCCGCCGCGAGCAATGCGACGCCCGCGGGATCGGACAGACGCCCGTCGATGGGCTTCCACGTCTCGTGCGCCTTGAGGTCCGCCGGCACGATGACGCCCGTGTGCGGCGTCGCGACGAGAATCGGCGCGCCGCCGCGAATGACTTCTCCGTAAGCCGGCTTCTGCATGTGGAACCCTCCGATGTACGCACTGAGGGGACAAGATAGCCGGTCCGGCGCTGCGGCGACCCCGCCGCAAGCGTTGCTTCACTTTTGTATAAGCGGCAGTTACGTTGCGCTGGTCAGAGACGCGCCGTGACCGTCTTGACGTGGTAGTAGGCTTTCAATCCTTCCAGCCCCTTCTCCCTGCCGAAGCCGCTGTTCTTCGTACCGCCGAACGGCGTCTCGACACCGCCGGCGAAATACTGATTGATGAAGACCTGACCCGCGCTGAGATGCCGGCTGAAGCGCAGCGCCTTCGACACGTCCTTCGTGTAAATGCCGCCGACCAGTCCGAAAGGCGTGTCTTCCGCAAGCTCGCAGGCATGATCGAAATCGTCCGCGATCTGCACCGTCAGCACCGGCCCGAAGATTTCCTCCTGAACGGCCTGATTGCGCCGGTCGTGAGCCAGCAGCACGGTCGGCTCGTGGAACCATCCGGCAAGATTCGCCGGCCGCTTCACATTGCCGCCGATGAGCACCTCCGCGCCGCTCTTCCGGCTCTGCGCGACGATGTTCCCGACGCGCTGCAACTGCTCGTCCGACACCAGCGGGCCGATGTCCGGATCGTCGAGACCGCGGCCGTACGTGAAGTCGCCGATGCGCGCCTTCAGCTTCGCCAGGAAATCATCCGCGCAGGACTTCTCGATGACGAGCCGCGAGCCAGCCGAACAGACCTGGCCGGCGTTCATGAACGCGGCTTTCAGCGTGCCGGCGAGCGCTTCGTCGAGATTGGCGTCCGCCAACACGACGACCGGCGACTTGCCGCCCAGCTCCATCGTCACCGATGCGACATGGCCCGCCGCCGCACGCATCACGCTCTTGCCGGTTTCGACGGAGCCCGTGAACGTGACGTGCGCCACGTCGGGATGGTTGACGAGCGACGCGCCGGTCACATCGCCCGGGCCGCAGACCACATTCACCACGCCCGGCGGCACGCCCGCTTCGGTGAGGATGTCCGCGAGCACGAGCGCCGTCAGAGGCGTCTGTTCGGCCGGCTTGACGACGGCGGTGCAACCGGCCGCGAGCGCGGGCGCGAGACCTCGCGCCGTCGTGACCAGCGGGAAGTTCCACGGAATGATGTGCGCCGTCACGCCGACCGGCTCATGCAGCGTGAACGACACGAAATCGGGGCCGAGGGGAATGGTGTCGCCCTGGAGTTTGTCGGCGATCCCGGCGTAATACTCGAAATAGCGCGCCGATGTTTCGATGTCGCCTTTGGCCTCACGCAACGGCTTGCCGCTGTCCAGCGATTCGAGCGTGGCCAGACGTGCCGCATCATGGCGGATCAGTTGAGCGACGCGAAACAGCATGCGGCTGCGCTCGGCCGGCGTCACTTTCGCCCACGGGCCTTTGAGCGCGCGTTTCGCGGAGCGCACGGCGTCGGCCACGAGGTTCTCGTCGCTCACGGGCACATTGCACAGTACCGACGCCGATGCGGGGTCGTAGGTGGGCACCACATCGCCAGAAAGCGCGATGCGCTTGCCATCGATGAACGGGTTCAAAGGAAGACTGCCGAAATCAATGTGCTGGGTCATGACGTCTCTCGGGTGTGGATGAGGGCTTCATCGGGTTCGTGAGCGGGCCCCGCATCGGCGTCCGCCGCCAGATGCCGGAGCTGGATCGGTTTGAGCGGAGGCCGCGCGCGAGGCAGCGTCGACATGGCCTCCGGCGCGAGGTCGAGAATGTTCGCGAGCGCGGGCAGGCAGTTGCGTCCCTGACACCGCCCCATCCCGACGCGGCTCGACTTCTTCAACCGGTCGAGATCGCTGCCTTCAAAATTGGCGTCCTTCCGAAGGTCGGCGAGGGTGAGCTCTTCGCAACGGCAGACGATCGTGTCGTCAGTGGCGGAACACAAGCGCGCGGGCCGGCGGTAAGCCATGTTCAACTGGCGTCGGAAGATGTCGATCTTGCGATAGTCGCGCGCCAGTGCATGATCACTCTCGACGCCGAGAATCGCGTTGGCGGCGATCCGGCCCTCGCGCAGCGCCACTTCGACGCCGCCGATGCCGGCGCCATCGCCGATGGCGTAGACGTTCGGCACGCTCGTTTCGAGTGTCGACGAGCGGATCGGCACGATGCCGTTGAGGCCGGGATCGAACGTCGTGCGGCAACCCATCATCCGCGCCAGGTCGCTCGACGGCACGATGCCGTAGCCGAGCACGACGGTATCGACGTCGAACCATTCCTGCTCTTCGGCACGCGGCCGGCCGTCTGCGCCGATTGGCGCGATGGCCACTTTCTCGACCGCATCGCCTCCGCTCGCCTGCGCCACCATCCAGCCGGTTCTGAACCATGCGCCCGATCGCGCGATGCGCCGCCGATAATCGATCGCCGTGCGCAGCAGCTTCGGCGCGGCCCACGCGCTGGTCGCGAGCGCGCCGAGCAACTTCGCGCTGCGCTGCGCCTCGACCACGCCGACGACGCTGGCCCCGGCGGTCGCGAGCGTCGCGGCTGCCACGAGCACGAGCGGTCCGTTGCCGACCACCATCACGCGTCCGCCTGGCACGAGACCGTGCGCCTTCACCATGTTCAGCGCGCCGCCCGCCGAGATCACGTTCGGCAGCGTCCATCCGGTGAACGGGAACGGCTGATCCTGCGCCCCTTGCGCGATGACGAGCGCCGACCCGGTTACTCTTCCGCTCCCCGACGCGCCCGCATACGCGACGCTCAACGTCGCGAGCGAACCCCATACGGTCGCCGAACGCCGATACGACACATCGGGATGCGCCAGCACGCGCGCCAGTTCGTCGAATCGCGCCTTGTCCCTGAGCAGCGGCGCGTCCGGCTTCACCTGATAGCCGGGCGGCAACTGACGAAAATACTGGCCGCCGGCCTGCATGTTGTCGTCGAGGATGACGACCTTGCGCCCGCCCTGCACGAGTTGCCCGGCACACGCGAGCCCGGCGGGCCCCGCTCCGATTATGACGACAGGATCGCTCACTCGATGTCTCCGTCCGCGGCCTTGACCTGCATACCCGCCTTCACCGGATAGCCGCAGCCGCGCACGACGCCTTCGCCATCCACCTGCACCGCGCACTCCCAGCACAATCCCATGCCGCAGTAATAGCCGCGCGGTTCCGACCGGCGCCAGCCGATGCGGTGCGCGGCAATGCCCGCGCGCATCAAGGCCGACGCGATGCTCTCGCCCGGAAATGCGGTGAGGTCCTGGCCGTCGAAAGAAAATTCGATGGCCGGCCCCGCATCGATACCGTTAATCATGCGCACTTTCGACATACTCGAATCGCCTGGGATTGAAGAGATCGATGGGCCGCGATGTTTTGCCTGTCGCGATCAGTTCGCCGAGCAGCCGGCCGAAGAGCGGCCCGAGCGTGAAGCCGCCTCGCGCGCAGGCGCCGACGAACACGTCCGGATAGTCGCCGAGCCGCCCGAGATACGGCAGCGAATCCGGCGTCACGCCTTCGTAGCCCGCCCAGCTGCGCAGGATGTTGAGACACGCGAGCCCCGGCACGACGCGCACCGCGAGACGCAGGTTGTGAACGAGCTGGTCGTAATCGACTTCCTTGCGGCGGTCGTCGAGCGTGCCGATGCCCTGCCAGCCTCCGCCGATGAGACAGCTTCGGTTCGCCACCTGCTTGAGCGTCAGGATGCCGCGCGCGTGACTCGTCATTGCGCCGATGGTCGGCGGCGCGCTTTCGGTGACGGCGACCATGTTGACGTCGAGCGCGATCGGCAACGTCACGCCGAGCATGGCCGCGCACTGCGCCGACCACGCGCCCGCCGTGATGCCCAGCGTCCTGCTGCGGAACGCGCCGCGATCCGTTTCGACCTCGATGCCGTCGCGCCGCCGCACCGACGCGATTCGTGCATGCTCGACGATCCGCACGCCCGCGCCCGCGACTGCGGCACGCAACGCGGGACCGACCAGTGTCGGACTCGCATACCCGTCTTCAGGAGAAAACGTCGCCGCGACGACTTCGCGCGACAGCCACGGCGTTTCCGCACGCAGGTCGCCGCGGTCGAGCAGACGCACGTCGAGACCGGTGGCGCGCTGCGCCAGTGCGGACACACGCAGGCGCTCGGCTTCGACATCCGTCATGGCGATGCGGAAACCGCCGGCGCGCGATACGCCGACATCCGCGCCGAGCAGCTCCGCCATACGCGACCACATTTCCCACGACCAGCGCGCGTAGGGCACCAGTTCGAGCAGCTTGTTCTGCACGCCGAGCGAGCCGGCATTGACGGACGATGCCTCGCCCCAGAGCGCGGCGCGATCGATCAAGACCACTTGCCGGCCGGCTTCGGCCAGCGTCAGCGCGGCGAACTGGCCGAAGATGCCGCCGCCGATCAGGATGACGTCCGCGCGCGCGTTCATGCCGTCAGCCGGGCCTTGCGCCGGCGCGCTTCGGCGGCGGTCTGCCTGATATACATATGCAGCGCGATCTCGGAGGTGCTCAGGTCCGAGATGATGGCGGCCTTCAGTTGCTCGCTGTCGCGCACGCGTGCGCTTTCGAGAATATCGTCGTGATGTCCGTGATCCTCGCCGCCGTTCAGGATCGGGTACATGTAGCGCAGCGTCGGCCCGATGCGCAGCCATAAGCCTTCGACGATCTTGAGATGCACCGGAAGCCCGGCGCTACGGTAGATCCTGAAGTGGAACTCGGAGTTGTGCTTCAGCACGCTCTTGAAATCCTGCGCCTTCTTTGCCTTGAGAAAGGCCGCCTGCGTCTCTGCCAGATACTCGAGATCCGCCGCGGTCAGCCGGCTCGCAGCGGTTTCCGCGAGCGTGCCTTCCAGCCCGCGCCGAATGACGAAGATCTCTTCGATCTCCTCGACCGTCCGTGACGGCACGATGATCGCGTTGCGGTCCGTCGCCTGAAGTACGCCTTCGGAAATGAGCCGCAGCACGCCTTCCCGTGCGGGCGTCGCGCTGACATGCAGTTCCTCGGCCAGCCGGCGAATGCTGATGCGTTCTTCGGGCGCAAATGAGCCGGAGAGCACGGCTGCGCACAACTGCCGGTACACCTGCTCGGAGAGCGACTCTCCGCGCGCCGGGACTTCATACCCGGATTCGTTACGTTCGTTCGTGGTCACCGGTTCGTTCGCCATCGTGTGCTCGCAATATCAGGGCTGCTCGCGGAATATGCTATAGCATCTTGTAACATAACTCTCGCCGCCACTGGGGAAACCCCGTAATAAAAGGCCGTTGACATTGTTTTTAGCGGGAATATGCTATATCAAATTGTAACAAACCCAACGGAGAGCACTGATGCGAGACGCAAAATGGAACGGTGTATTCACTGCCCTGGCAACGCCCTATTCGCGCAACGGCAATATCGAATGGGGACAGCTTCGCGAGTTGATCGATGTGTTGTTGCAGGATGGCGTGAATGGCTTCGTCGTCGCGGGTAGCACGGGCGAGTACTACTCGCAGTCGGCCGACGAGCGCAAGGAACTGTTCCAGAACGTCAAGAAGCACGTCGGCGCCCGCGCGACGCTGATTGCCGGCACGTCCTCTTTGAATGCCACGGAAACGCTCTCGCTCACGGCAGAAGCCAAGAGTCTCGGGTACGACGGCTGCATGATCCTGCCCCCGGTCTACTGCCTGCCGACGCCGCCCGAAACGAAGCGTTACTTCGAACAGGTCGCCGAGGTCGGTCTGCCGATCATGATCTACAACAATCCGGCGCGCGTCGGCGTCGGCCTGTCTGCCGCACAGACCGCCGAGCTTGCCAGCATCCCCAATGTCGTCGCCTACAAGGAAAGCGCGCGCGATCTCTACGCGATCACCGAGACCTACTACGCGACGCGCGATCGTCTCGCGCACTTTGCCGGACTGGAACCGTATGCGAGCGCGCTGCTGTCGCGCGGCGCGAGCGGCATCGTCTCGACCATTTCGAATCTCGCTGCCCGTGAAGTGGTGAACTACTACAAGGCGTTTCGCGCGAACGACGCCGATGCGCTCGCGCGCAATCAGCAGGTCATCGATCAGCTCTATCACCTGCTGGCGCGCTCGGGTCTTTCGAGCTTCGCCTTCGTGAAGACGGCGATGTCCACGGTCGGCCGGCCGGGCGGCGTGACGCGCGCGCCGCACCTGATGGGCAGCGATGAACAGGCGAAGCAGATCGGCGAGGCTATCGTCCAGATCTATGCGCGCGCGGGCGTGCCTTTGCAACGCTAACCGCAACACGGGGGACGGGCGCGGTTCGCGCCCGGCATCGGAAACGCACAGCGAGGAGATCATGATGAAGCGCTGGTTATCGACGTCGTTTGCCATAGCCGTGGCATGCACGGGCGCCCTGCCCGTCCTGGCCCACGCAGACCCGGTCTGGGACCGGATCAAGAGTTCGGGACATCTCGTCTGCGGGGCCATTCCGAACGACCCCATCGGCTCGTGGGTCGATCCGAAAACAGGCAAGTGGGAAGGTTACGAGATCGAGCTTTGCCGAAGCATCGCGAGCGATCTGTCGACGACGATGGGCAAGAAGATCGAGCCCGAGTTTCACGAAACCGGCTGGAACACGGTCGTTCTGGATATCCAGTCCCAGAAGATCGATATCTGGCCGGGCATGAGTGCGACGCCCGAACGGAAAAATGCGCTGTCGATGGTCGGTCCCATCTACACGCTCGCGATGTGCGGGATGGTGCGCCCGAACTTCCAGACCAAGAGCACATGGGCGGACCTGAACCGCTCCGACGTGCGAATCGCGACGGTAACGGGCACCAGCGTGGAAACGGCCTTCAAGAAGACCGCCCCTGAGGCGACCCAGATCACACTGGCGGGCTATTCGGAAATCACGCTTGCCGTGCAATCGGGGCGGGCCGACATGATGGGCGCCGATGTCCTGCGCTGCCTGAACGTCGCCAAGAGTGCGCCCGCCGCATTCGGCGGGATCGTCTACCCGAAACCGATTCAATCGCTCGGTTCTTCCGCCGGCGTCCTGAAGAGCGCCGATCAGTTCACCGCCTGGCTGCAAAAATGGTCCGACGAGAAACGCAAATCCGGCGACATCAAGAAGATGTTCATGAGCGTGTTCGAGAAGACCGGTCTCGACCCGAGCAAGGTTCCTCCAGAGATACAGTTTTAATCCGGATCACTGAAGAAAAATCAGATTGATGTGCGTGGCCGGCCTCATCCGCCGGCCGATGGAATACAAATTCTCACTAGCTGGAAGAAGAGATAATGGGTTATCAATTCGACTGGTCGGTAGTCTGGAGTCCGTCGTTCTGGCTTCATGCCATCGGCATCACCATTGGATACGGCGTTGCAACGACGATCACGGGTTTGCTGCTCGGACTCGTTCTGGGCCTCGTGCTCATCAGTCGTTTCAGCATCGGGCGGCAGATCGTCAACTTGTTCATCGGCGTGTTCCGGTGCACGCCCGCACTCATTCAGATCGTCTGGTTCTACTATGCCCTGCCGATGGCCCTCGGCATCAATCTGCCGCCGTGGCTCGCGGCAGGCGCCGGTCTGACGCTCTACATGGCCGCATTTTCCGCGGAAATCTTTCGCGGCGGCATCGAATCGATCGAGCGCGGCCAGTGGAACGCTTGCCGCTCTCTGTGCATGTCGCGGCGCGAGACCATGTTCCATGTGATCTTGCCGCAGACCTTCAGACGCATGGCGCCCGCCATCGTCAACCAATCGATCATCCAGTTCAAGAATACGGCGCTGCTTTCGATCGTCTCGGTGCACGACATCATGTTCGCGGCCAATTCGCTGACATCGACCACGTACCGTCCGCTCGAAGTGTTCACCTTCTCCGCGCTCCTGTACATCGCCATCATCTGGCCGATTGCCACGATGTCCCGGCAATTCGAGCGCCATTTCGATTTCAAGAAGTAGGGAGACAGAATGGCTTTCATCGAAGTGAATCAACTGTCCAAGCGCTATGGCGACATGATGGCGCTCGACAACGTGAGCCTGTCGCTGGAAGAAGGGAAGACTGCCGCGATCATCGGCTCGAGCGGATGCGGAAAATCGACGTTCCTGCGCTGCCTGAATCTGCTCGACGAACCGACGTCCGGCACGATGCGTATCGGCGACGACACGCTGCGCTATGCCAATGGAAAGCTGGTCGCAGGCGAGCAGCAGTCGCTCGCCTTTCGCAAGAAGATGGCGATGGTCTTTCAAAGCTTCGATCTGTTCCCGCACCTGAGCGTGATCAAGAACGTGTCGCTGGCGCCCTCGCTCGTCAACGGCCTGACGAAGGAAGCCGCGATGGAACTCGCGCTTCAGCTTCTCGACCGCATGGGCCTGAAGCACAAGGCCGATGCCTACCCCGGCAAGCTGTCCGGCGGGCAGGCGCAGCGCGTGGCCATCGCACGGGCGCTGGCGATGAATCCGCGCGTGCTGCTGTTCGACGAAGCCACCTCTGCGCTCGATCCCGAACTGGTGGGCGAAGTGCTCGACGTCATGAAAAGCCTCGCCGAAGAGGGCCGCACGATGCTCGTCGTGACACACGAGCTTGCGTTCGCTCATGACGTGGCGGACGTCATTTTCTTTTTCGACAAGGGCCGTGTTGCCGAGAGCGGCAAGCCTCACGAGATGCTGCAAAACCCCAAGACAGAGCGCCTTGCCGCGTTCCTGCAGCGGTATCAGCGCTTCTTCGTCCATGACGGCGCTGCACAACCGCCGCGCGCGCAAGCACCGATCTGCGCCAGTCAATCGTAACCGCCTCGATGGTAACCGCTATGACAAGCTATCAGGCTCTTCTCGAGCCGCTCAAACTGCGCAACCTGACGCTTCGCAATCGCATCGTGAGCACCGCGCATGCGCCCGGCTATGGCGTTCAGTCCGTTCCGACGGATCGCTATCGCCTCTATCACGAAGAAAAGGCCAAAGGTGGCGTGGGCCTGACGATGATCGGCGGCTCGACCGCTGTTTCCCCCGACGCATCGACCGCGTTCGGGCAACTCAGCATGGTCGACGACCGGGTCATTCCGTATGTGAAGACGCTCGTCGAGGGGGTCAAGAGTCACGGTGCCGCAATCTTCTGCCAGATCTCGCACCCAGGCCGGCGCGGCCGGTGGGATACCGGTTCCTGGCTGCCCGCGGTCGGTCCGTCGCATGTGCGTGAACCGGAACACCGGTCCTTTCCGAAGGAAATGGAAGAGTGGGATATCGCACGTATCCTCGACGACTACGAGGCGGCCGCCCGGCGCTGCAAGGCTGCGGGGCTGGACGGCGTGGAACTGCTCTTTGCGGGCGGACAGCTCGTTGGCCAGTTCCTGTCGCCTGCCGTGAATGAGCGCACCGATTCCTATGGCGGCAGTCTGGAGAATCGCCTTCGTTTTCCGCTCGAGGTCATCAAGGCAGTGCGGCGCGGCATGGGCGATAACCTCGTGGTCGGCGTCCGGATGACGTCGGACGAGTTTTTCGCCGGAGGCCTCGACCATGCGCAGTGCATCCAGATCGCGCAGTCACTCGCCGGCAAGGGGGACATCGACTATCTCAGCGTCATGGCGAGCAATGTCTATGACTGGCGGCTGTCGTCGCTTTCCATGCCCAGCATGGACGCGCCGCTTGCTCCTTATCTGAAACTGGCCGGCGATGTCAAAGCTGCCGTCTCGGTCCCGGTCCTGCATGCCGGCCGCATTCTCGACCTGGCCACCGCGGCGCGGGCCGTCGAAGAAGGCGTGCTCGATCTCGTCGGGATGACGCGTGCGCAGATCGCCGATCCCCATATGGTCAGGAAGCTGATCGAGCGACGCGAAGATCAGATCCGCCCCTGCGTCGGCGCGAACTATTGCATCAATCGCCTGTATGCGGGCGGCGAGGCGCTGTGCATTCAGAACGCGGCGACGGGACGCGAAGAAACGATGCCGCATGTCATTGCAAGGGCGGCCGAGCAAAAGCGCGTGGTGGTCGTGGGCGGTGGCCCTGCGGGTCTCGAGGCAGCGCGGGTCTGCGGGGAGCGTGGGCACATCGTCACCCTGATCGAAGCCGAACCCCAGGTGGGCGGCCAGATCAATATCGCGGGAAAAGTCGAATGGCGCAGCGCGCTGACGACGATCCCGCTCTGGCTCGAACAGCAGTGCCGTCGCCTCGAGGTCGACATGTGGCTGGGCTATACCGCCGACGTCGCGATGGTCGAGCGATTTAATCCCGACATCGTGATCGTGGCCACGGGAGGTTATCCCAACGCCGGCGCTATCGAAGGGGACGAGCATGTACTGACCACCTGGGATGTTCTGGGCGGCAGGGTCGAGGTAGGAGAACGCGTGCTCATGTTCGATGACCAGGGCGCTGATTCCGGTATCAGTTGTGCCGAATACCTCTCGGAAAAGGGCACCAAACTCGAAGTTGCCACCCCTGAGCGTCACCTCGGTGTCGAAGTCGGCTCGACGACCTTTCCGATCTACCTGGGCCGTCTGTACGAACGCGGCACGAAAATCTCGCCTGACCGCCGGCTTCTCCGCGTCGAATCGAAGGGCAATCAGCTCCACGCGACGTTGCGAAACGAGTACACACTCGAAGAAGAAACGCGCGAGGTCGATCAGGTGGTCAGCGATCACGGCACCCTTCCGAATGCTGACCTGTACTTCGAGCTCAAGGCTCGCTCGACCAACAATGGCGCCGTCGACTATCACGCGCTGGTGGCAGGCAAGCCGCAAACGATCGAATCGAACCCTGACGGCAAGTACAAGCTCTTCCGTGTGGGCGATGCGATTGCCGGCCGGAACATCCACGCAGCGATGTTCGACAGCCTGCGGCTTTGCAAGGACTTCTGACTCTCCGACTCCCTGATTCCATTACCCCACTTCCGATGAAAATTCTGGTAGCCGTTAAACGCGTGGTCGATTCGAACGTGAAGGTCCGAGTCAAGTCGGACAACACGGCGGTCGACATCGCCAATGTGAAGATGAGCATCAACCCGTTCGACGAGATCGCCGTCGAGGAAGCCGTGCGGCTCAAGGAGACGGGTGTCGCGACGGAGGTCATCGCGGTGTCCTGCGGCGCCGCGCCGTGTCAGGAAGCGCTGCGCACGGCGCTTGCGATCGGCGCGGATCGAGCGATTCTCGTGGAGACGGCGGACGAACTGCAGCCGCTTTCGGTCGCGAAGGTTCTGAAGGCGATCGTCGACAAAGAGCAGCCGCAACTGCTCATGCTCGGCAAGCAGGCGATCGACGACGATTGCAATCAGACCGGGCAGATGCTGGCGGCGCTTGCCGATCTGCCGCAAGCCACGTTCGCCTCGAAGGTGGAATTCCTCGACGGCAAGGTCAGGGTCACGCGGGAAGTCGATGGCGGCCTGGAAACCGTATCGCTGACGCTGCCTGCGGTCGTGACAACCGACTTGCGTCTGAACACGCCGCGCTACGTGACGCTGCCGAACATCATGAAGGCCAAGAAGAAGCGCCTCGATACCGTGTTGCCGGCGGACCTCGGCGTGGTCATCAGGCCGCATCTGAAGACGCTGAAGGTGATTGAGCCGCCCAGGCGCGCCGCCGGGATCAAGGTGCCGGATGTGGCGACCCTCGTGGACAAACTCAAGAACGAAGCCAAGGTGATCTGACATATGACCGCACTCGTCATTGCCGAACACGATAATGCGTCCCTCAAGGGCGCGACCCTGAACACGGTAAGTGCTGCCGCGCAATGCGACGGTGAAGTGCACATTCTGGTAGCGGGACACGACGCGGGCGAAGCGGCCAAGGCTGCCTGCCGGATCGCCGGCGTTGCGAAGGTGCTGCACGCGGACGGTGAGCAGTTTGCGCACGGCCTGGCGGAGAATGTCGCCGCGCAAATCCTTGCGATCGCCGGCGGCTACGGTCACATTCTGTTCCCGGCCACCGCCAGCGGCAAAAACGTCGCGCCGCGGGTGGCGGCGAAGCTCGACGTCGGCCAGATCAGCGACATCACGAAAGTAAACTCTGCCGACATCTTCGAGCGCCCGGTCTATGCGGGCAACGCGATCGCCGTTGTGCAAAGCCTTGACGAAAAAAAGGTGATCACCGTGCGCACGACGGCCTTCGACGCCGCGGCAGCGACGGGCGGTTCGGCGCAGGTCGAATCGATCGCCGCGACCGCGGACAGCGGCAAGAGCACGTTCGAGGGCAACGAGATCGCGAGGAAAGACCGACCGGAACTCACCGACGCGAAGATCGTCGTCTCCGGCGGCCGCGCGTTGGGCTCGGCGGAGAAGTTTCGGGAAGTCATGACGCCGCTGGCCGACAGACTCGGCGCCGCCATCGGCGCCAGCCGCGCGGCAGTGGACGCGGGCTACGCGCCCAACGACCTCCAGGTCGGCCAGACGGGCAAGATCGTCGCGCCTCAGTTGTACGTCGCGGCGGGCATCTCCGGTGCGATCCAGCACCTGGCCGGCATGAAGGACTCCAGGGTGATCGTCGCGATCAACAGCGACCCGGAAGCGCCGATCTTCAGCGTGGCCGACTACGGCCTAGAAGCGGATCTGTTCACTGCCGTGCCGGAACTGATCTCGTCACTGTAGCGTGCCTTCAGATGCGTGGAATGCACCGCGGCGGGCCTTAGCCATCCATGGCAATGGCGCGCCGCAGTGCTTTCCCGCCGCCCGCGGCGCCCGCTGCATCAGGCCGGCTTGATATTGGACGCCTGTTTGCCCTTGGGCCCCATTTTTTCGTCGTAAGTCACCTTCTGCCCTTCCGCGAGCGTTTTGAAGCCATCAGAACGGATTTCAGAGAAGTGCGCGAAAAGATCGTCTCCGCCGGCATCCGGCGTGATGAAGCCGAATCCCTTTGCGTCGTTGAACCACTTGACCGTGCCAGTTGCCATGATGAGCGTTACCTTCGTGAATGGGTGGAGGGCGGCCACGCCTTGCGGCCGCCAACTTCCATATTGGCCTCATGGCATTGTTTCGGCAACTGTCGCGATATCCGCGTCTGGCCGGACGAACGAACGACCGCACCCTATCGAGGCGTCGGTGCGTCGTGACGAATCAGCTCACGGCGTTTCAACTCGGCCCAGAATTGCGCCGGTATCACCGTCCGAAAGGTCTGAAGGTTGTCATCGAGTTGCGCGAGCGTGCGCACGCCCGGAATGTTCGTCGGGATGGCAGGGTGGCCGAGGACGAATTGCAGTGCCGCAGCCTTGAGCGGGACCGCGTATTCCTCGCAGACCTGCTCCATCTTGCGCACGCGCTCCAGAATGTCCGGTGGCGCGGGCGCGTAGTTGTATTTCGCGCCAGGCACCGCGCCCGTGGCGAGAATGCCGCTGTTATAGCCGCCGCCGAGAATGACCGACACCCGTTGCGCGTCGCAGAGCGGCAGAAAACCGTCCAGCGCATCCTGTTCGAGCAGCGTGTAGCGCCCTGCCAGCAGCAGGCAATCGAAGTCCTGCCGGCGAATGGCTTCGTGCGCGACCTGCCATTCGTTGACACCGAGCCCGACCGCCTTCACGACGCCTTCGTCGCGGAGCTTGAGCAACGCCTTCGACGCACCCGCCATCGCGGCCTCGAACATCTCGGGTTGACGCTGACCGTGCGTAAAGACATCGATATCGTGAATCAGCGCAATATCGATGTGCTCCAGGGCCAGGCGCTGCAGACTGTCCTCGATCGAGCGCATCGTGCCGTCGTAGCTGTAGTCGAACACCGTCTCGAACGGCAATCCGTCGACCCACGGCGCAAAGTCGATCTCGGCGCGCCTGCGCGGTCTGAGAATCCGGCCGACTTTGGTGGACAGCACGAACTGATCGCGCGGATACCAGCGCAGGCCCTGTCCGCAGCGTGCTTCGCTCAGACCGTGGCCGTACATCGGCGCGGTATCGAAGTAACGCACGCCCGCATCCCATGCTGCCTTGATGAGCGCAGCCGAATCCTCTTCGCTGATCGGTCTGAAGATGTTGCCGATGGGCGCGGCGCCAAAACCCATCAAGGTCGTTTCTAGCCCGGAACGCGGCCATTTGCGTCTGGCGACTGGATCCATCGTCGTTCTCCTGTTGTGAGTGGAATGGCGGCTCGCTTACCTGACCTTCGCAGCGGCAGCCAGCTTGCGCACGCCCTCTTTCGCGTCCTCGTTCGAGTTCATGAAATTCGTCACGACATCGGTGATTGCGCCGGCTGTCACCGGCGACTGAAGTTCACCGAAGGCCAGCGAAGGAAGGAACCCGCCCGACTTGATCGTCGCCTGCTCGTCTGCCCGCGACTTCTTCGCGCAACTGTCGAACTTGTCCATCGGCACATCCAGCCTCACGGGAATCGAACCCTTGTTGAGACTGAACTGCTCCTGAAACTCGGGCGACATGATCGTCCTGGCCATCGCGAACTGCCCCGGTGTCGCGTCCTTCTTGCCGTTCTGCTGAAAGAACACGAAGGCGTCCGCCGTGTACGTGTAGGCATTCGACGTGCCGGGCGCGGGCGCGCAGATGAAGTCGGCATCCGCCTTCTTGTTCGCGTTGGCGAACTCCCCCTTCGCCCAGTCGCCCATGAACTGCATGCCGCCCGAGCCGGAAATCACCATCGCGGTGGCGAGGTTCCAGTCGCGGCCGTGATAGGCCTTGTCGAAGTAAGTGCGGATTTTTTGCACGGTCTCGAAGACCTGCACCATCTGCGGCGACGTCAGCGCCTTCTGATCGAGATCGACGAGCGCCTTGCGATAGAAGTCCGTGCCCTGCGACAACACCACCGTCTCCCAGATCGTCATGTCCTGCCAAGGCTGACCGCCGTGCGCGACGGGCGTGATGCCCGCTGCGCGAAACTTGTCGGCGAGCGCGAAGAATTCCGGCCACGTCGTGGGCGGCGCACCGCCGACCTTGTCGAGGTCCGCCTTGTTGATCCACAGCCAGTTGATCCGATGCACCGAGAAAGGCGCCGCGACGTAGTGACCGCCCGACTTCATCGCACTGTCGATTTGCGCGGGCATGTGGCTTTTCCAGTCCGGCGCGGCCTGATCGATCGTGACCAGCACGCCCTGATCCGCCCAGTCCCGAATCAACGGGCCCTTGATCTGCGCCGCCGACGGCGCGTTGCCGGAAATCACCTGCGTCTTGAGCGCCGTCATCGCCGCCGTTCCCGATCCGCCTGCGACAGCGAAGTCTTTCCATTGATAGCCCTCCTTGCTCATGTCGTCCTTGAGCACCCGGATGGCTTTCGATTCGCCGCCGGACGTCCACCAGTGCAGGACCGATAGCTGTTCGGCGGCCCATGCCGCATGCGTGCCGGCGATGAACAGCGCGACGGCCGCTGCCGCCGACGTCAGTGTGTGTTTCATTGCTGTCTCCGATTTTTTATTTGTGGGTGAAACGTCCCGACTACAGGTCGAGCCCGAGTTGAGTCCGGCCGAGCGGCGTCAGATCGTCGACCGTGGCCCGGCCGGTGAAATCGGTTTCGAAATGATCCGCCGGGAAGTCGGGCGGGCTTTCGCCTTTCAGGAAGCTCGGTAATTGACGCTTCAGATATGCATCGTTTTTGGCGCACGCGGGCGCCGAGGCGATGTACATCACGTTGCTGTAGCCCGCACCCTTGTGCTCGTCTTCGACCGCGTGGATGACGTCGCTGTGCCAGAAGACGGTATCGCCCGCCGCCATCTTCGGGATGGACGACAACGCTTCGAACAGCGGCGCATGAAATTCCGGCTTGATGGAGAGCGCGCGTCCGGGCATGGCGCCACACAGGTCGTCGTCGGCGACATCGTCCTGAAGGGCGCGCAGCAGGATGTACACCATCGAATTGGCGATGGGCACGAGTTGCAGCGTGCCGTCGCCTGGGCCTTGCGGCGTCAGTGCGGTCCAGCCCTGAAACGTGCGGAACATCGAGCAGACGGCAGGCGATGCGATCTCGTCCACATCGGGGCGGAACGCGGCGTCGAACGCATCGTATTCGCGCCAGTTGCCGGAGAACACATGGCGATACACCTTGCGGAAATTGCTTTCGATCCAGCGTTCGACGGAACCGCCATCGCAATGCGCCGAAAGGCCGAGCGACGCCGAGCCGGGTGGCCGGCGACGCAGACGGTCGGCATAGACGGGCACGCTTTCCGGGTCGAAGTGGACGCGTCCTTCGCTTTCGTTGCGCCAGAGCTGGTTGAGAAAGACGCGCGCGGCGGTCAGCGACTCGGACTGGCGCGCCAGCACTTGCGGCTTCGACCAGTACACGCCATAGATCTGCGGCTTGCTCGACGCCAGTTGCCCGAAGTATTTGTCTTCGGCGCGGTTCTCGAGACGCTTGTCGAGATGATTCCGCTCGACGTAGTCCGCGATCTCGTCGTCCCAGTTGCGCACCTGCTCGCGAGGAAAGACATTGCGAATCACGCATGCGCCGCGCGATTTGACGAGCGCGATCTCGTCGGCGCTGACGCGTCCTTCGGCGATGTCGGCAAACCGGATTTCGGGAATGACGTCCTCTCCCCGATCGCGCTGCGCGGCGATTCGCTTCGCTTCCTGGCCGATCGCTTTTTCGACCTCGGCGAAGACTTCGCGGTAATTCGGCAGCGCGGCGCGCAGTTCCTTTTTCGCCTGTCGGATCGCGCTCGGCAAGTCGTCGATTTTCAACGCCATGATCGTCTCCATGTGAATTTCTGTGCGAAAAGGATATGACGCCCGCACGGCCGGCGGTGATACTATTCAGGCAATTCATTTGCGCTTTCGGCCATGAAACCAGCGTACGAACATGTCGAGTTCGGCGAGGACTGTTCGGTCCGGGTTTACCATCGGCGGCTTTCGCGTATTCCGTTCGAATGGCACCACCATCCGGAGTACGAGTTGACGCTGACGATGAACAGCCACGGCAAGCGCTACATCGGCGACTCGGTCAGCGACTATCAGGCCGAGGATCTCGTGCTCGTGCCGCCGGATCTGCCGCATACGTGGTCATCGAACCGGTCGATCGATGCCTCGTTGCCGCAAGTCGCCATCGTCATCTGGTTCGACGGCGAGTGGGCGCGACGCATGGCGGACTGCTGCCGCGAATACGAGCCGATCCGCAAGCTCCTGCGCCGTGCCGCGTGCGGACTGGCTTTCGAGCCGCCTGCCGGAGAATGGATGCGCGGCCGCCTGGAGCCCTTGCTCTCGAACGCGCCACGCGAACGCCTGAGCGCGGCGCTCGACATTCTGTGCATGCTCGGCGACGCGCCGGGCCATCCGCTCGCCTCGCCGAGCGCCTTCAACGAAACGAACGCAGGCCCGTCCGGTCACGAGCCCGAGCGGATCAACCGTGTCCTGTCGATGATCGATGCCCGCTTTGCCGAACCGCTGCGGATTTCGGAGCTCTGTGCAGCGGCCAGCCTGTCGGAACGCACGCTCACGCGTTACTTCGTGCAGCATATCGGTGAGAGCGTCGGACGCTATATCGCCCGGGTTCGGATCGGGCATGCGTGCCGGATGCTGGGCGACACGTCGCTGCCCGTTTCCGTCATCGCCGCGCGCTCGGGTTTTGCGAATGTCGCCAATTTCAACCGGCAGTTCAAGGCAGCGAAGCAGGCGACGCCGGCCGAATATCGGCGGCAGTTCCGGGCTGCGGGCAGCGCGGACAAGGACACGGCGGCGAGCCTGACCGAGCGGCCTCCGTCGTTGCAGCAGAAGCGGAAATAGCCGCGTCGACGTCAACGCCCCGCGCGCGTGACGAACGGCTCGGCGGGTTCCTTCGCCTCGTGCGACGCTTCGCCGGAACCCAGATGCTTGCTGACGACGTCCACGACCCGTTCAGGCCGCGTGCCGATGAAGTAGTGCTGCCCCTCCGACAACACTTCCAGCGCGGTCCGATCCGCCAGCGCGGACCATGCGCGAAACCGCAACGCGTAACCGCGCGTCAGGGAATCGTCCTGACTGACGATGCAGAGCAACGGCGCAGCGATCTTGCCGTCGCGCCGCCGTTTCTCATACTCGAAAGTCAACCGGGCATCCCTGCGGAAATTGCCCATCATGAAAGCGATGACCTCCGGGTCCACGTCGTCGGTCGGGCCGCCCCAGCGTCGAATCATCGCGTGCAGCTTGCTGTCGCTGGTGAAGCGCCACGGCGAGGGCATCGGCAGCATGCGCAGAAGCCGTGGCAGCGGAAACGCCGCCGCAACGATAAGAAGCGCGACGTTCCGCCCGCGGCGTTCGATCTGCCGCACCAGTTCGAACGCCAAGAAACTGCCGACGCAATGGCCGTACACGGCAATCTCGCCGGTGTTCGTGGCGATGAGTTCGTCGGCGCACGCTTGCGCCATCTGCTCTACCGATACGTAATCCCGCGGATCGCTGCCGAGCTCGTTGCCCGGCAGCGCGATCGCGCGTACCGCGAGCGTCGGATCACGCGCGCACAGGGCATCGGCGAAAGGCCGGAACACCGTTGCGGAAGCGCCCGCATACGGCGCGCATACGACGGTCAGACGCGTCGGCGCTGCACCGCGCGCGATCAACGGCACCAGTGCGTGCGCTGCATCCGTATCGCGCGCGAGCAAGGCGGCGACGCCCGCGACCGTCGGCCGGCGATAGAAATCGAGCTGGGCGATGTGCTTGTCGAACACGCCGGCGACACGCGCCAACGATGCGATCACCTTCAGCGAATGACCGCCGAGCGCGAAGAAATCATCGTGACGTCCCACGCGCTCCACGCCAAGAAGCTCCTGCCAGATTCGCGCGATCGCGGTTTCGGCCTCGCCTTGCGGCGCTTCGTAGGCCTTCGTCACCACCGACGAGCGATCCGGCGCGGGCAGCGCGCGACGGTCCAGCTTGCCGTTCTGCGTCAGCGGCAACGACTCCAGGTTCACGAATGCACTCGGCACCATGTAGTCCGCCAACACCATCGACAGTTGCGCACGCAAATGCGCCGCCGATAACACGGCTCCGTCATGGCCGACCACATAGCCGACCAATCGTTGGTCATCCGAAGCATCTTTGCGGACGATCACCACGGCCTCGCGCACGCCCTTGCATCCGAGCAGCTTCGCTTCGATCTCGCCCAGCTCGATCCGGAACCCGCGGATTTTCACCTGATCGTCGTTACGTCCGGCGTATTCGAGCGTACCGTCGGCGAGCCAGCGGCCGAGGTCGCCAGTCTTGTACATCCGCGCCTGCGGATCGCTGCTGAACCGGTCCTTCACGAACCGCTGTGCGCTGAGTTCCGGTCGGTTGAGATAGCCGCGCGCCACGCCCGCGCCACCGACATACATCTCGCCGGTCACGCCCACGGGTGCGGGCTGGCCGTGAACGTCCAGCACATACACGCGCAAATCCGGAATCCGTCCGCCGATCGGGCTGCGGCCCGCGCGCTGCGCATCCTCTGCGCTCAACGCGCGATAGGTCACGTGCACCGTGGTTTCCGTGATCCCATACATGTTCACCAGTTGCGTCGCCTTGTTCTCTTCGCGGGCATACCACGGCAGCAGGATCGCCGGTTCCAGCGCTTCGCCGCCGAAGACGACCTGGCGCAGCCGATGCGACCGGCCGCTTTCGCCTTGCGCCGCGATCAGTTGACGGAAAGCGCTGGGCGTCTGGTTCAGGATCGTCACGCCCTCGTCGCATAGCAGGCGATAGAAGTCCTGCGGCGAGCGGCTCACCGGCTTCGGCACCACGACCAGACGGCCGCCGTACAGCAGCGCGCCCCAGATCTCCCACACCGAGAAATCGAACGCGAACGAATGGAACAGGGTCCAGACATCCTTCGCGCTGAAATCGAACCAGTGAGCCGTGGCAGTGAAAAGCCGCACCACATTGCGATGCTCGATCATCACGCCCTTGGGCTGGCCCGTCGATCCGGAGGTGTAGATCACGTAGGCCAGGCGCTGCGGGTTCAGATCGGCCACGACCGGGTTGTGAACCGGTTGCGCTTCGAACGCGCGAGCGTCCAGTTCGATGACCGGCGCCGACGCATCGCCCAGCACTGCGCGCGTGCCCGACTGCGCGAGCACGGCGACCGGCGCGCTGTCCTCCAGCATGTAGGCGAGCCGTTCGACGGGATAGCCCGGATCGAGCGGCACATAGCCCGCGCCCGACTTGAGTATCCCGAGCACGCCGGTCACCATCTCGATGCCACGTTCCACGCAGATCGCGACGCGATCGTCCGGCTTCACGCCCTCGGCGATCAGGCGATGCGCCAGTTGATTCGCGCGCGCGTTCAATTCTCCGTACGTCACGCGCTCGGCTTCGTACACCACGGCGACGGCCTCCGGCGACTTCGCGGCCTGTGCCTCGAACATCGCCATCACCGTGGTTGCCGGCGTGCCCGTCGTCGTGTCGTTCCATTCGACCAGCAATCGTTCGCGCTCGGCGGTCGGCAGCATATCGAGTTCCCGTACGAGACGCGATGGCTCTTGCGCGAGCGCATCGGCGAGCGCGTCGAGCGTGCGGTTCATGTAGCCGGCGACACGCGACGCATCGATACGCGTATCGGCCTGCATGACGAGCTCGAAGCCGTCGCCGATGTCGTTCACGGAGAGCACCAGCGGATAGCTCGTGCGCTCGTCGCCGTGCAGCACGACCACGCCGCTTTCGGCGGCATGCGCATCGCTGGCCGCTTCGGACGCACGGCCATGCCGGTAGTTCAGCAGCGCGCTGAAGAGCGGCAAGGGCGCCGCCACGCCGCTGCATCGCTGCGCCAGCGCCAGTGACGCATGTTCGTGATGCAGCAGCGTCGACAGCGCCGCATGCGTGTCCCGCACGGCATCGCTGACGCTCACATCGCGCAGATCGATACGGATCGGCAGCGTATTGATGAACAGGCCGAGCACGCGGTCCGCGCCCATGCCGCCCTGCATGCGGCCGAGCAGCACCGTGCCGAACACCACGTCCTCCCGGCCCGACACGCGCCCCAGCACATGCGCCCACGCGAGATGGAACAGGCTCGCCACGCTCACACCGAGCTTGCGCGCCGCCTCGCGCAACTGCCGGCTCGACCCGGGCGCAAGGCTCGTCCTGAACTCGGCGATGCCCGCGCCATCGCCTTGCACGTCGCTCAGGCCATAAGGCAGCGTGGGTTCGTCCACGTCGCCGAGCACTTCGCGGAAGTAGGCCGCATGTTCGCCCTGGCTGATGCCGAGCCGCGCCTGCGCCACGAAATTGCGGTACGGAAGCGGCGTAGGAAGGCGCTGCGCCTCGCCGCGCAAAATCGTTTCGATTTCCTCGAGCATCAGTTCGAGGCCCGTGAAGTCCATCACCATGTGATGACCGAGGAGCTGCATGAGCCAGCGGCCGTTGGGCGCGTCGCGAGCCACGATCATCCGCATGATCGGCGCCCGCCGCACGTCCAGCCGATGACGCCGCGAGTCGAAACGCCGGGCCAGTTGCGCCTCGATTTCGCCCTCCTGCGGCGACAGCGTGACTTCCTCGACGATCAGCCGCGCCTCGCGCCACACCACCTGCACCGGCTCGGGCAGGCCTTCCCAGAGCATGGCGGTGCGCAGAATGTCGTGGCGCGCGATCACCGTTTGCAAGGCGTCGACAAAGCGGTCGACCGGCATCCGCTCGGGCATGGCGAGCATCATGCTTTGCAGATACGGATCGCCCTCGCCGCCCGCCATATGGTGAAAGAGCATCCCTTCGTGCAGCGGGGCAAGTGGATAGATATCCTGAACATTGCGCGCCCCGCCTTCGACTTGCGCCACCACAGCGGCGATGTGCGTCTCGGTGAGCGTCACGAGCGGCAGCATGTCGGGCGTGATCGCTTCGCATCCGGCGGGAATGCCGTTCGGCGGCACTGCCACCGTGCTGCGCGCGCTTTGTACCGCGGCCGCCAGCGCCGCGACGCTCGGCTGGCTGAACAACACGCGCACATCGGCCTGCACGCCTGCTTCGCGCATCCGTTCGATCAGCGTCACCGCCAGCAGCGAATGGCCGCCCAGCTCGAAGAAGTTGTCCTGCCTGCCGATGCGCTCGCGGCCCAGCACGTCGGCCCAGATCGCGGCGATGCGCGTTTCCGTTTCGTCCACCGGCGCTTCATAGTCGCGGCGGATGAACGCGCTGTCGTCCGGCGCCGGCAGCGCGCGCCGGTCCAGCTTGCCGTTCGGCGTGAGCGGCAGCGCCTTGAGCATCACGTAGGCCGCCGGGACCATGTACTCCGGCAGCCCTTGCAGCATATGCGCGCGCAAGGACTGGCCCTGCGGCGCATCCTTCCCTGCGTCCGGCGTGTAATAGGCCACCAGTTGCCTGTCGCCGCCGCTGCCCTCGCGTGCCAGCACCACCGCCTCGCGGACGCCCTCATGCGCCGCCAGCCGCGCCTCGATCTCGCCGAGTTCGATGCGATAACCCCGGATCTTGACCTGATGATCGTTGCGGCCGAGGAACTCCAGATTGCCGTCGGGCAGCCAGCGGGCAAGATCGCCCGTGCGGTACATGCGCGCGCCGGGGGCGTCGCTGAAGGGATCGTCGAGGAAGCGTTCCGCGGTCAGCTCCGCGCGGTTCAGATAGCCGCGCGCGACGCCCGCACCGCCGATATGCACTTCTCCGACGGCGCCGGGAGGCATCGGCTGGCCGTGCGCGTCGAGCAGGTAGATTTTCGTGTTGGCGAGCGGCCGGCCGATCGGCACGTGATCGCCGGCGAATCCGTGCGGCCTGCGCCATGCCGTTGCGCAGACTGTGGTTTCGGTCGGGCCATAGGCATTGAAGAGCTCGACATCGGATTGCACTGCGCGCATCAGCGACACGCCCGGCGACTCGCCACCGACGACCAGCACCCTGAGGCTCGCCAGTTGCGCGAGCGACTTCTGTCCCTGCAGCAGCGCCGGCGCAAGTTGCGCATGTGTGATGGCGTGCCGGCGCATATATTCCAGCAGCGACGTGGCCGCGAGGCAGTCGTCACGCACCGGAAGATAGAGCGCGGCGCCCGCGGCCAGCGTCATGAATAGGTCGGCGACGCTGACATCGAAGCCGGGTGAAACGAACTGAATGACGCGACTGTCCGGGTCCACGCCATAGAGCCCGATCTGCGCCACGGCAAGATTGACGATGTTGCGATGCTCGACCATGACGCCCTTGGGCGTGCCCGTCGATCCGGATGTGTAGATCACATAGGCGAGGTTGCGAGGGCCGAGGCCCGGCACATGCGGATCGTGATCGATCAGCGTGTCGTCGAAGAATGCGGGATCGACGACGCGAAGATCGCCGGTGTGACCTAGCGCTTCGCGTCCGGCGGCATCGGCGATGAGCAGCGCGGGCGCTGCGTCGCGGAGCATGTGCGCGAGCCGCTCGCCGGGATAAGCCGGATCGAGCGGCACGTAAGCAGCGCCCGCCTTGAGAATGGCCAGCACCGCGACCACCAGTTCCGGGCGACGTTCCATGCATAGCGCCACGCGCGCTTCGACACCGACGCCCGATGCAATCAACTGATGCGCGAGGCGGTTGGCGCGTGCATTGAATTGCGCGTAAGTGAGGGACTGGTCTTTGAAAACGAGGGCGATCGCGTCGGGCGTGCGCGCGGCCTGCTGTTCGCACAACTGGTGCACGCATTGTGCGTCGGGGAAAGAAGCAGCCGTGTCGTTCCATGTATCCAGCAGCGCGCGCTCACCGTGCAACAGCAGTGCAAGCGCATGCAATGGCCCGTCAGGCTGCGCAATCGCCTGCTCCAGAAACTGCGTGAACCGTCGTAAATGCGTCGACACCGCTTCGGCGCTATAGAGCGCCGCGCTGGCATCGAATACGAGCTTGATCCCGGCTTTCTCGCCTTCGTCGTGCACGTGCAATGACAAATCGTCGGGCGTGACCGAAAACGTGCGATTCGACGCCACCTGACAGTCCGTGAAGGCGATTGCGCTATTGAAGCCGGGCATCATGTTCACGATCGGCCCGAACAATCGCTGACCTATTTCCAGGCGTTCCAGATCGCGCCGGATATCCTTGATCCGATAACGCTGGTGACGCAATACGCGCAGCGTCTGAGTGGAAACCTGTTTGGCCAGGTCGATCATGCTCGATCGCGGATCGACAGGAATCCGCAGCGGCAGAACATTGGAGGTCATGCCGGGCACGTTCTTCGCTATCCTTCCGACCCGCGCAGTGACGGGCATGCCCAGAATCACTTCATCCGGTTGACCGCTGACGCGCGCCAGAAAAGCCACCATCGTAGCCGTGATGAATTGCGACCACGAGGTGCCGTTCTGTTGCGCGATCTGACGCAGAGAAGCCACCGTTTCCGGCGATAGGCGAGCCGCGGCCTTGACCGTCCTCGCTTCGGGCGATGCGTTCTGCACGTCGCCGGCGAGAATGGGCGGCTCGGCGCAATCCGCCAGATACCCGCTCCAGAATTCCCGGTCCTTCTGAAAAGCGCTGGATGCGCGATACGCTTCGTCGTCTGCGAACAAATCGGTCAACCGGCTCCAGTTACTTGGACCGGGTTCCGACCCGCCTTTCAACGCTGAATAAACTTCCGCGAGTCGCTCGATGAAAAGCAGAAAGGAATAGCCGTCGAATATGAGGTGATGAAACCGTTCGAATAAAAAGAACCGCGCCGGAGCCGTTCGCAGAAGCGTAATGTTGAATAAGGGCCACTGATTGAGATCGATCGCGGTAGCGAGTTCACCTTTGACGAAATCTTCGACCGACTGGAGCGGATCAGCGACGTCGCTAAGATCGATCACGGGAAGCCTGAAATCGACCGTCTCCAATACCTGATACGGCAATCCCTCCGTGCCGCGCAGCCGGACCTGCACGGCATCGGCCTCTCCGATGATCCGCCGCAAAGCCGTCTCCAGCAGTTCGATATCGAGTGGCCCAATGATTTCGGTCAGTTGCGACAGGTTGAAGCGGGGGTCCTTCAAATCGACTTGCTGCCGAAAGAAGATGCCTAACTGGGCGGGCGTGAGGGGAAGTCTGAGCATGGCTTTTACTCGATGAGAAGTATCGACCGGGTGGCGAAACAGACGTTCTTTTAATGAAATACTGCGTGCGAGGGTTATCCAATGGATTCAACCCAGAATAGTGCACTTTCGTGACTTTTTCGGGCCAGGCGCGCGGTTGCAGCATTCGCTGCGGTGTCGAATGGATTCCTAACTATCCATCGCCAGCGATATGCTCTCTTATTCACTCATAGATTTCGCTAGAGCTTCTGCCTGTCTCCCCGATAGACGATTTCGACGTTCTCCGGAGACGGCGTCAGCAACAGCAGCCCCACAAACACGATGATCGGCGTCAGGAACAGGCTCAGAAGGAAACTGCCGAGATAGCCGATATGCGTGCGCCGGCCGCGATAAGCGACAAGCAAACAAAGCACGATATAGACGAAGGTAGGAATGGCTATCATGACAAGCTCCCTTGATCGTCGCTGCAAAGCATCGGCAGCGCGATACCACACCATGAATCAGGGCTTCTTCGCGTCCGGCTGCGCAGCCTGAGTCGACGTCCTGTCGCTGCTCGCGCCGCTGGCGCCAACAGCGCTTGCGGCGCCGGACATGCCCTCGTCGCCCGCCTTCGGGAAAAGCTTCGGAAGATTGCGAAATGGCGGCAGCCGGTTGGACTGAGGATCGATCACCGCGGGCGGCGGAAGATCCGGCTGCTTCGCGATATCGCTTCCGAGAATCAACGGAAGCTGTTCTTTTCCGCTCCCGACCACGACGATCTTCGAGTTATTGGATCGGGATAACTCGACGGTCGCTTCTATGCCGCGCCATGTCAAAAGCTGCGGTGTCAACGCATTGGCCACAATGGCATAGAAAGTCTGAATGCCGATAGCTTCGATTCGCTTGCGCTCCGCTTCGTCTTTCGCCTGCTCGATGAGGAATTGATACGCCAGCGCGTTTTGCTCTTCCGTCAGTTTCCGGTTGATCGAGTCGTTCAGCGTAGCGGGCAGGTCGAGATCACGCACGACGACGCGCTCGAAAATAATGAGCCCGTGTGCAGAGGGCGATCGGCGCATCTTGTCGAGTATGCGCCCTTCGAGATCTTCCACGTTGATGCGATACAGATCATGTGGATCGGATTTGCCGATGATATCGCGCACGGCGCCGAGCGAAATCGGACGCACGACCCGGTCGACGTATTCATAACCCACCTCTTGATGCAGCCGGCCCGCGCTATCGGCCACCGGACGATAGAGCACGGAAATCTGTACCTGAACGCTCAGGCCATCTGTAGCGAGTGCGTGAACGCTTTCGTTGAGCGTCTTGGTTCTGACTTCGTAGGTATAGATCCGATCGAATGGCCATTTGATGTTGAGGCCTTCGTGATAGACGAATTGCGTTTCGGTGCCGTGTCTCAGCAAGCGATAGAGCACGCCGACATGGCCGGCCGGAATGATGATGAAAACAAAGGGGATGAGTGCGAGAACGATTACGCCGACGATCAGCGACACCGCGATGAATCTTTCGCTACGGCTCATCCGGTACCGGACGTGTCTCACCACGCGGCGTTTCGGATGCTCGGAAGGCTCGCCATCGATGGGATCCACTGTGCTCATCTGGCATCAACTCTTGCGGAGAACGATGAATTCCAAAGAGATTTCCACGCCGAAATATGTCTCCGCATAGTAACATCAAGCGCACGACCGGACGACATGAGCATAGAGAAATGCTGGCTACCGCATCCGTTCCCATCCCTCTCGTCGATGCCGCCGCAACGCCCGCACAACTGCGGCGCTTCTTCTCCGCGGCGTATTGCGACACACCGGCGCCGTTGCGCTGGCTCAGCGCCATTCGTCCTTACGTCTGTCCCTACGACAAGCTGCTTCAGTTCATCCCCGATGGCGGAGATGCGCTCGATGTCGGCTGCGGCGCGGGTTCCCTGCTTGCGCTTCTTGCCGCGACGAAGAAGATCCGCCGCGGCGTGGGCTGCGATGTCGCCGAACCGCCGCTCGCATCGGCGCGTGCGGCGGCGCGGCGTCTCGGCGCGGAAGACGTGCTGAGCTTCCAGCATGTCCGGTCCATCGCGCAAGCGCCCGAAGGCCCGTTCGACATCGTCGCGATGGTGGACGTGCTGCATCACGTTGCTCCGCGCGAGCGCGCCGACGTGTTCGCTGCCGCGGCGCGACGCGTCGGGCCGGGCGGCGTTTTCATCTACAAGGATATGACCGCGCGGCCGGGCGGACGACGCCTGGCGCATAACATCGACGACTATGTGTTCACGCGTGAATGGGTGCAGCAGGTGCCCGAAGGCGCGGTCGAAGCATGGGCCATCGATCAACGTCTCGCACTCGTGCATGGGGAATTCATACCGCGTCTGATCTACGGACACGAGCTTCGCGTGTTTCGAAGACTCGATGGCTGAAAACGGGACGCGCGTTCGTTACGAACGCGCGCCAGTGTGCGAGCTATCGCGCGTATCTGGACTACTCTGCGTCCGTAGTTACGATCGGGCTTTCAGCCTTGCGGGTCTTCCTGGCTTCCCGGGTGTCCTTCGCCTTTGAAACCAGATCGCCGACGTGATCCCACAAGTACTTGTCAGTGACCGATTTCGAATAGGAATCGGCCGCCGCGAGCAAGAGCCCTGCGGGTCCAAACAGCATCTTGATGCCGATTCCCGCGGCGACGTGCGCGGCGCCATTGACGACCTTCCCGTCCATCAACAGGCTTGCGCCAGGAACGAAAGCTTCTCCCACGAGCTTGACGCCATTGGTCACGGGACTGCGGCTGCTGACCACGGTGCCCTGTCTGCTTTCGACCGTTTCCGTCTGAGGAGTTGAAGCGACTGCGAGGTTGTCCTTCATGTCTTTGCCCCCAAGGGAACTTAATTGACAACTTCAACAAGACTAGAACAATATACGCAGAAAAATCGGTGACTACCAGCAAAATACCAGCAAAAAGGTGGTGTCGCATGTTCGTGAAAAACTCCGGCGGAATGCATTCCATCGAGGCGTTACAAACGTGTGACATGCCGACAGGGCTAGCGCCGTGACGCGCCCGCGCATGCTTTTATCCGCCTATATCCTCGTGCCTGGCAGTCATTTTGGCGCCATGTGGCGGCATCCCTATAGCGAAACCGACTTTTGCGATCGAGCGCTCTATGAAGGCGTCGCGCGCAGCCTGGATCGCTATGGTTATGACTATGCGTTCGTGCCGGAATCGCTTGCCGCTCCCATGAGCGACGACGGCATCTGGCAAACGATGACGCGCCGCGGAGCGAGCGGCGCGATTCGTCACGATCCCGCTCTGCTCGTCTCGCCGATGATCGGCGTGACACGTCGGCTGAGGTTCACCGTCACCTTGTCGACGACCTTCATGGAGCCCTATCATATCGCCAGAATACTTAGTACACTGAATCATTTCAGCAATGGCCGCATGGCGTGGAATGTCGTGACTTCCGCCGGGGCGAGCAATGCCGTCAACTTTGCGCATCTGGCCGCGTTCGATCACGGCGATCTCTACGAGCGGGCGGAAGAAGTGCTGAGCGTGTGTCACGATCTCTGGCGTTCGTGGGACGAAGACGCGCTCGTCGCCGACAAGCAGTCGGGCATCTACGCGCGGGATGAGAAGATCCGTCAGATCGACCACAAAGGCCGTTACTTCGATGTGCGCGGCCCGCTCACCTTGCCCCGCGGTCCCACGCCCACGCTGATGGCCGCGGGTGTCTCGCCGAAAGGCCGGGATTTCGCGGCGCGCTGGGCGGAAGTCATCTTCGCCATTCAAAGCGAGCCTGCCGCGCTGCGCGAGCTGCGGGACGACGTTCGCGCGCGTGCCGAACGCATGGGACGCTCGCCGCATGACATCCGGCTGATGGCCGCCGTGCAGCCCGTCATCGGCGAGACGCGCGAGATCGCGCAAGCCCGCGCCGCGCATCTCGATACGCTGGTCGCGGCGGATTCCGCCCGAAGTTATCTGACCGCACTGCTGGGCCTCGACCTGTCCGGCGTTCCCGGCGACGCTCCCTTGGTCCCGCTGCTCGAAAGCCAGCGCAAGCGGCCCGCCGTCGATGCCGGCGGCATGGTGGCGTGGCTCGCGAAGCTGCTCGATTCCCGACCGGACGTGCAGGTCGACGAAGCCGCCATCGCGCTGTCCGGAAGCACCGGCACGCCGCGGCTCGTCGGCACGGCAACGGATATCGCGGATCAGTTGCAGGCATTGTTCGAAGACTGCTGCGACGGCTTCGTCATCACGCCGACGCACTTTCCGGGCACCTTCGAGGAATTCGGCCGAGCCGTGATCCCCGAATTGCGCGCGCGTGGACTGGTCGCAGAACATCATCAAGAAAGCTGACTGCATGGACGCGTTGACCGATTCCCTCGGAGACGGCCACGGTGAAGCGCACTGGTCAGCAGACGAGCTGACGACGCTGACCGTATGCGATCTCCTCGAACGTCAGGCGGCGCGCACGCCCGCGACGGCGGCGCTCGTCCAGGGCGCACGGCAGATGACTTATGCCGAACTGAACGTCCGCGCGAACCGCCTGGCGGACCAGCTCGCGTCGCGCGGCCTCGGTCCGGGCGATCTCGTCGCAATCGCGTTGCCGCGTTCGTTCGACATGGTGCAGGCCATTCTCGGCGTGCTCGGTTGCGGGGCTGCGTATCTGCCGCTCGATCCGGCTTATCCGCAAGACCGGCTCGCCTTCATGGCCCGCGATGCCCGGCCCGCGTGCCTCGTCACGAACAGCGCGCTCGTCGCCGAACTTGCAGAGACGGCGCAAGGCATTCCGATCCTGCATCTCGTCGATCTGCCCGGCGACGATCACGTCACGCACGGTGCGGCGCGCGCTCGCATCAGGCCGCGTCCGCAGCCGCTCGATGCGGCCTACGTCATCTACACATCGGGCTCGACGGGCCGGCCCAAAGGCGTGATCGGGCTGCATGCCGGGCTGGTCAACCGCCTTTGCTGGGCCGCCGAAACCTACGCGTTCGCGCCTGGCGAGACGGTACTCGCCAAGAGTTCGATGAGCTTCATCGACGGCGCCACGGAGTTGCTCGCCCCGCTGATCGCGGGCGCGACCGTCGCGCTCACGGATGCCACAGCCGCAAAAGACCCGTCGCTGCTCGCCGCCGATATCGCCCGTTTCGGCATCGGCCGCATCACGGTGGTGCCGAGCCTGCTCGCGGCGCTCATCGATCAGCCCGATCACGAAGCGCTGAACCGCTGTCCGCTATGGATATGCAGCGGCGAAACGCTGCCGCCCGCGCTGGCCCAGCGCTTTGCGGCCGCCGCGCCGCGCGCGCGCCTGGTGAACTTCTATGGATCGTCGGAAGCCAGTGGCGACAGCCTGCATGCCGTCGCGACCATCGGCAACGATGCGCCGATCGGCCAGCCGATCTGGAACACGTCGGCTTACGTGCTCGATGAACGCTTGCGCCGCTGTGCCGCCGGAGAGCCCGGCGAACTTTATATCGCGGGTATGGGGCTGGCGCGGGGCTATCTGGATCAGCCCGGTCTGACGGCAGAGCGCTTTCTCGCCGATCCGTTCGGGCCATCGGGTTCGCGGATGTATCGAACCGGCGACCGGGCGCGGCTGCGCGACGACGGCCACATCGAATATCTCGGCCGCGCGGACAGGCAGGTCAAGCTACGCGGCTTTCGCGTCGAGCCCGGCGAGATCGAAGCGGCGCTGTTCGCGCAGAAAGAGGTCGCGGCGGCCGCCGTGATGCCGCATGAGGATGCACCGGGCGATGCGCGGCTCATCGCCTATATCGTGCCCGCGCCGGGCTATGACGAGGCCGCCCTGCGCGCGGCGCTGGCGCGGCGGATGCCGGACTACATGCTGCCTTCTGCATTCGTCGCCGTGTCCGCGCTGCCGCTCTTGCCCAACGGCAAGCTCGACCGCGCCGCGTTGCCCGAAGCACGGCGCGAAACATTGGGCGGCCGCGCGGGCCGCACGCCGCTCGAGATCGAACTCGCGCGACTGTTCGCCGCCGTCTTGCGGATGGGGAACATCGGCGTGCGCGATGACTTCTTCGCACGCGGCGGCCATTCGCTGCTCGCCGCGCGGCTGGCGAACCAGATACGCTCGGCTTTGCAGATCGATGTCAGCGTCGGCGATGTGTTTCAGGCGCCGACGATCGAACAACTCGCCGCATTGCTCGCAGGCCGCGGCGCGCGGCGTCCGCGACTGTTGGCGGACGCTTCGCCCGAGCGCGATGCCTTATCGGCCGGTCAACAGGGCTTGTGGTTCCTGGCGCGGCTCGGGACGGGCGCGGCCGCCGCCGCATACAACCTGCCCTTTGCCTTCGATCTGACGGGACCGTGCAACGAGTCCGCACTGCGGCTCGCGCTTCGCGATGTCATCGAGAGACACGAGAGCCTGCGCACGCTCTTCCTGTATGGGGAACGCGGCTTGCACACGCATGTGCTCGCGCCCGATGAACTCGATGCACCGCTCGTCATCAGCGACGTGAGCGATGTGACGTCGACCGATCTCGAACGCCATGTCGCCCGCGAAATCCAGACGCCGTTCGATCTCGAACGCGAGATTCCCTTCAGGGCGCGCCTGCTGCGCCGGGCGCCCGATCATGCGGTCCTGGTGTTCGACTTTCATCACATCGCGTTCGACGGGGCTTCGCTCGCGCCGTTCCTGCGCGACGTGTCCGCGGCATATTCCGCCCGCGTGGCCGGCAACGCGCCGCGCTGGACACCGCTGCCGGTGCAGTACGCCGATTATGTGAACTGGCAGCGCGATCTCCTCGGTCACGCCGACGAGACCAACAGCGTCGCGCGGCGCCAGCTCGCCTACTGGCGCGACGCGCTCGCCGGGCTGCCCGACGAAATGCCCTTGCCGCGCGTGCGTGCGCGCACGGCCGATGCGATGAGCCATGCCGAACGCATCGGCGTGCACTTCGACGCGTCGTTTCACCGGCGCGCGGCGCGCTTCGCGCAGGCGCATCACGTCACGCTCTTCATGGTCTTGCAGACCGGCCTCGTGGCCGTGCTGCGGCGCTTCGGCGCGGGCGCGGACGTGGTCATCGGCACGCCGGGAGAAGGCCGTTTCGACGAGCAGCTCAAGGATCTCGTCGGCTACTTCGCGAACAGTCTGGTGCTGCGCGTCGATGCCAGCGGCGATCCGACTTTCCGCGATCTGCTGCATCGGGTGCGCGAGACCGATCTGGCTGCCTATGCCAATCAGGATGTGCCGTTCGCGAGCATCGTCGAAGCGCTGAATCCGGAGCGCTGCGACGCGCGTCATCCGCTTTTTCAGGTGGCGCTCACGCTCGAATACCGCGACGACGCGACGCTCGCGCTCGACGGCGTGACGGTCATGCCCAGAGCCGTCGCGAACGCGGCGGCGAAGTTCGATCTCGCGTTCGAGCTCACCGCGCACGGCGGCGACGATGACGATTACGGCGTCATCGAAGGCAGTCTGGAATTCGCCGCCGACCTGTTCGCGCCGGCGACGGCCCGTCGCATGGCGGCGGCGTTGCAGCGCCTGCTCGATGAGGCCATCGCCGATCCGGATATGGGCGTCGGACGTTATGCCGTGCTCGCGCCAGACGAGCAGGCCGCGATGCTCGCCTTGGGCGTGCCATCGAGACAAGGACACCGCGCGGCGCAGTCGATTCCGCAACGATTCGCCGAGATCGTCGCGCGGCAGCCGCACGCCATCGCGTTGCGTGCGGGCGATCGCGCGCTGACTTATCGCGAGCTCGATCTGATGTCGAATCGCCTCGCCCGCTGCCTCGCGAAACACGGCGTGGCGCGCGAAACGCCCGTCGCGGTCGATATGGCGCGCTCGATGGAACTGATCGTCGCGACGCTTGCCATCGTCAAGGCGGGCGGATGCTATCTGCCGCTTTATCGCGGGCAATCGATGGAGCGCCGGCAACGCATGCTCGCCGACACGCGCACCGTGCTCGTGCTGCACGACGCGAACGCCGCCGAAGACTGGCCCGTGCCCGCGTTGCGTATCGAAAGCGCGCTGCTGGACGAAGGCAACGACAGCGCAGTCGACATCGATATCGCGCCTCAGGCGCTCTTCAACGTGATGTACACGTCGGGTTCGTCGGGACAGCCGAAGGGCATCGAGCTGACGCACACCGGTCTGGTCGATATGGCGCTGGATCTGCCGCACTTCGCTTCGCAGCGCGTGCTGTTCCAGTCGGCGTATGCGTTCGATGCCAGCAGCTACGAAATCTGGGGCGCGCTGCTGCGCGGCGACGAACTCGTGGTCGCCACCTGCGAGCAATTGACGCCGGCCGATCTGCGCCGCGAAATCGCCGACCATGGCGTGCATAACATGCTCCTGACGACGAGCCTCTTCAATCTGCTCGTCACGGAAGATCTGGAATGCCTGAACGGGCTGCGCGTCATCCTCACCGGCGGCGATACGGCATCGGTCGCGAGTTTTCACCGGGTCTTGCAGCGCTTCCCCGACATGATCCTGATGAACTGCTACGGCCCGACCGAAACCAGCGTGTTCGTCTCGGGTTTCCGCGCGACGCTGGAGCGGCGCTTGCAGCATCCCGTGCCGATCGGCAGGCCGCGCGAGACGGCACCGGTCCGCGTGCTCGACGACTTCCTGAACCCGTGCCCGATCGGCGTCGCGGGCGATCTGTACATCGCCGGCAATGCGCTCGCGCGCGGTTACGTCGGACAGGCGGGCCTCACGGCGGAACGCTTCGTCGCCGATCCCTACGGTGCGCCCGGCGCGCGCATGTACCGCACCGGCGATCTGGCGCGCTGGAACGAAGAGGAACAACTGGAATTCATCGGCCGTGCGGACCAGCAGGTGAAGGTCCGCGGACTGCGCGTCGAACTCGGCGAAATCGAGACCGTGCTGTCGGAGCAGCCGTCGATTCGCGCGTGCGCGGTGCTGCCGCAGCAGGACAGCGTCGCCGCGAGCCGGCTCGTGGCCTACGTCGTCGCGGACGCGGGCTACGACGAGAGCCGCGTGCGCGCGGCGCTCAGACAGCGCCTGCCCGACTACATGGTGCCGGTGGGCTTCGTCAGGCTCGACCGCTTGCCGATCACGCGCAACGGCAAGCTCGATCGCCGCGCGCTGCCCGCGTTTCAGGCGCGCACGAACGCGACGCGTCCGCCCGCCACGCCGCGCGAAGCCACGCTGGTCGAACTGTTCGCGAACGTGCTCGGTCTCACATCCGCCAGTGCCGACGACAGCTTCTTCGCGCTCGGCGGCGACAGCATCTTGTCGATTCAACTGGTGAGCCGTGCGCGCCGCGCCGGGCTGGTGCTGACGCCGGCGGAAGTGTTCCGCGAGAAAACACCGGCGGCGCTCGCCATCGTCGCGCGCGATCTGCGCGTCGTCGATCCGTCCGGCGATGCGTCGTGGCCGGGCATGCCGCCGGGCGTGGTCTCGTCCTTGCGCGCCGCCATTCCCGGTCTCACCGATGTCCTGCCGCTCGCGCCGCTTCAGGAAGGGCTGTTGTTCCACGCGATGTACGACACGTCCGCGGCCGACCCATACATCGTGCAACTGGTGCTGGCCTTCGAAGGCCATCTGGATCACGCGCGGCTGCGATACGCCGTCGGCGCGCTGGTGCAGCGGCACGAAGCGCTGAGAGTCAGCTTTCACGGCGTCGATGGCCGGGTCGCGCAGGCGTTGCACGCAACCGTCGAAATATCATGGCGCGATGTCGATCTGCGCCACGCCCCGGACCCGCGCGATGCGCTCGCGTCGTGGCTGAACGAAGACCGCAAGCGCCGCTTCGACGTGACGTCCGCGCCATTGCTGCGCGCGGCGCTCGTGCGGATGGCGCCGGGACGTCAGCGGCTGGTGCTGAGCCTGCATCATATGCTGATCGATGGCTGGTCGATGCCCGTCATCGTCGCCGAGTTGATGCGCCATTACGCGGGCGACGATCTCGGTCCCGCGCCGCCGCTGCGCGAGCAGTTCGTCTGGCTGGCGCAGCAGGATCGCGAAGCCGCGCGCCGCGCGTGGAAGCAGGCGCTGGCCGGTCTCGACGGTCCCACGCGTCTCGTCGCGAACGCGGATACCGGCTCGTCCGCCGTGCAGGAATCCGTCACCGAAAAGCTCGACGCGGAAACGACCGCGCGCCTGAAGGCGTGCGCGCGCGACCGCGGCCTGACGCTCGCCACCTTCGCGCAGGGCGCCTGGGCGATGCTGCTCGGGCACTGGACCGGACAACGGGACATCGTCTTCGGCGTGACGGCAGCCGGACGGCCCGCCGAGCTGCAGGACATCGAACGGCGCGTCGGACTTTTCATCAACACGCTGCCGCTGCGTGTCACGCTGCGCGCCGGCGAAACGGTGGCGCAACTGCTCGGACGCATCCAGCAGGATCAGTCGGCCATGCTGCCGTATCAGCACCTGGGACTGAACGAGGTGCAGGCGCTGGCGGGCCACGGCGAGCTGTTCGACACGCTCGTGGTGTTCGAGAACTATCCCGCCGCGGAGACATCGGTCGAGATCGACGGCGTCGTGCTGCAAGACATGACGATCGACGACACTACGCATTACCCCGTCAGCCTGATGGTGACGCCCGGAGCGGAACTGGAGTTGCGCATCGACCATCGCGCGGAGCGGGTCTCCGGCCACGATGCGCGCCGGCTCCTTGCGATGCTCCTGCGCATGCTGCGCGCGATGGCCGCGCAGCCCGACGGACTCGCCGCACACATCGATCTGATCGCCGACGATGAACGCGATGCCATCCGCCGATGGAACGCGACGGCGCATCCCGTCGCCCGCGACGATATCGCGACGCTCTTCAGCGCGCAGGCCGCGCGCACGCCGGATGCCATCGCGTTGACGCAGGGTTCGGCGCGTCTGACTTACCGCGAGCTAGAGCGCCGCTCGAACGCGCTGGCGCACTATCTGGCCGGTCGCGGCATCGGGCCGGAGCGCATCGTCGCGCTTACGATGAGCCGCACGCCCGACATCGTCGTCGCGATGCTCGGTGTGCTGAAGAGCGGCGCGGCTTATCTGCCCGTCGATCCGCAGTATCCGCAAGCGCGCATCGCGGCGATGCTCGCGGATGCGCGGCCAGCGCTCGTGCTCGATGCGTTGCCGCCGCTCGCGGACTGGCCGGCGGACCGGCTGCAACGTGCCATCGCGCCGGGTCATCCGGCTTATGTCATCTACACCTCCGGCTCCAGCGGTGCGCCCAAAGGCGTCGTGGTCACGCGCGCCGGCCTGCCGGGACTCGTCGATGCGCAGGCGCAGCGGTTCGGCATAACGCCGGCATCGCGGGTGCTTCAGTTCGCGTCGCTTTCGTTCGATGCGGCCGTATCGGAAATCCTCGTCACGCTGCTGCGCGGCGCGCGCCTCGTCCTCGCCGATCCGGCTTTGATGTCGGCGGAACGGATCGCCGCGCTGATCCGCGAAGAGGCCATCAGTTGCGTGACGCTGCCGCCCGCGCTGCTCGCGGTGATGGAACCCGCGTCGATTCCCCCGACGTGCGCGATCGTGACCGCGGGCGAGGCGATTTCGCCGGAGACCGCCGCGCGATGGTCGGACGGACGGCGCCTCCTCAACGCCTATGGACCGACGGAAGTCACCGTCTGCGCGACGATGAGCGACGACCTCGATGGCCCCGCGGCGCCGATCGGCCGGCCGGTCCTGAACGGCCAGATTCATGTGCTCGATGCCTGTCTGAGACCGTGCGCGATCGGCGTGAGCGGCGAAATTTATGTCGCCGGAACGGGGCTCGCGCGCGGTTACCACGCGCGTCCCGATCTGACGGCGGAGCGTTTCGTCGCCAACCCGTTCGGCGCGCCCGGCACGCGCCTTTATCGCACGGGCGATCTCGGGCGCTGGCGTGCCGATGGGCAGCTCGAATTCCTCGGGCGCGCCGATCAGCAGATCAAGCTGCGCGGCTTTCGCATCGAGCCGGGCGAGATCGAGGCGGCGCTCGCGAAGGAAGACGGCGTGCGCGCCTGCGCCGTGGCCGTGCGCGACAGGCGGCTCGTCGCGTATATCGTGCCGGCCGCCGCGTTCGATGCGCGCTCGCTGCGCGCGTCCGTGTCGCGGCGTCTGCCTGAGTACATGGTGCCGGCGTCGATCGTCGAACTGGAGGCGCTACCGCTCACGCCGAACGGCAAGCTCGATCGCCGTGCGCTGCCGTCGCCGGCGCGCGAGGCATCGGCGCCGCGTGTGCCTGCTTCGGACCGCGGAACGCTGATCGCGCGCCTCTTCGCCGAAGTTCTCGAATGCGGCGACGTGCAGCCGGACGACAGCTTCTTCGCGCTCGGCGGAGACAGCATCCTGTCGATCCGCTTCGTGAGCCGCGCGCGCAGCGCCGGCCTCGACCTCAGCCCCGCCGATGTCTTCCGGCACAAGACGCCAGCCGCGCTCGCGCAGATCGCCGGGATCATCGCGGGCACGCGTGGCGCGGCGGCATCGCTGCACGACGATGCGACGGGGCGCGTGCCCGCCACGCCGATCATGCGCTGGCTCGGCGAGCGTGGCGGCCCGATGACGGCGTTCAGCCAGTCGATGCTCGTCGCCTTGCCGGCGGGCGTGGACCGCACGACGCTTGCCCAGGCGTTGCAGGCGGTGATCGCGCGGCACGCGCTTTTGCGGGCTCGCCTCGTCGATGACGAACTCGATGCCGGTTCCGTAACCGTCGATGCGGACACGCTGTTGCACACCATCGACGCGCGACGGCTCACCGATACCGACATCGAGCGCGAAGCCGCCCGTGAGCGCGAACGCGCCGAGAACTGGCTCGCGCCGCAGCACGGACGGCTAGTGCGCGCCGCCTGGTTCGACCGTGGCGACGTCACGGGGCGTCTCCTGCTGACAGTGCATCACTACGTCGTGGATGGCGTGTCGTGGCGCATTCTGCTCGATGATCTCGCGCAGGCTCACGATCTCGCGTCGAACGGACAGCCGCCCGCTTTGCCGCCCGTGCCGACATCCTTCCGACGCTGGGCGCGCCATCTGCACGACGAGGCGCATACGGCACGGCGTGTCGCCGAGGCGCAGCGCTGGCGTCGGATCGTGTCCGCGCCGGACATGTTGCCCGGCACGCGGCCGCTCGAACCGACCGACACTTTCGCGACCGCCCGACGCGTGAGCCTGCGGCTCGATGCGGCCACCACATCGCGCCTGCTCGGCGTCATCCCGGCGCTGTTTCACGGCGGCGTCAACGATGTGCTCATTGCGGGCTACGCGCTCGCCGTGTCCGGCTGGCGCAACGGTGCGCGCTCCGTCCTGCTCGATCTCGAAGGACACGGCCGCGAGCCGGGCGACAGCGGTCTGGACCTGTCGCAGACGGTCGGCTGGTTCACCTGCATGTATCCCGTGCTTATCGACGTCGAAAGCGATGCGGTGCCCGGCGCGCTGGTGAAGCGCGTCAAGGAAACGCTGCGCGCCCTGCCCGACAACGGCATCGGCTACGGGCTGCTCCGCTACCTCAACGCGTCGACCGCCGAAGATTTGCGCGGCGCGCGTGCGCAACTGTCGTTCAATTATCTCGGCCGCTTCGGACGGTCCGGCGGCGCGTGGTCGCCGCTCCACGGCTTGTCGTTCGAAGGCGGCGACGCTCCCGATGCGCCCTTGTCCCATGCGATCGCACTCGATGCGCAAGTGATCGAAGACGACGACGGTCCGCGCCTCCACGCGCACTGGACCTTCGCCGGCGCCCTGTTCGACGACGCCGCCATCCGCGAACTCGCCCAGCGCTGGTTCGACGCGCTGCGCGAGATCGCCACGCTCGAATCCGGCGGGCTCACGCCGTCCGACATTTGCGCCGGTCTCACGCAGTCCGAGATCGATGCAATCGAGGCCGTAACGCCCGGCGTGCAGGACATCCTGCCGCTCTTGCCTTTGCAAGAGGGATTGCTGTTCCATTCGCGGTTCGACGCAGCCGGTCCCGATCCCTACATCGCGCAACTTTCGCTGACGCTCGATGGGCCGCTCGACAGCGCTCGCCTGCGGGCCGCGGCGGATGCGCTGCTCGCGCGTCACGAAGCGTTGCGGACCGGCATCCGGACGATCGGTGGCCGGCCGGTTCAGGTGATCGCCGCCGCGCCCGCTGCGCCGTGGCGTGAGATGGATGTATCGGCCGAGACCGATGTGGCGGCGGCGCTGTCGGCGATTCTGGCGTCGGAGCGCGAACGCCGGTTCGATGTCGAGCGGCCGCCGCTGCTGCGCTTCGTGCTCGTCAGGACCGGCCCGCGACAGCATCGGCTCATCATGAGCAACCATCATCTGCTGCTGGATGGCTGGTCGATGCCCGTCGTCGTGTCCGATCTGATGGCGCTCTATGCCGGCGAAACGCTGAGCCGCAGCCTGCCGTTGCGCGATCAGCACGCATGGCTCGCACGCCAGGACACGGCGGCGGCACGCGCTGCGTGGCGCGATGCGCTGCATGGGCTGGACGGCCCGACGCGGCTCGCCGGCCCCGCATCGGCCGCGCATGCACGGGATGTGCACACGGCGCACATCGATCTGTCCGAAGAACTCAGCGGCAGGCTGTCCGCCCTCGCGCAACGCTACGGCGCGACGCTGAGCACGATCCTTCAGGCGTGCTGGGCCGTGCTGCTCGCAAGGCTCACGGGACGCGACGACATCGCGTTCGGCATTACCGTTTCCGGCCGTCCCGCCGAGTTGCCGGATATCGAGCGGCGCGTGGGCCTCTTCATCAACACGGTGCCGCTGAGAGTCCGACTCGATCCGCGCGAACGCTGGTCTGCTCTCTTTTGCCGCATGCAGGCGAGTCACGCGGATCTGCTGACGCATCAGCACCTCGGCCTGACCGACATCTTGGCGTCGTCGGGCCACGGCGAATTGTTCGACACGCTGCTGATCGTCGAGAACTATCCGATGGCCGCCCGGCACGTCGATAAAGCGTCGGACGGCGTTGCGATCAGCGGCATCGACGGATACGACGGCACGCACTATCCGGTGACGCTCGTCGCGATTCCGGGAAAGCGTCTGGCGCTGCGTCTGGACTATCGCGGCGACGCGCACTCGTCGCCCGCGCCGCCCGCCCTGTTGGACAGGCTCGTCCATCTGCTGGAGCGCGTCGCTGAAACGCCGGAGAACGCGATCGCGAGCGGCGATCTGCTGGCATCGGCGGAAGCGCAACGGCTGCGCGCGTGGAACGACACGATCCGCGCAACGCCCGATCACGACATCGCGAAACTGGTCTCGCAGCAGGCGCGCCGCAAGCCCGATGCCGTCGCCGTCGAGCAGGGCGAGCATCGCTTGACGTATGCCGAAATCGAACGGCGCTCGAATGATCTGGCGCGCATGCTGAATGCGCGAGGCATCGGCGCGGACGATCTGGTCGCGCTGACCTTGCCGCGCACGCCGGAAATCGTCGTCGCGATGCTCGGCGTGCTCAAAAGCGGCGCGGCTTTCCTGCCGATCGATCCGAACTATCCGCAGGCGCGCATCGCGGCCATGCTCGCCGATGCGAAGCCGTCGCTGACCCTCGACCGCCTGCCGGCGCATGACGTCAGCGATCCGTCACGCAACGCGCCCATGCCTTCGACGCGCGGGCACGGTCTCGCCTACGCGATCTACACGTCCGGCTCCACCGGCACGCCGAAGGGCGTCGCCGTGACGCGCGCCGGACTCGCCAACCTGCTCGCGTCGATGCAGGAGCGCATCGGCTTCGCGGCTGGCGACCGCATGCTCGCTGTGACGACGCTCGGCTTCGACATCGCGTGTCTCGAGTTGCTCGGCCCGCTGCTGGCGGGAGCGACGATCGTGCTCGCCGCCGCCGATGACGTGCAGAATCCGCGGCGTCTCGCGCGCCTCGCTCGCGACTCCCGCGCCAGCGTGATGCAGGCGACGCCCACCCTCTGGGACGCGTTGCTCGGCGAAACCAGTGAGCGAACCGCCTTCAGACTGGCGCTCGCAGGCGGCGAAGCGCTGTCCGCGCATCTCGCGAAGCGTCTGCAGGCGCACGCGCGCCGCGTCATCAACGTCTACGGGCCGACGGAAACCACGGTGTGGTCGACGTCGAGTGAACTCGCGGGCGCGGAACCGTCCATCGGACGGCCGCTCTGGAACACGCGCGTCTACGTGCTCGACCGCTGGCTCGGCCGTTGTCCGCCGGACACGGTGGGCGAGCTGTACATCGCGGGGCGCGGGCTCGCGCGCGGGTATATCGGCCGAGCGGATCTGACCGCGGAGCGCTTCATCGCGGACCCTCATGGCGAACCGGGCGACCGCATGTACCGCACCGGCGATCTCGCGCGCTGGTCCGTCGATGGCGAATTGCAATGCCTCGGCCGATCGGATCATCAGGTGAAGATTCGCGGCTTTCGCGTCGAGCCCGGCGAAGTCGAAGCGGCGTTGCGCGCGCAGGAACACGTCCACGACTGTGCCGTCGCGATGATGAACGGGCAACTCATCGCGTATCTCGTCGCCGATACCGGATTCGACGAAGCCGCCGCGCGCGCCGCCCTCGCCCGCAACCTGCCCGGCCACATGATTCCCGCGATATTTACGACG
Source organism: Caballeronia arvi (assembly GCF_001544695.2). Lineage (GTDB taxonomy): Bacteria > Pseudomonadota > Gammaproteobacteria > Burkholderiales > Burkholderiaceae > Caballeronia > Caballeronia arvi. The sequence goes on from NZ_FCOM02000021.1 coordinate 77,298, forward strand.
CTCGACCACCTTCCCGTGACGCTGAACGGCAAGCTCGATCGCGCCGCGCTGCCCGCGCCCGAACGCGCGCCGCGCCGCTTCCAGACGCCGCGCACCGCACGCGAAGCGGAACTGGCGCATCTATTTGCGGAAGCGCTCCAGCTCGACACCGTATCGATCGACGATAACTTCTTCGCGCTCGGCGGACACTCGCTGCGCGCGGCACGCCTCGTCAATCGCATCCGCGATCGCATGGGCGCAGATCTCGGCATCCGCGCGCTGTTCGAAGCGCCGACTGTCGCGCTGCTCGGCGAACGGCTGGGTCAGCATCGCGCGTCCGATGCGCTCGCGCCCCTCCTTCCGCTGCAGCACGCGACGGCCACCGCGCCGCTCTTTTGCGTGCATCCCGGCTACGGCCTGAGCTGGTGCTATGCGACGCTGATTCCGCATATCGGCGTCGATGTGCCGTTGTACGGGCTGCAATCGCCGATCCTCAGCGGGGAAACCGCGCCGCCTTCAGTCGCCGGACTCGCCGATCGATATATCGCGCATATCCGCACGATCCAGCCGCGCGGTCCGTATCGCCTGATGGGATGGTCGTTCGGCGGACTCGTCGCGCATCGGATCGCGTCGAGCCTGGAAGCTCAGGGCGAGACCGTCGCGCATGTCGTGCTGCTCGACAGTCATCTGATACGCGATGCGCGGCACGAACCGCCCACGCCACTCACGCATCTTCAAAACGTGCTGGCGATGATCGGCTATCCGCACGGCGACGCATCGCACGACGTGTTGCGATGGGACCGCGTGATGGCGCATATGCGCGCCATCGAAAGTCCGCTCGCGCACATTCCCGAAAGCGCGCTGCCAGCGCTGGTCGACGCCACCGCGTGCCACGCGTCGCTCGCAGCGTCGTTCCGCCCGGCGCCGCTCAGTGCGCCGATAACCTACGTGCGCGCCGCGGCGTTGCCGGGCGCCGACGCTTCGCTACAGCAATGGCGCGCGAGTGCACGCGGCGCGCTCGACGTGATCGACGTGCCGTACGAACACGACCACATGATGCGGGCCGACGCGCTCGCCGTCATCGGGCCGATCATTCGTGATCTCTTTGCCAAACGGGTGAGCCACAGTGAATGAGCTATCGCGGCATCTGGCAGCGCGGCCCCTGACCGGCCGTGCCTTCATGGACAGCTTGCAGGACGGACGCGAGGTCTTCTTCAACGGCGAGCGGATCGACGATATCGCCGTGCATCCGGCCTTTCGCAACAGCGCGCGCTCGCTGGCCCGTCTCTACGATGCGCTGCACGATCCCGCGCACCGGTCCGAGCTGACGTGCGCGACGGACACGGGCAACGACGGCTACACGCATCGTTATTTCCGGCATGCGAGAAGCGCGGACGATCTCGTCGGACAGCAACAGGCCATCGCGGGCTGGGCGCGGCTCACGTATGGCTGGATGGGACGCACGCCGGACTACAAGGCGTCGATCATGAATACGCTCGACATCAACGCCGACTATTACGGCGCGTATGCCGACAACGCGCGGCAATGGCACAAGCTCGCGCAGGAAAACGTGCCGTTCCTGAACCATGCGCTCGCCAATCCGCCGATCGATCGCGCGCAGCCGGACAAGGCACAGGACGTCTACATTCACATCGACGAAGAGACCGACGGCGGTCTCGTGATTTCGGGCGCGAAGGTCGTTGCGACGTCGGCAGCGTTCACGCACTACACGTTTCTGAGCCATCACGCGGGCATCGCGAAGAGCGACAAGAGCCGCGCCGTCATGTTCTTCACGCCGATGAATGCGCCCGGCCTGAAGCTGATCTGCCGCAACTCCTACGAGTATCAGGCGACGCAATGCTCCAGCCCGTTCGACTCGCCGCTCAGCTCGCGCTTCGACGAGAACGACGCCATCCTGATTCTCGATCGCGTGTTCGTTCCGTGGGAAAACGTGCTGAGTCACGGCGTCGATGCGACGCTGCCGGATTTTCCGGTCGCGTCCGGATTCATGCACGGCACGAGCTTTCACGGCTGCACGCGTTTTGCCGTGAAGCTCGACTTTCTCGCGGGGCTGTTGTCGAAGGCGCTGCACGTCACGAGCGGCGACGAGTTCCGCGGCAATCAGGTGATGCTCGGCGAAGTCATCGCGCTGCGTCACATGTTCTGGTCCCTGTCCAACACGATGGCGCGCCAGCCCGATCGCTGGGTTCACGGCGCGGTGCTGCCGAACTTGCATGCGGCGCTTGCCTATCGCACGCTCGCGCCCGATGCCTATGGACGCATCAAGGAGATCGTGCACAAGATCGTCGCGTCCGCGCTGATCTATCTGCCCTCATCCACGCGCGACTTCGACAATCCCGACATCGACCGGTATCTGTCCCGTTACGTGCGCGGCTCGAACGGCATCGGCCACAGGGAGCGCATCAAGCTGATGAAGCTGATGTGGGACGCGGTCGGCACGGAGTTCGCGGGGCGTCACGAACTATACGAACGCAATTACATGGGCAGCCACGAAGAAGTTAAGGTGCATCTGCAAGCGATGGCGTCGGCGGATGGCTCGCTCGCGCAGATGACGGATCTGGTCGACCGGTGCCTGGCCGACTACGATGAGACCGGATGGGTCAATCCTGTCTGGAAAACGCCGTGAACACGAGGACGAGATGAATCCTTTCGACGATGAAACCGGCGAGTTCCTCGTGCTGCGCAATGACGAAGGGCAGCATTCGCTATGGCCGTCGTTCGCGCCGGTGCCCGCGGGATGGGAGAGCGTGTTCGGCGTGGCGGCGCGCGCGGCGTGCGTGGCCTATATCAACGAGAACTGGACCGACATCCGGCCAGCGAGCCTGCGGCGCGACGCGCCGTAGCACGGAGACCGCAAGCACACATGAAATTCATCAAGCTCCTGTTCGCCGAGGCTAAACGCGGCCACGTCCCCCTGCTGCTGGCCTCGACGCTGCCGGGCGTGATGATGTCCGGCGTGATCGCACTGGTCACGACCGTCGCGAACTACGATCAGTCGAAGGGACCGAATATCTATCTGATGGGGTTCTTCATCATCGCCAGCGTCGCGCTGCTGCTGGCGATGAACTATGCGCTGAACGCAACGACCGTCGTCATTTCGAACTTCATCCTGCAGAAGCGTCTGAACATCGCGCGGGCGGTGCGGTCGCTGGACCTGGAGGCGTATGAAAACATCGGCCCCATTCGCGTCGATTACGCCATCGGCCGGGACTTGCAGACCATCGAGGAAGCCGCGCCGACCGTCATCGTGCTGATCTATTTCGTCACGCAGTTATTGTCTTCCGCGCTTTATATCGGCTATCTGTCGCTGATTGCGTTCGCGATTACGCTGCTGTTTCTCAGCGTCGCGACGTTCTTTTATCGCAGCAGCTATGCGTATGCGGAAGCGCTCTCGAAGGAAGCGACGGAACTCGAAAGCGCTTTTCGTTCGAGCTTCGATCATCTATTGCGCGGCTTTCGCGAGATCAAGATGAATGCGCGCCGCGACACCGATCTCTTCGATAACTACATCGTGCAGCGCGCGCTCGCCGTGCAGGATCTGCGCGTGAGTTCGGGGCGCGGCTTCAATCGCGGCCAGACGCTGAGCGATGCGTTCTTCTACGGCCTGCTCGGCTGCATGGTGTTTCTGACGCCCTACTACATCAGCGACACATCGACGCCCGCGAAGATCATTCTCGTCATCGTGTTTTCCGGCGGCGCCATCGCCAGTCTGATTCAGGCATTGCCCGCGGTGTCGCGCGCCGATCTCGCCGTCGACCGGCTCGATGCGCTCGAAGGCGAACTCGATCAGGCGAAACGCGCGGCCGAAGCGGGCGCGGGCGGCAACAAGGCGGAACTGGTGCACGGCATCACGCTGAGCGGCGTGAGCTACCGCTACAAGAATGGGGACGGACAGCAAGGCTTTGCGGTCGGCCCATGCGATCTGTTCATCAAGGCGGGCGAAGTGACCTTCATCGCGGGCGGCAATGGCAGCGGCAAGTCGACGCTGATCAATCTGATCACGCAGCTCTATGCGCAGGATGCGGGCGAAGTGCGCTGGGACGCAACCACCGTCGCCGATGACAACGCGGCGGCGTATCGCCAGCTCTTTTCGGTGATCTTCTCGGACTTCCATCTGTTCGACCGTCTCTATGGACTCGACGCCGCGCATGACGATCTCGCCGACCTGATCCGTGAAATGGATCTGTCGGAGAAGGTCCATTACAAGCAGGGGCGCTTCAGCACGACGGATCTGTCGAGCGGACAACGCAAGCGCCTCGCGATGGTCAGCGCGCTCGCGGAAGGCCGGCCCGTTCTCATCTTCGATGAATGGGCCGCCGATCAGGACCCGCAGTTTCGCCGCTATTACTACGAGAAGTTGCTGCCGCGGCTGAAGGCCGCGGGGAAGACGATCATCGCTGTGAGTCATGACGACCGGTGGTTCAAGGCCGCCGACAAGGTCATCTGGATGGAGGAAGGCAAGGTGCAGCGGGTGTTGACCGCGACGGATGCGTGACGTCGCCCACATCACGCTCGTCGACCCGCAAACGCAACTCACCCACCGATGATATTGCGCTCCGGCCCGTACGGGAAACCGGTGATATTCGTCGCACCCTTTTCACCGACGACGAGAATGTCATGCTCACGATAGCCGCCAGCACCGGGCAAGCCTTGCGGCAGCATGATCATCGGTTCCATCGACACGACCATGCCGGGTTCGAGCACCGTCTCGATGTCCTCGCGCAGTTCGAGTCCCGCCTCGCGCCCGTAGTAGTGCGAGAGCACGCCGAACGAGTGGCCGTAACCGAACGTGCGGTATTGCAGGACGCCGTATTCGGCATAGATCTTGTTGAGCTCGCTGGCGATATCGCAGCAGCGCGCGCCCGGTTTGATGAGCTTCAGCCCCGCTTCATGCACCTCGACATTGATCTTCCACAGGCGAAGATGCGCGTCGGAACAGTGATCGAAGAACATCGTGCGTTCGAGCGCGGTGTAGTACCCGGCGATCATCGAGAAGCAATTCAGGCTCAGGATGTCGCCCTTCTGCACCCTGCGCGTCGTGACGGGGTTATGCGCGCCATCCGTGTTGATGCCGGACTGGAACCACGTCCAGGTGTCCATCAGCTCCGAATCGGGAAACCGCCGCGCGATCTCGCGCACCATCGCCTGCGTCGATGCCAGCGCGACTTCGTGCTCAGGCACGCCTTCATGCACTGCCGCCGCGAGCGCCGCGCCGCCCACGTCGCACACATTCGCGCCGTGTGTGATGACGTCGATCTCTTCGGCCGACTTGATCATGCGCATGCGCATCGTCTGCACGCTGATATCGACGAATTCGACAGACGGCAGCGCCGCCTTCAGCTTCGTCAGCGTTTCAACGGGAAGCTGATCGAATTCCACGCCCACGCGGCCCTTGTTGTCGATCTCCCCTTGCACTGCGCGGAAGAAGTTGTCGCGCTGCCAGTCCGTATAGACGACGTTATAGTCACCGACCGTGCGCCGCCACGGCTGACCGCCATCGATGTTCGCCGAAATCGAGACGACCTTCCCCGGCGTCACGACGAGTCCGTACTTGCGCCCGAACGAGCAATACAGAAAGTCGGCGTAGTAGTTGATGTTGTGATACGAAGTGAACAGCACCGCGTCGATGTTCTCGCGCGCCATCATGTCGCGCAGCTTGCCGTGACGGTTCGCATATTCGGCATCGGAGAACGTGTGCGTGGCCTTGTCGCCGTTCTCGATCCTGATGAGGTTCTCCATTTTCATGCGCTCTTCTCCTTTGAAGATTCGGGTGATGTGAGCGAATGTTAAGGAGCCTCGCGCTTTGGAACGTTTCCGGATTCGACACTGAACGATGCCGTTTTCGACATCGAGGGTTAACGTGATCTAACGGCCGTGCGCCTCGCGAAGACACACGTCGCCTTTGCGTTTCGCGATAGCGGCGCTCGCGGCGGCATAGTCCTCGGAGAACGCCCGTTGCGCGAAGCACGGCGCGGAGGAAGAGAGCAAGGCATCGACCGCCGCGAACTGCTTGTCGAATACCCACGGCCGGCGCGCGAGCGTGCGGTCGTTGAGCCAGTACGGACTCCAGTCCCGCGTGGTCTCGATGATCTCGCGCGCAAATTCCGGCCCGTATTCGAGTCCGCCCTCGATCACGACATCGATATACGACTCGACAAGCGGAAACCTTGCGTCCGGCGCCGGAAGCCCTTCGCCGGGCGCCTTGCCTTCCGCCTTCGGCACATAGACCCAGACCGTTCCCTGCGCCGGTAACTGCTGCCACGACACGGCCTCGATCAGCGCGCGCGGCACCTCGACGCGCACGTATCCTTTCTCGCGCGCATCGAACGCGGACATGTCGTTGCCGGCTACGGGATAGATCACGCCGTTGATCGTCATCGGCCCTTCGCCGTCGAACGGACGTCGCAGGCCGAGCGCCGTGAAGCCCGAGCGCGCGCGGTCGCTCCAGCTCCGCACATAGCCGAAGGCTGCGGAGACGCGCACCGGAATCGCCGCAACCGGCTTGGCGCTCGTCGCATTGCGTGATGGCGTGTTGATGAGCGAACCGTAGCCGAAGATGAACTGCGTCGGCTGATCGGGAATACGCGTGCCCCAGAAGTCGGCGGTCTGCGCGTGCGCCGCGGCGCCGACGAGCGACAGCGCCACAACGAATCCCCGAATCGTTGACATAGTAAGATGTCCGAATCTTATTACCTTGCTCATATGCGCCCCGGAAACCGCGCAGCAAGCGCGCTCCTGAAGCGCGCGCCGATCTTCGCGAAGCCAGCGCCGGTCGGATGCAGCTCGTTGGCCCATTCGTCGGGCGCGAGCGTGCCCTGGGTCTGGACCAGCACCATGTCGTTGGCTGGATCGCTCGCGAGCCGCTGCAACATCGCGTGGAAGTGGACGAGCATCGCCTTCACGATCAGGCTGCCGGGCGCAAGGTCCGGCCAGCCGCGATCGACGAGCGATGGCCGCAGCCACGGTCCCGCGAGATGACAGGCCCCGATGTTGGAAGGAATCGCGAAGTCGTACGCGTGCACGAAGATCGTCGCGCGCGGCGCGAACTGGTCGCGAATGCGGATCAGGTCGAGATAGGCGCTCTCGACCACGCCGAAGATATAGCCGAGACGCTGCACGTCGATGCCGCGCGCGGGATCGTTGCCGACGGCGCTCGCATCGTTGAGCCAGAAACGGAACTGGTCGCCGACCACGTCGTTGCCGCCGCCGGAAAACAGCAAGGCGTCGATGGGTCCGTTGGCCGCATCCCGCAACTGCGCGATGAGGCGGTTGCGCCGGGTCACGCCGAGGATGGTCGTGGTCGCGTCGCTGTAGTGCGCGAGCTTGAGGATCAGCGGAGCGGGCGTGCCGGTGGTCTTCAGCGCCTCCAGCACGTCCGTGGCGTGAAGCGGGTCCGGCAGCGGATAGTCGAACCAGGAATCGCCGTCGCCGAGCAGAATGAGCGGCCTGGATGCGCCGGCCTGGGCCTGAAGCGCCCTTGCCTTGAGCACCTCATGCTGATGCGCCTTCACGCGCGCCATCAAATCCTGCTGGATCTGCTCCTGCCAGCGCTCGTAGAGGTTGTTCGCCGGAACCGTCATGGTGTCTCCGTCTCCGTTGCCTTGCAGAGAGTGCGCCGATGCGCGCGCGTTCAGCGGTCATTGTACTTGCGCGAGCACGCCATATCGTCATCGGATAGCTATACTCGAAGAGCGCGCCCAAGCGTGCGACGATTCCACGGGAGCGAACATTTTGCGCGTCGTCGAGGAGATTCTGCTGGCCATCGCGGTGACCGTCGTCTATCTGCTGCCAGCGATACTGGCGGACCGGTCGAAACGCCGGTCCGTGCTGCTGCTCGCTCTATTCAACGTGCTGTTCGGCTGGACCATCATCGGCTGGTTCGCGGCGCTTTACTGGGCACTCCATCCCGAGAGCGCGAGACAGCTCGCACGCGTCGCAAGGCACAATCGACAGACATCGGCACGGCATACCATCGACGCAATCGTGTCGCGCTCGACGTCCCGGCGCGGGAATTCGGCCAGGCGCGAAACGAAACGTGAAGTGGAACGTGAAGCAGAGCGGAGTCATCGCGACGAATGAGCCGTCGTTCGGATGCCGCCGCGCGAGAGCGCTCGATTGAATCCCGGTGCGATGCCTACTCGACGCGCCGCCGCGTCGAAATGGCCGATGCCGTGGAGATCACGAGATCGGCGAAGCGTTTTTCATCGCGATCCGGCTGCCAGCGCGAGCGCGCCACCGCGATGTTCACCGCGCCGATTCCGCGTCCGCTCACGTTCGTGATGGCCGCGGCCGTCGAAATGTCGCTGACGAAGTATTCGTCTTCCGTATGCGCGTAGCCCTGCTTGCGAATCTGCGCGATGCGTTCCCTGATCTTGCGCGGCTGATACACGGTCGACGCCGTGTAGGGCACGAGATTCGTGCGCGAGAGAATGTCGTCGATTTCGCCGTCCGCGAGCGTCGCGAGAATCGCAAGGCCGGGCGCCGTGCAATAGGCGGGCAGACGCGAGCCGGTGATCACATGGGCGTTGAACACGTTGCGGCTCACGATGCGCAGCACGAACACGATGTGGGTATCGTCGAGCACGGTGAGATTGGTCGCTTCTTCCGTCTCCGATCCGAGTTGCTGAAGATACGGCGTCGCACGGCTCACGAGCTCGTTAGACGTAAGGTAGTGGTAAGTGAAGTCCAGAAGACGCGGCGACAGCTCGTATTTGCGGCTGTCCGGGTCCTTGAAGAGATAGCCCAGCGCGGACAGCGTGTACGTGAACCGCTGCGTCGCGCTCAGGTCGAAGCCGGTAATCGATGAAATTTCCGAGAGCGATAATTGCCGCTTGCTGCCGTCGAAAGCGGTGAGCACTTTCATGGCTTTCTCGACCGACTGCACGTAAAGCGACGACGCGCTCGGGTCCGCCGTTTCGCCTTGCGGCTTCGCCGCGGGAGTCTTGCGCTTGCGCGGGGCTTTGGGCTCGTCGCTCATCGGTCTTGTTGTCGTTCGGTTCGAACCGCGAATTATCTCACTGCGCGTGCACTTTCCCCAGCCGGTCCCATGCGCCCTCGATGTTGCGCGGCAACAGATGCTTCTTGATGCGCTCGCTCGCCGTCAGTTCGAAGGCCGCCACCGCGCGGTAATAGCGCGGCAACTGAAAGCTCGCGAGACGTTCGCGCGCCCAGGCGTGCATCGCTTCCCATTCGACCGGCTCGTCCTTGAACTGGACGTTGAGCAGAATGTCCTGCTCGCCGATCGCGGACGTCACGCCGATCGCAGCGCTCGCGCGAATCGCCGGATGCGCCGCGAAAATGCGCTCGATTTCCCATGCGGACACGTTCTCTCCACGCACGCGCATGCTGTCCGTCTGCCTGCCGATGAAGTACAGATCGCCCTCGGCGTCGCGGCGCGCGCGGTCGCCCGTGTGCAGCTTGCCGTTGCGCAGCGCAGCCCCGGTCGCGTCGGGGTTCTTCAGATACGTCGGCAGAAAGGTGCCGTCCACCTTGCTCGTCAACACCATTTCGCCGGCTTCGCCCTCCTCCACGGGCTGGCCGTCGGCATCGAGCAATTCGATGTCGATCCACGGCAGCGCCCGGCCGATCGAACCCGGCTTGCCGGTGGCGTTCATCGTCGCGAAGCTCGAGCATTCGGTCATGCCGTAGCACTCGCGCAGGCGCACCCTGAGACGATCCTGAATCGGCTCCCACGCCGGCGCACTCACCCCCGCGCCCCAGGCGACGCGCAACGTATGTGACGCTGGCTGCGCGTCTTCGGGCAATTGCATGAGGATGTCGAGCACGCCGCCGAGGTAGTGCAACTGCGTCGCCCCGGCGCGCTCGATCTGCGCCCAGAAATGCGATGCCGAGAATCGCGGCACCGCGCACAGCGTGACGGCCTCGAGAAACGGCAGCAGCAGCATCTGCGCCCCGCCGATATGGCATAACGGCTCCCACAGGAAAAGACGGTCGCCCGCGCGCACGTCGGCGACCTTCAGCGCCGCTTCACTCGCGATGCGCATCATGCGGTGCGTGAAGACGACGCCCTTCGGCGCGCCCGTCGTGCCCGACGTGTAAATGATGCACAGCGGATCGTGCACGCCGATGTCGGGCGTCGTGAAGCGCGCGTTCGTCTCGCTCGCATCGAAGGCGGGCAGACGCACGCGGCGCGATGCGCCACAATCGATCGACGCGGTCACGGCGTCGAAGTCGTCGTCGATCACGAAGAGTTTCGGCTCCGCATGTTGCAGCAGATATTCGAGGCCCGCCGCGCGCAGCTTCGTGTTGACCGGCACCCAGACGAGCCCGCTCAACACGAGCGCGTAGATCAGGTGGATATGCTCCGGGCTGTTGCCGAGCATCACGGCGACGCGGTCGCCCTGCCCGAGTCCGGCATCGGCGAACCAGCGCTGCAACTGCGCGATGTGCCGCGCGGCGTCCTCGCAAGTGATCGCGTGATCGTCGAAATGCACGACGGTGCGCGCGGGCGCCATGCGCAGGCCCGCCGCGAGCAACGGCACGCAATCCAGTTCGTCCTCTGCGTGACGATGAGCGAAATAGTCTGAGTAACGATGCATGTCCGAACCGGTTGAAAGCCCGTGAGTCAGCGCGCGCGGCGCTTGAGCCAGGAAGAAATCGCGACCACGAGGGCGATGAGGATGACGAGCGTGGTCGAGACCGCAGCAAGCGTCGGGGTGATCGCGAGCTGGATGTCGTCCCACATCTGTTTGGGCAGCGTCGAATTGATGCCACCGCTCACGAAGATCGCGATGGTCAGATCGTCGAACGACACGAGGAACGCAAACAGGAACGCGGCGGTCACGCTCGCCATCAGGAGCGGCAGCACGACCGACGTGACGCGCCTCAGCGGAGAAGCGCCCATGACGCGCGCGGCATCGTCCAGACGCCAGTCGAATCGCTGGAAGCCCGCGGCGAGCGTCACCACCACATAGGGAATCGCGAGCACCGTATGACCGATGACGAGGCCGAGATTGGTGCCCGTGAGGCCGAAGCGCCCGAACAGATACAGCAGCCCGACCGCGACGACGATGCGCGGCACGATCAGCGGCGCGACCAGCAGCGCGAACATCGGCTTGCTTGCGCGGCGCGGCATGCGTGTCATCGCGAGCGTCGCGCCGAAGCCCAGCAGCAGCGACAGCAGCGCCGTGCCGAGACCGACTTCGAAGGAGCGGATGACCGCGCTGTGCCACACCGGCGAATCCATGAAGGTGCCGAACCATTTCATGCTGAAGGGCTTCGGCGGGAACGCGATGTAATCGCTCTTCGTGAACGCATACGGGATGACCGACAGCACCGGCGCGACCAGCACCGCCATGATCACGCAGGTGTACAGGCCGAGCGGGCTCGCAGCGCGCGCGGACGGTTCGGCGTGCGTCCTGCGCCTCAGCATGAAGGGCGCGAAGACGTGGCCCGCCGTCAATAGAAGCGCCAGCCTGAAACCGGCCGCACGCGAGCCCCGCGAACGCTCCGTCGTTTCGCCCGTGAGCGACGTGAGGCCGACCATGCGGTCGTACACGAAGAAGATGACGATCGAGCAGACGAGCAGCACCGTCGACAAGGCGCCAGCGAAACGCATGTCGAACAGTTCGAGCACCGAGGAGATGACGAGTTGCGCGATCATCGTTTCCTTCGGCGAGCCGAGTAGCGCAGGCACGATGAAGAAGCCGAGGCTCGAGATGAATACCAGCAGTCCGGCTGCCGCCACGCCCGGCGAAGACAGCGGCAGAAACACCGTGAAGAAGCTCATGCTGCGTTGCGCGCCGAGCGTTTCGGCGGCTTGCGCGAGGCGATCGTCGATGCCGCGCATCACGGGAAGCATGGTCATCACGGCGAGCGGCAGCATCGAATGAACCATGCCGATGAGCACGCCGGTCAGCGACGGGATCGTGCCCGTCGTCTCCTGCACGAGACCCAGCGACAGCGCGATGGTCGAGAGCACGCCGGTTTTCGAGAGCAGCAGCATCCACGCGTAGGTCTTCACGAGATAGCTGGTCCAGAACGGCAGCATGATCCATAGCAGCCAGCGCTCGCGCACGCGTTCCGTGAGACGGCTCAGCATGTACGCGACCGGATAGCCGAGCAGGATCGAGAGCGCCGCCGTCATGAACGAAATCGCGAACGTGATCCACAGCACCTTGGCGTAGACCGGCGTGCGCGCGATGCGCTCGAACTGCGCGAGGCCGATCTGCCCGTCGGCGCTCACTAGCCCGCCTTGCAGGATCTCGCCGACCGGCACGATGAAAAACACCAGCAGGAACAGCAGCGTCGGCACGGCGGGCAGAAAGCGCGCGCAGCGTGCAAGCCGCACGGACCATGCGCGGCGCGAGGCATCCTTCTCGCGATGCGCGTGTAGGGCGATGGTCATGGCGTCTCCTCAGGCGTGCAGCAGGGTCGTGCGATGCGGGTCCCACACGAGACCGACCCTGTCGCCGATGCGCGGGCTGAGGCTGCGCTCGCAGCGTACCGTGAGCTCGCTGCCGTCGTTCATCGAAAGCTGCACGCGCGTGTCGCTGCCGAAGAAAACGACATCCGCGATCGTGCCGTCGACGAAACCGCCCTGCGGCTCGACGAGACGGGGCGCTTCGGGACGCAGCAGCAGCGTATGGCGCGCGGTGGACGCGGCCGATGCGCCCGCGTTCATCGGCAAGGGAATACGTCCGCCCGCCGCCAGCAGAATCGGCTCGCCGCTCGCGCCGCGCGTCTCGTCGAGCGCGCCTTCCAGCAGATTCGAATGGCCGATGAAACCCGCCGCGAAGCGCGTGGCGGGGCGGTCGTACAGGTCGGCCGGCGTGCCGACCTGCTCGATGCGCGCCTGATTCATCAGGCAGATGCGGTCGGAGAGCGTGAGCGCCTCGTCCTGATCGTGCGTCACATAGACGAAGGTCGCGCCCAGCTCCTTATGCAGACGCCGGATCTCGGACTGCATGTGCTCGCGCAGTTTCTTGTCGAGCGCGCCGAGCGGCTCGTCGAGCAGAATCACCGACGGCCGGTACGCGAAACAGCGCGCCAGCGCGATGCGCTGCTGCTGGCCACCCGACAGCTCCTTCGGGAAGCGCTTTGCATATTCGGTCATGCGCACCATCGCGAGCGCGTCGTCGACGGCCGCGCGCACTTCATCGCGTGATTTGCGGCGCATGCGCAACCCGTACGCGACGTTGTCCCACACGCTCATGTGCGGGAAGAGCGCATAGCTCTGAAACACCATGCCGATGCCACGCTTGCCCGGCTCGACATCCGTGACGTCGCGCCCGTCGATCTCGATGCGTCCCGCGCTCGGCGCGACGAGCCCCGAGATCATCTGCAACAGCGTGGTCTTGCCCGAACCCGAGGGACCGAGCAGCGTCAGGAATTCGCCCGCCTGCACGGCGAGATCCGTCGGTTCCAGCGCGACCGCATCGCCGTAGCGCTTCGCAATGCCGATCGCCTCGAGTTTCGAGCTCATCTTGCCGTCCTCAGGAAATGATCCACGAGTTGAACCGCTCGGTGACCTTCTGACGGTTCGCTTCCCACCATTGCGGACTTGGCAGCTTCATGTCCCGGATATTGTCGGGCGCCGTGGGCAGAAGCGTCGCGCGTTCCTTGCTGATGGTCTCGAATGCCTTCTTGTTGGTCGGGCCGTAGGCGAGCGTGCGCGTGAGCAGCGCCTGGCGCTTCGCATCGGCGCAAAAGCGCACGAACTGCTTCGCGGCATCCGCGCGCGGCGTGCCTTTCGGAATGCCCCAGCCTTCGATCGAATACAGGCCCTGATTCCACACGATGGTCACCGGCGCGCCACCATCCTTGGCGGCCTGCGCCCGGCCATTCCACGTCGAGATCATGTCGACGTCGCCGCTCTGGATGGCCTGCATCGCCTGCGCGCCGGAGGTCCACCAGATGTTGATGTGCGGCTTGATCTTGTCGAGGCTCTTGAACGCACGATCCACGTCGAGCGGATAGAGCTTGTCGAGCGGCACACCGTCGGCGAGCAGCGCCTGTTCGAGTGTGTCGAGCGGACTGCGGCGCAGGCAGCGGCGGCCGGGAAATTTCTTCACGTCCCAGAAGTCCGCCCACGATTTCGGCCCGTTGTCCTTGAACTTGTCCGCGCGATAGGCGAGCACCGTCGAGTACACATCAACGCCGAGCCAGTTCGGCGTGATCGCCTCCGGCATGATGTCGGGTAGTCGCTCGCCTTCAGGCCGATCGGTTCAAGCAGGCCTTTCGCTTCGAGATACGGGATGTCGGCCGACAGCGTGAGCGTCGTCACGTCCCACACGTAGTTCTTCGTCTGCACCATCGCCGCGAATTGCGCGACCGGCTGCGATTCGCGCGCGACGCTCACCACCTTGATGCCGGTGGCCTTCTCGAACGGATCATAGAACGCTTCGCGATACGCCGTCGTATAGGGACCGCCGGGGTCCGATACCACGATCTGCTTGTCCTGCGCGCGCGCCGCGAAGGGCATCGCGCCGGCCACGGCGAGCGCGCCCGCGCCTTGAAGAATGCGGCGCCGCGCCGGGTTGAAGTCTTGCGTCATGATTCAGGTCTCCCGCCTGGGGTTGGAAGAAAGCGGCTCGACTTCAGCCCGGCTTATTTGGCGCGTTTCTTGAAGAACTCTTCCATCATTCGAGCCGGCTCGCCCGAGTCGTATGCTTCGCGCTGAATGCGCTCGCCCGCTTCGATGCAGTCGACGAATCCCGGCTCCGTCATCTCGCGGAAACGCTGCTTGTCCAGACGCATCGCGACGGGTGGCTTCCCGGCGAGGTCGGTGGCGATTTCCAGCGCCTTCTCGAACACCTTGTCTTCGTCGACGAGGTGATGCAGCAAGCCGATCCGATAGCACTCGTCCGCCTCCATCAAGCGGCCGGTGAGCGTGAGTTCGATGGTGCGCGACATGCCGAGCATCGCGTTCATGATCCACGGGCCGGTCGTGCTGGCGATGCCCGCGTTGATTTCAGGCTGGCCCATGCGCACGCCCGCGTGACCCACGCGGATATCGCCGAGCAACGCGACCTGGAATGCCGAGCCCGCCGCCGTGCCGTTGAGCGCCATCACGAGCGGCTTCTTCAGGTTGCGCAGCGCCGCGTAGTAGCGCTGCCATTCCTTGACCCACGCGACCGCGCGCTCTCCGTCGAAATCGTGCGCCTCCGACAGGTCCTGCCCCGCCGAGAATGCGCGGTTACCCGCGCCCGTCATGATGATCGCGGCCACTTCCTCGTCGGCATTGAAGCGATCCAGCGCCGCGATGATCTTCTCGCGCATCGGCGTGGTCCACGCGTTCAGGCGCTCGGGACGATTCAGCGTGATGACCGCGACGCGGCCGTGACTTGAAAACAGGACGTCTTCGCTCATGATTTATCGCATCGCAATAGTTAATGGTGAATTGCAATATAGGCGCATCAAAAATTTGGTGCAATAGGGTTTACGCCCTCACGGGCGCCGCTGATGCAAGGTCTGTTCGAGCGGCAAGCGCCACGCCCCGCCGCCTACAATGAAGCAAGCCAATCAGCCGGAGCCGACACGCCATGCGTATTCCTTCGACCGCACGCGCCGCGATGGCCGTGTGCCTCGCGCTCCTCTTGGCCGCGCTGTCCGCTCCGGTCCACGCCGAAAAGCCGGGTGTCAGTTTCTCGACCCTGGAGCCGGGCGCCCCGTTGCCCGCGGGATGGAAGAACCTTCCGGTCGTGCATGGAAAGCCGCTGACGCAATACACGCTCGTCCGCGACGGCCAGACGACCGTCCTGCAAGCGGATGCTGACCGCTCGGCCTCCGCCCTGATGCACGAGGGCGATATCGATCTGGCTCAGACGCCTGTCGTGGCATGGCGCTGGAAAGCGGAGAAAGCCATCGACGGCGCGGACAACCGGACGGGATCGAAGGAAGATGCGCCGGCGCGACTGGTGTTCGTCTTCGACGGCGACAAGAGCAAGCTGTCGCTGTTCGACCGCACCAGCATGGAAGTGGCGAAGCGCATCGGCGGGCAGGATCTGCCTTACGCCACGCTCATGTATGTGTGGTCGACCTCGGCCGCGCCGGATACCGTCATCGCGAATCCGCATACCAAGCGCGTGCAGATGATCGTCGTCTCGGGTCAGGCTGGCGATGCAGGTCAATGGCAAAGCCTGCGCCGCAACATCGCGCAGGACTACGAGCGCGTCTTTCATGAACCGCCCGGACGTATCACGGGCTACGGTCTTCTGACCGATACCGACAATACCGGCGCCACGGCACGCGCGTGGTATGGAGACATCCGGCTGCTGCCCGGACCGTGACAGGACGGCCTTTCGTCTGACCATCGCGGGCGAAACCGGCTTGGATATCCCGCCGCATGACCTATACTCAAAGCGAGCCGCGCGGAAGCCGGCCCCTGACGCGAAAGCGGACGAGAAATCGTTTATTGGGGCGCGGTAGCGGGGCCACGGAAACGCCTGCGTGAAGCGCGGGCGTTTTCTTTTTCCGCCCTATTTCGCCGCAAGCAGATGCGGCAGAAACTGCGGGATATGCGGAAAGAAGATGATCAGCAGCAGGTCGATCACGAGCGCGAGAATGAACGGCAGGATGGCCCGCGTCGCCTTTTCCACCGACACCCCGCCGATGGACGCCGCCGTGAACAGACAGAATCCGATCGGCGGCAAATTGATGCCGATTGCCGAATTGATCAGTACGATCACGCCGAACACGATCGGATCGATGTGCATCTGAATCACGAGCGGCAGAAACACCGGGATCACCACCGCGATGCTCGAGATCGTTTCCAGCACGGTATGCGCCGCGATCAGGAAAAGGTTGATCAGAATGAGCAGAACGATCGCACTCGTCGTGATGGCGAGAAAGCTGTTGGCCACGTGCAGCGGAATCTGCGCTTCGATCAGATAGCGGCCGAGCACGAACGCCAGCCCGAGCAGGAACGACACGCGCGTCGTGTTCACGGACGTCCGCACGAGAATATCCTTGAAGTGCGACAGCTTCAGCGTGCGGAAGATGAACGCGCTAACCAGGGTCACGTACGTGGCGGCGACCACGCCCGCCTCGACCGGCGTGAAGATGCCGCCGAGAATGCCGCCCAGAATGATGATCGGCGTCAGCAGCGCCCAGAACGCCTCTCGGAAGGTCTTCCACAGCCTGCCCGCATCGAACGGCTCGACGGCGCTGTAGCCGTGCCGCACGGCGGTCACGTAGTTCACGATCATGAACGACGCAACGACCAGCAGCATCGGAATGATGCCGGCGATGAACATCGTGCCGACCGAGACATTCGCGGTGTACGCATAGACCAGCATGCTCATCGATACCGGCGAAAGCAGGCCGAGCGATCCCGCCGCCGATTGCAGCGCCACCGCGAACGCACGGTCGTAGCCCTTCTTCACCATGCCGGGGATCATGACCGAACCGATCGCGGCAGTGTCGGCGGTGGCGGAGCCGGAGAGATCGGCGAAGAACATGCTCGCGACGATCGTCACCTGCCCGATGCCGCCGCGCATGAATCCCACCAGCGCCTGCGAAAACTCGATGATGCGCTTCGACACGCCGCCCGAATCCATGATCGCGCCCGTCAGCATGAAGAACGGAATCGCGAGCAGGCCGACGTTGTTGAGATTGGAAAAGAGTTGCTGCGGAATGACGAGCAGCGGCGTGCCGTTGGCCGACAACGCCAGCGTCGCCGCGATGCCGATGCAGATGGCCACCGGAACGCCCAGACCGAGCAGCCCCGCTCCCAAAGCGATTGCCCACATGATGTGATCCTTATCCTAGAGATGTTCGGACACGCCCTCGACCATCGCGGCGTTGGTCTGCGCCTGCGGCGCCAGATGCGAGACGACGATGCGCACCAGCGAATGGAACACGAGCAGGCCGCCGCACACCGGAATCGAGAGATAGGGATAGATCATCGAGATCGGGATCGATGCGGCGGTCTCCGTGCCCATCAGCGCGAGCATGTCCGAACCGAACATGACGAACACCGCCCCGAGCCCGAGAATCGCGCAGTCGGTGAAGTCCTTGAGCAGCGGCGCGAACGCCGCCGGCACGCGATCCGCGAGCACGCGCACTTCAGGATGCGCGCGCAGCTTCACGCCCGCCGCCGCGCCCAGACACGTGAGCCACACGAACAGATAAGACGCGACCTCGTCGGACCACGACAGCGAATCGTGCAGCACGAAGCGGAAGATCACGCCGAGCCCGGCCACGATCACCGCAGCGAGCAACAGGCTGCTGCACACGAACAGATTGATCTTGAGCACGATGTCGTCGATGAACATCAAGCCGCGCGCGAGCTTTTCCATACGGGTCATCTCCGTCGCCTGCGTTGTGCCTTCCCTGTCTTTCCCGTCCATCATTTCGATGCGACCGCCGAGGCCTGCTTGGCCGCGTTCATCTCCTGATAGAGCGCCTGGCCGTCGGGAATCTTCGCGATCAGTTCCTCACGCGCGCCCTTCGTCGCTTCGGCCCACGGCGCCGTATCGACGACCGTGACCTGAATGCCCTTCTGCTTCATGGTCGCGATGGCCGCATCGTATTCGCGCTTGTATTCCTTGAGATCGAAATCCGCCGCGATCTTCGCCGACTCCTGGAACGCCTTCTGATCTTCGGGCGACAGCTTGCTCCACGACGCCTTGCTCATCGCGAGCACGACCGGCAGATAGTTCACGTGCGTCACATAGAAATGCTTGGCGACATCGGAGAACTTGTCCTGCACGAACTGTTCGGGCGACGTATCCGCGCCATCGACGAGACCTTGCGAGAGCGCCAGGAACAACTGGTTGTAGGCGAGCGGCGTCGGGTTCGCGCCGAGCGCCTTGTAGCCCGCGATATAGCCTGGGCTCTGCATCACGCGCACCTTCAGGTCCTTCATGTCCGCGAGCGAAGTGACGGGCCGCTTGGTCGTGAAGAGATTGCGCTCGCCCACCGCGAGCCAGGTGAGCCCGACCATGTTCACGGGCTGCATCATGTCGAGATACTTGCGCCCGACCGGACCCTGCAGCACGCGGTTCGCCTCGTCCATGTTCGAGAAAAGATACGGCATGTCGAAGATCTGCCACTGCTTGATCGTGTTGTCGATCGGCGCCTGCGCGGAAATCATGAGGTCCTGCGTGCCGGTGCGCAGCGCCTGCGTCATCTGCACTTCGCCGCCGAGTTGCGATTGCGGAAAGAGCTCGATCTTCACGTGTCCGTGCGTGCGCTGCGCGACTTCCTTCGCGAAGACCTGCGCGGTGAGCTGATAGTGATTGTCCGGTGCGAGCGTGTGACCGAGCTTCATGACGATCTCGTCCGCGAAGGCGCTCGCCGATGCGGCTACGCACATCGCGGTGACGGCCGCGCTCACCGCCACGCGCAGCATGCGCTGCGCCTTGAAAAGCGAATTCATGTTGTCTCCTTTGCGACATGGACACCGCCTCTCCTGTGCCCTGCTTCATGCGATGCAAGGTCCGGCGGGTTGACGCAAGTATTTGTGATCGCGGCGGCGGTGCGTTAGGACCGCGCTTCGATTTTCTTGGACTTTTTTACGCCCGCGCCGCGCGATCGCGTGCTCGCTGCAAAAAAGTCCAAAAGATCGCTCGAACCGTCCTACCGGTCGCATGGAGCCGCTCTTTAAAGTGACTTCCACACTGATGGTGCGGCACGCAATGACGTCGCACCGTATTTACCCAACCGCTCACCACGATCTCCGACATGGCCAAACGCCCTCATATGGATTGCTACGCAATCGGCGACACCGCCGATTTCGCCAAGACGGTTTCCGAGTACGACATCTATGGTTTTGCCGGCATCGTCGGCGACTTCTATGCGGTGCATCTGAACGAGGAGTATGCGAAGACCACGCGCTTCGAAAAGCGCATCGCGCAGGGATGCCTCTCGGTCGGCTTCCTCTCCACGGTGATGGGCTACATGGCCGCGAAGGCGCCGAGCCCCGGCGCGGTGTCGTATCGCTATGACATCACGTTCAACGCGCCGGTCTTCATCGGCGACACGGTCACTGCGCGTCTCACGCTCGAAGAGAAGGACGAGGAGCGCAACGTATGCGTGTTCGCCGCCGACGTGACGCGTCAGGACGGCGTCGTGGTGGCATCGGGCAAGACGTATCTGAAAGTGCTGTGACCATGCCGACGAATACGGTTCCCGTTCTCGCCGCGCAATACGGCGCGCTGCGCCTCCTGACGCTCAATCGCGCGGACAAGCTCAACGCGTTCACACCCGAGATGCTCGCCGCGCTCGACACCGCGCTCGACGAAGCCATCGCCGACGACGCGACGCGCGTCATCGCCATTACCGGCAGCGGATCGAAGGCGTTCGCCGCGGGCAACGACATCGAACGTCTCGCCGCGCTCGATGGTGTCGCGGCATATCGCGACATGATGGCGGGTCAGCGCGCCGTGCTGCGCCTGCACGAATGCGCGAAGCCGACGATTGCGATGGTCAACGGCTATGCGCTCGGCGGCGGCTTCGAGCTCGCGCTCGCCTGCGACTTCCTGGTGGCGTCGGAGAATGCGAGCTTCGCCTTTCCCGAGATCACGCTCAACACGATGCCCGGCTGGGGCGGCACGCAACTGGCCGTCGCCAAGCTCGGACTCGCGTGTGCAAAACGCTTCGTGCTGAGCGGGCGGCGCTTTTCCGCGCGCGAGTGCGGGCCGGCCGGGTTCATTCACGAAGTGGTCGCGCCCGCCGATCTCTTCGATACAGTGCATGCGCTCGCGACGATGCTCGCCGCCTTCGATCCCTTCGCGGTGGAGATGGCCAAGCGCGCATTGAATCGCGCGAGCGAACTGCCCTTGTCGGCGGGACTCGATCTCGAAGCCGCGCACTACGCGGTCAACTTTTCGAGCGAAGGCGCACGCGCGGGCTTGCGGCAATTCATGGATCGACGGCTCGCGCAACGCACGACCCGAACCGACACGGCTCCGGTATCGCCATGACAACGACGACGACGCATACGCTGCCGCACTGGCTCGGCGAGCAACACACGATGATCCGTGAGGCCGTTCGACGCTTCGCCGAAAAGGAAATCGCGCCGCTTTCCGAAAAGCTCTGGGAGCAGGAAGCATTTCCCTACGACCTCTGGCGCAAGGCCGGCGCGCTCGGCTTCACGGGTCTGCCCTATTCCGAGGAATGGAACGGAGGCGGCGGCGACTGGCTCTCGTTCGTCATCGTGCTTGAGGAACTCGCGCGCGTGGATTGCGCGGTCGCCAATGCGCTGATGGCGAACTCGACGGTCGCGAGCCTGCTGTCGAACTACGGCACGCCCGCGCAGAAGGATCGCTATCTGCGGCCGATCATGACGGGCGCGCAGATCGGCTCGATAGGTTTGTCCGAGCCGGACGCGGGTTCGGATGCGGCGAACATCGGCACCCGCGCGGTGTTCGATGGCGAGCGCTGGATCATCGATGGCGCGAAGACCTTCATCAGCAATTCGGGCACGGAGATCGGCGGGCCGGTCGTCATCGCCGCGGTGACCGGCACGCGCGCCGACGGCCGCAAGGAAATCTCGAACTTCATCGTGCCGTCGGGAACGCCGGGCTATCAGACGGGGCGCAAGCTGCGCAAGATCGGCTGGCGCGCATCGATCACGCACGAACTGTTCTTCGAACGCTGCGCCATTCCCGCCGATCATCTGCTCGGCGAACGCGGCGCGGGGCTGCGGCAGACGCTCGCGCAGATCAGCACTGGGCGCATTCTCATCGGCGCGTTGGCGCTCGGCATCCTGCAAGGCTCGCTGGACCGCTCGATCGACTACATGAAGACGCGCCGCGCATTCGGCCGCGCGATCGCGGAGTTTCAGGGCCTGCAATTCAAGATCGCCGACATGGCGACGCACGCGCACGCCGCGCGGCTGATGCTCTACGACGCCGCCGCACGCAAGGACGCCCGCGAGCCCTTCGATGCGCAGGCCTCGCAGGCAAAGCTTTCGTGTCCGAACAGGCGATGCACGCCGCGCATCAGGCGGTGCAGATTCACGGCGGCTATGGCGTGATGGCCGAATTTCCGGTCGCGCGCGCGTTCGGCGATGCAAAGGTGCTCGAGATCGTCGAAGGCACATCCGAAATACAACGCATGATCATCGCGCGTGCGCTGCTGGCGTGAACGCGCGCTGAGATCAAGGGGGGCTTCATGCTGGAAGGCATCAAGGTTCTGAGTTTCACCCATTTTCTGCAAGGGCCGGCGGCCGTGCAGATGCTGGCCGATGTCGGCGCCGACGTCATCAAGATCGAGCCGCCTGGCGGTGCGTTCGAGCGTAGCTGGACGGGCGCGGATGCGTTCGTCGAAGGCGTGAGCGTGTTCTTCCTGCTCGGCAACCGCAATCAGCGCAGCCTGTCGCTCGACCTGCGCGAGGACGCCGCGCGAGAGATCGTGTGGCGGCTGATCCACGAGGCGGACGTGCTGATCGAGAACTACCGGCCCGGCGTGCTCGACAAGATGGGCTTCGGCTATGCGCAGGTTCACGAGGTCAATCCGCGGCTCGTGTATTGCTCGTGCACGGGATACGGCTCGTCCGGCCCTTATCTGAAACGCCCCGGTCAGGACTTGCTGCTGCAGGCGATGAGCGGCATGACGATGCTCTCGGGTGAAGCGGACTCGCCGCCGACGCCGGTCGGCTCGGCCATCGTCGATCAGCATGCGGCGGTGCTCGCGGCGTTCGGCGTCGTCGCCGCGTTGCAGGCGCGCGAACGGACGGGTGTCGGCACGCGGGTCGAGAGCAATCTGCTCAATGCGGCACTCGATCTGCAGATCGAACCGTTCACGTACTACATGAACAAGGGACCGCTCTGGAAGCGCACGCAGCCGCCGACCGGCAGCCGCTTTCATCCCGCGCCTTATGGCGTGTATCGCACGCGCGACGGCTACATTGCGATGTCGCTCACGCCGACGCAAAAGCTCGCGGGCGCGCTGTCGGTTCCCGAACTGGCCGAATTCACGCATCCGAAGGACAACGTGCGGCGCCGCGAGGACATCAATCGACTCGTCTACGATGCGCTCAAGACGCGCACGACCGAAGAATGGATGCGCACGTTCGAAGAGCACGACATCTGGTTCGCGCCGGTCAACGATTACGAACAGGTCGAACGCGATCCGCAGGTCGAACACAACCAGATGATCATGCATCTCGACCATGACGAAGCCGGACCGGTGCGCCTGCTCGCGCATCCGGTGCGCTACGACGGCGAGGCGCCGCCGCTGCGCCGGCATCCGCCGCGTCAGGGACAACATACCCGCGAAGTGCTCGCGGAACTGGGATACACGCCGGAACAGATCGACGACTACGTCGAACGCGGCATCGCATTGACTTCGAGGAGAAGCGCATGAACGCAAACACGCCGAATCTGCCGGGACTGCTCCGTTTCGACGATGTGGACATCGGCCGCACGCAAACGATCGTCCACACCGTCACGGAAGCCGAAGTGGATGCGTTCGGAAACCTGTCGGGCGACCTGAATCCGCTGCACATGGAAGAAGCGTTCGCGGTACGCTCGCCGTTCGGCCGGCGCGTCGTGCACGGCCTGCTGACGGCGGCGCTAGTGTCCGCCGCGCACACCGAACTGACGGGGCCGGGCTTCGCGTATGTCGGACAGGAGCTGCGTTTTCTCGGTCCCGTTTATATCGGCGATACGGTCACGATCAACGTTTGCGTGGTCGAAAAGAAGCCCGCAAAGCGCATTCTCGTGATGGACACGACGGTGCGCAACCAGCAGGGACGCGTTGTGCTGAGCGGCCTGTCCGCGTTGAAGGAACTCCGCTTCGACCATGCGATCGCCGCGCGCACCGCGGCCGCATGACGCCGCGGATCACGCGATGCATAGTGCAACTGCCAGTTACGGCGCGGGCCCGCGCGAGGCTACACTCGCGAAGATGCCTTTTGCGCCGCAGCGCATACGCCATGAGGAAACCGTTGCGCCGCCGGACCGGAGGAGACAGGTGGATACCGCATGTTGCTGTCACGTTCCTGTGATCAGGATCGACGACTATGAATATGGCGCACACGTCAAGTCGCCCGATTTTCATCTCGCGCCGATCGAAGCGCTGAAATCGACGCTGCCGTATCCGCATCGGCACGACTTCTATCACATGATGTGGGTCATCGCGGGCAGCGGTTCGCATGTGATCGACTCGGTGCGCTATGACGTGCGGCCGCACACGCTCTACTTCATGGCGCCGGGCAGCGTGCACGATCTCGATCTGTCCGCGGATACGCTCGGCTATTCGCTCAGTTTCTCTTCCGAGTTCTTCGCGTTCCGCGTGCAGAACCGGCACTCGGAAACCGACGTGCCCGTGTACGACTTCGAAAAGCTCGATCCGTGCCTCTTTCTGAGCGATGCGCAGGTGCGCGAACTCGCGCGCGTGATGGACGGCATTCGCCAGGAATACCATGAAGAGTCGGTGGGCTACACCGATGCGATCTGGGCCTATCTGCACGTCTTCCTGATCAAGGTCGCGCGCATGTGCGACGCGGCCGCCATGCGCGACGCCGGCGCTTCGCGTAGCGTGCTGCTGTCGCGCCGCTTCAAGAGCCTGCTCGACAAGCACTTCCGTTCGGTAAACGAAGCGTCCGATTACGCGCGTCTGCTCAACGTCACCGAACGCGCCCTCAATGAAGCGACGCGGCAGGCGCTGGGAAGCACCGCGCCCAAGCTCATTCGCGAGCGCGTGATGCTCGAAGCGAAGCGCCTGCTGCTCCACTCGGAAGTGAACATCGCCGAGATCGCCGCGATGCTTTCATTCGACGATCCCGCTTACTTCAGCCGGTGCTTTCGCAAGCACACGGGACGCTCGCCGATCGACTATCGGCGCAGCCTGGAAAAGCTCCATATCTGACGGGCTTTCGGCTTCTATCTCGCTGCAAGCCCTCTTTTTTTCTCGCGTCGACTGATCGCGCATTGCGCGCGTCAGCGTCATCGACGCATACAAGGAGACATCGTGTCCGAATCGAATTCAACGTCATCCGTCACCGACGAACAGAAACTGCTCTTCAGGCGCATTCTCGACCGCACGGCTGCCAAAGTCGCGGCCGACGAACTGACGTTCGGCGTCGAGTTTCCACAGGTCACCGGCCCCGACGGCGAATGGGTCAGGCTGCCCGCATCGCTGTCGGCCGGATACGACGGCGACGCCTGGAGCCACGGCAACTGGTTCTGCGGCTTCTGGGTGGGCTTGTTGCTGACGTCGTATCTTCATACCGGCGAGGCGCGCTTTCTCGAATGGGCGCGCGGGCGCATGCGCCTCGTCGAGCAGCGCGCGCACGATCCGAACACACATGACATCGGCTTCATCTTCGACAGCAGCGCCGTGCCGGGCCATCACGTGACCGGCGATGCGTGGTTCGCGAATATCGCGCTCGAAGCCGCCGACAAGCTGCGGGCACGCCTCGTCACGACGCGCTCCGGCGCGTACATCGCGTCGTGGGGACCGCTGTCGGACCCGCGCGGGCGCAGCGCATCGGCGATCGATACGATGGCGAATCTGTCGCTGCTCTACTGGGCCGCCGATTACGCGGACGACGGCAGCTATCGCCACGCCGCCGACGCCCACGCGGAGATGACCGCGCGCGCCTTCGTGCGCGCCGACGACTCGACGTATCACGCCGTCGAATACGATCTCGCGAGCGGTGCGCGCAAGCGCGGCTACACGTTTCAGGGCGCGTTCGACGAATCGGCATGGAGCCGCGGTCAGGCCTGGGCGATCTACGGCTACGTGAATTCCGCGCGCGAAACGGGCAAGCGGGCGTATCTGGATCTGGCCGAACGGCTCGCCGACTATTATCTGCGCCGGCTCGAAGGACGTCAGGTGCCGCCGTGGGACTTCGACGCGACCGGCCGCGACGCGGAGATCAAGGACACGGCGGCGGCGGCCATCGTCGCATCGGCGCTCATCGAAATGGCGCGCATTCATCCTGACGAGCAGGCCGCTCGCAAGTGGGAACGCCACGGTGGCGCGATGCTCGAAGCGCTCTGCCGCGACGAATTCACGAAGGACGGCCAGCACGGGCTTCTGCATAACTCTTGCTATTCGAAGCCGCATGGGATCGGCGTGGATGGTGCGACGATGTTCGGCGATTTCTTCTTCGTCGAAGCGCTTTGCCGCGTAATTCATCCCGGCCGGCTGAGGCCGCTCGACGATCCGCGCATTCCCCTCGCGTGAAACGTTTCTTATCGATGCGGGGCGCGAGCGCACAGGACTGACAAGTCCGCTCGTGCCCTTCGACGCGCGACTTCGCGCGATTTTCCTTGATCCGCATTCCAAGCCGATATTTAATAGCCTTGCATTCCTCACGTCGTATCGCAAGGCGCTCATCGCGTCCGTTTTTCTCCCCCGCGATGCCTAATTCATTGCTAACTCCCGGCGCCTATATTTCGTTGCAATCCGAAGCACGAACGAAGGGAGCAACAGCGTGGACAACCCATTCGACGACGAACAAGGCACGTTCTGTGTCTTGATCAATCAATTGCGGCAGCGCTCGCTATGGCCCGCTCATCTCGACGTTCCGGACGGCTGGAAAGTGGAGCATCCAGGTAGTTCTCGCATGCAATGCCTGGACTACATCGAAAAGCATTGGATCGATCCGCGGTCCTGATGAACCTCGATCTGGGAGTGGGAAAATGGCAAACCGCATCGTGAAAGTTATCGATCTCGTTCCGGGGCGGAGTGTGCAGCTTCCGTCCATAGAAAATGAAACGCTCGGAAACGGGCAATTCTGGAGTGACAATGTCTGCGCACAGGAACCTATTGTTATCAGACATGCTGTCCGGGATTGGCCCGCGCTCAGGAAATGGGGAACGCCAGGTTATCTCGAAGCATTGACGGACCGTGAAGTCGGCGTATCGGATGCATTCAATGCTTCACCCACCGGCCTCTGGTATCAAAATCTACCGAAGCTGAATCTGGATCAGGCGATCTCGCGTCTGCGCAATGCCGGACCGGACGAGACGCATGCGATCCGCTCGCTGCCGATCCCGCCGGAGTGGAAACCCGATCTCGGCCATTACGATTTTCTCGATGCGAAGCGCGATCAGCCGCCGCGCGTGTATGCGCAAGACCGGCTTTTCATCTACCGGAATGCGTCGACAGAATGGCATTACCATACGACCGACGAAACGCTGACCACACAGCTTCTCGGCACGAAGCGCATCTCCATGTTCAAGCTTTCCAGTGAAGACTGGCAAGCCTATGCCGTGCCGATCAAGTCCAATCTGCACCACATGGATGACGGGGCGCGTTTCTTTCCCGCGGATCGCGCGCTGACGAAATTCGAAGCGACTCTGGAACCCGGCGACGTTCTCTATATTCCGCCGTTCTGGTGGCATGGCGTCGATCCCGCCGATACCGATTTCGGCATCACACTCGCGCATTGTTTCAGAACCCCGCTCAATCGCATCGGCTCGTTGAGCGACCCCGCCGTGAAAGACGTGATCCGGGCACAGCAAAGCGTCATGCTGGCGTTTCGCATGAGAGCGTTCGTCGCGCTCGGTTCTCTTTCCCGGCTCGTTACTTCCTGAAGTTTCTTATTCGAACACGCAAGGATCTGTGCCAGGTGGAACCGCGCGCCAACGCGCGTGCCTTTCTTCCGCGATTCCTGGTGACGATGTCCTTGACCATCGGTTATCGGGGCACGCACGCATGCGTGCTCTCCTCAACGGATTGATGCCATGCTCAGCCTTCCCCTCGCTCCCGCTCAATCGGGCATCTTCTTTCGACAGCAACTCGATCTGCGCGATCCGCGCTTCAACCTCGCGCAACTGACGGAGATCATCGGACCGCTCGATGTCGAGGTGCTTCAGTCCGCTTTGCGTCAGACGATCGACGAAGCGGAGGGCATGCGCGTGCGCCTGCTCGTTACGGACGGCCTGCCGCATCAGGCGGTGCCCGACGAAGCCTCGAATTTCACGCTCCGCATAGTCGATGTCAGCGATGCGCCCGATCCGATGGAAGCGATCGATCGCGACGTGAAGGCAGCGCTCGCCACGGCTTTCGATCTCGGTCACTGGCCGCTCTTCGATGGTCAGCTTTTTCAGGCCGGCCCTACGCGCTTCTTTCTCTTTCAACGCATTCACCATATTGCGTTCGATGGTTATTCTTTCCTGCTTTTCACGCAGCGCCTCGCAGCGGTGTATTCGGCGCTGATCGAGAAACGCGAGCCCGCGCCCTGCGGCTGGGGACGCCTCGCCGATCTGCTCGACAACGACGCCGCCTATCGCGCGTCCAGCGCGTTCGAAAACGATCAGCGCTTCTGGCGCGATTATCTGGAGAATTGCCCCGAGCCCGTGATCCTCGCCGAATGTATGGCGCACGAGCCGATTCAGGCGGGCGCGCATACGCAGGCGATCGCGCACATGCGTCTGTCGCCGGAAACGACCGCTCGCATGCGTCAGATGGCCGAGCGCAATGGCACGACCTGGCCGCAGATCATGACGGCGGTCATGGCCGCGTATGTCGCGCGTCTGAGCGGCCAGCCCGAAGTCGTGCTCGGCCTGCCGGTCACGGCGCGGGTCGGACGACTGGCGAGAAACGTTCCGGGCATGTCGTCCAATGCGCTGCCGCTGCGCGCGGTCGTGGATGAACGCACGACCATCACTGCCCTGCTCGACGCCGTATCGCGGCAAAGCCGCCGCGTGCTGCGTCACCAGCGCTATCGCGTGAAGGACATCCGGCGCGATGTGGGACGCATCGAATCCGACCGGCCGCTCTTCGGTCCCACCGTGAACATCATGCCCGAGTACAGCCGCGCGCTGGATTTCGCCGGGTGCCGGATCGTGTCGAATCGCTCGTTTTACGGCACGCCCGACGATCTCGCGCTGATCGTGCATGACGAGGGCGATGAACTCGGCATCGAACTGATGTTCGATGGCAATCCGTCGCTCTATACGCCCGAAGCCGTCGATGCCCATGCGCGCCGCTTCACGCGTTTGCTCGAACAGACGCTCGACCGGCCCGATGCGCCGCTGCACTCGTTCGAGCTCGTGCTGCCCGAGAGACAGGCCTTGCTGGAACGCTGGAACGACACGGCCTCCCCGTATCCCGAGCATTTGTGCATTCATCAGCGCTTCGAGCAGCAGGTCCGGCTCACGCCCGATGCGATCGCGCTCGTCTGCGATGACGAGTCGCTCACGTTCGCGCAGGTCAACGAACGAGCCAACCGGCTTGCACATCGTCTGATCGCGCTGGGTGTGCGTCCGGAAGATCGCGTGGCGCTGTGCATGGAACGCGGCATCGGCGCGATCGTCGCGCTGTTCGCGATCCTCAAGTCCGGAGGCGCTTATATCCCGCTCGATCCGGCGTATCCGGGCGAGCGCCTGAGCTACATTCTCGGCGATGCCGCGCCGCTCTTGCTCGTCGCCGATGCCGCCGGCCGTCGCGCACTGGGCGACGTGGGCGCGCTCCGCGTGATCGATCCCGATGCATCGCCCGATGACGCCGTCTCGCACGACGATCCACATGTGCCTGGCCTCGCCTCGCATCATCTGGCCTATGCGATCTATACCTCAGGTTCGACGGGCAAGCCCAAGGGCGTGATGGTCGAGCATCGCCATGTGATGAATCTGCATCACGCATTGCACGCGACGGTATTCGCGCATTGCGCCCCGCACGCGAGCGTGACGCTGAACGCCAGCATCGCGTTCGATGCCTCGGTGCAAAACCTCACTGCATTGCTGGGCGGGCATCGGCTGATCATCGTTCCCGCCGATGTGCGCACCGATGCGATGGCGCTCGTCGACTTTCTCGATACCGCCGGCATCGACGTATTCGACTGCACGCCGACGCAGCTCGAATCGCTGTTCTCCGCGGGTCTGCTCGAACAACGGCAGTCGCCGCTGACGGTGCTCGTCGGCGGCGAACCGCTCACGCCGCAGACGTGGAGCCGTCTCGCCCATGCGCAACAGATTCGCGCGTTCAACGTCTATGGCCCGACCGAGTGCACGGTGGATGCGACCGTCGCGGAGATCACGACTCGACAGACGCAGCCTGTCATCGGCAAGCCGCTCGCCAACACGCGCACCTATGTGCTCGATGCGCGGCGTCGCGTCGTGCCGCCGGGTGCGGTGGGCGAACTGTATATCGGTGGAGCGGGCGTGTCGCGCGGCTATCTGAACCGGCCCGAGCTCACTGCGGAGCGCTTCCTCGACGATCCGTTCGTGCCCGGCGCGCGCATGTACCGTACCGGCGACCTCGCGCGCTTTCATCTCGACGGCAACATCGAATTTCTCGGCCGCAACGATCTTCAGATCAAGATTCGCGGCTTCCGTATCGAGCCGGGTGAGATCGAGTCACAGATCGCGAGTCATCCGGCCGTGCGCGATGCCGTGGTCATCGCGCGTGCGCGCACGCCAGGCTCGCAGGATCAGCAGTTGATCGCCTATGTCACCGCCACCGACGAGTTCGGCATCGACGCAAGCGAACTGCGCGAGCATTTGAGCTCGCGCCTGCCGGACTACATGACGCCCGCCGCGTTCGTCACGCTCGATGCGCTGCCGCTCACGCCCAGCGGCAAGCTCGATCGGCGCGCGCTGCCCGATCCGCAAGCCGATGCCTTTGCGCTGCGCCCCTTCGAAGCGCCGCGAGATCAGACCGAAGCCGCGCTCGCGCAACTGTGGGCCGAGTTGCTCGGCATCGAACGAGTCGGCAGGCATGACAACTTCTTCGCGCTCGGCGGGCATTCGCTGCTCGCGGTGACGCTCATCGAGCGGATGCGGCGCATCGGTCTGCAAGCCAGCGTGCGCGATCTTTTCGCCACGCCCGTGCTCAGCGCATTCGCCGACGCGATCGATTACGCCGCGCCGAAAGCCGACATCGTCGTTCCGCCCAATGCCATCACTTCGGATTGCGAATCGATCACGCCAGACATGCTGCCGCTGATCGAACTGACGCAGGCGGATATCGATCGTATCGTCGGACGCATGCCTGGCGGCATCGGCAATGTGCAGGACATTTATGCGCTCGCACCGTTGCAGGAAGGCATTTTGTTTCACCACATGCTGACGACCGAAGGCGATCCGTATCTGCAGACGGCGCGCCTCGCGTTCGACACCCGCGCGCGTCTCGATGCGTGGCTCGACGCATTGCAGCAGGTCGTCGAACGGCATGACATTCTGCGCACCGCTTTCATTCACGAAGGCGTCACCACGCCCGCGCAGGTGGTGCTGCGTCATGCGCCCGTGAAGATCGACGAGATCGAGACCGATCCCCCGCGGGGGTCCGTGATCGACCATCTCGCGCGCCATTTCGATGCGCGCACGCAACGCCTCGACCTTGCCCGTGCGCCGCTGCTGCATATCGCGATCGCGCATGAAGCCGATAGCGAGCGCTGGCTCATGCAACTGAACTGGCATCACCTGATCGGCGATCATGCGACGCTGGAAGTGATGCATGCGGAAATTGGCGCGATCCTCGACGGGCGCGGCCATTCGCTCGGCGCGGCCCAGCCGTTCCGCGATCTCGTCGCACAGGCGCGGCTCGGTGCGAGTCAGGAAGCGCATGAAGCGTTCTTCCGCGACATGCTCGCCGATGTCAGCGAGCCCACGCTGCCCTTCGGCTTCACCGACGTTCACCATGACGGATCTACCGTCGCCGAAGCGCGCGTGACGCTGCCCGCCGCGTTGAACACGCGTCTGCGCACGCAGGCGCGACACATCGGCGTGAGCCTCGCGAGCCTGTGTCATCTCGCATGGGCGCGCGTGCTGAGCGCTGGCAGCGCGCTCGATTCCGATGGACGCATCGTGTTCGGCACTGTGCTGCTCGGGCGCATGCAGGCTGGCGTCGATCAGGCCTTGGGATTGTTGATCAACACGCTGCCGATTCGCCTCGACGTGAACGATGCATCGGTCGCCGACAGCGTGCGTCACACGCATGAACGTCTCGCCGCTTTATTGCAGCATCAGCATGCGCCACTCGCGCTCGCCCAGCGCTGCAGCGGCGTTGCGGCTCCCGCGCCGCTCTTCAACGCGTTGCTGAACTATCGCCACAATCAAGGCTCCGCCGATGAGCATGAGGCCTTCGACGGCATCGAGCTTCTCGGTGCGGAAGAGCGCACGAACTATCCGCTGACGCTCTCCGTCGATGACAACGGCGACAGCCTCGGACTCACGGCGCAGACCGTCACGCCTCTGTCGCCCGAGCAGTTGTGCGGGTATATGGAACAGGCGCTTGCGAGCCTCGCACAAACGCTCGAAGAAGCGCCTCAGACGCCGGTCAATCAACTCGATGTGCTGCCGCCCGACACGCGCAACTTGCTCGTGAAGACGTGGAACGATACGACCGCGTCTTATCCGGCGGATCTGTGCATCCATCAGTTGTTCGAGCAACAGGCACGGCGTGTGCCGGATGCCATCGCACTCGTCTTCGAGGACGAGTCGCTCACGTATGCGCAACTCAATGCGCGCGCCAACCGGCTTGCCCATCATCTGATCGCGCTGGGCGTCTGCCCTGAAGATCGGGTGGCGTTGTGCATGGAGCGAGGCATCGGCCTGATGGTTTCGCTGCTGGCGATACTGAAGGCAGGCGGCGCGTATGTGCCGCTCGATCCGGCTTACTCGGGCGAACGCCTGAGCCATATCCTCATCGACTCGACGCCCCGCCTCCTGATCGCCGATGCAGCTGGCCGCGAAGCGCTCGGCGACACGGGAACGCTCACCGTGCTCGATCCCGATGCACCGCTCGATGACGCGCTTTCGCAGGACGATCCGCAAACGCCTGTCGCTCCGCCGCATCTCGCTTATGTGATCTACACGTCCGGTTCGACCGGCAAGCCCAAGGGCGTGATGGTCGAGCATGCGCAGATCGTCCGTCTGTTCGACGCGACGCAGGACTGGTTCGGTTTCGACGAACGCGATGTCTGGTGCCTGTTCCACTCGTTCGCCTTCGATTTCTCGGTATGGGAAATGTGGGGCGCGCTGCGTTATGGCGGCAAGCTGGTGATCGTGCCGCAGCATGTGGCCCGGTTCGCGCCGGACTTCCTGCGTCTGCTTCAGCAAGAGGGCGTCACCGTTCTTAATCAGACGCCGAGCGCGTTTCGTGCGCTGATTCAGGCGCAGGAGACCAACGACGCGCCCACTGCGCTGCGTTACGTGATCTTCGGTGGCGAGGCGTTGAATCCGTCGATGCTCGAGCCGTGGTACGCGCGTCATTCGGACCAGAAGCCGCGACTCATCAACATGTACGGCATCACCGAGACGACCGTGCATGTGACCTACCGGCCGCTGACGCGCGAGGATTGCGCGGACGGCAACAGTCCGATCGGCGTTCGGATTCCCGATCTGTCGATCTATCTGCTCGATGCGCAACGTCGGCTCGCGCCTGTCGGCGCGGTGGGCGAGTTGTACGTCGGTGGCGCGGGTGTGGCGCGTGGTTATCTCAATCGGCCGGAACTGACCGCAGAGCGCTTTATCGACGATCCCTTCGTTCCCGGCGCGCGTCTTTATCGCACGGGTGATCTCGGACGCTATCGGCCCGATGGCAGTCTGGAGTTCTTCGGGCGCAACGATCATCAGGTGAAGATTCGTGGATTTCGTATCGAGCTTGGTGAGATCGAAGCGCAACTCGCCAGTCATCCGGCGGTGCGTGAGGCTGTGGTCATCGCGCGTGCGCGGCATGAGGGGACGCAGGATCAGCAGCTCATAGCCTATTTCACGCTGGTTTCCGAGGTCGACGCTGGCGATCTTCGTGAGCATTTGAATTCGCGTCTGCCCGATTACATGGTGCCTTCGGCGTTTGTCGTGCTCGATGCGTTGCCTTTGACGCCCAACGGCAAGCTCGATCGTCGTGCGTTGCCTGATCCGCAGTGGCAGGATCTTGCCGCGTATGTCGGGCCGCGGACTTCGCTGGAACATTCTCTTGCGGAATGCTTTGCCAGCGTGCTCGGCCTCGAACGCGTCAGTGTCTTCGATAACTTCTTTGCGCTCGGCGGACATTCGTTGCTCGCTACTCAACTCGTTTCGCGTCTGCGGGATGCGCTTTCCATCGAGCTGCCATTGCGCACTTTGTTCGATGCGCCCAGCGTTGCTTCACTCGCTGAAGCGCTCGATGAATCGTCTCGTCAAGCGAGTACGTTGCCACCTTTGCAAGCTCTGCCGCGTCCCGCGCATTTGCCGCTGTCTTTCGCACAGGAACGTCTGTGGTTCCTCGAACAGCTCAATCCGGGTCAGTCCACCTATAACATTCCGATAGCGGTGCGCTTGAGCGGATCACTCGACGTTCCCGCATTCGAGACCGCTTTGAACGCGCTCGTAGCGCGTCACGAGAGCTTGCGCACGTCCTTCGCGCAACACGACGGTCAGGCTGTGCAATGCATCGCACCGCAATTGCAAATCGCGATGCCGCTCGTCACGCTCGATACTCAAGCCACCGACGTGCACCGTCTCGCGCAACTCGAAGCCACACGCGCCTTCGATCTCGAACATGGGCCGCTGCTTCGCGCACAACTGCTGCGCCTCGCCTCCGATGAACATGTGCTGCTCTTCACGATGCATCACATCATCTCCGATGGCTGGTCCACTGGCGTGCTCGTGCGCGAACTCGGCGCGTGCTATACCGCTGCTCTGCGTGATGAATCCGTCGCGTTAGCGCCGCTGGCCGTGCAATACGCCGACTTCACGCTGTGGCAACGCGACTGGCTCGCTGGCGCTGAACTCGAACGACAAACGCACTACTGGCGCAATCAACTCGCCGATCTCGCGCCGCTGGATTTGCCCACCGATCGTCCACGCCCGGCGCAGATCAGCGGACGCGGTGCGACCTTGCCGTTTGCGCTCAGTCCCGAGTTATGCGGGCGCTTGAACGCGCTGGCGCATCAGGAAGGCGTCACGCCTTTCATGTTGCTGCTCGCGGTGTTCCAGACCTTGCTTGCACGTTTGTCAGGACAGTCGGAAGTGGCAGTGGGCTCGCCCATCGCCAATCGCACGCATGCACAGATCGAGCCGCTCATCGGCCTGTTCGTCAATACGCTGGTGCTGCGTGCCGATCTCTCCGGCTCGCCTTCCTTGCGCACGTTGCTCGCGCAGGTTCGCGACACGACGCTCGCCGCTTATGCGCATCAGGACTTGCCTTTCGAAAAGCTCGTCGAAGCACTTGCGCCGGTTCGTGACACCAGCCGCACAGCACTGTTCCAGGTGATGTTCGTATTGCAGAACGCGCCGATGGAACCACTTGCCTTGCCCGGCCTCACCTTGGAGTTGCTGCCGCCATCGGAAGCCGGAGCCAAGTTCGATATCACGCTGAACCTGACTCATGCGCGAGACCGCTTCGCCGGCAGCATCAGTTACGCGACCGATCTTTTTGATGAACGCACCATCGCGCGTTTCGGTGAACGCTTCACATGCTTGCTCGAACAGGCGCTCGATCAACCCGATGCGCCGCTGCATGGGTTCGAACTCGTGCTGCCCGAAGAGCATGCGTTGCTCGAACGCTGGAACGACACGGCTGCGGCTTATGCCGAGCATCTGTGTATTCATCAGCTTTTCGAACAGCAGGTTCAACGCACGCCCGATGCAATCGCCCTCGTCTTTGAAGACGATTCACTCACCTACGCGCAACTCAACGCACGCGCCAATCGACTTGCGCATCATCTGATCGCACTGGGCGTGCGTCCGGAAGATCGTGTGGCGCTGTGCATGGAGCGTGGCATCGAGATGATTGTCGCGTTGATGGCAATACTGAAGGCAGGTGGTGCTTACGTGCCGCTCGATCCCACGTCCGTCACGGAGCGGCTCACGTACATGCTCGACGACGCACACGTATCGCTGCTCGTCACTCAAGACCAGCTTCTCGATCGCTTCTCCGATATCGCGAAGAACGTGCAAATCGTCTGCGTCGACACCGATGAAAGTCTGATCGACGGCTGTCCCGCCACCGCGCCCTCCGTCGACACGCGTCCGCAGTATCCGGCTTATGTGATCTATACGTCCGGCTCGACCGGCAAGCCAAAGGGTGTCGTCCTGAGTCATCGGAACCTTGGCAATTACCTGAGCGGCGTGCTCGCCAGAATGAACGTGCCCGCGCCGAGCAGGATGGCGCTCGCTTCCACCATCGCCACCGATCTCGGCAATACGATCCTGTTCGGCGCGTTGGTGGCGGGCCACGAACTGCATGTGCTGTCGAACGAGCGCACCACCGATAGTTACCTGTTCGGACAATATATGCGTGAACGGAACATCGACGTTCTGAAGATCGTGCCCGGACATCTGCGGGCGCTCGTGGACATCACGCACGAATCGGCGCCTGCATTGCCGAGGCAACTGCTCGTGCTGGGCGGAGAGGCGACGCGATCCGACTGGATCACGTCCTTGCAGGCACTCAAGCCCGGCATGCGCATCCTCAATCACTATGGACCGACCGAAACGACTGTGGGCGTGCTGACTCATGCGCTGAGCGATGCCGTTGCCTATGGCATATCGATTCCGATCGGACAGCCGCTCGCCAACACGCAGGCCTACGTACTCGACGAATATCTGCGCCCCGTACCGCTGGGCGTGACCGGCGAGCTTTACATCGGCGGTGCTGGACTGGCGGGCGGCTATTTGCGGCGCGCCGCACTCACTGCACAACGGTTCGTCGCCAGTCCATTCGTACCCGGCACCCGCATGTACCGCACCGGCGATCTCGCACGTTATCGCGCCGATGGCAACATCGAGTTCCTCGGCCGTAACGATCATCAGGTCAAGATACGCGGCTTCCGCATCGAACTCGGTGAGATCGAAGCTCAACTCGTCGCGCATCCGGCGGTGCGCGAGGCAGTGCTCATTGCGCGTGCCCGAAGCGAGGAGTCACAAGATCAACAACTCGTCGCCTATGTCACGCTGCTTTCCGAAGTCGATGTCAGCGTATTGCGTGAGCATCTCGCCACGCACCTGCCCGATTACATGGTGCCTTCGGCGTTCGTCACGCTCGATGCCTTGCCTCTGACACCCAACGGCAAGCTCGATCGTCACGCACTGCCCGATCCTCAAGCCGATGCCTTCGCGCTGC
This sequence comes from Caballeronia arvi, assembly GCF_001544695.2. Lineage (GTDB taxonomy): Bacteria > Pseudomonadota > Gammaproteobacteria > Burkholderiales > Burkholderiaceae > Caballeronia > Caballeronia arvi. The sequence continues at coordinate 114,213 of NZ_FCOM02000021.1, forward strand.
GCCCCTTCGAAGCCCCGCAAGGTCAGACCGAGTCCGCACTCGCCGATCTGTGGGCCGGCTTGCTCGGCCTCGAGCGCGTCGGCCGGCAGGACAACTTCTTCTCCCTCGGCGGGCACTCCTTGCTTGCCGTGACGCTCGTCGAACGCATGCGCCGCATCGGCCTGCACGCCAACGTACGCGATCTCTTCGCCACGCCCGTGCTCAGCGCGCTCGCAGCTTCACTGGAGCATGGTGCGATCACGACCGATATCGTCGTGCCTCCCAACGTCATCACGACCGACAGCACCGCGCTCACGCCCGCCATGCTGCCGCTCATCGCAGTGACGCAAAGCGATATCGATCGCATCGTGGCGCAAGTGCCAGGCGGTATCGGCAACGTGCAAGACATCTATGCACTTGCGCCGCTTCAGGAAGGCATCCTGTTCCATCACATGCTGAGCACCGAAGGCGATCCGTATCTGCAAACCGCACGCATCGCCTTCGACAGCCGCGCGCGTTTCGATGCCTGGCTCGATGCCCTTCAACACGTCATCACGCGGCACGATATTCTGCGCACCGCTTTCATCTACGATGGCATCAGCACGCCCGCTCAGGTCGTGCTGCGTGATGCACCCGCAACGATTCACGAGATCGAACTCGATCCGGCGCAGGGTCCGGCCGCCGAACAACTCGCCCGTCAGTTCGACGCGCGCTCGCAGCGTCTGCCACTCGATAAGGCTCCATTGCTACGGCTGACCGTCGCGAAGGAACCGGGTTCGGAACGCTGGCTGGCGTTGCTCGTCTGGCATCACCTGATCGGTGATCACGTCACGCTGGAGGTGATTCAGAAGGAAATCAGCGCACTGCTCGACGATCGCGCACACGCGCTCGGTATGGCTCAACACTTCCGTGATCTGGTCGCCCAAGCGCGGCTCGGTGCAAGTCAGGAAGAGCATGAAACGTTCTTCCGCGACATGCTCGCCGATGTCAGCGAGCCGACGCTGCCCTTCGGCTTCACCGACGTGCATCACGACGGCTCTGCTGTGGCCGAAACACGCGTGACGCTGCCCGCTTCTCTCAATACGCGTCTGCGCACGCAGGCTCGCCAGCTCGGCGTGAGTCTTGCAAGCCTGTGTCATCTCGCGTGGGCACGCGTGCTCGGTGCAGCCAGTGCGGCCGATTCTGACGGACGCATCGTGTTCGGCACGGTACTGCTCGGACGCATGCAGGCGGGCGTCGATCAGGCTTTGGGCTTGTTGATCAACACGCTGCCGATTCGCCTCGACGTGAACGACGCATCGGTCGTCGATAGCGTGCGTCAAACGCATGAACGTCTCGCCGCTTTGCTGCAACATCAGCACGCGCCGCTCGCGCTCGCTCAGCGATGCAGTGGTGTAGCAGCGCCCGCACCGCTCTTTAGCGCGCTGCTCAACTATCGTCACAATCAAGCTGGAACCGATGAACAGCAGGCCTTCGATGGCATCGAACTGCTTGGCGCCGAAGAACGCACCAACTATCCGCTGATGCTCGCTGTCGAAGACGACGGCGAGAGTCTTGGACTCACCGCGCAGACGGTCGCGCCGTTGTCACCCGAGCAGTTGTGCGGCTATATGGAGCAGGCGCTTTCGAGCCTTGCGCAAGCGCTCGAACACGCACCTCAGACGCCAGTGAATCGACTCGACGTATTGCCGCACGAGACGCGCAACTTGCTGGTGAGCACGTGGAACGATACGGCTGCGTCCTATCCGGACGATCTGTGCATTCATCAGTTGTTCGAGCAACAGGCTCAACGTACACCCGATGCCATCGCGCTGGTCTTCGAAGATCAATCGCTCACGTATGCGCAACTCAATGCGCGTGCCAATCGGCTGGCGCATCATCTGATCGCGCTGGGTGTTTGCCCCGAAGATCGTGTGGCGCTGTGCGTGGAGCGTGGCATCGGCATGGTCGTTTCATTGCTCGCAATCCTCAAAGCAGGCGCTGCTTACGTGCCACTCGACCCAGCGTATCCGGGCGAGCGTCTGAGCCACATCCTCACCGACTCCACGCCGAAGCTTCTGCTCGCCGATGCGGCCGGCCGTGAAGCGCTCGGCGACACGGGTGCATTGAGCGTGCTCGATCCAGACGCATCGTTCGATGGCTCGCAGGACGATCCGCATACATCGGTCGCCCCGCATCACCTCGCCTACGTGCTCTTTACGTCCGGTTCCACTGGCAAGCCCAAGGGCGTGATGGTCGAGCATCGCGAGATGCTGAACTTCCTCTGCTCGATGCGCGATATCACGTCCATGCGTGCAGCCGACAAGCTGCTCGCCGTCACGACCATTGCCTTCGATATCGCGGGCCTCGAGTTGTATCTACCTTTGAGCACGGGCGCCTGCATCGTGCTTGCACGCAGAAGCGATGCAGCCGATCCGGTCGCGCTTCAAAGCCTCATCGCCGAACACGGTATCAGCTTCATGCAGGCGACGCCCGCAACCTGGCGCATGCTGCTCGATACGCAGTGGACGGGTAACGCGCAGCTCACTGCGCTGTGCGGCGGCGAAGCCTTGTCTGCCGGTCTCGCGACGCGTCTCGGTGAGAAGGTCAAAGCGCTGTGGAATCTGTATGGTCCGACCGAAACCACGGTCTGGTCATCGTGCTATCGGACGGGAATTGCAGCGGAAATGTCGTCCACGGTATCGGTCGGTCGTCCGATCGCCAACACGCGCATGTATCTGCTCGATGCGCAATATCAGCTCGTGCCGCCCGGTGCGGTGGGTGAACTGTATATCGGTGGAGCGGGTGTGGCGCGTGGTTATCTGAATCGTCCTGATCTCACTGCCGAGCGCTTCATCGATGATCCGTTCGTTGCTGATGCGCGTATGTACCGCACGGGTGATATCGCGCGATATCGACCCGATGGCAATATCGAGTTCCTTGGCCGGAACGATCATCAGGTCAAGATTCGCGGCTTTCGTATCGAGCTTGGGGAAATCGAGGCACAGATCGCCAGTCATCCGGCGGTGCGTGAGGCGGTCGTCATTGCGCGTGCTCGACACGAGGGGACGCAGGATCAGCAACTCATCGCTTATGTCACCGGCATCGAAGAGATCGACACAGACGCCCTTCGTGAGCATCTGAACTCGCGTCTGCCCGACTACATGGTGCCTTCGGCATTCGTCGTGCTCGATGCGTTGCCTTTGACGCCCAACGGCAAGCTCGATCGCCGTACGTTGCCCGATCCGCAGTGGCAGGATCTTGCTGCATATGTCGGACCGCGCACATCGCTCGAACACACGCTTGCGCAGTGCTTTGCCAGCGTGCTCGGTCTCGAACGCGTCAGCGTTTTCGATAACTTCTTTACGCTTGGCGGGCATTCGCTACTCGCTACTCAACTCGTTTCGCGGCTGCGTGAAGCGTTTTCGATAGAATTGCCTTTGCGCACGCTGTTCGATGCGCCCAGCGTTGCTTCACTCGCTGAAGCTTTGGAGCTGTCATCTCGTCAAGCCAGCACGTTGCCGCCTTTGCAAGCGCGTGAACGTCCTGCGCATCTGCCGTTGTCTTTCGCGCAGGAACGTCTGTGGTTCCTCGAACAGCTCAATCCGGGTCAGTCCACCTATAACATTCCG
>NZ_FCOM02000014.1 GCF_001544695.2 Caballeronia arvi
CCGGTGATCGCCGAATACATGTCCGAGCCCGTGCCCGCGATCACGCGCGAGGTGAACGTCGATGCGTTGAACTCATGTTCGGCGTAAAGATTGAGCGATACGTGCATCGCATCGACCCATGACTTCGACGGCGCCACGCCATGCAGCAGATGCAGAAAGTGTCCGCCGATGGAATCGTCGTCGGTTTCGACTTCGATGCGCTTGCCGTTATGCGAGTAGTGATACCAGTACAGCAGCATCGAGCCGAGCGAGGCCATCAGACGGTCGGCGATATCCTTTGCGCCCGGCGTGTTGTGATCGTCCTTCTCGGGCAGAAGCGTGCCGAGCACGGAGACGCCGGTGCGCATCACGTCCATCGCATTCGCCGATGCGGGAATCCATTCGAGCGCGGCCTTCAGGTTCGCGGGCAGGCCGCGCAAAGCCTTCAGCTTCGCTTTATAAGCCTTCAGTTCGGCGGCATTCGGCAGCTTGCCATGCACGAGCAGATGCGCGATTTCTTCGAACTCGGACGTCGTCGCGACATCGAGAATGTCGTAGCCGCGATAGTGCAAATCGTTGCCGGTCTTGCCGACCGTGCACAGCGCGGTATTGCCCGCGGTCACGCCCGACAGCGCGACGGATTTCTTCGGTTTGAAAGCGCCTGCGGATGCGGTGCTGTTGTCTGCTTCGCTCATTGATTTGTCTCCTTCACAAAGGTTATTTCTGTGCTGCAAAAAGCTGATCCAGCTTGTCTTCGTAGGCGTGATAGCCGAGATACTTGTACAGGTCGGCGCGCGTCTGCATCGTTTCGACGGCGGCTTTCTGCGTGCCGTCGCGCTTCACGGTTTCATAGAAATTCAAGGCCGCCGCATTCATCGCGCGATATGCGCCGCAACAATACAACGCGATATCGACGTTCGCGTCCTTCAGTTCATCGACGGTGAACATCGGCGTCGAGCCGAACTCGGTCAGGTTCGCGAGAATCGGCACGCGCACGGCGGCCTTGAAGCGGCGATAGTCGTCGAGCGACTTCATCGCTTCGGGGAAGATCATATCCGCGCCCGCTTCGACATACGCGACGGCGCGCTCGATCGCGGCGTCGATGCCTTCGGCGCCCGCGGCATCCGTGCGCGCCATGATGACGAACGATTCGTCCGTGCGCGCATCGACGGCGGCTTTCACGCGATCGACCATCTCGCCGGTCGACACGACTTCCTTGCCCGGCCGATGCCCGCAGCGCTTCTGCCCGACCTGATCCTCGATATGCACGGCCGCGACGCCCGCCTTGATGAACGAGCGGATCGTGCGCGCGATATTGAAGGCGCCGCCCCAGCCCGTGTCGATATCGGCCATCAAGGGCAGCGAGGACGCATCGGTGATGCGTCGCGCGTCGATCAGCACGTCTTCCATCGTGCTGATGCCGAGATCGGGCATGCCGAGCGAATTCGCGGCCACGCCGCCGCCCGACAGATACAGCGCCTTGAAGCCGACGGCTTCGGCCATCTTCGCCGCGTAGGCGGTGATCGCGCCGACGACCTGCAACGGGGATTCTTCGGCGACTGCCTTGCGGAAGCGCGCGCCCGCGGTTTGCGCGGACAGGTTTTCGAAACTCACATTCGTCTCCTCAAAAAGTCCGCATCTATATGCAAATAGCTTGCCAGCTCGTGATATTTCCGTAAGTGCCTGATTTTTCGAGATAAGAGAAACTCTGCGAATCATCGTGCTTTTCACGACTGAAATTTCATATTTCGGACCTGAAATGAAATGGCGCATACTGGACGCACTTCGCCGTGTCATTCAACGTAGACGATCATGCAAACGGAAATTGCGTCCCGCCCGCGCATCTGGGCTGTCGGCATCAGCCGGCTCAGGGATTTATTCATCGATATCGCCGGCGCCTATGCCGACCGCGCCGAGCTCGACGTCGTGCCGCTCGGCTACGAGGACGCCGCGAACAGCATCGAAGCCGCGCGCGACGGGCGGCCGGATGTCGTCGTGGCGGGCGGCTCGAATGGCGCTTATCTGAAGGGCCGCGTGTCGGTGCCGGTCGTCGTCATCAGCCCAACCGGTTTCGACGTGATGCACGCGCTCACGAAGGCGCGGCGCGAGGGCGCGAGCGTCGCGCTCGTCACGCACGGCGATACGCCCGCGGAGATCCGCCGGTTCCTCGCGGCCTACGGCATCGACATGATCTGCGAGTCGTATCGCTCGGCGCAGGACGCGGAGAACCTCGTGCTGGACCTGCGCGATCGCGGCGTCGATGTCGTGGTCGGCCCCGGCCTCGTCGCGGATCTCGCGGCCGATGCGGGCATGAGTTCGGTGTTTCTTTATTCGCGCACGTCCGTCGTCGGTGCTTTCGAGACCGCGCTGGAAGTCGCGCAGGCGATGCGCCACGAGGTCGCGCGCCGCAATCGCCTGGACAACCTGTTGCAGCATCTGCGCGATGGCGTCGTCGCGGTCGATGCGGGCGGCCGCATCGAAGCCATCAATCGACGGTTGGCCACCGCGCTCGGCATCGCGGATACATCGCGCGCGGTCGGCCAGGCGCTGCTCGATGTCGCGCCCGAACTCGACGGCGTGTTGCCCTCCGCCGATGGCGACGTCTTCGGCTCCGTGCGCGGCGTGAGCTATGCGATCCATCGCGGGCCGCTCGCGAGCGAAGGCGCATCGGGCGGCACGATCTTCACGTTCCAGGAATCGCGCGCGGTCGAGCGGCTGGACCGGACGCTGCGATCGCGGCAGGGGGCGCAGGAATTCGTCGCGCGTTATCGGCTGGAGGATGTCGTCGGCGAGTCGGAGTCGATCGAGCGGGTCAGGGCGCTCGTGCGCCGTTACGCGAAATCCGACGCCACCGTGCTGATTCTCGGCGAAAGCGGCACGGGCAAGGAAATGGTCGCGCAAAGCATGCATCGCCTGAGCCGTCGCAAGGACTTTCCGTTCGTCGCGATGAACTGCGGCGCCTTTCCCGAAGCGCTGCTCGAAAGCGAGCTTTTCGGCTACGAGGAGGGCGCGTTCACCGGCGCGCGCAAGGGTGGCAAGGCCGGGCTGATCGAGGCGGCGCATCGCGGCACCTTGTTTCTCGACGAAATCGGCGAGATGCCGCCGCCGCTGCAGAGCCGCTTATTGCGCGTGCTGCAGGAGAGGGAAGTCATCCGTCTCGGATCGACGGAGCCGACGCGCGTCGATATCCGCGTGATTGCGGCGACGCATCGCACGCTCGCTGAAGGTGTCGCCGATGGCTCGTTCCGGGCCGATCTGTTCTATCGCATCAACATTCTGAGCGTGGCGTTGCCGCCCTTGCGCGCGCGATCCAGCGACATCCTGCCCCTGGCGACGGCGCTGCTGGTGCAGGCCGCCCGGCGCGACAAGGCGCTCGCGTTGCGCGTACCCGGCCGCGAAGCTGCGGCACGCCTGCTCGCGCCGCTGGAGCCGGTGCTTCAGCGCTATCCGTGGCCTGGGAATGTGCGCGAGTTGCAGAATATCGTCGAGCGTATCGCGGTGGAGATTTCGGACATGGACGTCGACAAGGATGCCGCCATCGCGTTGACATTGAACGAGCTGGAAGCGATCGCGCCCGAGGTGTTCGAAAACAGGTCCGACGACAAGACGGATCTGTCGCTTCGCGATCTGAGCCGCTCGGTGGAAGCCGATCAGGTCCGCGCGTCGCTGGCCGCGTTCGGAGGCGATCGCGATGCGGTTTGCAGAGCGCTCGGCATCAGCAAGACGACGTTGTGGCGAAGGCTCAATGCGAAGTGAGGTTTGCGCCGACCGCTAAAAGCTCATGCGCGAACTGCGCGTGAACGTGCGGGCGGACTTGCCTTGCCGCGCGCGGGCGTCCGGTGCGGCCCGTCTGAACTCCGGATGATCAGCTCGGGCGCCCAGATTTCCTGAAGCGTCTGCGGCGGCGCGCCTTCGAGTCGCTGAAGCAGCATCTGCGCCATCCGCTTGCCCGCGCGATGTGTCTCCGCCGAGAACGTCGTCAGCGCGGGCTGCACATATCGTCCGATCGGATGATTGTCTCCGCCGATCACGCCGACATCGCCTCCCGGCATCCTTCCCGTTTCCGCGATGCCGCGCAGCGCGCCCAGCGCGATCAGATCGTGCCCGCACACGATCGCCGTGGGCGGGTCCGCAAGCTTCAGCAGCCTGCGCGCGGCCTCTGCGCCGCCTTCTTCCGATATATCCGCCTCGATGCAGAGCGACTTGTCGAACCTGATGCCCGCCGCGCGCAAGGCTTCCGCATAGCCCGTTCGCTCGAGATGACTGAACATCAGATATTCCGGCGCATGAACGAGCGCAATGCGCCGATGCCCCAGCGCGATGAACCGCGCGCAGCCGGCGCGGCCCACGACCTCATGATCGATATCGACGAACGGGAAGGCGTCGGAGGTTTCGCTGCGGCCAAAGGCGACGAAGGGAATGTCGCGCTCCAGCAAATAGGCGATGCGTTCATCCTGACGCCGCGTGCGCCCGAAAAGGAGCGCATCCACGCGCTGCCGCTCGATGAGACGCTTGAACACATCGATCTCCGTTTCGACGCTGCGCGCGGACGCGACGATCACCTGAAAGCCGGTGTTGTCCATCGCATCGTTCACGCCCATCAGCATGTCCAGAAAAAACGGATGAGCGAACGACGTCTGCGGGGGCGACACGACGAACGCGATCGTATCCGCCGATTGCCGTCGCAGGCGGCGCGCGGCCGGGTCCGGCGAAAAGCCGTGCAGCTCGGCGGCTTCCAGCACGCGCTTGCGCGTGTCGGCGCTGACGTCCTCGCGGCCGTTCAGCGCCTTCGAGACGGTGCTGACCGACAGCTTCAGCTTCGCTGCGAATTCCTGGATGTTCATTCCGGCTGCTCTCCATGTGCCCGCTTCGGCGAAACGTCGAAAACGATTTTCGGACATTTTACGCGCGCGTCATGTGTTTCGTTGATGGCCGTGTGCCACGTACAGAAATCGATTTCGAAAATGGCGATTCTTTAGCGGTTTCTGCATCGGTGTTTACCCTTCGGCAGACACCGGCATCGACCGGAAAAACAGTGCGATGTAGGGCGCTGGCGCGCTTGCAGCGTGCGGCTCTGCCCGGAATAGAACGCTCGGATCATCTTCTAAAACGATTTCGGAACCGGGCTTTTACGCTCTTGAATTTCGCGAATGCGCCTGCTACCTTAGTTTCGAAATCGTTTTCGAAGGAAAGCGAAAATCGCGGGGCAAACAGGCACGTCCACTCAACGGTGAGCAATCTTGATCGAATATATCGTCACACCCAATGCGCCTCTGCCGCGCGGGCATTACGCGCAGGCAACTAAAGCGAATGGTCTGGTTTTCGTCTCCGGCCAGTTGCCGCTCCAGAACGTGGACGGCGTCGTTCTTCCCGAAGGGCTCGACGCGCAGGTTCATCAGGCTTTATCGAACGTGCGTGAAGTGCTGCTGGCAGCGGGAAGCGATGTCGACAAGCTGTTGAGCGTGCAGATCTATGTGTCCGACATCGACAACTGGCCGAGGGTGAATGAACTGTATCGGGCGTTCATCGGCTCCGACGCGCCGGCTCGCACCGTCGTGCCATGCGGCCACTTGCACTACGGCGCGCATGTCGAGATCAGCGCGATCGCCCTGAGCGGCGACGTCGCCCGATAAACCCGCGCACGCGTGCAGAGCGCACGAGAGTCGCGCAGTTCGAAGAGGAGATGACCATGCAAGCGTTTGACTGGTACAGGGAAGCGGCGCCGGCAGAGCGGCGCACCTTCTGGGGATGCTTTTGCGGCTGGACGCTGGATAGCTTCGACAATCAGGTGCTGTCGTTTCTCTTGCCCGCGCTGATGGCGGCGTGGCATTTCTCGAAGACCGAAGCGGGGCTGATCGCGACATCGTCCCTGCTTGCGGCCGCGCTCGGCGGATGGGTCTCCGGCATCCTGAGCGATCGTCACGGCCGTGTGCGCGTGCTGACGGGCTCGATCATCTGGTTCACGGCGTTCAGCATCATCGCGGGATTCACGAACTCCTATCACCAGTTGCTGATCGTGCGCGCGTTGCAGGGCGTCGGCTTCGGCGCGGAATGGGCGGTCGGCGCGGCGCTGATGGCGGAAGTGATCAACCCCGCGCATCGGGGCAAGGCGCTCGGGCTCGTGCAAAGCGGCTTCTCCGTCGGCTGGGCGCTCGCCGCCGTCATCACGGGCTTGCTGCTCGCGTATCTGCCCGCGTCCATCGCCTGGCGCTCGGCGTTCTGGATCGGTGTCGTTCCCGCGCTCGTCGTGCTGCTGATTCGACGGTACATTCCGGAGCCCGAAGTATTCCGCGAAATGAAGCGGGCGACGGGCGGCGCAGTCGTGGCGACCTGGCGCTCATCGTTCCGTGCGGATGTGCGCCGCTGGAGCCTGCTGGCCGCGCTGCTCGTCACGGGGCTTCAGGCCAGCAGCTACGCCATCATGATCTGGCTGCCGACGATGCTCATGCAGGTGCGCCACCTGCCGGTATCCACCGTGGCGCTGATGGCGACGATGATGAGCGCCGGCTCGTTCATCGGGCAAGTAGGGTTCGCGTATCTCAACGATTCGTTCGGCCGCCGTTTCACCGCGATTGCGTTCTGCATCTTCTCCGCTTCGCTGACGGCGTGCTACCTCTTCGTTCCGATGGACCCGTGGCTTCTCGCGCTCCTCGGCCTTCCGGTCGGCATGGGCATCAACGGCGCGTTCGCCGGCATCGGACCGATGTTGTCGGAGCTGTTCCCGACCGAGATCCGCACGACCTGCATGGGCTTTTCGTACAACGTGGGCAAGTCGCTCGGCGCGCTCTCCGTCGCGCTGGTGGGCGCGGTGGCGGAGCGCATGGGCATGGTGGGATCGATCGCGGTGTTCTGCTTCATCGGCTATTTCTGCGCGCTGCTCGCGCTGACTTTCCTGCCGGAGACGCGCGGCCGCGATCTCACCAAAGTCGTCGCCGACGACGAAGACTACGAACCGGCCGACCTGCTCGAACAGGCAAGCTCGACGCGCAGATGACGCTTCACCCCGCATTCATCGACATATCGGAGACACGCATGTTTTACGATCCCGCCGCGGGCCACGGCCTGCCGCATGATCCGTTCAAGGCGATCGTCGCGCCGCGCCTCATCGGCTGGATTTCGACGCGTTCCGCGACCGGTCAGCCGAATCTCGCGCCATACAGCTTCTTCGGCGCTTTCGGCAGCGCGCCGCCGATCATCGGCTTCTCGAGCGAAGGGCGCAAGGACAGCCTACGCAACATCGAGGCGACGCGCGAATTCGTCTGGAACCTCGCCACGCGCCCGCTCGCCGAGAAGATGAATCTGACTTCGGCGACGGTCGGGCCGGAAGTCGACGAATTCGAGCTGACGGGCCTGACGCCCATCGCGGGGCGCAACGTATCGGCGCCGCGAGTCGGGGAATCGCCGGCGGCACTCGAATGCCGGCTCCTGCAGGTCACGCATCTGCACGACCTGAACGGCAAGCCCACCGACAACTGGCTCGTCCTCGGGCAAGTGGTCGGCGTGCATATCCAGCAGGCGTATCTGAAGGAAGGTCTCTTCGATACGCGCGCCGCGCAGCCGATCATGCGCGCCGGTTATCGCGCGGACTACGCGCAGATCGGCGAAATGTTCGAGATGTATCGCCCGATGGTCTGAGCGCCGCGCGAAATCGGCACACCCGCCGGCACACGCACGCCTTTTATCGAAAACGATTTCGACAATGTGAGACTGCAATGACTCAAATCGACAACGAAGTATCCATGATCCGCGAAACCGCACGGCGCTTCGTGCGCAACCGGCTCGTTCCGCTCGAACAGCAGATCGAAACGGACGACGACGTCAGCGACGAACTTCTGGCGCAGTTGCGCTCGGAAGTCGCAGCGCTCGGGCTTTACGGGTTCAACCTTCCGGAGAGCATCGGCGGGCCGGGGCTGTCGGCTGCTGCGAAGGTCGCGATACTCGAGGAGCTGACGCATACGTCGGTGCCGCTGAGCGAGGTATTCGGCCATCTGCCGCTTCAGTTGTCGCAGGCGAACGAGCGGCAACGCGCCGAACTTTTGCCGGACATTCTCGCGGGCCGGAAGATCGTCACGTATGCGTTGACCGAGCCCAACGCAGGCTCGGATCTCGGCGGCCTGCGCACGCGCGCCGAGAAAGCATCGGGTGGCTGGCTGCTCAACGGAGCCAAGCATTTCATCTCGCATGCGGAAACGGCGGATTACATCATCGTGCTCGCGGTCACCGATGCGTCGGCGTCGCTGAAGAGCAAGCTCACCACGTTCATCGTTCGCCGTGGCAATCCGGGCGTCGTCGGCATGACGCGTTACCGAAAGATGGGCTGGCGCGGCTATCACCTGAATGGCTTCACGCTGGAGAACTGCTTCGTTCCCGACGAAGACCTGCTCGGCGAGGTCAACGCGGGCTTCCTCGGCATGATGCAGTCGATCAATCAGGATCGCCTATTGTCGGCGAGCCGCTCGCTGGGTCTTTCGGCGCGCGCCCAGGCGATGGCCTGCGAGTACGCGCAGGAGCGCAAGGCATTCGGCGCGCATCTCGCACAGCATCAGGCGGTCCAGTTCATGATCGCCGACAACGATGTCGAGATCGAGGCGGCGCGCATGCTGATCCGCGCGGCGGCGGAGATGATCGAACGCGAAGACGCGCACGCGCACGTCGCCGCGTGCCGCGCGAAGCTCTATGCGAGCGAGATGGGCTGCCGCGTGACGGATCGCGTGCTGCAGATTTTCGGCGGCATGGGTTACATGACGGAACTGCCCATCGAGCGCTTTTATCGCGATGCGCGAGCGTTTCGCATCGGCGAAGGCACGTCGGAGATGCAGCGGATTCAGATCGCACGCGCGGCATTCGCGTCGGGAGGCCGTCATGGCCTTTGATCTGCTCGAAGCCGGCAACATCGAACGCGTCGCGCTGCATCATGGCGAACGCAGCTTCACGCGAGGCGAACTGGGCGTGGCGTCGCGTCGCGCGGCATCGTTCCTGCATGAACTCGGCGTGAGACGCGGCGATACCATCGCGGTCTGGCTGCCCGACGGCGCGGTGTGGATGCAGCTCTTCTTCGGCGCGGCGCAGCTCGGCGCGTTGATGGTGCCGGTGAGCACGCGCTTCAGGCAGCAGGAAGCGCTGCATGTCGTGAAGACCGCGAACGCGCGCGTGCTCTTCGTGCCGGAACGCTTTCTCGATTTCGACTACGCCGGAGCAGCGCGCGAGATCGAAGCGGCTTGCGAAGCGTTGCAGCAGGTCGTCGAAGTCGCGCGGTTCGACAGCCTCGAATGGAACGCCTACGAGCCGTATCCGCGCTGGGAAGGGCGCGACACGGATCTGCTGTGCACCTTCATGACGTCCGGCACCACCGGCCAGCCGAAGCTCGCCGCGCACACGGCGGGCGGCATCGCGCGGCATGCGCGCAACGTCGGCCGATACAACGACATGCGTGCGGACGACGTCATGCTCTGCGCGCTGCCGCTCTATGGTGTGCTCGGCTTCGTGCAGGCGATTGCGGCATTGGCTGCGGGCGCGGCGTGCGTGCTGTTGCCGGTCTTCAAGGCCGATGCGGCGGCCGCGGCCATCGAACGGCATCGCGTCACGCATTTCTTCGGTTCGGACGCCATGCTCGACATGGTGCTGAACGCCGGAGACTACTCGCTGGCGAGCTGGCGGCGCGGCGCGTTTCCCGAATACGCGGGACTGGGCCGGAGCGTCATCGCGAAGGCATGGGACGCGTGGGGCGTGCGCCTGACCGCGCTCTACGGCATGTCCGAGTGCTTCGCGATGACCGCGATGCGCGACCCGCAAGGCGATGCGGAGCAACGCGGCCTGCCCGGCGGCATGCCGATCTCATCCGACATCGCGTTCCGCATCGCCGATCCCGCGAGTGACGCGCCACTTCCCGACCGGCAACAGGGCGAACTGCAACTGCGCGGCTATAACGTGATGGCCGGCTATCTGAACAATCCGGTGGCGAGCGCCGCAGCCTTCACGGCGGACGGCTGGTTCCGGACCGGCGATCTCGCTTACGCCGATGGCGCTTCGTTCCGCTACGTCGGCCGCATCCGGGACAGCCTGCGTCTGCGCGGCTATCTGGTCGATCCCGCCGAGATCGAGATGTTCCTCGCGCAGCATCCGGGCGTTGAGGCGGCGCAGGTCGTCGGGGTTCATGTCGAAGGCGAGGGCGATGTCGCCGTGGCTTTCATTCGCGAGTCGAAGACGCCCGCCAGCGAAGAAGCGCTGCTCGCCTGGTGCAAGCAGGGCATCGCGGGCTTCAAGGTGCCGCGCCGCATCGTGAGCGTACCGGCCTTTCCGCAGAAGGACGGACCCAACGGCGTCAAGGTGCTCAGAAACGAGTTGCGCGAGATGGCTTCGCAAAGCCTCGGGCTCGCACAAACCACATCCGCATGACACGGGAGTTCAAACCATGAAGCAAGCTGAGATTCGATCGGACATCGCGTGGGCGACGCCTGAGAAGGTGGTCATTCACGGCCTCGATCTGTGCGAAGACATCGTCGGCAAGATCGACTTCGGGCAGATGGCGTTTCTGCAATTGTTCGCGCGCCTGCCCGACGAGCGCGAGCTGCGCATGTTCAACGCGATGATGGTCATTCTCGTCGAGCACGGCATCACGCCTTCGTCGCTTGCCACGCGCATGACCTATGCGGGCGCGCCGGAAGCGGTGCAGGCGGCGGTCGCGGCGGGCCTGCTCGGTCTGGGCTCGGTGTTCGTCGGCTCGCTCGACAATGCCGCGCGGCTGTTGCAGGAGTCGATGCCCGATCCGCACAACGCCGATATCGATGCACTCGCGCGCACGATCGTCGAAGACTACCGCGCGCGTCGGGAAATCCTGCCGGGCCTCGGGCATCCGTTCCACAAGCCCGTCGATCCGCGTGCGCCCGCGCTGTTCAAGGTCGCGCAGGAGACCGGCTACGACGGGCCGTATATCCGCCTCATGACGGCGATCGGCAGGCAAGCCGAGCGCAAGCTCGATCGCGCGTTGCCGGTGAACGTCACGGGCGCGATGGCCGCCGTCGCGTCGGAGATGGGCATTCAATGGCGCATCTGCCGCGGACTCGCGGTTGCCGCACGCGCGGTCGGCCTGGTCGGTCACATCCTCGAGGAAATGCGGCAGCCGCTCGCGACCGCGCTCTATCTGCGCACGGAGCATGAAGCGAGCGCGCATCTCGTTCCTCACGAAGAACGGGACGGACGATGAACGCATCGCAAAGCAACGGCTTTCGCTTCTGGACCGAAGAGAAGCTGAGAAACGCCGACACGGACCAGTTCAGACACGTCAACAACGCGGTCATCGCGACATTGTTCGAAGCGGCGCGCATGGAGATCGTCGCGCCGCCGCAGGTTCGCGCGCTGATGGACGGCGCGAATCTCGCCGTCGTGAGATTGCTGATCGAGTTCAGCGCCGAGTTGCACTTTCCGGGACGCGTGCGGGTGGGCAGCACGGTGGTCGAGGTGGGGAACACGTCGTTCAAGGTGCGGCAAGGCTTGTTCGACGGGCACCGCGGAAACTGCTGCGCGACGGCTGAAGCCGTGTGCGTTCTGGTGCACGGCGAAACCGCTCGTCCGCATCCGATCGTGCCCGCACTGCGCGCATATCTTTTGACCGACGCGGCCACGGAGACACTCGCATGAACGCAGACAAGGTGTTGGTTGAGCGGCGCGGAAACATCGCGCTCGTCACGCTGAACGATCCCGGCCGCCGCAATGCGCTGTCGCGCGAGATCGTGCGCGGGGTGTCGGTTTCATTGCAGCGCGCACTGGACGAAGGCGCGCGCGCAGTCGTGATCGCGGCGAACGGACCGGCATTTTGCGCGGGCGCGAACATCGACGATCTTCGCGACGGATGGATGGAACGTCCCGCGCCCGACGAAGACCCCGCGCTGATGTTCGAACGCATCGCCGAGTTCGAGCGGCCGGTGATCGCAGCGGTTCACGGCCCGGCGCTCGGCGGCGGCATGGAACTCATGCTCGCGTGCGATCTCGTCGTCGCGTGCGAAGCCGCATGGTTCTCGATGCCCGAGCTCGGGCACGGCGTGATCCCGAACACGGGCGTGGCCTTGCTGCCGCGCGTGATCGGCATGCGCCGCGCGTTCGATCTGATCCTGACGCGACGGCGCGTTGCGGCCGACGAAGCGTTGGACATCGGCCTCGTCAATCGCGTGGTTCCCGCACATGCGGTGCTCGACAGCGTGCTGTCGCTCGCCGGACAAGTGGTCGAAGCCGTGCCGCCAGGCGCGCTGAAGGCGGCGAAGCGCAATTTGCGCGCGCATGCCGCCATCGACTGGGAGCGTGTCGTGAAGTCCCCGCTGGATGTTCCGAAGACGGAATGGCGGGAAGGTCTCGATGCGTTCATGCAGAAACGCACGCCCGACTATGACCGCTTCTGGCGTGAACCCGCAACGACCTTGCAAGGCATCGAAGGAGACTGACGTGAAAGTACTGGTAGCGGTGAAACGGTCCGTGGACGCCAACGTGAAGATCGGCGTGAAGCGCGACAACACGGGCGTCGACGTTGCGAACGTCAAGATGTCGATGAATCCGTTCGATGAAATCGCGGTGGAGGAAGCCGTGCGCCTGAAGGAAGCGGGCGTGGCGACGGAAGTGATCGCGGTATCGGCGGGTGTCGCGCAATGCCAGGAAACGCTGCGAACCGCGCTTGCGATCGGCGCGGACCGCGCGATTCTCATCGAATCGAACGAAGAGCTGCAGCCGCTCGCCGTGGCGAAGCTGCTCAAGGCGCTGGTCGACCGCGAGCAGCCGTCGCTCGTGATTTTGGGCAAGCAGGCGATCGACGACGATTCGAATCAGACCGGCCAGATGCTCGCCGCGCTCGCGCACTTGCCGCAGGCGACGTTCGCGTCGAAGGTCTCGATCGCGAACGGCAAGGCGACGGTGTCGCGCGAAGTGGACGGCGGCGCAGAAACGCTGTCGCTCACCTTGCCGGCCGTGGTGACGACCGATCTGCGCCTCAACGAGCCGCGCTACGTCACGCTGCCCAACATCATGAAGGCGAAGAAGAAGCCGCTGGAAACCGTAACGCCCGAAGCGCTCGGTGTCGATGTTGCGCCGCGGCTCGAGACGCTGAAGGTCCGCGAGCCGCAAAAGCGCGCCGCGGGCGTGAAGGTGGCGGATGCGAAGGCGCTGGTCGCGAAGCTCACGACCGAAGCCAGGGTGCTTTGACATCAGAAATCAGGACAGGCGGAGAACGACATGACGATTCTTGTGATTGCCGAGCACGACAACCAGACGCTGAAGGCGGCGACGCTGAACACGGTTGCAGCGGCGGCGAAAATTGGCGGCGACATTCATGTGCTGATTGCAGGTTCGAACGCGCAAGGTGCGGCGGACGCGGCGGCGAAACTTGCCGGGGTCGCGAAAGTGCTGCTCGCCGATGCGCCGCAGCTTGCCGATGGACTCGCGGAGAATATCGAGGCGACGCTGATCGAGGTCGCGAAGGACTATTCGCACATCCTCGCGCCGGCGAGCGCTTATGGAAAGAACGTCGCGCCGCGCATTGCAGCCCGGCTCGATGTCGCTCAGGTCAGCGACATCGTTTCGGTCGTCGATGCCGATACGTTCGAGCGCCCGATCTACGCGGGCAACGCCATCGCGATGGTCAGGTCTCGCGATCCCGTCAAAGTGATCACGGTGCGGGCCACGGCATTCGATCCTGTCGCGACGGAAGGCGGCAGCGCATCGATCGAAACCATTCCGGCCGGCACCGATGCAGGCGTCTCGCAGTGCGTGAGCCGCGAAGTGACGAAGCTCGATCGTCCGGAGCTGACTTCCGCCGATGTGGTCGTATCGGGCGGTCGCGGCCTCGGCAGCGGCGACAACTACAGGACCGTGCTCGAACCGCTCGCCGACAGACTGGGCGCGGCGATGGGCGCATCGCGCGCGGCCGTCGACGCCGGTTATGCGCCCAATGATTATCAGGTCGGCCAGACAGGCAAGATCGTCGCGCCGGAGTTGTATATCGCGGTAGGCATCTCGGGTGCGATCCAGCATCTCGCGGGCATGAAGGACTCGAAGATCATCGTCGCGATCAACAAGGACGAGGAAGCGCCCATCTTCAGCGTCGCGGATTACGGGCTCGTCGGCGACCTGTTCGATTGCGTGCCTTCGCTGCTCGGGGAGCTGGACGCGCTGTCATGAACGCGCGGCTGCCAGGCGCCGCGCACAGCGGCCCGATTCCGGCAAACACGGTTCGCCTTCAGGCCCGCGCCGACGCGAATGCCGAAGACGCAACCGTGTGGCGATGGTTCTCGTTGCTGCTGCAGGACTCGCGCATCCGATGGGTGCGGGCGCATGAAGGCTGGCTCGTTTCCATCGACCATCGGCACATGGCGACCGAAGCGACCTTCGACGAAGCGATGCGCGCCGCGAAAGCGCGTCTCGATGGGCAGATCGCGCGCGATTGAGCACGACCGGAAAGCTTTCGGGTGAATCGGTCAAAGGAACGCCCGTTCGTTATGAAACGGCGACCGGACAAAAATATCGGGTCATCGACGGCGAGGCGAACTGCGCCGCCGAGACCCGCCACGCGCACCGCCCTTACTGGCCGCCCGAATAGATGTTGCAGAACGGCAGCGGCGTGCAGTTGGACGTCCTGCCCGCGGTCGTCCACTTCGCAGTCGTGCCGCTGGCGCTCTGGCCGGCCGGGGCGCCGCCATAGGCCGAATCGCCGGAAGGCGCGATGGACTGCGCGTTCTGCTGCGTGGATGACGGCATGGACTGAAGCGTGTCGGTCGTTTCCTGCGCCTGGGTCAGACTCCCGAGCGAAAACCCGGCCACCAACAATGCCGATATGAGTACGGTCTTCATGACGAACTCCTTCAACGAAGGCTTTCTGTAGCCCGACGGTCCCTTATTTAGACATGCGAGCGAACGCATGCCGAGCGTTCGATTGCATTCGCTTCGGCCACGTTCGAGTCGCGTTTCTGGAAAGGACACTTGAAACACGCGGAATGACACCGCGCGTGGCGCCCGAGGTGGCAGCAGCACCAGAAGAGTCGCCGGATGAGCCGATGCACGCGAAAGAAGTGCACCTATCAACCTTATACCCAAGCCGGGAGAAAGTTATTCCAATACGCGCGTCCTACAATTCTTTCTAAAGCCGCGGTCTGGCGGGCTGGCGTGCCGTGCAGCCGCGCATCGATCGAATTGCATTTCATTCCTTCCGCAGGTCGGCGTCATGATCGAGTTAAAGGAACTGAGCGAGCATCCGCTCTTCGCGGATTTGTCGGAAGCGCTTTTGCAGTCTCTGCCCGAACAGCTCACGGAAGTGAGCTTCGCGGCCGGGGACGTCCTTGCCCGCGAAGGCGAAAAGAGGTCGCACTTTCACATCGTGCTGCAAGGGGAAGTCGCCGCGACGAAGTTGTCGCGCGGGCAGCGGATTCCCACGGCCCGGTTCATCGCACCGAGCTTTTTCGGGGCCATTTCGCTGCTCTCGGGCACGTCCGCCCCCAGCACGCTGAGAGCCGTGACCGACGGGCGCATCGCGTTGCTGCCGGAGCGCGCATTCCGCGAATTGCTGGTCGGCTCGGAGGCCTTCTGCCGCTTGATCTTCAAGAGTTCCTTCGATCGCCTGATGAATCTCGAAGCGACGCTGCGCAACTGCGAGAAACTGGCCGCCCTCGGCACGCTCGCGGCAGGCCTCGCGCACGAGCTGAACAATCCCGCGGCCGCGATGGTGCGTACGGCTGACCGTGCAGTGGCCGCACTGACGGCGATGAAGGCCGCGGACGTCGCGTTGCGCAATCACGCGATTCCTGTCGATGCGATGAAAATCCTGGAGAGCCTGGGCGATCGCCGGGACGTGACGAACGTGGCGCCGGGTATCGACGCCCTCAAGCAGAATCAGGCGATGGATGCGCTCGGCGACTGGCTCGTCGCACAGGGTGTGGCCAAGCCCTGGCTTCAGGCGCCGAGTCTCGCCGGCGCGGGCATCCTGCAGGAAGAGCTCGGCCCGCTCGCACTCGTTCTGACGCGAGAGCAGTTCTCCGCCGCCATTCACTGGCTGGCGTCGGCATTGGAGATCGACGCGCTGATGCAGGATATCCGCGTGGGCTCGGTGCGCATCTCGGAGATCGTCCGGGCGATGAAGTCCTATTCGCGCATGGATCAGGCGCCGCAGCAGGAAGTGGATATCCACGAAGGGATCGAAGACACCCTCATCATCATGCAGCACCGGCTCAGGCAGGGTGTCAACGTGCAGCGCGACTACGATCGCGGCCTGCCGCATCTGACCGTGTATGGCAGCGAGCTCAATCAAGTGTGGACCAACCTGATCGATAACGCGATCGATGCGACGAGCGGCACGGGCGACATCATCGTGCGGACCTATCGCGAGATGGACGAGGCGGTGGTCGAGATCATCGATAATGGGACCGGCATCGCCGACGACGTCATGCCGCATCTGTTCGAGCCATTTTTCACGACCAAGCCGCCGGGTCAAGGGATGGGTCTGGGCCTCGACATTTCATACCAGACCGTCGTCAACCGGCACCGCGGCGCACTGCTCGTCAGCTCACGTCCGGGAAAGACGACGTTTCAGGTGCGTCTGCCTCTCGCGGCGAAACCCGATCAGCCTTAGTCGCAGCCGTGTCCCGGTTGCGCATGATCCAGTCGCTGAAGAGCCTGACCTTCGGCTGATTCGCGACACAGTCCGGATAGACGAAGTAGTAGCGCGAACCCGTTTCGAGCACGATATCGAACGGCATGACGAGCCGCCGGGCCGCGACGTCTTCGCTGACCAGCGTCCGGTCGCTGATCGCGACGCCGAATCCCTGCATGGCGGCATTGGTCGCCAGATCGAGCGTTTCGAATGTCGGGCCGAGCGTCGCGTCGATCTCGCTCGCACCCACACGGTCGAGCCATAGCTTCCAGTCGCGATGATCCCGCGTCGGATGCAGCAGGGCATGATGCGCAAGATCCGCTGCGGCGGCGAGCGGCTTTTCACTGAGCAAATCTGGCGAGCACACGGGCGTGAGCTGCTCGTCGAAGAGCGGCACGGCGTGCACGTCCGCGCCGGGCGACGAGCCATAGATGATCGCCGCATCGAACGATTCCACCTGAAAATCGACGTCGTGCTGCCAGGTCGTCGTGATCTGAAGTTGCAGCTCGGGATGCTCGCTCTGAAAACGCATGATCCTCGGCAGCATCCAGCGCATCACGCAGGTCGGCACTTTCAGCGCGAGATCGGTGCGCTGGCGCGTGAGGCGCAACGACACCTCCTCGATACGCGCGAAACCCTCTCTGACGACCGGCAGCAGCACGTCGCCTTCGGCCGTCAGCGTCAATCCTCTCGCGCCCCGTATGAAAAGGGGAAATCCGAAGTATTCCTCGAGCGCGAGAATCTGCCGGCTGATCGCCCCTTGCGTGAGGCACAGGTGTTCAGCCGCGCGCGTGAAACTGCGGTGGCGCGCGACCGTCTCGAAGATCTGCAGTGCATTGAGCGGAGGAAGTCGTCGCATGGGGCGTGTCTCCGATCATGAATACGGTGTCGGCTGGAGCTATGGTAGCAAGCCGGACGCGATATTAATGAAGTATCTTGCCCAGAAAATCCCTCGCACGGTCGGACCGTGGATGGGCAAAGAATGCATCCTTGTCGTCGTCCTCGACGATGCGCCCGTGATCCATGAAGATCACCCGGTGCGCGACCTTTCTGGCAAACCCCATTTCATGCGTGACGCACATCATCGTCATGCCTTCCTGCGCCAGCTCGACCATCACATCCAGCACTTCGTTGATCATCTCCGGATCGAGGGCGGAAGTGGGTTCGTCGAACAGCATCGCGACGGGGTCCATCGACAGCGCTCGCGCAATCGCCACGCGCTGTTGCTGGCCGCCGGAAAGCTGCCCCGGAAACTTGTCCGCGTGCGCGCGCAGGCCGACTCGCTGGAGCAGGCGCAGCGCCTTGTCGGACGCTTCGTCTTTGGAGCGCCCCAGCACTTTCGTCTGCGCGAGCGTGAGGTTTTGCGTGATCGACATGTGCGGAAAGAGCTCGAAATGCTGAAACACCATCCCGACCTTCGAGCGCAGTTTCGACAGATTGGTCCGCTTGTCGTGGACGGACTGGCCATCGATCGTGATGCTGCCGCTCTGGAACGGCTCCAGGCCGTTGACCGTCTTGATGAGCGTCGACTTGCCGGAACCGGAAGGCCCGCAGACCACGACGACTTCGCCTTTGCTGACCGTGGTGCTGCAATCGGTCAGAACCTGAAACTGGCCGTACCACTTCGACACGTTACCGATGGAAATCATGCGCAAATCCGTTTGAAAAGGACGTTGGTCAAGACGCCGGACCTCAGCGATGTCTGCCGAGCCGATAGCGGCGTTCGAGCGCGCGCGCATACCAGGTCAGCGGAAAGCACATCGCGAAGTACAGCAACGCGACGAGGGCGTAGATCGGGAAAGGGCGGAACGCTGCGTTCGTGATCATGGTCCCGGTCTTGGTCAGCTCCGTGAGCCCGATGATCGACGTGAGCGCGGTGCTCTTCACGACCTGCACGAGAAAGCCCACGGTCGGCGGCACGGCGATCTTCCAGGCCTGCGGCCAGACCACATAACGCAACTGCTGCGTCCATGTCATGCCGAGGCTCGCCGCCGCGCTCCATTGGCCGCGGGGCACCGCTTCCACGCAGCCTCGCCAGATATCGGCGAGATAGGCGCCGGTGTAGAGCGTGAGCGTGACCGTCGCGGCAGCCCACGGCGACACTTCGACGCCCAGCATCGGCAAGCCGAAAAACCCGAGGAAGAGCTGCATCAGAAGCGGCGTGCCCTGAAACACTTCGACATACAGCACCACGAACCTGCGCAGCCACGGCAGCGGCGACACCCGCATCGCGAGCAGCACCAGCCCCGTCAGGCCGCCGCCGACGAACGCGATCAACGACAGCAAAACCGTCCAGCGCGCGGCGAGAAACAGGTTGCGCGCGATATCCCATAGCGTGAACTCGATCATCGTGAACGCTCCTTCGGAAGGCCCAAGCGCATGGACAACAGATTGCGCCATCCGCGTCGCGGCGCGCTCGCGGCGCCGCCACGCGCGGCCCGTCCCGCGAACAGCCGCTTGCCGAGCCGGTTGATCAGCATGCGCAGCACGATCGACAGCAGCAGATAGATCGCGGTGACGATCACGTAGCATTCGAACGAACGGAAGTTGCGCGACTGAATGAAACTGGCGGCATGCGTCAGGTCCGGCACCGAAATCTGCGATACGACCGCCGAGCCGAGCATCACGATCAGCACTTGCCCGAGCAACGCCGGAAACACGTTGGCGAGCGCCTGCGGCAACACGATGTGGCGAAAGACGTGCGGGCCGCGCAGACCGAGCGCCATCGCGGCCTGCACTTGTCCGCGCGGGATCGAGTCGATGCCCGCCCGCACGATCTCGGTCGCATACGCACCGAGATTCACCGTCATCGCGAGCACGGCGGCTTCGATTTCGCCGATGTGCACGCCGAGACTCGGCAGCCCGAAGAACACGAAGAAGAGCTGCACGAGAAACGGCGTATTGCGAATGACCTCGACATACGTGGCCACCACGGCGCGAACCGGCTTCGACCCCGTCACGGCAAGACACGCTCCGCCGATGCCGACCAGACCGCCCAATAGCGTCGATACGGCGGTGAGGCCGAGCGTGACCGCGACGCCATGCGCGAGCACGTCCAGGTAGAGGCCGAAGTCGCTGAAATCGAACGTGTAGGTCATCGAATCATCCTCAGCGTGCGAATGAGCGGAAAAGCGCAGCGCATCACAGATCGGCCGGCAGCGGTGCGCGCAGCCACTTCTGCGAAATGGCGTTCATCGTGCCGTCCTTCTTCGCGGCCGCGATGGCCTCGTCCACCTTCTGCTTGAGGCGCGGTTCGTTCTTGTTCAGGCCGACGTGATCGGGCGAACTGAAGAGCGAAAACTTCTGCTCGGGTTCGTTCGAGGGGCGACGGGCGATGATCGTCGCGCCCACGTCGTTGCCCACCACGAGCAATTGCGCCTGACCGGACAGGAACGCGGAGATGGCGCCGTTCGGATCGTCGAATCGCTTGATGGACGCGGACGGCGGCGCGACCTTGCTCACGCTCAGGTCTTCGAGCGTGCCGCGCGCGACGGCCACGCTCTTGCCGGCCAGGTCGCCTGCGTTCTTCACGGCCAGCGACTTCGGACCGAATACGGCGAGGTTGTACGGCGCATACGCCTGCGAGAAGTCGATCACCTTTTCGCGCTCCGGCGTCTTGCCGACCGAGAGCAGCATGTCGGCCTTGTGGTCGGCGAGGTAGGCCATGCGGTTGTCGCCCGTGACCTGAACCAGCTCGACCTTCGCATTGAGCGTCTTGCCGATCAGGTTCGATACATCGATGTCATAGCCTTGCGGCTTCATGTCCGGCCCGATGGAGCCGAACGGCGGATAGTCCTCGAAGACGCCGATCCGCACGACGCCGGATTTGCCGATCGAGTCGAGCGCATCGGCGTGAGCCAGCGGCGCAAATGCGCAAAGACCCGCGATGGCGAGCGTGGCGGAAGTACGCTTGAAAATGGTGTTCATGAGGGTGTCTCCTGTGACTATGTTTTGGTCGGCGTGAATCAGTGCGCGGTGCGTGCCGCGATGAGCTTGCAGGCATGCGGCGGCAACTCCGCGAAGATCGGCATGCCTACCTGAAGGTCCGGCGTCTCGCGCGGGGTCGTGGCGGCGGTCAGCGTGAAGCCGGCGCAATCGATGGTGGCTTCGAGCGACGAGCCGACATCGCGGATGAACGCCACCTTTCCGGCCAGCACGTTCGGTCCCGGATCGGCGACGGCCGCTCGCATCGATACGTCTTCGGGGCGAATCAGCAAGCGGACATCGCCTGTCGCACCGCTCGTGCGCAGCGCGGCGTCGACGATGATCTGCTGGCCGCCGGGAAGCCCGATGCGGTCCGTGCCGTCGAGCGTGACGGGCAGGATGTTGCCGAGCCCGATGAAATCCGCGACGAACTCGCTGACGGGATTGCGGTAGATATCGAGCGGCTTGCCGACCTGCGCGATGCGGCCTTTTTCCATCACGACGATTTCGTCGGCCATCGTCATGGCTTCGCGCTGATCGTGCGTCACCATGATCGTCGTGATGCCGAGACGTTGCTGCAGCAGACGGATTTCGACCTGCATCGCCTCACGCAGCTTCGCGTCGAGGGCCGAGAGCGGTTCGTCGAGCAGCAGCAGTTTCGGCGACGACGCGATGGCGCGGGCAATCGCCACGCGCTGGCGCTGGCCGCCCGACAGCCGCGAGACCGGCCGGTCCGCCATGTGCGGCAACTGGATCAGGTCGAGCAGTTCGGCGACGCGCGCGGCTTGCGCGTCCTTCGCGACCCGGCGCAGCCGCAGCGGATACGCGATGTTCTGCGCCACCGTCATGTGAGGAAAGAGCGCGAGCGACTGGAACACCATGCCGAAATCGCGCTGGTTCGCGGGGACGTGCGTGAGATCGCGCCCGGCGAATGCGACCGTCCCCGACGTTGCCGTCTCCAGTCCCGCGATGATCCGCAGCAGCGTCGTCTTCCCGCAGCCGGACGGTCCGAGAAAGCACACGAGCTTGCCGTCGGGCACGGCGAGATCGACATGATCGACCGCGCATGCCGATTGAAAGCGCTTCGTCACCGCCTGAAGTGTCAGATGAGTCATGAGGGTTCCCTGTTCACAGCGCGACGCCTGCGTCGCCGACGAGCTTTTCGAGCAGCCAGATCAATGCGAAATCGATGAGCACGATGACGACCGCGAACGAGAACACGGTCGGATCGAGCGAGGACACGGTGCGGCTGTACAGCCAGATCGGCAGCGTCATCGTGTCGATGCCGTACAGAAAGAACGTCACCGTGAATTCGTTGAACGAGATGATGAAGGCGAACAGCATGCCGGCGAGAATGCCCGGCCGCATGAGCGGCAAGACCACGTCGACGATCGCGCGGCGCGGGCTCGCGCCCATCAGGCACGCGGCTTCCTCGAACTCCGGCCCGATCGATGCGACCGACGCGGCACAGTTCTTCACCGTGAACGGCAAGGCGAGAATCACGTGCGCGATGATGAGCCGCAGCATGCCGAGCTCGACCGGCAGCACGTTGAACACGAGCAGCAGCGAGAGCCCGAGCATCACGAGCGGATAGACGAGCGGCAGCGCGACGAGCTGTTCGATCACGGACTTGCCGCGGAAGCGGTAGCGCGAGAGCGCGTAGGCGGCGGGCACCGAGACCGCGGTGGCGATGATCATCGTCGAGACCGCGACGATGAGGCTCGTCGTCAGCGCGGCGCCCATCGAGAGCACGTCGCTGGCATCGGGCGACAGGAACGTGTGCCACGCTGCGTGATACCAGCGCAGCCCGAAGCTCTGCGGCGGAAATTCGAGCGTGTCGGAGTTGCCGAACGACATCGTGATCATCGTGAGGATCGGCAAGGCGGCGAGAAACAGCACGATGGTCGCGAGCGAGCTGGTCGCGCGGCTCAGCCGTCCCGGCATGATCGCGGAGAGACGCAGGGTATTCATGAGCAGGATTCCTCCGTGCGCTGCATGCCGCGCACGAGCCGTTGCGAAACCGACATGACGACGAGCGTCGCCACCATCAGCACCACGCCCGATGCCGATGCGGCCGGCCAGTTCAGTAGCGGCGCCACCTGGTCATGCACGAGCACGGCGAGCATGGGCACGCGGCGCCCGCCGAGCAGCAGCGGCACGGCGAACGCGCTCGCGTTGTAGGCGAAGACGAGCAGCGCGCCGGACACGAGGCCGGGCATCGCCAGCGGCAGGACGACGTGGCGCAGCGTCTGCCAGCGGGTCGCGCCGAGCGTCGCGGCGGCTTCCTCGTAGGAACGCGAGATGGCGCGCATCGCGCTCGCGAGCGGCAGCACGGCCAGCGGAAACGCGGTCTGGATCAGGCCGAGCAGCACGCCGTTCTCGCGATAGAGCCACTGGAGCGGGCGGCGAATCACGCCGGCGGCGAGCAGCGCATGATTCAGCATGCCGGCCGGGCCCAGCATCACGAGCCAGCCATAACCTTGCAGCAGCAGGTTGACGAGCAGCGGCAGCAGCACGCCCGCAAGCAGAAGACGGCGGGCGAGCCGCGACTCGGTGCGCGCCATCGCGAGCGCGACGGGAATCGCGAGCAAGACCGCACAGACCATGCTTTGAAACGCGAGCTTCAGCGTGAGCCAGAGCGAGCGCAGGAAGTACGAATCGGCGAGGTCCGCGTAATTGCGGAGCGTGAGCGCATGCCACTCGTTCCCCGACACGCCGAAGCTCATGCGCAGCACCGCGAGCGTGGCCGCGACGAGCACGGCGAGAAACGCGAGGATGGGCGCGAGCAGAAGCCACGGCGGCACCCTGGGCAGCGCGGCAGCCGCCGATTGCTCAGGGGCGGCGCCCGCCATCGCTGCCGTCCTGCGGCGGAATGAGAGTGCGGACATGGATATCAGGCCGAGAAGATTTCCGTATAGCGCTTGATCCAGGCCGGCTGTACGGCGGCGAGCGCCTTGTCGTCGTGCAGCACGGCGTTCTCCGCGATCTGCTGGGGAGACGGCACGAACGCGCGGCTTTCGGCGGGGATCACCGCCTTCGAGTTCACCGGTCCATTGAGCACGTCGGCGGCCATGCGGCCTTGCACGCCGGCATCGAGCGAATGGTTGATGAACGCGTGAATCAGTTCGATGTCGCCCGGATGCGCCTTCGGAATCACCGTGAACATCAGTTGCGTCGCGAAGCCTTCCTTCATGCCGTACGTGACGGCCATCTTGTACTCGGGCTTGCGCAACTGATTGGGGAAAAACGCCGGCGAATAGATGCCGCCGATATCCAGCGACCCGGTGCGAAAGAGATCGGCGACCTGATTCGGATTCTCGCCGAGCGTGAGCACCCGGTCCTTCAGTTGCGCGAGCTTCTTGAAGCCCGGCTCGATGTTCTGTTGCGAGCCACCGGCCATCTTCGCGGCGATGATCGCGAGATCGACCGCTTCGGCCCATTCCGGCGGCGGCAGGAAGATGCGGCCCGCATACTTCGGATCCCAGAGCGCCTCGTAGGTCGAAGGCGCCGTCTTGACCGACGACGTGCTGTACACGAGCCCGTCCGACCACAGCAGATAGCCGATGCCGAAGCCATTGGCGCCGGTGCGGTACTGCGCGGGGACATCCTTCAGATTGGGCAGGCGGTTCAGATCGGGCTTCATCAAGAGGCCGGCATCCGCGAGGCCCGAGGCGCCCACGCCAGCGAGCGTGATGACATCGTAGGTCGGCCGGTCGCCGGCCGCTTTCACTTTCGCCACCATGCCGGATGTGCCGTCGGCGCGATCGGCGACGACCTGCGCGCCGGTCTTCTGACTGAAGGTCGCGGCGATGTTGCGCAGTGCCGCGGCGCCGGTGTCGTCGGACCATGTCAAGAGACGCAGCGTCTTGCCGGCGAAGCTCTTTTCCTGCGCCCTTGCCGTGCTGATGAACGGCATCGGCAGGCTCGATGCGGCGAGCGCCATGCCGATGGTCTTGATGGCCTGCCTTCTGCCTCGTTTGATGTCTTGCATGGCTTGCTCCTCGATGAACGTGCGGCGGACTACAACGGCGGTCGGTGAGAACACTCTAGGGATGCAAAATTTCGGCAACAATCGAATTCTCGGCATGGTTGCCATGAGCCGAACGCATGGCTCGGGCTTCGAAAAACCTTTCAGACGGGGCCACTCGTGGTTAATACCTGCTTGATTTCCTGGAAGGACGCGAGCCCGAACGGGCCCAGTTCGCGGCCGATGCTGCTTTTCTTGTAGCCGCCCCAGGAGGTCTGAGGAAAGATCAGTTGCGGCGTGTTGATCCAGACGACGCCCGCCTGTAACGCGCCCGCTACGCGCTGGCCACGTGCCGCGTCGCGCGTGACGACGGTTGCGACCAGACCGAACTCGGTATCGTTGGCCGTGGCGATCGCATCGTCTTCCGTATCGAAGCTGCGCACGCACAGCACGGGTCCGAAGATTTCTTCGCGCCACACTG
Organism: Caballeronia arvi; assembly: GCF_001544695.2. Classification (GTDB taxonomy): domain Bacteria; phylum Pseudomonadota; class Gammaproteobacteria; order Burkholderiales; family Burkholderiaceae; genus Caballeronia; species Caballeronia arvi. The sequence goes on from NZ_FCOM02000014.1 coordinate 24,973, forward strand.
CGCTGCCGGTGGGGACACCGACGAACATCGTTGGCTGAACGAAATAGCCGCGTTCTTCCGGCGCGCCGCCCTGGACCACGAGACTCGCGCCGTCCGCCTTGCCCCGCGCGATGAAGCGTTGCACGCGATCGTATTGCGCGCGGTTCGTGAGCGGCCCCATCTGCACGCCGGATTCGAACGGATCGCCGACGACGGTCCGCGCCACCCGGTCGGCGAGGCGCGCGATCAGCGCCTCCGCGAGCGGCCGCTCGACGAGCACGCGCGACGTGGCCGAGCACATCTGTCCGGCGTTGAAGAACGCGCCGCCCACGACGAGATCGACCGCGAGATCGAGGTCGGCGTCCGCGAACACGACGATCGACGACTTGCCGCCCAGTTCGAGGCTCACGCCCTTGATGGATTGCGCGGCCGCTTTCATGACCTGCTCACCGACCGCCGTGCTGCCGGTGAACGAAACCTTCGACACGAGCGGATGCGTCGTGAGCGCTGCGCCGACTTCCGTGCCGGTGCCCGTCACGACGTTGAACACGCCCGGCGGCAGACCTGCTTGCTCGACGATCGCGGCCAGTTCCAGCTCCGGCAGCGGGGTGAATTCGGAGGGCTTCAGCACGACGGCGCATCCCGCGGCGAGCGCGGGCGCGAGCTTCCACGCCGTCGTCACCATCGGGAAGTTCCACGGCACGATCAATCCGACCACGCCCGCCGGTTCGCGACGGATCACGGCGCGATGCTCGCTGCTCGGAAGCGCGATCGCTTCGTCGGGCGCATCCAGCGTTTCAGCGAGTTCCGCGTAATAGTCGAAGGTCGCGACCACGTCGCCGACGTCGATCCGCGACTCGGCGATCGGCTTGCCGTTGTTGTGCGACTGGAGCGCGGCGAGATGCTCGCCATGCGCCTCCACGCCGCGCGCAATCGCACGCAGAAAGGCCGCGCGCTCCGCACCCGAGGTCTGCTTCCAGGCGCGAAAGGCATGCGACGCCGCCCGCACCGCGCGATCGACATCGGCGGGGCCGCCGGCTTCCACTTCGACGATCGTTTCTTCAGTCGATGGATTCACGACGGGCAGCCGCTGCCGCGTCTCGGACACGCACCACGCGCCATCGATGAAGAGCCGGGTGCGCAGCGGGAAATCGAAAAGGGGGCGTGCTTGCGCGCTCATGACGGCACCCGTGCAAACCAGTCGGCTTCGCGAATCTCGATCACGGTCGGAACCTCGCGCGATACCGCCCGCCGCAATTCGGCGTCGAGCGTGGATGGATCGTCGGCTCTCGTGGCCTCGCATCCGAAGGCGCTTGCCAGCGCCATGAAGTCGGGCGTGTAGATATCGACGCCGACGGGCGAGATATCGCGTTGATCCATATATTTCCGGATTTCGCCGTAGCCGAAGTTGTTCCACAGCAGCACGATCACGGGCACGCGCGCTTCCACCGCGCTCGCCAGTTCCGGCAGCGTGAACTGGAGTCCGCCGTCGCCGATCAGACACACGACGGGCCGCTCACGCGCGGCGAGCTTCGCACCGATAGCGGCGGGCAGGCCATATCCGAGCGTGCCGTAGCCGGTTGAAGAGTTGAACCACGAGCGCGGCGTGGGCGCGTCGTGGAGGAAATTGCCCGCGTAGACCGGACTCGTCGAATCGCCCGCGATGATGACGTCGGGCAAGGCGCCGACGATCGTGTCGATGAAGCGCTTCTGCGATCGCATCGCGGCGTCGCAGCTTGTCATGACGGCATCGCGCACCGCCTTCACGCGCGCGGCGCCCCAGTCCGGCGAAGCGGGACGTATCGGCCGCTCGTGCAGTCGCGTCGACAGGGCGCTCAATGCTTCGCGCGCATCGCCGACGATGGCGATATCCGGATGAGCGTTGCGCATCGCCTGCTGCGCGTCGATATCGATGCGGATGAGTTGTCCGGCGATCGCGAAGCCGCCATCGAAGACGACGTCATAGTCGGTCTCGCCCAGCTCGGTTCCGACCGCGAGCACGACGTCGGCTTCGCGGATCATCGCGCGGGTGGGCGGCAGCGATTGCGTCGAGCCGATGAGAAGCGGCGCTCCGCACGGGAGAAGACCTTTCGCGTTGGTGGTGAGCGCAACGGGCGCCTGCAGCCGCTCGGCGAGCTCGCGCAATTCGACCGCGGCGTGCGCCGCGCCGCCGCCGGCGAGAATCAGCGGGCGTTGGGCATCGGCGAGCAGGTCCACGGCAGAAGCGAGCGCGGCGGGATGTGCGGTGGGCTTTGACGCGCGCACGGCGGGTGCCGGCTTCATCGCGCTTGCCGGAGACACGATGACATCGAGCGGAATCTCGATATGCACGGGCCGCGGACGCGCGCTCTCGAACACGGCGAACGCGCGTGCAAGCACTTGCGGCAACTCGGCGGCATCGAGCAAGGTGTGCGAGAACGCGGCGAGTCCGCTGAATACTTCGCGCTGCGAAGGCAGTTCGTGCAGACGTCCGTCGCCGTTGCCGAGCTGGCCTCGTGCATTGACGCTCGATATCACGAGCATCGGAATGGAATCGGCATAGGCTTGCGCCATCGCGGTCGCGATGTTGGTCATGCCCGGCCCGGTGATGATGAAGCACACGCCGGGTTTGCCCGTGACGCGCGCGTATCCGTCGGCCATGAAGCCCGCGCCCTGTTCGTGGCGGGGCGTGACGTGGCGGATCGACGAGCGCGCAAGGCCGCGATAAAGCTCGACGGTGTGCACACCCGGGATGCCGAAGACGTACTGAACGCCGTAGGTTTCGAGCAATGTGACGAGCGCTTCGCCGCAGGTGCGGGGGCATGCGGTTGCCTGACTGTTTGCCGCTCTTGCATTGCGTTCGTCGAAGTGCTTGCTGGATTCGCGAAGGTTCATCGGTCGTCGCATTCCTGGTTGGTTTCAGCGCGGACGCGGCTGGAGTGAAGTCATTCTCGATGCGGCTCCGTCGCGACGACAATCGAAAAGATCTCATGAGGCGCATGACTTCCGTGCATGGGGCATTGCAGGCACGATCAGAGGGATGAGCGTGCGATGTCCGATGCAGACCCGGCGTCGTGCTGCATACTTGGGAATCGCACCGCGGAGGACATCGACATGGCTGACGACCTTGCACGATCCTGGCTGAGCTTCAGCCTGCCCGTGGCCGCTGCGCAGGCCGCGGGGCGGCCCATCGTGGCGCTGGAATCGACGATCATCGCCCACGGCATGCCTTACCCCGAGAACATTCGCACCGCGCGCGAAGTGGAGGCGGTGATTCGCGACGCCGGGGCCGAGCCCGCGACGATCGCCCTGATCGGCGGGCGAATCCGCATCGGCGTGACGGACGAAGAGCTGGAACTGCTCGGCCATTCGGATCACGTCCACAAGGTGAGCCGCCGCGATCTGCCGGCCGTGCTGGCCAGCGGAGAGACGGGCGCCACGACGGTGGCGGGCACGATGATCTGTGCGGCACTGGCCGGCATCGAGGTATTCGTTACCGGAGGCATTGGCGGCGTGCACCGGGGCGCACCGGAAACCTTCGACATCTCGGCCGATCTGCAGGAACTGGCGAAGACTTCGGTGACGGTGGTCTGCGCCGGTGCGAAGTCCATTCTCGACATCGGCCTCACGCTGGAATACCTGGAGACGCACGGCGTGCCGGTGCTCAGTTGCGAGCAGGACAACTTCGCCGCGTTCTACACGCGCGACAGCGGCTTTCGCGCGGACTTCAGGCTGGACGGCGCGGCGGAGCAGGCGCGCTTCATCCGCACCAAGTGGGACCTGGGCCTCGCGGGCGGTGTCGTGTTGAGCACGCCGGTGCCGGAAGTATCGGAGATGGCGGTCGAGGAGATCGACGCGCTGACGCAGCAGGCGCTCGCCGAGGCGACGGCGCAAGGCATCGCCGGTAAGGCGATCACACCGTTCGTGCTCACGCGCATTCACGCGCTGACGAACGGGCGCAGTCTGGCGACGAATATCGCGCTCGTGAAACACAATGCCGAAGTGGGAGCGAGGCTGGCACTTGCTTTGGCGCACGCGGGTCGCGGGGCGCGTGAAGCCTAGCGGCCGCTTCGCCGCATTCGACGCAAAGGAGATGTGTATATGGGAACACCGTCCTCGCAGATTCCAGCGATCACGCCGGCGCGAACCGCGCTCATCGTCATGCATTATCAGACCGATATTCTCGGGCTCTTCCCATCGGTCGCGCCGTCGCTGCTTCCCAACACGCGCAAGCTATGCGATGCAGCGCGGGCCAAAGGCGTCGGCGTCTATTTCGCCAATCTCCGGTTCAGTGCGGGCTATCCGGAAGTGAGCCCATCGAACAAGAACGGGCAGGGGATCAAGCGGCTCGGTCTTTTCATCGACGACGGGACCGCGCCCGAGTTGGGCCAGCAGGCCGATGAACCGCTCATCATCGCGCACCGGGCCAGCGTGTTCTTCGGCACCGGTCTGGAAGCACGGCTTTGCGCACGAGGGATCGACTCGCTGATCTTGGTCGGCATTGCGTCGACGGGCGTCGTGCTGTCGTCGGTCGCGTATGCAAGCGACGCAGACTTCCACCTGTACACGGTGAAGGACTGTTGTTACGACCCGGATCAGGTGGTCCATGAACATCTGTTCGCCACCGCATTCGATTCGCGCACGACGGTGCTGTCGCTCGCGGATGCGTCGATGTTGCTTGCCTAGATCACCGCCAACTTAACCCTCTTCCCCCTCCGCCGCCTCACTGCGCGCCGGAATCCTGAACTGCCGCAGCTTGTGGTACAGCGTCTTGCGCGGCATGCCGAGCGCCTCGCTCGCCGCGCCGACGTTGCCGCCATGACGCCGCAGCATGTCCTCGATCAGCACCCGCTCGATATACGCGAGCTGCTCGCTGAGCGAGACGCCGCGCGGACGGTCGCCGGAGGGGATCAGTTCATCGCCCGCGAGCCCGAGCACGAAGCGATCCGCCACGTTCTGCAACTCGCGTACGTTGCCGGGCCATTGGTGCGACGTCAGTTCCGAGACTTGCGCCGCCGTGACCGTCGGCGCGTCCTGACCGAAGCGCTGCGCTGCCGCCAGCACGAAGTGCTCGAACAACAGCGGCACATCCTCGCGTCGCTCACGCAGGGGCGGCAGATCGATCATCGCGACGTTGAGCCGGTAGAACAGGTCGGCGCGAAAGCCTCCTTCGGCAGAGAGCGACGCGAGGTCGGCCTTGGACGCGGCGACCACGCGGCAGTCCACGGCGATCGATTCATTGGTGCCGAGCCGTTCCACGCGCCGCTCCTGCAGCACGCGCAACAGCTTGATCTGCAGCGCGATCGGCATGGTCTCGATCTCGTCGAGAAAGAGTGTGCCGCCATCGGCCCATTCGATCTTGCCTACGCGATTCTTCGTCGCGCCCGTGAACGCGCCCGCTTCGTGCCCGAACAGCTCGCTCTCGAAAAGCTGCTCGGGCAAGCCGCCGCAATTGAGCGCGACGAAGTGATGCTCGCGCCGCGTGCCATAGTCATGCAGCGCCCGCGCGATCAGTTCCTTGCCGGTGCCCGTCTCGCCCGTGATCAGCACCGAGACGGACGTGTCCGCGAGCCGCAGGATTTTCTTGCGCACGTCGGCGATGGCCGGCGACTTGCCGAGCACGAGCGCCTCGATGCCGCGCCAGTTGTGCAGCGCGGCGCGCAGGCCCTCAACCTCCAGCGTGAGCCGGCGCTTCTCGACCGCCCGCGCGACACGTCCGGCAATATGCTCGGACGAGAACGGCTTCTCGATGAAATCGTAGGCGCCCATGCGCATCGCGCCGACGGCCGTCGAAATGTCGGCATGGCCGCTGATCAGCACGACGGGAATCTGCGCGTCGATGGCGAGCACGCGTTCGAGCAGTTGCATGCCGTCCATGCCCGGCATGCGCAGGTCGGAGACGAAGATCACCGGCGCGCCGGGCACAGCCGCGGCGAGCGCGCTTGCCGCCGTCGCGTGCGATTCCACCGGAAAACCCGCGAGCGCCACCGCCTGTTCCACGCCGAGGCGCACGTTCTCGTCGTCCTCGACGATCACGACGCGAATGTCATCGCCGGTCCGCTGACTCGATTGCTGGTTCACTGTCGACTCTCCGCCGCTACGAATTCGATGCTGAATTGTGCGCCGCCGCCGTCCGGATTGGCAGCCGATATCCGCGCGCCAAAGCCTTCCACGATGCGCGACGTGATCGCGAGTCCGAGGCCGAGGCCATGACCGCGCGGCTTCGTCGTCACGAACGGCTCGAACAGATGCGCGAGCACTTGCGGATCGATGCCGGGGCCGTTGTCGGCGATGAAGAACATTACGCGCGCGGGGTCATCGGCCCGGCGCGCGCCGATGCGGATGCGGCGCTCGTCGCGCCCGGCGAGCGCATCGAGGGCATTGCCGAGCAGATTGACGATCACTTGCTGCAGGCGTCCGGGCTCCGCTTCCACGATGGCGTCCGGCGCGATGTCGACATCGACATGAACGCCTTCGTCGCGGATGCGCGCCTCGTAGATGAGCCGCGCATGGGCGACCGCATCGCCGAGCGGGACCGGGACCGTCTGCGTCTCGGGCTTTCTCGCGAAGGCTTTCAGTTCGGCCGTGAGCACCGCCATGTTCTCGACGAGCTTGCCGACGCGCTCGAGATTGGCGATGGCCTGCGCCGGCTGATCGCGCTCGAAGAACGTGCGCGCGTTGTCGCACAGCGTGCGGATCGCGACGAGCGGCTGATTGATCTCGTGCGTGAGGCCCGCCGCCATCTGTCCGAGCACAGCGAGCTTGCCCGCGTGCACGAGTTCCTGTTGCGAGTCGCGCAGTTTTTGCTCGGTGCGCGCGCGTTCGTCGATCTCCTCCTGCATGCGCTCGTTGGCCGTGACGAGCGCCGCGGTGCGCTGCTGGACGGTCGCTTCGAGACGGTCGTTGGCGCGCTGCAGCGCATCCTGCGCCTTCAACCGCTCGGCGATCACCCGGCGCCGCTGCACGGCGTAAAGGGCATAGAGCGCCGCGATCAGGAACGCGCCTGTCACAAACGCGAACGCGAGTTGTTGCTGACGCCGCGCCGCGGATAGATCGAGGACGACCATGATCGCATCGCCTGCTTGCGGCGCGCTGCGCGACATCACGAGATAGCGCCGCTCGCGGCCCGGATGCGCCCGGTCGGGCAGGCGTGCGAACCAGGCGCCGTTGCGCCAGTCGTCGAGCCGCTCGTAACCCAGCGCTTCGACCTTGCGGCCCGCGTACTGGCGCGTGGCCTGAATCTGCGCCTGCTTCTGCGCGGCGATGGGCGCGAGCGCGGTGAACTTCCACGCCGGGACGGTCGAGATCACGACGACGCCATTGCCATCGACGACCATCGCGGCTTCGTTCGGCACGCGCCATGCGTGTTCCAGCGGATCGACGCTGATCTTGACGGCCGCCGCGCCGAGCACCTTCTGCCCGCCGCGCACCGCGCTCGCGAAGTAGAGCCCCGGCTCGCCCGTGTTCGTGCCGATGCCGAAGAAGCGGCCGCTGCCAGTCGAGATCGAATCGATGAAGTACGGACGGTACGCGACGTTGGTGCCGACGAAGCTCACCGGCTGGTTCCAGTTGCTCGCGGCGATGACGTCGCCGTTCAGGTCGATGACATCCACGGCGACGCTGCCCGCGTCCTTGTTGACCGCTTCCAGATAGCCATTGACGGCGGGCAGCAGCGCACGCCTCGAATCGCGCGGCGCTTCCAGCAGGGTCTTGATGCTGTCCTGGCGGGCGGCGAGCGCGGGAAGGATTTCATAACGCCCCAGCTCGCTTCTGAGGCTCGCCGCGTACAGATCGAGGCGATGCGCGCCTGCATCGGTCAGTGCGTCCAGCCCGCGATGCCAGGCGAATTCCATTGCGGCGGCAGCCGCGGCCAGATAAAGCGCCGCGGCTGCCGCCCATGCCCACAACGGAATGCCCCGCATCGTCATGTTCAGATCATCCGAAATGCGCCAGCATCAGCAAAGTCAGCGTGACCACGATCGCCCCGCCGATGCGTGTCGCGATCTGCGCGAAGGGCATCAGGGTCATGCGGTTCGCGGCCGTGAGGATCGCCACGTCGCCGGTGCCGCCCTGGCCGCTGTGGCACGCGTTCACGATCGCCGTGTCGATAGGGTACAGCTTCATCAGCCGGCCGACCACGAAGCCCGTGCCCATCAGGGTCGCGACCGTCACCACGATCGTCACGATGTTCGCCACCGTGAAGGCCGCGATCAGCTTGTCCCACGGCGTCATCGCCACGCCGATCGCGAACAGCAGGGGATACGTCACCGCCGTCGAGAAGAACTTGTACACGACGAACGCGCCTTCCTGAAGCTGCGGCGACACCGCGCGCGCGAGCTTGACCAGCACCGCGAGAAACAGCATGGCGACCGGCGCGGGCAGGCCGAACATGTTCCGGCACATCAGGCCGAGCAGATACAGCGTGATTGCGGTGATGCCCGCTGCCGCGATGTGCGTCACGTCGATATGCCCGCGAATCTCCTCCTGCACCGGGTCCATCTCGTCCTGCTCGCCGACCTGAAGACGGCCCTGGCCCGTCAGATGCGGAAAGCGACGTCCGACCATGTCGAGCACGCCCGACAGCACGATCGCCGTGAGGCTGCCGAGCATCACCGGCGGCAACACCTGCGCGAACAGCTCGCCCTGCGGCAGATGCATGATCTCCGAGTAGCCGATCGACAGCGGAATCGCGCCTTCGCCGACGCCGCCCGCCATGATCGGCACGACGATGTAGAGCAGCGTGTGGCGCGCGCCGAGGCCGAGCGCCGTGCCGACCGCCGTACCCACGATCGCCGCCGCGATCGAGCCTGCCGCGAGCGGAATGAAGATCTTGATGAAGCCCTGGATCAGCACGCGCCGGTCCATGCTCAAGATGCTGCCGACGATGATCGACGCGATGAACAGATACAGGAAGTTCGTCTGCTTCGTGAACTCGGTGGTGAGATGCAGGATCGGTTTCGGCAGCAGATGATAGTAAGTCAGCGCCGACGGAATGAAGGTCGCGAAGATCGCCGCCGCGCCGATGTTGCGCACGAGCGGCATGCGCTTGCCGATCTCGGCGCACGTGAAGCCGAAGAAGGCGAGCACGGCGATCGCCATCGAGATTTCGCCGGGCACCTTGCCCGTCACCGCGAATCCGGTGATCAGCACGAGCAGCAATACGTACACGGGCAGCGGAATGATGCCGATGCGCGTCTCCATCAGCTTCCACCAGCCTTCGGGCCAGAAGCGTTCCTTGTTCACCGATGTTTCTGTCTGCGCGTCGTCGTGCGGCGCGGAACGGGATGTGATGTGCATGAATGTCTCCTTGTTTGTTGTCCGATGACCGCGCTTACGCGACGAAGCGCACCTTCGATTGCGGCGTGCGCGTGTCCATGTTGCGTCCTCGATTCAGGTGATCGTCGATCTCGCCCGCGCAGCCGATCATGCGGCCGAACAGGAACACGGTGAACGCGGCGGTTTCGAGCGACGCGTCGCTGAAATCGCCCTCGCGGTGGCGCGTCCACAGCATCTTGAGCAGCACCGAGGCGATCACTGCGTCCACGTTCACGGCAAACACGTTGCGGGTGACGTTTTCGTCGTAGAGCGCCTGAACCAGTGCGCGGTAGTAGTCGTGGAACACGTTGTATTCGCCGCGCGCCGCGAAGCGTTCGCGCACGAAGGCCTCGCGCGGGTCCACGTTCACAGGCTTGCCCTTGAATACCGGATGGTTGATGCAGGGCAGGGCGCTCGCCTGCTGCGCGCCGAGCTCCTTGCGCGCGGCGCGCTCGTCGCCGTAGGCGCGGGCGAAGCGGGCGGCCATCGACGCGAGGTCCAGGCCGTGGGCCGCGTTGCCGGGATCGGTCATCGCGACGTCGCTGAAGCGTTCGAGCAGGAACGCGACGCCTTCGAAGCCGTTGCCGCCGTGCGCGTAGCCCGCGTGCGTGAGAAAGCCGGTCATCGCCTTGTTGAGCTGCACGCGTGCCGGCGTCTCGGGGCCGTCGGCCGCGACCGCGCCCTTCGCGCCCTGCGCCGAGATCGCGCCGGGGCCGTTCGTGAGCAGCAGGCCGACGAGCGTCCGGAAGCCGGACAGGTCCGCTTCGCCCGGTTCGCCGCCGATGAGCGCGGCGCACGCGACCGCCGTGAGCGAGTGCGCGCCGGTCACGTCTTCCATCGGGATGCCGCAGAAGCGTCCGGCTTCATGCCGGCATGCGTCGGCGGAAGCGCCGATCATCGTGCCCACGATACGCATCCACCACGGCAGGTTCTCCGCCGTCACGCGCGAGACGCGCTTGCGCATGAGCGGGCCCCAGGCGAGCGTCGTCGTGATCGCGGCGAGCACGGCGTCGGCACGAAGCGGCGCACCGAGCGAGCGCAGGTAGCGGATGAACACCGACTTCGCCTCGCGACGGCCGACGCCCGCGAGCAGCGCTTCCGCCTGCGGATCGGGCTCGCGGGCGATGAAGAGGGCGCGCGTGTCGTCATCGGCATCGAAGGCGGACAGATCGAAGTCTTCGTCGAGCGCATCCTTCAGTCCCGCCGCGACGCCGAGATCGACGAGCGCACGCGCCGCCCGCCGCGCATGCTCGACGCGCTTCGGCCCGACGATGCTCACCGCCGCTGCCAGCACGCTGTTGGGCGCATTGCCGGCTTCGCGCGCGGCCTGCGCGGCGGCGAGCGTCACATCGCCGTGCAGATTGACGCACGCGCCCACCGCGGCGCTGACGAGCTTCGCATCGTTCGCGCCGCCCGTTTCGTGCAGGAGCGCGAGGCACAGGTTCGCTTCCATCGACTGCTGCGATGCCTGCAGGACGCTCACGCCATGCAGGCTCGCCACCTGCGTCTGCGGGTCCATCTGCGACGCGCCCGAGGCATCCTTCATGTTCTCGCGCGGCAGCACGATGCCGACCTGCTGGTCGAGCGCCGCGATCTGCTGGTCGTAGGGCGAAAGCGCGTCGACGACCGGAAGATCGAGCTCGACGGGCATCGCGAGCCCGCGCGACGAGCGGAACCACGGCTTCAGCGCGAGGCTGCCTTCCGGCTCGAAGTCGGGACGGGCGCCGTTCAGGCGCATCACGGCGGTGAGGGCGGCGGGAATGTAGGCGATGTTGGTCACGAGCGCGCCCTTCGCGCTGCACACCGGATCATCCGGCGTGAACGCGCGCTCGACGCCGAACTTTTCCATGAACCAGCGTTCCTTCGCGACGGCATCGTCGTCGCCGCCCGCGAGCGCGCCCGCATGACCCACGGCGCGCGTGAGCTTGCCCTTCCAGCGCCCGACCACGCACGCGACGACCGGCTTCGTGAACTCGGCATCGAGCTCGTAGTAGCCGCCCGGTTCCGAATACAGCACGGCCGCCTTGCTGCGCGCGTCGTTGGCGAGCGCGAACGCGAACTCCGGCGCGGCGAAGTGGATGTACACGTCCTTGCCGCTCGACATCAGCGTGGTCGTGCCCCAGCCCGCCATGCGCAGGTACGTGGCGATCGTCGTCGTGAAGTTGCCCGAGTTCGAGAAGATGGCGATGGAGCCTTTGCGCAAGGCCTCGTCGGGATTGTCGCCGCCGAGCGCGCCGCCGATGCGCACGCGGTTCCACGCGTCGGCCACGCCGAGCGAGTTGCCGCCGAAAATGTCGATGCCGTTCTGCTGGCCCATCGCGCGGATTTCGCGGGAGTCGTGCACGGAGAGCTTTTCCGTCACGATGAAAATCTTCTTCAGCTCGGGATTCACGCGGATGAGCTCGGCGACGCCGTCGCGCGCAGCCGATGGCGGCAGATACACCACGCCGCAGTTGAAGCGATGGCCGTCCTGCAGGCCTTCGAGCACGTTGTTATAGACGGGAATATTGCCGAGCGATGTTTCGAGCACTTGCCCGCGACGTCCCGGCGAGGTGCCGAACACGACATTGCCGCCCGAATACGCGTGCCCGACAGGCGTCACCTGACGCGATTCGCCGCCGAGAATGTTGAGCACGCAGACGCGGTCTTCGCGGCTCGCGGCCTGTGCGAGCGAGCTGACGCCGACGTAGTACTTGAATTCGCCTACACCTTTCTGAAACATGGTCTTCCTCCGAATGGGTCGATGCGGTTCGTCGCGGCTCGCGTCAGGCGTGGGCCGCGACGGATTCGATGCCGCCGAGCTTTGCCGCGATCTGCTCGCGGCCGCCCGTCTTCATCCAGGCGTCGATGCCCTGCGCGTAGCGGATCACTTCGCTGATGTCCGAATCGAAGCCGAAGATGCTGTAGGGCAGGCCGAGCGCGTCGCAGGTGTCGCGCATCGCGCCGAAGCCGCGCACGAGGTTCGGGCCGCCGCGTCCGATCACGACATGCAGCGGCGTCGGGCCGTGCTGGCTGAAGTGCTCGCGCAGGGCGTCGGCCATCGCGCGCAGCGTCTCGAAGATGTCGGTGTTGTTCGACTTGCCGCCGATGATGAACAGCACGTTCGTCTGCTTCAGCCAGTGCCTGAAGCAGATGCGCGCGACTTCCTTCATCTTTTCGTAGGGCGGATTGCCGCCGAAGTCGGAGGAGATGATGGCGTCGTCGCCGAGCATCTCCGAAACGAGCGAATTCGCGCCGCCGCCGAAGGTCGGGGCGAGGATCGTGCCGCGCTCGTTGATCACGTAGACATCGCTTTGACCTTGATACGTGCGTAACTGGTTGATCTCCGATTCGAAGTCCGAATAGTCCACCGAGAAAAGATGCGCGGGCAGGTTCAGGCGCTGCCAGCGGCCGTCATCGCGATCGAAGCCGCACTTGAAGTCGCACGCGACCGGCGTCAGGCGTCCGTCGCGGCCCGGCTGCATGCGGATGGGATTAAGCTCGAGCGTCGTCATGCCGAAGTTGTGATACAGCTCCCAGAGCTTCGGCAGATGCTGCACGAGCGGCGAGATGATTTCCTTCGGCGCGTTCAGGCGCGACAGCGCGTTCGCCACCACGAACGCCTTCAGTCCCGTAAGCGGGTCGAAGGGCACCTGCGCGATCATGCTCGAATCGAGTTCTTCGATGTCCATGCCGCCGTGATGCGTGAGCGTCATCATCGGGGCGCGAAAGCGCGTGGAATCGGTAATCGAGAAATACACTTCATGCTGGGCGGGCACCGCGCCCTCGAAGGTCACGCCGTTCGCCTTCGCACACTGATTGCCGTGGCGATGCTCCGCGAAATAGAGGCGCTCCTTTTCCTTGAGCGCGGTGCGCAGATCGCTCGCGCGGCCGATGAGGCCGGCCTTGCCCTTCTTGCCGACGCCGCCCTTGAACATCGGCTTGACGAACACAGAACCGTGGCGGTCGATCAGCGCCTTGATCTCTTCCTCGCTGGCGTCGGGGCCGAGCACCTCGGCGCTCGGATAACCGCCGAACTGCAGCAGCTTCGAGCCATACAACATTCCAGTCACTTGCATGTCGTGTCCTTTCTGATTGGGTAATTCGGCTGTGATCCGGCATCCGCTGCGCGGCGCGTATGTTGACGCGCGTGCGCATTCACCCGCCCGGTCGGGCGGCTGGTTCGAGATGCGTGAGGAAAAAAGATGGCGCGCGCTATCGAGGCGCGGATGCCCGCTCGGGCAGTGAAGAAGTCATGTCGTCGTCTCCGTCTAGTTTTGAACCGCGAAGTGCGCTCGCGGCCGGGCCTATGTCTGGAATAAGGCAAGGCCTATGCCAGGCGAGGCGTGGAGACGTTGATATTTAAGTCTATGATTTAAATGAGATTTTTTCGCAGGCTAGATAAGATGCGCTGATGCCGTTCTGAAATCTCAGAATCGGCCAATCGGGCTGGCTGAACTTTAAGCCCGTCGAGCGGCGCGCGAAGGCGCCGCATGCGGGCGCAGGCGATGCAGCGGACCGCTAGCTTCCCGGATCGAGCAGATTGGAAGAGAAGTCGCACGATTGCGCAGCCAGGCGCGCCACGGCAGCACTCAACGAATGCGACTGCTCTGCCCGATGCATTGCGACGTATCTCACAGGCGGCAGCGCGGGGCGCGTCGGCACCACGACGAGCGTGCGCCGCTCGAGCATGCGAGAAAGGCATGTCGTGGGCAGATAGCTGACGCCGAGCCCGGAAAGCGTTAGCCCGATCTGCGCGATGAGACTGTTGCTCGCCAGCACTTTCTGCAAGGCCACGCCTTGTTCTTCGAGAAACCGGCTGTAGACATAGCCCGTTCCCGACAAGCCGCCCTGCAAGATGAGCGGAAACTTCGCGATCTCGGCGAGCGGTATGACACGCTTGCCCGGCGCGAGGCTCGCCGCGCACATCCACGCGTTCTCGACCTGACCGACGAGCGTCGCCGCGAACGCCTCGACCTCGTGTGTCTGCGGCACGATGATGACGTCCACCGTCGCCGCCGCCAGCCGTTCTCGCAAGGTCGCATTGAGATCGACTTCGGCTTCGACCTTGACCTTCGGATATTCGGCCTGAATCGCCGCAATGAGACGCGGCAGCCACGTCAGCGCCGTGAGTTCGGTGACACCGATGCGAATCTGCCGCACCAGCGATTCTTTCGAGCTCATGCGCTCGACGATCCGGTCGCGGCGTTCGAGCAATTCCTTCGCGTGCTCGAAGAACTCCGTGCCTTTCTCCGTGAGACGCGCACTGCGATTCGCGCGGTCGAAGACAGCGACGTCGAATGCACGCTCCAGTTCCTGCACGCGTTTGGATACCGCCGACTGTGTGGTGTTGAGGCGCGTCGCGGCGGCTTCGAAGGAACCGAGCTGGACGATCCAGTACAACGCTTCCATCTGCTTGAAGGTCAGCATGAGCGTGGCGATCTCATCACTTAAAGCGATAGTTTCTCATAGAAAAAAATCGCTTTTTTAGTTCTTTTTGGCTGATTACCTTTTCCATAACGAGTGCCAGCCGCGGCTCGACGAGGTTCGCTCATAAGAAGCGCCTAACCAACTCAACTGGTAAGTGTCCGGAGGACGCATGGAATCCGTTTTGGAAACACCTCAGGCCGATCGCGCAGAGCGCAAGCCGCGCGTCGGGCTCGCCTGGCAAATCCTGATCGGCCTCGTGGCCGGCATTGCGGTGGGCGTGGTGCTCAACCGCTTTCCGGAATTTCGCGAAGCGGCCATCAACGGCTTTCTGCAGCCGGCCGGCGACATCTTCATCCGCCTGATCAAGATGGTCGTGGTGCCGATCGTCTTCACCAGCATGGTGATGGGCATCGCGGGCGTGGGCGACGGCCGTTCGCTCGGGCGCATCGGCCTGAAGACGCTGATCTACTTCGAAGTGATCACGACCATCGCCATCGTGCTGGGACTGGTGCTCGGCAACGTGCTGCATCCGGGACTCGGCACCGATCTGTCGCAACTCGGCCACACCGACATCTCGCGCTATCAGCAAACGTCGCAGCAGACGCAGGGGCATCACGGTTTCATGGCGCTGTTGCTGAGCATCATTCCCGACAACATCATCATGGCGATGGGCCGCGGCGATCTGTTGCCGGTGATTTTCTTCTCCGTGCTCTTCGGCCTCGGCTTGCAATCCGTTCCCGCCGAATATCGCAAGCCCGTGCTCGCGACATTCAAAGGCATCAGCGATGCGATGTTCAAGGTCACCGGCATGGTCATGCGTTATGCGCCCTTCGGCGTGTGCGGGCTGATCGCGGTGACCGTCGCGAGCTTCGGCTTCGGTTCGCTGCTTCCGCTGATCAAGCTCGTCGCGGTGACGTATCTCGCGATCATCCTGTTCGCGGTGTTCGTGCTCGGCGTGACGGCGCGGCTCTTCGGCTTCAACATCTTCACGCTGCTGCGGGTCATCAAGGATGAACTCATCATCGCGTTCTCCACGTGCAGTTCGGCCACGGTGCTGCCGCAACTGATGAAGAAGATGGAGGACTTCGGCGTGCCCAAAAGCATCACGACCTTCGTGGTGCCCACGGGTTACACGTTCAATCTCGACGGCGCTTCGATCTACCTCGGCATCGGCACGCTGTTCGTCGCGCAGCTCTATGGTGTGCATCTCGGCGTGCAAGAGCAGATCGTGCTCGTGCTGACGATGGTCGTCACGTCCAAGGGCGCGGCGGGCGTTCCCGGCTTCATGTTCGTCATCTTGCTGACAACGCTCGCGAGCGCGGGTCTGCCGCTCGAAGGGCTTGCGTTCATCGCGGGCGTCGACCGGATCATGGACATGGGACGCACGGCGCTGAACGTGGTCGGCAACGCGCTCGCACCGCTCGTCATCGCCAGATGGGAAGGCCAGTACGACGCGGAGAAGGGCAAGGCTTACATCGCATCGCTGGACGCGTAACGAGAAATCATGGAACGAGGAGCAAACGAGATGAGCAGCAAACAGGGACAGTTGTTTTCCGCATCGCTGATGGACCAGATCAAGTGCCGCTTTCATTACGTCGATCACGATGTCGATGGGCGTGCGCGCCTCTTTTTCGACAACGCCGGCGGATCGTTCCGACTGAAGACGGCGCTGGAAGCGTTCGCTCGCATCGATGCGCTGCCGGATTGTCCCGAGCGCATTCACGAGCGCGCGCTGTATTTGCAGGACATCCAGACGCGCGGCGAGGAAGACATTCGCTGCATCCTCAATGCGCGCGATGGCAGTGTCTATCTCTCGCTGACGGCATCCGCCGCGATGTTCGAGATGGTGCGCGCGGTGATGGAGAACGTGCCGGGCACGAACGCCGTGACGACCATTCTCGAGCATCCGTCGTCCTTCGATGCGATGAAGCTCTACTGCGAACGCACGGGCAAAGCGTTGCGCGTTGCGCCGAGCAACGCGGAGACGGGCGGCGTCGATATCGATGCGATCGTCTCGCTGATCGACGATGACACGGCGCTCCTGAGCGTGATGTATGCATCGAATATATCGGGCGCGAAGCTGGATATCGCGGCTATCGTCGAGCGGGCGCGGGCACGCAAGCCGGATCTGTTCATCATCGTCGATGCGGTCCAGCATGCGCCGCACGCGGTCATCGACCTGCAGAAGACGCCCGTCGACGGCATCAACTTCGCGCCATACAAATTCTTCGGTTGCAGAGGAGCGGGCGTCGCGTGGCTGTCGGAACGGCTCGCGGAGTTGCCGCATCATCGGCTCGACGCCAAGGAGAAGGGCGTCTGGGAACTCGGAAGTCCCGCCCCGGCCCATTTCGCTGTAGTGAGTGCGATCGTCGACTACGCCGCGTGGATCGGTGCGCAATTCAGCGACGCCGAGGACCGGCGCGAGTTGTTCGTACAGGGCATGCAGCGTATCGAGGAGCACGAGCGCGCATTGCTCTCGCTGATGCTCGATGGGGTTGAAGGACAGCGCGGACTGCGAGCCATCGACGGCGTGCGAGTGTTCTGGGACCACGACGACTTGACGCGCCGCGACCTGATCGCGGGCATCGGCTTCGATGCGCTGGACCCGACCGCCGCCGTGCGCGCCTATGAAGAGCGTGGTGTGATCGTGTATGAGCGGATCGCGACGAGTCTTTATTCGGGACGCATGTTGAAATCGTTCGATCTCGACGGCGCCGTGCGCATCTCGCCATTGCATTGCCACGCACCGGGCGACATCGCGAGATTCCTTGCAGTGACGCAGGAGATCGCGGTGGCAAGCCGGGTCGCCGGATAGCCGTGCGAGAGAGCGACGCATCGAGATGCCATGTCGGGCGCCCGATGCGTCCTGTCGCCTGTCGCGGGTCGCGCCATCAGTCCAGCGCAACGGCGGGCGCCTGCACGCGCGCCCGAGAGGGTGCCGTTTCCTTCAGACTGAGCGTCACGACAAATCCGATCGCGAGCGCAGCCAATCCGAGATGCATGATGTACTGAATGCCGAAGTGCTTGGCGACGTAACCCGCGATCGCCGGTGCGAATCCGCCACCGAAAACTTCACCGATGCCGACGACCAGACCCGAAGCCGTCGACATCAGCTCCGCCGGTACCGATTCCGCGCTCAACGGTCCCACCGTCAGCGTGATCATGCTGAACACGAAAAGAAGCGTGAGCGTGAGGTAGATGAAGAGCGTTGTCGGATTCGCACCGGTTCGCATGAGAAGGAACAGAAAGACGGCCGCTCCGATCACGGAGAAGATCATGACCGGCTTTCTGCCCAGTCGGTCGGATAGAGCGGGCATCACGAGCGTGCCGAGCGTGCCGCCGAAGCCGATTGCCGAAAGCACGTAGCCCATCTGCTGCATGCTCAGGTGCAGATAGTCGATCAGGTAGTTCGGGAACAGTGCGCTCAGTACGACGAGGCACGTCAGCCAGCACAGCATGCCGACGATGTTCAACGGTATGTTGCGGAAGCGAAAGACATCGGTCCACTTGTGGGCGGCAACATCGTGCGTCGCCGTGTGCAATGCGGCAGCCGTCGATCGAGTATTGCGCAACACCCTGAACATCAGGTAAGCCACCAATAACCCCGGAATCGACACGACCGCGAAAATCCAGTGCCACGGCAGCACCTTGAGCAATTGCGTCACGAGAATCGGCGCGATGCCCAAGCCAAAAAGCGGCAGCGCCATCTGCTGAATGCCGATGTTGCGCCCGTGTCGCGTCGGCCGCGATGCATCGAGGGTCGCGATGATGCTCGCAGGCGTGTACGCGCCCTCGGCAAAACCCATCACCGCGCGGATCAGGATCAGCGAGCCGACGCCGGTAGCCAGACCGCTCAGGCCCGCCAACAGCGAGAACACGACGATCGCCGGAATGATCACCTTGCGGTGACCGACGCGGTCGGAGAGGTTGCCCATGAACATCGCGGAGATGCCCCATGCGACGGCGAGCGCCCCGGTGATGTGCCCGAGGTCCTGATAGTCCAGGTGCAGGTCCGTCATCATGACGGGAAAGAGCGGCATGATCATGAACCGATCGATGCCGACCAGTCCGAAGCCGAGGGACAGCAAGGCGACGGCTTTCCACTCATAAGCCGTATCCCATCTGAATCCGGTGTTGTGTTCCATGTTTGCAATCTCCAGTCGATAAGCGGCGTATTTAGACGCGACGATCCAATGTGCGCGAGGGATTCGCGCACGTTTCCAGCAAGGGAATACGTGTCAGAAAGAGGTCTGCAGGCCGAGGCGGCCGATGACCTGATGCGTCGTGCTCGACTGAGCCGCACCGTTGATCCAGGCGTTGTGTCCGCCTTCGACGTCGCCGCCGGTCCACTGACAGACCGCCTCGGCATAGAGCGTGGTGCGTTTGGAAAGCAGATACTGCGCTGCGGTCGTGACCTGCTGCGCCCGGTTATGGCTGAGCTGCGCGTTACCCTTCATGTACTGATAGTTCGCGCCGAACCTGATGTCCGGCATGAACGTGTACAGCCCGCCGACCTGAACCGCCTGCACGACACCGCCCGTCAGCGTGTTGCGCGTGTTGGTGTAGAGCGCGTTGAGAAACACGTTGCCGATGGTCTGACTCACCCCGCCGCCGAAATTGCGGATACCGTCGTGGCCGTCGTTCAGCGCCGCATACTTCGTTTCGTTGTAAGCGGCCGCAATGCCGAAACCGCCGATCGCATAGTTCACGCCGAAGCCGATCGTGTTGTTCGCGGAAAACGAGCCTGGCGTATTGCCGAAACCGTACAACGCGCCGAGTCTCAAGCCCGTGAAGGTGGCCGATACGATCTTGACCGAATTCGACACGCGCGACGTCCCGCCGGTCTGATCGAAGTCGAACGAGCCGGTCGGATTCTGAGGAATGCCGAGCGCGGCGAACGGCCCCTGGCGCATGTTGTACAGGCCGCCATAGGTAAAGGCGCCATCCAGCTTCGCCGGCGGGAAGAAGAGGAAGTCGGCCATCAGGTTGTATTGCTGGCCGAACGTGATGCGCCCGACATCGTCCTTCGACAAACCGACGAAAGCCTGCCGGTTGAAGTCGGCGCCCGGTCCCGGGATTCCCGCGCCGCTGTTCACCGAGAATTGCGACGCAAGCTCGAACAGGGTCTTGTACCCGCCGCCCAGATCTTCGATGCCACGAATGCCCCAGATGCTCGGCGTCCAGATCGAGTCGTCGGCTTTGAAGTTGTGGCTGCCGTTTTCGTTGCTCACATAGCTCACGCCGACATCGAGAATGCCGAACAGCGTCACGCTGCTTTGCGCGTGAGCGTGCGTGGCGAGCGCGCACGCCGCGACCAGCGCCAATAGTGTCTTCCTCATGTTTCCTCCAGCGGTTTTTATTGTTCGAGTTCAGGAAACGGCCGCTTCGATGGATTCGGCAAGCGGAAACCGCGATACGAGGTCGCTCAGCAGCGACGGCAGATCCTGAAGCGTCTTCACGCCGCCGAAGACGTAGAAGTCGGGCCGCACGACGATGGCTTTGACGCCGTGCTCATCGAAGAACTGCTCGTACTTGCCGCTGACGTCGAGCAGTACGCGATCCTTGACGGCTTTGTCCGCGTCGGTCGTGATGCCGATCGAACGCCCGCCGATGGCAGCGAGAGCCGCCTTGCACTGCGCGTCGAGATACTGGTTCGGGTGCGCATCGAGCGCGATGACGTGAAAGCCGTTGGGCACGGCATCGTCGTAGCGCGATGCTTCACCGAGGTTCCTGACCTGGCCGTGGACGCTCAGCAGGCCGGCCACGCTTTCGCACGCGAAGGCCGGGTTCTGGCAGATCAGGCCTTCGGTCAGGCCCGGGAACGGCGCAAGCGCAGGCACTTCGCCGGCGAGATACGCTTCGTCGCGTCGAGCCGCCTCTTCCTTGTCGGAGATGCAAACGACCTGTCCCATCGCGATGGATGCGTCGATCACCGCGCGCACTTGCGGACGACGCTCGGGGGTATAGCTTTCGAGCAGGCGGTCCGATGAAATGCCCTTGAGGATCTGGTCGAAGCGCCAGGCGAGATTCCATGCGTCCCGGATGCCGGAGCACATGCCCTGGCCCATGAACGGCGGCATCTGATGGGCCGCGTCGCCCGCGAGCACCACGCGCCCGCTATGCCAGTTTCGCGCGATCAGCGAGCGAAACTTATAGACGGCATGGCGCACGAGCGTCGCGTTCTCCGGCGTGACCCACGGCGACAGCAGTTCCCACACTTTCTCCGGCTTTTGCAGGTCTTCGATCGATTCGTGCGGCAGGCGCATGAACTCCCAGCGACGGAAGCCGGGGCCGCCCGGCACCATCGTCGTCGGGCGGGCCGGATTGCACCACTGGCCGATGTCGGGCACATCGAGCTTCACGCCATCGTTGGGCTTCAGATCGATGACGAGCCAGTCTTCCTGGAAACCGAGATCGTCGAACTCGATGTGCTGCGACTTGCGCACGAAGCTGTTCGCGCCATCGGCCCCGACGACGTAGCGGGCGCGCACGGTCCGGGTCTCGTCAGTCGGCTCCCAGTTCGCGCCGCTCATGACGCCGCGACGCAGCGTCAGTTCGCAGCAGTCGGACAACTGCCGCAATCCGGTTGCTTCCCGGCCTTGTTGCACCGAGACATTCGTGAGCGACTTCGCCTTCCTGTCGAGCAACGCTTCGAGCGACGGCTGATTGAAGAGGTAGCCCACGGGGCCATCGCTGATAGATTCCGCCGACCAGTCGATTTCAACGAGCGTTTTCCAGTCCGCGTTGAACCACTGATATTTGGCCGACGGCTGCGAGATGCGCTCGACGTCCTCGCCGATATCCATCGCATGAAAGATGCGGCGGATCTCGTGGTCGTGAAAAACGGCGCGCGGAAGCGGATACAGCGAAGGCCAGCGATCGAAGACCGCAACGTTATAGCCGCGTTCTCCGAGCAATATCGAAAGAGATTGCCCGACCGGTCCGTATCCGACAATCGCGACGTCGAGGATGTTTTGATCTGTCATTTCGTTCACCTGCTGAAAAAAGAGCGAGTTGTGCCCTGACGCCGGATGAACCGGCAGTCATCGAATCGATGCAAAGGGTGCGAAGCGGTCAGTCTTTTAAAACGACGCCGGCTTCGGTGTTATGGATGAAGTCGTCGGGGACCGGCGGGCCCCATAGATAGAGCGAGTCTTCCGGCGCGAAGTCGCCGGCGGGCCACGTCTTGCCTGCGGACACGAAATCGATGTCGGCGGAGTACTCGCAGAACGAGCCCCACGGGTCTTGCACGTAGTGGAAGTAGTTCGAACCCAGCACGTGCCTGCCCGTGCCCCAGCCCAACGCGTAACCGGCAGCCGCCATCTGCGACGCGCCCTGGCCCACGAGATTCACGTTATCGACATCCCACGCCGCGTGATGCCAGCCGCGCGCGCTGCTCTTGGCGAACGCGACCAGATGATGATCGCTGCCGTGCGGCGCATGGGTGAACGCGATGATGTCGAGCGACTTGTCCGACAGACGCAGGCCGAGCGCCTTGCCGTAAAAGTCGAGCGCGCCGAGGACGTCAGGCGAGAACAGCAACACGTGAGAGAGCCGTCGCGGACGCACGGTCTTGGCTTCCGAGCGCATGTGGGCGCCGCGCTGATCCGCGTTGCTCGACGCGACGACGCACGGCGCCTTGTCGAAGGGCGTCGTCTTCGGGCCGATCTTCACCTGGATCAGATTGCCGTCCGGATCGTGGAACCAGATGCCTCGATCGGGCGAGGCAACCAGTTCCGCGCCCGCCGCCACCGCCTGATTGCGGATCGCTGCGAAGTCTTCCTCGAAGCAGTTGAAGCTGAGATACGCGAGTGACTTTCTCGATGCAGGAAGGATGCGCGCCCAGCGATGGCCATCGGCTGCGCGTAATTCGAGTTCTGCGACGGTCGCTGCCACGTCGAGACCGAACGCGCTGAAGAAGCGCTCTGCATCGGCGAGCGAGGGAACGTTGAGCGCAAAGTGATCGATCGAGTGAACACTCGCGCATGCGGATGCTACGGCAGGGTCGCTCATGACTGTGTCTCCATGTTCGCCATGTTGAATGAGCGCCGGTTCTGCGACCGGCTTCGCGGATAAGGGATTAGCGCGCTGCTTCGTCGGCGATGACATTGCGCAGGGTGCCGATCTTCTCGACCGACACTTCGCACACGTCGCCTGCTTTCATCAGGAGCCGCGGCGTGCGGGCCCAGCCGATGCCCGATGGCGTGCCGGATACGATCACGTCGCCCGGTTCGAGCGTGATGGCTTCGCTGATCACGCTGATGAGCGTCGCGACGTCGAAGACCATGTCGCTGGTGCTCGCCGACTGAACCACTTCGCCGTTCACGCGCGTTTCCAGCAGCAGGCCTTTCGCGCCCGCGGGCAATTCGTCGGCGGTCACGAGGTCGGGACCGAACGCGCCCGTGCCATCGAAATTCTTGCCGACGGTCCACTGCGGCGTCTTGAACTGATACTCGCGCACGGAGCCGTCGTTGAAGAGCGCATAGCCCGCGACGTGCGAGAGCGCGTCTTCCTTCGCGATGCGGCGGCCGCCCGTGCCCAGCACGACCGCGACTTCACCTTCGTAGTCGAGCCCTTCGCAATCGGTCACGCCCGGACGAATCATCGGCTGCTCGTGTGCGATGAGACTGGTGTTCACGCGCAGGAAAAGCGTCGGGTAATCGGGTTGTTCGTACTTGCTTTCCTTCGTGTGATCGGCGTAGTTCAGACCCACGCAAACGATCTTCGGCGGCTTTTGCAGCGGCGGAAGGAACTTCAGGCCGGCGGCAGGCACTTTGTCCTCGGTCGCGTGAGTCTTCGCGTACTCATCGAGACAAACGCCGCGAGCGAGCAGCGACTCCAGCGGCTCGTCGCCGATGACGCGCACATGATCTCCGTCGCGAACCCCGAGGGTTGCCTTGCCATTCATTTCGAAACTGACGAACCGCATATTGCCTCCTGTTCACCCGAGGCGACTTGCCTCAGGGCTGAGTGCTTATCGAATTGACGAATTTGTCATTTCTAATTTTAAGCAAAATGACAATATCGTCAATATGAATCGACATAGGACAAACCCGCAGGCGGCATGCGCTGCTAAAATCAAGCCAGATCAAAGGGATAGTCAATGGAAGCGACAGATTCGATCGAGAATCATCGAACCCGCGTGGGCGCATTGCGACGCGAGAAGACGCGCATTCGTCTGATCGAAAGCGCGCTGAGCGTTTTTGCGGAGAAGGGCGCGGACGCGCCGACGATCGACGATTTCATCGCGGCGGCGGGCGTGGCGCGCGGGACGTTCTATAACTACTTCCGCACGACGGCGGAACTGCTGTCAGCGGTGGCCGGCGAAAGCAGCGATGAAGTGCTCGCGGTCATCGACCCACTCGTGCGCGCAATCGATGATCCGGCACAGCGCGTGGTGGTGGGTTCGCGCCTCTATATGGGCATGGCGGCGCGCTATCCGCTGTGGGGCGCGTTCATCACGCGGGTGGGCACGAAGCGGGGTTCGCGAGGCCGCCTGCTCGACGAATACCTTGTTCGAGATCTGCAGATGGCTCTGGATGCGGGTCGCTTCGACGTAGCGGACGTGGTCGTCGCACGCGATATTGCGCTCGGCTCGATCATGTACGGCATCGACACGCTGCTATCTGACGACGCGCCAGTCGACTACGCCGAGCAGTCGATGTACGCGCTCATGCGCGCCTTCGGCATCGGAGCGCGGGAAGCTCGCAAACTTGCCTATGCGCCGATCGCCGAACCTCCGGCGCCGCGCGGCGCCATCTTCGAACGCGTCGATGCGTCGGGAGACGAAGACGGCGAGCTGCCGTGACGCGACGAGTCAATCATCGAGATGCATTGCGCGAAATCGTGTCCTAGACTCAATTACTCGCGCATTCAACAATCTGCTCGCTGTGTCCTTTCGTCCGACCAAAGGAGAAGCGATGGACTGCACCGAGATCTACACCAGCCTCGACGGACACTCGAAGTTCAGGCGGCTCTCCGCGTTCGAGGCAAATCCCGTGCTGTTCAACGGCGTCGCCGTCATGCTGTCTTCGCCGCAGCCGTGCGAAAGCGTGCTCGTGCACGAGTTCGACGGCGACTACTTTCTCGGTTGGCATAATCCGCCGTCGCGGCAATACGTCGTGATGCTGGAAGGGGAACTCGAAATCACCGTGCAAGGCGGTGACGCAGCGCAGCGTTTTCCTGCGGGCGCGGTTTTCCTGGCAGGCGATCTGCACGGCACCGGCCATTCGACGCGCGCGCTGCGAGCGGGCCGCGCATTGGTCATCAACTTGCGAGGATGAGACGATGCTGTCGAAGAATGCCTTGGCAGTCGTGACGGGCGGAAGCAGCGGCATCGGCTTCGCCGCCGCCGAGCGGTTCGTTGCCGAAGGCGCGCGCGTGGTGATCAGCGGGCGCAACGAGGAAAAACTGCAACGGGCCGCGCAGATGCTGGGCGATCGTGCGCTGCCCGTCGTCGCGGACGCCGCGAGCCAGGACGACATGCAGCGGCTGTATCAGACCGCCGTCGATCACTTTCAGTGCGATGTCGGCATCGTGGTCGCCAACGCGGGCGTGTCGCGGCAGACGCCCGTGCCCGAGACCTCGCTCGCGGAGTTTTCCGACGTCCTCAGCGTCAACGTCGGCGGCGTGTATGCGACGGTGCGCGAAGCCCTTCCGTTTCTCGCGCGGCCCGCATCGATCATTCTGGTTGCGTCGCTTGCGGCGAATCAGGGCACGAAAAATTTCTCTGCTTATTGCGCGTCGAAGGCGGCGGTGGTTTCGCTGGCGAAGTGCTTTGCGGCGGAGTTCATCGGCTTCGACATACGCGTCAACAGCATTTCACCGGGCGTGGCCAACACGCCGATCTTCGAATCGCTGGGCATGTCCGAAGCGCAACTGATGCAATGGTCGAACGTGATTCCGATGAAGCGGCCCGCCGAGCCAGCCGAAATCGCCGCGGCGATTCTATTTCTCGCGTCCGATGCGTCGCGGTATATGACGGGTGCCGATCTCGCGGTCGACGGGGGAATGTCGGGGATCAGTCCGTTCTGAGCGTCGGGGATGTTCGGTCGGTTCCTGGCGCATTATCGATAGATATGCTAACTATCATCGAATATCAGCGACTCACGAAGTCGTCTTGCCGAGCGCGTTCCACAGCACGCCGGTCGCCTTGCGGAATGCGGGCAGATCCGGAGCATGACTTCCCGAGCGCCGCAGAAAAACGATCAGGCCTTGCCAGTGCGAGTAAATCAGTGCGCCTCGAATGCGGCATTCCTGCGTCGGCAAATCAGGATTGATCTGCGATACGAGTGAGCTGAACAGCGTCTGGTATTTCACGCTCACATCCTCCATCACCTCGCGCATCGCGGGATGGTGTTCGGCGAGACACCAGCATTCGAGAGCGAACGGACTGAGCAGATTGCTCGACCGGTTCAGCGCGTTGAAGGTTTCGTCGAGCACGGCATGAAGGCGCGCTTCAGGCGTGAGCCGGGTGTCCTCGCCCAGTTCGTTGAAGCGGCGCAGATAGCGCTGCGCGAGTGCCTCGATGGTCGCCTTGAGCAGCACATCGCGGCTGCCGAAATAATGCTGCAGCGTAGCGAGACGAATATTCGCGGCCGCCGCGACGGCCCGCTGCGTGAACCCGCTATTCCCCGCCGACGCGAAAACGTTGATCGCCGCTTCGAGAATTTCTGGGATGCGCGTTTCGCGATTCCCCCGGACCATTCCCTTCTTCGCCGTCTCCGCGACGCCGGACAGCGCAATCGTCAGATTTTCCATCGTTCGTCCCGCCCCTTTTCACGAGGTTCGATTTCGCAGGGAGGTTCAGCTGACCTATAAGTATTAGTCTGCTGACCAACTGCTGGAATCTTATACCTCGATACGGGCGGATAGCCAGCTAAGTAGTGGTAAACAAGTAGTCATGCTTTCCTTGTTAATTGGTCAACTGACCACTAGTATTTGGTCATTGGACCAATTAAAGCGTGGTCCGCGGAGCCGGGAAATGAACGATAGGTCGATGACGTTGCATGGGCTGGTCGAGAAGTGGCTTGCCCCCTACCTTGCGGCTCCCGCGCGCGTCGTGCGCCTCGCGCGCAACGAAGCCGGCTCGCACCGCTGCGTGCGCATCGAGATAAGCCGCGCATCGCGCGACCTCTCGATGCTGTTCTTCCGCCACGACGACGGCTCGTGGCAAGTCTATCCGCCTCAGCGGTCGCGTCCCTGCCTGAACGCGTGGTGATGCCCGCGCTTTACGCCGCCACGCCCTGCGCGCGCATCGAGCGGGACAGCGCGTCGAGGCTCGCGGTCAACCGTTCGACCGGATGTTCGTCGAGCGACATGACGATGTCGGCCACGTCGCGCGCCGCGTGCCGAAGTTCTTCCGGGCCGTCGCCGTCGGCATCGAGACCGGTCATCACGCCGAACTTGCGCCGGATCTGCGCATCGGAGAAATGGGTTGCCGGCGTCCACGGGTCGCCCGTCGCGTTGTCGGCGGTTGCGCTGAACACCGTGCCGCGCGCGTGGATATCGACGCCACCGGGCACGCCGCGCCATTGCCCGCCCGTCATCCATTCCGCGATGTTCGACGACGACGGTTCCGCCGTGACCGTCACGCGCTCGCGAAACGCCGCGATGCGCGGATCGTTCATGGTCGTCGCGTCGTACCAGCGCGGACCCGGCGGAATCGCATGCACCAGCGCCGCGAGCGCATGCGCGTGGCTGAACTCGGCGCTCAACCAGTCGCCCGGCCGCTGCTCGCGGAAAATCGGCGTGAGAGCGAACGGATTCGCCCGCACCACGACGCGCGTGATTTCATCGGGCCGCAGCGCATGCCGTTCCAACAGTTGTGCGAACGCGGTCAGCGGATGATGAATCCAGCGGCAGCAGGGCCACGGTTTATACGTCGTGTTGAGAATCTGCCAGTCGTCGCCGAGACCGGCGAGGAGCGCGTGATCGTCGTGGCCCGGCGAGCCGTAGAACTTCCAGAAGGCGTTCTCGCCGTCGAGGATGTCTTTGAAGCCCGTGCTGCCGAGCCGCGCGAGCAAAGCCGACGACACGCCGATCTCCGCGCACCAGCCCGCATCGGCATATTTGTACATCGGCTGCTCGACGGATTCCGCCCACTTGCGCAAGGTCGGCTGCGGCGAATTGCTGCCGCCGATGCCGAACGCGTGATTGGCCTGGCCGCCGTCGAGACGCGCGATATGCGCCGATGCGCCGATGGCCGCCCACGTGATCGTCGCGGCGGGACCGCCGAGCTCGTTCCAGCCGATCACCTTGCCGTTTTCGATCTGCATCGGCGCGCCCATCCAGCTGCCGATGCGCGCGCCCACATCGAAGCCGACGGCGATCGCGCCGAGCAGATCGCGGCCGCTCTTCCTGTCGAGTTCCGCCAGCGCCAGCGCGGAGAAGACAGTGGCATTGCCAAAGTGCGTCGACGTGGGGAAGGTGTCGTCGGCGTCGAGCACATTGGCGAGGCGCGCGTTGGCGTAAGCCGCTGCCGTCGCCGAACTGCGCCGCGACGAGCCGACAACGCTTGCGTGCGGCGCGCCGCCGAGGATATCGACATAGTCGAGCGCGATTTTTCCGCTCGGCGTATCGACCGCGCCGAGCGCGCAGCCGACCGTATCGAGCAGCAGGCGTTTCGTTTCGTGCACGACGGACGAAGGAAGGTCTTCGAAGCGCGTTTCTACCGTGAAATCGGCGAGTGTCTGTGTGAGCGTGGTCATGTTTTGGAATCCTGAATTGACAATGAACGCGTGCGTGTCAGAGCGCGGCCTGCAGTTGCGGCAGCGCCTCGAACAGATCGCCGACGAGGCCGTAGTCCGCGACCTGGAAGATCGGCGCATCGGCGTCCTTGTTGATGGCGACGATCACCTTCGAATCCTTCATGCCGGCAAGATGCTGAATCGCGCCTGAAATGCCGACGGCGACATACAGTTGCGGCGCGACGATCTTGCCCGTTTGTCCGACCTGCAGATCGTTCGGCGCGAAGCCCGCATCGACGGCCGCGCGCGACGCGCCCACCGCCGCGCCGAGCCTGTCAGCGAGCGGGTAGAGCAGCTCGAACTGTTCCGCGCTGCGCATGCCGCGCCCGCCGCTGACGACGATCCCGGCAGCGCCCAGATCGGGGCGATCTGAGCGCGCCAGCTTCTCGTCGACGAACACGGACATGCCGCTATCGATCGCCGTCGCGACGGGCACGATATCGGCATGGCCGCCGCCTGCATCGACGGGCGCGAAGGCGGTCGGCCGCACGGTCGCGCACTTGATCGCCGCCGACGACTGCACCGTGGCGATCGCGTTGCCCGCATGGACAGGGCGCTTGAACGTATCGGCGGAGAGCACGGCGATGATGTCGGAAACGGGGTCCGTGTCGAGCAGCGCCGCGATGCGCGGCAGCACGTTCTTGCCGTGCGAACTGGCCGCGCACAGGATGTGGCTGAAGTCCGCCGCCAGCGATACGACGAGCGGCGCGACGTTCTCCGGCAACTGATGCGCATGGGCGGCGTGATCGGCGACGAGCACCGTTTTCACATCCGCGATGCAGGCCGCCTGACGCGCCACGTCCTGCACATCGTGTCCGGCCACGAGCAGCGTGACGTCGCCGCCGATCGCGCGAGCCGCGGCAAGCGTGTTCAGCGTGGCCGCGCCGAGCGTGCCGTTCGTATGTTCCGCGATGACGAGTATGGCCATCAGATCACCTTCGCTTCGGTTTTGAGTTTATCGACGAGTTGCGCGACGGATTCCACCTTGACGCCGCCCTTGCGCTCCGCAGGCGGCTCGACCCGCAAAGTCCTGAGCGATGTCTCGATTGATACGCCGAGCGCGCTCGCGGCGAGCGTGTCGAGCGGCTTCTTCTTCGCTTTCATGATGCTGGGCAGCGTCGTGTAGCGCGGCTCGTTCAGGCGCAGATCGACGGTGACGACAGCGGGCAGGCGCAGCGATACCGTCTGCAGCCCGCCGTCCACTTCGCGCGTCACGGCCGCACGCTGCGCCGCGATGTCCACGGCCGAGGCGAACGTGCCCTGCGGCCAGTCGAGCAACGCGGCGAGCATCTGTCCGGTCTGGTTGTTGTCGCTGTCGATCGCCTGCTTGCCGAGCAGCACGAGCTGCGGGTCTTCCCGTTCGACGACGGCCTTCAGCAGCTTCGCGACGGCGAGCGCGCCGGGCGTTTCTGACGTTTCGACCAGAATCGCGCGATCCGCGCCGATGGCGAGCGCCGCGCGCAACTGCTCCTGCGCGGCGGCGGGCCCGACCGATACGGCGACGACTTCCGTCGCGACGCCTCTTTCCTTCAGACGCACGGCTTCTTCCACGGCGATTTCACAGAACGGATTGATCGACATCTTCACGTTGTCGAGCTCCACGCCGCTGTGATCCGATTTGACGCGCACCTTCACGTTGTGATCGACGACGCGCTTGACCGTAACCAATACCTTCATGCTGACGACCTCATTGCCTGATTCCTGATTGAAAAATTGCGGGCACGCACCGCTAGTGCGTGAGCTGCGGACCACTGACTTCCACGTAACCGTCCTCGCGCGTTTCGGCGTTGAAGCGTTCGAGTTCCGCATGCGCGTCGGCTTCGCCCTGCGAGAGCGAGCGGGTTGCGAACAGCAGCGCGCCGATCGACACCGGCAGCACGCCGATCGCGAGAAGAATCGCAAGCCGCAGATCGCCGGATGCGTCGCTCACGAGACCGACGAAATACGGCCCGAGACCCAGGCCGAAGATGTTCGGTCCGAGCGAAAATGCGGCGAACGCCGTGCCGCGCAAGCGCGGAATCACGAGATCCTGCGTGGTCGCCTGAAGCGGGCCGAACCACATCGGCACGAAGAAGGTCGCGACGGCATACGCGCAATAGAACACCGTGACGCTGTGCGTGAGGTACTGCACGACGCTCGCCGCGCTGAAGGCGGTCGCCGTCACGCAGACGAAGTAGAGGCGGCCGAATGCGTGCCTGCGCTTGGCCCAGTCGCACAGATAGCCGCTTACGCTGATGCCCGTGCCGCCCGCGATGATCGCGATGATGCCGAGGTGCAGACCGGCGTGCGCGGTCAGGCCGAGCGTGCGGCTCGCGTAGACGAACACGAAGGCGTTGACGGCGTTCATCGCGAAGGCGAGGAACGCGCCCGCGACGGTGACGGCCGCGAAAGTGCGCGATCCGGTGATGAGACGGTGCGCGTAGGCATCGCCGAGACGCGTCGCCTGATACCAGTTGGAGCACACATAGAACGCCACCGCGATGGCGATCCACTGCACGAGATTGCTGGTGATGTCGAAACCGCCGACCGTCGCGATCACGGCCTTGCGGCCCGCGGACAACACCTGATTGGTGCCCCAAGTGGCCACGATCACGAGCGCGACGGAAATGAGCAGATAGACGACATTGCGCGAATACTCGCGGCGCGGCGCGCCCAGGGCCTGCAGGCGCAGCCAGCTCCACGGCGGGATCATCGCGCCGAGATCGCGCAGCGCGCTCGCGAAAGGATGCGGGTCTTTTCTTGCCGGAACCGTGTCGAGCCGGCCGCGCACCGGCTCGCGCACCGTCAGCATCACGATCAGCGCGAACAGCATGCCGGGCACGCCCACGCCGATGAACGACGCCTGCCAGCCCGTCAGCCCGAGCGGCGCATTGCCGTTCGCGAAGGCGTGCTCCCATGCCGACACGATCGAGCCGCCGATCGCGAGCGATGCGCCTGCGCCCACATACACGCCGACGGAATAGAGCGAGAGCACCGTGCCGCGCCGGGCGCGCTCGAAGTAGTCGCCGAGCAGCGAGACGGCGGCGGGCGTGGCGCTCGCCTCGCCGATGCCCACGCCGATGCGCGCCGTGCCGAGCTGCACGAAATTGCGCGAGAGCCCGGAGAGCGCCGTCATCAGCGACCAGAACGACAGTCCGAGCGCCAGCGTGCGCACGCGGCTCCAGCCATCGGCGAGACGGGCGAGCGGAATGCCGAACACGCAGTAGAAAAGCGCGAACGACGTGCCGTAGAGCAGGCCGAGCTGCGCGTCGGACACGCCCAGGTCTTGCTTCAGATAGGGCGCGAGGATGGTCACGATCTGTCGGTCGACGTAACTGAACGCGTAGATCAGCGTCAGGATGAACAGCACATACCAGCGGTACCACGGACGTTCATGGGTGGTCATGGCGAACCTTTGAAATGCGGCGCCGGGGCGCGATTGGACACGGCGCGTATGCGGATCGACGGCCATGCGCCCGGATTCGCGGGCAGGCCGGTCTCGTTGAAGAACCGTCGCGGGAAGCGACTAATCGGTGCGATGGGCGGGCATGGCGTCGTGTCTCCTGATCTTGTCTTTTGTCGGCTGCCGGGGCGCGTCGGCCCATCGGCTGCTTCACAGGATAGCCATGCATATCGCCCTGAAACCAATACGTTTTTCCGATCCATTGAGAGGAAGAACCTTGCGTGCGAACCAGAGGGAAATCCTCTGAATTCCTCTGCAAACAGTATTGGTCGGGGCGCGGGGGTGCTTGCTAGAGTGGCTTCACATCGAGGCGCCGCTGCCTGAAGACAGGGCGGCGCGACGTAGGTCCTAACGATACGTGGAGCATGATGGAGCATTCAGCTATGGCGCAAATCGAAACGAACGGGCGCGTCCCGGTCGTCATTGTCGGCGCGGGGCCGATCGGCCTCTCCCTTGCGGGCGATCTCGGCTGGCGCGGCATTCCCTGCGTGCTGATCGAGCGCGGTGACGGCACCGTGTTTCAGCCGAAGATGGACATGGTCGGCATCCGCACGATGGAGTTCTGCCGCCGCTGGGGCATCGTCGGCGATGTCGAGAACGCGGGCTACAACCGAGACTATCCGCAGGACTACGCATGGGTGTCGCAGCTCGCGGGCGGCTATGAATTCGGCCGCGAGCCGTTCCCGAGCGTGCGCGACGAGGCGCGCCCCGAGCAGAGCCCGCAAAAGCGCGAACGTTGCCCGCAGAACTTCTTCGATCCGGTCCTGACGCGCTTCGCGAAGAGGACCGGCAAAGTGCAGGTCCGCTATTCCACCGAATACGTGTCGCACGAAGAACGCGAGGACGGCGTCACGGTGACCGTGCGCGATCTGGCGTCGGGCAAGGAAGAGACGATCGATTGCCTGTATGTCGTCGGTTGCGACGGCGGCGCGAGCCGTGTGAAGGAGAAGCTCGGCATCCGCATGACGGGCGCGCCCGCGCTGACCTACACGACCAACGCGATCATCGAATGCAAGGGGCTCGAGGCGCTGCACGACAAGAAGCCCGGCTACCGATATATCTTCATCGGGCCGGAAGGCACCTGGAGCACCGTGGTCGCGATCAACGGACGCGACTGGTGGCGCTTTTCGATCGTCGGCGACGGCGAGATGCGCACGCTCTCGGAAGACGATGTCGCGGCGGCGTTCCGGCGCGCCGTGGGCCGCGACGATGTCGAGTTCCGCGTCATCTCGGTGATGCCGTGGATCCGTCGCCAGCTCGTCGCCGACAACTACGGCACGGCGCGCGTGAAGATCGCGGGCGACGCCGCGCATCTGACTTCGCCGACAGGCGGCTTCGGCATGAACATGGGCATTCAGGACGCCGTCGATCTCGGCTGGAAGCTGCAGGCGATGGTCGAGGGCTGGGGCGGCGCGCATCTGCTCGACACCTATGAATTCGAGCGCCGCCCCGTCGCGATCCGCAACGTCAACGAGGCGACCAGCAATCTCAAGCTCATGCTCACGCCGCGCAAGAATCTGAGCCCGGCGGTCTTCGAGCCGGGCGCAGCGGGCGACGAAGCGCGCCGCGTGTTCGGCGACGCCTACACGGCGATGATGAAGCGCGAGTGGTACACCATCGGCATTCATCTGGGCTTTCGCTACGAAGGCTCGTCGATCGTCGTGCCCGATGGCACGCCGGAGCCGGAAGACACGGTCAGCGCCTACGCGCAGACTTCGCGTCCCGGCCATCGCGCGCCGCACGTATGGCTTGCGCCCGGCCGCTCGACGCTCGATCTCTTCGGCCAGGCTTTCGTGCTGCTGCGCTTCGACGCATCGCTCGACGTGGACGTGCTGCGCGACGCGGCACAACGCGCGGGCGTGCCGTTCACGGTCGTCGATATCGGCAACGACGCGGCGCGCGCCGCCTACGAACGCGCGCTGGTGCTCGTGCGGCCGGACGGCCACGTGGCATGGCGTGCCGATGCTGCGCCCGAAGACGCCGAAGCGCTGATCAACGTGATTCGCGGCGTGTATCCCGTCAGGCCCGAAGCCGCCGTCACCGAAGAGGTGGTCACGCGATGAAACTCGTCACTTTCGACCAGGGCCGCATCGGCATCGTGGATGGCGAGCGTGTCATCGATGTCACCGATCTCGCGGGCGCGGAGCCGGGCGCGTGGCCGCCCGTCGGCATGGTGCGCCTGATCGCCGGCTGGCACACGCACGGCCCCGCGCTGCGCGATGCGCTGACGCGGCGCGAAGGCGGGCCGATAAGCAGGCCGCTCGCCGGCGTGCATCTCGAAGCGCCCGTGCAGTGGCCCAACAAGGTCATCGCGTTTCCGGCGAACTATCACGCGCATATCGACGAGATGAAGCACGGCGCGGGCAGCGGCGTGATCTCGACCTACAAGGCGAGCGGCCAGGGCTTTTTCCTGAAGGCGAATTCGAGCCTGAGCGGTCCCGCCGACGACATCGTGCTGCCGCCGCTCGTGGGCCGCGAGATTCATCACGAATGCGAGCTCGGCATCGTCATCGGCAAGCGGGGGCGCGGCGCGTCGCGCGCCGAAGCCCGCGACTACGTGTTCGGCTTCACCTGCCTGCTCGACATGGTCGTGCGCGGCAAGGAGGAGCGCGTGATGCGCAAGTCCTTCGATACCTTCTGCCCGACCGGACCGTGGATCACGACCGCCGATGAAATCGCCGACTTCGGCGACATCGGAATGCGCCTCTTCGTGAACGGCGAGGAGCGTCAGTCCGCTTCGACGCGCAATCTGATCGTCGACATTCCCGAGATGATCGCGATGTCCTCGGCCGTGATGACGCTGGAGCCGGGCGACATCATCGCGAGCGGCACGCCGGCGGGCGTCGGACCGGTCGAGGACGGCGACGTGCTGGAGATCGTCATCGACGGTATCGGCTCGATGAAGCTCGCGGTGCGTCAGGGCGAGCTCGGCGCGCACGCCGTGTGGGACGAAGCGAAAGCCGGTCTCGCGGTGTGACGCGCACCGCCTCGCAAGCAGACAAACGAACAGGGAACAGCGATGTCGCACACCGTCACAGAGGCGCCCGCCGCGCCTGAAGCCTACTTCGATGACTTGCAGGCCCGCGCGCTGTCGCCGGGCTGGGCCAAGAAAGCGCCGCAGATGTGGCCTGTGCCCCGCCCGCGCTTCGTGCCCGCCGTGTGGCGCTACGCCGATGCGCGCGCCGCGCTCGACGCCGCGTGCGCCTTCGTGTCGCCGGAACAGGCGGAGCGGCGCAATCTGATCATGGTCGATCCCATCGACGGCAACATCTATCCGACCTGCCGCAATCTGGTGGCTGCGTATCAGCTCGTGCTGCCCGGCGAAACCGCGCGCTCGCACCGGCATTCGCCTAACGCGCTGCGCCTGATTCTCGACGCGGGCAAAGAGACCTTCACGATCGTCAACGGCGTGCAGATCGACGTCGCGCCGGGCGATGTGGTGCTCACGCCGTCGTGGCACTGGCACGGCCACAGCAATTTCGGCGACGAGCCCGCTTTCTGGATCGACTTTCTCGATGTGCCGCTCGTGCAGAACCTCGAATGCATGTTCTTCGAGGATCACCCGCAGCGCAACGAACCCGTGACGTCGCGCGAGCCGTATTCGCCGATGCGTCACAAGCGCGCCGATCTGGAGCGCGGCGCGCGCGAGCACGGCGTGTTCGATCTCGACACGGCTTGCCTGAAGACCATCGGCGTGCAGTCGGTCGGCCTGGCGTATGGCGAACCGCACGCACAGCGTGCGCGCATCGACAACAACCTGTACACGGTGCTATCCGGCCAGGTGCGGGTGACGGTCGAGCCGCTCGGCGCGCTCGAACTGACGCGCGGCGACGTGATCGCCATTCCCTGCTGGCATGCATTCACGATCGAGAGCCTGTCCGAACAGGCGCAACTGATTCGCGTCAGCGACGAGCCCGCGATGCGCGCGCTCGGCTTTCGCGACGTGACGCTGCCCTGACGCGGCGCATACGAGGAGAACAAGGTGAAGTTCAGCGAAGAACAGGAGATGCTGCGCGACATGGTGCGCAGAGTCGCGGACGAACGGGTCCGCCCGCTCGTCGCGGAAATGGAAGAGACGCGCGACTTTCCGGAGGCGCTCGTCGAAGTGTTCGGCGATCTCGGCCTCTTGCAGATGTGGGTGCCGGAGGAATACGGCGGCCCGGGCGGCGATCTGACCTCGGTGTGCATCGCGAAGGAGGAGATCGGCCGGGTGTCGCTCGCGGCGTCGACGCTGTGCGCGAACAACTCGATCGGCCTCATTCTGCCGCTGCTGCATTTCGGCACCGACGCGCAGAAGGCGCGCTATCTGCCGGAAGCCGCGAAGGGCCGCACGATTTCGTCGGTGGCGATCACGGAGCCGGAAGCCGGTTCCGATGTCTCCGCGATCCGCACGACGGCCCGCCGCGACGGCGCTTCATATGTGATCGACGGGCAGAAAAGCTGGATCACGTGGGCCGCACAAGCGCACTTCATGCTCGTGTTCGCGCGCACGTCGGAAGGACGCGGGCATGACGGCATCAGCGTGTTTCTCGTCGATACGAAGACGCCCGGCCTCAAGGTCGGCCGCAAGGAAGTGAAGATGGGCCGTCACGGCTCGCCGAGCTACCAGGTGTTCTTCGAGAGCATGCGCGTCGATGCCGATTGCCTGCTCGGCGAGGAAGGCCAGGGCTTCAAGGCATGCATGCGGATTCTCGACCTGAACCGTCCATCGGTTGCGGCGTCGTCGCTCGGACTCGCACAGGCCGCGCTCGACGAATCCGTGCAATACGCGAAGGACCGCCGCCAGTTCGGCAAGCGCATCGGCGACTTTCAGGCGATCCAGTTCAAGCTCGCCGACATGGCGATGAAGATCGAGGCCGCACGCACGCTGCTCTACACGAGCACGCAGGAAATCGATGCGGGCGACACGAGCCGCCTCACGCTGCTTTCGTCGATGGCGAAGTGCTATGTCACCGACGTCGCGATGGAAGCCGCGCTGGAAGCCGTGCAGGTGCACGGCTCGTACGGCTACTCGACCGAATATCCCGTCGAGCGCTTCATGCGCGACGCGAAGCTGAACCAGATTCTCGAAGGCACCAATGAGATTCACCGGCTGATCATCGCGCGGCAGTTGCTCGGCAAGTGACGCGCGACCACGACATTGACCATGAAGGACACAGACATGACGACGAGTTTTCATCCGGCGCTGGGCGAGGCGGCGCGCGACTTTCTTTCGCGTGAACATCGGCTGCTGATCGACGGCCGCATGATCGCCTCCGATGGCGGCAGGCGCACCGATATCCTCGATCCCGCGACCGGCGACGTGATCGCCACGGTCGACGAAGCGACAGCCGGCGACGTCGATCGCGCGGTCGAGGCGGCCCGCCGCGCGTTCGAAGGGCCGTGGCGCAAGGTCACGCCTTCGGAACGCACGCGCATGATGCTGCGCTTCGCCGATCTGATCGAAGCGCACGGCGACGGGCTCGCGCAACTCGAATGTATCAACAGCGGCAAGCCGCTGCCGTTCTGCCGCAACGGCGACGTGGCGGGCATCGCCGAAATGCTGCGCTACATGGCCGGCTGGACGACGAAGATGGGCGGCGAGACGCCGAACGTGTCGCTCGCGGGCGAGTGGCACGCGTACACGATGCGCGAGCCAGTGGGCGTGGTCGGGCAGATCATCCCGTGGAATTTCCCGCTCAACATGGCGATGTGGAAGATCGCGCCCGCGCTCGCGGCGGGTTGCACGGTCGTCATGAAGCCGTCGGAGCAGACGCCGCTGACCGCGCTCAGGCTCGGCGAACTCGCGCTGGAAGCGGGCATTCCGCCGGGCGTGCTGAACATCGTGACGGGCTTCGGCAATCCGGTCGGCGCTGCGATGGCCGCGCATCCGGGCGTCGACAAGGTCGCGTTCACGGGCTCGGGCGAAACGGGGCGGCGCATCCTGCAGGCGGCGAGCGGCAATCTCAAGCGCGTCTCGCTGGAACTGGGCGGCAAGTCGCCCGTGATCGTCTTTCCCGATGCGAACCTGGAAGCCGCCGCGGCGGGCGTGTGCTCGTCGATCTTCTTTCACGCCGGGCAGATCTGCGCGGCGGGCTCGCGGCTCTATGTCCACGAGCGCGCGTTCGAGCCGCTGCTGGAACTCATCGCGAAGCGCGCCAACAACATGAAGATGGGCCACGGCCTCGACGCGGGCACGGACATGGGCCCCGTCATCTCGCGACGCCAGCTCGATCGCGTGGCCGGCTACATCCATAGCGGACAGGAAGAAGGCGCGACGCTGTACGCGGGCGGCGGCACGTCGGGCGAGCGCGGCTTCTTCGTGCAGCCGACCGTGCTGACCGGCGTGAAGCCCGGCATGAAGGTGCATGACGAAGAAATCTTCGGGCCGGTGCTGTGCGCGATGTCCTTCGATGACGACGACCTCGACCGCATCGCCGCGACCGCGAACGCGTCCACCTACGGGCTCGCGGCCAGCATCTGGACGAAGGACATCGGCCGCGCGCACAAGATGGCGCGGCGCATGCAGGCGGGCATCGTCAATGTGAATGCGCTGTCGTCGCCCGACGCGACCTTGCCCTATGGCGGCTACAAGCAATCGGGCTGGGGCCGCGAGCGCGGCTTCGAGGCCATCGAGCTCTACACCGAAGTCAAAGCGGTCGCGATCAACCTGAACAACTGACGCGCGCCATCAAGCACAGGAGAACACGCATGACAGGCAGCATCGACTATGTCGCGAAGGATGGCCGGGCTTACATCACCATCAATCGCCCGGAGAAGAAGAACGCGATGACGAGCGCCATGCTCGATCAGCTCATGGACGGCTACGACCGCGCGGAAGCCGACGACGACGTGCGCGTGGTCGTGCTGCAAGGCGCGGGCGACGACTTCAGCACCGGTCACGATCTGGCGGAGGTCGGCACCGAATACGGCGCAACCACTTACGACGACAAGGGCCGTCCGCGCAAGCCGAGCCAGCGCGCCCGCCTGTTGCACGACAAGCGCTACATCGAACGCTTCGAGCGGATTTTCAAGTTTCTCAAGCCGACGCTGTCGCTGGTGAAGGGCTATTGCCTCGGCGGCGGTTTGTATCTGGCCGAAGCATCGGATCTCGTCATCGCGGCCGATACCGCGAAGATGGGACATCCGGAGCAGAAGCTCGGGCTCTCCGGCGCGGCCTACTTCGCCGCCTGGGAAATGATGACGCTCGGTCCGCGCAAGGCGCGCGAATTACTGCTGATGGCCGACGTCTGGGACGCGCAGACCTGTCTCGCCAACGGCCTCGTCAACAAGGTCGTGCCGCGCGCATCGCTGGAAGACGCGGGCGAGGAATGGGCGGAACGCATCGTGCGGCTGCCGCGCGACGGCATCGTGATGGGCAAGGCCGCCACGAATCTGGCGATGAACGCGCTCGGCATCGACGCGCAATTCTCATACGGTCACGTTCTGCACGCGCTCGCCACCAACGTGCGCTACGAGCCCGACGAATACAACTTCATGAAGCAGCGGCGCGACAAGGGCGTGCGCGCATCGAATCACGAGCGCGAAGCGTTCTACACCGAAAAGGAAAAAGCATGAGGACGGCGCTGCAAGGCCTGAAAGTGCTCGACTTCACGCAGATGATGACGGGCCCGTTCGCGACGATGATGCTGGGCGATTGCGGCGCCGACGTGATCAAGGTCGAGCAGCCGGAAGGCGACCCGTTCCGCCGCTCCGGCGAGACCACGCTTAACGGCGACGGCGCGTTCTTTCTCGGCGTGAACCGCAACAAGCGCGGCATCGTGATCGATCTGAAGACGGAGGAAGGACAGGCCGCCGCGCGCGCGCTCGCGGCCGAAGCCGACGTGCTGGTCGAAAATTTCCGGCCGGGTTTCACGGAGCGCGTGGGCATCGGTTATGAAGCGCTGCGCGAGCTGAATCCGCGCCTCGTCTATTGCTCGATCTCGGGCTTCGACCGCAACGGCCGCGACCGCAACCGGCCGGCGCTCGACATGATCATCCAGGCGATCTCGGGCGTGATGCAGGTCACGGGCACCGAGGAATCCGGGCCGCTCAAGACGGGCTTTCCGTTCTCGGATCTCGTCACGGCGCTGCTCGCGGCGATCGGCATGCTCACCGCGTTGCAGGCGCGCGAACGCACGGGCGAAGGCCAGCGCGTCGATCTGTCGATGCTCGATGCCAGCATCTTCAGTCAGGTGCCGCGCGACGTCTATTTCGACCTGACCGCGAAAACGCCCTCGCGCATGGGCAACCAGCACTGGGACATCGTGCCGAACAACACGTACGCGACCTCCGATGGCCGCGACATCATGATCATCACGATCAACGACAAGTTCTGGCAGGTGCTCTGCGACGCGCTCGACGCGCCGGAACTGAAGACCGATGAACGCTTCGCCACGAAGGCGGCGCGTCTCGCGAATCGCGAGCTCGTCAACGAACGGCTCGCCGCGATCTTCGCGACGCGCGATCTCGACGCATGGGAAGCGCGGCTGTCGGCGGCGGGCGCGATCTACGGCGCGGTGCGCACGTGGCCCGAAGTGTTCAGCGATCCGCATGTCGTCGATAACCTGCTGAAGACGCTGCCGCATCCGAAGGGCGGCGAGTTCAGGATCATCAACAATCCGCTCAACTTCTCCGCGACGCCGACGCGCATAGACCGCTCGCCGCCGATGCTCGGCGAGCACAGCGAGGAAGTGCTGAAACGGGCAGGCGGCGCATGGCCTGCCGTGACGCAATGAGCGACGGCAAGGAGAACATCGTGGAGCGGACCTGCATCATCGTCGGCGCGAGCCATGCGGCTGCGCAACTCGCGCCGAGTCTTCGGCAGGAAGGCTGGGAAGGGCGCATCGTCGTGATCGGCGACGAGCCGCATCTGCCATATCACCGGCCGCCGTTGTCGAAAGCGTATCTGCTCGGCGAAAAGAGCAGCAACGATCTGCTGATCCGCGCCGAAGACGCTTACGGCAAACTCGGCATCGAGTTCTGTCTGGGCGAGCGGGTCGTCGCGATCGATCGCGAGCGCAAGACGGTGACGCTGCGCGATGGCGCATCGCTCGCTTATGACAAGCTCGCGCTGTGCACCGGCACGCGCGTGCGCACCGTTGCGCTTCCCGGCGCGCAGCTCGAAGGCGTGCATTATTTGCGCGGCATAGCGGACATCGACCGCATCAGGCGGCATGTGCAACCGGGCGGGCATGCCGCAATTGTCGGCGGCGGTTACATCGGGCTGGAGACGGCGGCCGTGCTCAGGCGTCTCGGTATGCATGTAACGGTACTCGAAATGGCGCCGCGCGTGCTCGCACGTGTGACCGCGCCGGAGGTGTCGG
The DNA here is from genome assembly GCF_001544695.2 of Caballeronia arvi. GTDB lineage: Bacteria > Pseudomonadota > Gammaproteobacteria > Burkholderiales > Burkholderiaceae > Caballeronia > Caballeronia arvi. The sequence continues at coordinate 66,150 of NZ_FCOM02000014.1, forward strand.
ACTTCTTCGAGCGCGTGCATCGGGAAGAGGGCGTCGATATCCGTACGGGCGTGATCGTCGATCATTTCGAAGGCGGCGAACGCGTCGAGCGGATCATTCTGCGCGATGGCACGGCTTTGCCCGCGAGTCTCGTCGTGATCGGCGTCGGTGTGGCGCCGAACGTCGAGCTGGCGGAAGCGGCGGGACTGGATGTCGATAACGGCATCGTCGTCGATGCCTGCGCGCGGACTTCGGACCCGGACATCGTCGCGGCGGGCGACTGCACGCTGCACCCGTCGCCGTACTACGGGCGCATTCGCCTCGAATCCGTGCCCAACGCGACCGAGCAGGCGAAGGCCGCCGCCGCCGCGCTGTGCGGCAAGGACAAGCCGTATCGCGCGCTGCCGTGGTTCTGGTCCGACCAATACGACATCAAGCTCCAGATTGCGGGTCTCAACGCGGGCTACGACGAAGTCGTCGTGCGCGGCGCGCGCGACGCGGGCCGCAGCTTCAGCGCGTTCTATCTGAAGGGCGGCCGTCTGGTCGCGGCCGATTGTGTCAACCGCGCGCAGGAATTCATGCTCAGCAAGCGGCTGATCGCCGAAGGCGTCGCGGTCGATGCGGCGCGTCTTGCCGATGAAGCGTATCCATTGAAGTCGCTGTTCGAAACCATGCAGCAGTCGGATTGAAGCAGTCCGATTGATTCAGCCAGAGAGAGGTGTGCAATGCCAGTCGTCAAATATGTGCAGGTGAGCGGCGAGATCACGGAAGTCGACGTGCCGCTCGGCAGTTCCGTGATGCAGGGCGCCATCGACAACATGATCGCGGGCATCGTCGCCGAATGCGGCGGCGCGTGCAGTTGCGCGACCTGCGAGGTGCATGTCGACGATGCGTGGATGGGCGCGGTCGGCGAAGCCTGCGATATCGAGCGCGAGATGCTCGAAGGCATCGGCGTGCCGCGCAGCAACAGCCGCCTGAGCTGTCAGATCGAGATCACGCCGGAACTGGATGGCCTCGTCGTCGCGATTCCCGGCTGATGGTGAGTGACCTCCTGGCGATCCTGCGGGTGCGCGAGACGAGTCGTCAAGTGTTCACGGGCGAATCGCTCGTCGATGGCGTGCGCCGCATCTACGGCGGTCAGCTTCTCGCGCAGTCGATCATGGCGATGGGACAGACCGTGCGCGAGTCGCATCGCCTGCATTCGATGCAAGGCTATTTCGTGCACCCCGGCGACGTGACGAAGCGCATCCGCTTCGACGTGCAGCCGGTGCGCGATGGCCGCAGCTTCAGCACACGCCGGGTGACGGTCACGCAGGAGGAGCGTGTGGTGTTCATCGGCGCGGCGTCGTTTCAGGCGGCCGAGGGCGATCACGCGCGTCTGTCGCCGATGCCGGACGTGCCGCCGCCCGAACGGATGCCCGCCGAAGCGGATTTCTTCGCGCGCGAGGCGCATCTGCTGGAACATCGGCGCTCGCATGTGTCGACGATCATGCGGCTCTTCGAGCGCCGCAGCGAGATGTGGCGTCCGTGGCTCGATCCCGGCGCGATGGCGCCCGTCAACGGGCTCTGGTGCCGTTTGCGCGAGCCGTGCGGCGATGATCCGCTGCTGTGTCATGCCGTGCTCGCCTATGCGTGCGACCTCGACCTGATGACCACCGCGATGCGCCCGCGCGGCCACGGCACGATGGACGGCCGCACGCGCTCCGCGAGCCTCGATCACGCGATGTGGTTTCACGCGCCCGCGCGGCCCGATGCGTGGTTCTACTACGACATGAGCGGGCCGAGCGCCACGAACAATCGCGGTCTGGGCATGGGCGCGCTGTATCAGGACGGGCGGCGGATCGGCACGGCGATGCAGGAAGGGCTGATGCGGGTCATCGACGATGAAATTCCGCGTGACCCCGCCGCGCAAACGATGAACCAGCCACAGTGAGCGACACGATGGGTCAGTGGGACGACAAGTTCGAACGCGCCGAACGCAGATGGTCGGAATGGACGATGCACGACTATGCGCAGACCGAGTGCGTGATCGGTCACATCATCGAAGACAAGGCGCGAAGGCATCCGCATCATGAAGTGTTCCGCTTTCAGGACCGGACCGTCAGCTTCGAAGAACTCAATGCGTCGTCGAATCGCGCGGCGAACGGCTTTCGCGCACTCGGCGTTGGACCCGGCGACAAGGTCGCGCTGATGCTCGCGAACCGCGTCGAGTTTCTGCTCGCGTGGTTCGGCCTGAACAAGATCGGCGCGGTGTGCGTGCCGATCAACGTCGCGCTGAAAGGCGAAGGCCTCGCGTATCAGATCGACCATGCGGATTGCGTCGCGCTCGTCGCCGAGCCCGCGTATGCCGAAGCGCTCGGCGCGATCGCGGATCGGCTGCCGAAGCTGCATCACACGATCGTCGTCGATGCAGGCACGACGCCGTCTCTCGCGGGCTGGCCGGGACGCGAAGTGCTGCACTTCGACGAACTGATGTCGCGCGCGGAAACGGCGCCGGGCGTGTCCGTGGACTTCAGGCAGTTATCGACCATCTCCTATACATCCGGCACGACGGGGCGCTCGAAGGGCGTGCTGATCAGCCATCACTACTGGTACGAGATCTGGTCGCAGGCCGCGCGGTATGCGCGCTACACCGATGAAGACGTGCTCTACACCGGCCTGCCGTTCTTTCACACGAGCGCGCACGGCACGACCGGTCCCGCGATCCTCGCCGATGCGCAGGCCGTATTCGTCGAACGCTTCTCGGCGAGCCGCATGCTCGACGATTGCCGCCGATGGAACTGCACGTCGGCGAAGTTCATCGGCGGGATGCTGTCGATTCTGATGAAGCAGGCGCCATCTCCGCTCGATGCCGACAATCCATTGCGCCTGATGGTGGGCGCCGCCGCGCCGCCGCATCTTTGGCATGCGTTCGAGGCGCGTTTCGACACGCGCCTGCTGGAGCTGTACGGCATGACCGAATGCAGCAGTTGTCTCGTCAATCCATACGAGGATCGACGCGCGGGTTCATGCGGCAAGGCGATCACGGGCTACGATGTGCGTGTCGTAGACGATCTGGATAACGAAGTAAATCGCGGACAGACGGGCGAGCTGGTCGTGAGGCCGCAGCGTCCGTTTCTCGGCACGAGCGGCTACTACAAGAACCCCGACGCGACGCTCGAACTGTTTCGCAATCTCTGGATTCATACCGGTGATCTCGCGCGCCAGGACGACGACGGCTACTTCCACTTCGTCGACAGGAAGAAGCAGGCATTGCGGCGGCGCGGCGAGAACATCTCGTCGTTCGAGGTCGAGGCCGTGATCGGCGCGCATCCGGCCGTGCTCGAATCGTGCGTGGTGGGCGTGCCTTCGGACCTGGGCGAAGACGACGTGAAGGCCGTCATCGTGCTGAGGCGCGGCGAGTTGCTCACAGAAACCGATCTCATCCGCTGGTGCGAGCCGCGGCTCGCCTACTTCGCGATTCCACGCTACGTCGCGTTCCGCGACAGCCTGCCGAAGACGCCAAGCGAGCGCGTCGAGAAGTATCGGCTGCGCGCGGAAGGCATCACGGCCGACTGCTGGGATCGCGAGCGCGCGGGCATCGTCGTTCGACGCTGAAGCGTCGGCGTGACGGCGGGGCAACGATAGCAACTATAGGAATTCGGTCTCACGATCTCGTAAAACAGTATTGGACCTGCAACGCCCGGCGCGCGAATCTTGAGCCTGAGCCGCTCGACTCAGAGCGCGCATGAAGATGAACCGGTTCAAGACCATATCGTGAGAAGAGGTGACACATGAGCAGCAGCGTTGCAGTCGTTACGGGCTCGAACGGCCTGACGGGACAAGCCATTTGCAAGAACCTGAGAGAGCGCGGCTATAAGGTCGTCGGGCTCGACGTGGCCGAGTCGGGCAAGGGCGACTATGCCTACCGCAAGTGCGACGTGACCGATATCGCGCAGATTCGCGCGGCCGTCGAAGCCATCGACGAGGAACACGGCACGATCCGCGTGCTGATCAACAACGCGGGTGTCTGGCACGGCAAGACGTTCTTCGATATCTCGCCCACGGATTACGACTTTACCTACGGCGTCAATGCGCGCGCGCCGTTCTTTCTCAGCCAGGAAGTGGCGAAGCGTCTGGTCAAGGCGGGCGGCGGCGGCGTGATCGTGAATCTCGCGTCGATCGTCGCGACGGCGGGCAGCGGCGTGACCGACTACGGCGGCTCGAAGGCGGCCGTCATCAATCTGACGAAGAGTCTCGCGAAGCCGCTCGGGCCGCATGGCATTCGCGTCGCGGCGGTGTCGCCGGGAACCATCAATACCGCGATGGGCGAGAAGGTGCCCAAGGAAATCCGCGACAAGCTCATCGCGGGCTCGGGCCTGCAACGCGCGGCGGAACCGGAAGAAATCGCATCGGCGATCGGCTTTCTCGTCAGCGACGACGCCCGCTACGTGACCGGCGCGACGCTCGACGTCAATGGCGGTCTGTAAGCGGCTCGCCGACATGAACTCAATCATTCAATGGATGTGACGGGAGGCGCTATGTCTGGATGTCCTTTCAGCAAGCCGGCGTTCCCGATGCCACGGCAATGTCCGTTCGTCCCGCCCGCGGAGTACCGCGATTTCCAGCAGCAGCCGGGGGCGGCGAAGGTGCGCATGTGGGACGGCCGCGACGCGTGGCTCTTCACGCGCTACGACGACGTGCGCGCCGTGCTCGGCGACAACCGCTTCAGCGGCGACCCGCACGTGAGCGGCTTTCCGAGCCTGTCGCCGGCGCGCAATGCGGTGCTCGATCTCGAGCCGGCGTTCATCCGCATGGACCCGCCGCAGCACGGCCACTTTCGCCGCATGCTGACCAAGGAATTCATGATCAAGCGCGTGAGCGACATGCGCCCGCGCATCGAGTCGATCTTCAACCGGCTCGTCGATGAGCTGCTGGAAAAAGGCCCGCCCGCGAATCTGGTCGAAGATCTTTTTCTGCCGCTGACGTCGGAAGTGATCGCGGGCCTGCTCGACGTGCCCGCGTGCGATCACGGCTTCTTTCAGGAGCAAAGCCGCCTCAAGGTGCTGCTCGATGTCGACCCGTCGATCCCGAAGGCGGCGTCCGACCGCATTCTGTCGTATCTCGACCGGCTCATCACCGAGCGCGCGAAGGACGCGGAGAATCGCACGGACCTGCTGAGCCGGCTGATCGTCGAGCAGGTGCGGCCGGGGCATCTGTCGCATCGCGAGCTGGTCATCATGGCCGAGCTGCTGTTGATGGCTGGCCACGAAACGACCGCGAACCAGATGGCGCTTGGCGTCTTCAGCTTTCTGACCAACCCGGACCAGTTGCGCCTGCTGCGCGAGACCCCGTCGCTGTTGCGTAATGCGGTCGAGGAAATGCTGCGCTTTCATACCATCGTGCACTACAACGCGTTCCGGGTCGCGACGGAAGACGTGGAAGTGGCGGGACAGATGATCCGCAAGGGCGACGGCGTGATCGCGCTGATTTCCGGCGCGAATCACGACGCGACGGCGTTCGAGCAGCCGGAGCGTTTCGACATCACGCGCAAGGCCGATCATCACGTCGCGTTCAGCTACGGCATTCACCAGTGCCTTGGCCAGCCGCTTGCGCGCGTCGAGTTGCAGGTCGTGTTCGCGACGCTCTTCGAGCGCATGCCGGGCTTGCGTTTCGCCGTGCCGCTCGAAGAGATCAAAGGCAAGGGCGATCATTTCGTGCAGGGTCTCGAAGCCCTGCCCGTCACCTGGTAATCAACCGCAGCGCGCTCATCGTAGCGATGAAGGAGAGCAGGGCATGGCAAACGGAAACTTCAAATTGCACGTCGCAGTCGATCAGGACGTGTGCGTCGGCGCGGGACTGTGTGTGCTGTCGAGCGCCGATGTATTCGATCAGCGCGACGAGGACGGCGTCGTCAAGTTGTTGCAGACGGAACCGGACGAAGCGCTCTACGACAAGGTGCTGGGCGCGGCGCGCAAATGCCCGTCGAAGGCGATCAAGGTCGAGAAGGTGTACGACGACGCGGCGACGCCGGAGCGCGAGCAGTGAACGCGCGGCCCGAATCGATCGTGATCGTCGGCGCGGGGCAGGCCGGGCTGCAGGCCGCGGCTTCCCTGCGCGACGAAGGCTACGATGGCGCGATCCGGCTCATCGGCGACGAAGCGGGTCTGCCGTATCAGAGGCCGCCGCTGTCGAAGAGCTTTATCACGGGCGACGTGACGGCGGACGACCTGAGTCTCGAAGAACCGCACTGGTTCGACGATGCGCGCATCGAGCGGCTGGCGGGCGAGCGCGTCGCTGCGATCGATCGCCGGCGCAGGCGTCTTTCGCTGTCGTCGGGGCGCGTCGTGCCCTACGATCATCTCGTGCTCGCGGCCGGATCGCGCAATCGCGCACTGACGTTCGCGGCGCAGCCGGCGCATGGCATCGTGTCGCTTCGTTCGCTCTCCGATGCGCATCGGCTCAAAACGCAACTCGAAGACGCGCGTCGCGTGGTCGTGATCGGCGGCGGCTTCCTCGGTCTGGAAGTCGCCAGCGTCGCGGCCGCGAAAGGTCGCGACGTGCATGTGGTCGAATCCGTGGACCGCGTGATGAAGCGCGCGATCTCGGCGGAGATGTCGGCGGCGTACGCGGCGCATCACGAGGCCGCGGGCGTCCGCTTTTCATTCGATGCGCGCGTCGAGCGCATCGTCGGCCGCGACGATCGCGTCTGCGCGGTCGAACTGGCCGACGGCACGCGGCTCGACGCCGATCTCGTGCTAGTGGCCGCGGGCGTGGTGCCGAACAGCGAGCTTGCGGTTGCGTGCGGGCTGTCGGTGTACAACGGCATCATCGTCGACGCGCGTCTGCGCACATCGGATGCGGCGATCTCGGCCATCGGCGATTGCGCGGCTTTTCCGTACGCGTTCGACGGCGGCGATCTGCTGCGCCTCGAATCCGTGCAGAACGCGGTCGATCAGGCGCGCCATGTGGCCCGCGCGCTGCTCGGCGATTCGACGCCTTACGATCAAACGCCGGTCTTCTGGAGCGATCAGGGCGGCGCGCGGCTGCAGATCGCGGGCGTCGCGCGCAGGCTCGATAGCAGCGTCGTGCGCGGCGACCCCGCATCCGGCGCGTTCTCGGTGTTCCGCTACCGGCATCATCGGCTGACGGGCGTCGAATCGTGCAACCGGCCAGCCGAACACATGGCCGCGCGGCGACTCTTGCAACGGCGCATCAGTCCGACGCGCGAGCAGGCCGCCGATCCCTCGTTCGACCTGAAGCTGCTGCTGACGCTCGACGAAACGGTCTGAGCGCTGGCGCGGAGAAACACACTCATGGCTGCATCGCCCATTCTCGACGGCATCCGCATTCTCGACATGACGTCGGTGATCTTCGGCCCGTATTGCACGGCGACGCTCGCCGAAATGGGCGCGGACGTCATCAAGATCGAACCACTCGCGGGCGACGAGATCAGGCGCGTCGGGCGGCCCGCGAAAACGCGCGGCATGGGGCCGGCGCACATGACGCTCAATCGCGGCAAGCGGTCCGTCGTGTGGGACCTGAAGACGCCGCGCGGCAAGGCTTCGCTCTTGCGTCTGCTGGCCCGCTGCGACGTGTTCATCCACAACCTGCGCCGCGACGCGATCGAGCGGCTGGGCCTCGGCTACGACGCGATCCGCGCGCTGCATCCGCGCCTCGTGCATGTGCACTGCACGGGTTTCGGCGAAGGCGGGGCGTATGCGGGCCGGCCCGCTTACGACGACATCATCCAGGCTGCATCGGGGGCGGCGAGTCTTCTGCCGCGCGCCGACGGCAACCCTGCGCCGCGCTATCTGCCGATGGCGATGGCCGACAAGGTCGCCGGCCTGCACGCGACCTATGCCGTGCTCGGCGCGTTGCTGCATCGGGAGCGGACGGGCCAAGGTCAGGCCGTCGAAGTGCCGATGTTCGAGTGCTTCACGCATTTCCTGTTGCAGGAGCATCTCTATGGCCGCGCGCTGATCCCGCCGACCGATCCGGCGGGCTATCCGCGCCAACTCGATCCGCTGCGCCAGCCGCTCAGGTGTCTCGACGGCTACATCGCGGTCGCGCCTTATACGGACGAACGCTGGGTGCGTTTCTTCGACGTGACGGGGCACGCGGACTTTCTCGCGCGCGAACGGCTCTGCACGGCGCGCGAGCGCTTTCACGCGCTCGACCGGATGCACGCGGAAATGGCGCGCATCGTGGCGGACAGGCCTTTGCGTTACTGGCTCACGCTGTTCGCCGAATGCGATATTCCTGCATCGGAGGTCCGCGATCTCGACGGCGTGCTCGCCGATCCTCATCTGGCGTCGGTAGGCTTTTTCGAGCGCAGGACGCATCCGTCGGAAGGGGATTACTTGCAGATGCGCGCGCCGGTGCGCTTTCACGGCGCGCGCGCAGCCGAGGTGAGCGCGGCGCCGCGTCTTGGCGAGCACAGCGAAGAGATCGACGACTGGCTGCGGGAAGCATGCAACGAGCCGCGATGAGCGCTCAGGCGGCCGCGGCTTCGACCAGACGCGGCGTGGAAGTATCGATGAAATATTCCGGATGACGCGCGATCAGTTGCGCCGCGTTCGTGCGCGCGGCTTCGCGCCACGCGTTGAGCAGCGGCGGCACGCGGTCCTTGTGCCAGGCGAGCGACAGCGAGACGCCCGCGGTATCGACGGCGAGCGGCCGGTAGGCGACGCCGTGCGGCTGCATGAGCTGCATGACGGCCGGCACGACGGCGACGCCCACGCCCGCCGCGACGAGACAGGCGGACGTATGCATGTCGTGGGCCTCTTTCGCGACGTTGGGCTTGAGGTTCGCGTCCTCGAAGATGTCCAGGATCTTGTCGCCATAGCCGCGCTCCGTCGCCGTGCCGCGCGCCACTGCAATGAGCGGCCACGTCGCGAGATCGTGCAGATCGACCGGGCCCGGCACGTCGTATTCGCTTCCGGCGGGCACGGCGACCACGAGCAGCTCGCGATACAGCAGCTCGGTGACGATGCTGTGATCGAAGACATGTCCGCGCACGACCCCGACTTCGATCAGGCCTTCCTTGAGGCCCGCGATCTGCTGGGAGATGGTCATTTCCTGCAGGCTCACATCCGAATTCGGCGCGAGCGTGTTGAAGAGTCGCAGCGTGTTCGGCAGGAAGCAGTAGATCGCCGTGTAGATCGAGCCGACGATCAGATGCGCGCGCGCCCCGCGTCCCGATGCGCGCACCGCCGCGATCGCCGCCGTCGCCGTGTTGAGCACCCGCTGCGCATGCTCGACGAGAATGTCGCCTGCCGGCGTGAGCAGCACCTTGCGCTTTTCCCGCGTGAAGAGCGGCGTGCCCAGTTCGTCTTCCAGCGCGATGATCTGCGCGCTCAACGCGGGCTGCGCGATGTTCACGCGTTCCGACGCGCGCGTGAAATTCAGCTCGGCGGCGACGGCGAGAAAGTACTGGAGTTGGCGCATGTTCATGTCAGCGTTCCTTCCTTGCTGTTCGCGTGAAACCGATCGTGTCGACCGGCCCACGCAGGTTCGATTCCGGCTCGCCGACATAAGCGGCAACAAGGCGCTCGTCGGCCATCTGACGGATCGGGTCGCTCATATACAGCGCGAGAGACAGCGTGCGGGCCAGGCGGCATGCCAGAACCGACTTCGCGCCGCGCAGGTCCGTGGCTCGCATCGCGTCACCGTGCCCGCGTTCAGTGGACGCCGCGCCACGCGAGCGTGCCGGCGTCGATGCTGAAGGTGCTGCCCGTCGAGAACGAGGCTTCGTCGGAGGCGAGAAAACACACCAGCTTCGCGACTTCCTCGGGTTGCCCCAGACGCTCGAGCAGATGCGTGCCCCACAGGCGCGCGCGGGCCTTCTCGCGGTCTTGCGCGTGCTCGACGCTATGCGACAGCATCGGCGTGTCGATGGCGCCCGGCGCGTAGGCGTTGCAGCGGATGCCCGCATCGGCGAGATCGAGTGCGATGGCCTTGGTCAGCATGACGCCGCCGCCCTTGCTCGCCGCATACGCGGGCAAACCCGGATACGCGACGCTGCTCGCGACCGATGCGCCGTTGACGATGGCGGGACTCTTCGTGGAGCGCCGCAGCCAGGGCGCCGCGAATTTGCTCGCGAGCCACATCGCCTTGAGATTGACGTTCATGACCGTGTCCCAGACGGCTTCGGGCAGGTCTTCGATGGTCGGCGAGCGGCCGGTCAGGCCGTCGTCGGTGACGCCCGCGTTGTTGACGAGCACGTCGATGCCGCCCGCGAGGCGCGCGGTCTCGTCGATCATGTGGCGGATCGATTCCGTGTTGGACAGGTCCGTGCGGATGAAGATGCTTTTCGCACCCGCCCGCTCGACTTCGTGAGCGGCCGTCGCGCCGCGGTCTTCCTGCACGTCGGCGAGGGTGACCCATGCCGCGCCCTGGCGGGCTGCCTCGATCGCGATCGCGCGGCCCATGCCCTGCGCCGCGCCCGTGACCACGACGATGCGGTCCTTGAGCTTCATTGCGTGTCTCCTTCTTGTTTTCTCCGATGAATGCACCGGTCGTTGCAGTACAAGTTAAGGCAACACATTGAGTTAATCTATAAGAGCCCGTCTCTTAAAATTTATCGATCGTCTCATTATGGACATCCTCACCGACATCATCCGGCTCATGCGGCCGCAGGCGATCAGTTGGAGAACGGTCGAGGCGCACGGTCGATGGGGCATGAGCGTGCCGTCGCGCGACATGCCCGTGTTCTGTCTCGTCGTCACCGGGCAATGCTGGTACGTGCCGCGTCAGGGCGAGCCGCTCCTGATGCGCCAGGGCGACTACCTGCTCATGCGCACGACGGCCCGCTACTGCCTCGTCAGCGATCTCGATACGAGCGCTACGCTGCACGCGCTGGAAGAGGGCATCGCGAGCCACGATTACGTGCGATGGGACGAGGGCGCGGGCGGCGACATGGTGCGTCTCGTCGGCGGGTACTTCGAGATCGTCCCGGAGCACACCGCGCTGTTCTCGGGCATGCTGCCGGACTTTCTGTACATCCGTGCGTCGGACGAGGAAGCCGGGCGGCTATCGCGCCTGATCGCGCTGATCGGCGAGGAGTCCGGCTGCGATCTGCCGGGACGCGATCTGGTGATGAGCCGGCTCGTCGAAATCATGCTGGTCGAAGTGTGGCGGCGTCCGCTGACGAGGATCGATGCGCGCGAGGCGGGCTGGTTCAGCGGCATGGCCGATCCGCACATTCACCTCGCGCTCCAGAAAATGCACGCTGACGTGGCGCGTCACTGGACCGTCGAGCTGCTCGCGAAGGACGTCGGCATGTCGCGCGCCGCGTTCGCGCGGCGCTTCGCCGAGCGTGTCGGCGTCGCGCCCGCCACGTATCTGTCGAACTGGCGCATCGCGCTCGCGAAGGACGCGCTCATCAACAGCGAACGGTCGATGATCGATATCGCGCTGTCCATCGGCTACTACTCGGACAGCGCGTTCAGCACGGCATTCAGCCGCGCCACGGGCGTCGCGCCCGCCGCCTTCAGACGCGCGCGACGAAGCGAGCAGCCCGCGCGATAACCGTCTTTCCCAGCTATACGCCGATCTGCTTGAATCATCGTTTTTTAGTATTTCCCCTCTTGCTGGCGCGGCCCGTATCTTGTGGTCATCGCAGGCGCTGGCGCTCGCTCTTCTCTGAAGCGATGCTCCGCGCGGCCAATCGGATTCGCAAGAGAGCGCACTATGCTGAAGGTATGCATTTTCGGGGGCGGGGCAATCGGCGGCTATCTGGCGGCGCATCTGGCGCGCGCCGGGCGCTGCGAGGTGAGCGTCGTCGCGCGGGGCAAGACGCTCGACGCCATCCGCGAACACGGGCTTCGCGTGACAACCGCGAGGGAAGCGTTCACGGTGCCCGTGCGCGCCACCTCCGACACACGCGAGCTCGGCGCACAGGACTATGTGTTCATCACGCTCAAGGCGCATCAGGTCGATGCGGCGCTCGAACAGATCGCGCCGCTGATCGGCCCGCATACCACGGTGCTGCCGCCGACCACCGGCATTCCCTACTACTTCTTTCACGCGTTCCCCGGCCGTTTCGATGGCAGCCAACTGCCCGCGCTCGATCGTGACGGACGCCAGTGGCGCGCCATCGCGCCGAAGCAGGTATTGGGCTGCGTCTACTGGATCGGCGCGCATGCGAGCGCGCCGGGCGTCATCGTGCAGGACGGCGCGAAGGCCGGCTGTCCCGTCGGCGAGCTCGACGGCAGCGACTCTCCCCGCGTGCGCGCATTGAGCGAGTTGCTGTGCGCGAGCGGCATCGACGCGAAGGTGAACAAGGACATTCGCGCCGCGATCTGGGTCAAGTTCGTCAACAGTCTCGCGTTCAATCCCGTCGCGCTGCTCACGCAGGGCACGTTGGGCGAGATGGCCGAGGCGGGCGGCGTGCTGCCCGTCGTCAGGGCGATGATGTCCGAAGCCGATGGCATCGCAGCTCAACTGGGACTCACGATCGGACCGGCGCCGGACAAGCGCATAGCGCTGACGGTCGGTGCGTCGCATCACAAGATGTCGATGCTGCAGGATCTCGAAGCCAGACGTCCGCTCGAACTCGAACCGCTGAGCCGCTCGATTCGCGCGCTGCGCGATCTCACGGATGTGGCCACACCCGTTCTCGACATGGTGCTCGCGATGGCGCAACTGCGCGCCGTCACGGCGGCGCATGCAATCAAAACACAGGAGCAACACGCATGACACACGCATCCACGATGGCCGCGACGCCCGACGACAATGCCTTCAGACGCCCGCTCGCCGGCGTGAAGATCGTCGAAGCGTGCAGCTATATCTCGGGCCCGTTCTGCGCGCAGATGCTGTCCGATCTCGGCGCCGACGTCATCAAGGTCGAGCCGCCTGCGGGCGATCCGTATCGCAATTTCGGCCACGGCTGGAAGGGCGTGGGCACGGTCTGGACCAATGCGAATCGCGGCAAGCGCAGCGTCACGCTCGATCTCAAGTCCGCCGACGACCTCGCGAAGTTCAAGGCGCTGCTGCGTGAGGCGGATCTTTATATCGAGAACTGGCGTCCGCATGTGTCGGCGTCGCTCGGCCTGAGCTTCGAGGCCATGAGCGAGCTGAACCCGCGCATCGTCCAGCTTTCGATCACGGGTTATGGCCCGGACGGCGATCTCGCCGCGGAGCCCGCCTTCGACGCGCTGATCCAGGGCCGTACCGGCCTGCTGAGCTACGAGGCGGCGGGCGGCACGCCGCGCGCGACGAATACCTTCGTGGCGGACAAGGTGGCCGCGATCTTCGCCGCGCAGATGGCGCTCTCCGGATTGATCGCGCGGGACCGCGCGCAGAAAGCGATTCATCTGGAGACGTCGATGCTCGACATGCTCTCCTACTACAACTTCCCCGACATGTTCCATAACCGCGCGTTCATCGACGATGCATCGTCCGAGACGCTCGCGCCGCAGCCCGTGCTCGCGACGAGCGACGGCTATCTGGTGGTGTCGCCGGTGTCGGGCAAGCAGTTGAGCCGCACGCTCGATGCCGTCGGGCATCCCGAATGGAAAGACGAGCTGAAGAAGATCACCAGCAAGCGCGACATGACGCATGCGTTCTTCGAGCGCATCGCAGCGCCGCTCAGGCAGAAGACGACGGCGCACTGGCTCGCGCGCTTTCGCGAACTCGATGTGCCCGCCGGTCCCGTCAATGCGCCCGACGCGCATCTGAACGACCCGCAAGTGCGGCACAACGAGCTTTATTCGCAGCTCGATACGCCTTCCGGCGCCGTCCGGGCGATACGCTATCCGGCGCGCTTCAACGGGCATCTGCTCAAACCCCATCATGCGGCGCCTGCGCTCGGCGAAGGCAATGCCGAACTGCTCGGGTCATGAAACGGATACGGAGAGACCAGTGCCCATCATCCTGAGCGGCGTGGACGGCATCCGTGCCTGTCTGGGTTTTCATCTGGGTCACAGCGACTGGATCGAGATCGATCAGGCCACGATCGAGCGCTTCGAATCGCTGACCGATGATCGCGCGGCGGGCGATAGCGGCGCAGCGGATCAGGCGTTCGTGCCATGCAGCGTCATGCTCGCCATGCTGATTCCGCTGCTGCAGCAGATCTACATGCTGGAAGACACGCTGAACGTGACGCTTCACGGTATCGAGCAACTGCAATTCGTCAAGCCGGTTCCCACCGGTTCGGGATTGCGTGTCGGCGCGACCGTGAAGGCCGTTCAACCGGCGGGCGACCATTGGCAACTGAATTTCGAATGCGCGATGGAGTGCGATGTTCTGGCCGGTCCGGTGATGCGCGCGAGCGTGCTGTACCGGTTTCGTCCGGCCAGCGTGGCCGGCATGCCGCATCTGTCCTTGTGCACGCGTGATCTGAGCTGTCGCTGAGCAGGGCAAAGGAGATGAATCCGCTGGATCGAATCACGAATTTCTAATGTAGTACAACCAATCAAAAGTCTCGAAGATATGAGACATGGAGACAGCAATGAAATATTGGAGATGGCCGGCCGCCGCCGCGGTGTTGTTTGTGTCGGCGCAGGCTTCGGCGCAATGCAACGTGTTGATCTACGGCATCATCGATTACGGTCTGAACTTCGCCAACAATGCGCAAACCGCCACGCCCGGCGGACGCACGGGCAGCCCTCAGTACGCGATGAGCAGCAGCATCATGCAGGGCAACCGGCTGGGATTTCGCGGCACCGAAGATCTCGGCGGCGGCTATCAGGCGATCTTCGTGCTGGAGAACGGCTTCGATATCGGCACGGGCTCGCTTGCACAGGGCGGCAACCTGTTCGGCCGACAGGCGTATGTCGGACTCGCTTCGCCGTATGGCACGGTGACGATCGGCCGACAGTACGATTCGGCAGTCGATTACATCGGGCCGATCACCGGTGCGGTCGGCAACGGCACCTACGCGCTGCACGGCAACGACATCAATAACTTCGGCAATACCTATCGCGTGAACAACGCGGTCAAGTTCACCAGCAACACGTATGGCGGATTCAAGTTCGGCGGACTGTATAGCTTCGGTGGCGTCGCGGGCTCGTTCGGCACGAACAGCATCTATTCCGCTGGCGGATCGTATTCGAACGGCCCTTTCACCGCGGCGGTGGCGTATTTGCGGGCCCGCGATCCGAACCGCTCGTTCTTTGGCAACAACCCGAACAGTTCGGCCACCGCCAATAACCTCGGCGCAACGAGCGGCGTTCAGACCAACCCTGTGTATGGCGCTTTTGCATCGGCGGGCTATTACCAGGTCATGGGCGCAGCGTTTCAATACGCGGTGCAGAGCGTCATCGTCGGATTCGATTATTCGCACATCACGTTCGGCGATCTGAATTCGCCATCGTCGGGCAATCTCGCGTTGACCAATCCGAAAGGCTATACCGGCAATGCCGTCTTCAACAGCTATAACGTGTTCGCGCGTTATGCGATCACGCCGTTTCTCTGGCTGAATGGCTCGTATGACTATCTCGTGGGCGGCGCGGTCAATGGCAAGGACAGCGCGAAGTACCACATGTTCAATGCGTCGGTCGATTACTTCCTCTCCAAACGCACCGACGTCTACTTCATGGCGAACTATCAGATTGCGTCCGGCGTGGATTCGACCGGGCAATCGGCGGTGGCGTCTTATCTGACGATCACGCCATCCAATACGCCGCATCAGGTCGTGCTGCGCGTCGGCATGAGACATCGATTCTAGAGCGCGATCGCACGAGCGCTTTTCCATCACACTGCGAGGAAGACATGAATACGCATGAGACGAGGACGCATGAGACGACGCTCACATGCCCGTTCGCCACGGAGCGCTTTCCGTGGCCGCGAGACGGCGCCGCACCGCTGGTTCCGCCGCGACAGTACGCTTTGCTGCGCGAGCAGGCGCCTGTCGTTCAGGTGAGCCTGTGGGACGGCAGTCTCGCGTGGCTCGTGACCGACATGGAGCACTTCCGCGAAGTGATGACGAGCCCGCACTTCAGCGCGTCGCCGCTGACGCCTGGATTTCCGTTCGTCTCGCCGTCGCGGGCGGCGCAGTCGAAGTCGTATCAGACCTTCATCACGATGGACCCGCCCGAGCATGGCCAGTATCGCCGCACGCTGACGAAGGAGTTCATGGCCAAGCGCATGCAGGAGTTGCGCCCGCTGGTTCAGCGTTCACTCGATCAGCTTCTCGACGACATGGAGCGTCACGGCGCGCCCGCCGATTTCATCGAGGCGGTCGCGTTGCCGCTGCCGTCGCTCGTCATTTCGATCATGCTCGGCGTGCCTTACGAGGATCACGACAAGCTGCAGAAATGGAGCGGCAACCGGATGGATCTGTCGATTTCGCCCGAAGCGCTGACGGAGTCGGCGCAACACATGAATCGATACATCGATGCGCTGTTGCTGGAGAAGGAGCGCGATCCGCGCGATGGCAGCGATCTGTTGAGCCGGATGGCGATCGAGTGGATCAATCCCGGCAAGGTGTCGCATGCGGACGCCGTGCAGATGGCGACCTTGCTTTATCTCGCCGGCCACGAAACGACTGCGAATCAGATCGGCCTCGGGCTGCTGAGCTTCTTTCAGCATCCCGGGCAACGCGCGGCGATGATGGCGGACGGGTCGCTCGTCAAGCGAGCCGTGGAAGAGATGCTGCGTTTTCATTCCATCACGCACATGAACTCGAATCGGGTCGCGACAGAAGACGTCGTGATCGGCGGGCAACTGATTCGAAAGGGCGAAGGCGTGCTGGCATTGCTGCATGGCGCGAATCACGACCCGCTTGCATTCCCCGATCCGGAGCGCTTCGATATTCATCGCGACAACAAGGATCAATCGCACGTCGCGTTTTCCTTCGGCATTCATCAATGCCTCGGTCAGCCGCTCGCGCGGCTCGAACTGCAGGTCGTGTTCGAGACGATCTTCAAACGCTTCCCGAATCTGCAGCTCGCCGTGCCTGAAGAGGCGCTGCAATACAAGGACAAGTCGTTCGTCTACGGGCTGAAAGCGTTGCCCGTCCGCTGGTAGAGCGAGGTCATGATGACGAGGCATTCATTCATGGAGAGCTTGCGGGCAACGTTCGACGAGCTGATCGCACTGTTCGCCAGCCTTGCGATAGCGGCATAGCCAACCAGGGGAGACAGCGCATGAATCGGGAAGGAGTTGGAAAGGTCGCGCTGGTGACCGGCGGCGCGTCGGGCATCGGACGGGACACGGCGTTCGCGTTCGCCCGCGACGGTGCGGCCGTCGTCGTGGCGGACGCCGATGTGGCGGGCGGCGCGGAGACGGTCAGGCTCATCGAGACGCGGTATGACGCGCAGGCGCTGTTCATCGAAGTCGATGTGACGGACGCCGCGTCCGTAGAGGCGATGGTGCGATCGACGGTCGAGCGCTTCGGCGCGCTCGACATGGCGTTCAACAACGCGGGCGTGCCGGATCGCGCTGCGAGCCTGCACGTTTCCACTCAGGAAAACTGGGATCGCGTGATGGCCGTGAATCTGGAAGGCGTATGGCATTGCATGAAGGCGGAACTGGATCACATGCTGACCGCGGGGAAGGGTGCGATCGTCAACAACGCATCGCGTTCCGGGCTCGTCGGCGTGCCTTCCGACGGCGTGTATGGCGCGGCCAAGCACGGCGTCGTGGGGCTAACGAAGGCAGCGGCGATCGAGTTCGCGGCGCGGGGCATCCGAGTGAACGCCGTGTGTCCGGGGCTCGTGGAAACGGCGCTCACGCGCGCGCGTTTCGGCGACGAACTGAGCGCACGCGCGAAGCTGGCGAATCCGCTCGGGCGGATGGCGCAACCGGAGGAAATAGCGAACGCCGTGGTGTGGCTGTGCTCGGATGCGGCGTCTTTCGTGGTCGGCGTGGCGTTGCCCGTCGACGGCGGCGCTACCGCGCGTTGACGCGTCGCGCGCCGCGCACCCTAACCGAGCTGCTCGTCCCGCTTCTGCTTGCATAGCTCGATGAATCTCTGTACCGGGGCGGTCGCCGTAGCCCCGCGACGCGTTGCGATTCCATAGGGCGCACCGCGTCGCTCTATGCGAATCGGCAGCACCGCCATCATTCCGTGCGCCTGAAAGTACTGGGCAACTTTCAACGGCATCAGTGCGACCGTCCCCGCGCTTGCTCGCAGCAACGACAGCGTGGCGAACGTCGAAGACGTCTCGATCGCGTATCGCGGGAAGGGAAGCTCGGCGTCGTCGAAGAGTTGTTCGAGCAGGGAGCGCATCGGCAGGGCGGCCTGCGGCACGATCCACGGGTTGTCGGCCAGTTCCGCAAGCGACAGGCGCTGCACGCTTGCCAGCGGATCGGCGCCGTCCACCACCAGACACACTTCCTCCACCTCGAGCGGAATGAAATCGTAAGCTTCCGGATGGACGCTGATGCTCGGCCGCCCGATCACGAGATCCAGCAGCCGCTGATCGAGCATCGATAGCAGGCGCGCGCTGTTGTCCTCCCATACCTCGACGGACACGTCCGGCTGAACTTCCCGCAAAGTGCGCAGGATTGGCGCGAGCCATTCGGGCATCGAGCCCATCACGGCGCCGATGGCGAGCATGCCGCCACCGCCGCGCATGATGGCCGCAAGCTCGTCGCGCAGCGCGCCGATCTCGGAACGCACGGCGCGCGCATGCCGGATGACACAGCGTCCGAGCTCGTTCGGCACGATACCGCGCGGCGAACGGGCGAAAAGCTCCGTGCCGAACATCGCCTCGATTTCGCGCAGCGACTTGGTCGTCGCGGGCTGCGAGAGCGACACCTGCTGCGCCGCTTTTCGCAGCGAGCCGTGGTCGTCCAGCGCTATCAGAAGCGCGACGTGATTGCCGCGCAGTCGTCGCAATATCGCATCGATACTGGTTATCACCGATATAACTCCAGCGTCTCACCTGATCGGAAGGTTTCATTATCTGGCCGCGTCGATGCCTCTTTACACTGGCTCGGTCGATGTTCGTCACGGCCCGGCGCCTAGCGGCGCGGCTCGATCATGCCGGAACACACGCGGCGTGAGCAAGCGAACGAGAAATCTACGCATCCACAGGGAGAGAGGCAAATTGAAAAGAATCGGACTCGATGTCGGCGGCACCTTCACCGATGTCGTGATGGTGGACGACGAGACAGGGCGCATCTGGTCGACCAAAGTGCCGACGACGCCGAAGGATCGCGTCATCGGCACCATCGAAGGCTTCCGCAAGATCCTCGAACTGTCGGGCACCGACAGCGCGGACGTCTCGTTTCTCGGCCACGGCACGACGATGGCGACCAACATGGTCGTCGAGGGCACCGGCGCGAAAACCGCGCTCGTCACGACGCGCGGCTTTCGCGACATCCTGGAACTCAGGCGCGTATCGCGGCACGATCGCGCCGATCTCTACGATCTGCTGTTCGACAATCCGCGTCCGCTCGTCGAGCGGCGCTGGCGGCTCGAAGTGAACGAGCGGCTGCGCCATGACGGCAGCATCGAAACGCCGCTCGATCACGCGCAGCTCGAAGCGCTCGCCGGACAGATCCGCGCGTCGGATATCGAAGCCGTCGCCGTGTG
Source organism: Caballeronia arvi (assembly GCF_001544695.2). Taxonomy (GTDB): domain Bacteria; phylum Pseudomonadota; class Gammaproteobacteria; order Burkholderiales; family Burkholderiaceae; genus Caballeronia; species Caballeronia arvi. The sequence continues at coordinate 85,597 of NZ_FCOM02000014.1, forward strand.
CTTTCTGCACGCGCACGTGAATCCGCAGCACGAACGCGAGGCCGTGGATACGCTGCGCCGCCTGTTGCCGAATCATTTCATCTGCGCATCGCACGAAGTCAATCCCGAATCGATGGAATACGAGCGCGCGAGCTCGACGGTCATCAACGCGATGCTCGGGCCCGTGTGCGGGCGCTACATCGGCCGGCTTATCGGCGCGCTGGCGCAGCACGGTTTCGCGGGCAAGTTTCTCTTCATGCAGTCGAACGGCGGTCTCGCCAGCCCGGCGATGGTCGCGGACAAACCCATCGTGCTGCTCGAATCGGGGCCGGCGGGCGGCGTGTCGGCGGCGATCCGCAACTGCGAGAAGAGCGAACTCAGGAACGCGATCCTCGGCGACATGGGCGGCACGACCTTCGACGTCTCGCTGATCCGCGACTTCCGCCCCGAGCTGCGCAACAAGAGCCTGCTGCATACCTATACCGTGCGTTCGCCCAGCATCGACATCGATTCGGTGGGCGCGGGCGGCGGCTCGATCGTGTGGATCGACGCGGGCGGCGGCGTGCGCATCGGACCGGAGAGCGCGGGCGCCGATCCCGGTCCCGCCTGCTATGGACGCGGCGGCACGCGTCCGACTGTCACGGACTGCAATCTGGTGCTCGGCTATATCGATCCCGACAGTTTTCTCGGCGGCGAATTCAGGCTCGATGCGCAGGCGGCATGGTGCGTCGTCGAGGACGTGATCGCGAAGCCTCTGGGCGTGTCGGTGCCCGAAGCCGCGCAGGTCGTGCGCTCGGTCGCGAACGCGCTGATGGCGCAGGCCATCCGCATCATGACGGTCGAGCGCGGTTACGATCCGCGCGAGTTCTCCTACATCTGCTACGGCGGCGCGGGGCCGGTGCACGCGGTCGATCTGGCGCACGAAATGGGCATCCGCCGCGTGGTGATCCCGCCGCTGCCGGGTCTGTTCAGCGCGTTCGGCATGACGGTCGCGGATCAGCAATACGACTATCAGCGCCCCCTCGAAAGCGATCTCGCGATGATCGACGACGCGGCACTGCACGCCGCGCTCGACGAGCTGACAGCGCTTGGCATGGACGAGCTGCGGCGTCACGGCGTCGAGGCGCAGGGCGTGAAAGTCGTACGCCTCGCCGATTGCCGCTACGCAGGACAGCCCGATGTCATCACCGTGGAAGTGCAGGGCGAGGCGCAGGGCATCCGCGCAGCGCTCGCGCAAGCCTTCGAGGACGCGCATCGGCGGCAATGGAACTTCGTCAGCAAGGACAAGCCGGTGGTGGTCGCCAACGTGCGCCTGCAACTCGTGACGGCGACCGGCTGGCGCGGCGGCGTCGCGAGCGCCGCTGGCGGCGAACCGCCGAAGCCGGTCCGCACCCGCGAGGTGTATTTCGATGGCGGCGTGCGCACGCTGCCGGTGTTCGCGCGCATGCAGATTCCGGTCGGCGCGACCATCGAAGGGCCGGCGGTCATCGAGGAGCACAGCAGTTGCGCCGTGCTGAAGGCGTCGCATGTCGCGCGCGTCGATCCCGATCTCAATCTCGTCATCGAACTGGCAGCCTGAACTCATGGATATCGTCACTTACGAAATCATCCGCAGCAGTCTCTTCGCGGTCGCGCGTGAAATGAAGATCGCGATGATGCGCACCGCCGGCAGCCCGCTCATGCACGCGAGCGGCGATTCGTCGGCCGCCATCTTCGACGCCGACATGCAGCTCGTCGCGCAAGGCAACGACATTCCGACGATGCTCGGCTCGGCCGTCATCTCGACGCGCGTGTCGGTGGAAGCGGTCGGGCGCGAGAACCTGCGCGCGGGCGACGTCATCGTCAGCAACGACGCCTACGTCGGCGGCGGCAATCATCAGCCGGACGTGCAGTTCACGCGGCCCGTGTTCGTCGACGGCGAGATCGTCGCGTTCGTGATGACGCGCGGCCACTGGACCGACATCGGCGGACAGTCGCCGGGCAGCTATACGGTCACGACGTGGGACGTGTTCGCCGAAGGCATCCGCATTCCGCCGGTGTTTCTCTATCGCAACGACGCGCCCGTGCAGGACATGCTCAACCTGCTCACGCGCAACAGCCGCAACGCGCATGAACTGCTGCTCGACATTCAGGCGCAATACGCGGGCACGTTCGTGGGCGACCGGCGCATCGGCGAACTGGTGGCGAAATACGGCGCCGAGGCGCTGCGCGACGTGATGAGCCAGAGTCTCGATCACTCGGAGAAACTGATCCGCGCGGAGATCGCGCGCATTCCCGACGGCGTCTACGAGGCGCAAGAGTATCTCGATCCGATCGAAGCGCCGGGCTGGAAACAGGAGCGGCCGCTCCTCAAGGTGAAGATCACCAAGACGGGCGACCAGATCACCTTCGACTACACCGGCAGCGGCCCGCAGGCGCGCGGCGGCATCAATTGCCCGCTTTCGGTGACGTGCAACAGTACCTGGTTCACCGTGAAGGCGCTGACCGATCCGGGCATCCCGGTCAACCAGGGCTGCTATCGGCCGGTGACGATCATCGCGCCCGAAGGCAGCGTGCTGAACTGCCGCTATCCGGCGTCGGTCGTGTCGGGCAACACCGAGACCTCGCCGCGCGTGATCGATCTGCTGCTCAAGGCGCTCGCGCCCGCGGTGCCGGAGCGCATCACCGGACAAAGCAACTGCGCGTCGTGCGCGGGCATTTTCAGCGGACGCGACACCGATGCGGCGCGCATCGCCCGCACCGGCCAGGAATTCGTCACCATGCACGACGTCCACGCGGGCGGCATGGGTGCGCGTGCGGGCAAGGACGGCGTGAGCGGCGTGCGCGTGTATGTGGGCAACGCGGGCAGCCAGTCGATCGAGATGATCGAGGCGACTTCACCGCTGATGGTCGAGGAATGGTCGCTCGTCACCGACAGCGGCGGCGCGGGCCGCCGGCGCGGCGGGCTGACCTCGCGGCGCGTGTATCGCGTCGAGTATGACGAAGCCACCTTCACCGTCTCCGGCGAACGCGGACGTTCGGCGCCCGAAGGCCATTTCGGCGGACAGCCCGGCACGCGCTTCCAGTGCGTCGTCGAGCGCGCGGACGGCAGCGAGCACCAGGTCGCGGCGAAGGGCGGACAGACGGTCGTGTATCGCGGCGATCGCGTGACGGTGCAGCCCGCGGGCAGCGGCGGCTACGGCGATCCGTGCGAACGCGAGCAGACGCGTATCGATGCCGACATCGCCGATGGCTACATCAGCGCGGATGCGGCCTTGCGTCTCTACGGCCAGACGCAGGAAACCGCCGACGCACCGCTCGAAGTGGCGGCGCAATGAACGCGGACGAAGCCATGAGCAGGAGTCTGCCGCTCGCGGGCGTGTGCGTGATCGAGATCGGCCACAGTCTCGCCGCGCCGTATGCGGGCATGATCCTCGGTTCGCTGGGCGCGGAGGTCATCAAGATCGAGAGCGCGGAGCACGGCGATTACGCGCGCGACTGGGGTCCGCCTTTCGTCGATGGCGCGGCCGCGCTGTTTCATGCGGTGAACCACGGCAAGCAGAGTATCGCGATGTCGCTGTCGAATCCGGATGAGGCGCAGGCGTTGCGCGAACTGATCGCGCGCCGCGCCGATGTCGTGCTGCAGAACCTGAAGGCGGGCGGCACGGAGAAATACGGTCTCGGCGGCGACGAAATGCTGCGCATGAAGCCGTCGCTCGTCTACTGCAATCTCGGCGCGTTCGGCACGGCGGGACCGCTCTCCGACAAGCCCGGCTACGATCCGCTCGTGCAGGCGCTGTCCGGCCTGATGAGCTTCCTCGGCCAGCCGGGCGAGCCGCTGTCGCGCATTCCGGTGTCGGTGAACGACATGGGCACGGGGCTTTGGGCCGCGATCGGCGTGCTCGCCGCGCTCTTCAGACGGCAGGCGACGGGCGCGGGCGAAGTCGTGTCGGTGTCGCTGTACGAGACCGCGATCAGCTGGGCGGGCATCCAGATCGCCGACTATCTCGCCTCGGGCGTGCTGCCGGGGCGCTGGGGCTCGGGGACGGCCGCGATCGTGCCGCATCAGGCCTTCGAATGCGCGGATGGCACGATCATGGTCGCCGCGGGCAACGACCGCCTGTTCCGCCGCCTGTGCAGCGTGCTCGCGATCCCCGCGCTCGCGGACGACGCGCGCTTCGTCACCAACGGCGCGCGCGTGAGCCATCGCGTCGAGCTGATCGAGCTGCTGCATGCCGGGTTCCGCAAGCACGGCATCGCGCACTGGCTCGATGCGCTCGACGAAGCCGGCATTCCGTGCGGCCCGATCCAGACCATCGATCAGGTCGTGGAGCACGAGCAGACCAAAGCACTCGATCTGCTGCGCACCACCGACGACGGCGCGGCCACCGTCGTCGGCGTGCCGATCTCGTTCGGCGGTGCGCGGCCCGCGCACATCGGCGTCACGCCGAAGCTCGGCGAACACAATCATCTGCTGGCGAAGACGCCACTGGAGACATCTTGAAACTTGCATCGCAACAGGTCGGCGCGCTCGACACGCTGACGCTCGAAGAAATCGACGAACAGATCCTCATCGTCAAGCTCGATCGCCCGGAAGTCTCAAACGCGATCAGCACGAAGATGGGCGAAGAAATCATCCGCGTATTCGGCGCGCTCGAAGCGGACCCGGCGCTGTATCGCTGCGTGATCCTGACGGGCGCGGGCGAGCGCGCGTTCTGCGGCGGCGCGGATCTGAAGCAGCGCGAAGGCATGACCGACGAGCAGTTCGGCGTGCAGCACTATCTGTTCGAGCGCATGAACCGCGCGCTCACTTATTGTCCGGTGCCGGTCATCTGCGCGGCCAACGGCGCGGCGGTCGCGGGCGGACTCGAACTGCTGCTCGCCTGCGACTTCGCCTATGCCGCCAGCCACGCGGTATTCGGCTTCACCGAAGTGAAACGCGGCATCATGCCGGGCGGCGGCGGCACGCAGCAACTGCCGCGCACCATCGGCGCGCGGCGGGCGAAGGAGCTGATCCTGCGCGGCGCGAAGTTCACGGCGCAGGAAGCGCTGGCATGGGGCGTCGTCAACCGGCTGTGCGAGCCGGGGCGGGTCCTGGCCGACGCCATCGACGCGGCGCGCGACATCTGCACCAGTGCGCCGCTGTCGGTCGCGCAGGCGAAGAAGGCGATCGACCTCGGCATGCAGGGCGATCTGCGCACCGGGCTGTATCTGGAAATCGAAGCGTACAACCGGCTGATTCCGACCGAGGATCGCCTCGAAGGCATCAGCGCCTACAACGAGAAGCGCGCGCCCCGGTTCAAAGGCCGCTAGACCATAACAGCACGGCCTAACCAAATTCCGGACTCACCGGAGGAGACAGACATGACACCCGACATCGGCAGCTTCGACCGACCAAAGGCCGAAGCGACCTACAGCAAGATCACGCGCAGGCTCATCCCGTTCCTGTTCCTGTGCTACGTGTTCGCGTTTCTCGACCGCATCAACATCGGCATCGCGCAGCTCGACATGAAGCACGACGTGGGCTTCAGCGATCTCACCTACAGCATCGGCGCGGGCATCTTCTTTCTCGGCTACGTGCTGATGGAAGTGCCCAGCAATCTGCTGCTCGCGCGTATCGGCGTGAAGCGCACCTTCTCGCGCATCATGATCCTGTGGGGCTTGATCGCGGCGGGCACGGCGTTCGTCACGCTGCCGTCGCATCTCTACACCGTGCGCTTCTTTCTCGGGCTCGCGGAGGCGGGGCTGTATCCCGGCGTGATCTTCTATCTCACGCGCTGGTATCCGGTCGAGCGGCGCGCCAAGGTGATCGCCATCTTCACCTGTGCGACGGGCATCGCGGGTCTGTTCGGCGGGCCGTTGTCGGGCGCGCTGATGACCTACTTCGACGGCTACTTCGGCCTGCACGGCTGGCAGTGGATGTTCATCGTGCAGGGCTTGCCCGCGAGCGTGCTCGGCGTGATCGCGTTCTTCTTTCTCGATGACGGCCCGCAGCAGGCGAAGTGGCTCACCGAGAGCGAGAAGGCCGTCGTGCTCGACGACATCCGCAGGAGTTCGAGCGTCTCGACGAAGCACGCGGAGCACACCTTCGGCCGCGCGCTGAAGGACTTTCGCGTCTACGTGATGGGCTTCGTGTGGTTCACGCAGATCGCGGGCGTGTTTGCGATCGGTTTCTGGCTGCCGACGCTCATCAAGAGCGCGGGCGTGTCGGGCGCGTTGCAGATCGGCTGCTATTCGGCGATCCCGTATTTCGTGAGCTGGATCGCGCTCATCGCGCTGAACCGTCATTCGGACCGCACGATGGAGCGGCGCTGGCATTGCGCCGTCGCGATGGTGTGCGGCGCGGCCGGCCTGGTCGTCGCGGGATTCACGACGGGCAATCTCGCGCTGTCGCTGGCGGCGCTGTCGGTGGCGACGGCGGGCATCCTCGCACCGAACCCGCTGATCTGGGCGATCTCGACCGATTACATCCGCGGCAGCGGCGCGGCGGGCGGCGTCGCGGTGATCAATTGCGTGGGCCTGCTCGGCGGCTTCGTCAGCCCGATGATCATCGGCGGGATCAAGACCATGACCAACAGCATGGCGGGCGGCCTCGGCGCGATCGCGCTGCTGATGGTGCTCGGCGCCATCGCCGCCGTGGTGCTCGCGCCGTCGACCTCGGGCCGCGCGGCCGGCGCCGGTCATGCGGATGAAGGCAGCGACGCCGTCGCGGACGCGACGATCTGAACCGGAGGGACCATGAACGATAGAGACGTGCAGATACGCGAAGTCGGCTTGCGCGACGGCCTGCAGATGGTGCGAACCATCCTCACGAGCGGGCAGAAGCTCGAATGGTGCGCGCGCCTCGTCGACGCGGGCGTGACGGATATCGAAGTGACGTCGTTCGTGCCGCCCAAAGTCGTGCCGCAATTTGCGGACGCGGCCGAGGTCGCGGCAGGGGCGCTTGCCATCGACGGCCTGCATGCCGCGGCGCTGGTGCCGAACCTGAAGGGCGCGCAGCGCGCATTCGACGTAGGCCTGAGCAAGGTGCATTACGTGCTCTCCGCGAGCAACGAGCACAACCTGAAGAACGTGCGGCGCAGCACGGCGGAGTCGGTGGAGGACTTCGTGCGCATTGCGGCGGCGCGCGACGAACTGGACCGCGACGTCGTGCTCGGCGCGGGCGTGGCGACCGCGTTCGGCTGCACGATCGCGGGCAAGGTCGAAGAAAGCATCGTGCTCGGGCTCGTCGAAACACTCATGGAAGCCGGCGCGCAGGAGATCACCATCGCCGACACGGTGGGCTACGCCAATCCCTCACAGGTGCATGCGCTGATGCGGCGGGTCCTGGCGCTCACGGGGCAAGTGCCCGTGGCCTGCCACTTCCACGATACGCGCGGTCTGGGCCTGGCCAACGTCATGGCCGCGCTCGATGCGGGCGTGCGCGCATTCGATGCATCGCTCGGCGGGCTCGGCGGCTGCCCGTTCGCGCCCAACGCAACGGGCAACATCAATACCGAGGACACGGTGTTCATGCTCGACGCGCAAGGGCTGCGCACGGGCATCGATATCGGCAGGCTGCTGGCGATTCGCGAGACGATCGCCGCATGGCTGCCGGGCGAGCCGTTCACGGGCGCGATCGCCCGCGCGGGATTGCCGAAGACCTTCGTGCATCGGGAAGCGATCGCCGCATGAGCCCGCTGGTGCGAAACGGGCTAGACTGCCGCTGCGAGCCGTTCGAGCAGATCGACAAGCAGGCCGGGCGCGAGCACCATCGCGTCGTGGCCGGTGTCGATGCTCTCCCAGCCCCAGTCCGGATGATGCGAGCGAACATGTTCGCGCACGGGCGCCAGCGTGTCGTACGAGGGATTCGCGCAATGCACATAAGTGCAAGGCAGTGCATTGCCGAGCGGATGTTCGAGCAGGAGCGGCGTGGTGTAGGTCGCAAGCGGATGCGGCGTGAGTCGCCGATGGACCCAGCCGGCACGCGGATGATCGTCCGGAATGCCGGTCCCCTTCAGGCCGCTGACGGGCATCGCGAGGGACTGGCCGCTCGCTCTGACCGATTCCATGCGCTCGTCGACGACGGTCGCAGGCAGGACATCGAACGCGCATCGTCCGCTTTCCACGAGCAGGCTGTCGAGGAATACGATGGTACGCAGCGCGCGTGGAACACGGTCGGCGACGCCCGACGCGACGAGACCGCCGTAACTGTGGCCGACGAGCACGACATCGTTCAGTTCCTCGGCTTCGATGACGTTGACGATATCGGCGATGTTCACATCGAGCGACGTTGCCGACGCAAGCAAATGGCGGCGCTCGCCGAGTCCGGTCATGGTCGGCGCCATGACGCGATGGCCGCGCGCGATGAGTTCATCCGCTACGAATCGCCAGACCCAGCCGCCGTGCCAGGCGCCGTGGATCAGGACGAAGTTGAATGCGTTACGCGGCCGGTCGTTCGGTGTGCTGCTTTTCAAGTCGGTCTCCTGATCGATGTGCGCGCGAAAGATCGAAGCGGTCTTGCGATTTCATCGTGATGCCGCGCTGTGCAAATCGTCTCAGAGATGAAGCCGCCATGCAACCGATCACGCGATGCGTTGAAGATCGCCGCTTACTGGTTATCACCGATATAACCGCGGCGTCTCACCTGATCGGTACTTTTCAATTTCGTCGCGCATCGATGTTCCCTAGACTGGCCTGATTGCCGGGACCGTCGAAGCATGCAGGGATGGAGCAGGAGTAAGTCGATCACATTGGCCCAGGCCGTAAAACGTGGAGACAGCGAGTGAACCAGTCCGTTCTAGATTCCGATGCGGCGTCAGCCGAATCTCCGCAGTCCGGCTCGATGACGAGCGCGCATGAGCGAGCGCTCTACCTGCGAGTCACGCTTCGCATCGTGCCCTTGCTTTTCGTGTGCTATGTCGTCGCGTTCCTGGACCGCATCAATGTCGGCTACGCGAAGCTTCAGATGCAGGATGCGCTCGGCTTCAGCGACAGCGTGTATGGCCTGGGTGCCGGCATCTTCTTTCTGTCGTATTGCCTGCTGGAGGTACCGAGCGCCATGCTGCTCAGGCGCATGGGCGCGAAGCGAACCATCGCGCGCATCATGATCTGCTGGGGAATCGTCGGGGCGTGCTCCGCGTTCGTGACGAACGTCACGCAGTTTTATATCGTTCGTTTGCTCTTGGGCGTCTTCGAGGCGGGCTTCTTCCCCGGCGTGATCTTCTACCTGAGCTCATGGTTTCCGGAGCGAAGGCGCGGCGTGATCATTGCGTGCTTCATGGTGGGCTTTCCGGTCGCGGGTCTCGTCGGCGGCCCGGTGTCGGGATGGGCGATGACGAGTCTTGCCCATGTCGCCAATCTCGCCGGATGGCAATGGCTTTATATCGTCGAAGCGTTGCCGGCGGTCGTGCTCGGTCTGGTCACCTTGTTTCTGCTGGACGACAACATCGACAAGGCGCGGTGGCTCACTGAAGCGGAGAAGAGCGTGCTGCGTCAGGGTTTCGAAGTCGAGACGGAGCGAAAACGCAGAGCCGGGCATCAGGGACACGCGAAACTGGCGGAGGCGCTTTCGGACCCCAAGGTCTACATGCTCGCGTTCATCGACTTCGCCTTCGTCTGCGGAACCTATTCGGTGACGTTCTGGCTTCCGACTGTCTTGAAAGACTCGGGCGTTTCAAATCTCTCCGTGCTCGGATGGCTTTCCGTCATACCGTACGGCATGGGCGCGATCGGCATGGTCGCGATCAGCCGAAGCTCGGACCGGATGCTCGAGCGCCGCTGGCATGCGGCCATCGCGGGTTTCATAGGCGCCGCCGCCTTGTTGCTCGTATCGCATCCGACGAACTCTCCCGCTTTGACCGTTGCGCTGTTGACGGTCGCCTGCGTCGGCATCTTCGCCACCAACGTGCTCATCTGGTCGCTCGCGGCGGATTATCTGAACGGCTCTCCGGCGGCGGCGACGAGCATCGCTTTCGTCAATTGCATCGGCTTGCTCAGCGGCTTTTGCAGTCCGTTCGTCATCGGATGGCTCAAGACCGCGACGGGAACGCTCGTCAGCGGCCTTTACGTGATGACGGCGATACTCGTGGCGGGCATTCTCGTCATGCTGCTCGGCTTCAGACGTCATACGCAAGCGCGGGCATGAACCGCACTGGTGGACAGGACGGTGGTCGTCGCGGCCCGAATCGTTTCGACAGGAAAAGACCCACACATGCACAACATTGCCATTCTCGATGACTTCCAGAACACCGCGCTTCGGTTCGGAGACTGGGACAGCTTGCGTGAACACGCCGACATCACCGTCTTCACGGACACGATCAGTGACGAGAACGATCTGATCGAACGTCTGCAACCCTACGACATCCTCTGCGTGATGCGCGAGCGCACCTGGTTCACGCGCAGCGTCCTGTCGAGGTTGCCGAATCTGAAGTTGCTGGCGAGCACGGGGCCCTGGAACGCAGCCATCGATATCGAAGCGGCCCAGGACCTCGGCATCACGGTGTGCGGAACCGCATCCTCACCTACTGCGGCGGCGGAACTTGCGTGGGCGCTCATTCTTGCGGCGACGCGGCACATTCCACGCGAAGTCGCGTCGTTCAGAAGAGGAGGCTGGCAAGTCTCGGTGGGCAGCGACCTGCATGGCAAGACCATCGGACTGCTGGGCCTCGGCTACACCGGTGGCGCGACCGCACGGGTAGCCCAGGCTTTCGGGATGCGCGCGATCGCATGGAGCCAGAATATGACGCAAGAGTCAGCCGCAAAGTGTGGCGCGCTCTACGTGTCGAAGGAAGCATTGCTCGCCGAAAGCGACATCCTTTCGGTTCACGTGCGGCTATCGGACCGGACACGCGATCTGATCGGCGCGAGGGAGCTGCGCATGATGCAGCGGCACGCCCTGCTGGTGAACACTGCGCGCGGACCGATCGTCAACGAGCAAGCCCTGATCGATGCCCTGCGCGAGAAGCGGATTGCGTGCGCCGCGCTCGATGTCTTCGATCAGGAGCCGTTGCCGGCAGAGCATCCTTTCCGGTCTCTGGACAATGTGATTGCGACCTCGCATATTGGTTACGTAACCGATGAGTCTTATCGCCTCTACTATGGCGAGTCGGTCGAAAACATTCGAGCCTGGATAAGCGGTACGCCTGTCCGTGTGCTTACGCCTGCGCGACGTGAAATCAGTTATACGACACAAATTGCATAGCGGGTCGATCGCTGAGGCCACGGACGTCCAATGATGCCCATTGGGCGCGACGGCTGTTCCACGATAACGATGCCGCCCGCTGCATGATCCGAGACTGCGCGCCAGGCGCCCGAGTTGATCCCGGCGCCGAGCCCGCCGCAGCGGCAAGTCAAACCGTCCCCAACCGGAAGCCGCGCCGCCTGCGCTCCGCGCCGTGTCCCAGCTCAGCGCTTGCGGATGCGCTTCGCTTTCAGATCCCGTCAGGCTTTATCCCGCCCCCACGATAGTTCACACTTACGCCACGCCAGGACTTCTGAAGACTGGCGATGCCATGTCATGCCTGACCGGTTACAAGGTCGACGGCATGACGACGCGTTCCATTCATCCCCGCTATCTACCTACCAAGTGCGACCGATGATTACCGTGCAGGCGTTGCTCGATACCGAATCTCTGAAGCTGGCGGTCCTTGGCGGCGTCTCCGGACTGATGCGAACGATCAACTGGGCCCATGCCGTCGACCTTCCCGATCCCTGGAGATGGATTGCTGCCGGCAATCTGGTCATGACGACGGGTGTGGGCATGCCGCGCAACGCGTCGGACCAGGTGAGCTGGCTCGAGAAACTGGCCCATAGCAATGCCAGTGCATTGGTTGTCGCACGCCAGGCCGATGCGCCGGAGCTGTCGCGCGAGATGCTCGAAGCGGCAGACCGTCTCATGTTTCCCGTACTCGCAGCGAGCTTCGAGCTCGAATTCGTGCAGTTGTCGAGGCATGTGATCGAAAGTGTGCTGCAAGCGCAGCGCGACCGCTTCAGGGCCAGCGAACAACTGTTCGAAACATATGCGACGGCACTGCGCGAAGTGCCGGACATGGCCGGACGACTGACCGTTCTCTCGGACCGGTTGCGGCTCGGTCTCGCAATCGAAGATGCTGGCAGCGGCTCGATCATCGTTTCCTCGCGCGCCTTGCCGTCTTCCGATGAGACCCATCCGGGCTTCGTGGAACGCGTCGCCATCGGCGGCCGGGCGAGGGCGAATCTGGTCATTTGCCGCCGGGACGCGGAAGCCCTGCAAGACCCGCTGCTGGTGCGCTCTCTTCTCGGCCTGCTCGAGATCGAGCTGGAACGCATGATGATCGACCGCGACAACCTTCGAAAAGAAGGCGCGGCGCTTCTGCGCAGTCTGTTGCGCGGCGAGGCCGAGTTCTCCTTTCGTCCGGTTCTGGAGCGACGCGGGTTGACGGGAACGCTCGTCGTGCTCGCGGTCTCTCCAGGAAAGCAAGGGACGTGGAGCGTCGCAGAGATTCATCATGCGCCCGCTTTGCAGGCCCGCCCGCCGTTGCTGCTGGAAGACGACGTGCTGCTCGCGCTGGCTCAGGATGACGCCGACACGATCGAATGCCTGCGGCTCGATCTGGGCAAGGGCACGGTGCTCGGCATCAGCGGGCCGGTCACGGAGACAGCCGGCTTTCGCGAAAGCGTGCGACAGGCGCGCCTCGCGCTCGCACAGGCGCGTGAAGTCGGAACGGGCGTCGTGCGCTACGGTGAAATCGAAACCGGCACCATCACGATGCCGAGGTCGCTCGCCGAGGCGAGCGCGCTGGTGGGCCGCTATCTCGGTCCCGTGATCGAGTACGACCGCGTCCACGCGACCGCGCTGCTCACGACGCTCATGACCTTTCTTGAGAACGACGGCAACTGGAAATCCACCGCCTTCGACCTGGCGATTCATCGTCAGACGCTTGTCTATCGCCTGAAGCAGATCGAGCAGCTGAGTGGCGTCAAATCGACCACCACCGACGGCATCACCCGGCTGTGGCTGGCCATTCAGGCGGGGAAGGCTGCCAATCTGCTGTCGGATGATCTATCGAAATCTTCGGATCGATAGTCATACATTTGTACAAAAGCCGGTCTCCGAGCCGGAATTTTGCGCATGGTTTTGCCGGCTCATATTGCTTTTAATGGAGGTCACAAAAGACAAATCGTTTCCAGGAGACAACCTCATGCCTGTCCAGACGGAGCTCGATCCGCGGCTGAAACACGCCCTCAAAACCCGGCATATCAGCATGCTGGCGCTCGGAGGCGTGATCGGCGCTGGCTTGTTCGTAGGCTCTAGCGCAGTCATTGCGTCGACGGGCCCCGGCGCGTTCATCACCTATGCCATCACAGGGTTGATCGTCGCGCTGATCATGCGCATGTTGGGCGAAATGGCCGCGGCGCAACCGATGAAGGGTTCATTCGTCGATTACGCGCGCCTCGCTTATGGCGATATCGCCGGTTATGCGATGGGCTGGCTCTACTGGTATTTCTGGGTGATCGTGGTCGGCTTCGAGGCCGTCGTAGGCGGGCAGACCATCCATGCATGGTTTCCTGCCATTCCCGTCTGGATCATCTCGCTAGGGCTGATGGTCATGATGACGGCACTGAATCTGTTGTCCGTCAAGTCATTCGGAGAAGCCGAATACTGGTTTGCGGGCGTCAAGATCATCGCCATCGCCGCTTTTCTGATCATTGCGGGCGCCTACGTCTTCCATGTCTGGCCAGCATCGACGGCGACGTTCTCCAACCTCACCGCACACGGTGGCTTCTTTCCCAAAGGCGTGGGCAAGCTGTTCACGGGCGTCGTGGTCGTGATCTTCTCGATGACCGGCGTGGAAGTCGCCACCATCGCGGCGGCGGAATCCGAGCACCCCGAGCGCAACGTCCGCCGTGCAGTCAACACGGTGATGGCCCGCATCCTGGTCTTCTTCGTTCTCTCAGCGTTCTTCATCGTCGTGGCTCAGCCGTGGACGGACATCGTGCCGGGCAAATCCCCGTTCGTGGCGACGCTCGAGAGGATCGGCATTCCGGGTGCCGCAACCGTATTGACAGCCGTCATCCTCGTGGCCGTGCTGTCCGTGCTCAACGCCGGACTCTATACATCGTCGCGTCTGCTTCTGGTCCTCAGTTCCAACAACGAGGCGCCGAAGTGGCTGGGACGTGTCAATGGCCGTGGCGTGCCTGCACGGGGCGTGATCGCTTCGACGGTAGTCGGCTACGGATGTGTGGTGATCGCAGCGCTCTGGCCCGACACGGTCTTCCTGTTCCTGATCAACTCGTCGGGTGCGGTGTTTCTGTTCGTCTATCTGATGATCTGTCTGTCGCAACTCAGGCTGAGGAGCGAGTGGGAACGTCGGGGCCTGCTGAAGCTCCGGATGTGGGGCCATCCGTGGCTGCCGCTCCTCGTGACCGTCACCATCGTCGCCGTACTGGTCAGCATGGCGCTCGATCCGAAGAGCCAGATCAGCCTTCTTCAAAGCGTCATCGCGCTGATCGTCATCCTGGCCTCGTACCCGGTGTTCTGCGTCAAGGGCAAGCGCAAGCAGGCGCGGACCGCGACGCCATCGGTGGCAAATCGGACATGACGTGGGAATCGGAACAAGAACCTGGATTGGTAGGAGAGAGGGATGCCATCGGCACAAGAACTGACGCAACTTCCGAACCGCCCGCTGTGGCATGAACATTTGCGCGCGCGCGAAACGCTGGAGCGGGAAGAGCAGGCCGATGTCGTCATCGTCGGCGCAGGTTATACGGGGCTATGGACTGCGTACTATCTGCTGAAGGCGCAGCCGTCGCTGAACGTCGTTCTACTGGAGCGGGAAACGGTCGGCTTCGGCGCTTCGGGCCGCAACGGCGGCTGGGCGTCGGCGATATTTCCGATCTCGCTCGAACGCGTGGCGCACATGTATTCGCACGCCGCGGCATTGCATCTGCAGGCAGCGATGAACGAGACCGTGAACGAAATCGGGCGTGTGCTCGATCTCGAAGGCATCGATGCTGATTATGCAAAGCAAGGTTTTCTTTCGCTTGCACGCAGCCGGCCGCAGTTCGATCGAATTCAAGCCTCGGTCGATGCATCGGTTCGCTTTGGATTGCCGGATCAATGGCGCGCGCTCGATGCAAAGGAAGCTTCGATGCGGATCGGCGCCGAGCGTGTGCTGGGCGGCATTTATACCGAGCATTGCGCGCTGATTCATCCCGGCAAGCTGGTGCGTGGACTGGGAGCCGTCGTGGAAGCAATGGGCGCGCGAATCTTCGAGAAGACGGCCGCGCTGCACATCGCGCCTGGAAAGGTGAGCACGGCGCACGGTGGCGTCAAGGCGAGGACGGTGGTGCGTGCAACCGAGGCATTTTCCTGCCAGTTGCCGTCGAACAGCCGCTCCGTCATTCCGCTTTATTCGCTGGTGCTGGCGACAGAGCCTCTGCCGCAGGCGCTTCGTCAACGGCTGAGGCTCGATCATCGCCTGGCGTTCAATGACATGCGCCACCTGAGGGTGTACGGACAGGTGACGGCGGAAGGCCGGTTGGTGTTTGGCGGTCGCGGCGCGCCTTACCGCTTCGGCTCCAGAATCGCACCCGAGGATGAACTGGTCGACAAGGTGCATGCCAACATCCACGCCGCGATGCTCGAGTTCTTCCCCGATCTCGCCGATGCCCGCATCACGCATCGCTGGGGCGGCGCGCTGGGGGTGTCGCGGGACTGGTGTCCGACCGTGAGTATGGACAAGGACGCGCGCATCGCCTGGGCGGGAAACTACGTCGGCGATGGCGTCGCCACGAGCAACCTGGCGGGCCGCATCCTGCGCAATCTGATTCTCGATCGCGAAGAAGAGATCAACCGGTTGCCTGTCGTGAACCATCGCTCGCCGGCCTGGGAGCCGGAGCCTTTTCGCTGGATCGGCATCAATGGCGGTCTCACGGCGGCGGGCTTCAGTGATTTCGAAGAACGTGTAACCAACCAACCATCGCGTACAGCACGGGTTCTCGAAAAGCTGACCGGTGCTCATTGAAAAAGGAGTGATACATGGCGAAGTTCACCATCGTCAAAGCCGCCGATATTGCTTCGGCCCGACTCGCCTCAGCCGGCCAGCGCGCCGGGGCCGATAGCGGCGATCCCCAGATTGCCGTCAAGTCTGTTGCGCCGGAGGCGGTCGGCAATCTGGGCATATGGGAATGTCAGCCAGGCGGCTGGCCGGTAATCAACCGCCCCGATACGGAGTTCACGTACATCATTTCCGGCCGCGCCAGGCTCACCGATGACTCGACGGGCGAGGTGACCGAAATCACCGGTGGGGACCTCGTCATCCTGCCGCTCGGATGGACGGGGCGCTGGGATGTACTCGAACCCGTTCGCAAGATCTACGCTATTTATTAACGCGATGCACGCCGTCGGCACAGACGGCACGGCATCTATCACACCGACCTGTTGTCTGGAGACGAAGCATGCATAAATTGATTTCGCTTGGCGTGACAGCCTGCGCAGCGGTCACGCTGACGCTGCCGGCAATGGCACAGGAAGTCGTCGTGATCGGACACTCGGCCCCGCTCACGGGACCGCAAGCGGCGAACGGCAAGGACAATGAAAACGGCGCGCGAATGGCCGTTGACGAACTCAATAAGCAAGGCGTGCTGGTAGCGGGCAAGAAGGTCACTTTCAAACTGGAGTCGCAAGATGATCAGGCCGACCCCAAAACCGGCGTTCAGATTGCGCAGATTCTCGTTGACCGCAATGTCGTCGCTGTTCTGGGGCCGTACAACTCGGGCGTGGCTATTCCCGCGTCTCGCGTTTATAACAATGCAGGGGTTCCGCTCCTGCCTGTGGCTTCGAATCCCGCGATCACGAAGCAAGGCTTCAAGAACATCTTCCGGATCGGCGCCAGCGACGCCCAGCTCGGCGGGACGATGGGAGACTTTGCGGCGAAGGAGTTGAAGGCGAAGACGGTTGCGATCATCGACGACCGTTCTGCCTATGGACAGGGCATCGCGGAACAGTTCGAGGAATCAGCCAAGGCGAACGGCCTCGAAATCATCGACAAGCAATTCACCAACGGCCAGGCGACCGATTTCCTTGGCGTCCTCACGGCGCTGAAAGCGAAGAACCCCGATGTCATTTTCTTCGGTGGCTACGCATCTCAAGCTGCGCCGATGGTCAAACAGATGCGGCAGCGCGGTCTGAAAGCGAAGCTGCTTGGAGGAGATGCCATCTGTACAGCCGATATGGGCAGAGTGGCAGGCGATGCGGCCTCGATTGTCTACTGCTCCCAGGGTGGAACCGCCCTGGACCGGACCGAGGAAGGCAGAGAATTCATCAAGAAGTACAAAGACACTTATCACATCGACATGCAAGTCTATGCGGTCAATTACTACGATGGCGTCAAGATGTTGGCCGACGCCATGTCGAAGGCGGCGACGACGACCGACAAAAGCAAGCTGATCGCGCAACTGGCGAAGGAACAATACAAGGGGATAGCCGGCACGTATTCCTTCGATGCCGAGGGGAATCTGAAGGGCGCGCCGACAACCGTGTATGTCATTCGAAACGGCTTGCCCGTTCCTTATGTCAGGTAAGCGGCGACGTCACGGAAAGACGTGATCTCGATCCGCGTAACCTGCGGCCAATCAGCCACTGGAACCGATGCGTTCACACGTATGCTTCGGCGTCCAGTCGTCGGCAGGCGACCCACGGGGCATCGTCGCATCCATCAGGATGAGCACCAGCCAGTGTCCCCGCTCCTTGCCGATTCCGGTAAGGAGCATCGGTTCGCCGGGAGGAACGACTACGGGCGGCGCGCCCGGCCGGCCGATCTGTTCGCCGTGTGGCGTTTCGAGACACTGTGCGCCACTGAGAACAAACCAGGCTTCGGTGCCGGGATGCCGATGGATCGTCGACTGCATGCCGGGTTTGAAGTCTCCTTCCATGTAGGTGGCCATCAGGGACCGGGCCTGGGGAAGCGCCAAAGGACCGACATCGGCGATATGTTCGCCCGCCGATGAAGCCCGAGACTTGCCCGCGATGGTGAAGAGCCAGACGTGCCCGAGGATCTCGACGACCGTTCCATTGGTTTGTCTAGCAGCTTCCGCGGATGCGCGGCTCGGAAAACGATCGATATGCCAATAGATCGGACCGCTTGGCAGTTCCTGAAGGTGCTGCTCCGCATGGACGAAGCATCCGAATTCGGTCGTTCGTTCGCTCACGGGAATGCAGGTTCCGCCGGTTTGCGCGAGCAGATCGCGCGGCGCTGCCAGACTCAACAGCGCAACGCTCACCACGCTCGATACGCCGGCAACCGCGTTGATGAATCCTCTCCGGCGTGACAGGAATGCATCCATCGCGGTCTCCATCGAAAGAATCGCGTGTCCGTCTGCCGTCTCAATCATAGACGGGCATATCGCTTTCGCAAGCAAAGACATCGGCCGATGCCCGCGAGCGCGCAATTCAAAGCCACGTACCGCCCTGGCGTTCAGTCGGCTCTTGCTCCAGAGCGTCGAAATCGTGAATCCAGTCCAGGTGATTCATCAGGCTCTCGCGCCCACGAAGGCGGGCGTTGCGGGCCTGCGCTTCGGGTCCGTCCGGCAGATGCAGCACGTCAGCCGTCGTGATCGAAGCGTATTGCACCTTGCGCGTACGACCGCGCCGCAAGCGCTCGTAGGCCTCCTGCGCCTCGCGCCAGCGACCCGGGCCTGCCTTAGCCAGTTGCGCGGCCAGTACCACCGCATCTTCGATCGACTGATTGGCGCCCTGGCCGTGGTGCGGCACGAGCGCATGCGCGGCATCGCCGATGAGCGTCACGCGCCCCTTGCTCCAGCGCCCGAGCGGGGGGCGATGGAACAAACCCCAGCGCTGGCTGATGGGCACCGCGGTGATCATCTGCACCACCGCCGGATGCCAGTTCTTGAATAGCCGCATCTGCTCACCTTCGCTCGCGGGCGCGACCCATTCGCGCGACGGCCACGGCGAAGGATGACGCTCGACGAGCAGAAAGTTCTGATCGCCTTTATCGCCGATCGGATAATGAAGCAGATGGCCCTGTGGCCCGACCCAGAACTGAATGGCCTCGGGATCGGGCAGCAGATCCATGCGTTCGGCCGGCACCACGCCGCGAAAGCCTGAGCAGCCCGAATACAGGGCATCGTCGTAGCCGAGCATCCAGCGCCGCGTGATCGAGCGCGCTCCGTCCGCACCGATGACCAGATCGGCGTCGATCTGTCGACCGTTGGCGAAACTCAGGCTCACACGATCCGGATGCTGCACGAGATCGGTCAGCCGATGGCTCAGATTGATGCGCTCCCGGCCGACCGCGTTCGACAGCACGGCCTGCAGGTCCGCGCGATGCACGCCCCAATAGGACCCTCCGAACTGCTGGCGATAGCTCGGTTCGCCGCGATGCGCGCCGATGACATCGCCGCTGCGCCCGTCCCGATAGATCAGCGCGGGAATTTCGGCGCACACCGCGTCGAAGGCCGCGCGCAGTCCCATGCGCTCGTAGAACCGCGTTGCATTCGCCGACAGCGCGACCGCCGCACCGACCTCGCGAAGCTCGTCGGTCTGCTCGTAGAGCTGCGCGTCGACGCCACGTTCTCGCAGTGCGAGCGCGAGCGTGAGCCCGCCGATGCCCGCACCGATGATTGCGATCTTCAGGTCCAACTGTCCCATGAGGTGTCTCCAGTGTTCAGACTGTGTGTTTGAGTCGGCGCGGCACGCTTGCTGTGCTGACAGTCGGATGCGTGGGGCCTTGTCTGAATTCTCGTCACTGATCGTCCATTCCACAATAAAATGGCGTGAATCCGCGTCATCACTGAAATCAATGAGCCTGGGATATCCGCGCCATGAACCTGAGCGATGTCGATCTGAATCTGCTGCTGCTTTTTCAACGCCTGATGCAGGAACGGCGCGTATCGACGGTGGCCGAGCAGATGAACATGAGTCAGCCGGGCGTGAGCAACGCGCTCGCCAAACTGCGTCGGCGGCTCGGCGATCCGCTGTTCGTGCGCGGGCCGGGCGGCGTGGTGCCCACGCCGTTCGCGTTGCGCCTGGCAGAGCCGGTGACTCATGCGCTCGCGATCCTGCACGCCGCACTCAATCCCGAGACGGGGTTCGATCCGCTGCGCGCCACACGCACGATAACGATCGGCATGACCGATATCGGCGAAGTCGTCTTTCTGCCCGCACTCGTCGAACGACTCTCGCGCGAGGCGCCGGGCATCGCGCTCAATACCGTGCGCGACACGACCGTCGATCTGAGCAACGAGATGGCCGAGGGCCGGGTCGATCTCGCCATCGGCCTGCTGCCGCAACTCAAGGGCGGTTTCTATCAGCGCCGCCTGTTCGATCAGCGGTATGTCTGCCTTTTCAGGCGCGGCCATGCGCTCGAAGACGCGCCGCTCACGCTCGCTGCGTGGCGTGAAGCCGAGCATCTGGTGGTGGTGTCCGCCGGCACCGGGCACGGTCAGGTGGACGACTGGCTGAAACGGCGAGGCGTGCAGCGCCGCGTGCGTTTGACGGTGCCGCACTTCATGAGCGTCGGCTACATCCTGCAACGCACGGATCTGATCGCCACGGTGCCGGAGCGACTGGCCTTGCAACTTGCAGCGCCGTTCTCACTGAGCCTGCGCGCTTTGCCCTCGACCTTGCCCGCCGCGCCGATCCATTTGCTCTGGCACGCGCGAGTCCACCAGGACGAAGGCAATCGTTGGCTGCGCGGGATGGTGATCGACCTCTTCGCGGACTCTGCGAAAGAGACGCGCAAGACGAAGACCGTGTGAGACAGTGCGTCAATGTGCTGCGACGCGCGCTCATCGTTTCCACCGATACATGACGCTGACTCATGCGCGAATGAACAACTGTCGTTTGTCACGACCCGACGCGCCGCTCAAGATGGTGTCATCGACGAGCCGGAATCAACCGGTTCTGAGCAGCCCCCAACAGACGTATCGAAGGGCTGCATCGTCTAACCACCATCACAGGAGCGAAACCCCATGTCCAGCGAAGTCATTGAAAAGCCGCAGTCGATCGTCAAACCGGGCAAGACCTCGATTTATGAACCCGACCAGGAAGGCCTGATTTATCCCGCGGTGCCCGAGTTCAATAACATGGCCGAGCATCGCCAGTATCTGAAGGAACGTCTGGTTGCGGCTTGCCGCGCGTTCGCGCTCCAGGGTTACGACTATGGCTTCGCCGGCCACCTGACGGTGCGCGATCCGGAGAACCCGAGCCTCTACTGGACGAATCCGATGGCGGTGCATTTCTCGCAAGTGAAGTTGTCGAACCTCATCTGTGCGGACCATGAAGGCATCGTCGTCGAAGGGGACTATGCGCTCAATCGCGCCGGCTTCGTTCTGCATGCGGCCGTCCACGAACAGCATCAGGATATCGTCGCCATGTGTCACGCGCACACGACGTACGGAACGGCCTTCGCGGCGCTCGGCAAGCCGCTCGCGCCGATCACGCAGGATGCGTGCGCGTTCTTCGAAGACCATGTCGTGATCGGCGACGAGGCGGGCAAGGTCGCCGTCGAAGTGAAGGGCGGCAACAAGGTCGCGAATGCGTTCAAGGGCGTGAAGGCCGCGATCCACCAGAATCACGGACTGCTCACGGCGAGCCGTCATAGCATCGAGTCGGCCGCGTTCTGGTTCATCGCGCTCGAGCGCTGCTGCCAGCAACAGTTGATGATCGACGCGACCGGCATCACGCCGAAGCTCGTGCCCGAAGATCGCGCGCGCTACAGCCGCGAGCACGTCGGCAGCGACTACATCGGCTGGCTGCATTTCCAGACCATCTGGACCGACCTCGTGGCGACCCAGCCGGACATGTTCGACTGATCGGTCGAGGCAGGCCCGGCACAAGTCCGCCGAAGCGAAGTGTTGGCGAAAAGAACGCATGAGCGTCGACGCCTTCACTGCTATTCAAAACAGGAGACACATGATGAGTTCCCCCAGTCAGGCCGCATTCTTTGCAACCGACGAAACCTCCACGTATGGCAAGGTCATGTGGCGGATTTTGCCGTTTCTATTTATTTGTTATCTATTCGCCTATCTCGATCGGATCAACGTCGCATTCGCGAAGCTGCAAATGCTGAAGGATCTCGGATTCAGCGATGCGGTTTATGGACTCGGCGCGAGTGTGTTTTTCGTCGGATATCTGCTATTCGAGGTTCCCAGTAATCTGCTTTTACTGCGAGTAGGCGCAAGACGCTGGATCGCGCGAATCATGGTCACGTGGGGCGCGCTTTCCGCGTGCATGCTTTTCGTCAAATCCCCGACCAGCTTCTACATCATGCGGTTCTTGCTGGGCGTCGCTGAAGCAGGGTTTATTCCGGCGATTCTTTTGTATCTGACGTATTGGTTCCCGGCTTCCCGGCGCAGCAAAGTCACCGCGCTTTTTCTGACAGGCATTCCGATGTCGGGCGTGCTGGGCGGGCCGATTTCCGGCTGGATCATGACGCGTCTCTCGGGTTCGTACGGATTGAGCGGATGGCAATGGCTCTTTTTGCTGGAAGGCGTTCCGACAGTCATACTCGGCGTCGTCGCATTCTTTTATCTCGACGATAAAGTCAAGGACGCGAACTGGCTGACGGATTCGCAGAAGCAAATGATCGAGCGCAATCTGAGCGACGAAACCCCCGAGCACAGCCTGCATTCTGTCCGAGACGGTTTGATCAATCCCAAGATTCTTCTGCTCAGCGCGATTTACTTCTTTTTCACGATGGGCCTGTACGGCGTGAGTTTCTGGTTGCCGACGCTGATCAAAGCCAGCGGCGTATCGAGCCCGATGAATATCGGTTTGCTGACGGCGATACCGTATGGCGCGGCGGTAGTCGCCATGATCTTCGTCAGCCGAACCTCCGATGCGAGCGGTGAACGTCGCTGGCACCTCGCCATTCCAGGACTGGTCGGGGCTGCGGGACTGGTTTTCAGCGTGATGTACGCCAATTCGACGGCGCTTGCCATGATCGCGCTGACGGTCGGCACGATGGGCGTCATGACGACGATCTCGCAATTCTGGGTGTTGCCACCGGCAATCTTCAGCGGCGCCGCTGCTGCCGCGGGACTCGCCCTGGCGAATTCGGTGGGAAGCATCTCGGGTGTAGTGAGTCCGTCGCTGATCGGGTTCGTCCAAACCGCGACAGGCAACACAGGCAACGCCGTGCTCGCACTGGCAGCGAGCCTCGTGATCGGCAGTGTTCTCGTGTTCACCGTGCCCGCGAAGCTCGTCAATTCTTCCCGCAAGACGCGCAACTGAACCGTCCCCTCGGACGGAGGCCGTTACGAAGGGCTTTGGGCGTGCCTGAACTAGTGTTTACCCATAAAGACACTGCCCAAATTTGAGCCTAATCTTTGGATACAGAGTTCGGACCACAGAATGCCGTACTCAGATTCCCACATTGAAAGGAGCAGGACATGAGCGTCAAGTGCGAAAAGGTCGAGGGTCAGAAGAGCGCCGGCGGCGCACCGACGGTGAAGAAGCTGATTCCGTACGGTGGTTACTACGCGAGCAAGGTGCCCGGCCACGACCCCGAGCTGACCGAGACGGGTCCGGGCACGCCGATGGGCGAATACATGCGCGCCTTCTGGCATCCGGTGTGCATGTCGATGGAGCTCACCGACACGCCGCGCTTTCTGAAGATCCTCGGAGAAGAGCTGGTCGCCTTCCGCGACGGCAGTGGCGCGGTCGGTGTTCTGCACGCTCATTGCGTGCATCGTGGCGCATCGCTCGAATACGGAAAGATTCTCGACAAGGGCATTCAGTGCTGCTATCACGGCATGGTGTTCGATGTCGACGGCTCGTGCCTGCACGTACCTTTTCCGAAGGGCGAAGAAAAGGAAGCCGAGAAATACGCCTGCTCCATTCAGCAAGGCGCTTACAAGGCCGTCGAGCGCAACGGGCTCGTCTTCGCCTATATGGGACCGCCCGACGCCGAGCCGCCGTTCCCGGAGTGGGAGGGTGATTTCACGGTCGCCCCCGGCGATGAACTCGTTCCCTACAGCAACTTCCAGCACTGCAACTGGCTGCAAGTGCAGGACAACGCGGCAGACAACTTCCACCCGACCGCCCTGCACGCCGCGAAGAACGTGGTGAATGGAAAATTCCAGGAGACCACGTTCGACGAGGTCGGCGCTGCATCGATGGAAGTCGCGCCGGACATGCAGTTCGTTCCGGTGCAAGGCGGCCGAAGCCTGGCCTGCGCGGGTGCGCGCCGTGTCGATGACGACCGGCTCTTCGTCCGGGTGCAGCATCAGGTGTTGCCCAATCTGAGCCTGCATGCCTACACGTCCGAAGACGGCAAAAAGAAGAAGCTGTTCAGCCGCTTCCACATCATCCGCTGGACCGTGCCCGTCGACGATGAAAACAGCAAGATGATCGGCTGGCGCGTCATGGGCCCCGGCATCGACACGCGTGGCATCGGGAAGAAGGAACTGGTGGGCTACGAGAGCATCGACTTTCTCGATGGTCAGGTCGCCATGCGTCGTCCGGAGCGCTTCGGTAAGTACAAGATCGACGAGCTGGTTCCGATTCCCTCGAACCATCGCGAGCGGGCGAACTACAAGGATGCGCAGCATGCGCCGGGCGATTACGAAGCGATCATCAGCCAGCGTCCGATCGCCGTTCATGCGCTCGAGAATCCCACCAAGTTCGATGCGGGCGTCTACCAGTTCCGCAAACTGCTTCGCGATGCGGTGCGCGGGACGAACGCCGCTGCGTCAGCACAAGGCTTTGCGCAATGGTTGCGGGACAACGCCGGCGCGCCGAACAGCTTCTGTACCGGCAATGTCTTCGACATTCCGATCGGTGCAACGGTCGAGGGCGAGGTCGCGCAACGCCGTGCCGTCACCAAGAAGGTCGTCGCCATCCTCGCCGAAAGCGAAAGCCTCAATCTGAAGGGGCAGGAGCGTGCCGATTTCGTGCGCGCGAAGCTGGATGAGATGGAGCAATCGACCAGGGGGTAAGCAGGCACGGGCGGAGCGGGTGGGCCTTGCCTTAACCGCCCGGTTGAACCTCAGCTTCATTGACAGCAGCAGACAGGAACAGAAATGGACACCGTAATGGAAGAGCCGAATCCCACGAAGACGACGCTGAAGCTTCTGGTCAAGCAAATCCGATTCGAGGGAAAAGGAATCAACTCTTACGAACTGGTTGACCCTGAAGGCGAGGATCTGCCTCCGTTCGACGCAGGCGCGCATATCGATATCTATGTCGGCGATGGCCTGATCCGGCAATATTCCCTGTGCAATTCGCCAGGCGATCGCAAGCGCTACGTCATCGCCGTGCTGCGCGACGAGAGCGGACGGGGCGGCTCGAAAGCCGTTCACGACAAGATCCGCGTGCAGGATATCGTGAAGATCAGCGAGCCACGGAATCACTTTCATCTGATTCAGGATGCGCGGAGAGTGATCCTCATTGCCGGCGGCATCGGCGTGACGCCGTTGAAGGCGATGGCGCACGAACTCGAAGCGAGTGGCATCGACTTCGAGATGCACTACTGCGCGAAGGAGTTCGCGTATGCGGCCTTCACCGCCGAACTCGAAGCGCTGAGAGATCGCGGGAAGCTCCATTACCACTTCGATGGCGGTCAACCCGGCGCCGGCCTCGACATCGGTCGCTTGCTGAGCGAACCGAGACCCGGAACGCACGTGTACTACTGCGGCCCCGGCGGCTTCATGAAAGCGTGTGCGGATGCGTCCGCCCATTGGCCGGCAGGCAGCGTTCATTTCGAGCACTTCAAGGCGCCCGCGCGGCCGGTCAGCGAGAGAGAAGCGTCTGACGCTGCGGGCGACTTCAGCGTGAAGATCGCCAGTTCGGGCCAGGTGATTCCTGTCCAGCGGGATCAGAGTATCGCCGATGCCCTGAGCGCCGCGGGCGTTACCGTCGAGACATCGTGCTGCGCCGGATTATGCGCGACCTGCAAGGTCCGCTATCTGGAGGGCGAAGTCGAGCACAACGACTTCATCCTGAGCGACGAGGCAAAGACGGAGTACCTCACGACATGCGTGTCGAGAGCGACGAGCAAGGAACTGGTACTCGACCTGTGAGGTTTCTGTGGTGGTGGGTCAGTTCAAAATCAAAGGCGATGTTTAAATGAAAGTCTTCTACGATAAAGACGCGGATTTGACGCTGTTGAAAGACAAGAAGGTTGCAGTCATCGGATACGGCTCGCAAGGTCATGCGCACGCGCTCAACCTGAGAGATAGCGGCATCGATGTGATCGTCGGATTGCGCGAAGGTCCGTCGTGGTCGAAGGCCGAAAACGCGGGACTTAAGGTGAGCGCCATCGGCGATGCCGTAGAGGATGCCGATATCATCATGCTGCTGCTGCCCGATGAGCATATCGCCGATGTCTACCAAAAGGAGGTGGCTCGGCGGGCGAAGCAAGGCGCTGCATTGGGCTTCGCGCACGGCTTCAACATCCACTATGGACAAGTAGCGCCGCGCGCAGACCTCGATGTGATCATGATCGCGCCGAAAGCACCCGGCCACACTGTCCGAAGCACCTATGCCGAAGGCGGCGGCGTGCCCCATTTGATCGCGGTCGCACAGGATGCGTCCGGTACGGCACGCGCAATCGCATTGGCCTACGCCGTGGCTACGGGCGGCGGTCGCGCGGGCATCATCGAGACCACCTTTCGAGAGGAGACTGAAACGGATCTCTTCGGGGAGCAGACGGTGCTCTGCGGTGGCACCGTCGATCTGATCAAGGCCGGCTTCGAGGTCCTGGTCGAAGCAGGTTATGCGCCTGAAATGGCGTACTTCGAGTGCCTGCATGAACTCAAGCTGATCGTCGATCTCATCTACGAGGGAGGCATCGGCAATATGAACTACGGCATCTCGAACAATGCCGAGTTCGGCGAGTATGAAACGGGACCGCGCATCGTCACAGCGGAGACCAAAGCAGCGATGAAACAGGTGCTCCGCGATATCCAGACGGGTGAATATGCAAAGCGCTTCATCCTCGAGAATCGCGCGGGCGCACCGACCCTGGCGGCACGTCGACGGTTGATGGCGGAGCACCCGATCGAAACGGTGGGCGCTCAGTTGCGTTCGATGATGCCGTGGATCGCGAAGAATGCTTTGGTGGACAAGTCGCGCAACTAGAGTCCTGGAGGACATCATGTCTGAACATGTGTACAAGCTGATTGAATTGACGGGTTCATCGCCGACTTCGAGCGATGACGCGGTGCGCGTAGCGTTGACCAAGGCATCGACGACCCTGCGGCACCTCCATTGGTTCGAAGTCGTGGAGACGCGCGGTCAGATCGAAGACGGAAAGGTCATGCATTGGCAGGTGACCGTCAAAGTCGGGATGCGCATCGAGCACGTCTCGGATGACTAGAGAAAGGGGCTACGCCAGCGACTATTGCATGTGCTAGCGCACGGCGATATGCTGGAGTATTCAGTATCCAAAGAGCACAATCATGGCCGCAACTCTGGTCAGGCTTCAGGCCCGCACCGACTATGTCGATGAAGTGTACAAGGTCCTGCTGGACGCGATCAGCGATGGATCGCTTCCACCCGGAAGCCGGATTACGCAGGAGGAAATCGCGGAGCAGCTCGCCGTTTCTCGCTCGCCGGTTCTCCAGGCGCTGCGTCTGCTGAAGAAGGATGGTCTGGTCAGGGACGCGCCCGGACGTGGGCTGCTGGTTGCACCGCTGGACCCCGAGTGGATCAGTCACCTCTATGAGATCAGGGGAGCGCTGGATTCTCTCGCGGCGCGTCTCGCTGCCCAGAAGCGCTGGAAGATCGATCCGCAGATCATGGCGAACGGGCGGAAGGTGGCGAAGGGGCGGGATGTGAGCGCGATGATCGAAGCCGACGTGGCGTTCCATTTCTCCATTTACGCTGCATCGGGAAATCCATTGATCGCGGAGACCGCCCGTTCGCATTGGGTTCATCTTCGGCGGGTCATGGGGGCGGTGCTGCAATCATCGACCCAACGCAAGTCCATCTGGGACGAGCATGCGGGAATCGCGTCCGCCATCGCCGATGGCGACGAGGCGCTGGCAATGGAACTCAGCGAGCGCCACGTTCGGATGGCGCGCGAGAACCTCATCCCAAGAGTTGAGGAGGCCCTCGCGCACCAAAACTAGACTGTTAAGTCGGATGCCGCCGCGTCGGCGTTCGACACGCCACGAGAGTTGCAACGATGAGGCGGATCCCGAATTTCGTGTTGCTGCGCGCCTTCGAGGCGGCGGCGCGTCTGCAAAGCTTCACGCTTGCTGCAGAAGAACTGCATCTGACGCAATCTGCGATCAGTCATCAGGTCAAAGAGCTCGAAGAGTATTTCGGCCGCAAGCTCTTCCATCGGCGGAATCGGCGAGTCGAGCTGACGCAGGAAGCATTGCGGCTGCAGGAAAGTCTCGGCCGTGTCTTCGATGTGATTGAGGCAGCGTGCGGCGACGTGGCGCTTTCCCCGAAGGCGCAAGTTCTGGTGGTCCACTGCGCGCCGAGTTTCGCGGCGAAATGGCTTGGCCCGCGACTGCCCGAGTTCATGCGAGACCATCCCGACGTAACGATTCGGCTGTCATCGAGCGCCGAGGCAATCGATCTCACGCAGCTCCAGGACGTGGATGTCGCCATCTCATACGGTTACGCTCTGGAGCGTCCCGGCATCACCACGATCCCTATGGGCCAGGAGCGCATCGTTCCTCTCTGCTCGCCCGCGCTGGTCAGCAGCGGCGCATCGCTGATGGAATTCATGGCATCCGCGACGCTCATCGATTCGCAGTTGAGCCGTGTCACCTGGCCCCACTGGTTCGTTCTGAACGGCATCCCCATCCCGACGCAGCCAAGACCTTCCTTCGACAGAGCCGCGCTGGTGCTTTCGGCCGCAGTCGATGGCATGGGCGTCGCGCTCGAGTCGGTCAGGCTCGCGGAGCGTGAGCTCGCGCGAGGCGATCTGATCGAACTCGGCAGCGATGTCTTTCGACCCCTTGCGCGGGAAACCCATTTCTTCTCCTATCGAATGAGCGATAAGAACGTGGAGAAGGTAACGAGTTTCCGTCGCTGGCTATGGGAGAAGGCGGGACTCGAGGCCGTTGCAGTATCTCCGTAAAAGCTCAGGCCGCGGCGCGCGCCCGTTGCACCTCCGCCGTCGGCACGTCGCCGCGCTCGCGCGAGAGCGTGAAATCGAAGTCGATCAGCGCGAACATGCCCTCCACGCCGTATGGCCTGCCATCCGTCCCTTCGGCCTTCTTCAGTTCCGGCACGAGGCCCTCGCGCGTGGCGAACGCGAAATCGTCCCACAGATACGGATCGCCTTCGATGTTGATCTGCGTCGTGAGCTTGCGATAACCCGGCGATGACACGAAGAAGTGAATATGCGCGGGCCGGTGTCCATGTCTGCCGAGCTGATCGAGCAACTGCTCGGTCTTGCCGCCCGGCGGCACGCTGTACCCGACCGGCACGACGCTGCGGAAACTGTAGTTTCCTTGCGCGTCGGTACGGATCGTGCCGCGTAGATTGAACGCGGGTTGCGATTTGTCGAAGTGCGAGTAATTCCCCAGATGGTTCGCGTGCCACACTTCGACGAGCGCGTTCGCGAGCGGTTTGCCGTCGTCGCCGAGCACGCGGCCGCGCATCACGAGCGTCTGACCGGGATCGTTGCCGCTGTCGATGCGCGCATGGCCTTCCGATTCCGGCGCACCGGCGACATATAGCGGACCTTCGATCGTGCGCGGCGTGCCGCCTTCGAGTCCCGCCTTCTGCTCTGCTTCGTCGAGCCGCAGGTCGAGAAAATGCTCGAAGCCGAGCCCTGCCGCGATCAGACCGAACTCGCCGCGCTGCCCCGTCTCGGTCAGAAAGTTGAGCGCGGTCCAGAACTCGTTGGGCGTGACATCGAGATCCTCGATCGTATGAAAAAGGTCGCGGACGATGCGGTTGACGATGGCCTTCGTGCGCGGATTCCCTTCGCTCGTCGCGCTGTCGTCGATTTTATGGAGGAGGGCATCGATCGTATCGTGGTTCATTGCGTGTCTCCGTTGAGGTTCAGATCGATTTGAACAGCGGGCTCTTTGCGAGCGCATCGGCGCCGTCGGCGCTGGTGAGGAACTTCTCGGTATAGATGTCGCGTTCGAAAAGCTGGCCTTGCATGAGGGTGCGGATGGCGGCTTCGATCATCATGGGCGGCCCGCACAGATACGCCTTGTGCCCGCGAAACACGCCGTCGAAATGCGCTTTCGCCGCGTCGTGCACGAATCCGCGAAAGCCTTCCCATGAGGAGTCCGCAGGTTCGTCGGAAAGCGCGGGCACGTAGGTGAAATTCGCGTGCTCGCCCTGCAGCCGCTGAAAGAGGCCGTGGTAGTACAGCTCCGCGCGATTGCGCGCGCCATAGACGAGCGTGATCTGCCGCGCGTCGTTCTCTTCCAGCATGTCGATCAGCATCGACTTCGGGCTCGACAGGCCCGATCCGCCTGCGATGAGGATCACGGGTTGCGGGTCCGACTTGCGCACGAAGAAGCGTCCATATGGGCCGCTGAAGCGAATCTCGTCGCCCGACCTGATCTGTTCGTGCAGATAGCCCGTGCCCTTGCCGCCGGGCACGCGCCGCACGTTCAGTTCGATCACGGTGCGAGAACCCGGCTTGTCCGCGAGCGAGAACGCACGCGGCATATCCTCACCCGGAATGTGCACATTCACGTACTGCCCCGCCTGAAACTCGATGCCGTTGTCCTCCAGTTCGACGAAGATGCCCTTGATCGTCGGCGTGAGATCGATCATCTCCTTCACGCGGCCCGTGTAATCGCGCACGGGGAAATGCCGTGCGTCCTCGTCTTCGTCGATATCGGCTTCGATCGTCAGGTCCGATTGCGCCGTTGCACAGCACGCGAGGCACTTGCGCTCGTCGCGCTCGAAGTCCATCAGCGCGAACGGCGACGCCGGTCCGTGTTCGATCTCGCCGTCCACCACCTGCACCTTGCAGGTCGCGCACAGGCCGTGACAGCACGCGTGCGGCAGCCATACGCCGGCGCGCATGCACGCATCGAGAATGGTCTGGTCGTCCTCGATCTCGATCGTCTGCCCGATGGGCTCGATGGTCAGTTGATAGCTCATCGCATCTTCTCCTTCATCGTCGTCTAGCTGCGCGATCCGCCGATGCCGTTCAGGCCCGGCGTGCGGAAGCGGATCACCGCCTTGTGGCCGAGACCGTTCTCGCCGATCGACTTGTCGAAGTCGGGCGTGAACGGCGCCCCCGATCTGAACCACTCGGCGGCGTTCATATCGACGCTTCGCCAGTCGGGATGCTGCGAATACATCGACGGGAGCAGTTCGTCGATCAACGCCCTGAACGGCGTCGACGCCTCGACAGGTATGCAATGCGGCGCGCAGAACATCAGGTGATCTTCCCAGCCGACGAAGAGCAACTGCTTGCCGTGAAAGTTCTCGACACGGTCCCGGATCTCGCCGGCGTAACCTTCCTTCAGTGCGATGACTGACATGATTCGTCTCCTGTGTTTTGTGCTTACGCCGCTTTCTGCTGTGCTTCAGGGGCTTCCTCGCCACCGTGGCTCGGCTTGCCCGTCCAGCGCAGCCAGTTGCTGCGGTCGGGCGAGTCTTCGAACTCGTGGCCGTCTTCGCCAGCGTGGATGTGGTAGTAGCGCAGCACTTCGCGCATCGGATCGAAGTCGGGTGCGGCCGGATCGACATCGTCGGCGAAGCAGTTGCCCTGATAGATCTGCTGCACCGGCATCCATGCCTGCACATACTTTTCCGGTTCGTTGTCGAAGATGTCCTTACAGCCGTCCGAGCAGAAATGGAACTTGTTGCCGAGGTAATCGCTTTCGCGATAGCAGATCTTCGTCGGGTCGTCGGGCTCGGTGAAGGCCATCGGGATCTGACACGTCTGACACAGCATCGGCAGCGTGTTGTTATAAAAGCGCCGGCCTGCTTTCTGCTCTTCGCGCCAGTATTCGAGGCGCGGGCGATAGATCTTGTCGAAGGTGGCAGGATACTTTTCCGCGAGCCACTGCATTTCGTCTTCGGAAGGAACCCACGTGTGCAGCGCCGCCGCGTGCGTGTAGTTGTAGAAGATGCCCCACGCCTCGTGCGAGAGGCGGTCCTTTTCCTTCATCGCGACTTCGTGATACTTCGGCATACGGATGCCATAGCGTTCGAGGTCATGGAACAGCGCGCCGCCGTTCTTCTCGAAGTAGGTTTCCCATGCCTCCTGCCACGACATGATCCGCTTGGGCAGCATGTAGTCCATCATCATCGCGACGAGCGTGAGCAGGCGATAGCCGCGCCAGAACCATTTGTCGATCCATTTCTGGATGATCGGCACGTTGCCGGGGTCCTGTTCCAGCAGGAACTTCACGACTTCGAGCCCGAGGGTCATGTGG
Organism: Caballeronia arvi; assembly: GCF_001544695.2. Taxonomy (GTDB): domain Bacteria; phylum Pseudomonadota; class Gammaproteobacteria; order Burkholderiales; family Burkholderiaceae; genus Caballeronia; species Caballeronia arvi. Next base: position 117,859 of record NZ_FCOM02000014.1, read on the forward strand.
CGCGATTCGTCGGACTGCGCGGAGAAGCCGAACGTGACCGTCGCCATGTCGCCGTTGAAGGCCGCGCCGGACATGAACGGCATGAACAGCAGGTTGGTCAGCACGTATTCGAACGAGAACGAGATCGCCGTCACGAACTCGAACGGCCCGGCGCTCATCGCATCCTCGAAATACGACTTCGGCACCGACAGGTACCACACGCGATCGTGCATGTGCCTGAAGTCGTGAAAGCCGTTGAAGTACTTGTTGTAGTGGCTGATCGTATGCACCTGCGTCTGCGCGTGCCGAAGCTCGTCGATCGCCTGCATCTGGCACGCGATGCGCGCGCCCGCGCCACGGAAGTTGCGCCCCGCGAGCGCGAAGCCGCGATGCGCCGCATATTCGAGCGGGCTCACACCGGTCAGAAAGAGCTTGAGCGCGTTGATGTAGCGCGGGTCCGTGACATTGAACTGGCCGTTGTTCTGCTGGAACGCATCGATGATCGCGTAGAGCTTGCGTTCCTTCTCGCCCTGATATTTCCAGTAGGCGTCCATCGTGAGGCGGAACGGGTCTTCCCACTTGTCCCAGTCATGCACCTTGATGCCTTCGAAGCGGTCGTAGGGGAACACTTCGTCCATCGGCTGATAGGTGGTTTCCCAGCCGAGGCCGCGTGTGAGCATCGCGTAGTTTTCCTTGATGCTCAGTTTCTTCGGGGCAGGTTGCTGTGTGCTCATTTGCTCGTCTCCTTGAGTCGCCGCTCAGGCTTTCCATTCGATGATGAATTCGTCGTCGGTTTCGTCGATGTTGCCGCTCAGCGAAATCAGATTCAGTTGCAGCTCACGCAGGTCGAAGTCGCGGCCGATGATCGCTTCGATCGATTCGCGCCGGATCACGAGCTTGCCGACGGCGTCGATCTTGACCATCGCCGGGAATGCGTTGACGACGGCGTGCGGGTTGTCCGCTTCGATGGCCTCGATGATCGGCCGCGAATCGTCGTTTGCCTGGAATGCGATGAAGACGGAATCAGCCATGACTCACCTCCACGCCCTGTTTGGCCACGCGCGCATCGAAGGCCTGTGCGACTGCTTCGAGCGCGTGATGCGCGTCGTCATCGAGGCCGGCTAGCGCAAGCGGCTTGAGCGCTTCGAGGACCACGCCTCGCCACTTCGCCACCCACTGCGCGAGCAAGGCCGCATTGGCCGGCGATTCGGCCGCCGCGGTCTTGATGGTGGCATCGACCCAGCGGCTGGTTTCGTCGAACCATGTGCTCGCGAACTCGTTGAGCATGCCGAGACCCGGACCGTGCAGGCGCGAGAAGCGCTCGTCGATATGCCGGTACACGAGCGGATAGAGCAGGCCATCGAGCACGACGTTTTGCGCAACGAAGGTCTCGAACCAGTCACGTACGACCATCGTGTCTTCCACGATGCGCCGCAGCCCTTGCCACATCGGATCGTTCATCCAGCGCGTCTTGCCTTCGGCGAGTGACGTGCCCTGATTGCCGTCCAGTGCAAGCCCGATGCGCGACAGGTACTGCGCGATGCCGAGCCGGTCCATGCAATGGAACATCGTCGCCTGCGTGATGGCCGTGCCCCAGCCGTAGCCGGTCACGAAGCAGTTGTTGGTGTTCGCCGCCCATTCGACGTGACGCAGCGGCACCATGATCGATGCGATGTGCGCCTTCGCATCGTCGGAGAGATCGGTGAGCAGGCGGCGCTTCGCGACGAACTCGAGGTTCTTCTCCATCGTCTCCTGCTGCTTCGCGCGGGCGGTCGTGTAGGCGCCGTAGTAGTACTGACGCGGGTCCTTGAACGCGTACCAGTCTTTCATCACGATGCCCGTGCGGCCCTTGTCATACAGCTCGAATTCCGGCTGCCACAGCGGACGATAATGAAAGTTGACCTCGGGCTGAAGGTCGAAGGTCGCTTCCTGATAGCGGGATGCGGGCTTGTCCGCGCCGAGGCGCCGCGCGACATGCGAGAAGGTCTGCCGCACCTGCTCGACCGCTGAAGTCTTGATGTCGATCTGCATTCGTCACTCCTTGGGTATGGGGATCATTCAGAGAGGCCGGGCTGTCCGTACCGCCATTTCAACTCTTCGAAATCGAGCAGCTCGCCTTCGTCGCGCGTGAGATGGATCACGCGATGCGTTCGGCAGAACGACTGGTATTCGCGCAAGGGCATCACGAGTTCGACGCTTAAGCCCGGATCGCCGATGGAGAAATCGAACTCGACGAAGCCGTCGTTTCGTTGCTCCCTGAACCGGACATAGCGGCGCGTGATGTCGAAGGCGCGCGCGGATGTTTGCATCGCTGTCTCCTGTCTTTGGTGTCTATCGCCGGTTCCGTTCGATGAATGAATTGATCGAGAACCGGTGTGCGCACCCTATAAGGCAACTCGTATGCCAATCGATGCACGCAGGCGGTCGGATTGCGTCGATGCAGCGCGGCCAAAGCTTTGTGGGAAGGGGCTGCCGCGGCCTTGAACATGTTTCGGACGCACGCGGGCACGGTCCACGCGGCGGCCGGGCGACTTGATGAAATGCTCGAAAAGCCCGTGACCCGACCTGATCAAATCCGTATCAGGGAACGCACTAGTAGCCGATTCAGCCGGGCTTGCAAGCGAGGCGGCGGAGCATTGCGCGACGCGCGCACATCGCCTATCGTGGCGTCATGAAAACGGTCAGGCAGACGGAGACACGAGCAATGCCACGTCGCGAGAAAGCGCCTTCGAAGGCGCAAGACGGCATGTCGATGGTTGCGCCGAAGGGCGGACCCGTCGACAGCCTGCGTTATCCCGACATCGCGGATCTGATGTCGCGGCTGCACTTCTCGCCGGGCGATGGCCGCATCTGGCTCGACGAGCAGCGCATGCTGCTCATGCATACCGGCGCGATGGGAACGATGCGGCGCGAGCTGATCGAAAGCCTCGGCCTCGATGCGGCGCGCGGGCTGCTCACGCGCATGGGCTACAACTCCGGCGCGCGCGATGCCGAACTCGCGCGCCGTGTGCGCCCGGAAAACAGCATCACCGAAATGTTCGCGGTCGGCCCGCAGTTGCACATGCTCGAAGGCATGACGATGGTCGAGCCGGTGCGCCTCGAAATCGATGTCGAGCGCGGCAAGTACTACGGCGAGTTCATCTGGAAGAACTGCGCGGAAGACGAGGAGCACGTGCGCATCTACGGCATCGGCGCGGAGCCGGTGTGCTGGACGCAGCTCGGTTATGCCGCGGGTTATACGAGCGTGTTCATGGGCCGCCCGATTCTCTATCGCGAGGTGGAATGCCGCGCGCTCGGACAGGCGCATTGCCGCATCATCGGCAAGCCGGTCGAGGAGTGGGGCGAGGAAGCCGCCGACGATCTGCGCTTCATGCGCGCGCAGAACTTCACACAGGGGCTTGCCGCGACCGCCACCGGAGGTGAGGGCGCGTTCGGCGACGAGAACATGGTCGGCGCTTCGCCGGGATTCAATGCGGTGTGCCACATGATCAGGCGCGTCGCGGGCACGCGTGCGACCGTGCTGTTCCTCGGCGAGAGCGGCGTCGGCAAGGAAGTGTGCGCCCGCACGCTGCACCGGATCAGCAAACGCGCCGAAGGCCCGTTCGTCGCCGTGAACTGCGCGGCGATTCCGGAGGCGCTCGTCGAGTCGGAGCTCTTCGGCGTCGACAAAGGCGGCTTCACCGATGCCACGCAGAGCCGCGCCGGGCGCTTCGAACGCGCGCATGGCGGCACGCTCTTTCTCGACGAAATCGGCATTCTCAGCATGACCGCGCAAGGCAAGCTGCTGCGGGCGTTGCAGGAAGGCGAAATCGAACGCGTGGGCGGCACCGAGACGCGGCGCGTGGACGTGCGCGTGGTCGCCGCAACCAATCTCGATCTGCGCGACGAGATTCGCGCGGGGCGCTTTCGCGAAGACCTGTACTTCCGCCTGAACGTGTTCCCGATTCGCGTGCCGTCACTGCGCGAGCGGCGCGAGGACTTGCCCGTGCTGCTCAACCACATGCTGCGCAAGTATCGCGAACGGCACGAGCGCAATGTCACCGGCTTCACGCCGCGCGCGCTCGATGCGCTCCTGAACTACAGCTGGCCGGGCAATATCCGCGAATTGGAAAACATCGTGGAGCGGGGCGTGATTCTCGCGAACGATGGCGGCGCGATCGATATCGGTCATCTCTTCACGAGCGGCGAGACGGTTGAGACCGAAAGTTTCGGCATTGGCGACGATGGCACGCTCATGGCGTCGGGCGCGCTGTCGTCGCGGCAAGGCGATGCGGGCGGCGATGAAGTCGAGCGAGTGACGCGCAAGGTGAACAGCCTCTTGCTGGGCATCGCCGGCGATGTGGAGCCGACTTCGCTCGACGACATCGAGACCGCGCTGCTGAAGAGCGCGGTGCAGCGGGCCGAAGGAAACCTGTCGGCAGCGGCGCGCACGCTCGGCATCACGCGGCCTCAGCTGGTTTATCGGCTCAAGAGCCGGGGATTGAGAGTCTGATTCTCAATTCGCAATACACATCCTGATCTCAGGGTAAACCGCAGAATCGCGATTAATTCTTGGATATAGTTGGCGTACGGAGTATATTCGAGACAAGGCAATCTAGACCAATGGAGGACGACACCATGCAAATTCATCGCACTGGCGCAGCATATGTGGATCAACGAGATTGTGTTCCGCAGATCGGATGCCGATGATCGCGGCGCGATTCGTCGTATTTTAAATACTTGGGATACCGAAAGAAACACGATGACAACAGCTCTCGCTGCAAATTCTTTGCGCCGTCGCACGGTCGTATGGGTAGTGGCCCTCGCCACTGTGGGCTTAATTTTCGACGGCTACGATCTCGTCGTGTACGGAACGGTCGTGTCGAAATTCCTGCGCGATCCGTCGCAGATCGGGAGTGTGACGCCGGCGACCGCAGGCGCACTCGGAAGTTATGCGCTCGTCGGCGTGCTCGTCGGGGCGTTGCTCGCGGGAAGCGTCGGCGACATCCTGGGGCGCCGCAAAGTGATGCTGTTCGCGTACGCGTGGTTCTCGGTCGGGATGGCGATCACCGCGATGACCACCACCACGGCGACGTTCGGGCTGATGCGTTTCGTCACCGGTCTTGGCGTCGGCGCCTTGGTGGCGACGACAGGCGCGCTCGTGGCGGAATATGCCCCGAAGGGCCGCAAGAACCTCTGCAACGCGATAACGTATTCCGGGGTGCCGTTGGGAAGCCTGCTGGCGGCCATGCTGGCGATCCTGCTGCTACAGCATATCGGCTGGCGCGGCATGTTCTGGATCGGCGCACTGCCTTTCGTCACGCTGCTGCCGATCGCGTATTTCAAAATGCCGGAATCGGTGGCGTGGCTCGTGAGCCGCGGCCGTCTCGATGAAGCTCGCGCCATATCGGAGCAGACCGGCGTGGAGATTCCCACGCTCGCCGAAGCCCCGGCCGCCGGCGTCCCGCCGGTCCCTTCCGAGAAAGCAGGGTTCGCCGGACTGTTCGGCTCTTATCTGTTTCCTACGATCATGCTCGGTCTGATGAGTGCTACCGGGCTGGTGCTCGTCTACTCGCTCAACACCTGGTTGCCTGAGCTGATGCTCCGGGCCGGGTTCGACGCCAAAGGGTCGCTGTCGTTTCTGCTGGTGCTCAACGGCGGTGCGGTGATAGGCGCCCTGGCAGGCTCGCGTGTTGCGGACAGATTCGGTCCCAAGCCGGTCGTCGCGGCGTGTTTTCTCATCGGATCAATCGCGATCGCGCTGCTGACTTCGAATGTGCCGGTCGGAATACTGCTGGCCCTGATTGCGATCGTCGGATTGGGCACCAGCGGCACGCAGACATTGATCTACGGCTTCGTCGCGAACTACTATCGAACCAACGTGCGGGGCGCTGGCGTCGCCTGGTGCGCCGGATTCGGACGCCTCGGGGGCGTTGTTGGCCCGCTGCTGGGGGGATTGCTGATCAGCGCAGGGCTCGCGCTCAATTCGATCTTCTATGTTCTGGCGGTTATCGGCATCGTAGGTGTGGTTTTGACGCTGCTGGTGCCGAGAGCGCGCGGTCCGCGCGAGCTGGATGCGGCGTCTATCGAACCGTCGGTACGACCTGAATCAGGCAAGCTCGCCGTCGCTCCAGACGGCCGGGTTCCTCGCGAGTGAAGTCCTGATTTCCGGTTGGAACTGATGATGCGGGAATCATCGGAAGCCCCATGATGCCTTCTGCCCGTTACGCGTTCGCCGTCGTGATCAACGTGCTCCTGCCGATGGCCGCGTACCGGCTCGCGCTCGGGCACTACGGCGTCGCGGGCGCGCTGCTCGCATCGATGGCGCCGCTGCTTCTCTGGCTCTGCATCGATCTCGCGCGCTTCCGCCATTTCGATGCATTGAGCGCAATCGTGCTTGCCGGCATCGTCATGTCGTTGTGCCTGCTCGCGTTGAAGCCCGCGGATTGGCTGATCGCGTTGCGCGAGCCGGCGGTGAGTGGTGTCATCGGCGTGATGTTTCTCGTATCGCTGATGTGGGATCGCCCCATCGTCTACTATCTCGCGCGCTCGACGATGTCGCGCGAACGGCAGGGCCGCGAACTCGAATTCGATGCGATGTGGCAAAGCCGTCCGGCGCTCGTCAGATCCATCCGGCTGATGACGACCGTATGGGGCATTGGCCTCTTGGCCGAGAACATCGTGAGGCTCGGGGTGCTCGAACGGATGAACGGCGACGATGCGCAGCGCGCCTCGACGTATGTCAGATATGTCTTCTACGGCGCATTGACGGCGTGGACGATCTTCTATCGCCGCGCGTATCTCAGGAAGCAAGCTCCCGACTGAACTATTCAATGCTGCAAAACAAGATCCGCCTCTGTTGAAAATATCGACTAGAGTTCCTTAGGGACTCGGGCTCGAGTCTGTGCGCTAATACTCATAAGACTTAGGAATTCGAACTAATGATTCAGTCATTCGTCGGATATTAAATTCTCGGAAGCGGAGGGTGCCATGCGGAAATCGAAACACGTGTCCAGCGTGAAGGCGATCGCAGTCGTCGCGCTGTCGATGTCGGGCGCAGGCGCAGCGTATGCGGACGATCAGGTGATCCAGAACACGAATCCGGCTGCGCCGCGCATGTCGATGTCGGATGTGCTCGCGCTCGATCCGGTGGTGAACGTGCTGCTTCCTCCGGACACGTCCACGGCAGTGCCGAACACCGACGCGGGGCCGTACTTGCCGGGCGTGAAGACACAGAGCGGCATCGTCTCGAATGCGCAGACGAGAGCGTACGGCGACTTTGGCATTCCCTATTCGACCGGCCGCGTGCAGGATGGCAATCAGAGTGCCGGCGGCACCACCACTGCGAATTACCTGAGCACGACCTATCCCTATCGGGCGATCGGCAAACTCACGTTCTCCACCGGATACTGCACCGCGAGCCTGATTCGCCGAAGCGTGATCGTCACGGCGGCGCATTGCATTCAGACGTTCGGAAGCGGCAACTTGATGTTCGACAAATGGCAGTTCATTCCCGGTCATTACGGCGCGTCCGGCGCGACCTCGGCGCAAAGCGCGCCGTATGGGACGTGGGCGTGGGGCGCGCTCGTGCGGCCATCGACGTGGGCGAACGGCACGGATACGGGATCGGGTTCCGCGCGCAACAACGACATCGCGGTGATCCTCATCGCGAAGAACGCATCGAATCAGTTCATCGGCGATATCACCGGGTATCTCAACTACGGCTGGAACAACTATTCCTTCATATCGTCCGCAAAGACCGGCAACCTGCTGACGGCGGCGGTCACGACGCTGGGCTATCCGCAGTTGCTCGACGGCGGCGCGATCATGCAGCGAACGGACGGACCGACCTATACGACGACCGTCAGCGGCGCATCGCAACTATGGCAGGGCAGCAACCTCACGGGCGGCGCGAGCGGCGGCCCGTGGATCGTGAACTTCAGAGCGCGCGATGCAGCGCTGGCGGGCGGCGCCGTCGTCGGGAATTCATCGAACCTTGCGATTGTCGGCGTGACCTCGTGGGGCTCGGCGGACCCGAACGCGCCCAAGGATAACTACGCGTCGCAATTTCGCCAGAACACGCAGTATCCGAACGCCACCTACGGCAATTACGGGTCGGGCAATATCGCGTCCCTGCTGAACACTTTGTGTTCGGGCCCGGCGGCGTCCGGCGGCGGCACATACGCTTCTCAGGGCTATTGCGATTAGCGGTGCACGCTCCGCGATGCATCCCTCGCATCGCCCAGCGATAACCACTGGAAATCACTCCATAAGGGAAATTCAATAGACGGCTATCGCGGTTTTCTCCAGACTCCGGGGCGTCGGACCTCGAATCAAGGTCCGCCCCCGACAAGAGTGCGCAACAGCGCAAAAGAAGCCCGGAGGAGACACCCGCTATGCCGCATCGCCCAAGAGTCACACGGTCAGTACTCGCGCTCATGTGCGCGATGTCTTTCATCATGTATCTGGATCGCGTGAATCTCTCCGCTGCTGCGGGGCTGATTCGCGACGATCTGCATCTCTCCAACACCGATGTCGGTTTCGTGTTCGGCGCGTTCGCCTACACGTACGCGATCTGCCAGGTGATCGGCGGATGGTTCAGCGACCGCGTCGGCGCGAAGACCACGCTCGTGATTTGCGCGACGATCTGGATCATCGCGACGGTCGCAACCGGCTTCGCGGGAGGCGTGGTGTCGCTGTTCTGCGCGCGCATGCTGCTCGGCATCGGCGAAGGGGCGGCATTGCCTGCGCAGGCGCGTGCGCTCGTCAACTGGTACCCGGCGAGCAAGCGCGGTTTCGTTCAGGGATTGACGCATTCGTTTTCGCGTCTGGGCAACGCGCTCACGCCGCCGCTGATCGCGGTGCTGGTGGCGTTCGCGTCGTGGCGCGCATCCTTTTTGCTGGTCGGCGCGCTCACCGCCATTTGGCTCGGGTTTTACGCGTGGTATTTCAAGGACGATCCGCGCAAGCATCGCCATATCACGCCGGAAGAAGTGGCCGAACTGCCGCCGGAAACGGCAGCGTCGGCGAAGAAGACGCGCGAGCCGACTCCGTGGGGCAGGCTCATCAAACGCATCGGTCCGACCATGATGGTCTATTTCTGCTACGGCTGGACCGGCTGGCTGTTCTTCACGTGGCTGCCGACTTTCTTCATGCACGGACGCGGCCTCGATCTAAAGAGTTCGGCGCTGTTCTCGGCGGGCGTGTTTCTGTCGGGTGTGGTCGGCAATACGGCGGGCGGCGTGCTGTCGGATCGGATTCTCAAGCGTACGGGCAACGTGGTGGCCGCGCGCCGCAACATGATCATCGTCGCGTTTCTGGGCGCGCTCGTGTTTCTCGCGCCGGTGATGATCGTGCACTCGCTGCCCGTCATGGCTGCGTCGCTGAGCCTGTCGTTCTTCTTCCTCGAAATGACGATCGGACCCATCTGGGCCGTGCCGATGGACATCACGCCGAAGCACGTCGGCATCGCGAGCGGACTCGTGAACGCAGGCTCCGCTGTCGCGGGCATCTTCTCGCCGATCGTCTTCGGCTTCATCGTCGATCGCACCGGTAACTGGACGCTGCCGTTCGTCGGATCGCTCGGACTGCTGGCGGTGGGCATCGTCATGACGTTCTTCATGCGGCCGGATATCAGGCTGGACGCGGAGACGCAGCCCGGCGAAAGCCCGGTCGAACCCAGATTCGAGCTGGCCGAAGAGCGCCGCTGAAGCATCCGGACGGAAAGGCCGCCTTCGTGAAACAAGGCGGCCTTTCCATTTCTCAGGCGGCGCGGATCGCCTCGATCACCAGTTGCGTCGCCGGACTGATGCGCCGGTTCTTGCGCAGGATCAGTCCGTACGGGGCAAGGCGGCCACGCAAGGCCGTGCCCAGCGACGCGATCGTGCCGAGCGCGCTGTAGTAGTCGGCAACGGATGAGGGCAGCACGGCCAGCATGTCCGAATCCCGCAGCAGGGAGAGCGTCGTGAGAATCGACGAGGTCTCCACGGTGCTCGCCGGCGGCGCCACGCGCGATTCCCTGAATGTCTGGTCGATGACCTCGCGCATCGGGCTGGGATGCGGCTGCATGATCCACGCGAACTGCGTGATCTGCGCGAGTTTCGGCCGGCCCGTGATTGCCAGGGCCGGATGCCCCGGCCGCGCGACGATGGAAAGCGCCTCTTCCGACAAGGTCTCGAAGCTCAGGTCCAGCGCCGGGAAACCATACGGTATGCGCCCGACCACGATATCGAGCTGATCCTGCTGCAAGGCCTGCACGAGCACGTCGCTGGTATCGATCTGCACGCTGATCTGCAGACGCGGGTGGGCCTCCTTCAACTGCACGATCACGCGCGTCAGCAAATCCGGCGCGGGCGCCATCACCGCGCCGATCCTCACCTTGCCGATATCGCCCGCTTCGATGGCGGCCAGCTCCTCGCGCAACTCGTCGAGATCCTCGAACATCACGCGCGCATAGCGCATCACCGCCTCTCCGTAGACGGTCGGCTCCATGCCGCGCGCGTGGCGCACGAACAGCGACACGCCGATGGTGTCCTCCAGCTCCTTCAGCGCTTTGGTGGCGGCGGGCTGGGTCATCGCGAGATCGTCGGCGGCGCCGCGCAACGATTCGGTTTCGGAGAGCGCTTGCATCAGTTGCAGATGCCGCAGTCGAAGTCGTTTCCGGATAGTCGAGGAGGGCGCAATCATCTCGTGGCGTGGCCTTCGTGAGTGATAACCGTGGGAAATAGGCTGATTCAAATAATTCAATAGTCAGTTATCGCAGAGTTTCGCACACTAGCGTCACTCGACACAGCCGCGCAAACCCTCGAATGTTGCGGCGCAACTCGATCAAACGGAGACAATCACGATGAAGATCAAGCACGTCCGCGCACGCGTTTTCGAATGGAAAGGCAAGGTCGTTCCGCCGCAATCGCACTTCTGCACGAATGCCGTGGATATCCTCTACGAACGCGGCGACGCGATGGGCTCGTTTCGCTTTCACGGCTGGCTGGTCGTCGAGATCGAATGCGACGATGGCACCGTGGGTATCGGCAACTGCGCGCTGGCGCCGCGCGTGGCCAAGCAGATCGTCGACGAATACCTTGCGCCCATCGCCATCGGAGAAGATCCGTTCGACTACGAATACCTGTGGCAAAAGATGTATCGCCGGACGCTGGCATGGGGCCGCAAGGGCATCGGCATGGCGGCGATCTCGGCGATGGACATCGCCATCTGGGACGTCATGGGCAAGGCGGTTAAGAAGCCGGTGTTCAAGCTGCTCGGCGGCCGCACGAAAGAGAAGATCTGGTCCTACGCGTCGAAGCTCTATAACAACGACGACCGCGACGCTTTTCTCGGGGAAGCGCAGGGCTATCTCGACCAGGGCTTCACCGCGATGAAAATGCGCTTCGGTTATGGCCCGAAGGACGGTCCGAAGGGCATGGCGAAGAACCTCGAGCAAGTGCGCCTGCTGCGCGAGCTGGTGGGCGACGAGGTCGACATCATGCTCGAATGCTACATGGGCTGGACGCTCGAATACGCGCGCCGCATGTTGCCGCGCCTCGCCGAATTCAATCCGCGCTGGCTGGAAGAGCCGGTGATAGGCGACGACGTCGAAGGCTATCAGGAGCTCAAGAAGATGAACATCCTGCCCATCTCGGGCGGCGAACATGAGTTCACCGTGTACGGCTTCAAGGATCTGCTCGAACGGCGCGCGGTGGACGTCATCCAGTACGACACCAATCGCGTGGGCGGCATCACGGCCGCGCGCAAGATCAATGCGATGGCCGAAGCCTGGTCGGTGCCGGTGATCCCGCACGCGGGACAGATGCACAACTATCACCTCACGATGGCCTCGACCGCCAGCCCGATGTCGGAGTTCTTCCCCGTGTTCGACGTCGAAGTGGGCAACGAACTGTTCTATTACATCTTCGACGGCGAGCCGCAGCCGGAGAACGGCTATCTGCAACTGTCCGACGAGACGCCGGGTCTCGGCATCACGCTTTCGGACAAGCATCTGAAGGACTTCGACATCATCGAATGAGCCGCATGGACGGCAGGGCCCACGTAGCCCGTGAAGCAGTCAACAGGAGACAGGACATGGAAAGCAGGATGGAGGCCCGCGCGGCGACGCGCGACGCGGCAACGGCGCAGCGCGCGACGAGCGTGCGCTGGCGCATCTTCGGCGTGGTGTTTCTGATCACGCTGATCAATCTGGTGGATCGCATCTCGCTGTCGATCGCGATGCCGACCATCGCGAAGGAGTTCTCGCTCTCGCCCGCGATGCAGGGCCTCATCCTGTCCAGCTTCTTCTGGTCGTATGCGCTGCTGCAGATTCCGGGCGGCTGGCTGATCGACCGCTTCGGCGCGCGCAAGGTCGTCGCGGGCGCGACGCTGCTGTGGGGCCTGTTTCAGACGCTGATGGGCGCGGCAACGGGCGGTCTGTCGATGCTCGTCATGCGGGTCGGACTGGGCGCCGCCGAAGCGCCGCTGTTTCCCGCCGGCAGCAAGCTCAACGCACTGTGGCTCTCGAAGAAGGAACGTGCGCGCGGCGCGGTGCTGATGGATGCGGGCTCGCCGCTCGGCGCGGCGATCGGCGGGCTGGCCATCTCCAACCTGATCCTCATGTTCGGCTCCTGGCGCACGGCGTTCGTCGTGGCGGGCCTTGCGACGATCGCGTGCGGCTGGCTTGCGTGGCGCTATCTGCGCGACGATCCCGCGAAGCATCCGGGCGTCAACGCGGCGGAGCTGGATCATATCCGCGACGGCGCGCCCGCGCAGGCCAGCGCCGCGGTTCAGGCCAGCGCGCATACGCAGGACGTGCCCCTGCCGCTGCGCTCGACGGTGGCGATGTGCGTGGGCCGCATGGCCTGGGCGATGATCTTCTTCGGCCTGCTGACCTGGGGCCCGACCTATCTGACCCAGGCGCGGGGCCTGAGCCTGTCGCAGATCGGCGCAGCCACGTTCTTCATCTTCCTGGCCGGCGCATGCGGCTCGCTGACCGGCGGCTTTCTGTGCGATGCGTTGTGCTCGTGGGGCTTCGCGCGCGGCAAGGTCGTGAAGAGCATGATCGCGGTGTCGGGTCTCGCGACGCTCGCCGTGTTCGCGGCGCTGCCGGGCATTTCATCGCCTGTGACGGCCATCGCGGTGCTGTGCGCGGCGGCGTTCGTCCTTATGTGGGGCAGCCTGTACTGGAGCCTGCCTTCGCTGCTCGCGAGCCCGGGACGCGTGGGCCTGCTCGGCGCGTGCATGAATTGCGCGGGCAGCGTCGGCGGCATTTCGATTCCGCTCATCACCGGATTCATCCTTCAACGCACCGGCTCCTTCGACGCCGTGCTGCATTTTTATAGCGTCTGCGCGCTGGTCTATATCTTCGGTTCGCTGGCAATCGACCTGCGCCGCACGCGCTGACATTCAACAGGTAAAACGACGATGAAACCCCGTATTGCAGTGCTGCTCGGCGACCCTGCCGGCATCGGTCCCGAACTCATCGCGCGCCTTCTCGCGCGGCCCGAAAACCGCGCGCGCGCCGATCTGCTCATCATCGGCGACCGGCGCGAGCTGGACAAAGGCATGGAGATCGCGCAGCAGCGCTTCGACTACGACGTGATCGAAAGCGAAGCCGATGCGAAGCGCGATACCGATGTGCCCGCTCTCATCGATTTCCGCCTCGCCGACGACGCGCCCTACGAGCGTGCGGTGTCGACGGAGCGCGGCGGCCGCTACAGCCTCGAAGCCTTCAAGAAGGCCCTGGCGCTGACGCAGGACAAGCGCACTCACGCGATGCTGTTCGCCCCCGTCAACAAGACTTCGCTGCACATGGCGGGCATGGAGACGAGCGACGAGATGGAATGGTTCGCGCGGCAGCTCGACTACAGCGGCGCGTTCTGCGAGTTCAACGTGCTCGACGAACTGTGGACGTCGCGCGTCACCTCGCACATGGCGCTCAAGGACGTGAGCGCGCGGCTCTCGGAGGAACGCATCGTCGGCGCGGTCAGGCTGATCGACGAGGGTCTGAAGCGCGCGGGCATCGCCGCGCCGCGCATCGCGGTGTGCGGCTTCAATCCACACAACGGCGACAACGGCGCGTTCGGCCGCGAGGAGCTGGACGTGATCGCGCCCGCCGTCGAAAAGGCGCGGTCGCTCGGTTTCGATGCGCAGGGCCCGTTCCCCGCCGATACGATCTTCGTGCGCGCGCGCGACCAGAAGGCGTTCGACGGCGTGGTGACGATGTATCACGATCAAGGCCAGATCGCGATGAAGCTGATGGGCTTCTGGCGCGGCGTGACCGTTCACGGCGGCCTGCCCGTGCCGATCACCACACCCGCGCACGGCACGGCGTTCGACATCCACGGCCAGGGCAAGGCCGACGTGGGCGCGACGCAAAAGGCGTTCGACATCGCCGTGCGCATGGCGCAGGACCGTCTGGGCTGATGCCATGATGCGCGAGCATATCGAAACCCTGCGCCAGCGCTTCCTGGATAGCGGCGACGACGCCGATCTGCCCATCGTCGACGCCCATCATCACTTCTGGGATCTGGCGCGCAACTATCACCCATGGCTGCGCGATCTGCCGCGCATCGCGTTTCGTTACGGCGATTACGAAAAGATCTGCCGCGACTTTCTGCCCGACGATTATTTCGCGCAGGCGGGCAGTCATCGCATCGTCAAGACGGTGATGATGGAAGGCGAGTGGGACCCGAGCGATCCCACGGGCGAAGCGCGCTGGGCCACGGCGCTGCATCAGCGCACCGGCCTGCCCAGCGCGATGGCCGCGCAGATCTGGCTCGACCGCGACGACGTCACCGAGGTGCTCGCCGCCTACCGGGACCTGCCGCTCGTGCGCAGCGTGCGGCACAAGCCCGCGGCCGTTGCGCGCGCGGCGCATCGCCCTGATTTCAGCGCGCCCGGTTCGATGCGCTGCGAGCGCTGGCGGCGCGGTTACGCGTTGCTCGAAGCGAGCGGCCTGATGTTCGAGCTACAGACGCCGTGGTGGCATTTCGAGGAAGCGGCCGAACTGGCGCGCGACTTTCCGCGCACGACGATCGTCGTGAATCACACGGGCCTGCCCGCCGATCGCAGCGACGAAGGACTCGCCGCCTGGTGCCGCGCGCTCGGTGTGCTGGCGCGTCATCCCAACGTGTGGCTGAAGATTTCGGGCATCGGTGAACAGGGCGTCGCATGGAGCGTCGCGCGCAACGGCCCGGTCGTGCGGGATGCGATCGCCGCCTTCGGTGCGGCGCGCTGCCTTTTCGCGAGCAACTTTCCCGTCGACAGTCTCGTCGTCACGCTCGACGACCTGTTCAGCGGCTTCAAGGCGATGGTCGCCGAACGCACGCGCGAAGAGCGGCTCGCGCTCTTTCATGACAACGCGTGCGCGCTCTATCGCATTTAGACAACATGGAGACATGGCTCACATGACTGCACCGATCTATCGCGGCGTATTCCCCGTCGCGCCCACCGTTTTCGATGAAGATGGACGACTCGATCTCGAAAGCCAGAAGCGCGCCATCGACTTCATGATCGACGCCGGCTCGCATGGCGTTTGCATCCTCGCGAACTTTTCCGAGCAGTTCGCGCTCTCCGACGCCGAGCGCGAAGCGGTGCAGCGCACCGTGCTCGAACACGTCGCCGGACGCGTGCCGGTGATCGTCACGACCACGCACTTCGGCTCGCAGATCTGCGCCGAGCGCAGCCGCGCCGCGCAGGACGCGGGTGCCGCGATGGTCATGGTGATGCCGCCGTATCACGGCGCGACGATCCGCGTGAGTGAGCGCGGCATTCAGGAGTTCTATCAACGCGTTTCGGATGCGATCGACATTCCCATCATGATCCAGGACGCGCCGGTCGCGGGCACGCCGCTGTCCGCGCCGTTTCTCGCGCGGCTGGCGAAGGAAATCGAGCACGTCTCGTACTTCAAGATCGAGACGGCGCAGGCGGCCTCGAAGCTGCGCGAGCTCATCGAGCTGGGCGGCGACGCGATCGTCGGGCCCTGGGACGGCGAGGAAGCGATCACGCTGATCCCGGATTTCGATGCCGGTGCGACCGGCGCGATGACCGGCGGCGGTTATCCGGACGGCATTCGCAGGATCGTCGATGCCTACGCATCCGGCGACACCGAGCGGGCGGCGGCGCTGTATCAGCAATGGCTTCCGCTCATCAATTACGAGAACCGCCAGTGCGGGCTCGCCGCGTGCAAGGCGCTGATGAAGGAAGGCGGCGTGATCCGCTCGGACGCGGTGCGCCATCCGCTCGCGCCGATGCATCCGAAAGTGCGCGAAGGGCTGTTCAAGGTGGCGCGCAGGCTCGATCCGCTGGTCTTGCGCTGGGGCAAGTGAGCTTTGTTTGAACGCGCGCGGGCGTTCCGCGCGCGTCCCGAACGCTTAACCAGCGTCCGCGGCGTCACGCAAATCGTCGAGGTCGCGGCCGCGCGTCTCGGGCGTGTAGTACGTCGTCACGACGCCGATCAGACTCAGCACCGCGACATAGCTGGCCAGCGGAATCCACGCGAGAATGCGGCCTTCGCTGCCGCCCCAGTGCGCGGTCGCCCAGGCGATGATCGATGCGCCGATCAGCGGCGCAACGCCGCCCGCGATCACCGCGGACACTTCGCGTCCCACCGCGACGCCCGCATAACGATGCTGCGCGCCGAACAGCTCGGGCAGCAGCGCGCCCTGCGTCGCGAACATGCCCCATACGCCCGCGAGTGCGACACACAGCATCGCGACGCTCGCCGCCGCATTGCCCTGGCTCAGCACCCACCATGTCGGATAGGCCAGCAACAACTGATACAGCGCGAAGGCGCGATAGACCGGCACGCGTCCGAAGCGATCGCTGAGCTTGCCGGTGAGCGGAATGATCACCGCACCCGATACCCCCGCGAGCAGCAGCGCCACCGGCCCGATCGGCCCTTTGAGACCCGTCGCGGTGGCCATGTAGCTGATCGCGAGCGACTGATAGATCGACGAACCGCCGTTCTCCGCCATGCGCATGCCGATGACCTTGAGCAGCGTCGGCTTCGAATGTCTGATGAGATGTTTGAGCGGGCTGTCGTTGATCTGATGCCTTGCTTCGAGCTTCGTGAACGACGGCGATTCCTTCAGCTTCAGCCGGATCCAAATCGCCACCGCGATGATGAGCACGCTCAGCAGGAACGGCACGCGCCACAGCCAGCTTTGCGAGATATCCTCGACGCGCACCAGCGCGAAGTAGATCGCGGCCGCCATCACCGTGCCGAGCAGCACGCCCATGAAGGGCAGCGCCGCGAAATAGCCGCGCCGCTTCGCGGGCGCGTATTCGGCCATCAGCACCGCCGCGCCGGCCTGTTCCGCGCCCGCGCCGAGTCCTTGCAGCAGGCGGCAGCCGACCAGCAGGACGGGCGCCCAGATGCCGGCGCTCGCATAGGTCGGCAACAAGCCGATGAGCGTGCTGGCGACGCCCATCAGCAGGATCGTCGCCATCAGCACGAACTTGCGGCCGTAGCGATCGCCGAGCGCGCCGAAGATGATGCCGCCCACCGGCCGTATCGCGAAGCCGAGGAAGTAAGCGCCGAAGCTCGCGATCAGACCGATGGCGGGATCGCTCGACGGGAAGAAGAGCGGCCCGAAGATCAGCGCCGACGCGAGGTTATAGAGCGCGAAGTCGTAGTATTCGAGCGCGCTGCCGAGCGATGCGGCCCATGCGGCGCGATACAGGTCGCGCGTCGTGACGTCGTCACGGCTCGTGTTCGTGTTGGTGTTGCGTGCGAGTCCGTTGTCGGCGGCCGCGATGGTGGGCTGGTGCTTCATGATGTCTCTCTCCGGTTCCTGCGACCTCTGGCGGCAATCCCGTCCTCGTCTTTGCGCGAGATGCGGGACCGCCGGCTTTTCCTGATGTGCGTGGCCTAGCCCACGCGGGCGATTTCGTCGAGCAGGGCGGCGCTCATCGCGTCCAGAGGCGCCGTCTTGCCCGTGTACAGCTCGACCTGCCCGCAGAACTGATGCAGCAGCATGCGCGTGCCGTCGATCACTCGGCAGCCGAGTTCGGCGGCATCGCGGATCAGCTTCGTGCGCACGGGGATGAACGCCGCGTCCATCACGACGAGATGCGGCGCGAGCTGCCCGGCACGCAATGGATTGATGTCCGGCGCGCGGAATCCGGCGGCGGTCGCGTTCACGACGACGTCGAACGCATGCGGATCGAAGTCGCCGAGATCGCCGCCGAATGCGAGTCCGAAGTCGTCGGCGAGCGCCTGACCGCGCGACGCGGTGCGATTGAACACGGTGACGCGGCCGCCGGCGCGCCGCACGCCCCACGCGATCGCGCGGGCCGCGCCGCCCGCGCCGAGCAAGGCGATGCGCCGGCCTTCGAGCGGCGTCGCCTCTTCGAGCGCGCGCACCGCGCCGACGCAGTCCGTGTTGTAGCCGGTCAGATGGCCGTCGCGGTTGTCGATGGTGTTGACCGCGCCGATCTCGCGGGCGGTTTCGTCGAGCGCATCGAGATGGGGAATCACCGCCTGCTTGTGCGGCATCGTCACGTTGAGTCCGCGGATGCCGAGCGTGCGCATGGCGTCGATCGCGCCGGCCGCGTCTTCCACGCCGAAGCTGACGAAGGTGCAGTCCACGCCAAGCGCCCGATAGGCCGCGTTGTGGACCTTGACGTTGTAGGTGAACGGCTGCCCGGCGAGCGAGCCGCACAGGGATGGAATCGAATGGGGCATGGTCGGGATCGTCGGGTCAGTGCTTCGAGAGATCGAACGCGGCGAGGGGCGCTTCGCCATCGAGCACGCGCAGCAGGTTGTCGGTGGCGAGCTCGGCCATCGCGCGCCGCGTTTCGTGCGTCGCCGATCCGATGTGCGGGAACGGCGTCACTTTCGGATGCGCGCGCAGCGGCGAATCCTGTGCGAGCGGTTCGACGGCGAATACATCGAGTCCGGCGGCGCGCAGATGGCCGCTGTCGAGCGCGGCGAGCAACGCGTCCTCGCGCACGATCGCGCCGCGCGAGCCGTTGACGAAGATCGCGCCGGGCTTCATCGCGGCGAACGCCCGCGCGTCCATCAGGCCGCGCGTGTCGTCGGAGAGCGGCAGCGTCAGCGCGACGATGTCCGCGCGTGCGAGCACGTCGTCGAACGATGCGCGCTCGGCGTGCCCGGCGAGCATTGCGGGAACCGGCACGTCGAAGGGATCGTGAAACAGCACGGGCATGCCGAAGCCGAGCGCCGCGCGCCGGGCCACCGCCTGGCCGATGCGCCCGAAGCCGAGCACGCCGAGGGTTTTGCCGTGCACGTCCCAGCCGAACAGGTCTTCGCCGATGTTGCGCGTCCAGCGGCCTTCGCGCACATGGTTCGACAATTCGACGAGCCGTCGCGAGCTCGCGATGATCAGCGCGAACACGGTGTCGGCGGTCGTTTCGGTGAGCACGCCGGGCGTGTGGCACAGCGTGATGTCGCGTTGCCTGAGATGCGCGAGATCGTAATTGTCGACGCCGACCGAAATGCTCGAAATCACCTTCAGCCGCGAGGCGCGCGCGAGTTCGTCCGCGCCGAGTCTGAAGCTCGATCCGATCAGGCCGTCGGCGTGGCCGAGTGCCTCGCGAAAGCGCGGCAGTTCATCGGCGCGGCGCGGGTCGGCCAGGGTCACGTCATGCCGGGTGGCGATGCGGTCGAGCAGGTCGTCCGGCAGTTTTCGAAAGACGACCACGTTCCTGCGTTCGGCGCTGGGCGTACGCATGCTTCTCTCCTGATACGTTGGGTGGTGAATGACTGGCGCGTTTAGCGTGGCGTCGTGCGCAGCGACGAAGGCCCGCCCGTCAGTGAAATGCGTTGTCCGGTGTCGCGCAGATGGCCGCCGTTCACGGCGTAGAACGCGAGCTGCTTCTCGACGTTGAACTGCACGATCAGATGCTTGCTGTCCGCGGTGAAGACGATGCCCTGCGCCGCCTCGCCGCCCGGCGCTTCGGCCACTTTCACGGCCTGACCGTCGCGGATCGCGAACAGCAGCACCTTGCCGCGCGCGTGGCGTCCGGGGTTGTCGGGCGTCAGATTGGAGCCGTCCATCGCCTGCACGCCGATCCATTTGCCGTCGGGCGAGATCGCCACGCCCTCGGGCAGCGAAGGCACCGTCACGTGCTGAACCGTCCGATACGGCATGCGCGAGACGTCGATGAGCGTGATCACGTCGGCATCGCCCGCGAGCTTGCCCGCGTAGGAAGGCAGGCCGGCCAGCCCGACATCGCTCACGACGGCCCATTTGCCGTCGCTCGATACGTCGATCGTGTAAGGCGCGACGCCGCTCGAAAGACGCACGCCGCTGTCGGTCACGCGGCCAGCGGCGACGTCGAGCACGGCGACGCCCTGTTCGTCGCGCAACGCGACGAGCGCATGCGCGCCGTCGTGCGTGAAGCTCACGCCGGAGAGCCGCTTCTGCGCGATCTTCAGCGTGTCGACGAGCGTCACGCGATTGCCGTCGATGCCGAGCACCGCCACGCTGCCGTCGACGCACGCGACGAGCGCGAGCTTGCCGCTGCGGTCGATGGCGATGCCCTGCGGATGACTGCCGATATCGAGCCGCGTCACGGCGGGCGGTGTGGCCTGCAGGTCGATCGTCTGCACGAACGAATCCATCAGCAGCTTCTTCGCCTCGCGGTCGTAGCGCGTGGGCGCGCCGACCAGCGCGACGCTCGCGTCCGGCGTGATGGCGACCGCCTGCGGCGGCCCCTGAATGCCGTTTTCGACTTCCACCTGCACCTTGACCTGCGGGGGAAAGCGGCTCGCATCGAGGAGCGTCAGCGTGTCCGGCGCGGGATTCTCCGGATACGTGTCGCGGCCTTCGACGCGCTGATACTTGCCGTCGTTGCCCGACACGATCCAATCGGCCGCGTGCGACGCGCACGCCGCGACGGCCATCGTCAGGCCGGCGAGCGCCCGGATGCGGCGGCTTCGGCTTGCCAGTGAGTTGCGCATGTCCTTGTCTCCTTTTGGTTCAGACCACGCTGGTCAATCCGCCATCGACGAAAAGCGTCTGGCCGTTCACGAAATCCGACGCCGGCGATGCGAGAAAGACCGCCGCGCCGCACAGTTCCTCGACGCGGCCCCAGCGGCCCGCCGGCGTGCGCTTGCAGAGCCAGTCGGAGAAAGCCGGATCGTCGACGAGCGCGCGATTGAGATCGGTCTCGAAGTAGCCGGGCGCGATCGCGTTGGCCTGAATGCCGTGCCGCGCCCATTCCGCGCACATGCCTTTGGTCAGCATGCGAATCGCGCCTTTCGTGGCGGCGTAGGGCGCGATGCCCGGCCGCGCCAGCTCGCTCTGCACCGAGCCGATGTTGATGATCTTGCCGTGCCCGCGCGCCAGCATGTGCCGCGCGACGGCCTGCGAAACCTGGAACACGCCGTCGAGATTCACGCGCAGCAGGTCGTTCCAGTCGCGTTCGTCGAAGCTTTCGAGCGGCGCGCGGCGCTGGATGCCGGCGTTGTTGATCAGAATGTCGATCGCGCCGATGTCGTTCTCGACACGGTCGATCGCCGCGATGACCTGCTCGCGGTCGGTCACGTCGAACACGGCGAAGCTGGCGTCGCAACCTTCGTCGCGCAGCCGTGCGGCGACATCGGCGGCCTTTTGCTCATTGCGATCGTTGATGACGACCGACGCGCCCGCGCCCGCGAGTCCTCGCGCCAGCGCCAGGCCGATGCCGCGCCCGGAGCCGGTGATCAGCGCGCGCCTGCCGTGCAGGCCGAAAAGTCTCAGTGTCTCGCTCATTTTTTTGGCTGCGCATCCCGTGGCGGATGCGTTTTGTCTCCGAATGCGCCTAGTTCACCCGAACGACGGCCGTCGCGCCAATAGTCTTTCGTGACGCTGTTATCATGAATCGTGATAACGGGTTTCACAGGGCCGCGCGGCGGGGGATTTCATGGAGTTGAAGCATCTGCGCGCGTTCGTCGCGCTCGCCGAGGAACTGCATTTCGGACGCGCGGCGCAGCGCCTGTGCATCGTGCAGCCGGCGCTGAGCATGCAGATCAAGGCGCTCGAAGAGGAACTGGACGTGCGGCTGTTCGAGCGCGACCGTCACAGGGTCGTCCTGAGCGCGACCGGCACGCTCTTTCTGCCCGAGGCGCGCGCGACGCTGCATCAGGCGGCGCGCGCGGAGCAGATCGCGCGGCTGTCGGCGCGAGGTGAAATCGGCACTTTGCGCATCGCGTTCGTGTCGTCGGTGCTGCCGAAGCTGTTGCCCGCGCTCATTCGTACGATGCATGCGCGCTATCCGCTCATCACGCTCGAACTCAAGGATATGCCGACGCCGAATCAGATTGCGGCGCTACAGAACAATCAGCTCGACTTCGGGCTGATACGGCTGCCCGTGAGCGGCACCGGTCTGGAAATCCGCCTGGTGCTGGAGGAACCGTTCGTCGTCGCGCTCCCCGACGACCACGCGCTTGCCGCGCGGCCGCTGATCCGCCCGCCCGATCTCCGGGGTTTTCCCGCTTTCGTGCTCGCGCGGCGGTACGCGCCGGGTTTCCATGACGACATGCTGGTGGCGCTCAAGCGCGAGGGCGCGGATCTGAACATCGCGCAGGAACTCGGCGAATTCTCGACGATGCTCGCGCTGGTTTCGGCCGGTCTTGGCATCGGCGTGATTCCGGCGGCCGCGGCAATGGCGCTGCCGCCGAAGGTCGTGGCCCGGCCGCTCGAACTGCGTGAGTACAAGGCGGGGATCGGGCTCGCTTATTCCGGTCCGGACAGCGCGATCAAGCGCGCGTTGCTCGATGTGATCGAGTTTTGCACTGTGGGTGTCTAGCGGGCTTCAACCGGCGCAGGCCCGGTCGACCCGCGCACTTTCAGCACCGCCGGCACAGCAAATCCCCGCTGCGTCGCCCGCCCATCCAGCGCATCGAGCAGATGCCTCGCGGCGACGGTGCCGATCGCGCGCGTGTCCACGTGCATCGTCGTCAGGGGCGGGCGCGCTTCGCGTGCGATCGCGAGATCGTCGAAACCGGTGACCGAAAGCTGCCCGGGAATCGCGATGCCCAGTTCTTCCGCCTCCCGCAACACGCCGAGCGCGATGTGATCGTTGCCGCAGATCACCGCCGTCGGGCGCGGCCCCGGCTGTTGCCACAGCGCGCGCAGCGCGCGCCGGCCGAAATCGAGCGTGGATTCGCCTTCGATCAGATGCTCCGGACGCACCGCGAGACCATGCCGCTCTAGCGCGATTCGAATGCCCTCGAGCCGCGCCTGCACGCGGTCGTTCTCGCGCGTGGGCTGGATGCAGACGGCGAACGACCGGTGTCCGAGCGCGACGAGATGCTCGGTGATCTCTTCATACGCACCGCGATTGTCGAAGCCGATGCAGTCATGCGGACTGCCTTCGCGCCACGCATACAGCACGACGTAGGGCACGCGCCACACGCGCAGCGCTTCGAAGAGCGCCGGCGGATGCGCCTCGCCCACGACCGCGATCGCTTCCACGCCACGCGCGAGCATCGCGTGAACCTGAGAGAGCGCCTCCTTGGGATCGTAATTCGAGCAGCCGAGGAAAAGGGTGATGCCGCGCGCGGCGAACGCCGCCTGCATGCCGCTCACCTGCGACGCGAACACCTGATCGTCGAGCGTCGGAATGACGATGCCCGCGATATGGCTGCGCGTGGACGCAAGCGCGCGCCCGGCCGCATTCGGAAACCAGTTCAGTTCCAGCGCGGCCCGCTCGACGCGCTCGCGCACGCTGTCCGACACCTTGCCGGGCTCGTTGTAGACGCGCGATACCGTCGCCGTGGACACGCCCGCGCGCTTCGCCACATCGGACAGGACGGTGCGCCCCGTGCCGCGGCGAGAGCGCGCCCCGGCGGGCCGCCCGGCCGGCGACGGTTCTTCTTCGAGAGCGGAGGCGGTGTCGGAAGAGCGGGGCATCGACGCTGTGGCTTCGTAGGCTGAGCCCGTCATCTTACTCGCGGCGTGGCAGGGTCACGCATGGGTCAGGCTTCGGCTGCGATGCGCGAGCGGAAATGCTCGGTGCCTTCGACGATCTTGTCGAGCACCGCGTCGAGTGCCCAGAAGCGCTCGCGCACGTCGTAGTCGATCGCGCGGCAGCGAATCGACTGGAACGTGCCGATGCGCTGGTGATAGATCTTCGCGAGCGCCGGATAGCCGAGCGCCTCGGATACCGCCGAGAGCACGAGAAAGGTCGAGAGCTCGCTGGCGAGCGTCGGGTTCTCATCGGACCGATTGCGCAGCCAGTTGTACAGGTCCGGGTGGAAGTTCGTGAACACGCCGTTGAATCCCGCCGAGCCGGCTTTCATCGCATCCCAGGCGATCGCGGCATTCGCGTTCAGGATCTTCATCGGCGATCCCTGCGCCAGTGCGACGCGGCGCTTCACCGTGTCCAGATCGCAACTCACATCCTTCAGCATCACGAAACGGCCGGTGTCGATGCACATCCTGAGCTCGTCGTCGGACAGCAGGCGCCGGTACGGAGCCGGGCATTCGTACAGCCCGAGCGGCATGTCGGACGGCAAGCGGCTCATCAGCCGGCGCAGGTTCGCCGAGAACGCTTCGGTGCCTTCGCGGCGCGGATCGAGCCGGTTGGTCACCAGCACGATGCCGTCCGCGCCCGTCGCCGCGGCGGCGCTCAGCTCTTCGGCCTGCGCGTCGGGATCGTCGCTGATATGGCCCGAGACCACCACCGGCACGCGGCCAGCCACGCGTTCGACGACGAAGCGGCCGAGCGCGGCGCGCTCCGCGAGGCTCAGAAACTGCATCTCGCTCGACTGCGCGACGGCGAAAAGCGCGTCCGAGCCATGCGCGAGATACCACTCGATCAGCCGTTCGAGCCCGGCATAGTCGATGGCGCCGGCGTCGTCGAAGGGCGTCAGCATCACGGGCACGATACCTTCGATCGATTGCGGCGCGCGTGCCGGAGAAGTGGAGAGGGTCATGTCGAAATTGTCCTTGTCAGGTTGAACGGGCCGCTTCCGTGGTCGAAAGTCAGGCGGAGGCGCGTGCCGGGCTGCCCGGTTCCGCTTCGGTTTCGATCGGCTTGCGCACGAGGAACAGGTAGCTCATCGCGCCGACGAAGGCGATCACGGCAGCCGTCAAGAGCGCCGGCACGAAGGACCACGTCTGGGCGATGTAGCCCGTGAGAATGGGGGCGAGCGCGCCGCCGAGAAAGCCGCCGAAGTTCTGGATCGCGCCGAGCGAGCCGATGCGGTTGGCCGGCGCCGCCGCCGTCGCGAGCGCCCATGAACAGGCCGACGCCGCGTTGGCGAGAAAGATCACCACGGAAATGCAGACGATCGCGATCGTATTGCTTTCGACGAGCGCGGCCGGCACGGTGAACGCCACCATGCCGAGCATCGCGATGACGACCGCGTTGCGCCGGCTCGCCACCGGCGAGGTGCTCTTCTTCGTGATGAGATCGGAGAACCAGCCCGCGCAGAGCGCGCCGAGAAAGCCGCAGAAGAACGGCACGGAGGCCGCGATGCCCGTGTGCATCAGCGTCATGTGGCGCTGCATCGTCAGATAGCCGGGCAGCCAGGTCAGATAGACCCAGTTCAGATACACCGAGCCGAAGAAGCCGATCAGCATGCCCCACGTCGTCACGTTCGAGAAGAGCGCGCGCCAGTCCGCGAAGCTCAGGCTCTCGGCGGCTTTCGACTCGGCGACGTCGCCTTTCAGGTAGTGCGTTTCTTCCGGCGTCAGCGTCGACGGGTTCGGGTCGCGATAGACCGCGAGCCAGATCACCGCGACGACGAGGCCGAGCGCGCCGGTGATGATGAACGCCCAGCGCCAGTGAAACTCGACGACGAGCACCGACAGGCACAGCGGCGCGAGCGCCGTGCCGAGCGGCGATGCGGAATTGAAGATGCCGGTCGGCTTGCCGCGCGCGCGCAGCGGAAACCAGTTGCTCACGACGCGCGCCGCGGACGGAAACTGCGGCGACTCGCCAATCCCGAGCACGATGCGCGCGATGACGAACCAGCCGAACGTGGAGACGATGCCGCCCGCTGCCTGCGCGAGCGACCAGATGATGAGGCCGAGACCGAGCAACCTGCGCGGCCCGACGCGATCGACGAGGCCGCCGACCGGCAACTGAAAGAGCGCATAGCTCCAGGAGAAGGCCGACAGCAGCAGCCCCATTTCGCCGAGCGAGAGACCGAGATCCTTGCGGATCAGCGGATTGGCGACCGCGAGCGTGCCCCGGTCGAGATAGTTCACGATGCCGCTCACCATCAGCAGCGTAAGCGCCACGATCTGGGCGCGGCGCACGCGGGGCGGTGCCTGCTCGGGCGCGGGGGTCGGGTTCATGCTGTCGTCTCCGTATCGTTTTGTGAATGGGCTGCGAGCGCGCGCAGCCGGTCTACCGAATCGCCGCCTGCACTTCGTCATGCGTCGGGATGGATGCCTGCGCGCCTTGCCGCGTGACGCTGAGCGCCGCGGCGCGCTGTCCGAAGTCGATCGCGTCGCGGATGCTCGCGCCGCGCACGCGCTCGGCCGCAAAGCCACCGACGAAGGTGTCGCCGGCGGCGGTGGTGTCGATCGCATCGACGCGCGGCGCGGGCAGATGGCCTTCGTCCGCGTGGGTCGAATACCAGACGCCCGCCGCGCCGAGCGTGACGATCACCGTCTCCACGCCCTTCGCGCGCAGGCACGCGGCGGCTTCGCGCGCGGACGCCGGGCCGTCGACGGGCACGTCCGTCAGCAAGTGGGCTTCGGTCTCGTTGACGACGAGAACGTCGACCTGACGATAAAGCGCGTCCGGCAGCGGCTGCGCCGGCGCCGGATTGAGCAGCACCGGCGTGCCGAGCCGCGCCGCGACCGAGATTGCGTGCCGCACCGTGTCGAGCGGCACTTCCAGCTGGCAGATCAGCATGCCCGCGGCGTCGATGACGTCCTGCGCCGCATCGACGTGAGCGGGCGTGAGCGCGGCGTTGGCGCCGGGCGCAACGACGATGGTGTTCGCACCGTCCGCGGCGACCGTGATGACGGCGATGCCGCTCGACGTGCGATCCGCCGTGTGCAGGTGCGCCGTGTCGATGCCCTCGTGATGAAGGCCCGCGCGAAGCTGCACGCCGAAGTCGTCGTCGCCGATGCAGCCGAGCATCGTCACCGATGCGCCGAGACGCGCCGCCGCGACCGCCTGATTCGCGCCCTTGCCGCCGGCGAATGTGGCGAACGCGCCGCCGAGCAAGGTTTCGCCGCGCGCCGGAAGACGCTCCGCGTGCACGACGAGATCCATGTTCGCGCTGCCCGCGACGACGATCCGGGCGCTCGAATTCGGTTCGATCGATCGTGTGTTAGCGCTTACATTTTCTGGCGTTTGAGACGGCGACATGCGAAATTTTATCGAGAGTTGTTGGGACACGTGATGTGTTAGCGCTTACATTAGCGCACGAGCGCCCCACCGGGCAACGGAAAAATGCCGGCCTCAGGGAAATTCCCTAAAGGCCGGCCAGAGCCGCCCGCGTCAAGACACCACGTTGACCGGCTTTCCTTCGACGAACGCCGCGACGTTGTCCATCAACTGATCGGCGAGCGATTGCTGCGCTTCGTCCGATGCCCATGCGACGTGCGGCGTCACGATCACGTTCGGGCGGTTCGCGATACGCATGAGCGGATTGTCGGGCGCGGGCGGTTCCGTCGTCAGCACGTCGAAGCCGATACCGCTGATCAGCCCTTCGTCGAGCGCGGCGGCCAGCGCGGCTTCATCGACGAGACCGCCGCGCGCCGTGTTGATGATGAGCGGCTTCTTGTTCATCGCGCGGAATTCGGCCGTCGACAGCATGACGCGTGTCTGCGGCGTGAGCGGACTGTGGATCGTGATGACATCGCTCGTTGCGAGCATTTCATCCCACGGCGTGTAGAGCGGACCCATGTCCGTGCGCCCCTTATGCGCCGCGAAGACCGGCTTCATGCCGAAGGCCTTCGCGATCTCCGCGACGCGCTGCCCGAGCACGCCTTCGCCGATGATGCCGAGCTTAGCTCCCCCGAGATCGCGGATCGCGTGATTGAAGAAGCAGAACTGGCCGGACTTCTGCCATTCGCCGTTCAGCACGTCGTCGCGATAGGCGATCAGGTTGCGCCGCAATGCGAGCATCAGGGCGAACGTATGCTCCGGCACCGTGTTCACCGCATAGCCGCGAATGTTCGACACGACGATGCCGCGTTTCGCGCAAGCGGCCTTGTCGACGACGTCCGTGCCCGTGGCGGCGACCGCGACGAGCTTGAGCGTCGGCACTTGCCCGATGACATCGGCGCTGATCGCGACCTTGTTCGTGATGACGATGCTCGCGCCTGCCAGGCGCGCCGCGACCTGTTCAGGCGCGGTGCGGTCGTATTCGACGAGTTCGTGTTCGAACGCGGGACGCTTCAGCGTGATCTGCGGCGCGAGCGTTTCGCGGTCGAGAAAGACGATCTTCTGCATGAGTGTTCCGAGGTTGTGAGGTTCAAAGATGCCGCTGCGCTTCTGCGGCGACATGCGCGGGCGTGATGCCGAAGTGCTCGTAAAGCGTCTCCGCCGGCCCGGATGCGCCGAAGCCTTTCATGCCGACAAAGCCGCCGCGGTCGCCGAGATAGCGGTCCCATCCGAAGCGCACGGCTGCTTCCACCGCGACGCGCACGGTGTCGGCGCCGAGCACGCTGCGGCGATAGTCCGCGTCCTGCTCGTCGAAGAGTTCGCAGCAGGGCATCGACACAACGGCCGTCGCGATGCCCGCTGCCTGCAACTGCTCGCGCGCGGCCAGCGCGATGGCGACTTCCGATCCCGTCGCGATGAGCGTCACGCGGCGCGGGCCGCCTTCGGCTTCGGCGAGCACGTATCCGCCGCGCGCCGAGCGGTTCGCTTCGTCATGCGTGCGCCGCACGAGCGGCAGCGCCTGACGCGCGAAGACCATCGTGCTCGGGCCGCGCTTGTGCTTGTAGGCGAGCATCCAGCATTCGGCGGCTTCGACGGCATCGGCGGGGCGGAACACGCGCATATTCGGCATCGCGCGCAAGGACGCGAGAATTTCCACTGGCTGATGCGTCGGCCCGTTCTTGCCGACGCCGATCGAGTCGTGACTGAAGACGAACTTCACCGGCAAGCCCATCAGCGCGGCCATGCGCATCGCGGGGCGTTCGTAGTCGGAGAAGGCGAGATAGGTGACGGCGAGCGGCACGATGCCGCCGTGCGCGGCCATGCCGTTGGCCATCGCGCCCATCAGGTGCTCGCGCACGCCGCAATGCACGTACGCGCCGCCGTGATCCTCTGCGGTGAACGCGCGCAGGCTGCGCTTGTGGCTCGTCGGCGCTTCGAGATCGGCGCAGCCGACGACGCGCTCGGGCAGCACGTTCGCGAGCAGATCGTTGATCTCGGCGGAAATCACGATGCCGCCGGGCGCTTCCGCTTGCTTCGATGCATCGCGCTTGTACGTTTCGAGCGTGTCTTTCCAGCCTTCGGGCAATTCGCCCGCGATGATGCGCTCGAACTCCGCGCGCGCTTCCGGCGGCAACGACGCGACGCGCTCGCGCCACGCGCGATAGTCGCTCTCACTGCGACGGCCCGCATCGCGCCAGGTCGTCAGCACGTCGGCGGGAATCTCGAACGGCGCGTGCGGCCAGTTCAGTTCGTTGCGCGCCGCATCGGCGTCCCTTTCGAAGAGACGTCCGCTGTGCCCGCCGCGCTGACCCTGCAGCCGGGCGATGCCGCGCGCGATGACCGTGCGGCACGCGATCATCGACGGACGCGAATCCTGTTTCGCTTCGGCGAGCGCGCGCGAAACCGCTTCGAGATCGTGTCCGTCGACTTCGATCACATGCCAGCCCGCCACGCGAAAGCGCTCGCTCACATCCTCGCTGATCGAGAGCGACGTGCTGCCGTCGTCGGTGATGCGGTTATCGTCCCAGCACAGAATCAGCTTGCCGAGCTTCAGATGCCCGGCGAGCGAAATCATTTCCTGTCCGACGCCTTCCTGCAGACAGCCATCGCCGACGAACGCATACGTGTAGTGATCGACGATGCCATCGCCGAACTTCGCATTCAGATACGCCTCCGCGACCGCCATGCCGAACGCGTTCGCGATGCCTTGCCCGAGCGGGCCGGTGGTCACTTCGATGCCGGACGCCGTATCGAACTCGGGATGCCCCTCGCAATGCGAGCCCATGTCGCGAAACGTCCTGATCTGATCGATGCCGAAATTCGCGTAGCCCGTGAGATGCAGCACGGCGTAGAGCAGCATCGAGCCGTGTCCGTTGGAGAGCACGAAGCGGTCGCGATCGGGCCATCGCGGCTCGGCGGCATTGAACTTCATGTGGCGCGTGAACAGCGCCGTCGCGATCTCGGCCATGCCGAGCGGCACGCCTTGATGACCTTCGCCCGCGCGCTGAATCGCATCGATGGCGAGAAAGCGAATGGCGTTCGACAGCGCTGGCGTGTCGATGGAAGACATGACTTCTCCTTGCCGCTCCATGAAGGAGCGGCAGCAAGGTGATTGGACGGGGATTTACTTCAGGATTACTTCAGGAAGCCCGTGGAAATCCACGGAACAGCGGCCACGACGATGAGACCCACGATCAGCGCCAGGATATAACCGATGATCGGCTTCATGCCTTCGTCGGGATGAATGCGGCTGACCGCGCACGCCGAGTAGTAGCCGACGCCGAACGGCGGCGCGAACAGGCCGACGCCCATCGAGAGAATCACGACCATCGCGTAATGCACGTCGTTGATGCCCATCTGCCGTGCGATCGGAAACATCAGCGGGCCGAACAGCACGATTGCGGGAATGCCTTCGAGCACGCTGCCGAGCACGATGAACACGAGGATCGATGCCGCCATGAACATCCAGCCGCCGCCGGGCAGCGCGGCCATTGCGCGTGCGAGCTGGCCCGAGAAACCCGATTGCGTGAGCGCCCACGCCATGCTCGTCGCCGCGCCGATGATCAGCAGGATCGCGCCGGACAGTGCGGCGGTGTCGATCAGCATCGGCTTGAGACGCATCCATTCGAAGCGGCGATAGATCAGCAGGCCCGCAACAACCGCATACGCGATGCCGATGGTCGACACTTCCGTCGCCGTCGCGATGCCTTCGACCACTGCCGCGCGAATCACGAACGGCAACGCGAGCGCGGGCACGGCGATGGCGAGCTTGCGCAGAATCTCGCCGCGCGTCGCGCGCTTCACGTTCGACAGATCGTCCACGCGATAGCGCCACCACACGACTGCGCACAGCGTGATCGCGAGCACGATGCCTGGCAGCATGCCGCCCGTGAACAGCGCGGAGATCGACACGCCCGTCACCGAGCCGAGTGTGATGAGCACGAGACTCGGCGGGATGGTTTCGGTCTGCGCGCCGGTCGCCGCGAGCAGCGCGACGAGATCGCCGGGCTTCGCGCCGCGTGCTTTCATCTCGGGGAACAGCACGGGTGCCACCGCTGCCATATCGGCGGCTTTCGAACCCGAGATGCCGGAGACGAGATACATCGCGCCGACGAGCACGTACGACAAACCGCCGCGCACGTGCCCGAGCAGGCTCGCGAGGAACGCGATCATCGCGGCGGCCATGCCGGTCATCTCGATCAGTTGCCCGAGGAACACGAACAGCGGCACGGACAGGAGAATCAGATGCGACATGCCTTCGTCCATGCGCCCGACCACGACGACGAGCGGCGTGCTCGTCGTCAGCGCGAGATAGCCGAAGGTCGCAAGGCCGAACGAAAACGCGATCGGCACGCCCGAGAGCACGCACAACGCGACCAGCCCGACGAAGAAGATCAGCAGGTTCAGATTGCCGAGATCCTTCAGCACGGGACTCGCCGCGTAGAACGCGCCCGCGATGGCCGCGACCACGGCCAGCGCGCCGAGCACGAGCTTCCAGTCGCCGACGCGTGCGAGCCGCAGGCACGCGACGAGCAGCATCAGGCCCGAGCCGATCGGCAACGCGGCCGCGCGCCACGAGTTGGAGATGTCGAGCGCGGGCGTCGTGATGAACGCTTCGTCCTGGGCGAAGTCGAGGGCAGGGCCGATCACCATCGCGAGGAAGGCGAGCGGCGCGGCGATCGCGATGACATCGAGGAACGCGCGCATGCCCGGCGACGCCATGCCGACGAGCGCCGTCATCCGCATGTGCTCGCCGCGGCGCAACGCGACGACTGCGCCGAGCATCGCGAGCCAGAGGAACAGCATCGACGCGAGCTCGTCGGACCAGACGAGCGGCGTGTGCAGCGCATAGCGGCTCGTCACGCCCGCGAGCAGCACGACGATCTCGGCCACGACCAGCAGCGCGGCCGGAATCTCGACGAGATGGCCGAGCACGTTATCGAGTTTCGCGGCGATGCTGCGCGGCGCCGGATGTGGAAGCGGGACCGTCTGCATAGTTTTCATACCAGTTTTCCGGTGTACTTCTCGAGCGTGCTCCAGGCCTGCTCGCCGTATTTCGCTTTCCAGTCGGTATAGAAGCTCGTCTTCTTCAGCGCGCCGCGGAACGCTTCACGGTCTACTTCGACGATGTTGATGCCCTTGCCCTTCAGGTCGGCGCGCAGGCTCACATTCAGCTTCGCGATGTCGGCGCGCTGGTTCATGCCGGCCGCTTCGAATTCGCGCGTGACGATGGCGCGCATATCGGCGGGCAGCTTTTCCCACGCACGGCGATTGCCGAGGATCCAGTACGCGTCCCACACGTGCGACGTGAGGCTGATGGACTTCTGCACTTCGTAGAGCTTCGCCGTCGCGATGATCGGCAACGGGTTTTCCTGACCTTCGACGACGCCCGTCTGCAACGCGGAATACAGCTCGTTGAAGTTGATGGGCGCGGGGCCGGCTTCGAGCGACTTGAACAGCGACGTGAGCATCGGCGCCTGCGGCACGCGAATCTTGAAGCCCTTCAGATCGGCGGGCGTCTTCACGACGCGTGTCGACGAGCTCACTTGGCGGAAGCCGTTGTCCCACGGCTTCGATACGGCGATGATCCCCGACTTCTCGATCTGCTGGCGGACATAGCCGCCGAGATCGCCGTCCATCGCTTTCCACACGGCGTCGTAGTCGGGGAACGCGAAGCCCGTGTTGACGATGCCGGCGGCGGGCGTCAACGTCGCGAGAATCGACGAGGCCTGATTGAAGAACTCGACGCCGCCGCTGCGCACCTGCGAGAGCAGGTCGGTGTCGGAGCCGAGCTGGTTGGCGGGGAAGAGCTTGATGTCGAGCCGGCCGCCCGTGGCTTCGCGGATCTTGTCGCACGCCTGCTGTCCGCGAATGTTCACCGGATGCGTCGGGTCTTGTCCCGTCGCGAACTTGTACGAGAACTCCGCAGCCGATGCGCGGCGCGTCGTGATCGCGAACAACGGAGCGGCCGCAGCGATGGTCGCGCCCGCCTTCAGGAACGTGCGCCGGTCGATGCCGCTGTCTTTGGTGCGAGTGGTCATGGTGTGCTCCTCCAAACCTGGATGGTGTCGATATATATGTTGTTATCCGGTACCGCGCCTTACTTGTGAATCAGCCGTGAATCAGCATGCCTCCGTTCACGTCGATGACGGCGCCGGTGATGTAGGACGAAATCGGCGCCGAGAGAAACAGGAACGCGCCCGCGACGTCATCGGGTACGCCGAGACGATTCAGCGGAATGCCCGCGAGAATCTCGACGCGCTTTTCGTCGCTGATCTTGCCCGCGTTGATATCGGTCTGGATGAGGCCCGGCGTCACGCAATTCACGCGGATACCGTCGATGCCGAACTCGCGCGCCATCGCCTTGGCGAGACCGAGCACGCCCGCTTTCGCGGCGGAATAGTGCGGGCCGCCGAGAATGCCGCCGCCGCGCTGCGCCGAGACCGACGACATGCAGCCGATCGAACCGCCGCCGTTGCGCTTCATCACCGGGACGACGGCCTGCGACAGATACAGCACGCCGCGCAGGTTCACATCGAGGATGCGGTCCCAGCTTTTCGCATCGATGTCGAGCAGCTTCGCGGCCTGCGTGATGCCCGCGTTGTTGATGAGAATGTCGATGGCGCCGAAGTCCGCGACGATGCGTTCCACGGCGGCATCGCACGCGGCGCGGTCGGTCACGTCGCAGACATAGCCGCGATGTTCCGCGCCGATGCTGCTGGCGGCTTCACGCGCGGCAGTTTCGTCGAGATCGAGAATGGCGACCTTCGCGCCGTGCTTCGCGAACATGCGCGCCGTCGCCATGCCGATCCCGCGCAGCGATGCTGCACCCGAGATGACGGCGATCTTGCCTTCGAGAAGACGCGACTCTGACATGATTTGATTCTCCGAATGGTTGTGGTCGATGAAGGCTTAGCCGAGCCAGCCTTTGATGGTGTTGCACATCGCTTCGGTGGAAATGCCGTAGCGATCGTGCAAGGTGGGTAATGCGCCCGCGTCGAGAAACGCATCGGGCAGCGCGATCTGGCGGAACGCAGGCGTGACGCCTGCGCCGAGCAGCGTGCGCGCGACGCCTTCGCCGAGGCCGCCGATCGTCGTATGGTTTTCGGCGACGACGACCATGCGGCCGGTGCGCTTCGCTTCGCGCAGGATGGTTGCGGTGTCGAGCGGCTTGATCGTCGGGACGTGCAGCACGGCGACATCGACGTTGTCTTGCTGCAAGGCCTTCGCCGCTTCGAGCGAGCGCATCGTCATGATGCCGGTCGAGATCAGCAGCACGTCGTTGCCGTCGCGCAAAAGCTTGGCTTTGCCGAGCTCGAACTGATAGCCGTATTCGTCGAGCACGGCGGGCACATTGCCGCGCAACAGGCGCGCATACACAGGACCTTTGTGCGCGGCGATGGCCGGAACCATCTGCTCGATATCGAGCGCGTCGCACGGATCGATGACGGTCATGTTGGGCATCGCGCGCATCAGCGCGAGGTCTTCGGCGGCCTGATGGCTCGGACCGTAGCCGGTCGTGAGTCCCGGCAGCGCGGCGACGATCTTCACGTCGAGATTGTCTTCCGCGATCGTCTGATGGATGAAGTCATAGGCGCGGCGCGTCGCAAAGACCGCATACGTCGTGACGAAGGGCTGCGCGCCTTCGTGCGCCATGCCTGCAGCCGCGCCCATCAGCAATTGCTCGGCCATGCCCATCTGGTAATAGCGCTCGGGAAATTCTTTGGCGAAGATATGCAGGTCCGTGTACTTGCCGAGGTCGGCCGTCATGCCGACGATATTCGTGTTCGTGCGCGCAAGCTCGACGAGTGCGTGGCCGAAGGGCGCGGAACGCGTGACCTGTCCTTCGCCCGCGATGGACGCGATCATCGCCGAGGTTTTCAGGCGCGGCTTCTTGTCGATGGTGCTCATGCTTGTCTCCCTTCTTCGAGTGCTTCCAGCGCGAGCTTCCATTCGTGCGGATCGACGCGAATGAAGTGATTCTTCTCGCGCTCTTCGAGGAAGGGCACGCCGCAGCCCATCTTCGTGTCGCACACGATGATGCGCGGCTTTGCGTCGGTGAGATTGCGCGCGTTGTCGAAGGCCTGCTTCACGGCGCGAATATCGTTGCCGTCGATGCGTTGCGTGTACCAGCCGAATGCTTCGAGCTTGTCGACGAGCGGCTCGAACGCCATGACCTGCGTCGACGGACCATCGGCCTGCTGGTTGTTCACATCGACGATGGCGATGAGGTTGTCGAGCTTCCAGTGCGCGGCGGACATCAGGCCCTCCCAGATCGCGCCTTCGTCGAGCTCGCCATCGGAGAAGAGCGTGTAGACGAAGGACTTCGAGCCTTTGCGTTTCAGGCCGAGGCATCTTCCAACAGCAATCGTCAGGCCTTGACCGAGCGAGCCGCCGGACATTTCCATGCCGGGTGTGTAGCTCGCCATGCCCGACATCGGCAGACGGCTGTCGTCGCTGCCGTAGGTTTCGAGCTCGTCCTGCGGCAACACGCCCGCTTCGAACAGCGCGGCATAGAGCGCGATTGCGTAGTGACCGTTGGACAGCAGGAAGCGGTCGCGTTCTTCCCATGCGGGATCGTCGGGACGATGATTCATCGCGCCGAAGTAGGCGACGGCCAGTACATCTGCGATATCGAGTGCCTGGCCGATATAGCCCTGGCCTTGCACTTCACCCATCAGAAGCGCGTTGCGGCGAATGCGATACGCATGCTCCGCAAGTTGCGCGATGTCGTTGTTCACGCGTCTTGTCTCCATCGTTTTATTGGCGGCCTGTCCGGCTCAGGGTATTCCCGCGAATCGGGCGGCCAGTGAGTAGGTATAAGCGTATTGATTTGCACAGTCGCGCTCAAACGAATTAAAGTGGCCCATCGTTGAATTCAATTCATGTAGACGCTGCAATGCACAATCGTGTGACGCTCAAGTCGATACAGGCTTTCGAGGCTGCGGCGCGGCTCTCGTCTTTCGCGCTTGCAGCAGACGAACTGTTCGTGACGCCGTCCGCGATCAGCCATCAGATCAAGCTTTTGGAAGAGCAGTTGAGCGTGCGGCTCTTTCATCGCGTGCATCGCGCGGTGATCCTGACCGACAGCGGCCGGCACTACGCGGAAGAGATCGGCGCGGCGTTCGCGCGCATCGAGAAGGCGACGCGCGATATCGGGCGCGTCGCGAAGAGCGACATCCTCACCGTGCATTCGACGCCGAGCTTTGCCACGCAATGGCTGATGCCGCGGCTCGCGCGCTTTTCAGCGCGTCATGCCGATATCGATTTGCGGCTGAATGCGTCGAACGAACCCGTCGATCTGACGCGCGAATCGGTGGACATCGATTTGCGATACGGCGCGCGCCGACTGCAACCGGCGGGCACGCTGGTGCTCGATCTGCCGTCTGAAGTGATCGTGCCGCTGTGTTCGCCGACGCTGATGGAAAGCGAGCATCCGATCCGCACGGTCGCGGACCTGAAGCATCACACGCTGATCCACAGCGAGAATTGCCTCGTCGGATGGCGCGACTGGATGCGCCTGCATAGAAAGACGCCGCTCGATATTTCGCGCGGGCCGCGCTTCGATCGCTCGTTCATGGCGATCAGCGCGGCCGCTGACGGCGTCGGCGTATGTCTGGAAAGTCTGCTGCTCGTGCAACGCGAACTGGACACCGGAAAGCTCATCGCGCCGTTCGGCTTCGACGGCCTGAGCGTGAACGGATACACGCTGAACCTGCTGAAGTCGTCGGTGGATTTGCCGAAGGTGAAGAGCTTTCAGGACTGGCTCTTCGAGGAACTGGGCTAATCAGGCGTACGTCGCCGAATCGACATGCAGCTCCGCAACACAGTCGAGTTGCGCGAGCAGTGCGCTAGCCAGAGCCAATTGCGCGGGTAGCAAATGCCTTGTCGCCATGACATCGGCCACCCGGCGACGCCAATAACACAGTGGCAGTACTGGCGTCACACATCGACTTTCGGCCCGCACCATCGTGCGCAGGTGAGCGAGGTCGGCGTCTGTATGCCGCAGATCGTACGCACTGTTCGGAAATAATCGTGAAGCTTTCATAACTCGAGTGGTCTCCTCGCGCCTAGGGTCTCCTCACGCCGTGTGAGCGGCTGTTTTCGCTAGATACGAGAGAGATGCGCGGACGGATGCACGCGCGTTGCCTTTCGCCTCGCGTTCATCGAAAAGCCGTCGATAACTCAGGTGGAATGCAACTGACCAGTTGCGAGCACCGGACCGGTCGGTGCGCCGGTCGGCGATCCGCCCGGCGGCTCTTCCGACACGGCGAGCACACCCTGCGCATTCATCTGAGCGATGATCTCGGGCGGCAGCGATAGCGTCGCGGGCTGATCGAACGGGAACACGCCGAGCGCGATCGGCTTGGCGTTCGGCGGGATGAGCCACAGTTCCGTTGTGCGATTCGGCGGCACCGTTACGCGCACCGTGGGAGTGATGACGACACGAGCGCGCTGCAGATCGACGGTTGCAGTCCAGTGCACAAGGCCGTCCTTGCGCGCGATCGACGCGACGATGTATTCGCCGGGGACGGCTGCCGTCGTCGGGGCTTGCGCAGCGTGCCGCATCCAGACGAGGTTCGTGCCGAGCAGCGCGAGCGCGGCGACGCTCGCGCTCACCGCGAGCCATCGCCACAGGCTCAGGTTGTCCCACCAGCGCTTTCGTGCGAGCGGACCGGATCTTTGTGGCGTCATGAAGCCCAGATCGTGACGGATACGCGTCCACACGCGTTCGGGTGGTTCAATCGGGCGGATATCGTCCGCCAGCGGCGCGAGCCGTTGCTGCCATGCATCGAGCGTGCGCTGCAACGCAGGATCGCGCGACATGTCGGCTTCGAGTGCCGCGCGCGCTTGCGCATCCAGCACGCCGAGCGCGTACTCGGCACAGCGCAGATCGTCATCGTTCGCGGCGGGCGTGTTCATTCTTCGAGGCAGGTCTTGAGCTGCATCAGGCTGCGGCGAATCCAGCTTTTCATCGTGCCGAGCGGCACGGCGAGCCGTTGCGCCAGTTCGCCATAGGTCGCGCCGGTAAAGAACGCCTCGCGAATCACACGCTTCTGCTGCGGTTCAAGCCGATCCAGACATTGTTCGAGCCGCCGCCGTTCCTCGTTCGACTCAGCGGCGACGGCGGGCGTCGGAGACTCGTCGACGATCTCGGGCGCATCGTTCTCGCCGAGCAGTTCGTCGCGATGCTGGCGCATGCGGTCGATCGTACGATTGCGCGCGAGCGTGGTAAGCCATGTCATGGCGCTGCCGCGCTCGGGATCGAACGTGTCCGCGCGACGCCAGGCCGTGGCGAAGACCTCCTGCAGGAGGTCTTCGGCTTCACCGCGATCGTGGATCATGCGCACGATCACGCCGAACACACGAGGCGATGTCGCGCGATACAACTCGGCGAACGCGTTCTCGTCGCCGTTCGCGACATGCGCGAGCATCCGGTTCGTGCGCTCGCGACGCAGCCGGTCGGCGTCGTCGGAGAAGCGGGCGTCGAAGTTCCCGGTATTGCCTGAGGATATGTCCGTCATGCACAGAATGAGCCGAACTGCGCTTCTGGCTGAGTATCTGGCGGACTATAGCATCGCGTTCGATGCTCAGAACGTATAGCCCACCGACAGGAACGTCACGATCGGATCCAGCTTGAGCTTCGATTCGCTCTTGACCTGGCCGACGGACGAGTTCGTCGTGAGCGTCGCGCGCGCCGACAGCCACATGTACGACACCGAGAACGCCGCCGACCAGTGCTTGCTGAAGTTGTACGAGAGTCCCGCGTTCACGACCGGTGCAAAGGAACTGTTGATGTGCACGCTCGTCGGACCCGTCAGCGCCGTGCCGGTTTGCGGCGTATAGAGGAACGCGCCGTTCGCCATCTGCTGGCTGAGCTTCACGTCCGAGAACCACACATACGAGCCGCCCGCTCCGACATAAGGCCGGAACTTGCTCTGCGCACCCAGGAAGTAGTACTTGAGCAGCAGCGTCGGGCTCCATTCGCGAGCGGTGCCGAGTTCGCCTAAAGGCCCGAGCGTCCCTTCGCCATTGAGATGAAACTTCGGCGGCACGCCCGTGACCGCTTCGACGGCGATGTGATCCGTGACGAAGTACTGAAGCGTCAGGCCGAAGGTATCGGCATCGCTGACCGATGCGCTCGCGCCTTGTTTCGTGACCGTCTGGCCCAATGCGGTGATGTTGAACGGGCCGCTAGAGTCCTGCGGTGCGAAGTGCATCCAGCCGGCACTGACCTGGACATCGCCCGCCGACTGCGCATGTGCGCCGCTTGCGCCGGCTATGCCCAATGCCGTAAGGGCTGCGCATGCAATATGTTTCAGCTTCATTTTTTCTCTTCTCGTTTCAGATATCAATCGGGTAGGGGCGAGCGCGTCCGCATCGCCGGAGTCATGAAATCCGGGGCGATGGACGTGCAACAAGGGAAAGCAATTGAACCAGTGGTCTCTAAAGACAGCAGTCGAGGCTTACCTTGAAATATTCATAACTCATTTGAATGCTGCGTTTCACCGCATGAACCTCGTCGACGCCGGGCGCATTGCCAAGCAGCGTTGCCACGATCTCGAGTGCCTCCCAGGGATGCGCGTCGTCGTAGTGCGCGTGTAGGCTGAGCCAGCGCAAGGCCTTGCGGCGCATCGATGCCGGGAAGCTGTTCGCGTACGTCTCGCTGCTGCAAACGAATGCCGACCACTCGCCGGTTACGCCTTCGATTGCGAAGTTGGTCGCGGCGATGCTCGCGGCAAGCGGATCGCCGCTGCTGCTTTTCCAGCACCAGTGCGACAGTGCATAAGCGAGGGACGAGCCGCTGCCCTTCATCAATGCGCGCTTGTTCACATCGTGCGCCGCGGCCCAGTCGACCCAATAGTCGGCATGGTTTTGCTCGACGCGAATATTGCGCGTCAGATAGCGCCGCGCCAGGTCTTCGCCGCGCGAATGCCCGTAGCGCAGCTTTTGAAGATTCATCGCCATGTATTGCGGAAACTGCTCGACGACCGGCCAGCCATTCACCAGAAATGCCTCGGCCTGGTGCGTCGTCAACTCGGCTTCGCGCATCGCGGCAAAGATGGGATGGTCGATGACCTGCCGCTTGGCCTCGTTCGTCTCGGCCAGCACGTCGCCCAACCAGGCCGGGTAGCTGGCAATGTCCTTCAAATCGCCAACTCGCTGAAAAGTGGGATCCAACATCTCCTCCTACGTCACTT
This sequence comes from Caballeronia arvi, assembly GCF_001544695.2. Classification (GTDB taxonomy): domain Bacteria; phylum Pseudomonadota; class Gammaproteobacteria; order Burkholderiales; family Burkholderiaceae; genus Caballeronia; species Caballeronia arvi. Next base: position 158,313 of record NZ_FCOM02000014.1, read on the forward strand.
CAAGAAATTCAATGTTTTGTGCCCAGAGAGCCGGTCGCCCGACATGAAACCCCTGCACGAAATCCACGCCCATCGTGCTGAGCGCCTGCAGGATCGCTTCACTCTCGACGTACTCCGCGATCGTCAGGCGCTCCATTGAATGGCCGATATCATTGATCGCCGCCACCATGTCTCTGCTAACGGCATCTTTGAGCATGTCCTTGATGAATCCGCCGTCGATCTTGATGTAGTCGACGGGCAGATGCTTCAGATAGCCGAACGAGGACATGCCCGCACCGAAGTCGTCGAGCGAGAATTTGCAGCCGCGCTCTTTCAACTCGCGGATGAAGCGCGCCGCTGCGGCAAGATTGGCGACGGCCGTGGTTTCGGTCACTTCGAAGCAGATCGACGCGGGGTCCACGCGGCTGATCTCGAACTGATCCGTCAGGAATTGCAGAAAGCGTTCATCGCCGATCGAGGCGCCGGACAGGTTGATGGCGTATTGAATGCCTTCGGGATTGCCCGTTTCTTCGAGCGTCGCGAACACGGCGCGCACGACCCAGCGATCGATTGCGGACATCAATCCGTAACGTTCCGCGGCCGGCAGGAAGTGGTAGGGCGAGACGATCTTGCCGCTTTCGCCGACCATGCGCAGCAGCACTTCCACATGCCGCGGATGTTGCTGCGATGCGTGTCTGCCGGCCGGGTCGACCGGGCGAATTTCCTGCCCATACAAGCAGAAGCGGTTGTTCGCCAGCGCATCCTTGATGCGGCCGCACCATGACATGGCGCTCGCGTGCCGCGTGAGTTCCTTGTCGCCGCGGACGGCAAGATGCACGCGGTCGCGCCCGCGTTCCTTCGCGAGATAGCAGGCGATATCGCCGAAGCGCATCGCCGTTTC
>NZ_FCOM02000252.1 GCF_001544695.2 Caballeronia arvi
AAATGACTGACGTAGTGATCGTATCGGCCGCGCGTACGGCGGTAGGCAAATTCGGCGGTTCGCTCGCGAAGATCGCGGCGCCGGAACTGGGCGCGACGGTAATCAAGGCCGTGCTGGAGCGCGCAGGCGTGAAGCCGGATCAGATCAGCGAAGTGATCCTGGGTCAGGTGCTGGCGGCGGGTTCCGGCCAGAATCCGGCGCGCCAGTCGCTCATCAAGGCCGGTTTGCCCGACATGGTGCCCGGCATGACGATCAACAAGGTCTGCGGCTCGGGCCTGAAGGCGGTGATGCTGGCCGCGAACGCGATCATCGCGGGCGATGCGGACATCGTCATCGCCGGTGGTCAGGAAAACATGAGCGCGGCGCCGCACGTGCTGCCGGGCTCGCGCGACGGCTTCCGCATGGGCGATGCGAAGCTCATCGACACGATGATCGTCGACGGCCTGTGGGACGTCTATAACAATTACCACATGGGCACGACGGCGGAAAACGTCGCGAAGGAATTCGGCATCACGCGTGAAGATCAGGACAAGTTCGCGGCGCTGTCGCAGAACAAGGCCGAGGCCGCGCAGAAGGCGGGCCGCTTCAACGACGAAATCGTGCCGGTCGCGATTCCGCAACGCAAGGGCGATCCGATCCAGTTTGCCACCGACGAATTCGTGCGTCACGGCGTGACCGCCGAAGCGCTCGCGGGTCTGAAGCCTGCGTTCTCGAAGGAAGGCACGGTGACGGCGGCGAATGCATCGGGCCTCAACGACGGTGCGGCGGCAGTGCTCGTGATGTCGGCGAAGAAGGCGGAAGCGCTCGGCCTGACGCCGCTCGCGCGCATCAAGGCGTATGCGAACGCGGGCGTGTCGCCGAAGATCATGGGCATGGGTCCGGTGCCGGCCTCGAAGCGCTGTCTGGAGCGCGCGGGCTGGAGCGTGAACGATCTGGACCTGATGGAAATCAACGAGGCGTTCGCGGCGCAGGCGCTGGCCGTGCACAAGCAGATGGGCTGGGATCAGTCGAAGATCAACGTGAACGGCGGCGCAATCGCTATCGGACATCCGATCGGCGCATCGGGCTGCCGCATTCTCGTCACGCTGCTGCACGAAATGCAGAAGCGCGACGCGAAGAAGGGCCTGGCGTCGCTGTGCATCGGCGGCGGCATGGGCGTCGCGCTGGCGCTCGAGCGTCCGTAAC
>NZ_FCOM02000007.1 GCF_001544695.2 Caballeronia arvi
GAAGACAGCCGCGACAAGGTCGAGGCAATGACCAAGGCGCTGCTCGAATGGGAAACCATCGATGCGGACCAGATCAGCGACATCATGGCGGATCGTCCGCCGCGTCCGCCGAAGAACATGCCGCCGCCGTCCGGCGACACGCCTCCGGGCGGCAGCAGCGGCACCGAGGTCAAGCCGGGCAACGCGCCCGCCACGGCCTGAGTTAGCTGCGTCCGTTCATGGGCCGGTGTGCATAGCACGCCGGCCCATTTTCCATTTACGGCTGCGTTTTAATGAGATGCTGAACGTCGCGCTCGCTAGCACCGATCCGCTTTGCACGCGGCCCGCATCAGACGTTTCTCCGCCGCTCCCGCGAATTACTTCCTTCGTCCGACTCGCTTGACCACTCCGACCTCATCCTCGTCTTCAGCAGCGCCGCTCCAGTGCGGGCGCTTCACGCTGACCTTCGAACGGCCGCTCATCATGGGCATCCTCAACGTCACGCCGGATTCGTTCTCGGACGGCGGCCGCTTCATTTCGCGCGACGCCGCCCTTGCGCGTGCCGAGCAGATGATCGCCGATGGCGCCGACATGATCGATATCGGCGGCGAATCCACACGTCCCGGTGCGCCGCCCGTCCCGCTCGATGAAGAACTGGCGCGTGTCGTGCCGATCGTCGAAGCTTTGCGTGACGTCCAGGTGCCGCTTTCCGTCGATACGTACAAGCCGGCGGTGATGCAAGCCGTGCTCGATGCCGGCGCGGACATGATCAACGACATCTGGGGCTTTCGTCGGGAAGGCGCGCTCGACGCCGTAAAGGGCAGCAATTGCGGCTTATGCGTGATGCACATGCTCGGCGAGCCGCGCACCATGCAACTGCACGACCCGATTTACGCGGATGTCGTCGCCGAGATACGCGCGTTTTTCGCGGAGCGTGTCGCCGCGCTCACGCAGGCGGGTATCCCAGCCGCGCGCATCAGTCTCGATCCGGGCTATGGCTTCGGAAAGACGGTCGAGCATAATTACCAGTTACTCGCGCGTCTCGCCGCGACCCAGCCCGCGGGGGCGAATTTCCCGTTGCTCGCGGGCATGTCGCGCAAGTCGATGCTCGGCGCCATCACCGGACGCAACGCGGGCGAGCGGCTCGCGGCGAGCGTCGCCGCCGCGGTCTGCGCGGCGGAACGCGGCGCGGCGATCATCCGCGTGCACGATGTCGCCGAAACGGTCGATGCGCTGAAGGTCTGGCAAGCCACAAAACAAGCAGACGTTAATCGGCATCATTGAGCCTTGGCGCCATTAGGGATGCTCCCCGGCGCAGGCGCGCGCCAATATAAATCATCAACACTATGTCGCGGGTCGATACCCGCAGCCGTATGTCCCGCGAGGAGGGCAAGCAATAATGGCACGTCAATATTTTGGAACGGACGGGATCCGTGGGCGCGTGGGTGTCGCGCCGATCACGCCGGACTTCGTACTCAGGCTCGGATACGCTGCGGGCAAGGTGCTCGCGGGCGCGGACCGCGCGATGCAGAAAAAGGGTAATCGTCCGACGGTGCTCATCGGCAAGGACACGCGCGTGTCCGGCTACATGCTGGAAGCGGCGCTGGAATCGGGCTTCTCGGCGGCGGGCGTCGACGTGATGCTGGCCGGCCCGATGCCGACGCCGGGCGTCGCGTATCTGACGCGCGCGCTGCGGCTGTCGGCGGGCGTGGTGATCAGCGCTTCGCACAATCCGTACGACGACAACGGCATCAAATTCTTTTCGGCTGACGGCAACAAGCTGCCCGACGAAATCGAGCTCGAAATCGAGCGCCAGCTCGAGCAGCCGATGGAATGCGCGCCGTCCGAGCGGCTCGGCAAGGCGCGGCGCCTGGACGATGCGGGCGGCCGCTACATCGAGTTCTGCAAGAGCACGTTCCCTGCGAACTTCGATCTGCGCGGGCTGAAGCTCGTGATCGATTGCGCGCACGGCGCCGCGTACGACGTCGCGCCGCACGTGTTTCATGAGCTCGGCGCGGAAGTCGTGTCGATCGGTGTGTCGCCGAACGGTTTCAACATCAACGACGGCGTCGGCGCGACCGCCCCTGATGCGCTCGTGCGCGCCGTGCTGGAACACAAGGCGGATATCGGCATCGCGCTCGACGGTGACGCGGACCGCCTGCAGATCGTCGATTCGACGGGCCGACTCTATAACGGCGACGAGCTGCTCTACGTGCTGGTGAAGGATCGCATCGCGACCGACGGCAAGGTGGATGGCGCGGTCGGCACGCTGATGACCAACATGGCCGTCGAAGTGGCGTTGAAAGAGGTGGGCGTGCGCTTCGTGCGCGCGGCCGTCGGCGATCGCTACGTACTTGAAAAGCTGCGCGAGAACGGCTGGCAACTGGGCGCGGAGGGCTCAGGTCACATTCTGTCGCTAGACCGTCATTCGACCGGCGACGGCATCGTCTCGGCGCTCCTGGTGCTTGCGGCGATCCAGCGCAGCGGCAAGTCGCTCGCCGAACTGCTCGAAGGCGTGAGCCTCTTCCCGCAGAAGCTGATCAATGTCCGAATGAACGCGGGCGCGGACTGGAAGGCCAGCGACGCGATTCGTCGTGCCGTGGAGCAAGCCGAGCGTTCCCTCCAATCGCGCGGCCGGGTCTTGATTCGCGCGTCGGGAACTGAACCGGTCCTTCGCGTGATGGTGGAAGCGTCGGCGCAACAAGATGCGGTTCGGTACGCGGAAACGATTGCGCAAGTCGTGAAAGAGGCGACTTCGTAGGCGTTTACTGAATTTCATCGTCTTTCGCGAAAAGCGGGCCTCGGCCCGCTTTTTTATTTGCATCGGGCGCTTGACGAATGGGATGTGATCAAACTTTCAGCACGTAAGAAAACTGACATGTTTGCTTCACGATTAGTCATATTACTGTCACGGACACCTCCTATATTTCGCGTGTCGTTTCACACGCACACGACACACGCTCACAACCCTGGAGGTTAAGAATGAAATTGATGCAAACCGCGCTGGCCGGCCTGATTGGTGCAGTGTTCGCCATCTCCGCTCAAGCAGCCGATATCACCGGCGCGGGTAGTACCTTCGCAGCCCCGATCTACACCAAGTGGGCAGACGCCTACCAGAAAAGCGGCGGCGGCAAGGTCAACTACCAGGGCATCGGCTCGTCGGGCGGCATCAAGCAGATCATCGCGAAGACCGTGGATTTCGCGGGCTCCGACGCTCCGCTGAAAGACGACGCACTCGCGAAGGACGGCCTGTTCCAGTTCCCGACGGTGGTCGGCGGCGTGGTGCCGGTGATCAACGTGCCGGGCGTGAAGGCGGGTGAAGTGACGCTGTCGGGCCAGGTGCTCGGCGACATCTACCTCGGCAAGATCAAGAAGTGGAACGACCCGGCGATCGCCGCGCTGAACCCGAAGGTCAAGCTGCCGGATACCGACATCGCCGTGGTGCGCCGCGCTGACGGCTCGGGCACGAGCTTCATCTGGACGAACTACCTGTCGAAGGTGAACACCGAGTGGAAGTCGAAGGTCGGCGAAGGCTCGACCGTGAACTGGCCGACGGGCACGGGCGGCAAGGGCAACGACGGCGTCGCGGCATTCGTGCAGCGTCTGCCGGGCGCGATCGGCTACGTGGAGTGGGCGTACGCGAAGCAGAACAAGATGACCTACGTCGGCATGAAGAACTCGGCTGGCACGGTCGTCGAGCCGAAGACCGACACGTTCAAGGCCGCCGCAGCGGGCGCGGACTGGTCGAAGTCGTTCTATCAGATCCTGACGGACGAGCCGGGCCAGAACGCATGGCCGATCGTCGGCGCGACCTTCGTCCTGCTGCACGCGACGCAAGAAAAGCCGCAGCAGGGCACGGAAACGCTGAAGTTCTTCGACTGGGCGTTCAAGAACGGCAACCAAGCTGCAAACGATCTCGACTACATCTCGCTGCCGGATTCGGTCGTTGCCGAAATCAAGACGCAATGGAAGGCGAAGGTCAAGGACGCTGCGGGCAAGTCGGTTGCTGAATAAGCGCAAAGAGCAGTCGTTTGAAACTGTCCTAAGCTGTTGATTCGAAGGACAGCAACGCAGTAAAGAAAGCCGCGCGGCGAGCCAGGGCTCGCCGCGCGGTCTGACACGTAGCGAAACCAAGGCTCCCATGTCGGACATCAATCTCTCGTCGGCGGTGCCGGCGGCGCATACCCAGCGCGCGCCAAGCCGTCTCGGCGACATCATTTTCGGCGGCGTGACGCGGCTTGCGGCCGTCGTCACGCTGCTTCTGCTTGGCGGCATCATCGTTTCGCTGCTCGTCGCGTCGATGCCGACCATCCAGAAATTCGGGCTCTCGTTCCTCTGGCGCGCGGAATGGGATCCACCCAGCGAAAGCTTCGGCGCGCTCGTGCCCATCTACGGCACCATCGCGACGTCGATCATCGCGCTCATCATCGCGGTTCCGGTGAGCTTCGGCATCGCGCTCTTTCTGACCGAGCTTTCGCCTGCCTGGCTGCGCCGTCCGCTCGGCGTCGCAATCGAGCTGCTCGCGGCGATTCCGTCGATCGTGTACGGCATGTGGGGTCTGCTCGTGTTCGCGCCGATCTTCGCCGAATACTTCGAAAAGCCGCTTGGCCATCTGCTCGGCGACGTGCCCGTCATCGGCATGTTCTTTCAGGGCGCGCCGATCGGCATCGGCATCCTGTGCGCCGGCGTGATTCTCGCGATCATGATCATTCCGTACATCGCATCCGTGATGCGCGACGTGTTCGAAGTCACGCCCGTGCTGCTGAAGGAATCGGCGTACGGCATCGGCTGCACGACGTGGGAAGTGATGTGGAAGATCGTGCTGCCCTATACGCGCGCCGGTGTCATCGGCGGCGTCATGCTCGGCCTCGGCCGCGCGCTCGGCGAGACGATGGCGGTCACCTTCGTCATCGGCAACACGAACCTGCTCGACAATGTCTCGCTGTTCTCGCCCGGCAACAGCATCACGTCGGCGCTCGCGAACGAATTCGCGGAAGCGAGCCCGGGCCTGCACACGTCGGCGCTGATGGAACTCGGTCTCATTCTGTTCGTGATCACGTTCTTCGTGCTCGCGATTTCGAAGATCATGCTGATTCGCATGGAACGCGGGGAGGGCCGTAAATAATGAGCCGTCCCGCCACCTTCAATCAGGACCCGGATCGCGTGCAGGCTACGCGTGAGAAGCTGCAAAGCCGCCGCCGCGGCACCAATGCGATCGCGCTCACGCTTTCGCTCGCCGCGATGGCGTTCGGCCTTCTCTGGCTCGTGTGGATTCTCTTCACGACGCTGAAGCTCGGCATCGGCGGTCTGTCGGTCGAGCTGTTCACGCAGTCGACGCCGCCGCCGAACACCGATGGCGGTGGTCTCGCCAACGCGATCGTCGGCTCGCTGATGCTCGTCGTGCTCGCGACGTTCGTCGGCACGCCGCTCGGCATTCTCGCGGGCGTGTATCTCGCCGAATACGGCCAGAAGCGCTGGCTCGCGAACATCACGCGCTTCATCAACGACATTCTGCTGTCGGCGCCTTCGATCGTCGTCGGTCTGTTCGTGTATGCGCTGGTCGTCGCGAAGATGGGCCGCTTCTCCGGCTGGGCCGGCGTGATCGCGCTGGCGCTGCTGCAGATTCCGATCGTGATCCGCACGACCGAGAACATGCTGAAGCTCGTGCCCAATGCGCTGCGTGAAGCCGCGTTCGCGCTCGGCACGCCGAAGTGGAAGATGGTGATGTCGATCACGCTGAAGGCATCGATCGGCGGCATCGTCACAGGCGTGTTGCTGGCCGTCGCGCGGATCGCCGGTGAAACCGCGCCGCTCTTGTTCACGGCGCTGTCGAATCAATTTTTCTCGTGGGACATGAATCAGCCGGTGGCAAACCTGCCGGTGACGATCTACAAGTTCGCGATGAGTCCGTTCCCGCAGTGGCAATCGCTCGCGTGGGCCGGTGTGTTCCTGATTACGCTCGGCGTGCTGGGTCTGAATATCCTGGCGCGCGCGATCTTCTCGAAGAAATAAGGGCTGAGTGATTCCATGAATACGGTCGATAGTGGTGTCAAGCACCTGAATTCGAAGACTGCCGATGACAAGCCGGTCGAACGCGGTCCGGTTCCGGGCAGCGTGCGCCCGACGCACGGCTCGCAGCCAGCGGATTCCATCAAGCCGAAGATCGAGGTGAAGAACCTCAACTTCTTCTACAACAAGTATCACGCGCTGAAGAACATCAACCTGCGCATTCCCGAGAAGAAGGTCACGGCCTTCATCGGTCCGTCGGGTTGCGGCAAGTCGACGCTTCTGCGCACCTTCAACAAGATGTACGCGCTCTATCCGGAGCAGCGCGGCGAAGGCGAAATCCTGATGGATGGCGTCAACTTGCTCGACACCACGAAGGACATTTCGCTGCTGCGCGCGCGTGTCGGGATGGTGTTCCAGAAGCCGACGCCGTTCCCGATGTCGATCTACGACAACATCGCGTTCGGCGTGAAGATGTTCGAGCAGCTGTCGCGCTCGGAAATGGACGACCGCGTCGAATGGGCGCTCACGAAGGCCGCGCTCTGGACCGAAGTGAAGGACAAGCTGCAGCAGAGCGGCTACGGTCTGTCGGGCGGCCAGCAGCAGCGTTTGTGCATTGCGCGCGGCATCGCGATTCGTCCGGAAGTGTTGTTGCTCGACGAGCCGTGCTCGGCGCTCGACCCGATTTCGACGGGCCGCATCGAAGAGCTGATCGCCGAATTGAAGAGCGATTACACGGTCGTGATCGTCACGCATAACATGCAGCAGGCGGCGCGCTGTTCGGACTACACTGCCTATATGTACCTCGGTGAATTGATCGAATTCGGCGATACCGAAAAGATCTTCATCAAGCCGGCCCGCAAGGAAACGGAAGACTACATTACGGGCCGCTTCGGCTGATTTGTCAGCCAGGTGAAACAGAAAGGCTTAAGGAGCATATATGTCCGATAAACATCTTTCGAGCCAGTTCGACGCCGACCTCAACGCGGTGTCGTCGAAAGTGCTGGAAATGGGCGGTCTGGTCGAGTCGCAGATCATCTCTGCGATGCAGGCGTTGAACGAGTTCGACATCGGCATCGCGGATCAGGTGATCGCGGCCGAAGTGCGGCTGAACACGATGGAAGTCGAGATCGACGAGGAGTGCAGCAACATCATCGCGCGCCGTCAGCCGGCCGCGCGCGATCTGCGTTTGCTCATGGCGATCTCGAAGACGATCACGAATCTCGAACGCGCCGGCGACGAAGCCGAGAAAATCGCGAAGCGCGTGAAGCGCATCAACGAAGATGGCGCGGGCCGCACGGTGAACATCGCCGAGATCAAGCTGTCGGGCGAGATGGCGGTGTCGATCCTGCGCCGCGCGCTCGACGCGTTCGCGCGTCTCGACACGGTCGCCGCAGCTCAAATCGTGCGCGACGACAAGGCCATCGACGATGAATTCCGCGCTTTCGTGCGCAAGCTCGTGACGTACATGATGGAAGATCCGCGCACCATTTCGGCGGGCCTCGACTATCTGTTCATCGCGAAGGCGGTGGAGCGCATCGGCGATCACGCGAAGAACATCGCCGAATTCATCATCTATATCGTGAAGGGCACGGACGTGCGTCACATCTCGCGCGACCAGCTCGAGCGCGAGGCGCTCAGTTGATTTATTTCGGCCGAGCGCAATCGTTTTAACTTCAAGCAAAAGGTCAAGAGGTGCCGATGCCCAGCAGTATCCTCGTCGTCGAAGACGAACCCGCGATCTCCGAACTGATTTCGGTGAATCTTCAGCATGCGGGACATTGCCCCATTCGCGCTTATAACGCGGAACAGGCGCAAAACCTGATCAGCGACGTGTTGCCCGATCTCGTGCTGCTCGACTGGATGTTGCCGGGCAAGTCGGGCATCGCGTTCGCGCGCGAGTTGCGCAACAACGAGCGCACGAAGCATATCCCGATCATCATGCTGACGGCGCGCGGCGACGAGCAGGACAAGGTGCTCGGCCTCGAGATCGGCGCGGACGATTACGTCACGAAGCCTTTTTCGCCGAAGGAACTGATGGCGCGCATCAAGGCGGTTCTGCGCCGCCGCGCACCGCAGCTGACGGAAGACGTGGTCGCGATCAACGGCCTGCGTCTCGATCCGGCGACGCATCGCGTGGCGGCGAGTCATTCGGGCAACGACATCAAACTCGATCTCGGTCCGACCGAATTCCGCCTGCTCCATTTCTTCATGACGCATCCGGAGCGCGTGCATAGCCGCACGCAATTGTTGGATCAGGTGTGGGGCGATCACGTGTTCGTCGAGGAGCGCACGGTCGATGTGCATATCAAGCGCCTGCGCGCCGCGCTCAAGCCGGCGGGCTGCGATGCTATGATCGAAACGGTGCGCGGCAGCGGATACCGGCTTGCAAAGAGCGCCTGAGTTCTGCTGCTAAAGTTATCCGCTTTAATTTGCCGCATCAACGTCACTCAGACTCACCGACAACATGAACATCATCTGGACGCGCGCCATCGTGTCCCTCGCGCTGCTCGCCGCGCTTAGCGCTGCGATCGGCGCATTCGCGGGCGTGCGCGTGGCGCTCGCTTTCGCGGTGCTCATGCTCGTCGTGCAGGGCTTCTTCGTCACGTATCACATGCAGCGCCTGTGGCGTCTGCTCGAAGCGCCGGTCTACGGCGAGGTGCCGAGCGCACTCGGCATCTGGGGCGAAATCTATTACCGTCTGCACAAGCTCGCGAAGCGCTGGCACGCGCAGGTGCGTCAGGTCGAGCAACAGCATGCGCGCTTCATTCAGGCGATCCAGGCCTCGCCGAACGGTGTCGCGATGCTCGACGATCACGATCAGATCGAATGGTGCAATGCCATCGCCGAGAAGCATTTCGGGCTGGACGCGAAGCGCGACTTGCGACAGCACATCACGCATCTCGTGCGCAATCCCGATTTCGTTCGTTACCTGAACGCACACCATTACGAAGAGATGCTCGTGATGCGCGGCATGGGCATGCATCGCAAATACACGGTCGCGGTGCAGGTGTTTCCGTACGGCGAGAATCGCAAGCTGCTGCTCACGCAGGACATCACCGAGCTGGAGCGCACGGATTCTATGCGTCGCGATTTCGTCGCCAATGTCTCGCATGAGTTGAAGACGCCGCTCACGGTGCTCTCCGGTTTTCTCGAAACGATGCGTGAACTGCCGCTCGACGAAGCCGACCGCATGCGTTATCTCGACATGATGGAGCAGCAGGCGTCGCGCATGCAGAACATCGTGCGCGATCTGCTCGTGCTCGCCAATCTCGAAGGTGATATGCGTCCGCCGGGCGACGAGTTGCTCGACATGCGCGCGGTGATGCGTCATCTGGAAGACGATGCCAATAGTCTTTCTAGCGGGCGGCATCGGATTTCATTTCATAGCGACGATGCGTTGACCATCGCGGGCGCGGAGACTGAAGTGATGAGCGCGCTCGGCAACCTCGTCACGAATGCGGTGCGTTATACGCCGGATGGCGGGGCGATCGAAGTCTCATGGCAGCGCATGAAGGATCGCGCGGTGTTCACGGTGCGGGATAGTGGGCTTGGGATTCCTGCGGAGCATATTCCGCGGTTGACGGAGCGGTTTTATCGCGTGGATCGGAGTCGGTCGCGGGATACCGGTGGCACCGGGTTGGGGTTGGCTATCGTCAAGCATGTGTTGCAGCGGCATAACGCCGAGCTCGATGTCAAGAGTGAAGTGGGGAGGGGGAGCACGTTCATCGTGAGGTTTCCCGCTTCGCGGACGGCTTTGAGGAAGTCGTTGGCGGCTTGAATGGGTTTTTGCTTTTTTGTTTCTTGCTTTCGCTTTCGGCTGATCCCGTATTCGCGTTGGTTTATTAGCGTTGCCCCTCCCCGGGGCGGGGGTAACTTTCTTTGCTGCTGCAAAGAAAGTCACCAAAGAAAGCAGCTTTCCCCAGCCTAAGCACTTCACACCGGCCGCGGCACAGGCGATTGGCTGAATGGCCCCCGGAGTAGCGAGTGCCCTCACAAAACTCGCGCGGCTTGGATCGCGCACGGTCTGCTTCATCGCGCCGCTTAACGAACTGGTTCAGCCCCTCGCAAGCTCCGGCCCGCTTCGCGGCCGACGGGAAGAGCGGGTCTGCGCGTGTTTCCTTCCTAACGTCTTCTTCTCACTGCAAGTACCTGCCTACCGTTGGTTTCCCTTGCATACCCGGCGGCAGCGCGTAGCGCTGTGCCGAAGCTATTTCGTGCTGAACCAGTGTTCTTGAAGTTATGGCTTGTCAGACCGTGCGCGGTCCACGCCCGACGAGACCTACGAGAGCACTCGCTACTCTGGGTTCCATTAGGTCAATCGCCTGTGCCGCGGCCGGCATGAAGTGCTTAGGCTGGGGATAGCTGTTTCTTTGGTTACTTTCTTTGCAGCAGCAAAGAAAGTGACTGCCGCCCCGCATAGGGGCAACGCAAATAGACCAACGCGAATTTGGGATCCGGCGACAAAAGCAAAGCCAAGAGCGAACCCAAAAGCTCCGCTAGAAAAAATCAAGAACAAAACTTCGCCAACAACCCCAACTGCGCATTGCGAATAGCCTTCCCCGGCCGCCGCTTCCGATAATGCCCATCGCTCTGCATGACCCAGGCCGACTGATTATCGCCAAGACAAACCGACAAGCCTTCAGCAATAACGCGCCGCTTCAACCGCCGATCGCGAATCGGAAACGCCACCTCCACACGTCGGAAGAAATTGCGATCCATCCAGTCAGCACTGGAAAGAAACACATCTTCCTTGCCATTCGCATAGAAATAAAAGATCCGATGATGCTCGAGAAACCGCCCGACGATCGACCGAACCGTGATGTTCTCCGAAAGATCTTCGACACCAGGCTTCAGCGAGCAAACCCCCCGCACGATCAGATCGATCTTCACGCCCGCATGCGACGCCTCGTAAAGCGCCGCAATGACAGTAGGCTCCAGCAAGGCATTCATCTTCGCGACGATCCGCGCCCGCCGTCCCGCGCGCGCATGCTCGGCTTCGGCACGTATGGCATCGATCAGCTTCGCGTGCAGCGTGAACGGCGACTGCCACAGCTGATTCAAAGGAATCTCGCCACCGATTCCGGTGAGCTGCTGAAAGACGTGATGCACGTCCTCGCACATTTCCTGATCCGCGGTCAGCAAGCCGAAGTCGGTATAAAGACGCGCCGTGCGCGGATGATAATTGCCCGTGCCCAGATGCGCATAACGCTTCAGCACGAGCTTGCCGCCCAGCGATACGCGCCGCACGATCAGCATCATCTTCGCGTGACACTTATGGCCGACGACGCCATACACCACATGCGCACCCACAGCTTCGAGCTGCGACGCCCAGTTGATGTTCGTTTCCTCATCGAAGCGCGCGAGCAGCTCCACGACGACCGTCACTTCCTTGCCGTTGCGCGCGGCCTGCATGAGCGCGTCCATCAGCGGCGAATCGGTGCCCGTGCGATAGATCGTCTGCTTGATCGCGACGACCTGCGGGTCCTTCGCCGCCTGAAGCAGCAGTTCCAGCACCGGTTGAAAACTCTCGTACGGATGATGCAGCAGGATATCGCCCTGATCGATCGCATCGAAAAGATTCGACGTATTCGCGATCGCCTTCGGCACCGACGGGATATGCGGCACGAACTTGAGATCCGGCCGGTCCACCATCTCGGGCAATTGCATCAGGCGCACGAGATTCACCGGCCCGTCCACGCGATAGACATCGCGCTCGCTCAACTGGCCTTCATCGAGGAGACGGCGCACGAGATGCGGCGGCGTTTCCGCCGACACTTCGAGACGCACCGCATTGCCCAGATGCCGCGCGGGCAATTCGCCCTGTAGCGCGACGCGCAGATTCGTGATCTCGTCTTCATCGACGAAAAGCTCGCTGTTACGCGTGATGCGGAACTGGTTGCAACTGCGCATGATGAGGTTCGGGAACAGTTCGTTCACGAAGTGCTGCATGAAAGAGCTCAGCAGCACGAAGCCATGCGGATAACCCGACAGCGCCTCGGGCATGCGCACGAGGCGCGGCAGGGCGCGCGGCGCCTGCACGATGCCCATCATCGCCTGGCGGCCGAAAGCGTCGGTGCCTTCGAGCTCGACGACGAAGTTCAGGCTCTTGTTCAACACGCGCGGAAAGGGATGCGCGGGATCGAGCCCGATCGGCGTGAGCACCGGCAAAAGCTCGTTGTAGAAATAGTCGCGCGCCCACGCGGTCTGCTGCTCGGTCCAGTCTTCCGCACCGTGAAAGTAGATGCCTTCCATTTCGAGCGCGGGCAGCACGATGTCGTGAAGCATCGAATATTGCTGACGCACGAGGCGCTGCGCCCGCTCGGAGACGAGGTCGTAGACGTGTTGCAGCGACATGCCATCCGGCGACAACGAACCGGGATTGTCGCGCATCTGCTCTTGCAGACCCGCCATACGGACTTCGAAGAATTCGTCGAGGTTGCTGCTCGTGATGCAGATGAATCGCAGGCGTTCCAACAGCGGCACCGTCGTGTCGGCGGCTTGCGCGAGGACGCGCTCGTTGAAACCTAGTATGCCCAGTTCGCGATTGAATAACGGATAGCGTATGGACATCGGGGGGCGGGAAGGTGTCTCGAGCAGATGGGCAAGAAAACTCTCGGATGATCTCACAGTATGATGTGCTTTTTATGACAGAACAATTTTCACAAATTCTACTCACTATGAGGATAGCGTCGCTAGCGCGAATGCGCGATTCCTCAACGGGCTGTAAGCGGGCTGCTTACGAGTTCCAACGGGCGCGCGCCGCATCGGCATAGAATAGAATTCGTGCGCTGCAACAGCGCCGCTGTGACAGTGCCGTTCCCCACTTCACGATTTCCGGATCTCTCCGATGGTCACACATCCCCATCTTCTTGCCGCGGTCGACCTCGGATCGAACAGCTTCCGACTGATCGTCGGCCGGGTCGAGGAAACGCCCGCCGGCAGCCAGATCTATCAGGTCGACGCGCTGCGCGAGCCCGTGCGGCTCGGCGGCGGACTGTCGAAGGACAAGATGCTCGACCGCGCATCGCAAGTGCGCGGCTGGGATGCGCTCAAGCGCTTCGGCGAACGTCTGCGCGATTTTCATCCCGATCAGGTGCGCGCCGTCGCCACCAATACGCTGCGCGTCGCGAAGAACGCGCACGACTTTCTCATCGAGGCGGAAGCCGCGCTCGGCTTTCCGATCGAAGTCATCGCGGGGCGCGAGGAAGCGCGCCTCATCTACGCGGGCGCCGCGCATTCGGTGCCGGCGAGCGCGGGCAAGCGGCTCGTCGTCGATATCGGCGGCGGCTCGACCGAGTTCATCATCGGCTCCCATTACACGCCGATTCACATGGAGAGCCTCTACATCGGCTGCGTGAGCCACAGCCTCCAGTTCTTCCCGGCGGGCAATGTCGACGAATACACGATGCGTCAGGCCGAACTCGCGGCCAAGCGTGAAATCCAGATCATCTCGCGCGAATACAAGCAGACCGGCTGGGATCAGGCGATCGGTTCCTCGGGCACGGCGCGCGCGCTCGCGGAGCTGATCGAGGCGAACGGCTTCAACGATCCCGATGTCACGCACGGCATCTCGCGCGTCGGTCTGGAGCGGCTCAAGCGCGCGCTCATCAAGGCCGAGAACGTGAACCGGCTGAAGCTCGTCGCGCTCAAGCCCGATCGCGTGCCGGTGCTCGCGGGCGGTTTGTCGATCATGCTCGGCGTGTTCGAGGAACTGGGCGTCGAATACGCCGATACCACCGACGCCGCCTTGCGCCTCGGCGTGCTGTACGACCTGCTCGGGCGCTCGCAGCATCAGGACATGCGCACGGTGACGGTCGAAGGCTTCAAGCGCCGCTATGGCGTGGATTCCGCGCAGGCCGAGCGCATCGGTGAACTGGCGATCAGCTTCTACGATCAACTCGGCGAGCCGGACGAAGACCTGCGCGAAGAAAATCGCATGTTTCTCGCCTGGGCGGCGTCGCTGCACGAGATCGGCCTGTCGATCGCGCACAGCGCCTATCACAAGCACTCCGCGTATATCGCGAGCAACGCCGACATGCCCGGATTCTCGCGCACCGATCAGGCACGGCTCGCGGCGCTCGTGCTCGGACATGCGGGCAAGCTCGGCAAGATCGCGCAGGCTCGCGACATCGACTGGACGCTGCTTTTTTGTCTGCGGCTCGCGGCGCTCCTGTCGCGCCGGCGCACGGATGTCGGGCTGCCGGGCATCGAGGTGAGAAGGGCGGGCAGCGGGGCGGGCAGCGGCTTCGACGTGCATCTGCCGAGCGAATGGGTGACCAACAATCCGCTCACCGATTACAGCCTCGTTCAGGAAGCGATGGAATGGGAGAAGATCGGGCGGCCGTATCGCGTGGTCTATACGGGCGATTGACGCCGCAAGAGAACAGAAGAAAAAGGCCCCGAGGGGCCTTTTTCGCATCCGGGGTACTTAGCGGCCCTGCATGTCGCCGATGAAGTGACGCGCGTAGCGCGCGTTGATCTCCGAGAGACGGAAGAGCGTGAGGAAGTCCGCGGTGTTGAAGTCCGGATCCCACGCCGGCGCGCCGCAAATCTTCGCGCCCAGGCGCAAATAACCCTTCACGAGCGGCGGCGGGCTTACGTTCGCGCCGGTGCCGAGTTCCTCGACCGGCAGCGGCGTATGCGGAAAGGCGCGATATTCGGGCGCCGTCAGCGCATCGGCGGGAAGGGACGTATAGAGATTCGCGGCATAGTGCCCGCCGTCGATCATGCCGACGCTCGCGCAGCCGAGCATCGTTTCGTAGCCGTTTTGCATCATGTACGCGGCGAGGCCGCCCCACAGGGACATGATCACCGCGCCGTTGCGATAGTCCGGATGCACGCACGAACGGCCCACTTCGACGAGCTTCGGCCGCAGATGCGTGAGACGCGACACGTCGAACTCGCTCTCCGCGTACAGGCGGCCGATGCGCGCGGCCTGATGCGGCGGCAGCACGCGATACGTGCCAACGACCTGCAGCGTATCGAGATCGCGCACGAGCAGGTGATCGCAATAGGCGTCGAAGGCGTCGACATCGAGGCCCGCGGGACCGGAAAGGCGCGCGCCCATTTCTTCGGAGAACACGCGAAAGCGCAGGCGCTGTGCGTCGCGCAGGGCGTCGTCGTCGCGTGCCCACGCGACTTGCAGGCGCTCGCGGCCCGTATGCGTTTCGGACGTGCGCGGAAGGTGGCGGCGCGAATCGAGCGAGAGCGATGACGCTCCGAGTTGCAGGAAAGGCGTCGGCAAATCTTGCATTGGCGTTCCTCGACAGGACATGTCTGTGGCTTCAAGTCCTCGCCAATGTAGTAACGCGCGATGACGCTCGCATGGCATCGCAATGACGTTTCGATGAAACGACACGGCGCATGAGGCGAGCGTGCGACGCCCGGCCGGCGCTAGAGCAGGTCCGGATTGACCACGGCGCGCAGCACGACCTGGCCGTCGCCGCCGCGCGTGCGTCCCTGGAACCACCAGATACCCGATTTCTTGATCGGCCATTCCGCTTCGTGGCCGGTCATCAGCAGCGCGGCGACGTGGCCGAGCGTCGGCTGATGCCCGATCACGACGACCGTTTCCGCGATGCCGTCGGGCCAGCCCGCCGCATCGAGCACGGACTGCGCACCGTTGCCCGGCGCGAGCTCGTCGGCGACGCGATAACGGTCGCCGAAGGCTTCGGCGGTCTGGATCGTGCGCGTCGCGGGGCTGGCGAGCAACACGGCATCGTCGCCGATGCGCGCTTTCAGCCATTTGGCGATGCCTTGTGCCTGCTTGCGTCCGCGCGGCGTGAGCTGCCGCGCGAGATCGCTCGACGCCTGGTCTTCGGCTTCGGCGTGGCGCCACAGAATGAGATTCATCGAGGTCGTCTCCTGGTGACGAGGTTCACTTGGCTTCACGCAGAAAAATATATGCCTGAGGCCGGCATTGCGGACGCGCGGCCGGCACGTTACAATCCGTGGCTCGACGGAGCGTAGCGCAGCCTGGTAGCGCATCTGATTTGGGATCAGAGGGTCGAAGGTTCGAATCCTTTCGCTCCGACCAATATTCTCAAGGCTTTGCAGGTAGTGCAGTTTGCGGTGTCTAATGCAATGTCTAACGGGTGTCTAATAAATTCAGCGGCCGAGTGGCTCGGCTGGATCTGCTTTCCACCCCAAATAGCCGAACACGAGCGACACGAGAAAGCACAGCACGGCCAGAAAAATAGCCGGCGTCCACCAGATGCCGAGCGGCAAAAGGAAGACGCCGGCCATGCTGCTGTACGCCGACTTCGTGTAACGCTTCATCGCTTTCGCTTTCGCTTCGCGCTCGTTCATGGCCGCATTCCTAAGCTGATTTCGGAACGCGTAGCCTAACATCGGAAACCGGCACGTCGCGCTGCTTCAGATAAATTTGCGTCGTCTTCGTGTCGCTGTGCGCCGCCGCGATCTGCAGCGACTCGATGCTATACCCGGCCCGCTCGGCGTCGGTCAGCGCCTTCGCGCGAATATCC
This sequence comes from Caballeronia arvi, assembly GCF_001544695.2. Lineage (GTDB taxonomy): Bacteria > Pseudomonadota > Gammaproteobacteria > Burkholderiales > Burkholderiaceae > Caballeronia > Caballeronia arvi. The sequence goes on from NZ_FCOM02000007.1 coordinate 16,473, forward strand.
TTCACCGTGTAATCTTCAGCCGTCAGCGCGGCGCGCTCACATGCGCGATCCCACGCCGAGCGCACCGCCGTCGCGCCGTAGGCTTTGCCATTCAGCGCGTGCACGACCGGCGCAGTGCCGATGCGCTGTACGCCGCCGTCGATCTCGACGATGCGCGCGAGCACGGCTTCGATCTCGGGCGTGATGACGATGTCGACGGCGATGCCGCTGCTGTCTTCGGTCTTGCTCGGCAGGAAGTGAATCACGCCAACCGCACGATCAACCTGCGACCACGTCAGTTCGCGAATATCCGTCGAGCGCTGGATCGTCAGATAGCAGAGATCGACGAAGCACTGCATCATCGGACCGGTCGGCACGATCTGCGTGCGCGTCTCGCCGCCGCGCGTGTAGCTGACGGTCAGCATCGCCGCGCGAATCCGCGCGAAGTGATCGTCGGTGATGTATGTCTTGCGCGCTTTCGGCTTCTTCAGCTTTACTTCGCCGCAGGGGTTCGTGTCGCGCCGGCCGTTGTCGACGCACCACTGAAAGAACCCGCTCAGGAATGCGCGCATCACGCGCTGCATCGCGAGCTTGTCGGCGTACTTCACCTTCAGCCAGTTCGTGACGTGCGTCGGCTTCACGTCAGCGACGTTCACGTTTCGGAAACCCTTGCCGGCGTACTCGCCGTACTTCGGCCAGGCTTTCTCTTTGTGCTTGTCTTTGTGCTCGCGCACGTACTGATCGATCAGCGGGCGCATGTCGCCGGTGCCTTCGGGCCGCTCGACTTTCTTGCGCTCGGCCGCGAGGCGCTCGACGAGCGTCGTCTCGCTTTCCGTCAGCGCGCACAGCCGAATCCACCGGCCCGAGATCGGCTCGGACCAATACCAAGCGCCGTGCTTCGGGTACACGCGCGGGTATTTTGCTTTCTTGCGCTCGGCCATGATTAGTCGAAACAGAGTTCAACGGTTGCCGCCGTGTTCGCGGTCAACCCATTCTTGCGCGCGTTCAGCGCTTCGTACGTCTGCCACGTCACGATCAGCCGGCCGTCGGCGCTGCGCACGACGTCAATGCCGAAGTTCAGTTTGAACCATTCGGCTTGCTTCGAGTGGCGACGCTTGCCGGTGATCTGCACCAGCTCGTCTTCAGTCATGAGTTTCACAGCAGCCCCGTCAGTCGCGCAATACCGACGACACACAGCGCGCAGACGCCGGTGCCGAGTCGGATAATGTAGTTGAGGGTTTCGATCGCGTCGGCATCCGCCGCGGTGAGTTCGGGTTTCACGGTCAGCCTCGCGTTGCCATGCACAGCGCGGCATGCTGGCGCAGCGCTTTGTCGTATCCGGTCATCGTGCCTTCCATCAGCACGGCGGGGTAAGGCCTGCCGACGGGCTCGGGCGGCTCGCCGGTGAAGTACACGAACTGCTGGCGCGAACTGTCGCCGTCGACACTTTCACGCTCGCGCTGTACGCGACCGTCACCGCGCATCGCCGGCAGCAGTTTGTACAGCACGGCCGGATAGGTAAGTCCGAGTCGCGCCATCAGTTGCACGATCGACAGGCGCTTACCGCCGTCGAGCACGCGCTCGATGTCTTCGGGTTTGACGAGTGGGTTTTTCATAGCAGCGGCGCCACTTCGTTGATCAGGCGGTCGACGGCTTCCTTCGAGTCGACGCAGCCGTACACGGCGCAGCCGAGTTTGCGAAGGCGTTCGTGCTCGCGTACCTGCGCGTCGCTCGGCGTCTCGCCGGGCTTCTTGACTTCCGCGAACACCATCGTGCCGCCGGGGAAGATCACGAGCCGGTCAGGCACGTTGCGCCGGCCGGGGCTCGTGAACTTGTACGCGCGACCGCCGAGCAGTTCGATGGTCTTGCGCAGGTATTCTTCGACGTCGCGTTCAAGCACGACGCGCCTCGATGTCGAGATTCATCAGGTCGGCGGCGATGCGCTCGGCTTGGCGGCGCAGCTGCGTTTCGCGGCGCACGGTCTCGCGGCGCACCTGGAACACGTAATCGATCTCGCGCTTCAGCTTGCGCAGTTCGCGGTTCAGGAACCAGCGATAGATCGGGCGGCTCGGCTTACGCGATTCGTGCGTAAGGAACAGGCGGCGAAGGGCAGTTTTCATGTGAGGCATCTCCGAACTACAGTGTTAGGTATTGCATGACTGTATCGTAGTATGTTCGGCGATGCCTGACAAGCGCTTTTTAATCCTTTCTGTAGCGTGTCGCCTCAAAGCCACCAGCGGACAAGGGAATACCCTGCGCCCATTCCGGCACGGTTGAGATCAGTTCGGACAGGTGGGCGTCGCTGTACTCGCTGCGGGCCGGGGCTTCGGTCAGCAGTTCATCGTGAATCGACAGCACGATCTCGTACCCGGCGGCTTCGACGCGTGGCATGTTCTCGAACAGCACGTCGCGCGCGACGGCCTGGCACAGGTTTTCGAAGATCTTCCCGCCGTACGTCTTCACGCGCTGCCATTTCCGCGTGTACTGATTGACGCCCATGTAACTGATGCCGCCCGAGTCGTCGACTTGCGGCGCGATGTAGCAAAGCTGCCGGCCGCTCGGCATCTGCACGCGCAGCCATTCGCCGTCGCGGCGCATGATGATCGTGCGCACGCGCACCGTCGTGCTCGGTGAGCAGATCGCCTGAATCGCACCATCTTTCAGTTCGCCCCAAAAGCTCGCGATCTGCGGGTGCGCGCTGCGCCAGCCACGTTTCAGGATCTCGCACGCGACGAACACGTCTTGTTCGAGCCCGAGCGTGCGGCGCTTCTTCGTCACCCAATCCCACATGCCGCGCGACTCGCGCACGATGTCGCCGTCGATCGTGTCGAGCACCTTGAACACGGCCGCGCGCACGTCGTCGAGTTCCATGCGGTACGTCATCGTGAACGTGACGAACGCGCCGACGCCGCCTTCGTACGCCAGCGCGAGTTCCTGCACCTTGCCGAGCTGGCGCTTCTCTTTGTCGACGTCTTCGACGCTCACGCCGAACGACTTCGAATACGCCAGCTTGTACAGGTCAGGCCCGGTGCCGGCGTCGTATTCGCGGAACGCGTCGAGCTTCCACTGCTCGCCGGCGAGGAACGCCGCGACGCGGCCTTCGATGTTCGACAAGTCGGAAACGACCAGCTTCTTGTCTTCCGGCGAGATGATCGAGCCGCGCACGACGTTCGACGTCAAGCCCATCACGTTCTCGAAAACGAGATCGGCGGCGTCATTCTTCAGCGCGTCGATCCCCATCTCGACATAGCGCTGCATGTCGCCGTCACCGAGCTTCTTGATCCCGAGTTCCTGCAGGATCAAGCCGACGTTCGGTCGCGGCATGTTGCCCGGCTGATAGAGCCGGTGCGCGACGCGGCCGGTGCGGTTCGCGCCGAGAAACTGCATCAGCCCGCGCAGCCGGCCGTCGTGCGACACGCCGCGCAGCAGCGTCTTGTACTTCGACGAGCTCGTCATCGTGGCTTCGAGCCGGATCGCCAGCAGCTCGCGCAGCGAGTCGGGCAGATCGGGGTCGTTCATCCGGCGTTCGAGCGTCGACTTTTTCAGATCCGGCAGATCGATGTCGTACTCGGCGAGCAAGTGCTGCAGCAGCTTGTCGCGCTGTGTGGCCTTCGTCACTTCGCCGTCGGTGAGGTCGACCGTGCGCCGCGCGAGATCCTTCTGCGCGACGTCGATCGCGCGCACCGCGGCGCGAGCCAGGTCGACGTCCATCTGCATGCCGCGCTGATTGATCTTCACGTCGAGATGCGAAAGCGCCAATTCCGAACGGTTGTTCGGATAATTCCACTTCGGCATCTTCTTGTGGACGGCGCGCATCGCGCGGATGTCCGACTTGCCGTACTCGATGAACTCGGCCCACTCGGTCGGGTGCGTCAGGCGCGTCGCGCGCGAGCCGTCGCGCTGCGGCTTACAGAAGCGCTGGATCAGCTGCCCGCCGCGCTTGTCTTTCGCCTGGTCCATCGGCAGCTTGAAAATCTGGCAAAGCAGATCGAGCTTGCCGGGCAGGCTATGCGCGTACGCCTGCAGCATCGTGTCGCGCCACTTTTCTAGCGGCATACGCGCGAGCAGTTCGGGCGCCGCGTGGCGCAGCGCCGTGAAGTCGAACATGTTGCCGTTCTGCCACCAGTATTCGTCGGCGTCGTCGATCGCTTCGTCGAGATCGAGCGGCATCGGCTCGCCCGCCGTGCGATCCCATACCTGCACTTCGTCATCGTCGACGGCGTACTGCACGAGCATGATCTCGGCGGCTTCGGCGTAAATGTGCGTCCCGTTGCGCAGCGGCGTCGGGCTGTACGTCTCGGTATCGAGCCAGAGTTTCATGCTTTGGTCTTTGCGGTGTACAACAAGGGCAGACCGCCGCACTCGCAGACCTCAATGTCGTGCGGGGTCAATTTCTTCAGCACAGGTTCGCCGCGCTCGTTGATGTACCCGACAGGGGGAGTGTCGCTCGCGGTCGAAGCGGTCCGCATTTTTTCAAACAGCGCCATGATGTCTTTGCGAGCTTTGAACGAAGCGTCATTCCACGTGTAGCGTTCGGCCTTCGCGTAATCGTCTAGTAATTCGGCTAGTTGTTCGGCGTTGGTCATCAGAAAAGCTCCATTTGCTCGGGGCACCAGTTATTCGACTTGGCGCCGTTCACTTTGGCGGGCAGCGCCCGCAGGTTGATATGTGCTTGCGGCTTAAACGAGATCGAGTTCGTCTTGTTCGACGGTGTCTTCGATCACGTCTGCGGCCAGGTCGACGAACCACGAGTCGGGGATCGGGTCGAGCGCCTTGCAGAACACGCCGTTGCCGATCATCTCGAAGCGCACGTTTCCGATCGCGAACTTCTGCCACGTCGACATCGAGTAGGGCACCTTCAGCTTGATCGACGTGCCGTGGATCGTCACGTCGCGGCGGGGATCCGCTTTCGGGTTCGTGCGCAGCGTGCTCGGCGCGGCTTTGCGCTCGACTGAGTGGTAGTGGCCGCAGGCCGGGCACTCGCCAGTGAAGCGAGTCGTGCCGTTCTTCAGCGAGTCAGCGCGCACGAAGCGCAATTCGACGGCTGCGTCGTCGCACATGGTTTTGATCAGATAACGCGACATTCGATTTTCTCCTAGTTAGTAGTGCAAAACGGCAGTGCCTAAACTTTCCGCCTAATAATTTAAGCGCTCACGGTTTGCGCATGCTGCCGCCGGAATGTTCCAAGCTGGCCGGGCGGCGACAGGTAGCGAGTGAAGGCTCGGGCACCGTGCTGCCGACACGGCTCGGATAGAGCGCCCCGATAAGACGATTACGCTTTGGTGGTGCTGCACTGTGCAGGGAGCTACTTCTGGGCGTCCTACTGGGATGCTCTACGGCTAACGCCGCTCGCTTTCGGGCAAGAGTCTTATACCGATCGTCAGCCGGATACTTTCGCTATGCAGGGAGTACAGCACCACCGAAACGAACCGCTTTGGAGTGGCTTACTCACCGCCGGGGAATACGCCACCCCAAAGCGCCCTGCGCGGGGACGCAGGGCACAATCCTTACTGCGCGTCGGCTGCTTCGACGTCGATCTGCGAGCGAACCTGATCGAAGAACGCGTCGGCCGCGTGCTTCAGGTTGTCGTTCACGGCGACGAGTTGGCCGATCGCGTACAGCGTGTCGCTTTCCAGCTGATCCGCGACGATGTGCTTGCCCTTCGAGTCGAGCGTCGCGCCGTTACCCGCCGACGGACCGCCGGTCGGGTTCCCGGTCACCGAGTCGACGACGGGCGAAACCGTCGTGTCGATCGGCGTCGCGGCGTCAGCGGCTGCGGTGTCGGTCGTACCTTCGGCAGCTTGCTCGGGCGTCGGTGCGGCGTCAGGTGCGACGGGCACTTCAGCGTCGGATACGTCGCTGGATTGCAGCGGCGAGTCGGTGGATACGTTCGAGGGGGCTTGATCCGCGACGGGCGACGCATCCGAATCGGAAGCAGCCGGTGAGATGCCAGTCGCAGCAACGTTTCCCACGTCAGCCGTGGGCGAGTCGGATCCAGTCGTGGACGCTTCGGGCTCGCCATTCATCGAACCAATGCTCGACGAGCCAGGCACGTTTCCCAGTTCAGCACCTTGCTCGGACGCCGCGCTGTCCGTTGCCGTTGACGCGGCTTCCGTCGGCTGCGATGCCGGCTGGTCCGTGTCGGTCGCTGACGACGTACCGGCCGTGGATTCGGTCGTGCCAGACGTAACCGACAGCGCCGTGTCCGACGCAGCGCCATCGGTCAATTCGTTTCCCGAGTCGATGATCTCGAAGTCGGCTTCGTTCTGGAAATCGACGGCCGGGGCGTCGAACTCGTCGCCGGTGATCTTGCTTTTAATCTTTGCCATGATGGGAATGCTCCTTGCGTGATTGAGAAGGCCGGCGCGCCAACGCCGACCATTGCCCCGTTCTGTTATGCCAAGTCATCCTCAGTCTCAGGCGCGTCGATCGTGTCGAAGTCGTCTTCGCTCACCGGCGAGCCGGCGCTGAACGCGTCGCCATCCTTCACGAACTGCACGCCGCGCAGCGTCGCGCGGATGCCCTTACCGAATTTGTTGTCTTGCGCCCACAGTTCGACGGTGCCGTTCACGTAGCAGCCGGCGTACGGCTTGCCGTCAGCCGCAACGAGCGGCGACTTGTCGCGATCGATCACGATCGGACGGCCCTTGTCTTCGTTGCGCGACGCGGACAGCACGAAGTTGCCTTCGTAGCCGTCGTAATCCTTCACCGAGCCGTCGTACCAGCAGCACTTCTGCGGGTTGCCTTCGAGCGTCTTCAGGATCGCCGGGGCTTTCGTCTTCCACTTTTCTTCGGCGATCGACGCGATCACCTTCGCCATCGTCGTTTTCTTCCACGAGCCGTCGGCCGACTTGACCATCACCGGCGCGTTTTCCTCGATCAGGAACGCGGCGCGGTACGAGAACGGGCCGGCACCTTCGAACTGCTTCGCTTCGAACAGATCCGGGAACGACAGACGGGCGGATTGGAGTTGAACGATCATTTGAAACCTCTACTTGAAATATTTCGGATAGTTGTGGCGCACGCGCTCGATGGCCGCTTCGATGTGGGCCGTACGCGCTGCTTCGCCTGCAATGCTTTTCGCTTCGAACGCCGCCCGCGCCAGCAGCTCGCGCGCTACGGGCGGCAACAACGCGCTGAGTACATTAGGGCGAATGCTCGTGGGGTATGTGCGTGCGTTCATTTGTCGATTTCCTCGATCAACAAGTCGGCGTAGCGCACGGCAAGGGCGACGTTCGTTTTTTGAAACGTCTCGACGCTCACGCCACGCGGCACCGTCGCCGCGGCGCAGGCCAGTCCGCCGAGCACCGTCGACGCGATGCGCTCGCGACGCTGCGCCTTCGCCGGCTGCGCGATGCGACGCTCGACCGTTTCTTCAAGCGCGCGCACCTTTTTGATCGCGTCGGTGCGCGAGTGGCCACACGCGACGAGCGCTTCGACGATTTCCAGCTGCGGGGAACGGGTCGCGTTCATACCAGATCTCCGCCGTCGTCTTCCGTCGTCACGGCTTCGAACTCGTCGACCACCGGCTCGATTACCAGCGCCGGGCGCTTGTCGTGCTCGGGCGCGACGGAAGGTTTCCCGTCGGCCTGCGTCACGAGCGACTCGACTTTCTTCCAGCGACGCGGCGATTCCTTCGCGAGCAGCTTCTCGGCTTGCGTCGGGCTGATCACCTTGAAGGTGTACATCTCGTCTTGCTTCAGGCGCATCGACTTCAGCAGCGCTTCAGCTTCGTCGGTGCTCGACCACTTGCGCGCGCCGCGACGACCGGCGACGAGCTTCGTGCCGGGCACTGCGTTGCCGGCCAGCAGTTCGACTTCGATCCGGCCGCGCACGGCCTTCATCCAGCCGTCGATCAGATCGAGCGACTCATACACGCGGCCGAGCGCATCGTTATCGAGCAGTTCAATCTTCAGCGGCGCGCGGTGCTCGGGCGAGATGTCGAACGACGTGAAGTCGGCCGCGAGCGTCGTCTCAACGTGCGCCATCAGCGCCGGGCAGACGGCCTTCGCCTTGCAGAACTTGCACTGCTTTTCGCCCGGGTTGAAATCTGCCAGCGCGAGCGGGGCGAGTTCCACCGAGTCGACGTACAGCATCGCGGTTTCGGCTGCGGGCTTCGCGACGGTGTCGAGCCAGCCGAGCAGGCTATCGATCGGCTGCGACCACTCGCTCGGCGTCTCGGACAAGCGCGGCTGATGAATAACGATTACCACCGTGTCGAAGTCGTGGAACGCGCCGTGTTCTTCGACAGCGCCGCCGGCGTACAGCATGCCTTGGTAGTTGCCTTCAGCGAGCACCGCGACGCCGCGCCCGTACTTCAAGTCGATCACGCAGATCTCGGCGCGCGTCGGCCAGCTGGCGATCAGCACGCAGTCGCTCGTGCCTTTCGCGCCTTTCTCGCCAGTGATGTGCTCGATCGACAGGCGCTGTTCGACGAGCATCTCGACCGTGGCGCCAGCCAGTTCGTACGCCGCGACGCGATCGCGCACGCCGTCGACATACGTCTGAACGAAGCCAGCCATCTCGTCGTCGACTTCGAACTCACGTTCGCCGACCGGGATGATCCGGCCGATGTACGCCGTCGTGTCGGTGCCGCCTTCGAGACACCACTTCGCGAGCTCGTGCGCGGCGGTGCCTTCATCCGCGTACTCGCTGCTGTCGTCGGGCTGGCCGAGCTGCGCGGCGGTTGACGCCTTGCAGCTGATCCACGTATAAGCCGACGACGGCGAGAGAAGCGCGTGTGCGCGTTCTTCGGTTTGCGTGCTCACGATTAAATCCCCCGAAGTTTCGCGGCTTTGCGGGCGCGCTTCGCTTCGGCGCGCGCGATCGCGTCGCGGTCGGCTTGCGTCTGCGGCCCTTTGCGCTTGACCGGGAACGGCGCGGTCGCGCGCATCGCCTGGTACATGCCGCCGACCATTGCGTGCATCACGAAGAGGTTTCCGAGTTGAGTGCGGCGCATGTCGGCTTACTCCATCGAAGCCGTAGCGTCGACGCGGCCGGCGAGAACGCCGATGCACATCTCGTACACTGCCGGGTACTGGTTCTCGTCGAGTCCCTTCTTGTCGGCCTTCGCCGTGATCGCCTGCGCGCCGAAGCGCGACAGCACGGCTTCGGCCTGTTCGCGACCGACGATGCGATTGATGCCGAGCACGGCTTCCTTCAGGTTCGCGAAGTTCGGGTCGAGATCCTTCAGCTTCGCGTGCAGCTCGGCCGTCTTGTCCGCCCACGGTGCGAGTTCACCAGCATCCACGCTCGCGGATTCGGTCGCCGGGGCTTCGGTCGACGCTTCGCCAGACGTCGGTTCCGGCGTCGGCTCGGCTTCCTTCTTGTCCGACTTTTTTGCTTCGAGTTCCTTCTGCGCCTTGACGACTGCCTTCACGGCGGGCGACACAGACGTGTCGATGATCCGCACGCCGGGCGCGATTTCCGGCTTGCCGGTCGCGAGCAGTGCGGCGATCAAGTCACGCATCACGTTGGTGTTTTCGACGAGGGCCGCGTTTTGGGCTTCGATGACAGCTTCGAGAGACATGAGTACTCCTAACAGGATGAATGTGAAATCAGGAACGAAACGATGAACAGAGCAACGATCACGGCGCTTACGACGTCATCCGCGCGCACCGTGCTGAACCTTTCAACAGCCGCCGCGGACGTCAGCGACGCCGGGCGCGATCAGGTTCAGCGCGACTTCGCGCAAAAGGTGCTCGATCAATGCGCCCCGTTCTTTTCCCCGAAGCCGAAGCAGTTCGAGAAGGTCGATTGCTAGCTGACTCATGATCGTCACCGTTTGTTCGGTAATGCCGTACACGAACTGTAGGTGAGCGCCGAACGCGTGTCAAGCGTTGCCGAACAAAATAGACGAAAAAATACCCGCCATGTGGCGGGTACGGTTCAGCGGGGTAGTGCGGCCGGGTTTAGAAGGCGCGCCACTGTCCGGTGACGACGCCGACGATCTGCGTGTGTTCGTCGACAGGCACGTATCTGTTCGGCCAGGCCGGGTTCAGTGCGTGCAGCATGATCGTGCCGTCGTTCTCGATCAGAAGCTGCTTGAATGTGGCCGACTGGTCGTCGGTGCGCTTCGCGATCACAAGGGATCGGTGCAGCGCCTCGCGCTGCGGATCCACAGAGATGTAGTCCCCGTCGCGGAACGAAATCTCGCCGCCGGGGTTGAACATGCTTTCACCAACTACACGCAACACGAACGCACTGGCGCTGTTCTTGAAAGGGCACTGTACCCAATCTTCAGCGTCGCCCGGTTGGAAATTGTCCACGATTTCAGCCCAATGACCCGCCTGAACCCACGATATGACGGGCAACTTACTCGGTTCGCGGGTGGGTTCCGCGACGTTTCTTTCAGAAACTTTAGCGGAATCGTACGATTTTAATTGCCCGATTAACAGGGTGTTTTGGTCCTTATCCTGTAACAGAAAGTCGACAGACGTATCCAACGCTTTCGCGAGTTCGAGCAGCTTTTCCTGTCCGGGCTTGCTGTCGCCGGATTCCCACCCGGCCACGGACGATCGGCTAATACCGAAGATGTCGCCGAGCTGCTGCAGGGTCATTCGCTTGGCCTTGCGCTTTTCTCGAATCCGATCCCCGATCGTTGCCATCATGCAACCCCCCAAATTGACGTTGACTGTTAGGTGATGCCGAACTAGAATTTGTTCGGAATTGCCTTACATTAATAGGAAAGCCGACGTGTCGATCATCAAACAAGCTGTGGACGCTGCCGGCGGTGCGCGCGCTGTGTCGCAAGCGTTAGGTATCGGGCGCATTTCGGTGTACGAGTGGATCTATAAGGATCGACTGCCGAAAGACCGTGTACTCGAACTCGCGAAGCTGACGGAATATAAGTACACCCCGCACGCTCTTGCCCCGAAGCACTACCCGAATCCGGCCGACGGAATCCCTGTCGCCCTGTCTGGTAACGCCTAACACGCACGCACCTTAACGTATACCAAAACCCCTGTAAAGCATAGCCTTACCGGGGTGTGGGGACATTTTGCGTCTTAAAACATGAAAACCACATCAGATAAGGCCGCGCAGGGATTAGAGCGCCAGCTCGAATCGCCCTCGGACGCAAATATCTATCGCCACACCTTTGTGTCGCGTTGCCCCAACAACGGCAAGCAGATCATTTACACGTTCGAACTGCGCAAGCCCGCGGGCGTGACGGTCTACGTCGAGCACATCGTGACTGCGGCCGCGCTGTACGACGAGGCGTTTCACGAGCAGATCGCCGACTTTTTCTTCAAGCAGTTCGGCGGTCAACAGGTCTTGCGAGCGCATCACCACGGTGTCGACATCGAAACGCGTCGCGGATTCGGGGGTTGAGATGCCGAGCGTACAGATCCGCGTTCGGCAGTGGGGTGAAGCGCCCGACACGATGGGCGCGAAGCTGCGCTGCCTGCGCAAAGACGCCGGGCTGACGCAGCAACAGCTGGCCGACAAGGTCGGCTTGTCGGTGAAGACGATCCAAAGCGTCGAACTGAACGTCTATTCGCCGTGCTGGCAGAACTTCACGAAGCTGGCGAAGTTCTTCAGCGTCTCGCTCGACTGGCTGGCCGAATGATCCACTATCACGGAACCCCTGTCGGCGGGACACGGCAAGACGCCGCGCGCTTTCTGCTTGGCCGGCACGCGCTCGTGCCGTTTCTGCGTCAAGACGATATCGGCGTCGTCGCTGAAGCCTGCCAGTCGTTCGTTTTCGATAACAGCGCGTTCTCGGCTTGGAAACGTGGCGCCGTTCTCGATTTCCCGGCGTATATCCGCTGGTGTGAAGAATGGCACCGGCATCCGGGGTTCGACTGGGCGTTGATCCCTGACGTCATCGAAGGCAACGAAGCCGACAATGACGCGCTGCTCGCAGACTGGCCGGCGCATGTCGCGGGCGTGCCGGTGTGGCATCTGCACGAATCACTTGGCCGTCTCGATCGTCTCGTGTCCGAGTGGCGCACGGTCGCGCTTGGTAGTTCAGGGCAGTGGGCGACGCCGGGCACGTCTGACTGGTGGGTGCGTATGACCGACGCGATGGCTGTCGCCTGTGACGAGCAGGGCAGACCGCGCGCACGTCTGCACGGTCTGCGCATGCTGAACCCGAAAGTCTTCACGCGTCTGCCGCTGTCGTCGGCGGATAGCACCAACGCAACGATGAACTGCGGCGCTAAGGATCGGTTCGGCATGTACGTGCCGCCGACCGCCGCGCAGCGCGCTGCAGTGATCGCCGAGCGGATCGAACTAAACAACTCGGCCGCGTTCTGGCCGGTGCCCGGTCTGGATCTCATATGAACAAACAACTTCTCGTCGACGCGCTCGCGCCGATCGTCTCACGTGTCGTCACGTCGCACTGCTGGATCAAGCGCGACGGCAAGCTGTCGCACACTCGGCAACCGCTGACGGGCGCGAAGCTTCTGCACCACGTCAACGGTGGGCCGGCGTACGGTGCCGCGCAGATCGAGCCGGGCGCGAGCACGACGCGCATCGCGCTGCTGGATCTCGATTCGCACAAGGGTGAAACGCCCTGGCACGAGATGCAGAACACCGCGCAGCGCGTGCTCGATGCGCTGGCTGAAGCGAACCTGCGCGGCATTCCGTTCCGCTCGTCGGGCGGTGCTGGCCTGCACATCTATCTGCTGTGGGATGAAGCGCAGGACGCGTACAGCGTGCGCGTCGCGCTGCGTGAAGCGCTCGAAGCGTGCGGCTTCGTCGACGGTGTGAAGGGTGTCGCCGCCGGGCAGATCGAAGTGTTCCCGAAGCAGAACAGCGTGCCCGAAGACGGGTCGGGGAACATGTTCGTGCTGCCGCTGGCTGGCAAGTCGGTGCCGCTCGATACGTTCGAGCTTGAAGACATGCCGAAAGAGTACGCCGCCGATATGGAATGGCCGGTGTCGGACCCGGTGCGGGTGATCGAGCGCGAAGAACCTGTCGCGCCCACGGTCGGCGAAGTGCCGGTCGAGCTGGCGCAGCTGAAGGCGGCGCTCGACGCGATCCCGAACTCGGGCGATGCAGAACTCGATTACGACGAGTGGCGCAATGTGATCTTCGCGCTGCATCACGCGACCGCGGGCAGCGACGAGGGTCTGGCGCTCGCGCACGAGTTTTCGGCGCGATCGAGCAAGTACGCGCCCGACTTCCTGAACGATCGGGTCTGGCCTTTCGTCAAGCACGGCCACGACGGCGAGCGCGGCGCGATCACCGGCCGCACGATCCTGCACATGGCGCGCGAGCACGGATGGGAAGAACCGCTCGGCGATGACTTCGCCGTGATTCCGCTCGCGCCCGGTGAGAAGCCAAGCCCGAAGCGCCCGGCGTACCGGCGCAACGGTAACGGCGAGATCCTCGCGGTGATCGAGAACGTCGTGATGGGGCTCGAAAACCCGAACGAAGTAGGCGTCGACATTCGCTTCGACGAGTTCCGCGCCGAGATCATGCTCGCGCGTGCCGACTCGGGCGAGTGGCGCACGCTGACCGACGCCGATTACACGCGCCTGCAGATCCAGCTCGAACGTCTCGGGTTCAAGAAGCTTTCGAAAGAGATGATGCGCGACGCGGTCTGGCTCGTGGCTGACGACCATCGCTTCGACAGCGCGGTCGAGTGGATCAACACGCTCACGCACGACGGCGAAGCGCGCATCGAGATGTTCCTGCACAAGTACATGAGCGTGCCCGACACGCCGTACACGCGGGCCGTGTCGCGCTACATGTGGACGGCGCTTGCAGGGCGCGTGCTGTCACCGGGCTGCGAATCGGCGATGGTGCCGGTGTTCATCGGTGGGCAGGGCGCGGGCAAGACGCGCTCGGTGAAGGCGATCTCACCGGCGATGGACTTCTACACCGAACTGAACCTGGCCGACCGTGACGCCGACGCGTCGCGCGTGATGCGCGGCCGACTCGTGCTGGAACTCGGCGAGTTGCGCGGGCTGCACACGCGGGATTCCGAGTCGATCAAGGCGTTCATCAGCCGCACGCATGAGAACTGGGTTCCGAAGTTCAAAGAGTTCAGCACGCAGTTCGCGCGACGCTTCCTGTTCTTCGGTACGACCAATCAGGAAGAATTTTTGGCCGACGAGACAGGCGAACGGCGCTGGCTTCCGATCCGCGTCGGCAAGTGTGACGTCGACGCAATCGCGCGTGACTGTCTGCAGCTTTGGGCCGAAGCGCGCGACGTCTTCGAGCTCGCAGGCATCGATTGGCAAGACGCCGAGAAGCTGGCCGCAGATGTCCATCACGAACACAAGATAAGCGATCCGTGGGCGCCGGTCGTGCAGACGTGGCTCGACACGCCGGAAGAATTCGACGGTGAAGACGCCACGCCGGGAAAGCGCGAAATTTTGCAAACACATGACGTTCTGATCGGTGCGCTGCGCATGGACGCGAAACAGATCGGAAAGCGCGAAGAAATGCGTGTTGGAAAGATTTTGCAGGTTTTCGGCTACGTCCGCGAACGGCGGTCCGTCGGGAAGCAGCAGATTCGAGTATGGGTCAAGCCCACCTAGACCACCATCGCGCGCAAGGTGGTCTAGCCGCAAAGTCTTATGGAGTAAGGCTTTTGACCACCTAGACCACCTAGACCACCTACTTTAGAAATTACGCGTGTGATTAGTAGGTGGTTTTAGGAAGGAATAGAAAGTAGGTGGGCTAGGTGGTCTAGGTGGTCTGTGCAAAAAATTGCAAGTTGAGGGGCCGAATGAATAAGCGATTGGTCGGGGTGAACGAGAAGGGGCTTAGGGTGGGGCAAGACCACCAGCGAGCCAAATTGACGGATCGCGATGTCGAGCTCATGCGACAGCTGCACGAGCAGCGTATGCCCCGCCGAGACATCGCCGAGAAGTTCGAAGTCAGCGAATCAACGGTCGACAAGATCGTCAACTATCGCCGCCGCGCGCAAGTCGCGGTCAAGTTCCGCCCGATCTGAAGCGCACTTACCCTGTCATGCGTCGCGCAACATTCGACGCATGACACGGCCTACGTCCTACACCCCCGCATTGGCAGACGAGATTTGCGAACGACTCGCTTCGGGCGAGACTTTGCGCGACATTTGTCGCGATGATCATGTTCCGAGTTTCAGATCGGTGTATCGCTGGCGCGAGTCCAATGCAGAATTTTCGGCACGCTTCGCGCTCGCGCGTGAGATCGGCGGCGACGTCATCGCCGAGCAAGCCCTGGCTATCGCTGACACGCCGCAGGTAGGCGAGCGCGACGAGACGACGCACGAGGGTTTCAAGACCGTGCGTGAAGACATGCTCGGGCACCGCAAGCTGCAGGTCGAGACGCGCCTTAAGCTGCTCGCGGTCTGGTTCCCGCGCAAGTACGGCCAGCGCATCGACATGACGACTGCCGGCGAATCCTTGAACCTGACACCCGAGCAACGCCAGGCCAAGATCACACAGCTAGCGGCTGCGGCCGAGAAGCGCAGGAAGCAAGCCGAGCAGGACGACGGCACCGATCTCGTATGACCCCCGCCGACTACGAAGCCCTGCGTCCGTTCATGACGGACGCGGAAAGGGCTGAATTCGACTCGCTGCTGGCTTCGTACGAGCCACCCCTATGGGAACCATTGCCGGGACCGCAGAGCATCGCTTACGGCTCGGACGCCGACGTCATCGGCTTCGGTGGCGCGGCCGGCGGCGGCAAGACCGATCTCGCTATCGGCAAGGCGCTCACGCAGCACAAGAAGTGCATTGTGGTGCGGAAGAACGGCACCGAGCACGTCGGCATGGTCGACCGTATGGGCGAGCTGCTCGGCAATCGTGACGGTTGGAGTTCGAAGGATGCGATCTGGCGTCTGCCCGAAGTGCAGGTCGAATTCGGCTCTGTGCCGAACATGGGCGACGAGCAGAAGTATCGGGGCCGGCCGCACGATCTGATCATCTATGACGAAGCCGCCGAGATCCCCGAGTTCCAGATCCGCTTCCTGATGGCCTGGAACCGCACGACGGTGCCCGGCCAGAAGTGCCAGACGCTGCTCACGTTCAACCCGCCGTCGAGCGCTGAAGGCCGGTGGCTGATCGCGTTCTTCGCACCGTGGCTCGATCGCAAGTACGCCGGCAAGCGAGCTGCGCCGGGCGAACTGCGCTGGTTCGCGACGCTCGTTCACGGCAGCGGTGTGCGCGATGTGGAAGTCGCCGGGCCCGAGCCGTTCGAGCACAAAGGCGAGATGGTGCATCCACGCTCGCGCACGTTCATTCCGTCGCGCGTAACGGACAACCCGCACCTGGTCGGCACGAACTACGTGTCGCAGCTTCAGGCGCTGCCCGAGCCGCTGCGCTCGCAGATGCTTTACGGCTCATTCGAGGCAGGCATGGAAGACGACGCAATGCAGCTGATTCCCACGGCATGGGTCGACGCGGCAATGGCGCGCTGGCGCGAGCCGGACGTCAAGCCGCCGATGGATTCCGTCGGCGTGGACGTCGCACGTGGCGGGCGCGACAAGACCGTGATCGCACGCCGGCACGGCATGTGGTTCGACAAGACGATCGCGTACCAGGGCAGCGCAACGCCCGACGGTCCGACTGTCGCCGGCTATGTAATCGCCGCGACGCGCGACAACGCGCCGATGCACATCGACGTGATCGGTGTCGGCTCGTCGCCGTACGACTTCCTGAACAATGCCGGCCTGCCAGCGCTCGGCGTGAACGTGTCGGAAGCCGCGCGTGGCGTCGATCGCTCAGGCCAGCTTCGGTTCTCGAACCTGCGAACCGAACTCTGGTGGCGCATGCGTGAAGCGCTGGAGCCGAGCGCGAACACCGGCATTGCGTTGCCGAACGACCCCGAGCTGCTCGCCGATCTGTGTGCGCCGCGCTGGCGCGTGCAGGGCAAGACGGTGCAAGTCGAGTCCCGCGACGAGATCGTGAAGCGCATCGGGCGATCGCCTGACTGCGCATCGGCGTACATCCTCGCGCTGATCGACACGCCGAAGATCGCCGATCTGCGACGCGGACATACCGCTGCGCGTGACAACTACGATCCGTACGCATATCAGCGCCCGGCCGCCCGCGGCGAGCACAACCCATACGCGTAAAGGATCATGGCTACCGTCATCCGCGAATGCCTCTTCGACGAACTCGCCGCCGCGCCGAACTTCGGCGCGCTGTGTGACGAGTACGCCGCCGAGTCGGGCATTTCGGAATTCGGCCAGGCCAATGTTGACGCCGCGATGTACCGATCGATGGAAGCCGCCGGCATGGGGCAGTGCATTGGCGCGTGGCGCGGCGACGAGCTCGTGGGCTTCGGCGTCGTCACGCTGTCGCCGCTGCCGCATTACTCGAAGCTGGTCGGGTGCCTGATCTCGTTCTTCCTCGCCGCCAGCGCGCGCGACGGCAGCGCAGGCACGCGGCTCCGGCAGACCGCCGAGCAGATCGCAGAAGCGCGCGGCGCAATCGGCCTGATGATCAGCGCGCCGAGCGAAAGCCGGCTCGACGTCATCCTGCCGCGTGTCGGATACCGGGCGACGAATCGCCTGTACTTCCGGGCCTTCGCGCGATGAACGAGCTGACGACACCTTCGCCTGCGCTCGTCGCGCCCGATGCGTCGATCCTCGATCAGCTGCGCCGGCTCGACGTTGAACTGCTCACGCAGCCGCAAATCGAGATTCCGATCGACCACCTGATTCACGGCGGCATGTACGCGAGAACCGCGCACGTGCCCGCCGATACGGTCGTCTCGGGCGTCTTGCTCAGCCGGGCGACAGTGCTCGTGCTGCAGGGCGACGTGACGGTTTTCACCGGCGCCGATGCGGTGCGGCTCACAGGCTTTCACGTCCTGCCTGGCAGCGCCGGGCGCAAGCAACTGTTTCGCACGCACGCCGAAACGCACATGACGATGGTGTTGCTGAGCGCCGCGCAGTCGGTGGTCGAAGCTGAACACGAATTCACCGACGAGCCCGAACTGCTCATGCAGTGCGCGGGCCGCGTCACGATCACAGGGGAACAAGCATGAGCGGGGTTATCGCAGCTATCGGCGTTGGTGTAGCCGCAGCGGGCGCCATCGCGTCGCACGTACAGGCAAACCAGCAGGCCGCGAACGCACGCGGTGCGACCGCCGACGCAGCGCGCAAGGCGGGCACCGCGCAGAAGGCTACCGCAGCCGACACGAGCGGTGTGAGCTCGACCGACGGTGCGGCGACCGCAGGCGTGAACAGCGGCCCGGCTTCGACCCTGCTCACCGGTTCGAGCGGCGTTGATAACTCGAAGCTGAATCTCGGCGGCACCGCCGGGCTTGGCGGGAACACGCTTCTGGGCTCGTAATGGCGAACACGCTACTCGCTGACGACACCGCGCAAGACCCGAGCGCCGACAAGCCGGCGCAGTCGGGTGGCAACGCGAAGCCGATCAAGACGCGCAAAGAACTGCACTTGCAGCGCTGGTACGCGCTGAAGTCGGAACGCTCGTCGTGGATCCGCGAATGGAAAGAGATCAGCGAAGTGCTGCTGCCCCGCGCGGGGCGCTTCTTCGTTGAGGATCGCAACCGCGGCAACCGGCGCAACCAGAAGATCTTCGACTCGACGGCGACCAAGTCGCTGCGCGTGCTCGGCGCTGGCCTGATGGCGGGCGCCACGTCGCCGGCGCGGCCGTGGATCGCGCTGAAGACGCCGTACCGCGAACTCAATAAGAAGCAGGCCGTCAAGGTCTGGTGCGCCGAAGTCACGAAGCTGATTCTCGACGTGTTCAACCGCTCGAACGTGTACCGCTCGCTGCATTCCATGTACGAGGAAATCGGCGCGTTCGGCACTGCGGTGTCGATCATCATGCAGGATTTCAATGACGTGATCCGCATGTACCCGCTGACCGCGGGCGAGTACGCGATCTCGACGAACGACAAGGGCGAAGTCGACACGCTGTATCGCGAATTCCAACTGACGGTCGCGCAACTCGTGAAGAAATTCGGATACGAGAACTGCAGCGAGAACGCACGCCGCATGTACGACAGCGGCAATCTCGACGTATGGCGCACGGTGCTGCACATCATCGAGCCGAACGAAGACCGCGACCCGAGCAAGTCCGACGCGCGCAACATGGCGTGGACGTCGACGTATCTCGAACTCGGCGGCTCGTCCGACTCGCAGCAGACGAGCAATCAGGCCACGACGGGCGGCGACAACGCGACGCTGTCGGTGTCCGGCTTCAAGAAATTCCGCGTCGTCGCGCCGCGATGGGCGACGTTCGGCGGCGACATCTACGGCAGCGGCCCCGCATCCGACGCGCTCGGCGACATTCGCCAGCTGCAGCACGAGCAGCTGCGCAAGGGCCAGGCCATCGACAAGATGACGAACCCGCCCCTGCAGGCACCGACGTCGCTGAAGAATCACGACTTCGACGGCCTGCCGGGCGGTCTGTCCTACGTCGACAGCGCGACGCCGCAGGGCGGAATCCGCACGCTGTACGACGTGAACCTGCGTCTCGACTATCTGCTGCAGGACATTCAGGACGTGCGCCAGCGCATCAAGAGCGCGTTCTACGAAGACTTGTTCCTGATGCTCGCGAACAACGTCAACTCGAACATGACGGCGACCGAAGTCGCCGAGCTGCACGAAGAAAAGATGCTGATGCTCGGACCAGTGATCGAGCGCCTGCACGATGAACTGCTCAAGCCGCTCGTCGACGCGGCGTTCGACATTCTGGCCGAAGCCGGGTTGCTCCCGCCGCCGCCGCCTGATCTGCAGGGCATGACGCTGCAAGTCGAGTTCATCTCGATCCTCGCGCAAGCCATGAAGCAGATCGGCACGAACTCGATCGACAAGTTCGTGATGGCGCTCGGCGGTATTGCGACGATGCAGATCAACGCCGGCCAGCAGCCGACCGTGATGGACAACTTCGACACCGACGGGTGGTACGAGACGTACGCCGACGCGCAGGGCGTCGACCCAGCGATCAACGTCGACCCCGACGAGCGCGACCAGGCGCGCGCCGCACGCGCGAAAGCGCAGCAGCAGGCACAGCAACAGGCGCAGATGCAGCAAGCCGCCGAGACGGCGAAGACGGCCGCGCAAGCGCCTACGCAAGGCGGTGCGAGCAATGTGCTGTCTGACGTGATGTCGAACCTGACCGGATACACGCAGTGAAGCTCTATTACGCATATCGCTGTTGGTGGTGCGCTCGTGCACTCGAAGACGGCGAACGTTGTTGCCGCGTCGAGGACAAGCTCGACTAACCGTCTAGGAGTTCGCCATGCAGCCGCAGAAGTCCACCCGATCACCGCTCGACAACGACACGCTGACCGTCCGGCAAGACAATCAGCTAGTCGAGATCAAGCTGACCGACTTGAAAGCGTGGCTGAACTCCACGAGCGGCTTGACGATCGGCGGACCGTCGAGCTTTTGGGGGATCAACGGGCATCTGACGTGGAACTGGTCACCGAACGCTACGCCGTACATCAAAGCGAATTGGGCGATCGCCTGCCTGCGCATGCTCGAACTCGGGACCAAGGTGTACCGCAACGGGTACGGCTGGTCAGAAGATGGCACGACCGGCGCGATCACCGGCAGCGACGGCAATACCATCGTCGACTTCATCACGAACTACGCCGCACCGTGCGGCATTCAAGTCGCCCCGGTTCTGCTGATGACGTATTCACACCCGGCGATCACGAACGAGACGACGGCTTACGCATTCGGCCAGGCGCGCGGCATCGAAGCGGCAACGAAACTGCGCGGCCTTGTGCCTTGGTACGAGATCGCGAACGAGATCGAGACGTACGCGCTCGTCGGTCGCGGCGCGTGGCGCGGTGACTACGACGCCGCGAAGTTCGCCATTCTGCGCGGGCTGCTGCGTGGCACGGTGGCGGGCATCAAGTCGATTGACAACGTCACACCGATCATGGGACCGGGCGGAACGTGGATGCACACGGCGTTTCACGACATGCTGCTGGCCGGCATGAACCCCGACGGCACGACCGGCGCGCCGAAGCTCGATTGGGATCTGACGTCGTGGCATTGGTACGTCTACAACTATCCGGGCAATGACGACATCGAAGTGCTCGCCGGGCAGTCAGGCGGGTTCAATATCCTGCAGCACCTGAAGGATTGGGGAAAGCCGATTTATCTGACCGAAGTCGGCGCACACAGCAGCAATTATTCGGGCGTCGAGCAAGACATTTCGAACGCGATCACCGGGAACTATCTGCTGACTCGCTTCTGGAATACCCGCAACACGTACAACATCAAGCACGTGTCGCTGTACCAGCTCTTCGACGCGGCGAGCAACACGACGCCGAATACCGACGACGAAATGAAATTCGGCATGCTCTCGAACGATGGCGTGACTAAGAAGACGCGCTACACCGACTTTCAGAACTTCATCAAGCTGCACCAGCAATAGCCGACGCGCACATACCGCAAAACCGCGCCCGTATATTCGCGCGTCATGAGCGATGAATTCAATCCGACCGATCTCACAGCAATCGACGAGCAGCGCGCTGCGGCGCGCGAGCAGTCGCGCTTTGAGGCTGCGGTCGAACTCGATGACATTCGCTGGCTCATGAGCGGCAAGCGTGGCCGTCGTTTCGTGTGGCGCCTGCTCGGCGACGCACGGCTGTACCAGCAGTCGTTCGACGGCAACACCAACTGGTCGATTTTCAACGAAGGGAAACGCAGCATTGCGCTACGACTCGTTGCTCAGATCCATTCGATCGAGAACGGCGCCGAGCTCTACGCGCAGATGGCGACCGAAGCGAAGGTAAAGGAAAAACCAAATGGCTGACCCCATCACTGAAGGCCAGACGGAAACCACGGCGACGACGGCCAGCGACGCGGCAAGCCCCGCGAGCGCACCGGCAAGCCAAGCAGCGACCCCGGCAACGCAACCGGCTGAAGGCGCGACGCTGCTCGACGGCGCGGCCGACAAGCCCGCCGAAGGCGAAGCAGCGAAGGAAGGCGACAAGCCTACTGAAGCCGCAAAGCCGGTCGAGTACACCGACTTCAAGGTGCCCGAAGGCGTGAAGCTGGAAGGCGAAGCGTTCGACGAATTGAAGGCGTACGCGAAAGAGAAGGGTCTTTCGCAGGAAGACGCGCAGAAGCTCGTCGATCTCGGCGTGAAGCAGGCGCGGGAATTCAATTCCCGCATCGCCGATCACGTGAAGACGCAAACCGCCGAGTGGGCGAAGCAGGCGCAGACGGACAAGGAATTCGGCGGCGACAAGCTGCCCGAGAACCTGGCCGCGGCGAAGCAAGCGCTCGATCAATTCGGCTCGCCGGAACTGAAGTCGCTGCTGAACGAAAGCGGGCTTGGCAATCACCCGGAAGTCATCCGGTTCATGGTCAAGGCCGGCAAGGCAATCAGTGAAGACGGCCGCATTGTGACGGGCGCAGCAGGCCAGAAGGACCGCAACGCGACCCCGATCGAAAACCGTCTCTATCCGAACCAGAAATAAGGGGCATACATCATGGCCGTACTTGGCACGAAGAACCCGACGCTGCTCGACGCTGCGAAATCGCTCGACCCGGACGGCAGCACCGCTGACGTCGTCGAGCTGCTGAATCAAACGAACGAAATTCTGCTCGACGCAACCTTCATCGAAGGCAACCTGCCGACCGGTCACCGCACCACGGTCCGCACCGGCTTGCCGACCGTCGTGTGGCGCCGTCTGTACGGTGGCGTGCCGGCGAGCAAGTCGACCCGCGCGCAAGTCGACGAGGCTTGCGGCCTGCTCGAAGCACGCAACGAAATCGACGTGAAGGTCGCAGCGCTGAACGGCAATACCGCAGCATTCCGTCTGTCGGAAGCCAGCGCGTTCCTCGAATCGATGAACGAGACGATGGCCTCGACGCTGATCTACGGCGACACGCAAGTGAACGCCGAGCGCTTCACCGGCCTTGCGCCGCGCTTCGGTGCGATCTCGGGCGCGGCGAACGCGAACAACGTGATCGACTGCGGCGGCACCGGCTCGGCGAACACGTCGATGTGGCTCGTGACGTGGGGCGATCAGACGCTGCACGGCATTTTCCCGAAGGGCTCGAAGGCCGGCATCATCCACCAGGATCTCGGCGAAATCGACGCGTTCGACGCGAACAACAACCGTTTCCGCGCCGTCGCTGACCGCTGGGAATGGAACTGCGGTATTGCGCTGAAGGATTGGCGCTACATCGTGCGCGCCGCGAACATCGACACGACCGTGCTCACCACGAGCTCGAACGCGCCGACGTTCCCCGGCACCGGCACGACGAGCAGCGGTACGCCGACCGATCTGATCCAGACGATGATCCGCATGACCGCGCGTATCCCACGTCAGGGTATGGGCCGTCAGGTGTTCTACGTCAACCGCACGATCGGCGAAATGCTGCGTGTGCAGGCGCTGAACAAGTCGCAGAACGCGCTGAGCGTCAGCGAAGCACAAGGCCAGATCACGACGTCGTTCCTCGGTATCCCGATCCGTATCGTCGACTCGATCCTGTCGACCGAAGGCCGCGTCGTCTAAGCGTATCCGCAGAACGCGAGCCGCTTCGGCGGCTTGCTCTGTTCACAGAACATAGGAGCAGCAACCATGATCCTCGATCAACAAAGCTTGTTCTCGGATGCGCAGGCGATCACCGCGTCGGCCAATTCGAGCAACGTCATCGACACGCTGCCCGGCGGTCAAAACACGAAGTCCGGCATCGGCGACGGCGAAGACATCACCCTGTTCGCGCAAGTCGGCTCGGCGAACTTCGCCACGCTCACGTCACTGAATATCCAGCTCGTGTCTGCCGATGACGCAGCGCTGACGACGAACCCCATCACGCATTACGACAGCGGCGCGATCCCGGTCGCATCGCTGACCGCCAAGGCGCGCCTCGTCGGCATCGACGTACCGTTCGGTAAGTTCCGTCGCTACGTCGGTCTGAAGTATGTCGTGACCGGTTCGAATGCCACCGCGGGCTCAATCACCGCCGGCCTCGTGAAGGACATGCAGACGATCAACGGCACGGTCGATTACGCGAAGGGCTTCACCGTCGCGTAACGTGCAGCCGGGCTTCGGCCCGGCTCTCTTACTTGGAGCGTAAAGCATGGGTATCAAAGTCATCGCGACCGCGCAGGGTTACCACGGCCAGTTCCGCGAAGTCGGCGACGAGTTCGAAGTCGAGAACGAAGAAGCGTTTTCCGACAAGTGGATGGAAAAGCTCGACGGCAAGCGCACGAAGCGCATCGCGGGTTCGCAAGCACAGACCACTGGCAACAACCCGATCGGCGGCGCAAGCCGCGACGTGACTAGCGATCTGGTCTAAGCGGCTCGCGCATAGGTGAGTACAAACGGGAGCCCGAGCGGTTCCCGTTTTTGTTTGAGGGTTTCGATATGGCTAGCGCCGTTGATATCTGCAATCTCGCGCTCGGTCACCTTGGCGACGACGCCACGGTGTCGAGCATCAGCCCGCCGGAGGGCAGCTCGCAGGCCGAGCATTGCCAGCGCTTCTATCCGATCGCGCGCGATCTGTGCCTCGAAGCGCACGAGTGGGGGTTCGCAACGACGCGCGCTACGCTCGCCGCGCTGTCGAACACGCCCCCGCCGGGCTTCACATACGTGTATCAGCTTCCGTCCGACTGCCGCAACATCGTCGATCTAGTCGATCCGAATGCGGTGAGCGACTTCCATTGCGTTGATTACGGTCAGCACTGGCACGGCTTCGATCAGGAACCTGTGCCGTACGAGCTCGAAACGCTCGCCGACGGCACGCAGGTCATTTACACGAACCTGGCCGGCGCGCAACTGCGCTATATCCGCGGCGTGACCGACACGACCAAGTTCAGTGCGCAGTTCGTCGACGCGCTCGCGTGGCTGCTCGCCGCCTATCTCGCCGGGCCTGTTATCAAGGGCGACACCGGCATGCAAGTCGGGCAAGCCATGATGCGCGCCTTTATCGGCAGCATCTCGCAAGCGAAAACCAGCGACGCCAATAACCGGCGCCGTTCCCGCGCGCAGTCCGAGCGCAACCCGTCTTGGATCGCGAACCGATAATGCCAAATGTCCGCAACCTATCGCGCTCGTTCGCGGCCGGCGAGATCACGCCCGAGCTATTCGGGCGCGTCGATCTCGATCAGTTTCAGACCGGGCTCGCGACGTGCCGCAATTTCATCACGCTCCCGCACGGCCCCGCCGCGAATCGGCCCGGCTTCGCCTTCGTGCTCGCGACGAAGAACAGCGCGACACGCAGTCGCCTGATCCCGTTCTCGTACAGCACGACGCAGACGATGGTGCTGGAATTCGGCTCGAACTATATCCGGTTCCACACGCAGGGCGAGACGCTGCTCACGACTGACGGCACAGCCTATTACGAAGTCGCGACACCTTACGGCGAAGCGGATCTGTTCGATTTGCACTATGTTCAGTCTGCCGATGTGCTGACGATCACGCACCCGAGCTATCCGCCGAAGGAACTGCGCCGGCTCGGCGCGTCGAATTGGACGCTCACCGATATCAGCTTCGTGTCGTCGATGGCGGCGCCCGGCACGCCGACCGCGACCGCGACGCACGGTTCGACGGGCACGCCGGTGTACATCGACTATTTCTACTGCGTCACTGCGCTCGCCGCGAACACGCTAGAAGAATCGCTCGCTTCGCCCGTTGCGTCGTGCAACAACGATCTGACGCTGTCGGGCTATACGAACGCCGTTACGTGGCCCGCCGTCGCGGGCGCGGCGCGATACAACGTGTACCGCAAATACCAGGGCATCTTCGCGTTCATCGGTCAGACGGAAGATCTGTCGATCACTGACAACAATATCGAACCCGACACCGGCACGACGCCGCCCGAGCTGGCGAACCCGTTCAGCGGCGCGGGCAGTTACCCAGCGGCGGTCGGCTACCACCAGCAGCGCCGCGTGTTCGCCAGTACGACCAATCTGCCGCAAACCGTCTGGATGACGCGCACCGGCACCGAGTCGAACCTGTCGATGTCGACACCGTCGCGCGACACCGACGCGCTGAACTATCGCATCGCCGCGCGCGAAGCGAACACGATCCGTCATGTCGTGCCGCTGTCCGAGCTTGTGCTGCTCACATCGAGCGCCGAATGGGCGGTGACAGCGAACGGCTCAGCGACGCAGGCGATCACGCCGAGCACGCTGTCGGTGCAGCCTCAGGGGTACACCGGTGCGTCGAATGTCGTGCCGGTCACGGTCAGCAACTCGCTGCTGTACGCGATGGCGATGGGCGGGCACGTCGGAGAAATGACGTACAACTACTACGCCGGCGGGTACGTGACGCAGGACATCAGCGTCATGGCGCCGCACCTGTTCGACTTCAAGACGATCGCCGACATGGCGTACTCGAAGTCGCCGTACCCGATTGTGTGGTGCGTTTCGTCTGACGGCACGCTGCTCGGCCTGACCTACTCACCCTCGCACAAGGTTTCGGCGTGGCATCACCACGACACCGACGGCACGTTCGAATCGGTGTGCGTCGTTACCGAAGGCGACGAGTCTGTGCTGTACGCGATCGTGCGCCGAAACATCAATGGCGCGCTGCTGCGCTATGTCGAGCGCATGCACTCCCGCCAGGTCGACGTGCTGTCCGACAGCTTCTTTGTCGACTGCGGCGTGCTCGTGACCGGCTCGAATATTACGTCGGTCAGCGGGCTCGGTCACATCGAGGGTAAGACGGTCAGCATCCTCGTTGATGGCGCAGTGCAACCGCAGCAGACCGTCACAAACGGTACGGTCACGCTCGCGCACGCGGGCAGCGTTGTCGCGGTCGGCCTGCCGATCACTGGAGACCTGCAGACCCTGCCGTTCTCGTTCGCGACGGAAGCGTACGGGCAGGGGCGCGCGAAGAACGTGAACAAGATCTGGATGCGCGTGCACAACTCGTCAGGAGTCTTCGCCGGCCCCTCGTTCGACAAGCTCACGCAGTTCAAGCAGCGCAAGACGGAACCGTACGGTACGCCGCCCGCAATGGTGACCGGCGAGATCGAGATCACGCTTTCGCCGTCGTGGCAACAGGATGGATCGGTGTGCGTTCGACAGACCGATCCGCTACCGCTGATCGTCGCGTCGATGACGATCGAAGCATCTATCGGGGGTTGAATGGCAAAGCTGATCGTGCGCGAGATCCGCGAAGGGGACGTCGAGCACATCGCCGCGCATCTGCGGCCGGCGGATCTCGACGAAGTGGAAGCGGGCACCGGCGCGCGCGACGCGCTCGCGGTGCTGCGTGCGGGCGTTGACGCGTCGTCGCCGTGCTGGACGATCGAGGTCAGCGGCGAACCCGCTGGCGTTTTCGGTGCTTCGCCGACAGATGGCGTCGGCGGGGTGTGGATGCTCGGCACTGCCGCGCTCGAGCGCGCGCCGAAGCAACTCACGAAGCTCGGGCGCACATACGTCAGGCGTATGGCTGAACAATACGGCACGCTGATGAACTTCGTCGACGCGCGAAACGTCAAGTCTATCCACTGGCTCACACGGCTCGGCTTCACGGTCGAACAGAGCACAACGCCGTACGGCGTGCTCGGCTTACCGTTTCACCGATTCGGGATGAAAAAATAATGTGCCTTTCGCCAAATACGGTTTCCGCGACAACTGGCAGCGGCGCACCTGTCGCCTTCGGTAGTGCCGCGCCGGCCACGCCCGGCGTCGCGACGGCCGGCAATGTGTCGCTCGCGCTCGGCGCGGCGGGCGCCGGCATGAAGCTGTTTTCCGCTCTGTCGAGCGCAGGCGCACAGCGCACCGCTGACAACGCGCAGGCCGACGCGATGGCGACTAACGCCCTAATCGCGGAGCGCGCAGCAGCGAGCGCGGTCACCAGCGGCGAAGCGCAGGCATCCGACGTTGCTATCAAGGGCGCGCAGACGATCGCGACACAGCGCGCGGCGCTCGCCGCGAACGGCGTCGACATCAATTCGGGCACCGCCGCGAACTTGCAGAAGTCGACGAAGTGGGTCACGGATCAGAACATTGACACCATCACCGCGAACGCCGCGCGCGCCGCGATGGGCTACACGACACAGTCGGAAAACTACGCCAATAACTCGGGCGTGTACCGCGCCGCGGCGAATTCCGTCAGCCCGACCACTGCGGGCGCGACGTCGCTGCTCACGAGCGCGACGAGCATCGCGTCCGACTGGTACCGCAATCAACGCGCAGGGGTTCAATAATGCCGGTAGTTCCGACACTCGACCCGTCGCAGCGCGTCGCACCGACGACCGATTCAGCCACGCCTGTCAACTCGGCGATGACTGCCGATCTGCTCACGCAGGGCACGAGGCAAGTCGGCCAGCTCGGCGATGCGCTCGGGCAAGCCGCAAACGTCCAATCGCAGATGGCGATCGACGCGCAGAATCTCGCGAATCAGACGCGGGTGAACGACGCGCTGAATCAGTTGAAGACGCAGCAGCAAGATCTGATGTACAACCCGCAGACCGGCGTGCAGTCGCAGACCGGGCTGAAGGCGCTGCAGCGCGACAGCGGCATGTCGCTTGCCGACGAGTACACCGGCAAGCTGAACGACAGCGCGTCGCAGATCAGCAGCCAGCTATCGAACCCGGTGCAGCAGCGCCTGTTCGCCGAGCAGGCCGGGCAGATCACGACGCAGTTCCACGGCGCGACGACGCAGTGGGAAGGCCAACAGTTCAAGTCGTACGCGCTGTCGACGCAAGACGGCACGATCAAGCTCGCGACGAATCAGATCGGTCTGAGCTATAACGACCCCGACGCCATCGACGCCGGCATCAAGACGATCAAGGCAGCGGTGTATCAGGCAGGCACGATCAGCGGGCACGCCGCGACCGAGATCGAAGCGAACCAGCGCACGATGACCAGCAACGCGCTGTCGAACGCAATCGACACGGCGCTGCAGCAAGGGCAGATCACGTACGCGAATGGCCTGCTGAAGAAGTACGGCTCGGACATGACCGCCGACGACATGCTGAAAGTCAACGGCAAGATGACGTCTTATCTCGGCGCGCAGGCTGCGCAGAACACCGTGACGCGCGTCATGTCTGCCGCAGGCCCGGCGCTGTCGAACAGCCCGTTCGACCGCATGGTGGTGATCACCACTCAGTCGGAATCGGGCGGGCACGAGACGAACCCCGACGGCTCGACCGTCACGTCGGCGAAGGGCGCGCAGGGCGTCATGCAGGTCATGCCGACGACGAACACTGATCCCGGCTTCGGCGTGCGACCGGCGCAGGACAGCAGCCCCGCAGAGCGTGCGCGCGTCGGGCGCGACTATCTGCAGGCGATGCTCGCGCACTACGGCGGCGATCCGGCGAAGGCGTGGGCGGCGTACAACGGCGGACCGAAGACGCTCGACGACGCGATGGCGAAGGCGCAGCAAGCCGGCGCGCCCGGCAACTGGCTGACGTACATGCCGAAGGAAACGCAGGCGTACGTGCAGAACAACGTCGCCACGCTGCAGTCGAATAACGGCGTGCCACGCCCGTCGAAGCTCGACGTGCTCAACGCCGTGCGCGCCGACCCGGTGCTGCAGCAGAAACCTGAATGGATGACGCACGCCGTCACGCTCGCCAGCCAGCAGTACGACGAGCAGACCGCCGCGATCAAGCAGCAGGACGACGCGACCCTGGCCGGCGTGTACCGCACGCTGGCATCGAACCGCGGCAACATCAACTCGGTATCGCCGGCGGATCTCGCGCGCGTGAACCCCGACGATCTGCCGAAGGTGATGACGTTCGCGAAGCAGATGAACGAAGGCGTGAACAGCACGAACACGGCGCTGTACCAGACGTACATCACGTCGCCGAACGTGATGGCGAAGATGTCGAACGATCAGTGGCAGACGCAGGCGCCGAACTTTGACGAGAAAGATTTCAAGCACCTGACGCAGATCCGAGCCGACATTCTGAACGGCACCGGCTCGAACTCGCCGAACAGCCTGAACACTGGCGCGATGACGCAGACGCTGAACCAGCGCCTGACGTCGATCGGCATCAACCCGAGCCCGAGCATGACCGGTATGAGCAAAGACGTGACCGGTGCCGAGCGCGTCGGCGCGATCCGCCAGTTCGTGACGAACTCGATCCTCGATGCGCAGAAGGAAGCCGGCAAGAAGTTCAGCGAAGCCGAGATCAGCGAGCATATCGACACCCTGTTCGCGAAGTCGCTGACGTTTCGCAACTATTGGGACTTCGGCGCGTTCCAGACGAGCGGCTCGAACAAGACGGTCAACATGATGTCGATGACGGCTGCGGACATTCCGGGCGACATCAAGACCAATCTCACGAATGATTTCAAGGCGCGCGGCGTAACGAACCCGACGGACGGGCAGCTGCTCGGCGCGTATTGGACGATGAAAACCCTGTCGCAAAAATCCGTACTGGCGAACTCAAACTAAATGGCCGATCTGACCGCACCGAAGGTAACGACCCCTGTCGCCAATCCGCTTACGCCGGACGCAGCGCCGAGCACCGACGGCCCGATCGCGCCGCGCGCCGCACCTACGGTCGACACCGGCTCGGCGGTCGACGGCTATCTGAAGAACACGTCGCAGGGCGCGCAGGCGAATCTCGCGATCGCGTTCGGCGCGAACCCGGATTACGAGGCGGAACTCTCGCGCCTGTCGAAGCAGACGGGTGTGCCGATCGACAGCGCGCGCAAGTTCCCCGACCAGGTCAAGCAACAGGCCTACTTGTCGACGATGGACTTCGACCGTATGTCGAAGCAGTTCCCGAGCACGGCAGCGTTCTATCAGAATCAGGGCAATGCGAACGTCGCGCACGATGACGTCGACGCGCTGCAGAACGTTGAGCACGCAACCTACGGCCTGACGCCGAAGTCGCTGTTCTCGACGCCCGCCGCGCCGTACGCACCGATGCCGCGCAGCGCGCTCGTCGGCCCCGACGCGCAGATGACCGACGACGTCGAAGGGCAGACGCGTCTCGCGATCAACCCGCCGCAGATGGGTTCGATCGTACCGGACAATTCCCCGCTTCCGTTTCGCACGCGGATCACCGATTGGGCGCGCGGGCTGCTCGGCATGGGACCGGGCGAGGGTAACGCGCAAGGCGCGGCGGGCGCGCACGCCTTTATCCAGCAGTACGCGAAAGACAACAATGTACCGGTCGGCGCGATGCGCGACGCGGTCGGCGGCATGTCCGAAGTGCCGACGCAGTTTGCGCAGGGCTTCTATAACTCGTTCCTCGCCGGGCTCGCGCCCGACGCGAACGGTGAAGCGCAAACGACGGCGGGCGGTGTCGCGAGCGGCGCCGGCAATCTGGCCGGCTTCGTGCTCGGCGCGCCGCTCAAGCTCGCGGCCGGCGCTGTTGAACGCCTGCCGGGGCTGACGCACGTTGCGGGCGAATCGTTCGCGAAGGCTATCGGGCGTGACGTCGCAGCGCAGGCGACGACGCTCGGGCTTGCGAGCACGATCACCGCGACGGGGCAGGCGCTCGACCAGAGCACGCCAAGCGCGGCACTGGCGACGCTCGGCATGGCCGGGCTGCACGGTGCTGAGATGGGCGGCGTCTTCGGCGCGGCCGGGCGCGTGCTGCCGGATAACACGATCGTGCAGACACTCGCGCGTGCCGTGGGCGTCAATTCGCTGATGGACGTGATCCAAGGCACGAACCCGTTCGACAATCGTCCGACCGCGCAGAAGGTCTTCGACTACGGGCTGAACACGCTTTTCAGTCTGCACGGCGCGGGGCGTGCGACGGGCGGCTGGCTGCGCGACGCAGCGCGCGCCGAGACGGCGACGAGCGATGGCGCAAACCTGCAGAACCTGGCTGACGCCGCAGCGCAGTCGAAGCTTCGCGCGCGCGATCCCGACACGTTCCGCGACTTCGTCGCTCGGGCCAACGAGAACGGCCCGGTGCAGAACGTGTATGTCGACGGCAGCACGTTCGCGAACGCGCTCGCGCAAGCCGGGTTCAAGCTCGCCGACATCGAACGCACGATGCCAGACGTCGCGAAGCAGATCCCGGAAGCGCTCGCGACGGGTGGCGACGTGACGATCCCGGTCGCAGACTTCGCCGCGCACATCGCGGGCAGCAAGGCGCAGGATGCGATCATGCCGCACCTGAAGACCGACCCGGAAGGCATGACGCTGCAGGAAGCGAACGAATTCCATCAGTCGGCCGTCGATCAGTTCCAGAAGACCGCCGAGCAGACGATCGCGGACAAGGGCAACGATGACGCGGTCGCGCAGTCGGCGGGCGTCGTGCATGACGACATTCTGCGCCAGCTCGGCGAAGCGAACCGTTTCACGCCGGACGTGAACAAGGTGTACGCCGCGCTCGTGCGCGACACGTACACCGCAGCCGCAGCGCGCGCGGGCGTGACGCCGGAAGCGATGTATCAGCGCTACCCGCTGCGCATCGCAGCCGAAGACGTGACGGGCGCGAACTCGGTCGACCAGGCCGCGCGCGGCAAGCTGTCGTTTGCTGACGACATCAGCAGCGCACCGACGACGATCACGCTGAATAAGTCTGCGGATCTCTCGACGTTCACGCACGAGCTCGGGCACTTCAATTTGGAAATGCTCGCGCACATGTCGCGCGACGGCGCGCTGCCTGACGTGGCGAAAGACTTCGGCACCGTTATGGATTGGTTCGGCACGACGCCCGAGAAGTGGCGCGAGATGTCGCTCGACCAGAAGCGCGACTATCACGAGAAGTTTGCGCGCGGCTTCGAAGCGTACCTGTTCGAAGGCAAGGCGCCGAGCGCCGAACTGCGCGGCGTGTTTCAGAAGGTGCGCGCGTGGATGGTGAACGTGTACCGCTCGCTGCGCGCGCTTAACGTCGAACTGTCACCGGAAGTGCGCGGCGTGTTCGACCGACTGCTCGCGACGAATGACGCGATCCGCAGCGCCGAAGCCGAGCGCGCGTACACGCCGATGTTCGCGACGCCGGAAGAAGCCGGCATGACGCCCGAGCAGTTCGCCGAATACCACAAGCTCGGTCACGAAGCGACGCTCGAAGCGTCGGACGAATTGAGCGCGCGCACGCTGCGCGACATGCGCTTCGCCGACAACTCGAAGATCCGCGCGCTGCGTGAGATTCAGAAAGACGTCGCCGCGAAGCGCCGCGAGACGCGCGCCGAAGTCGAAGCGCAAGTCGCAGCCGAGCCGGTTTATCGCGCCGAGAATTTCATTCGACGCGGCGAGCTCGACGACACGAAGCAGACGAACAAGCAGCGCAAGATTCTCGACAGCGCGGCCGGCGGCTCGACGAAGCTGTCACTCGAAGCGCTGAAGGAAATGTACGGTGAAGGCGAGGCGGCGCCGTGGCGCTATCTCGACACCGGTAAGAACGGGCTCGCCGCGAAAGAAGGCATGCACCCCGACGTCATGGCCGAACTGTTCGGCTTCTCGTCTGGCGATGAACTCGTGCGCAAGCTGCTCGAATCCGAGAAGCAGAAGGATGTCGTCGACGCCGTGACGGATCAGCGCATGCTTGAAAAGTACGGTGACATCACCGATCCGGCGGCGATGAATCGCGCGGCAAACGAAGCGATCCACAACGAAGTGCGCACGCGCTTTATCGCGACCGAACTGAAGGCGCTCGCGAAAGCCACCGGCCCCGTGCGTGAGCTCGAACGCGCCGCGCGCGAAGTCGCGCAGAACACGATCGCGAACAAGAAGGTGCGCGAGATCAGTGCGGCGAAGTACGCCGCCGCCGAAGCGCGCGCCGCGAAGCTGGCCGACGCAGCGCTGCGCAAAGGCGATCTGAACGAAGCCGCCGCACAGAAGCGCAACCAGCTGCTGAACAACCAGCTCGAACGCGCCGCGCGCAACGCCGCGACCGAAGTCACGAAGGGCATCGGCTACCTGCGCAAGTTCGAGACGGTCAGCAAGACGATCGACCCCGACTATCGCAGCCAGATCGAGGCGCTGCTCGACCGGTTCGATCTGCGCTCGTCGGTGACGGGCAAAGACATCGCGCGCCGCGAAAGCCTCGTGAAGTGGGTCGAAGCCCGCACCGAAGAAGGGCTGACGCCGGTGATCCCCGAGTCGCTGCTTAACGAGGCATATCGGAAATCGTACAAAGATATGACGATCGACGAGATGCGCGGGCTGATCGACTCGGTGCGCAACATCGAGCATCTCGGACGCCTGAAGCAGAAGCTGCTCACTCTCGCCGACAAGCGCGAATTCAATGCGTTCATCGAGGAAGCCGTCGGCACGATCGAGTCGAACGCGAAGAAAACGCTGCCGGATAAGATCGAGTCGAACCAGCTCGCCGACAAGATCAAGGCGAAGGCGAACCGCTTCCTCGCGGATCACCGCACGCTCGCCAGTCTGCTGCAGCAGATGGACGGGAAAGATGGCGGCTTCTTGTGGGATAAGATCGTGCGCCCGATGAACGAGCGCGGCGACTGGGAAGCGAAGCGCCGCAGCGAAGCGACGAAAGCGCTGCGCGAGATCTTCGAGCCGATCGTGAAGCATGGCGATCTGCGCACGAAGACGTACATTCCCGAGATCGACACGAGTCTGTCGAAAGAAGGCCGGCTTGCTGTCGCGCTGAATTGGGGCAACGAGACGAACCAGCGCCGCGTGATGACTGGCGACAAGTGGACGCCGCAGCAAGTGCAGGCGATTCTCAAGACGCTGACGAAGGAAGACTGGCAGTTCGTGCAAAAGACGTGGGATCACATCGACACGTACTGGCCTGAGATTGCCGAGAAGCAATACCGCGTGACGGGCGTGCGGCCGGAAAAGGTCGAAGCGCAGACCTTCATCAACCCGCAGGGCGACACGATGCGCGGCGGGTATTACCCGATCAAATACGACCCGGTGCGCTCGACGCGCGCCGAAGAACACGAGGAATCCGCGACGCTGAAGCAGATGCTCGGCGGGGCAGTCACGCGCGCGACGACGCGCCGCGGCTTCACCGAGTCGCGCGTTGAAGACGTGAATCGTCCGGTGCGTAAGGATCTCGGCGTCATCACGCAGCACGTCGAGGAAGTGCTGCACGATCTCGCCTGGCACGAGTGGCTGATTGACACGAACCGCGTGCTCGGCAGCGGTCGATTCGGTGACGCCGTGCGTACGCACTACGGCCCCGAAGTGTTGTCGACGATGAAAGAAACGGCGAAGTCGATCGCGCTCGGTGACGTGGCATCGAAACACGCGATGGACGCCGCGCTCGCGTTCCTGCGCAAGGGCACGATAGTGTCGCGTCTCGGCTGGAACGTCATCAGCGCCCTGAAGCAGTTCGGCGGGTTCGGTCCGTCGGCCGCGCTGATCGGTACGGGCTTCATGCGCCGCGGGCTTATCGAGTACATGGGCTCGGCTGTGCAGCGCCAGAACGTCACCGACTCGGTGTACGCGAAGTCGGATTTCATGCGCCTGCGCGGGCAGACGATGAACCGTGACATTCGCGAGATCCGGAACCAGATCGACGCCGGCGCTCACCCGCTGATCGAAACGATCAGCCAGGCATTGCCGGCCGCGCAGCGCACGGTGCCGGTGATCGAAGGCGTGAAGGATTCGTTCTTGTGGATGATCGAATACACGCAGCGCCATGTCGACGTGCCGACGTGGCTCGGCGCGTACCGGAAGGGGTTGAACGACTTCGCCGGGGACGAAGCGAAGGCCGTCTCGTACGCCGATCAGGTCGTGCGTGATTCGCAGGGCTCGGGCATGATCGCTGATCAGCCGCAGATCATGCGGGGCGGTCAATTCGCGAAACTGTTCACGACGTTCTATTCGGCGCTGAATGCACAGTACAACCTGCTCGCGAAGGCGAAGGGGCAGGGCGGCGTTGCACGGCTCGCGTCGGCGTACATGATCGCGATCGCGCTGCCGTCGCTCTATACTGCCGCCGTCGCGAACCTGCGCGGGCATCAGGGCGACGGTGACGACTGGCAAATGCAGATGGCCGGTGATTACTTTCAAGAACTGCTCGGCAATACGCTCGGCATGGGCGTCGGCGTGCGCGAGCTGTCGAGCATTCTGCAGGGCTTCGACTACACCGGCCCGACGCCGCTTACTCCGCTTGCCGATCTCGGGCAGTTCGTGAAACAGGCGAAGCAGGGCGAAGTCGACGAGAGCGCGCTGCGCGCCGTGAACAAGCTCGCCGGTGACCTTCTGCACTACCCGGCGGGGCTGCTTGACCGGGTGGCAACGGGGTACATGGCGTGGCAAAACGGCGACGCCAGCGCCGCAGCGATGATCGTTGGCAAGCCGTCAAAGTGAGCGCACATACCGGGTAAACGCGCGCTGACAATTGCGGGCATTCCATAGGGGTGCGCGCATGACGGTTTCCAGTTCGAAAAGAAAAGCCGGCCCGTTCATCGGTAACGGTGCAACGACGGCGTTTCCATTCGCATTTAAGGTTTTCGACAAGTCCGATCTGACCGTGACGCTGGTCAATTCGAACGGCACGTCGACGCGACTCGTGCTGGATTCCGACTTTTCGGTGTCGGTGAGCAGCGATCAAAGCGAGTCGCCCGGCGGTACGATCACCTATCCGATCTCCGGTTCGCCGCTGCCGACGGGCTTCTCGCTCGTCATTCTCGGCGACTTGCCGATCGATCAAACGGTCGACATCACGAACAGCGGCGGCTTCTATCCTGAAGTCGTCGAAATGGCGGTCGATCGCGCCGTCGTGCAGATCCAGCAGATCGCCGAGATCGTCTCGCGCGCGATCGTCGTGAACGAGAGTGAGGATTCACCCTCGTCGCTGCCGCCGGCCGCAGACCGCGTTAATACGCTGCTCGGCTTCGATGGGCTTGGCAACGTCGCGTCGCTGCCGATCACGGCGAGCGTCGGCGCAGGCAGTCTCACCGACGAGACGTTCACCGACGGGGTGGACTATACGTCGGGCACGTCGACGTCGATCACGCTCGGCAAGGCGTACGGCGGCAAGGCCAATCTCGGTTCGGTCGTCATGGCCGGCATCGCGCAAGATCCAGATTCCTACAGCCTGACCGGAAAGACGCTTTCGTTCAATACGCCGATCCCGGCGGGCATTAGCAAGATCTGGTTGAAGGGCGGCACGACGCTGTCGGAATATGTCCCGCCGGATCAATCCGTCGCAGATTCGCAACTCGCTTGGGCGGGGCTGCTCGAACGGCGCGTCGTGAACATTGCCGCGCTTAGTCTGCTCAGCACTGTGCGTTATTCGCACGCGCACACTGCTGGCTATTACGCGTCGGGTGACGGTGGCGGCGACGCCTTTTACGCAGTGCCGTACGGCTCACCGTCGATCACGCCGGCCGTGCTCGGTGATGTCGCCGCAGCAGATGGTGGTGTGTGGCGCCGCGTGTTCAAGGGCCGCGTGAACAGCAAGCAGCTCGGGCTGCTCGGTGACGGTAACCAGAACGGCACGGCGGGTACCGATCAGACGACGCTCTTTCAGTCGATTCTCAACGCGCTGCCGAACTATACGACGCTGGAATTCCTGCCGGGGTATTACAACGTCAAGTCGCTCGACTTCAGCGCGAACATCGCCAATTGCACGTTCGTCTTCCACGACGCGTGGATCAGCGGCGTTGCGGCGACCGCATACGACGCGATCGTGCGCATGAACGGCTGCAACAACAACAAGTTCTACAACCTGCAGATCGTCAGTGACGGCGCCGCCGCGACGGTGCTGCATCAGCAGAACTACGGCTGCGCGCTGCAGTTTGTCGGTGATTCCAGTTTGATCCCGCCGAAGAATACCTGCTTCAATTATTTCCACGGCGGCAATATCCGCTACATCAAGGCGGGCATCAGTTACGGCGGTCTGCTTGGACAGGCCGTGATGCCGTCGTCGCAGATGTCCGAGAACTGGTTCTTCGGGTTCCAGTTCCGCGGCGTGCTGCAGCCGGTCTACGGCAACGCTATCAACTCGTATTCGACGTGGATCGGCTGCAACTTTCTTGCGCAGCAGATGGAATCGAACGCTTCGTGGTGGAACGACAGTGCGGGATTCTGCGTGCGCAACGACTACAACCCCGTCGGTAACCACATGGTGCTGACCGGCTGCGAGTTCCAGCGCGCGATCTCTAGCGGCACGTCGGTGTACGGCTCAAACATGACGATCCGTGACGCGATCTGGGAAGTGGGCTGCCCGGCAATTCTCACCGGCGACAACCTGATCAGTGGCGACGCCGACGGTTTCTTCGGGCCGGCCGGCATTGCGCCGTTCTCTATCGCCGCAGGCTCGACCGGCACGCTCACGCTCGAAGACTTCCGCCTGAGCCGTGCGTCCGGGGTGGCCGCGACGGACCGCGCGAAGCTTGTCGACGCAACCGGCTCGATCAATTACCACGTTGTGATGCGCAAGTGCCACATTCAGGAGTTTTATTTCGAAGGCTTCGAGGGTGGCGCCACGTTCGTGCACGGCTGTCAGGCGAAATTCGAAGACGTGACGATCGATAACGCGACCACGACGAGCTGGTATCTCGACGACGGCCGCACGAACTGCATCAATAACGTCGACCGCTCGGGAACGTCGATGCCGACTGTCGGTACCGTCAGCAGCTTCGGCGGGTGGGTCGTCACGGCGAACGCGTCGGCTGGCGCATATCGGCAACTCACCGGCGACGGCCCGTTCGGTCTGGGTCAGTGCATTCAGGTCGTAACGACGGTCGACGGCTTCAACTTCGCAACCGACACTACGGCCCGATTCAAGGTCGAAGGCAATCGCGACTATCACTTCGCGATGCCGCTGAAGTTCATGACGTCGACGTCGACGGCATACATCAGACCGGTCATCGACTGGTACGACTACGGCGGCAACTTGATCTCGTCGCAGGTTCTCGGGCAACTCGACCAACCGTTCGCTGCTGCGACGGGGTTCAACACCTGGTTGATGTACCGCGCGCCGGCGAAAGCGCCGGTGAACGCCTATACCGCCGCGGCACGGTTCATTTTCGGCGCGGCATCGACGATCGGGTTCTGTTTGCCGTCGCTCAATTAAAAGAATCCAGCGGGTCAAGTACGGGGAAAAGGATGGGTGAGCGGATGCGGTACGAGGATCATCCGCCGCATACCGAAGGTGACGGCCTGCGTGCCGTCGCTGACGCGCTAGACAAACTGCGCGATGAGATCGGACAGCGGCATACCGAAAACACGAGCTCGCTCGAAGTTCTTGAAAAGGATCTGAAAGTCGTGATCGAGCGTGTGGACGATTTGGCAAAAGGTTTTCCGGGTGGCGACGCCGACGGGCACCGCCGAGCGCACGAAGCGTTGATCCAGCGAGCGGAAGCGCGTGCGCGGTTCTACGAGGATCTGCGCGGCGAGCTCGCGAAGAAGGGGTTATGGGCGCTGTTGGCGCTGCTCGGTGTCGCGCTCTGGCAGTACTTCAAAACGAAGGTGATGACGTGAACCCGACTGACTATTTCGACAAAGTCATCGGCCGCGAAGGCGGCTATTCGAACAACCCGGCCGACCGCGGCGGGGAAACGATGTGGGGTGTTACGGCCGCGACGGCGCGCGCATTCGGCTACGCCGGCCCGATGGCGCAGATGACTCGCGACACGGCGATCGCGATTTACCGTTCCCGCTATTGGACGCAGCCGCGGTTCGACCAAGTGCAGGCGGTCGACGCGGACATCGCCGAGAAGCTGCTCGACATCGGCGTGAACATGGGACCAGCGACCGGTGTGCAGTTCATGCAGCGTGCACTGAACGTCTTGAATCAGCAGGGCAAGGCGTTCCCCGACATCAGCACCGACGGCGGTATCGGCCCGATGACGCTCGCGGCGTTGAAGGCCTTCGTCGATCAGCGCGGCAACGATGGTCGGCGAGTGCTGCTCGGCATGATCGCCGCGCTGCAGTCGGTGCGTTATGTCGAGATCGCCGAAAAGAACCCGTCGCAGGAAACGTTCGAATACGGGTGGCAATTGAACCGGGCTTTGGGGGTGGCAGCGTAATGGACTGGAAAAAACTGATTGCGGGCGTCGCGCCCACTATCGCCGGACTGGTGACCGGTCCGTTTGCTCCGCTCGCTATGGGCGCGACGGCCGCGCTCTCAAATCTGTTGCTCGGCAAGGCCGACGCGAGCGACGACGAGCTCGCTGCAGCCGTGCAGAACATGACGCCCGAGCAGCAGATCGCGGTGAAGCAGCTCGATATGCAGTGGGAAAAGCAGCGGCAAGACTTCCTGCTCGCGCAGGGGCAGCAAGAACTCGACTCTGACAAGCTCGACACGCAGAACACAGCCGATGCCCGCGCACGCGACATCGCGCTCGCTTCGCACGGTGAGAACTGGCGCGCCGACGCGGCGGTCGTCTTCGTCTGCCTCGGTCTGATCTCCTGCCTGTTGTCGCTCGCGTTCTTCCGCGACCGTCTGCCCGGTGAGGCGGTCGGGATCATCTCGACCATTGCCGGCATCTTCGGCGGCTGCCTGAAGGATTACTTCAACTTCGAATTCGGATCGTCTCGCGAGAGCCGCCAGAAAGACGCCGTGATCGCGAACGTCGCAACCACTCCCGTAACCGTGGACATCAAGAAATGAAAAAGCTCTTCGCCGCGGCGCTCGCCGCAATCGCATCCATCGCGTTCGGCGCGACGACTGTTCCGCTGTCGTTGATCAACCCCGTCGGATCTACGTCGGGGCAAGTCATTTTCTCAAACGGCCCGACGAGCGTGCCGTCGTGGGGCACGGTGACACTCAGCGGCATTACCGGTACGCTTGCCGTGGGTAAGGGCGGTACGGGCGCGACGACGCTCGCCGCGCATGGTGTGCTGATTGGCGAAGGCGCATCGGCGGTGGCCGCAGTCGGGCCGGGCGCGAACGGGCAGATGCTGCTCGGCGTGACGAGCGCAGACCCGTATTGGGGGAATAACCCGGCACTCTCGGGCGCGACCGTCGACAATTCGCCGATCGGCGCGACGACCGCATCGACGGGCAAGTTCACGACGATCTCCGCCACCGGTCTTATCACGCCGAGCTCGACCGTCGGCATCAAAGGCACGGCGACGAACGACGACGCGCAGGCCGGGAGCATCGGCGAATACAACAGCGCGTCTACAGGCGGCACTTCGTTGTCGACCGGCGTCGCAACAAACTGCGCCAGCGCTTCGCTTGCGGCAGGCGACTACGACGTGCGCGGCACCGTACAGTTTGTGCCGGCCGGAACGACAACGGTCTCATCCGCCTTTGCGAGCATCAGCACGACATCGGCCACGGCGGGCGGCTTGGCGGGCGGTCAGACGGGGATTCAGGCGACGCTCGCAACCGGGCAGCAGCAATACGTTTCGACCCGCGTGGCGCGCATCAAGCTCGCATCCACCACCACCGTTTATCTGGTGGGAGCGCTCGGGTTCGGCACGAGCACAGCTACCTGCAGCGGATACATCGAGTGGCGCCGCGTCAGGTAAATCTTCAGCAGGAATATAATTCGGCCCATTCCGAAAAATTACAGAGGACCGAATGAAAGGCGCAGGACACAGCAACAATTTCGATTTCATCAGGGTGTTGGCCGCATCTCTGGTGATCTTCTCCCACCAGTACGGGCTGATGGCGCTAGGCGAACCTACCGTTTTCGGTGGATTCAGCTATGGCGGGCTCGGCGTGCTGATCTTCTTTTCGATCAGCGGATACCTCGTCACGCAGAGTTGGGACCGCGACCCGAACGTGCCGCGCTTCGCCGCAAAGCGAATCCTGCGCATCTTTCCCGGCCTGATCTGCGTAACGCTCCTGATGACGTTTGTCATGGGTCCGCGCGTGACGACGCTGTCGCACGCCGAATACTTCCAGTCGCAAGAGACGTGGGATTTTCTGTGGGGCACGGCAACCCTTTGGAACCTGACAGACAAACTGCCGGGCGTCTTCGTGGGGTTCCATCATCCGACCGTCAATAGTTCGCTCTGGACAATCCCGCTCGAACTGAAGTGGTACGGTTTCCTTGCGGTGCTCGGGCTGTTCGGCTCGCTGCGTCATCGCTACGTGCTGCCGGCGACGCTGCTCGTGCTGGCGCTCTGCCGCTTCGTGCTGCCGATCGAGGAGGCGCGCCATCCGCTGATGGACTTCGGGCTGTGCTTCATGTTCGGCGCGACCATGCACGTGTGCCGGGCCGATATCGAACGGTATCGCTCGATCGTCGCGCCGGCTCTCGGCTGTGCCGCCGTCGGATTCTGGCTGCTGCGCAATGAGTACTTCGCGCTCGTGATCGCGCTGCCGTATGTTGTCGTGGCATTTGGCAACATGTCGACGCCGGTCGTGCGCCAGTTCGGGCGCTTCGGCGATCTCTCCTACGGCCTCTATATCTACGCCTTTCCGATTCAGCAGTTGATCATTCGGCACTGGAACAACTCGAAGCCCGTCTGGTTCAACATGATCCTGTCGTTCGTCGCGATCTCGGTGATGGCGTTCCTGTCCTGGCATCTGGTCGAGAATCCGGCCATGTCGCTCAAGCGCTTTGTCGGAAAGCGGCGGTCCCGCGCGCCGGAAACGGGCGCGGCGACGAGGGCGTAGCCGTGTGGGGTGTCGCCTTCGTTCTCGGGCTGTTCGGTGTGGCGGCGCTGTTTGCTTTCGTCGTCTATCTCGACGCGCGGTCGGCGCGGCGTAAGCGCCGCCGCTAGCGCCCCGCCTGTCTGCGCCGCATCGAGTCGAGCAGAATGTCCTGCACTTCGCGCTTCGTCTCGCGCCGAACCATCACGTCTTCGTCGACCGTGTCGCGCGCGACGATGTGGTAAATGAACATCGGTCTGTCGTGGCCCGCCTGCAGCTGGCGCGTCGGGCCGATCCGCTCGATGATCTGCTGGTATTCCTCTAAGTTCCACCAGTGCCCGAAGACGGCGAGAATGTTGCCGCCGTCCTGCAGATTCAGACCGTGCCCGGCGCTGGCGGGGTGCGCGAATAGAATAGGGATACGCCCCGCGTTCCAGTCGCGGATCGTTGCAGGATCAGCGTCAAGCTGCCGACCCTTAGGGAAAGCTTTCTGTAATCGGGCAAGGTCACTCTTGAAATGGTAAGCCACGAGCACCGGCATGCCGGCCGCTTCCTCGATGATGTCTTCGAGCGCTTTGAGTTTTTCATCGTGTATTTCCTGCCAGTTCCCTGACTCGTCGACGTATGCCGCACCGTTCGCGAGCTGCAGGCATTTCATCGTGCGGCTTGCCGCGTTCATGGCTTCGATCTCGTGCTCGCCGAGCTCCATGAACATCTTGCGTTCCATGTCCTGATACAGCCGCCGCGTCTTCGACGGCAGGTCGACGAAGATCTTACGCACGATCGGTTCTTTCAGGTCGAACCAGTCGGCCGCGTTCAGCGACAACGTGCAGTCGCGCAGCGCGGCTTGAATCTGTTCCTGCGCGTGATCGAGCGGGCGCGTCTCGTGGTAGCCGCGATTCCCCGGCAGCGATTGAAACCAGCGCGACTCGAACGCGCTGAAGCTGCGGCCGAGCCGCTGGCCGGCGTCGACGAACCACTGCTGGCCCCAGAGATCCTTCAGCCCGTTCGGCGATGGCGTGCCGGTGAGATTGATCCAGCGCCGCACCTTCGTGTGCGCGACTTCGGCGATCGCTCGCCCGCGCTTGCTGCCGCCGGATCGCTTCAGAAATTCTTTCCCGGTTTTGCTTTTCTGCTGCGAGATCCGCGTCGACTTCAGCTTCGTCGACTCGTCGGCGACGATCGTGCCGAACGGCCACGGTCGCGGGTTGTGCTTGAACCAGTCGATCAGCCACGGCAGGTTCTCGTAATTGATCGTGAAGATCGGCACGTCTTTGCGCAGCGCCATCGCGCGCGCCGACGCATCGCCGAGAATCGGCTGCACTTCCATGCCGGACAGGTGATCCCACTTCTGAACTTCATCCGGCCAGGTGGACTGCGCGACGCGCAGCGGCGCGACGACGAGTGTCGGTTCCGACTCGATGCCGAAGTGATAGAGCGATTCGAGCGTTGTCAGCGTGCCGACCGTCTTGCCGAGCCCCATGCCGGCCCACGTGTTCGAGCGGTCGATCGTCTGCTGGTGCTCGATGATCAAACCCTGATACGCGTGCGGGGTGAACTTGCGGCGGGTCATGCGAACTCGAACTTAGCGCCGCAGTCTTCGCACGTGTCGACGTTCAGCCGAATGTGCAGGCAGGGCTTCGCATTACTCGCCGCGAGATACGCTTCGACGCAGACTTTTGCATCCTGCGCGCTGAACCCCGTCCACACATCAGCGGATGCC
The DNA here is from genome assembly GCF_001544695.2 of Caballeronia arvi. Lineage (GTDB taxonomy): Bacteria > Pseudomonadota > Gammaproteobacteria > Burkholderiales > Burkholderiaceae > Caballeronia > Caballeronia arvi. The sequence goes on from NZ_FCOM02000007.1 coordinate 60,419, forward strand.
GCAACCGCGTCGGCGGCGGCTTGTAGGTGCTCGATTTTCATAGCGTTTCCTGTCTAATAACTGCGTTGTAATTGGCCGCAAAGCCTTATGGCTTCGTGCCTGTTTTCTGTGCAATTGATTAGACACCGCTGCGCGCTGCACCTTATACTGTAAGGCTTTGCCGCTGCTTGGCCCCGGTGATTTGGGATCAGAGGGTCGAAGGTTCGAATCCTTTCGCTCCGACCACGATACACGAAGGGGTTACAAGTTACGGCTTGTAACCCCTTTGTCTTTTCGACGTCCGTCCGGGAGTTTCATGCCGCGTATCGTTTCCGCCTTTCTCTGTGCTGCATTCATCGCGCTCGGCGTGACCGCCTGCGCCGAGCCTGCTCATCAAAAGCACGCGCCGCAAGATCCGCCGGACTACAAAGGCGTGCCGACGGACATGACGCCGCCCTCGATGCTCACGCCGTCTGCCAAGCCGCAATAGCCATCCATGAAAAGCGAAGCCCCGATGCGGGCACATCGGGGCTTCTGACCCGCGCCACCGTTCGCGCAGAGATCGGCACGGGCTGACACCAGTCTGCGGGAATCCGCCGTGCCCCGTTGTATGCGGTTGTTTCGAGGCGTAACGCGGAAAGCGCGACCTGCCGCACGTTTCCAAAGAGTTCGTTTGGGCGGAATATCGTCAGGGCAGGTATTATCAGGCGGACTTGTTTCAATTTGTGTCTGCCATGAACCTGCTCTGGGTATTTGCCGCCGTCGCGCCGCTCGCCTTGGCATCGCTCGTTGCGTTCGCCGCACATATCGATCCGCTGTCGGGACACTGGCGCACGCCACGCCCGAAAGACCGCAAGGACGAAACCGCCGACGCCTGACGGCGCTCATCGAATGGGTTCGGCAAGCGTCACTGCCTGCAGCGGATCACCATCGAACGGGTTTTGATGTTCGCCCCGAAAATTCCGCCGACGGAGCCGCCCGCCGTCGCGCCGTTGTCGGCGTCTTTCGATACCACGTCATAGCCATACGCGCCGCACGTTTCGCCTGCCTGCTTGTAGCAGGCGGCCCAGCTGGTGCTCGCATCGGCGCCGCTGCAGTTGATCGCGAAGCCCGTCTCGCCTGAAGGCAAGTAGGTCATCGTCGGGCCGCTCGCGCAGCCGGTCAGCGCAAGGGCCGCGCCGGTCAGCGCCAGAGCCGCGCCGAGCGCGGCGGTGTTCATCCTCTTCGTCAATCTCATCGATCTTCCTCGTAACGTCCGCCCGCCGGTCAGCGGGGCGGCAGGTAGCGCGCCGGGTCCGTCGAGCGGCCCATGTAGCGCACCTCGAAATGCAGCATCGTGCGATCGCTGTCGGTATCGCCCATTTCGGCGATTTGCTGTCCTTGCTGCACGGTCTGGCCTTCCTTCACCAGAATCGCGCGATTGTGGGCGTAGGCGGTCAGATAATCGTCGTCGTGCTTGACGATCAGCATGTTTCCGTAGCCGCGCAAGCCATTGCCCGCGTAGACGACATTGCCGGTCGCCGCGGCGACGACAGGTGTGCCCGCCGCGTTGGCGATGTCGATGCCCTTCGAGTTCTTGCCGTCGAAGCCGCGAATGACGCTGCCCTGAGCCGGCCACACGAGCGTGACGCCCGGTCCGGCCTTGGTCTGCGACAGCGCCTGCGCGCTGGAATCGCTCTTCGCGCTCGCGGCGCCCGAAGCCGATGAATCCGCGGCTGTGGCGCTTCCCGCCGGCGGCGCGATGCGCAGCACCTGGCCGACCTCGATGGCATCGGGATTCGTGAGCCCGTTCCAGCGTTTGAGGTTGGCCACCGTCGTGCGGTTCTCACGCGCGATCTTGGACACCGTATCGCCGCGCTCCACGCGATAGAACCCCGGTGCGACCGGCCCCGTTCCACAAGCGGCCAACACTGCGATGAGCGATGCGCAGACGAGCCGTCTCATTCGTTTTTGCAAACCTGACCTCGCAAAGCACCGCCGCGAGCCGTGTGCATGACGGCTGCGCGGCGAATCGAAAGGCAGGATTTTACCGTCTCGGGTTTCCCCGGACAGAATGGCGCCGTACGCGGGCGCCGCGCGCCTTATGCGTCGGTCGTGACGACGAGCCTGAGCGAAGCCGTCTCGGTCTTGCCCGGCGCGAGCCAGCGCAGCCCGCGGCCGTTGTGGATGGCGTCCGGCAGGCCGATCCACGGCTCGACGCAATAGAAGTCCGACGTGTCCGATTCGGTCCAGGTCGTGACGGCGTACCACGGCACCGAATCCGGCTGATGCAGCTCGAAGCTGACCGTGCGCTTCAGACCCGGCATTTTGAGCCGCATCGGCTCGTCGGATGGGCGCGTGAGGCAGTGGAACGTATCGACGATGCCCGGATCGGCCAGCGGGTAACGCGGCTGGCCCGGTTCCGGTTCGGTGATCGAGCCGTCCGCCAGTTGCCGGCGCCGCTCGGTGCGCGGCAGCTCGACGCTGCTCTCGCCACGCTGAGCGTGCGGCAGATGAAAGTAGAAGTGATGCCCTGCATAGTACGGCAGCGCGACCTCGCCCGGATTCGACGTCGTGAGTTCGACTTCGAGCGTATTGCCGTCGATGATGCGGTACGCCGCTTCGAAGCGGAACGCGAACGGATAGCCGTCGCGGGTCGCGTCGCTGTCGACGAGGGTCATGCGCAGACCGTGGCCGTCGGCGTCGCGCGTGCTGGAGAAGGGCAGGTTGCGCGCGAAGCCGTGCGTCGGCAGCGCATGCACGACGCCTTCGGGATCGCGCCATTTGCCGATTTCGCCGTCGACGAAATGCCGCCCGAGAAACGGAAAGAGCAGCGGATTGCCGCCGCGGATTTTCGCGGAATTCGACCAGTCGGGCGCGTCGGGCCAATGGATGACCGGTTCGCCGCCGACGCGCCAGGTCATGAGCCGTCCGCCCGCGCGCGGCGCGAGCAGAAGGGCGGCGCCGTCGCGCTCGATTTCGATGACGTCAGTTTCCGGTGACATGATGGCCGTGCGCTCCGTTGAATGGCTGGACGCCGCGCGTGCGATGCGGCGCGGCTGGAACCGTCGATTCTGCCTTGGAATTTTCTACGGAAAAACCCTTTGCGGGAAATTGCGACTGAGCAAAGCTCATGCAATATGTTGTTATGTGAACCCTGTGTTGGGAATCAGACGGACAAGGAGCAATCATGGATCTGGCGATGGCAATGGGCGTCGCGATGTTCGGCCTTTTCGGCGCGAGCACGGCAATCTTCCTCTTCAAGCTGAAGGTCTGAGCGGCGATCACGGTCCTGCTGCGCTCTGCGACAGTCCGAAACGACATTGCTTTCGGATAGCTTGTATCTCACTTGCGTTATTTGTTCGTTTTGCCGACGGTTGACTGTCGGCGCAATTTGTGTGCGGTTAGCGCTTGGCTCTCGATTTCGCCACCGGCATAATCGGTCCCGTTTGCGCGCCGTATCGACTCATCCCTCCTGTTCCAACTTCCCGGTCGGCCACTTTCGGCTTCGCGTGACGCGAGGGATGGAACTGCACGGCGCGTCCTTCATCCTCCTCAAAAAAGGACCGACGCGTGACTCTGTGGTTTCTCGTTTTCTTGAGCGTGCTTCAGGGCGTGACCGAGCTTTTTCCGGTCAGCAGTCTCGGGCACACGCTGCTCATTCCCGGCCTGATTGGCATGCATATCGACAAGCACGCGCCGCAATTGCTGCCGTTTCTCGTCGCGCTGCATCTCGGCACGGCCATCGCGCTGCTCTGGTATTTCCGCAAGCGCTGGATCGCGCTGATCCGCGGCTTTTTCGCGTCGCTCGGCGGCCGCCGCAATGACGACGGCCACATGATGTGGGCGCTCATCATCGGCACCATTCCGACGGGCATCGTCGGGCTGTTGCTCGAAAAGCGGCTGGAGGCGATTTTTCACGATTTGCGGATCGTCGCGGCGGCGTTGATCGTCAACGGTGTGCTTTTGTGGCTGGGCGATCGCCTGCAGCGAAGCCGCGCGACGCGCGCGCCTGAAAAGCTCACGTTCAGGCAGGCGTTTCTGGTCGGACTCGCGCAGATCGGCGCGCTGATTCCGGGCTTTTCGCGCAGCGGTCTGACGATGATTGCGGGCGTCGGCGCGGGGCTTACCGCGGAGGCGGCGGCCGAGTTTTCGTTTCTGCTCGGCACGCCGATCATTTTCGCGGCGGGCGTGCTCGAATTGCCGAAGCTCTTTCACGCGCCGGGGGAACTGGCCGATTCGGTGCTCGGCGGCGTGCTGACGGGCATCGCGGCGTATCTGAGCGTGCGCTTTCTGATGCGCTATTTCGAAGGGCACGGCAAGCTCGCGTCGTTCGGCGTGTATTGCGTGATCGCGGGCATCTTCTTCCTCGGCTGGTTCATGATGCATCCGCAACCGGTGTGACGAACCGGGGACAAGCGCGGCGGCGAATGAGGTAAAATCGCGGTCTCTTATGAGATTCGCGGCGGTTTTCTCGCTTCTCGGCGCTGGCCGCGCGTTCCGTTCTCCGCCCTTAGCTCAGCCGGATAGAGCAACGGCCTTCTAAGCCGTAGGTCACACGTTCGAGTCGTGTAGGGCGGGCCAAGTGGTCTCGCGTCGAGCCCGGTCTGTCTGACTGGGCTTTCTTGTTTCTGGATGCCGTTCAGGCGCATTCGATCAACGAATCGCTCCGCGCTTCTTGGCCCGCTTCTGGCCCGCTTCCTGCCAATCTTCTCTCTCGTGCGCGCACCCCAATCCCCCAACCCCGCGCCGCACAACGCATCGGAAAAACTAACCGTCTCGTACAACGCGGAACATCGCCCACTCGCAGTGCGCGCATGCATCACCGTGGCGCGCGCCGCTCCACAAAGGTGACAGGAACGCCTTGAACAACCGCGCATACGAAACCAGCCCCGCGCAATGCTCGCTATGGACACGCAAGCAGTCGCGCCTGCCGCCCGAATCGCGTCGCGTGCTGCTCGCGTTGTCGGAGCGCGTGCTCGGCGCATCGCTCGTGTCGCTCTTCGAACTCAAGGGTTTTCCGGCGCAGCTTGCAATCGATCCATCGTCGGTCAGACAGATCGTCCGGCAATGGCGGCCGCATGTGCTCTTCCTCGACACGCGCATCGGGGGCTGCGGCAACTATGCGCTCGCAAGCGCGCTTCGCGAAGCCGATGACGACGCGCATCGCCTCGTCATCGCGATGAGCGGCTTTCTGCCCGAAGAGCCGATCGCGCGTCTCAAGGAAGCGGGTTATGACGGACATTGTCGCCGTCCGTGCCCGGTGTGGCAGATGACCGATCTGCTCGACGAATACTTCGCGTGCCACGCGGTGCGTTGACCTCGCGACGAGCGGCCATCGCACGTGCATAGCTGCGCGGGCCGAACACGAGGTTGAGCGCGATCATCGCGATGAGGCTGGCGGCAAGCATCATCCACGACATCGAAAAGCCGCCGCTCACATCGCGCACGATGCCCGCGATGACCGGCGCCAGCGCCGCGATGACGAAGCCCACGCCCTGCACGAACGCGACGAGCCGCGCGGCGAGAGCGGGGTCATCGGCATGATCGAGCGTCAGCACGAGCGTGAGCGCGAACACGCCGCCCAGTCCGCCGCCGAGCAGCGCGACGACCACGAGCGGCGCCGACAGCGGCGCGCCGAGCAGCAGACCGAAGCCCGCCAGTTGCGCGACGAGACCGAGCGCAAGCCACGGACGCCGGTCCCGCCCGCGCCCGAAGCGCGCGGCCGCCATCGGCAGCAACAGCGCCGATGACGCCTGGAACACCGTGAGCATCGCGAGCAGCGTGCCGCTTTCGGTCACGCCGCGGCCGAGTTGCTGGTAATACGCGGGCATCCACGCGACGAGACTCGTATAGCCGCCGTTGACGAGCCCGAAGAAAATTCCGAGCGCCCACGCGCGGCGATTGAGAAAAAGCGATGGCGCGCTTGCGGCGCGACCCGTCGACGCGGCGCGCGGCAAGGCATCGGCGCGCATGAGAAGCAGCCACACCGCGAGCGCGATCATCGCGGGCAACGCCCAGAACGCAAGCCCCGCCTGCCACGACATGCGCGACGCGACCGAAGGCGTGATGCTCGCGCCCAGCCCGCCGCCCGCCATGATCGATGCGGAATAGAGGCCCATCGCGAAGGGCAGGCGACCGGAGAAGCGCGTCTTCATCACGCCTGGCAGCAGCGCCTGAATGACCGCGACGCCCGTGCCCGCGACCGCCGCGCTCGCAATCAGCGCCGCCGCGTTCCCGGCGAAGAAGCGTCCGGCGCAGGCCGCAGCGATCGCGACGAGCCCGAGCGCCACGCCGCGCGCATTGCCGATCGCGCGCGACAGGGCGCTGGCGCCGAACGCGCACACGCCCATCGCGACGACGGGCAGGCCGGTCAGCATCGACGCGCCGCGAAACGACAACCCTGTCGCGTTCAGGATCACGCCCATCAGCGGACTGATCGACGTCAGCAAGGGCCGCAGATTCAGCCCGATCGCGACGATCACCGCGAGCCAGGCGAGGTTCGATGCGCGCGGGTTCATCGCGTGAACTCCGGCGATATCGGCGTGCCGTTGGCCATCACGAAGCGGCGCGGCGGGCGCATTGCGACGGCCTGCGCGACCGTTTCCGCATCGACGAGCACGAGATCCGCGCGCATGCCAGGCGCGAAACCATAGTCCGCGAAGCCGCACGCTCGCGCCGCTTCGATCGACACGCAATCGAACGCGGCGGCGAGATCGTCGTCGCGGCGCAGGTCGTAGCGCATGGCGATAAGCATCGCGCGCTCGAGCATGTCGGGCGAGCCGAAGGGCGTCCACGCATCGCGGATGCCGTCGTTGCCGCCGAAGAGCGTGACGCCCGCCGCGCGCGTCTCCCGGAACGGCGGCACGGAAACCGAAGCCGGCGCGGTCGTGAGCAGCGCGACGTTCGCCCGCGCGATACGCTCGAGCAACGCGCCGCGCCGCGCATCGGGCAGCGCGCCGAGGCAGAACGCATGGCTCACGACGACGCGGCCCTGATAGCCATGCGCCTCCACGCGATCGAGCAGCAGATCGAACGTGAACGCGCCGAGATCGCCGGGCTCGTGCAAATGCATGTCGATGGGCTTGCCGTGCTTCGTCGCGAGCGCGAACGTGACGTCGAGCGACGCGGCCGGATCGCCGTCGATCGAAGAAGGATCGAGCGCGCCGAGCACGTCGGCGCCATTCGCCAGCGCCGCATCAAGCAGTTCGCGCGTGCCGGGGCGCTTCAGCACGCCCGATTGCGGAAACGCGACGAGCTGCATGTCGAGGACATCGGCGAGCGCGGCGCGCATATCGCAGACGCCTTCGAGATGACGCAGGCCCGCATCCGTGTCGATATCGACGTGCGTGCGCAAGCGCGTCGTGCCTTCGCGCAGAAAAGCGAGCGCGAGCGCGCGCGAGGCGGCCGCAGCGTCGTGACCGCTTTCGGCACGCCAGCGCCGCTCGTTCTCGATCCGATCGATGAGACGCGGGCCTACTGCATTGCGATACCACGGCATGCCCCACGTGGTTTTGTCGAGATGCGTATGGCCTTCGACGAAGCCGGGCAGGAGCAGCGCGCCAGCGCCGTCGATCACCGTGTCGCCGGGCGCGGGCTGGCGCTCGCCGTGCGGCGCGATCGCGTCGATGACGGCGCCGGTGACGCGCACATCCATCGGCGCACCGCCGAACGGTCGTGCGTTGACGATCCAGGTCGATGGTTTCATACGATGGAATCCTCCCGTGGTTTTCGTGCGTTTGGTTAACCATTCTAGCAGTGTTTGGTCAACCAAAAATACACCGAAGCTGATAGGCCGAATTCGCATCCGCGTGCGGGCACTCGCTACAATGCGGATCAACCCAGGCACGACAGGCATCATGGCATCACGCACGGACACATCATCGAACGAAATCACCGTTGACGAGCGCGTCTACGCCGCAATCACGTCCGCGCTATTGCACGGCAAACTCGCGCCCGGCGCGCAGCTCGTCGAGCGCGAGCTCGCCGCCGCGTTCGACTGCACGCGCGGCACGATCCGCAAGGTGTTGGCGCGGCTCGGCGCCGAGGGCAAGCTGACACTAGAGGCGAATCGCGGCGCGTTCGTGCCGTCGCCGACGCCCGAAGATATCCGCGAGGTCTATCGCGCGCGTCAGGTGGTGGAGGCGGGCATCGTTGCCGCGCTGTGCGGCACGCTGACGACGCAGGCGAAGCGCGCGCTGCGCGCCCACGTCAAGGCCGAGCAGCGCGCGGTGAAGGCGGGCAGCGTCGAAGAATGCGTGCGCCTCGCGGGGCATTTCCATCTGCTGCTCGCGGAACTGGCCGGCGCGCCGGAAGTGCATGCGTTTCTCGCGAAGCTGGTCGCGAAGACCGAGCTCTACAAGGCGCTTTTCGATCCGACTAAACTGTCGAACTGCGCATCGGACGAACATGGCCGCCTCGTCGATGCGCTCGAAGCAGGCGATCTCGCTACCGCGCTGACCGCGATGCGCACGCATCTGGACGAGTTGCAGGCGCGCGTGCTCGCGCAGGCGAGCGGGGCGCGCACGAACGATCTGGCGTCGCTGTTCGCGGGCGCTTGAACATCGGATGAAAAAAACGGGCCGCGGTATGAAAACCGCGGCCCGTTTCCGTTGCGACGCGAGCGATGCTTACTGCGAGAAGTCGAGCGCGTTGGTCAGATCGCCCATCTTCTGCGCGCCGTTGGCGGCGAGCGCGGCGTCACGCGACGTGAGACCCGGCAGCGACGGCAGGTTGAAGCGCTTCGTGATGAAGCGCAGGATCGACGTCGTGTCGTACTGCGTGTGATCGACGAAGCCCTTCTTCGCATACGGCGAGACGATGAGCGCCGGAATGCGCGTGCCCGGACCCCAGCGATCGCCCTTCGGCGGCGCGACGTGATCCCAGAAGCCGCCGTTCTCGTCGTACGTCACGACGACGACCATGTTCTTCCACTGCGGGCTCTTCTGCAGATGGGAAATCAGGTCGGCGATGTGCTGGTCGCCCTGCGCGACATCCGTATAACCGGCGTGCTCGTTCAGGTTGCCCTGCGGCTTGTAGAACGAGACTTGCGGCAGCGTGCCCGCGTCGATCGCCTTGATGAACTCCGAGCCGTTCGTGCCGCCGTCGAGCAGGTGCTGCGCGCGGTTGGCCGTGCCCGGCGCCAGATCGGCGAAGTAGTTGAACGGCTGATGGTGCGTCTGGAAGTCAGGCACCACGTTGACCGCGCCGTTGATGACCGAACGGTCCGCCAGCGCCGCGCCCCACGAGCCGCCGTACCATGCCCAGCTCACGCCGGCAGTGTTGAGCAGATCGCCGATGTGCTGCTGCGTCTGCGGCGGCAGCGTGGTCGCCTGGCTCGGGTCGGCGAGGTTCGGATCACCGCCCGTCGCCGGCTTGTTGCCGCTCGGCTGATACGGCGGCTGCATGGTGTTGACCGCGAAGAAGTCGGGCGTCAGGTTGCCCGAGTTCACGAAGAGGCCCTGCGTATTGCCGGTGAGCGCCGAACCCGCGGCCTTTGCGAGCTTGAGCGAGACGCCGTCCGCATTGACCGCCGAGACGGAGCTGGCCGCCGGGCTCTTGTCCGCGTTCGGGTAGACCGGCGTGCACGCGCAGATGAGCCACTGGTGGTTCAGGAACGAGCCGCCGAACGCGCCCATGAAGAAATTGTCCGCGAGCGTGTATTGCTGCGCGATCTTGTAGAGCGGCAACTTGTCCGGCGGCGTGTCGTAGTGACCCATCACGAGACCGCCCGAATCGCCCCATGCGGCGAACTTGTCGTTCTTGCCGCCGTCGATCTGCATCTGGTTCTCATAGAAGCGGTGATACAGATCGCGCGTCGTGACGTTGAGCTGCGTGTTGAAGCCGTTGGCGTCGTCGATCGCGAACGGCGTGTTCGGCAGGTTCGCCGTCATCGCTTCGGTGATCGCGGGCGTCACGCCGGTCGCCGTCAGACCGCCCCAGATTTTCGGCAGCGTGGCCAGCACGCTGCCGTCGCGGTCGAGCTGCTGCGAGCTGGCCGCGGTCACGTTCTGCAGACCGTTCGCGCCGGGGAAATGACCGTACAGGTTATCGAAGCTGCGGTTCTCGGCGTAGATCACGACGACGTTCTTTACAGAGGAGATGTCGTTGGTCTGATTGTCGTCGCCACCGCATGCGTAGAGGCCGAATGCGACGGTCGCCGCGAGCGGCACCGCGCAAACGAGTTTCTTGTTCATTGAGATTCTCTCTTGTGTTGGGGACCGGCGCATGACGCGGGCTGGGTCGTCGGGAAGCCTTTGCCCGCCGGCGTGCGCAGTGTCGCAACGCAAATTGACGCAGCCATGTAATAACGCTTTCGTTTGCGTAATGTTCGCTTAATAAATTACGCGTGACCGTTTGCGTCCTGAATGGCTCCGGGCTTGTCACATGAAAGACATACGCGCGACATACGCTTCGGCATCTTTCGATCCGATGCCCCACGTCCATGTCTTCGATGCGTCTGCCGTTCGTTCTCTGCACTCTCGCGCTCGCCGCGCTATCCGCTGCGATGAGCGGCTGCGATTCCCATGCGGCGAACACGAACACGAACGCGAGCGGGGCGGCGCAGCCGGCCGCGACGAACGCCGTCGCGAACGCGGCGCCGCAGGCTCAGACGCGCGCCGAAGTGTTTGCGCACGTGAAGCAGATGTCGTCGCTCGGGGAGAAACTCTTCTTCGATCCGTCGCTGTCGGGATCGGGCAAGCTCGCCTGTGCGTCGTGTCATAGTCCGAGCCACGCGTTCGGGCCGCCCAACGCGCTGTCCGTGCAGCTCGGCGGCAACGACATGCATCAGCCGGGATTTCGCGCGGTGCCGTCGCTCGAATATCTGCAGTCGGTGCCCGCGTTCACGCGGCATTTCCACGATTCCGACGACGAAGGCGATGAAAGCGTCGATGCCGGGCCGACCGGCGGCCTGACGTGGGATGGCCGCGTCGATCACGGCTCGGATCAGGCGCGCATTCCGCTCCTGTCGAGCTTCGAGATGGGCAGCACGCCGGCGAAGGTCGCGGCGTCGGTGAAGGCGTCACCGTATGCCGACGATTTTCGCAAGGCGTTCGGCGCCAACGTCTTCGACAGCGACGACAAGACCTTCGCCGCGGTGCTGCAATCGCTCGAAGCGTTCGAGCAGACGCCCGCGAAGTTCTATCCGTACACGAGCAAGTTCGACGCGTTCCTCGCCGGCCGCGCGAAGCTCAACGACGCCGAGATGCACGGCCTGCAACTCTTCAACGACGAGAACAAGGGCAACTGCGCGTCGTGCCACATCAGCCAGCGCGCAAAGGATGGCTCGCCGCCTCAGTTCAGTGATTTCGGCCTGATCGCGATCGGCGTGCCGCGCAACCGCGCGCTGCCGATCAACCGGAATCCGAAGTTTCACGACCTCGGCGCGTGCGGTCCCGAGCGCACGGACCTGAAAGGGCAGGACGAGTACTGCGGCACTTTCCGCACGCCGTCGCTGCGCAACGTCGCGACGCGCAAGACCTTCTTCCACAACGGCATCTATCACAAGCTGGACGACGTGGTGCGCTTCTACGTCGAACGCGACACGAATCCGGAGAAGTTCTATCCGGTGTCGAAGAAAGGCGTCGTCGATAAATTCGACGATCTGCCGAAGCAATACTGGTCGAACATCAACACCGAGCCGCCGTTCGATCGCAAGAAGGGCGACAAGCCCGCGCTCGACGAGGCCGAGATCAAGGATGTCGTCGCGTTCCTCAACACGCTGACGGACGGCTACGATCCGGCGAAGGACAAGGACTCGCAAAAGGGCATCGGCATCGGCCAGATGAAGTCCGCGTCCAACTAAGCCGGCCTCGCACAGGCGGGGCCAGATGCCCCGCGTCATGCTATCCTCGTTGAGGCCCGTTCACGCGGGCTGCCGTTGGTGCTTACGTTGCTGCTCTGGTTGCACGTGCAGGCGGCCATACTCATCCGCAACGAGGAGAACCCAATGCCAATCCACCGTCCGGCGCTCGCCCGCGCCTCCTTCCTGGCGATCGCCGCCGCCGCGCTCGCCGCCGTGAGCGCGCAGGCCGGGGCCGCCAATCTGGGCTTTCTGAACAACACGCCGATCACCTACATGAAGCAGCGCGACATGCAGGCGCTCAACGACGCCGCGCAGGTCGCGCTCAACACGAAGCAGGACGGCGAATCGCTCGACTGGAACAACAAGGGCGCCGGCAACACGGTCCCGATCAACGGCACCGTGACGCCGCAGAACACCTTCGAGGCGGACGGACTGAAGTGCCGCAAGATCACGCTCGTCGCGGAAGCGAAAGGGCAGACGCAGACCTGGACGCCCATCGCGTGCAAGCAGAGCGACGGCAAGTGGAAACTCAAGAAGCAGTGATGAACGGGAAACGCAATCGATGATCGGCCGCACCGTATCGTGCGGCGTGGTCATGCTGAACATGCAAGGCGACGTGCTGCTCTGCCACGCGACCGAGACCACGCACTGGGACGTGCCCAAGGGCGCTGCCGATCCCGGCGAGAGCCCGCGCGAGGCGGCATTGCGCGAACTCGTCGAGGAAACGGGCATCGTGCTCGATGGCGCGCGGCTCAAGGATCTCGGGCGCTTTGTCTATCGTCGCGACAAGGATCTGCATCTGTTCGCGGTACGTGTGAGCGAAGACGAAGTGCGGCTCGAGAATTGCGTGTGCGAATCGTATTTCCCGCGCTACAGCGACGGCACGATGATTCCCGAGATGGACGCGTACCGCTGGGTCAGCCCGGCCGAAGTCGACCAGTTCGCGAGCCGCAGCCTCGCGCGGCTTTTTCAGACGACGTTGTCACTCGCCGAACTGCACGAGACGCTCTGATCAGTCGACCGTGCGGTCGTTGGGGTGGGCGAAGAGCGCCTTCATCTCCGCCGACATCGGAAATTGCAGGTTCATGCCGTCCGGCGCGATCGGCCGCATGAACCATCTCTCGTAGAGCTTCGTGGCTTCGCCGGAGCGCTGCATGTTGGCGATCACGTCGTCGACGATGCGCTTGAACACCGGATCGCCCTTGCGCATCATGCAGCCATACGCCTCGTTCGCGAGCGATGCGCCCGTCACGGTGTATTCGCCGCGCGCGGCGCCTTCCTGCGCGATCTTGCCGTAGAGCAGCGGATCGTCCATCACGAACGCCACGGCGCGATCCGTCCTGAGCGCGGCAAACCCTTCCGCATGATCGCGCGCGCTGATGATACGCAGATTCAGCTTCTTGTCGATGTCCATCTGCCGCAACATGCGCTCGTCCGACGTGCCCGCCGTCGTCGAGACGGTCTTGTTGGCGAGATCGGCGTAATCGCGAATGCCCGACTTTTTCTTCACGGCCATGCGGATGCCGTACTGAAAGAAGCTGTTCGAGAACGCGACGAGCGGATCGCGGTCGGCCACATGCGCGGTCGAGCCGCATTCGAGATCGACCTGATTGTTCACCACGTAAGAGATGCGGTTCGCCGACGTGACCTGCACGTTCTTCACGGCGAGATTCGGCATGTTGAGACGCTTCTTGATCTCGTCGACGACTTTCAGCGCGATATCGTACGAATAGCCGACCGGCTGCTGCTTCACCGTGTACGAAAAAGGCACCGACGACTCGCGCGTGCCCAGCACGATCGCGCCGTTTTCGGCGATCTTGCGCAGTGTCGCAGAAGGCTGCATCTGATCGACGGCGGCCTGCGCGCGGGCGATCTCGGCGGCGGTGGCCGCGTGCGCGCCCACGGACGCGAACGCCCAGATCAATGCGAGAGCGGCGCTTCGTTGCGCCCGGGCGTGGTGCGGCGCGAAGGAGTGCGGCAGCTTCATGATGTCCTCGTGAGAAGCGGCTTGCGACGATTGCCGTTCAGATTGCCGTGAAGCGCAGGAGGCGCCGCGTGGCCGCGCGGCGCTTGGGCTTTTCGTCGATGTCAGGCCGGCTTGCCCCAGCTGTCGCGCAGGCTGACGATGCGGTTGAACACAGGCTTGCCCGGCTGCGAATCCACGCGGTCCGCGACGAAATAGCCGTGCCGCTCGAACTGGAAGCGGTCTTCTGCGTTCGCTTCGCGCGCGGAAGGTTCGAGATAAGCGTTCACGACGCGCTTTGAATCCGGATTCAGCGCATCGAGAAACTCCGCGCCGCCCGCGCCCGGCTGCGGTTCCTTGAAGAGACGATCGTAGAGACGCACTTCGGCCGCATAGGCGGTCGCCGCGCTGACCCAGTGGATCGTGCCCTTCACCTTGTAGCCGTTCGCGCCTTCGGTGCCCGATTTGCTGTCCGGAAAGTAGTTGCAGTGCACCGCGATCACGTTGCCGTTCTCGTCCTTGTCCGCGCCCGTGCATTCGACGACGAAGCCGTACTTCAGGCGCACCTTGTTGCCGGGGAAGAGACGGAAATAGCCTTTCGGCGGCGTCTCCTGGAAGTCCTCGCGCTCGATCCACGATTCGCGCGAAAACGGGAACGCGCGCACGCCGCGATCCGGATGATGCGGATGCACCGGCGCGCTGCATTCTTCGCGCTGTCCTTCCGGATAGTTGTCGATGATGAGCTTGAGCGGATCGAGCACGGCGATCGCGCGCGGCGCCTTTTCGTCGAGATCGTCGCGCAGTGCGCCTTCGAGAATGCTCATGTCGATCCACGAATCGACCTTCGTCACGCCGACGCGCTCGACCATCAAACGGATGGCTTCCGGCGTGAAGCCGCGCCGCCGCACGCCGACGATGGTCGGCATGCGCGGATCGTCCCAGCCGTCGACGTGATTTTCCTGCACGAGTTGCAACAGCTTGCGCTTGCTCGTGATCGCATACGTGAGGTTCAGGCGCGAGAACTCGATTTGCTGCGGGAGCGGGCGCTCGAATACGCCGTCGTCCGCGAGCTGCGCGAGGAACCAGTCGTAGAGCGGCCGATGATCCTCGAACTCCAGCGTGCAGAGCGAATGCGTGATGTTCTCGATCGCGTCCGACACGCAATGCGCGTAGTCGTACATCGGGTAGATGCACCACGTATCGCCGGTGCGGTAGTGATGCGCGAAGCGGATGCGATAGATCACCGGGTCGCGCATGTTGAAGTTCGGCGACGCCATGTCGATCTTCGCGCGCAGCACATGCTCGCCTTCCTTGAACTCGCCCGCTTTCATGCGGCGGAAGAGGTCGAGATTCTCGTCGGGCGTGCGATTGCGATACGGCGAGTCGATGCCCGCTTCGATGGCCGAGCCGCGCGTCGCGCGCATCTCTTCGGCGGTCTGACTGTCGACATACGCCTGGCCCTTCTTGATGAGCATCTCGGCGTATTCGTACAGCTTGTCGTAGTAGTCGCTCGCGAAGTACTGGTGTTCGGTGCCGTTCTTGTTCCATTCGAAGCCGAGCCACTTCACGGCGTCGATGATCGAATCGACGTATTCGACGCTTTCCTTCTCGGGATTCGTGTCGTCGAAGCGCAGATGGCAGACGCCGCCGTAATCCGCGGCGAGGCCGAAGTTCACGCAGATGCTCTTTGCATGGCCGATGTGCAGATAGCCGTTCGGCTCGGGCGGAAAGCGCGTCTCGACCCGCTGCGACCATTTGCCGGAGCGGTTGTCGTCTTCGATGATGTTGCGAATGAAATTGGATGGCGCCGGGGCGTCGTTGCGATCGGTGTTCATGCGGAAAAGGTGCCAACGGATGCGCTTGACGCGCGTGATGGGTTCGGGAAGCGTTCTTCGAAACCGGATAGGCCGGGAACGCGTACGAATGCCTTGAATATGAGGTCGATTCTACCTTACGCAACCGCTCTGGACAGGGCGTGGCGGCGGCGCTCCGTTTCGCCGCGCGATTCGCACGCGCGCGCGGTTTCGTGAGTTCCGTTACATGGTTTACCGCGCGAGACGCGGATCGTAACCGCCGTAACGGGACGTAAATCGCGTTGAAAGGCGCATGCGCGCAATTTTATGATCGGCTCGCCTGTCCGGATCGGGCCGTATCCATTGCCTCGTCCGGCTCGAAAAGCACCACACATCACAACGAGAACAAGGAAGCCATCATGAAGAAGATCGCCATCACGACGCTCAAATTCGCCGCCGCGGCCGCACTCGTGTCGAGCCTCGCCGCCTGCGCGAACGTCTCGCGCCAGCAGGCGCACGCCGGCGTCGGCGCGGCTGCCGGCGGCGCGCTCGGTTATCTCGTCACCGGCGGGCCGATCGGCACCGTCGCGGGCGCGGCGGCGGGCGGGCTGATCGGCGCGGGCGTTCGCTAAGGTCTCAGACGACCTTGGTCTCACGCAGACGCGCGATCTTCGCTTCGTCGTAGCCGAGCACGTCGGCGAGCACGCTCGACGTGTGCTCGCCGAGCAGCGGCGGATGCGAACGTGCCTCGGGCGGCGTCGCGCTCATCTTGATCGGGCTCGCGACGAGCTTCACCGTCCCGGCCGTGGGATGCGGCAAGTCGATCTGCATCTTGCGCGCGAGCACTTGCGGATCTTCGAACACTGCGCCGAGATCGTTGATCGGACCGCACGGCACGCCCGCGGCTTCGAGTTCCGCGATCCATTCGTGCTTGCCCTTCAGCCGCACCATGTCCGCGAGAATCGGCACGAGGATGTCGCGGTTGCGCACGCGCGACGGGTTCGCCGCGAAGCGCGGATCGTCGGCCAGTTCCGGGCGTCCGCCGACTTCGACGAATTTGCGGAACTGCCCGTCATTGCCCACCGCGACGATGATCCAGCCATCGCTCGTCTGGAAGGTCTGATACGGCACGATGTTCGCATGCGCATTGCCCCAGCGCACCGGCGGCTTGCCGCTCGCGAGGTAATTCGTGTTCATGTTGGCGAGCATCGCGACCTGCACGTCGAGTAGCGCCATGTCGATATATTGCCCTTCGCCCGTGCGGTCGCGATGCGCGAGCGCGGTGAGCACGCCGATCGTCGCGTACATGCCGGTCATCAGGTCCGCGATCGCCACGCCCGCTTTCTGCGGACCGCCGCCCGGCTGGCCGTCGCGCTCGCCGGTGATGCTCATGAACCCGCCGATGCCCTGTACGATGAAGTCATAACCCGCGCGCGACGCATACGGCCCGGTCTGCCCGAAACCGGTGACCGAGCAGTAGACGATATCCGGCTTCACCGCCTTCAGCGATTCGTAGTCGAGCCCGTACTTCTTCAGTTGCCCGGCCTTGTAGTTTTCGAGGACGACATCGCTTTGCGCGGCGAGCTCGCGCACGATCTGCTGGCCTTCCGGCGTGGCGATATCGACCGTCACCGAGCGCTTGTTGCGGTTCGCCGCGAGATAGTAAGCCGCCTCGTGCGTGTCTTCGCCTTGCGGCGTTTTCAGGTAGGGCGGCCCCCAGTGGCGCGTGTCGTCGCCGGTTTCGGGCCGCTCGATCTTGATGACGTCCGCGCCGAAATCGGCGAGGGTCTGCGCGCACATCGGTCCCGCCAGCACGCGGGTCAGGTCCAGCACGCGGATATGGCTCAAGGCTCCCATTCGATCTGTCTCGCTTTCGTTGTGTCTCTCGATTCGCGACTGTCGCACAGAACCGCCGCGCGCGCGATAGCGGGCGCCTTGGCCAGCGTGCTTGTCGGACGGTCGGATGCGGCGAATCCCGTATAATCGACCATTACCCTTGTTCCGCCGGCAGCGCTCGAAAAGAGCCGCCCGCGGGCGCCATCAAAGAACCGCAGACACGCCCCGTACGCTATGAAAGCCGCCGAAATACGCGAGAAATTCCTGAAGTTTTTCGAATCGAAGGGCCATACGATCGTGCGTTCGTCGAGCCTCGTGCCCGGCAACGACCCGACGCTGCTCTTCACCAACTCGGGCATGGTCCAGTTCAAGGACGTGTTCCTGGGCAGCGAATCGCGTCCGTACTCGCGCGCGACCACCGCGCAGCGCAGCGTGCGCGCGGGCGGCAAGCACAACGATCTGGAGAACGTCGGCTATACCGCGCGGCATCACACGTTCTTCGAGATGCTCGGCAACTTCTCGTTCGGCGATTACTTCAAGCGCGACGCGATCCACTATTGCTGGGAACTGCTGACCAAGGTCTACAGCCTGCCCGCCGAAAAGCTCACCGTCACGGTGTACAAGGAAGACGACGAAGCCTTCGACATCTGGGCGAAGGAAATCGGCGTGCCGGTCGAGCGCATCATCCGCATCGGCGACAACAAGGGCGCGCGCTACGCATCGGACAACTTCTGGCAGATGGCCGACACCGGCCCGTGCGGCCCGTGCTCGGAAGTGTTCTACGACCACGGCCCGGAAATCTGGGGCGGCCCGCCGGGATCGCCTGAAGAAGACGGCGACCGCTTCATCGAGATCTGGAATCTCGTGTTCATGCAGTTCAACCGCGACGCGCAAGGCAACATGACGCCGCTGCCCAAGCAGTGCGTCGACACGGGCATGGGTCTCGAACGCCTCGCCGCCGTGCTGCAGCACGTGCACAGCAACTACGAGATCGATCTCTTCCAGACGCTCATCAAGGCCGCCGCGCGCGAAACGAACACACCGGATCTGGAAAACAACTCGCTGAAAGTCATCGCGGACCACATTCGCGCGTGCTCGTTCCTGATCGTCGATGGCGTCATTCCCGGCAACGAAGGCCGTGGCTATGTGCTGCGCCGTATCGTGCGCCGCGCGATCCGTCACGGCTACAAGCTCGGCAAGAAGGGCGCGTTCTTCAACAAGCTCGTGGCCGATCTCGTCGCGGAAATGGGCGCGGCGTATCCCGAACTCGCGGACGCGCAGCAGCGCGTGACCGACGTTCTGCGCCAGGAAGAAGAACGTTTCTTCGAGACCATCGAGCACGGCATGTCGATTCTCGAAGGCGAGCTCGCCGATCTCGACAAGAAGGGCGTGAAGCAACTTGACGGCGAACTCGCGTTCAAGCTGCACGACACGTACGGCTTTCCGCTCGACCTGACGGCGGACGTGTGCCGCGAGCGCGGCGTGACCGTCGACGAACCCGCATTCGACGACGCGATGGCGCGTCAGCGCGATCAAGCGCGCGCGGCGGGCAAGTTCAAGATTGCGGCGGGGCTCGAATACTCGGGCGCGAAGTCCACGTTCCACGGCTACGAGAAGGAAATTTTCGACGACGCGAAGATTCTCGCGCTGTATGTCGAAGGCGCTTCGGTTCAGCAAGTGCAGGCGGGCCAGCAAGCCGTCGTCGTGCTCGATCACACGCCGTTCTATGCCGAGTCCGGCGGTCAGGTCGGCGATCAGGGCGTGCTCGCGAATGCGAGCGTGCGCTTCGCCGTCGCGGATACGCTGAAGGTGCAGGCGGACGTCGTTGGTCATCACGGCACGGTCGAGCAGGGCACGCTCAAGGTCGGCGATGTCGTGAAGGCGGAAATCGACGGCATCCGCCGCGCCCGCACCGCGCGCAACCACTCGGCGACGCACCTGATGCACAAGGCGCTGCGCGAAGTGCTCGGCGGCCACGTGCAGCAGAAAGGCTCGCTCGTCGATGCCGACAAGACCCGCTTCGACTTCGCCCACCACGCGCCGATGACGGACGACGATATCCGCCGCGTCGAGCAGATCGTGAACAACGAGATCATCGCGAATGCGCCGGGCGTCGTGCGCGTGATGGCGTACGACGATGCCGTGAAGGGCGGCGCGATGGCGCTCTTCGGCGAGAAATACGGCGACACTGTGCGCGTGCTCGATCTCGGCTTCTCGCGCGAACTCTGCGGCGGCACGCACGTGCAGCGCACCGGCGACATCGGCTTCTTCAAGATCGTGATGGAAGGCGGCGTCGCGGCGGGCATTCGCCGTGTCGAGGCCATCACCGGCGACAACGCTGTGCGCTACGTGCAGGAACTGGATCAGCGCATCAGCGCGGCGGCGGGTGTGCTGAAAGCGCAGCCCGCGGAACTCACGCAGCGCATCACGCAAGTGCAGGATCACGTGAAGTCGCTGGAGAAGGAACTCGCGACGCTCAAGTCGAAGCTCGCATCGAGCCAGGGCGATGAGCTCGTGTCGCAAGCCGTCGATGTATCCGGCGTACACGTGCTCGCCGCGACGCTCGAAGGCGCGGACGTGAAGACGCTGCGCGAGACCGTCGACAAGCTGAAGGACAAGCTCAAGAGCGCGGCGATCGTGCTTGCATCGGTGGAAGGCGGCAAGGTCAGCCTGATCGCGGGCGTGACGCCGGATGCGTCGAAGAAGGTGAAGGCGGGCGAGCTCGTCAACTTCGTCGCGCAGCAGGTGGGCGGCAAGGGCGGCGGCCGTCCCGACATGGCGCAGGCGGGCGGCACGGAGCCGGCGAATCTGCCGGCCGCGCTCGCGGGTGTTCAAGGCTGGGTGCAGCAGCAGCTTTAAGCGCTTCTCTCGTTGCACTGGAAACGGCTCGATCTGTGGTGGATCGGGCCGTTTTTCTTTACACGCTGTCAGGTATGGCGCGTGCGTCGCTCCACGTGACGTTCAATCGACACAAGGGAGACGACTTATGAATCGCAAACTCGCATCGATCATTCTGGCTTCGGCGATGCTCGTCGCCACCGGCGCGGCGCAGGCGGAGGGCTGTATGAAGGGCGCGGCCGTCGGCGGTGTGGCGGGGCATGTCGCGGGCAAGCACGGCACCGCGGGTGCGGTCGGCGGCTGCGCGATCGGCCATCACGAGGCGGCAAAGAAGGACAAGAAGGCGCAGGAAGCGCAGCAGGCCAACGCCGCGAGCGCGCCGAACACCAAGTAGCCAATGCGGCGAGCGGAAAATAAACGCGCCAGGCCGATGACACGTGTCACTGCGCACGCCAGTAAATTGCGCCGCCCTCTTCGAGCGGAACGGTTTTCGTGAGATTGGTGTGATTGAACTTGAGCGGCGTGGTGACGGTGTCGTAACGCAGCGTGAACTGCCGTGCGTCGAGTGTGTTGAGGAGGCTTTGCAGGTTGACGGACGCGGGCGGATAGCCGCGCAAGATATAGAACTGCATGGCGTAGACCTGTGCCCAGGCCCAATTGTCGTGCCATTGGAAATCGCGTTCCGACCAGGCCGAGATATGGGCTTCGGACTTAATGTTGTCGACCGTGTTTTGCATCATCGATTCTGGCAGCACGACGATGGTGTATGCCGAGCGATAGGTCAGGAAGTTCAGCAGATCGAGCCCGGCCGACTTCGGCAAATGCTCGATGCAGTCGCCTATGATCGTCAGATCGAACATCTCATCGATCATGCGCTCGGGAATGCTTGTGGCCGACATCAGATGCATTGGCGCATAAATGTCTCTCAACGCGAACTGTTCGATGTAGCGCGGTTCGACTTCTACGCCTTCGATGATTGCCTCGGGCAAGATGCTCCTGATCATGCGCCCATATTTACCTGCGCCGCAGCCGATATCGAGAATGCGTGACGGCTTGAGCGCTTCCATCGCGGCGAGGGTGACCTGATCAAAGGAGTCTGCAGAAATGGGCATGATGTGTCCGTGTGCTTGGATTGAAGACTCGCAGCAATACTAATCGTTAAAAACTGCCGTCGAGTCATATCAACGATTTTTCACTCACCGTGCGGGGGCCGGCCACGGCGCAGCGCGCAACGCGATCCGGATAGAATGCACTGTTGTGGCCGCGCGAACACATCCGCATCGCACATCGTTTGCAACGACCGAATCTCGTCCAGCCCATGACCGCGCCTATGAATTCCTTTCAACACTTCGCCTCCGACAACTACGCGGGCATCTGCCCCGAAGCGCTCCAGGCGCTGATCCAGGCCAACACGAGCGGCCACGAGCCCGCCTACGGCGACGATTCGTGGACAGCCCAGGTCTGCGACCGCATCCGCGATCTCTTCCAGACCGACTGCGAAGTCTTCTTCGTGTTCAACGGCACGGCGGCGAATTCGCTCGCGCTCGCCTCGTTGTGCCAGTCGTATCACTCGGTCATTTGCCACGAGCTCGCGCATATCGAAACCGATGAATGCGGCGGCCCCGAGTTCTTCTCCGGCGGCTCGAAGCTGCTCACGGCGAAGGGCGAGAACGGCAAGCTCACGCCCGATGCGATCGAGGAACTCGTCACGAAGCGCGCGGACATCCACTATCCGAAGCCGAAGGTCGTCGCGCTCACGCAGGCGACGGAAATCGGCACCGTCTATACGGTCGAGGAGATTCGCGCGATCGCGGCGATTGCCAAACGCCGGCATCTGAAGGTGCATATGGACGGCGCGCGGTTCGCGAATGCGGTCGCGACGCTCGGCGTGCATCCGTCGGAGATCACGTGGCGCGCGGGCGTCGATGTGCTGTGCTTCGGCGGCACGAAGAACGGCCTGCCGGTCGGCGAGGCGGTCGTGTTCTTCGACAAGGCGCTCGCCGCCGATTTCGCGTATCGGCTCAAGCAGGCGGGACAGCTCGCGTCGAAAATGCGCTTCATCTCCGCGCCGTGGCTGGGTCTTCTCGATGACGACGTCTGGCTGCGCAACGCCCGCCACGCCAACGCGATGGCGCAACTGATGGCCGAGCGCCTCGTCGATATTCCCGGCGTCAGTCTGCTCTTCAAGCCCGAATCGAACGCCGTGTTCGCGGAATTGCCGGCACAGGTCGCATCGAAGCTGCGCGCGAAGGGCTGGCGTTTCTATCAGTTCATCGGCTCGGGCGGCTGCCGCCTGATGTGCGCGTGGGACACGAACCGCGAGACGGTCGAGCGCTTCGCCGATGACGTGCGGGCGTTGTCCGCGTCGATCTAACCCGGATTGACACGCGCGCCACGCCGCTCCAACATGCCCGCACACCCGTTACCGCACTTCACCCTGACGCTCTGACTGATGACCAAGCCGACGCCGACCACGCGCGCGGACTACGCGCATTTTCTGTCGATCAGCACGCGCTGGTCGGATAACGACGTCTACGGGCACATCAACAACGTCGTCTATTACAGCTATTTCGATACCGTCGTGAACGAGTATCTGCTGCGCGCGGGCGTGCTCGATTTCAGCGAGGGCGAGACCATCGGTCTCGTCGTCGAGACGCGCTGCAATTTCTTCGCGCCCGTCGTGTTTCCGGAACCGGTCGAGGCGGGCTTGCGTGTCGAGACGCTCGGCAACACGAGCGTGCGTTACGAAGTGGGCATCTTCACGCAAGCCTCCGACGAAGCCGCCGCGCAAGGGCATTTCGTGCACGTCTATGTGGATCGCGTGACGCGCAGGCCCGTGCCGCTTCCTGCGCCGCTCGTCGCCGCGCTGAAGCCGCTCGTCAACTGAGGGGCTGATCTTGCTGCAGTGGTTCAGCGTGAGCCTGCTCAACGGCGTGAGCGTGGGACTGCTGCTCTTCATGCTGTCCGCCGGCCTCACGCTGATTTTCTCGATGCTCGGCGTCCTCAACTTCGCGCACGCGAGCTTCTACATGCTCGGCGCGTATGTCGGGCAGACGCTCGCCGCGTATGGCGGATTCGGGTTCGCGCTGATCGTCGCGCCGATCGTCGTCGGCGTGGCGGGCGCGCTGTTCGAGCGGCTGCTGTTGCGACGCGTCCATGCGCGCGGCGCGCTCGCGGAGATGCTGCTGACGTTCGGCGCGTCCATCGTGATCGGCGAGGGCGTCAAGCTCGTGTGGGGACTCGGTCCTTTGCCCGCGACGATTCCGCGTGTACTCGACGGACCGCTCTTCACGCTCTTCGGCGCGTCGTTCGCGCGCTATCGCGTGTTCATGATGGCGATCGCCATTCTGATGCTCGGCGCGCTCTGGCTCGTGTTGCGCACTTCGAAGACGGGCCTCGTCGTGCGCGCGGCGCTCACGCATCCGGCGACGGTCGAAACGCTCGGCCACGATGTTCCGCGTGTATTCACGATGGTCTTCGCCGTGGGCACCGCGCTCGCCGCGCTCGGCGGCGTCATCGGCGCGCCGCTCGCCGTCATCGAGCCCGCGATGGCCGATGCGATGGGCCCGATTGTGTTCGTCGTCGTCGTGATCGGCGGACTGGGTTCGCTTTCCGGCGCGCTCGCGGCGTCGCTGCTGGTCGGCTGCGTGCAGACTTTTGCGGTGGGCGCGAGCGCATCGGCGGGGAGCATCGCGGCATTTTTCGGCGTGACGCTGCCGGATGCGTGGGCCGCATTGACGGTCGCGCAACTCGCGCCGGTGCTGCCGTATCTGCTGCTCGTCGCGATGCTGGCGGCACGCCCGCGCGGACTCTTCGGCGAGCGCACGCGCGATGCTTAAGTTCGTCCTGCTCGTCGTTGCGCTGGCGCTGCCTCCCTTCATCTTCGATCAATCGTGGCTGCTCGCGTATCTCGCGCAGACCGCGACGTTGATCGTCTTCGCGCTTTCGTACAACCTCTTACTCGGCGAGACGGGCCTGCTTTCGTTCGGGCACGCGGTGTATTCGGGCCTCGGCGCATTCGCCGCCGCGCAGGCGTTCAACCGCTTCGGCGTGCCGTTGCCGCTTTTGCCGGTGATCGGCGGATTGGCGGCGATGCTCGTTGCCATCGTTTTTGGCGCGATCTCGACGCAGCGCGCGGGCACGCCGTTCGCGATGATCACGCTCGGCATCGGCGAGCTCGTCGCGGCGTGCGTGTGGCTCGTGCCGGGCTGGTTCGGCGGCGAGGGCGGCGTGACGATCGATCGCGCGAGCGGGCCGTCGTTCCTTGCGTGGACGTTCGGACCGTTGCGCGAGGCGTATGCGCTGATCGCGTGCTGGTGCCTTATTTCCGCGCTCGCGATGTTCGCGTTCTCGCGCACGCCGATGTGCCGTCTCGCCAACGCCGTGCGCGACAACCCCGCGCGCGCGGCGGCGATCGGCTTCGCGCCGGCGCGCGTGCGTTTCGCGATGCTCGTCGTGTCGGCGTTCTTCGCGGGCATCGCGGGCGTGCTGGCGTTGATCAACGTCGAACTGGTGTCGGCGGAAAGCGTCGGCCTCGCGCGGTCGACGAGCGCGCTCGTCGCGACGGTGATCGGCGGCGCGGGCACGTTCTTCGGGCCGGTTGTCGGCGCGGTGCTGCTCACGTTTTTCAGCGTCGCGGTGGCGAGCGTCAGCGCCGCGTGGCCGATGTATCTCGGCCTCTTCTTCATGTGGGTGGTCGTCGCGGCGCCGGAGGGTTTCGCCGGGCTTTTCAGGCGCAATGCGCGTGTCATGTGCTTCGGCATATCGAGCGCGATGTGTTGGGCCGTCGCATCAGTGATCGTCGTTGAGACGCTTTACGCGCATCGGCAGGATTCGATGTGGCTCATCGCGTTGCCGTGCGCCGTGCTCGGCTTCTGGCTCGCCCGACGCACGAGGCCCGCGCGATGATCGGCGCGCTCGATGTGCATGGCATCGTCAAACGCTTCGGCGCGACGCGCGTGCTGCGCGGCGTCGATTTGCACGTGGCGACGGGCGAGCGGCACGCGCTGATCGGGCCGAACGGCGCGGGCAAATCCACGCTCTTCGATCTGATCTCGGGGCGCGCGCGGCCGGACGATGGGCGCATCGTCGCGAACGGAATCGATATTACTAATAGATCGCCACAGCGCGTCTCGCGGTCGCTCGCGCGCAGCTTCCAGACGACGAGCGTGTTCGGCGCGATGTCCGTGCTCGACAACCTGCGTTGCGCGGCGCTCGGCGCGGCGTCTGCGCGATTCATCGATAAATGGCTGCCATCGAGAAATATCGATGAACGCGCGCACGCGATGCTCGATGCGATCGGACTTGCCGCCCGTGCCGATGAACGCGCGGCGCGACTCACGTATGCGGAGCAGCGCGCCCTCGATCTCGGCATCGCGCTCGCGACCGATGCACCCATCATCCTGCTCGATGAACCCACCGCCGGCATGAATCGCGCGGAAGCGACGCGCGCGCTCGCCCTGATTCGCGCGACGACGCAAGGGCGCACCTTGCTCGTGATCGAGCACGACATGGACGCGGTGTTCGGTCTCGCGGATCGCATCTCGGTGCTCGTGCAAGGGCGCGTGATCGCCACCGATACGCCCGCCGCGATACGCGCGAATCGTGACGTACGGGACGCGTATCTCGGCGGGGTGGCGCTATGAACGGGCAATTGCGTATCGAGGATTTGCGCGCGTGGTATGGCGCGGCGCAAGTGCTGCACGGCGTGAATCTGATCATCGATGAAGGCGAGGCGGTTGCGCTCGTCGGCCGCAACGGGTCGGGGCGCTCGACGCTCGCGAAGGCCATCATGGGCCTCGTGCGCTGCGAAGGTGAGATGCGTTATCGCGATGTGCGGCTCGTCGGCTTGCGGCCGTATCGGATTGCGCGGCTGGGCATCGGCTATGTGCCTGAGACGCGCGATGTGTTTCCCGCGCTGACGGTGCGTGAAAACCTCGTGCTTGGCGAGAGAAAAGGCACGCGCTTCACGCAGGATGAAGCGTATCGATTGTTTCCGGTGCTGGAGGAGCGTGCATCGGTGAAGGCGGGCGCGTTATCGGGCGGTGAACAGCAGATGCTCGCGCTCGCGCGCACGCTGGCGGGCGATCCGTCGCTCGTGGTCATCGATGAACCCGGCGAAGGGCTCGCGCCGCAAGTGCTCGCACAGGTGGCCGCGTGCCTGAAGACGCTGCGCGAACGCGGTGTCGCGATGCTGCTCATCGAAGAACGGATGACGATCGCGCGCATGCTGGATGCGCGCGTCGCCGTGATGGGGCATGGGGCGATTCGGTTCGATGGGCCATACGCTTCGCTTGCTCGAAACGAGCAGGTCACGCGCGAATGGCTCTCAGTGGGCTAACCTGACGCCTTGCTATCCCGCTCGACGATCCATTCATGCTTCGGATCGTTCTTGAAGTGCCACGTGCGCTTCTCGCCTGCCATCACGTTCAGATAATAGTTGTCGTATCCATAAGGCACGACGACCGGATGATATCCGCGCGGCACCATCACGACATCGTGATCTTCGACGGCCATGGTTTCATCGATATCGCGCTCGTCGGTATAGACGCGCTGAAACGCGAAGCCTTGCGGCGGATTCAATCGATGGTAGTACGTTTCCTCCAGCGCACTTTCGACGGGCACATTGTCCTGATCGTGCTTGTGCGGCGGATAGCTCGATGCGTGTCCGCCCGGCGTGCGCACTTCAACCACGAGCAGCGACTCGGCTGCTTCGGTCTGCGGAAGGATGTCGCACACATAGCGCGTATTCGCGTTCCTGCCCCGCGTCGAGCGCTTCATCTGCGCAGGCTCGATGAGACGCGGCGGGAATTCGCCCTTGGCCGGCGCGCTCGCCACGGCGATTTCCGCATCGCGTTCCGCGCGCACGATCGCGGCGAGCTTCGGCGGCACGTAGACCGCGTAGGGCGCGGCATCTTCGAACACGCTGTCGCGCGAGCCGATCGATTGCCAGTGCTCATCGCCGGCTTCCACGCTGACTGTACCCGTCAGCACGACGATGCAGCTTTCGCGATCCGTGTCGTACACATGCACGACGTCGTCCGCACTCATGCGATACGCCGCGAAGCCGACATGCTTCCAGCCCGCGGAATCGGGTGTGACGCGCGCGATGGTCTGCTCTTCGCGCGATGCTTTCACTAGCAGGCTCATGCTGCCTCCTTGTATGTTTTGTCGACGAGCGCGCGCAGGGTGCGATAGCCCTTGTCGGCATAGGCGTAGCTCGGCGCGATCACCGGGTCCTGTTCCGCTTCCACGACGAGCCAGCCCTCGTAACCGTGCTTCGCGAGACACGCGATGATGCCCGGGTAGTCGACGGCGCCATCGCCGGGCACGGTGAACGCGCCGTTGATGACTGCATCGAGAAAACTCCAGTTTCGATTGCGCGCGAGCTTCACGATCTCCGGGCGCACGTCCTTGCAGTGCACGTGACACACGCGCGCGATGTGCTTCTGCAGCACGGTCGTTGCATCGCCGCCCGCGAACGTGATGTGGCCCGCGTCGAACAGCAGGCCCACGGCATCGTTCGTGAGAGACATCAGACGATCGACGTCGGCGGGCGTTTCGACATACGCGCCCATGTGATGATGATAGGCCACGCGCACGCCGCGCGAGAGCGTAAATTCCGCGAAGCGGTTCAGGCGCTCGGCGTAGGTCGTCCATTGCGCTTCGGAGAAGAAGCGTGGGCGTTGGTAGAGTGGGCGTGCTGCGCCCTGAATCGAGTTTGCTACTTCGCCGTAGACCATTACTTTTGCGCCGTTCTTTTTCAGAAGCTCCAGATGCGGGGCGACTGCTTCGATTTCATCCTCTGCGCTGCGTTCTGCCAGTCGGCCTGAATACCAGCCCGATACGAGGGCGAGGTCGTATTCCTTGAGAAGCGTCTTCAGTGCCTCTGGCTCGCGGGGGAACTTGTTGCCGAGCTCGAAGCCTTCATAGCCGATTTGCTTTCCTTCGGTTAGGGCAGTAGACAGGGCTGTCTCCCCGCCGAGGGAAGGCAGGTCGTCGTTCATCCACGACAGGGGGTTGATGCCTATGCGGACTTTTAATGGCATTGTGAAGGTCCTTTTTTGCGTTTCTTTCCGTGAAATCCTGTATTCGCGTCGGTCTATTAGCTTCGCCCCTATGCGGGGCGGCAGTCACTTTCTTTGCTGCTGCAAAGAAAGTAACCAAAGAAACAGCTATCCCCAGCCTAAGCACTTCATGCCGGCCGCGGCACAGGCGATTGACCTAATGGCCCCCGGAGTAGCGAGTACCCTCAAAGGCCTAAGCGGGCTTGGATCGCGCACGGTCTGACACATCGCATCGCATAACTTACTGGTTCAGCACGAAATAGCTCCGGCCCGCTTCGCGGCCGACCAGCGAATCGGGTCTGCCCGTACTTTCTCGCTAACACTTCTATCGCATTGCAAATGCCTACAATCTGTGTCCCTTGCATACTCAGCGGCAGCGCGAAGCGCTGTGCCGAAACTCTTTCGTGCTGAACCAGCGCCCTTTGGGTACTAGCTCGTCAGACCGTGCGCGGTCCACGCCCGGCTCAACAATGGGAACACTCGCTACTCTGGGTTCCATTCAGCCAATCGCCTGTGCCGCGGCCGGCGTGAAGTGCTTAGGCTGGGGAAAGCTGCTTTCTTTGGTGACTTTCTTTGCAGCAGCAAAGAAAGTTACCCCCGCCCCGGGGAGGGGCAACGCAAATAAACCGACAAGAAAGCAGGATTCCATAGAAGCCTAATACCCCCGAGCCTTAACCGCGCTCTCATACGCCTCACGAGCAACAACAACAGCGGCCCGCTCAGAAACCTCAGGCACGGCAACTTCCCACCACCATCCACCTTCCTCGGTGGGCCGAGCCGGATCGGTATCAATCGAAATCAGATAACTTCGATCCGCCGCCCGGGCACGCTTCATCGCGGCCTGCAACTCATCGACATTGGAAACATGCTCGGAACAAGCCCCCAACGCCCGCGCATGCATAGCAAAATCGATCTCCGGCGCCCCAAGCGCGCCCCGCTTGCAATCATCGATGAGATTGTTGAACGGCGCTCCCCCGCAAGCCTGCTGCAACCGATTGATGCAGCCAAACCCGCGGTTATCGAGCAACACGACGATCAGCTTGGCGCCCAGCATCACCGACGTCGCGAGTTCGCTATTCATCATCAGATAGCTGCCGTCGCCGACGATCACGATCACCTCGCGCTCCGGCCGCGCGAGCTTCACGCCGAGTCCGCCCGCGATTTCATAACCCATGCACGAATAGCCGTATTCGACGTGATAGCCACCCGGCCCGCCCGTGCGCCACAGCTTCTGCAAATCAGCGGGCAAAGTGCCAGCCGCACACACGACGATATCTTCGATAGCCGACGAGGCAGAAGAACGCTGCACCGCGCCGATCACGTCCGCTTCGCGCGGCAAGACACCATCGGCGACGGGCGTATTCGTCACACGCGCGACGGTCTCGCGCCATTCGTTAGCGAGCCGATGCGCGCGCGTCGTCCATTGCGGCGATGCATGCCAGTCGCCGAGCGCCTCCGATAACGCGTCGAGCGCCACGCGCGCATCCGCCTGCACCGCGACGGCATTCTGCTTCAGCGCATCGAACGGATTGGCATTGATCGCGACGAGCCGCGCCTGCGTGAAGAGCGTATTCGAGCCCGTCGTGAAGTCCTGCAAACGCGCGCCGATGGCGAGCACGCAATCGCTCGCATGCGCGAGTTCGTTCGCCTCCGATGAACCCGTTACGCCGATGCCGCCGACATTCAACGCGTCGTCCCACGCAAGCGCGCCTTTGCCTGCCTGTGTTTCCGCCACCGGAACGCCGTGCTTGTGCGCGAACTTGCGCAGCGCATCGGCCGCGAGGCTATACAACACGCCGCCGCCGGAGACGATCAAAGGCTCACGCGCTTCACGCAGCATCGCGGCAGCGCGTTCGATCTCGCGTGGAATCGGCGCGGGCGCATGAATCTCGACGACGCGCGGTTCGAAGAACGAAGCAGGGAAGTCGTACGCCATCGCCTGCACGTCCTGCGGCAGCGCGAGGGTCACGGGGCCGCACAAGGCGGCATCGGTCAGCACGCGAATCGCGCGCGGCAATGCGCTCAGCAATTGCGCTGGATGCACGATGCGATCGAAGTAACGCGACACGGCCTTCAACGCATCGTTCGCGGATACACCGCCATCGTGGCTATCCTCGACTTGCTGCAACACCGGATCGGGCGCGCGCGACACGAAGATATCGCCGGGCAGCAACAGCACCGGCAAGCGGTTCACATGCGCGAGCGCAGCCGCCGTGACGAGATTGGTCGCGCCCGGACCGATGGACGTCGTGACCGCCATCATGCGGCGCCGCATGTGCGCCTTCGCATACGCGATCGCACTGTGCGCCATCGCCTGCTCGTTGTGCGCGCGATACGTCGGCAATTCATCGCGATGCCGATACAGCGCCTCGCCGATACCCGCGACATTGCCATGTCCGAAGATGGCGAATACGCCGCCGAAAAGCGGCTCGCCATGTTCGGTGCGTTGCGCCGCGAGATAGCGCACGAGCGCCTGCGCAGCGGTCAGTCGAAGTGTCGAATGCACGGCGGTTTCCGTTTGCGTTGCGCGCTGATTCATGCGGCTTGCTCCTGTGTGACATGCGCGTCATCCGACGACGAACGCGCCTCGCGCCATGCACCGATCAACGCCTCGAACGTGCGGCGCACGCGCGCGATAAGCTCTTCATCGTCGATCTCGTTCGCGAGCCACGCATGGCTCGGCTCATGAAAGATCGTGCGCCCGACAGTGAAGCCCTTGCACATCTTCGACGATGCCGCAGCCATGAAGCCATCGCGCAACTGCTCGACGCCCGCGGAAAGACCCAACAGCACCACGCCGCGGCAATACGGATCGCGCTCTTCGATCAGCGCATCGATGGCTTGCCATTGCTGCGCGCTCATCGGTTCGAGCTTCCACCATTCCGGATAGATGCCGAGGTTGTAAAGACGCTTCAACGCGCGATACACCGTGTCGTCTTCGACAGGCGGACCGCTCTTCGGCACGATCACTTCGAGCAGCAATTCATGGCCGCTTTCCTGCACGGCATCGTAAAGTGCGCGCAACTGCGCTTCCTGCTCGAGGCGCACGTCATGCGGATGATCGGGGTGATACTGCACGAGACATTTCGCGACCTGCTCGCGCGGCCATTGCACGAGCGTCGTGCCGATGGAGCGGCCATGATCGAACACGAGCGGCAACGAGCTCGGCAATTCGACAGGACGCCCGATCCACCAGCCGCGCCCCGTCGCCGCATTCAACGCATCCTGGCCGTAGCGGTCATCGATCAATACGCCGATACGGCCTTCGAGCGCGAGCGCCTTCTCCGTCTGCGCGACGGCTTCGACGAACAGGTTCTTGAGCGTGGCGATGCGCGTCTCGCTCGCGCCCGTCCGCTGCGCGAGTTCGAAGAACTGGTTGCGATGATCGAACGCGAAGCCGAGCACTTCGTTCCATTGCCTGCGCTTCGGGCTCACGCGATGCAGCCGCGCGAGCGTCGTGTCCTTGTCGGGACGGCGCATGCGAATCGGGTCTTGTTTGGCGGCCTCGAGAAAGTACTCGAGCTCGGCGGGCGTCGGCATCGCGGGCGCGCAGCCGTGGCGCGAAACGACGAGCGCGCCGCACGCATTGGCTGCACGCGCGCAGGCTTCGAGCGGTTCGTCGCGCAGCCAGCCGGATAGAAAGCCCGATGCGAAGGCATCACCGGCGCCAAGCACGTTGAGCACTTCCACTTCGACGCCACCGTGTATCGGCGCGTCATCGATCGAGGCGGGCACAACGCCCTCGATGATCGAGCAGCCGAGCGGCCCGCGCTTGACGATCAACGTCGCGCTCGTGACCTTGCGGACCATCGCGAGCGCATCGACGAGACGATCCTTGCCGCCCGCGATGCGAAACTCTTCCTCCGTGCCGATCACGAGATCCATCATCGGAAGAATGCCTTGCAAATGCGCGCTCACGCCTTCATTCGCGACGAAGCGCGTCTCGCCATCGGCCTTGCCGGTGAGACCCCACAATACCGGTCGATAGTCGATGTCGAGAATCGTGCGCACGTCGTTGCGTCGCGCATAGTCGAGCGCGCGCCGGCTCGTGCGGTTCACCTGTTCGGTCGAGAAATGCGTGCCGGTGATGAGCAATGCCTTCGATGACGCGATATAC
This sequence comes from Caballeronia arvi, assembly GCF_001544695.2. GTDB lineage: Bacteria > Pseudomonadota > Gammaproteobacteria > Burkholderiales > Burkholderiaceae > Caballeronia > Caballeronia arvi. The sequence continues at coordinate 92,796 of NZ_FCOM02000007.1, forward strand.
GCTTCGTCGAAATCGCTTTCGTCGACGGCCATATCCGCGCAGTTCTCGCGATAGAACACGAGCGGAAACGTGTCGCGATCTTCGAGGCCGAGCAAAACGAGTCCGGTGAGCCGTTCACGATCGATCCGCAGATGGCTCGTATCGCAGCCTTCGCGATCGAGCGTCTGCGTGAGAAAGCGCCCCATGTGATCGTTGCCGACGCGCGCGAGCATCGACGCATTCAGTCCGAGCCGCGCGCATCCGAATGCGATGTTCGCCGACGAGCCGCCAAGATACTTCGCGAACGTCGACACATCTTCGAGCCGCGCGCCGACCTGCTGCGCGTAAAGATCGACGGCGATGCGTCCCAGACAGATGATGTCGCGTTCACGATCCGGGGCAAAACGAGAAGTTGTTGGCATGCTTTAAAGTCCTCAGATCGTCGCGCCTTCAAGTTCGCTCATCATCTGCTGCATTTCGGCGCCGCCCGCCATCATGTCGAGCACTTCGTTCTTGCTGATGGTGTCCTTCGTGAACGTGCCCATCGAGCGGCCGCGATTGAGCAGCGTGAACGAATCGCCGATCGGATACGCGTGGTGCACGTTGTGCGTGATGAAAATCACCGAGATGCCTTTTTCGCGCGCCTTGTGAATCAACTTCAGCACGTTGAAGCTCTGCTTCACGCCGAGCGCGGCGGTCGGTTCATCGAGAATCAGCACGCGCGCGCCGAAGTGAATCGCGCGTGCGATCGCGAGACATTGCTTCTCGCCGCCGGACATCGTGCCGATCGGCTGATGCGGATCGCGCACGTTGATGCCCATTTCCGCGAGCTTCGCACGCGATGTTTCGGCTGCGAGATCGAGGTCCATCACGCTGATGCCGAAGCGCTTCTTCTGCGGCTCGCGGCCCATGAAGAAGTTGCGCGCGACGCTGAGCAGCGGCACGAGCGCGAGATCCTGATACACGGTCGCGATGCCGAGATCGAGCGCTTCCTTCGGCGAATCGAAATGCACGGGCGCGCCATCGACGAGATAGTCGCCGGAAGAGGGTGGGTGCACGCCCGCCAGCGTCTTGATGAGCGTGGACTTGCCCGCGCCGTTATCGCCGAGCAGGCAGTGCACTTCGCCGCGTTTGAGGCGCAACGTGACGCCGTTCAATGCAATCACCTTGCCGAAATACTTGCTCACGTTTTCGAGGGCGAGGATGTTGTCGTCTTGCATGATCGTTTCTCCTCTTATTGCGCCTGTGATACGCGGCGACGCACGTAATGATTGAAGAGCACGGCGATCAGCAGCATCACGCCGAGGAACACGCGGAACCAGTCGGAGCTCACGTTCGTATAGGTGATGCCGATCTGCACGACGCCGAAGATCAACGCGCCGAAGCATGCGCCGATCACCGATCCATAACCGCCCGTCAGCAACGTCCCGCCGATCACGGCCGCAATGATCGCTTCGAATTCCTTCTGCAAGCCGCGGTCCGCCGCAGCCGAGCCGATGTCGCACACTTGCAGCACCGCGAAGAGGCACGAGCAGAACGCGGTAAGCACGAAGAGCGAAATCTTCACGCGCTTCACGGGCACGCCGACGTTCTTCGCGGCATTCGCATCGCCGCCGACGGCGAGAATCCAGTTGCCGTAGCGCGTCTTCGCGAGCACGAATGCGCAGATGGCGGCGAGCACGAGCCACCAGATGATGACCTTCGGAATGCCCGGCACGAGCGGCTGGCCGCTGTCGAGCAACTGGCCGACGCCCATATGCGCGAGCCACGTAAAGAGGCCATGCAGCGCGACGCCATGAAAGAGCGTGTCGGCGACCGGATCGGCTTGCGCGAGATCGCCCACGCCGGAAATGATCGTGCGGTCCGCGAACATGATCGACAGCGCGAGCGTGAGACCGCGGAGAATGAAGAGGAACGCGAGCGTGACGATGAACGACGGCAGGCGCGTTCGCATCACGAGATAGCCGTTGAGTGCGCCGAGCAGCATCGACATGACGAACGCGAAGAGAATCGATACGGATATCGGCCAGTGAAAATACACCGATGGCAGCGCGACCATCATGCCCGCGAAGCCGATCATCGAACCGATGGACAAGTCGAACTCGCCCGCGATCATCAGGAGACACGCGCCGACCGCGAGCAGGCCGAGATAGGCGGCCACTTGCGACCAGTTCATCACGCCGTCGAGATTGAACATGCCCGACGAACCGGCGGCAAAGCCGAAAACGAGGAACACGAGCACGGTCCCGGAAATCGCCGCGAATTCCGGGCGATTCAGCAAATGGCCGAACCACGATTGTCGCCGCACGCGCTCATCCGAGGGCCTGGCCGCATCGGGTGCGTCGGCATTGTCCTGCTGCGGGTTCACGTGCGGAGGGTAATGCTTGCCGGCTACGCCCATGATGGCTCCTTGTGATTCCATTCCGATGCAGCACCGATGCGCGCGCCCCCGCCGCGTCCGCGAACGGACGCAGCAAGAGCATCGAACATCGATAAAAGCGGGCGGCGCCAGGGATGCCGCCCAAAGAAGGTCAGGCTGCGATCAACGATATTGACCCGCGTACTTCACGACCTTGTCGAGATTTTCCTTGGTGATGAAACCCGGGCCCGAGCGGATGTTCTTCGGCCCGTACGACGGCTGCAATCCATAAGTTTCGAGGCGCGCCTTGAACTTCGGATTCGCTTCGAGAATCTGACGGATCTTCGCCGGATCGGTGGTGTGCTCCTTCTTCACGATCGCAAGCACGGCCACCGGGATATAGCCTTGCAGATACGGCTGCTGATCGATGGCGAACTTGATCGTGCCGTCCTTGATCGCCTTGGCGATGTCGTCGGAGAAGTCGAAGGTCACGAAATAGACCTTGTTTTGCAGGCCCATTTGCGCCACGGCCTTGAGTGTCGCGGAAGCGGGCGTCGGTCCGAGCGTGAGGATCGCTTGGGTGTCCGGATGATTGCGCAGATACGCCGACACCTTCGACTGAATCTCGGTCGGGTCCTGTCCCGAGTCGAGCGTCGACGCCTTGTAGTCGATGCCAAGTGCATCCGCGAAGCCCTTGCATCGATCGAACGACACCGTGTTCGTCGCAATGTGGTTCACGCACAGGAACGACTTCACGCCCGCCGCTTTCGCCTTTTCGCCGGCCGCCTTGCCCGCGACATATTCCGGCTGCCCGACGTGCATGATCGCGCCGAGCTGCGCGCTCTGTTCCTCGGTGCCGGAGTTGATGGTCACGAGCGGAATCTTCTTCGCGGTGACCTTGCCGATCGCGCTCTTCAGCACGTCGAAGTCCGCGATGGTGGTGATGACGCCGTCGTAGTTGCGCGCGGCCGCCTGCTCGATCAGCCGCGACATGTCCGCGATATCGCCGTTCGGCGGGTTGCGGTAATCGGTTTGCACGTTGAAGTCTTCGTCGGCCTGCTTGATCGCGTTCTTGATGGTGTTCCACCACGAATCCGAGTCCGGCGCGTGGCTGATCAGCACGAACTTCGCGTCGGGCGCCGCTTGTGCGGGGCTCGCCGCCATCATCGCCACGCTGCATAACGCAGCAGCAGCCACCAGCGCGCGCAGCGCGGCCCGACCGTTGCAAAAGGTCATTGTCTCCACCTATCTCGGTTGTTGTTTGGTGTGATGTTTTCGCGAGCCGAAGCTCTGGACTCCGCGCTCAGGACCAAGATTAGGTCAGTTTTCCACGCTCTGCAATGGAAATTTCACGTGTGCGACAAATGGAAAATACATTCCAATTTGTTTGCCGCCTTCCTATAATCGGTTGCACGACGAACACCGAACGAGCCTGCGATGGACGACACCACCGACGTGCAGAGCGTCGACGAACTGATGCAGCGGATCACCGATGCCTACGATTCGTTGCCGCGCCAGTTGAAGAGCGTCGCGACCTATATCGAGCAGCATCGGCAGAGCGTGATGATGGACCGCACGAGCGATATCGCGAGCGCGTGCGGCGTGCATGCGTCGGCGGTCGTGCGCTTTGCGCAGCGCTTCGGGTTCTCCGGCTTCTCCGATTTGCAGACCGTGTTCCGCCAGGCCTACGCGGGCGGCAGCGGCTCGCAGCAGAGTTATCAGCAGCGCATTCGCAGGCTCATCGACGAGAAGGCGGGCGAAGCGTCGGGCGTGTCAGTGGCGCGCGAGTTCATTGCGGCGAGCCGCACGGGACTCGACGAGCTCGAAGCCGGGCTAGACGATGCGCAGTTCGAAGCCGCCATCGAGATGCTGTCGCAGGCGGAAAACATCTACGTGATCGGCGTGCGCCGTTCGTTCGCGGTGGCGAGTTACATCGTGTATGCGTTGCAGCACACGAAGAAGCGCGTGCATCTGATTTCGGGCTTCGGCGGCATGTTCCGCGAGCAGGTCCGCAGCGTGAAGAAGGGCGACGTGGTGATCGCGATCAGCTTCGCGCCCTACGGCAAGGAAACGCAATACTGCGTGCGCGCGGCGCAGCATCACGGCGCGGCGACGCTCGTCATCACCGATAGCCAGCTTTCGCCGCTCGCGCGCCATGCGAGCGCGAGCCTGCTCGTGAAGGAAGGCAGCGCGTTCGCGTTCCGTTCGCTCACGAGCACCATTTGCCTGTGCCAGGCGTTGTTCATCGCGCTCGCGTACCGGCTCGAGTTGAATGTCGAGGAATCCAGGGAGACAGGTGGCTATGACGATTGATGTGGCGGTGTTCGGAGCGGGGCGCATCGGCAAGATTCACGCGGCCAATCTCGCGCGGCAGCCGGGCGTGCGTTTGAAGTATGTCGTCGATGTGAATCGCGACGCGGCTTCCGCACTGGCTGCTTTATTTGGCGCGCAGGTAGCCGATGTCGATGACGCGATGGGCGATGCATCCATCGGCGCGACGGTCGTATGTTCGAGCACGGATACGCATGCGGGGCTGATTCAGGCATCGGCGGCGCAGGGCAAGCACGTGTTCTGCGAGAAGCCGGTGGATCTCGCGATCGAGCGCGCCCGCGCATGCGCCGATGCGGTCGCGAAGGCGGGCGTCGTCTGCATGATCGGCTTTCAGCGGCGCTTCGATCCGACGTTCGCTGCGTTGAAAGCGCGTATCGATGCCGGCGAGATCGGCGATCCGGAAATGCTGATCGTGACGAGCCGCGATCCCGGCGCGCCGCCCGTCGAGTACATCAGGCATTCGGGCGGCATCTTCAAGGACATGCTGATCCACGACTTCGATATCTTCCGCTGGATTCTCGACGACGAGGCCGAGACGCTGCACGCGACCGGCAGTTGCCTGGCCGACCCGGCGATCGCCGATGCGGGCGACATCGATTCCACCGCCGTGACGATACGCACGAAACGCGGGCGGCTGTGCCAGATCAACACGGCGCGGCGCGCGGCGTATGGCTACGATCAGCGCTTCGAGTTGCTCGGCAGTCTCGGCATGCTGCAGGCGGGCAACGTGCGGCCGACGGAGGTCACGTCGTACACGAAGACGGCCGTATCGAACGACGTGCCCGAGGCATTCTTTCTCGAACGCTATCGCGCGGCGTACGCGGCGGAAATCGCTCATTTCTTCGATGCAGTGAACAACGGCAAGCCCGTTCGCACCACGGTCGACGATGGCCTGAAGGCGCTCGAACTCGCCGAAGCCGCGACGCTGTCGTGGCGCGAAAAGCGCATCGTGAATCTCGCGGAGCATGTCGCATGAATCCGGTTCGCGTGGGCATCGTCGGATTGGGTAGGCTCGGGCGTCGGCATGCGGCAAATCTCGCCTGGCATGTGCCGGGCGCGAAGCTCGTCGCGGCGTGCAGCCCGGTTCAGGAAGAGCGCGAGTGGGCCGCGTCGGGTGTGCCCGGGCTCTCGCTCTATGCGGACTACGATGAATTGCTCGCCGACGCATCGATCGACGCGGTGTGGCTCGTCACGCCGACGTCGCTGCACGCGCGGCAGATCATCGCCGCGTTGCGCGCGGGCAAGCACGTTTTCTGCGAGAAACCGCTGTCGCTCGATCTCGCCGAATGCGATGCCGTGATCGAAGAGCACGCGCGTCATCCGCATCTTCAGGTGATGATCGGCTTCGTGCGGCGCTTCGATGCGAGCTATCGCGATGCGTTCGATAACATCGTGAAGGGCGTCATCGGCAGGCCGTTCATGGTGCGCTCGCAGACCTGCGACAAGAACGATCCGGACGGTTTCTTCGTGCGGTTCGCGCCGACATCGGGCGGGCTTTTTCTCGATTGCAGCGTGCATGACATCGATCTCGCGCGCTGGCTGCTGGGCAATCCCAGGCCGAAGCGCGTGGTTGCGAGCGGGACGATCGCGATTCACGAAGGCCTGCGCGAGTGCGGCGACATCGATAACGGTGTGGGCACCATCGAGTTCGACGACGGACGGCTGGCCGTGCTCTACGCTTCGCGCACGATGGCGCACGGTCACGACACGCAGACGGAAGTGATCGGCACGGCGGGGGCGTTGTCGGTGGGGCGCAATCCGCGGGCGAATCGTGTCGAGATAGCCGATGCGCAGGGCATGCGCAACACGTGCACGCCGACGTTCTTCGAGCGTTTCGAGGATGCGTTCTTGCGCGAGGCGCAGGCGTTCGTGGCTTCGCTGACGCACGGCACGCCGACCGGACTGACGCTCGACGATGCGCGGGAAGCGACGCGCATCGGCATTGCGATGCGGGAGGCTTATGAGAGTGGGCGGCCGGTGGATTTGTGAGCGTGGGAGGCGCGCTTGACTGAACGCTGGTCGTCAGCCGACGACCAGTTTTACCGGCTTACCGACGCGAGCCAACATTTCCACTAGCGTGTCGATCGTGAACTTGCTCGTCTTCTTGTTCACGACATCCGATACGCGAGGCCGTGTGACATGCAATATATCGGCTGCTTCGGATTGCTTGAGATGATGTGCTTCGATCCACGTCGCAAGTTCGTCCATGAGTTGTTCCTTCAGCGCCAGGGTCTGGCCGATCAGCGCCTGGGACTCGGTTTGATAGCGGCGTGCTTCATCCGGTGCGAAGCCGAGTTCGGCAAAAATGTTTGCGCCGGGTTTCGTCACATGCCGCACGTGCGTGTCGACCTTGCTCATGCTCGCTCCTTCCTTTCTCGGAAAATCGCGCGATAGCGGATCGCTGCGATCTCTACGTCCCGTCTTGACGTCGTTTGCGTGTTCTTCTGAAAACAATGCAACACGTAAACGGCCTCTTCGAATTTGGCTACGTACATCACGCGGAAGATTCCGCTCGGGTCCCGGATTCGAATCTCGCGAACCCCTGAACCGACGGCGTCGAAGGGCTTCCAGTCTTCCGGGTCGAGCCCGGCCTGAAGGCGGCCGAGCTGGAAGCCCGCTTCGCGCCGGGCAATCGATGGAAATTCACGGATGTCATCGTAGGATGAGCTGACCCACCGGATTTCTTTCTCATTCGTCATTGTACAAAAATTTATACGTTCGTCTTGCGATGCTTTCGGACTACGCGGTTGCTCGTGTCGCAGAGCCCTGTCAGAGAAAGCTATCCTCAATGCCGTGACGGATGAACTAGAAATATCTCAACGCGTGTGAAACTGCTGTAGTAAAAGGGCGCGGCCGGTGGATTTGTGACCACTGCGTTAAAATCGAACCTCACCGAGCGCTCATCCCACAGGCAAAGGAAAGGTTCAATCGCGATGGAAGTTCACAAGGAAGTCGACGCGCGCGGGCTGGCTTGCCCGTTGCCGATTCTGCGGGCCAAGAAGGCGCTCGCCGACATGACGAGCGGCCAGATTCTGAAAGTGCTCGCCACCGACCCGGGATCGCAGCGCGATTTCGCGGCGTTCGCCAAACAGACCGGCAATGAGATCGTCGAATCGACGGCGCAGGACAAGACGTTCATCTTCCTGATGCGGCGTCGCTGAAGCCCGCAAGCAGGCGCCCAAAGCAAAATGCCCGTCACACAGGTGACGGGCATTTTTTCGGGCAGTAACGCTGATGTCAGCCTTCGAGAATCGGCGCGCGATTACGCAGATATTCCTCGAATTCCTGCTTCACTTCCGGATGGCGCAGCGCGAACTCCACCGTCGCCTTCAGATAGCCCAGCTTGCTGCCGCAGTCGAAGCGCGTGCCGTGATACTTGTACGCGAGCACTTGCTCGTCCGACAGCAGCGACTGGATCGCGTCCGTCAATTGCAACTCGCCGCCCGCGCCCGGCTTCAACGCACGGATGTGGTCGAAGACGCGCGGCTTCAGCACGTAACGGCCGACCACGCCCAGGTTCGACGGCGCCACGGCCGGCTCCGGCTTCTCGACGATGCCCGACAGCTTGAAGATGTTGTCTTCCCATTCCTTGCCGTCGATGACGCCGTACGACTTCGAATCCTGCGGCGGGATTTCTTCGACGCCGATGACCGAGCTGTGATAGTGGTCGAAAACTTCGATCATCTGCGACATCACGGGCGGCCTGCCGTACAGCAGATCGTCCGCGAGGATCACGGCGAACGGGTTGTCGCCGACGAGCTTCTCCGCGCACAGCACGGCGTGGCCCAGACCGAGCGCTTCAGCCTGACGCACGTAGAAGCAATCGACGTGGCTCGGCTTGATGCTGCGCACGAGCTCGAGCAGCTTGTCCTTGCCGCGCGCCTCGAGCTCCGCTTCGATTTCATAGGACTTGTCGAAATGGTCTTCAATGGCGCGCTTGCTGCGGCCCGTGACGAAGATCATCTCGGTAATGCCGGCCGCCATCGCTTCTTCGACCGCGTACTGAATCAGCGGCTTGTCCACGACTGGCAGCATTTCCTTCGGGCTGGCCTTGGTCGCGGGAAGAAACCGCGTGCCCAGACCCGCGACGGGGAATACCGCTTTGGTAACTTTTAGCATGTGATGACCCTGATCCTCTTAAAACATGTAGAACGTCGAGATAATCGCGGTGGATCGACTCGTGCTTCGAACCACCGATTCAGACCGGCAAACGCAATAATTGCGCCTGGAGCTTCTCGATAGTGGTTCCGTATTCTGCCAGCCTTTTGCGCTCCTGTTCAACGACAGCGGCCGGCGCTTTTGAAACAAAGCTTTCATTGCCGAGCTTCGCGTTACATTTTCCGATCTCGGCATTCAAACGCTCGACTTCCTTCGTCAGACGCTCGCGTTCCGCCGCAATATCGATCTCGACTTTCAGCACCAGCTTGCTGCTGCCGACGATCGCCACCGGCGCGCCGTGAGCTTCCTTGTCGAGCGCGGCTTCGTCGTCGATGATCTTCACTTCGGAAAGACGCGCGAGCGCCGCGACATAAGGCGCGAACGCGGAAAGGCGCGCCGCGTCTCCGTGTGCGAGCAACGGCACCTTCACCGCGGGCGACAGATTCATTTCGCCGCGCAGATTACGACATGCATCGATGACAGTCTTCAGTTCGGCAGCCCACTGTTCTGCGGACTCGTCGATTTTTTTCTGCTCCACGCGCGGATACGGCTGCGTCATGACCGACGCTTCGCCCTCCTGTGCGCCCTGCGGGTACGCATCGGTCAACGGAGCGACCTTCTGCCACAACGCTTCCGTGATGAACGGAATGATCGGATGCGCGAGGCGCAGCACCGTTTCGAGCACGCGCAAAAGCGTGCGCCGCGTCGCCGTCTGCTGTTCCGGCGTGCCGGTCTGGATCTGCACCTTCGCGAGCTCGAGATACCAGTCGCAGTATTCGTCCCACACGAACTTGTAGATCGCGCTCGCGACGTTGTCGAAGCGATAGTCCGCGAAGCCTTTCTCGACTTCGCTTGCGGTGCGCTGCAGGAGCGACACGATCCAGCGGTCGGCCTGCGAGAAGTCCGTGTAGCCGCCGGGGCCGCAATCGCCCGGCTTGCATGCGCCGGGATTCGCGAAGCCGCAATCGTGGCCTTCGCAATTCATCAGCACGAAACGCGTGGCGTTCCAGAGCTTGTTGCAGAAATTGCGATAACCCTCGCAGCGCGCGAGATCGAAGTTGACGTTGCGGCCGAGCGTGGCCATCGACGCCATCGTGAAGCGCAGCGCATCCGTGCCGAACGACGGAATACCTTCGGGAAATTCCTTGCGCGTCTTCTTTTCGATCTGCGCGGCGGCCTTCGGATTCATGAGGCCGGTCGTGCGCTTCGTGACGAGCGCTTCGAGGTCGATGCCATCGACGATATCGATCGGATCGAGCGTGTTGCCCTTGCTCTTCGACATCTTCTGGCCTTCGGCATCGCGCACGAGGCCGTGCACATATACGGTGTCGAAGGGCACCTTGCCGGTGAAATGCGTGGTCATCATCACCATTCTGGCGACCCAGAAGAAGATGATGTCGAAGCCCGTCACGAGCACCGACGACGGCAGGAACGCCTCCAGCTCCTTCGTTTCGTTAGGCCAGCCGAGCGACGAGAAGGGCACGAGCGCGGACGAGAACCACGTGTCGAGCACGTCTTCATCGCGCTTCAATGCGCCTTTATAACCTTGCGCGTCGGCTTCGGCGCGGGCTTCTTCTTCGGTCTTCGCGACGAAGATCTCGCCGTTCTCGCCGTACCACGCCGGAATCTGATGGCCCCACCAGAGCTGACGCGAGATGCACCAGTCCTGGATGTTTTCGAGCCACTGATAGTAGGTCGTGGTCCAGTTCTCCGGCACGAACCTGATCTGGCCGTTGCGCACGACATCGAGCGATGTTTCCGTGATCGACTTGCCCGGATTGAACGTACCTTCGGGCGCGGGCTTGGTCATCGCGACGAACCACTGGTCCGTGAGCATCGGCTCGATGACGACTTGCGTACGGTCGCCGCGCGGCACCATCAGCTTGTGCGGCTTGACGGATTCGAGCAGGCCGAGCGCTTCGAGATCCTTGACGACGGCCTTGCGCGCATCGAAACGATCCATGCCGCGATATTTCTCGGGCGCGTTGTCGTTGATCTTCGCGTCGAGCGTGAGAATTTCGATCTGCGGCAGCTTGTGACGCTGGCCGACTGCGTAGTCGTTGAAGTCGTGCGCGGGCGTGACCTTCACGACGCCCGTGCCGAATTCGCGATCGACGTATTCGTCGGCGATGACCGGGATTTCGCGATCGCACAGCGGCAGCGTCACCGTCTTGCCGATCAGATGCTGATAGCGCTCGTCTTCCGGATGCACCATCACGGCGACGTCGCCGAGCATGGTTTCCGGGCGCGTGGTCGCCACCGTCAGATGGCCCGAGCCGTCCGGCAGCGGATACTGGATATGCCACAGGCTGCCGTTCTCTTCCTCGCTCACTACTTCGAGGTCCGACACCGCCGTGCCGAGCACCGGGTCCCAGTTGACGAGCCGCTTGCCGCGATAGATGAGCCCTTGCTTGTAGAGCGTGACGAAGACATCGCGCACGGCGGCCGACATCTTGTCGTCCATCGTGAAGTATTCGCGCGACCAGTCGATCGATGCGCCCAGGCGCCGCACCTGATTCGTGATGGTCGAGCCGGACTGCTGCTTCCAGGCCCACACGCGCTTGAGGAATTCCTCGCGGCCGAGGTCGTGGCGCGAGATGCCTTGCGCGTCGAGCTGACGCTCCACGACGATCTGCGTCGCGATGCCCGCGTGGTCCGTGCCCGGCACCCACAGCGTGTTCTCGCCGAGCATGCGGTGATAGCGCGTCAGGCCGTCCATGATGGTCTGATTGAACGCGTGCCCCATGTGCAGCGTGCCGGTGACATTCGGCGGCGGCAACTGGATGGAGAAGTTCTTCGCGCCGTCCTGGAACGTGGGCGCGGAGAGCCCGCGTTTTTCCCATTCCGGGCCCCATTGGGACTCGATGTTTTGAGGCTCGAAGCTCTTGGCAAGCGTGTTGTCGCTCATTGTGGAATCTGCCGAAAAAAGCGTGAAAAAATGCGGGGGAATCCCCAATTATAAGGTTCCCCAAGGCTGGGCCGACGTTTTCGGCCCCTCGGCCGAATGGCTTAGGCCGAAACGCCGCCATCGGCACGGTCTTATAATGGTCGGCCCGCCGTTTGCGCCGTTTCTCCGTCGTCTGACTTTCCCATGCCCGACCTGCTCGCGAATCTGAACCCCGAACAACTCGCCGCCGTGACGCTGCCGAACGAGCCCGCGCTCATTCTCGCGGGCGCCGGCAGCGGCAAGACGCGCGTGCTCATCACGCGCATCGCGTGGCTGATCCGGCAGGGCTACGCGTCGCCGCCGACCGTGCTCGCCGTCACCTTCACGAACAAGGCCGCGCGCGAGATGATGGCGCGCCTCTCGGCGCTGTTGCCCATCGATACGCGCGGCATGTGGATCGGCACCTTTCACGGCCTGTGCAACCGCATGCTGCGCGCGCATTACCGCGACGCCGGCCTGCCGCAGACCTTCCAGATTCTCGACACGTCCGACCAGCTCTCCGCCATCAAGCGGCTGATGAAGGGCCTGAACGTGGACGACGAAAAGTATCCGGCGAAGAATCTCCAGTACTTCATCAACAACGCGAAGGAGCAAGGCCTGCGTCCGAAGGACGTCGACGCCACCGACGCGTTCAATCGCAAGTTCGTCGAGCTCTACGAAGCTTACGATCAGCAATGCCAGCGCGAAGGCGTCGTCGATTTTCCGGAACTGCTGCTGCGCTGTCATGAACTGCTCGCGCACAATCCGCCGCTGCGCGCGCACTATCAGGCGCGGTTTCGCAACATTCTCGTCGACGAGTTTCAGGACACGAACAAGCTGCAATACGCGTGGCTGAAGCTGCTCGCGGGCGAGCACAATGCGATCTTCGCGGTCGGCGACGACGATCAGTCCATCTACGCGTTTCGCGGCGCGAACGTCGGCAACATGCACGATTTCGAACGCGAATTCCGCGTGCGCAATCTCATCAAGCTGGAGCAGAACTACCGCTCGCACGGCCATATTCTCGATACGGCCAACTATCTGATCGCCAACAACGCGCGGCGGCTCGGCAAGAATCTGCGCACCGACGCGGGCCACGGCGAGCCGGTGCGCGTCTACGAAGCCGCGACGGATTCGCAGGAAGCGGGCTGGATCGTCGAAGAGATCAAGGCGCTCATCAATACGGGCACGTCGCGCGGCGAGGTCGCGGTGCTTTATCGCAGCAACGCGCAGTCGCGCACGATCGAGCACACGTTGGTGAATGCGGGCATTCCGTATCGCGTCTATGGCGGTCTGCGCTTCTTCGAGCGTCAGGAAGTGAAGCATGCGCTCGCGTATCTGCGTCTGATCGACAATCCGAACGACGACACCGCGTTCGCGCGCGTCGTCAATTTCCCGACGCGGGGCATCGGCGCGCGTTCCATCGAGCAGGTGGCCGATGCCGCGCGTCTCTACAACTGTTCGATGGCCGCAGCCGTGCCGTATGTCACCGGCAAGGCGGGATCGAGTCTCGGCGCGTTCGCGACGCTCATCGCGAAGATGCGCGCCGAGACGCAGCAGATGAGCCTCCCCGAAACGGTCGAATACGTCGTGCGCGCAAGCGGACTCGCCGCGTTCTACGAGACCGAGCGCGAAGGGCAGGACCGGCTGGAGAACTTGCAGGAACTGGTGAACGCGGCGGCGGCGTTCGTCAGCGAGGAAGGCTACGGGCTGGACACGCCCGCGCGTTCGATTCCGCTGCGTCCGGGCGCGTCGTCGGCGCCGGAGATCGCGGCGGTGAGCGAGGACGGCGAGATCGAAGTGCTCGATGCGCCGGACATCACCGATCCCGCGCAGAATCCCGACACGATGACGCCGCTCGCCGGCTTCCTGTCGCATGCATCGCTCGAGGCCGGCGACAATCAGGCGCAAGCCGGCCAGGACGCGGTGCAGTTGATGACCGTGCACGCGGCGAAGGGTCTCGAATTCACGGCGGTGTTCATCACCGGGCTGGAAGAGGGTTTGTTCCCGCACGAGAACAGCGCGCAGGAATCGGACGGACTCGAAGAGGAACGGCGTCTCGCTTATGTGGCGATCACGCGCGCGAAGGAGCGGCTTTATCTGTCGTTCGCGCAAAGCCGCATGCTGCACGGGCAGACGCGCTACAACATCCGCTCGCGCTTCTTCGATGAACTGCCCGAGGGCTCGCTCAAATGGCTCACGCCGAAGGTCGAGCCGGGCGCGCGCTGGGGCGGACGCGCCGACAACGCCGGCTGGGGCCGCGACTGGTTCGCGCGTCCGGGACACGAGCGCGGCGGTTCCGCAGGCTTTGCGCGCGATCAGGCGACGAGCGCGGCATTGCCGTCGTTCGCGAACGAGCAGCGTGCGGCCGAAGGCGGCTTCAAGGTCGGTCAGGCCGTGTTCCACACGAAGTTCGGCGAAGGCACCGTGACCGCGCTCGAAGGTTCCGGCGGCGACGCCCGCGCGCAGGTGCGCTTCAAGCGCCACGGCGAGAAGTGGCTCGCGCTCGCGGTCGCGAAGCTGCAGGCCGTCGAATGAAGCGGCTCGGCATCATGGCGGCGCTGCCGCAGGAACTCGGCGATCTGATCGCGCAGATGCGCTCGGCGGGCGAGGTTCGCACCGTGACGCTCGGACGGCGCGATTACTACGTCGGCGATGTGCACGGCCTGGCCGTCGTGGTCACGCTCGCGCGCATCGGCAAGGTGGCGGCGGCCGCGACCGCCAGCGCGCTGATCCACGTTTTCGAGGCCGATGCGATCGTTTTCACCGGCGTCGCGGGCGGCGTGCGCGCGGACGTGCAGGTGGGCGATGTCGTCGTCGCGGATGCGTTGATGCAGCACGATCTCGATGCGTCGCCGCTCTTTCCGCGCTTCGAGGTGCCGCTGCTCGACCGCGCGCATTTTCACGCCGACCGCGCCTTTGCCGATGCGCTCGCCGCCGCCGCCGATGCGTTCATCGCCGAGGAGGGCGGCGTGCTGTCGGAGCGTTTCGCCGTGAACGCACCGCGCGTGCATCGCGGGCTCGTCGTGAGCGGCGATCGCTTCATCGCGAGCCACGAGGCGCTCTTCGCCCTGCGCGACGCCTTGCCGGACGCGCTCGCGGTCGAAATGGAAGGCGCGGCCATCGCGCAGGTCTGCTACGAACACGACGTGCCGTGCGCGGTCGTGCGGACCATCTCGGATACGGCGGACGCCGCCGCGCCCGCATCGTTCGCCGAATTCCTCGCATCGATTGCCTCGACGTATTCGTCGGGCATTTTGTCGCGCTTTCTGCGCGCGAGGTTCTAACGGGTTCCAAAACCCCGTGCTGACGATGTTCCAGTAGACCGATCCTCTCGGATACGCGCCGCTTCTTCTCTTGTAAGTGAGAATGATTCTCAATACAATGAGCGACACGAAAGGAGGGCCGACATGACCACCGAATCCACCGCGCGCACGATCGGCATGCGCGGCGAACCGCGCTCACTCACTGAGAACGCCGCGAAGGTGCTCGAGACGACGCGCCGCGCCTGGAGCGAAACCCGCACGCACGCGCCCCGGGAAGCGAAGCGCAGCCCGCCGCGCACGTTGCCTAAAAAGCGCGTCGTGCCGCGCCGGTCGCGTTGGCCGAGTCTGATTGCCGCGCTCAACTACTGGAGCCCGAAACCGCTGTGAACGACGTGAATGCTGCTGACCTTTTTCCGGAATCGACTTCCGCACCCGCGCTCGACGCGCGGCTCTTCGACCTGAGCCGTTTTCCGCTCGTGCGCTTGCGGCCTCGCGCCGTGAAGCCCGGCTACGCGTTCACGTGGAGCGCGCAGATGCGCCGCCTCGTGGAGCTCGCGACGCCTTTCGTGCTGGTGGCCGAGCACGATGAACGCGAATCTGCCGACGACGCGCGCCTGCGCGCCGCATGGATGCGCACGCATCGCGCGATTCTCGCCGCCTGCTGCCGCGGGATGATCGTCATCGAGCCGCGCATCGAGGCGCGTGCGACGACGCGCGAAACGCTGCGCGCGCTCACCGAAGGCAGCGGCGTGCGCACGGTCGTCGTGTCGAGCATGCGGGTGGCGGGTGAGCTCGCGCCGGTCCTGCTGAAGCACACCGCCGCCGATGGCCGTTCCGCGGCGCGCACGCAGGCGTTCTGAACGGTCGGACTGATCGCACCGATCAGGGCGCGCCCTCTCTAGCCGGGTTCGGTGGCCTGCTCTATGCTTGGAGGCCCACGCCGCTTTTGCAGAGGACGCGCATGCCGACTTACCGAGAAGCGTATCGCCGCTCGATCGAGGAGCCCGAAGCGTTCTGGGCCGAACAGGCCCGCCGCATCCATTGGCAGACGCCGTTTGACCAAGTCCTCGACGCGAGCCATCCGCCGTTCGCGCGCTGGTTCGTCGGCGGCAAGACCAATCTCTGTCACAACGCCGTCGATCGTCATCTCGCGTCGCGCGCGCAGCAGGATGCGCTCGTGTATGTATCGACGGAAACCGGCATCGAGCGCCGCTACACCTATGCCGAGTTGCACGCCGAAGTGAACCGCATGGCCGCCGTCATGCGTTCGCTGCACGTGAAAAAGGGCGACCGCGTGCTGATCTATCTGCCGATGATCCCCGAGGCGCTTTTCGCGATGCTCGCGTGCGCGCGCATCGGCGCGATCCATTCGGTCGTGTTCGGCGGCTTTGCGGCGCCGAATCTCGCGGCGCGCATCGACGATGCCGAACCCGCCCTCATCGTCACCGCCGACGCCGGCGCGCGCGCGGGCAAGGTGATCGACTACACGCCGCTCGTCGACGAAGCGTTGTCGCGCGCCGAATTCAAGGTACCGCAAGTGCTGCTGATCGACCGGCAGCTCGCGCCCGAGCGTTTGCAGGCGAGTTATCTCGTCGCGTACGAGCCGCTGCGCGAACAGTTCTTCGATGCTCACGTGCCCTGCGAATGGCTCGAATCGAACGAGCCTTCGTACATTCTCTACACGTCCGGCACGACGGGCAGGCCGAAGGGCGTGCAGCGCGATGTCGGCGGTTATGCAGTGGCGCTTGCCGCATCGATGGAGCATATCTTTCAGGGTGCGCCGGGCGACACGATGTTCACCGCATCGGACGTCGGCTGGGTCGTGGGGCACAGCTACATCATCTATGCGCCGCTGATCGCGGGACTGACGACCGTGATGTACGAAGGCACGCCGATCCGTCCCGATGGCGGCATCTGGTGGCGGCTCGTCGAGCAGCACAAGATCAATCTGATGTTCACCGCGCCGACCGCGATCCGCGTGCTCAAGAAGCAGGACCCGGCGTTGATGGAGAAGTACGATCTGTCGAGCCTGCGCACGCTCTTTCTCGCGGGCGAGCCACTCGACGAGCCGACCGCGCAGTGGATCCAGAGCGCGCTGAAGAAGCCCGTCATCGACAATTACTGGCAGACGGAAACCGGCTGGCCGATGATCGCGATACCGCGCGGCATCGAGGAATTGCCATCAAAGCTCGGCTCGCCTGGCGTGCCGTCGATGGGCTTCGATCTCCGGCTGCGCAACGAGGCGACCGGCGATGAGTGCGCGCCGGGCGAGAAGGGCGTCGTCACGCTCGGCTATCCGTTGCCGCCGGGCTGCATGCAGACCGTGTGGCGCGACGACAAGCGCTTCGCCGGCACGTACTGGAACAGCGTGCCGAACCAGACCGTTTATTCGACGTTCGACTGGGGCGTGCAGGACGAAGACGGCTACGTATCGATTCTCGGTCGCACCGATGACGTGATCAATGTCGCGGGGCACCGTCTCGGCACGCGCGAGATCGAGGAGGCGCTGTCGGCGCATCCCGCGGTGGCGGAGGTGGCGGTCGTGGGTATCGCCGATCCGGTGAAGGGGCAGGCCGCGGCGGCATTCGTGGTGCTGCGCGATGCGGATCGCATCAACGCGCCGGGCGCGCGCGAGGGCATGGAGGCGGAGCTTTGTCACGCGGTGGATTCGCAGCTCGGCGCGATCGCGCGTCCGGCGCGCGTGCATTTCGTGGCGATGCTGCCGAAGACGCGCTCGGGGAAACTCTTGCGACGCGCGATCGCGGCGCTGGCGGAAGGACGCGATCCAGGCGAACTGCCGACGATCGAAGATCCGGGCGCGTTGATGCAGGTGAGGGAGGCGTTGGGAAACTGAGCACCCGAAACGCGACGGGCGCGCGGTCCATTCAAGGACCGGCGCGCCCGTCGGGATAAATCAGGCTTTGCGATCAACCCTTCGCCGTCGCCTCATGCGTCTTCGGCAACACGATTGCCAACACCCCGAGCAACGGCAAGAACGAGCAAACCTTGTACACGTAGTCGATGCTCGTCGCGTCGGCGAGATGCCCGAGCACCGCCGCGCCAACCCCGCCCATCCCGAACGCGAATCCGAAGAAGAGGCCCGCCACCATGCCGACCTTGCCCGGAATCAGCTCTTGCGCATAGACGAGAATCGCCGAGAACGCCGACGCCAGCACCAGCCCGATGATCACCGACAACACGCCCGTCCAGAACAGGTTCGCATAAGGCATCAGGAGCGTGAACGGCGTGACGCCGAGAATCGACACCCAGATCACGGCCTTGCGTCCCACCTTGTCGCCGACCGGCCCGCCGATGATCGTGCCCGCCGCCACCGCCGCGAGGAACACGAACAGATGGATCTGCGCAGCCTGCACCGACAAGCCGAACTTGCTGATCAGATAGAACGTGAAGTAACTCGTGATACTCGCGAGATAGAAGTACTTCGAGAACACGAGCAGCACGAGCACGCTCATCGCCATCATGACCTTGTTGCGCGGCAGCGTCGCATGGGCAACTTGCTTGCGGCCTTTCTTCGTCGCCGGATGACGCTTGTACCAGCGGCCGATGTTCGCCAGCACGACGATCGCGACGAGCGCCGCCGCCGAGAACCACGCGATGCTCTTCTGCCCGTGCGGAATCACGATCAGCGCGGCGAGCAGCGGCCCGAGCGACGAACCTGCGTTACCGCCGACCTGAAACAGCGATTGCGCGAGACCATGCTTGCCGCCCGAGGCCATCCGCGCGACCCGCGACGACTCCGGATGAAACACCGACGACCCGCAGCCCACGAGCGCCGCCGCGATGAGCAGCGTGCCGAAGTTGCCCGCGACCGACATCAGCAACAGACCCGACAGCGTGAACCCCATGCCGACCGGAAGCGAATAAGGCTTCGGATGCTTGTCCGTATAGAGCCCGACGAGTGGCTGCAGTAGCGAAGCCGTGATCTGGTATGTCAACGTGATGAGGCCGATCTGCCCGAACGAGAGCGCGAACTCGCTCTTGAACATCGGGTAGATCGCCAGAATCAGCGACTGGATCATGTCGTTCAGCAGGTGCGAAAAGCTGATCGCGCCCAGCACGGAATAAACGGTGCGTTGTTGCGTGCCCGTGCTCGCGGATGCCGCGGCGGAAGCGCCGGCCGTTGCGCCGGAAGGCGACAATGCGCCCTTGTCGATGCTCGTTTGCATAGTGAATGGCTGATAAAAAGCGGAAATCGTCTCGGTTTTTGTTGTTCTCCAGACCCGCGATTTATGCGTGGACTGAATTTCTGACAAGTCTAGGCTGTCCTCAGTGCATTGTCATGCCAAGCTTTGTCGCGAATCGGACAGGATAGTCGCTGACGCCAATCATCATTTCATCAAATACCACGATTTTTGGCCGGTTATAACGGACCGCAGTCAGCGAACGTTTGTTCGCTTTTTAAAAAAACGGCTCAAGAAAGCTGCAAAACCTGCCGTACTACCGGCGGGGACCAGACCACGGACGCGCCGCACGACGGCAAAGTCCGCAGATCAAATCGGGGAAAGATCGATGAAACTGTTTTCGCTTCGCGGCGCAAAAGACGCGGGCTTCGTGGCGCAGGCCGAAGCCGCGCATGCGCATTCCGATACACGCACACACACGACGGGCAAGCGCGCACTGTCCGTCAAAGCCTCGCTGAGGTTCGCGTTCGGGCTCGTGCTCGCGGGCACGCTCGCCATCGGCGCGATATCGCTCACGCAGATCAGCCGTCTGAATGGCGCGACCGAATCGATCTACACGCAGGGTTATGTCGCGAGCCGCGCGGCGGAGGAAACGCGCGGGTATCTGCTGCGCGCGAGCCGTTCGCAAAAGATGCTGCTCACCGCGACCACAGCCAAGGAACGCGATGACCTCGGCGCGCAGATCGAACAGGCGCTCAACGACATCGGCCGCGCGCAGACGCAGCTCGCGCAGTACATCGATCACGCGGATCAGGACGCGCTCGCGCAACAGAAGCGCTTCGCCACCGCGCTCGCGACGTGGAGCGACAACCTGCGCACCTTCGTCAAGCTCGTAAAGGAGCAACCGCTCGATCTCTCGCAGATGAACTGGCAAGTCGGCACGCAGGACGTATCGCTGCTCGTCGAAACCGGCAAGCTCGAAAAGACCGTCGATGAACTCGTCGCGCGCCGCGGTCACGCTGCCAAGGCGACGATCGATTCCGCGTCGTTCATCTTCAATTCGTCGTTCGTGATGGTGTCGGCGTTGACGCTCGCGCTGTTCGCGCTCGCGATCGTCGTTTCCGAATGGGTCGTGCGGCGTCTCGCCGGACAGCTCGGCGGCGAGCCCGGTTACGCGAAGGACATCGCGCGGCGCATCGCATCGGGCGATCTCGCGAATCGCATCACGCTCAAGCGCCGCGACGACGCCAGCATGCTGCACGCGCTCTCGGAAATGCAGGCGGGCCTGTCGTCGACCGTCGGCGATATCGCGGCGAGCGCCGAGGCGATTGCGTCGGCATCGAGCGAAATTTCCACCGGCAATGTCGATCTGTCGCGCCGCACCGAAGAGCAGGCGGTTGCGCTCGAGAAAACTGCGTCCAGTATGGAGCAGCTCACCTCGACCGTGCGTCAGAACGCCGACAACGCGAAGCAGGCGAGCACGCTGGCCGCCAGCGCATCGGAGATCGCGGAGAAGGGCGGCGCGGTCGTCGGCCGCGTCGTCGAGACGATGCAGCGTATCGACGCGAGCGCGAAGAGCATCGGCGACATCATCGGCGTGATCGAGGGCATCGCATTCCAGACCAATATCCTCGCGCTGAATGCAGCAGTCGAAGCGGCGCGCGCCGGCGAGCAGGGGCGCGGCTTCGCGGTCGTCGCGGGCGAGGTGCGCGGTCTCGCGCAGCGCTCGTCGTCGGCGGCGAAGGAGATCAAGGCGTTGATCGATACGTCCGTGTCGCGCGTGTCCGACGGCTCGACCTACGCGCAGGAAGCCGGCGCGACGATGGAGGAAGTCGTGAAGGCCGTGCGCCGCGTCACCGACATCATGGGCGAGATTTCGGCGGCGTCGGCGGAACAACAGACGGGCATCGAGTCGATCGGCGACGCCGTCACGAAGATGGACGCGAACACACAGCAGAACGCCGCGCTGGTCGAAGAAGCGGCGGCCGCCGCGCAATCGCTGGACGATCAGGCGCGGGCGCTGAAGTCGCTCGTCGGAAAATTCCAGTTGGCCTGACGCAAGACATCGGGATAGAATCGCGGTCGGGCGCGGCAGGGCGCCCGGTCTCGCGAAAGTCTTACGCACCTGCCATGCCGTACATCAATTCTGGATCGAACCGCAACGTCGAACCTTTTCAGCCGCAGCGAGAACGGCGCAAATAAAGGAACAACGTCATGTGGTCTACATCCTGTCCGATCTCTTCTTCCGCTTCTTCTGTTTCCAATAGCGACTATCTGCGCGAACATGCGCGGCGTCTGCTTCGGCACGTCCGTGATGGCGATACCAGCGCCGCGATGCCCGTGCTGCGCCGCCTGCTCGCCACGAAGGTCACGCGCGCGGAGCGTCTCGCCGACCTGCACGCGATCCGCGGCGAACTGCAACTCAAGCACCTCCTTTCGATGCTCGCCGTCGAACTCGGCTACCAGAACTGGGATGCCTGCAAGCTCGATATCGACGGGCAACCGGGCGCGGTCATCGATCGCTATCGGCTCGACGCCGGCGCGTTCAACGACTTCGAGAAGACCTGGTTTGCGAACGAGCGGGAAGCGCGCGACTGGCAGCGCGACCACGGCGGCTATATCGTGCGATACGGCGAGCAGGCCGTGGCGATCCTGAAGCGGGATTGAGGAAGCCGGGAGGGAAGCCGGAGCCGATCAGATCAGCTCGACTTCCTTCCAGTTCGCGCCGAGAAAGAAGCGGCTCAACTCTTTGGTGAGACCGTTCAACGCGCTCATTTCGAGCGGCGAGATTTTGCGCACGTGCTGCGGCAAGGTCCAGTCGCCGTAGATGAGCGCGACGGTCGAATCGCCCGATTTCACCGGCAGCAGCACGAACGCCTGCGCTTCGCCGAGCGTCTCCTTGTACCAGCGCGGCAGACGTGCGTCGATGCGCGCGTCGCGGGCATTTTCGATGAAGATGCCGACCGGATTCGTGATCGCGAGATGAAACACGTCGGGCCGGAATTCGGCGGAGAAGCGTAGTTGCTGCAGCATCGGCTCGACGCCCGCGCCGAGACCGAGACGCGCGTGGAATTCGTTATTGGCCTGTCGCATGAACACGACCGTGCGCGACAGATGCAGGCTTCCGAGTATCGATTCCGACGCCAGCGCGAGCGCAGGCGCCAGCGCATTTTTCGACGGCAGCGAGCGCAAGTCCTCGACGCTCGCGCCGATGCGCGCCTCCGCGGAAATCTTCGCGCGCTCCATGGCGTCGGCGTTCGCCTGCAACTCGGAAATCTCGCGGATGACGCCGTCGTTCGCTTCTTCGTTCGCGAGCGCGAGGCTCATCGTCGTGAGCGTTTCCGCGTCGGTGCTGAGCGCGCCGCTGTAGCGGCTGGAGATGTCGAAGACCAGCGACTCGCGGCCGTCAGCGGCCATGTTCTGCGCGGTGAGGGCGTCGGCGACTTCGGTCGAATAGTTGGAGATCGCGCGCAGCCAGCGCACGTGCTTCGGCACGGTTTCGTCAACGGGCGCGTTCGGGTCGGTCGCGCGCATGCCTTCGCGGATCGTTTCGGGCAGGCGCCAGCGGTCTGCCGCCTCCATCCCGATTTCATCGAAGGTGACGCCGAGCAGTTCCGCGCACGCGGCGCTGTCCGGGATGTTTTCCGATGCCGCCTTGCGCCGCAACTGATCCCACTCGTGTTCCAGATAGAACGCGACGAGCAGCTTGCCGATTTGCCGCATCAGCGTGCAGACGACCGCTTCCTCGGCGGAGCGCAGATCCTTGTGTTCGGTGAGCTGGCGCGCGACCGCGCCCGAGAGCAGCGTGCGGTTGAGTTCGAGCTTCGCGTCGATACGGCGCGGCGCGCTCTGATGAAAGTGATCGACGAGCTTCAGTCCGACGACGAGATGCCCGACCGCGTCCATGCCGAGCACCATCAACGCGCGCGTGACGGTCGTGATATTGCCGCCGAACGCGATGTACATCGCCGAATTGGCGAGGCGCAGCACCTTCTGCGTGAGGCCGACGTCCGACAGCACGACATGCACGAGGGACGTGAAGTCGAGGTCGTTGTCGCTCATCGCGGAGACGGTCGTGCGCAGCGCCTGGGAGAGCATGGGGAAATCCCCGCGCTCGCTCATGCGCGACCACAACTTGTCCAGTAATTCGGCCTTGGTGCGTGCCATTGCTAAAAATAAGAACCCTGCTTGTTACGCGACGGCTAACCCGAGGCGGCCCAGCAATCCAACCTAGCGCCCAACAACGAAAGATACACGTTATTAGGGGTTTACGGCGCATTGCTCGATTAGAGCACGAACTATCTTGCGCTCATGATGTCTCGTGCAACACGAGCGAGTGTGACTTGAACGAGCGCGCCAGTTCATCCGATGGCAATGCATGGCTGATGAGCCAGCCCTGAATGTGATCGCAACCCAGGTCGGCCAGCAAGTCGCGCTGCGCCTCCGTTTCCACCCCTTCGGCGACCAGCTCCAGCCCGAGCGATTGCGCGAGCCCGACGACCGCGCTCACGATCGCGCGGTTGTTGCGGGACGTAATCAGGTTCTCGACAAAGCTGCGGTCGATCTTGAGCTTCGAAAGCGGAAAACGTTGTAAATAGGCGAGGCTCGAGTAACCGGTACCGAAATCGTCGACGGCGAAGCGAATGCCGATCGACCTCAGCGCTTCGAGCAGAAGCGTCGCTTCTTCCGGGTCGTGCATCAGCAGGCTTTCGGTGATCTCGAACACGAGCCGCTCTGCGTCGATGCCGGTGAGCGCGAGCGCTTCTTTCACCGCCGCGGTGAAACGTTTGTCGCGGAATTGCTGCGGCGACACGTTGACCGACACGTAATCGAGCCGGATGCCGATGGCGTCCCACTGCATGATCTGCATGCACGCGGCCTTCAGCACCCAGTTGCCCAGATAGTTGATGAGGCCGATCGACTCCGCGAGCGGAATGAACGTCGACGGCGGCACGAGCCCGTGCACCGGATGATTCCAGCGCATCAGCGCCTCCACGCCGACCACCGCGCCCGTGCGGATCTTGGTGATCGGCTGGAAGTAGAGCGAGAACTCGCCGTTGCGCACGGCTTCGTACAGGTCGGCTTCGAGCTTCAGGCGTTCCGCGTCGGCGGGGTTGTCGTCGAGCGTGTGGAAGACGAGCGCGTTGCCGCCGGATTCCTTGGCCTGCGCGAGCGCCTGATCGGCCATGCGCAGGAGGCTCGACTGCGCGCCGCTCTTCGCGTTCTTTCCCGGCTGATCCGGATACAGCGCCACACCCACGCTCGCCGACAAATGCGTGTGCTGCCCGCGATGCCGGTACGGCTGCGCGATGGCGGTGAGCAGGCGCCGCCCGAGACTCTCGGCGAGCTCGGGCGTGGTGCCGGCGGGCAGCAGCACGGCGAACTCGTCGCCGGCCACGCGCGCGACGCGCTCGCCGTGCCCGGCCGTGTGCTGGATGCGGCGGGCGGTCTCGCGCAGCAGTTCGTCGCCGGCGTCGTAGCCGAGCGCGCGGTTGATGCGCTGATAGTCGTCGATATCGAGCAGCACCAGTCCGGCGTGCGTGCGCGTGAGCTCGGCCTGGGCCTGCGCCGCGGCGATGGCGTCTTTCAGCGAGACGAGATTGTCGAGGCCCGTGAGCGCATCGTGATTCAGTGTGTGCAAGAGCGATGCTTCGCGCTCGCGCCAGTGCGTCACGTCGAAGGCGGCGAGTGCGAATCCGGGCGTGCCGCGCGCGGCGGTCGACACGAGCCGCAGTTCGACGCAGATCGGATAGGTCAGCGATTTCACGACGGTCAGCGTCGCCGATTCGAGCCTGCCGCTCACGCGCGCCCGTGCGACGAGCGCGTGCAGTTCGTCCGCTTCTTCTGACGCGACCAGGTCATGCAGCGTCAGCATGCTCAGATAGTCGCGGTGATATCCGATGAACTCGATGCTCGCATCCGACACATACTGGAAGCGCAGGGCGTCGTCGAGCTGCGCGAGGAAATCGACTGCACCCAGCGTGGCTTCGGGCACGCCGGCCAAAACGGTCGCGACTGCCGTGTCTGCCGTCGCCGCCGTGACGACGTCGGGCGCGCTGGCCGCGGGCGCTTGCCCGCTTTCGGGATGCGCGTCGCGCTCGCGGTCCTGCCGCGCGCGCGCGGCGCTTCGCCAGGCGCGGGCGAGCGCATCGAGCGCGATGCGCCACGGTGCGCGGCGGGAGACGTTGATCCGGTTCGCTTGCATGGTCTCGTAGGGTTCTGGCGGCAGCGCTCGCCATCGTCGGGCAGGCGGCGCGCGGAACGCGCGCTTCGCGGTTCCGGCCGGGACGTGCCGAAACAGGCGCGGCACGCTCTATCAGGCGAGTTATCGGCCCGCCGGGCGGAATCTTTAGACGTTAGCGCCGCTCGCGCCCGTCGACCGCAGACGTGTGGTTGTCCATGAATTGTCGAGTTTCGTATGATGTCGCCTGACGAATTCGGTTACAGTGGCGCGTTTCAGCGGAACGCTTCCGCGGCCATCGCCTGAACTTTGCACGGCCATCCTCACGCTGTCTTTCATCATGATCGAATCCATCACATCGCCGGCCTGCGGCGCAGCCCGAGACCCGGAGCCGGCAACCATGCAAAGCCCGCGGACGCCGGGCGCAGCCTGCGAAGCCCGGCCGTTCCCGACATGCCCCAATCCCACCTGAAGCGTGCATCGCTCATGAAGCGCGAACAGAGCGTCTATGTCGGACGCCAGCCGATCCTCGACGCCGACGGCGCGCTCGTCGCCTACGAGCTGCTGTTTCGCGACAGCCCCGACAACCGCGCCCGCGTTCACGACGACGTGCAGGCGACCGCGCATGTCGTCGCGCGCACGGTCGGGGAGATCGGCGTGCCGGCGGTGCTCGGGCCGCATCCCGGCTACGTGAACATGAGCCGCGAGCTGCTGTTCGACGATATCGTCCACATCATGCAGCCCGAGCGCTTCGTGCTGGAGCTGCTGGAAAACATCACGTTCGACGAAGCGCTCTTCAAGCGGTGCGCGCAGTTGCGCAACGCAGGCTTTCGCTTCGCCCTCGACGATGTCGTGCGCCTCGACGACGCGCTGCTCGCCGCGCTGCCTTCGGTGGATATCGTCAAGGTCGACTTTCTCGCGGCGGATCGCGGCCATCTGCCGGAACTCGCGGCGGCGCTGAAGCGGCGCGGCAAGCTGCTCGTGGCCGAGAAGGTCGAGACGCGCGACGATTTCGCGCGGGCGTTGCAGCTCGGCTTCGACTTCTTTCAGGGCTATTTCTTCGCGCGGCCGCAGGTGCTGTCGGCGCGGCGCGCCAGTCCCGCGCGCGGGTCGCTGCTGCGCCTCATGGCCGTGCTCGCCGGCGAGCCGGGCATGCGCGAGCTCGAAGCCGAGCTGAAGCGCAATCCGGACATCGTCCTGCAACTGATGCGCCTCGCCAATTCGAGCGCGCAGACGCGCGGGCGGCGCGTGTCGTCGCTGCGCGAGGCGATCGCCGCGACCGGCACGCGCCAGCTGATGCGCTGGACGCAACTGCTGCTCTACGCGGACGGCCGCGGCTTGCCGTGGCGCTCGGACCCGCTCCTGCAGCTCGTCGGCACGCGCGCGCGCTTCCTGGAACTCGCGGCCGTCCTGCTGCGCCCCGGCGACGAAGCGTTCTCCGATGCCGCGTTCATGACCGGCATCTTCTCGCTCGTGCATGTCGTGCTCGACATGCAGCCGGTGGAAATTCTGGATAAGCTGCATCTGGCGGCCGAAATCCGCGCGGCCATTCTCACGGGCGATGGGCCGCTCGGCGCGCTGCTCGGCATCGCGCGGGCGGCGGAGCGGGGCGATGCGCCCGCCATCGACGCCAGCCGTCACACGCGGCCGTCGCTCGACGTGCTCACGCCTGCGGTGCTCGCCAAATTGCAGTTCGAAGCGGCGGCGTGGTTCGCCGAACATCGCATGGAGCAGGGCGCGGACGACGCGTGAACGAGATCATCGAAAGGAGCGTGGCATGAAGAGCAGGATTTTCGGTTTCACGGCGGGTGGTGTTCTGGCGATCGCGGCGGCGGTCTATTCGCTCACGGCGGGCGCGACGCTCAAGCCCGGCGATGCCGCGCCCGATTTCACCGCGCAGGCCTCGCTCGGCGGCAACGTGTACGACTATTCGCTCGCCGATGCGCTCAAGAAAGGCCCCGTCGTGCTGTACTTCTATCCGGCGGCGTTCACGAAGGGCTGCACGATCGAGGCGCACGAATTCGCGGAAGCGGTCGATCAATACAAGGCCGAGGGCGCGACGGTCATCGGCGTGTCGCATGACAACATCGACACGTTGAAGAAGTTCTCGGTCAGCGAGTGCCGCAGCAAGTTCCCGGTCGCGGCCGACGAGAACTCGAAGATCATCAAGTCCTACGACGCCTCCATGCCGATGAAAAGCACGATGGCCAATCGCGTGTCCTACGTGATCGCGCCGGACGGCAAGGTCATCTACGAGTACACGAGCCTGTCACCGGACCAGCATGTCGCGAACACGCTGCAGGCGCTGCGCGACTGGAACGCGAAGCACAAGGCGCAGTGATACGCTTCGGTTTCATCTTTTGAGCGTGCGGAGGCGCCATGCCCATCGTCGTCGGACTGATCGCTTTAGGATTGCTGATTTATGGCGCGATATGGTCATTCGACGCGCTTCACGCGCATTTCGGTCTGGGTGTGGCCGTGGGCGTCGCGATCGTCGTGCTGCTGGCGATCGCCGCGGGCGTGATGCGCTGGCTCGCGAGCCGGCGTGAAATCGCGCCGAATCTGCGTAAAGGCGAAAACGGCGACTGGACCCACGAGCTTACGAGCGACTGGGGCGGCGTGCGGATCGCGGCGGGCAAGCGCCTGTGCGACGTGCGCTTGCGCGATGAAACTGGCCGCTATATTTTCGCGGACCTGCGCGGCGCGCGCGCCCAGGAAGCGGGCGGCGCATGGCAAGTGCTGCTCGACGTGAAGGACGCGAAGCACGGCGCATGGACGCTGCCGATGCGCGATCGCGGCGAGGCGCAGAAATGGGCGCGCATCCTGTCGCTTGCGACTCAACAGAAGCTGTGAGGCTAGTCGGCGTGATAGCCCATGTCGCCGCGCACCTTGCCGCGAAACACCCAGTACGACCAGATCACGTAGATCATCAGCACGGGCAGCAGGAACATCGTGCCGATCAGCAGAAACTGATGCGATAGCGGCGCCGCCGACGCGTCCCAGAGCGTCACCGAAGGCGGCGCGATGAACGGCCACAGGCTGATCACGAGCCCCGTGAACGCGAGAAAGAAGAGCCCGATCGAGCACAGGAACGGCACGACCTCGCGGCCTTTCGCGAGACTCGACCAGAGCGTCCACGCGAGCAGCACGGTGAGCACGGGCACCGGCGCAAAGGCGAAGCTCTCCGGAAAGCCGAACCAGCGCGCCGCGATGCGCGCGTCCTTGAGCGGCGTCCAGATGCTGATGAGCAGAATGAACGCGATCACGCCGAGCAGCGCGACATGCGCCATCTTGCGGCTCCACGTCTGCAACTCGCCTTCGGTTTTAAGCACGAGCCACGTCGTGCCTTGCAGCGCGTAGCCGAAGATCAGCCCCACGCCGACGAGCAGCGGAAACGGCGCGACCCAGTTCCAGCTGGTGCCGACATACGTGCGGCCCTGAATCGGAAACCCCTGGATAAACATGCCGAGCACGATGCCCTGCGAGAAGGTCGCGACCAGCGATCCGACACCGAACGCGCTGTCCCACAGCCACTTTCGCGCACCGATCACTTCGCGGAACTCGAACGCGACGCCACGGAAGATCAGCCCGAGCAGCATGAAGAGAATCGGGAAGTACACCGCGGGCACGATGATCGCGAATGCGAGCGGAAACACCGCGAACAGTCCGCCGCCGCCGAGAATCAGCCATGTCTCGTTGAAGTCCCACACGGGTGCGACGGAGTTGATCATCAGGTTGCGCGATTCGGCATCGCGGCGCAGCAGGAACATCATGCCGACGCCCAGATCGAAGCCGTCGAGCAGCACATACATGAATACCGCCAGCGCGAGAATGGCGGCCCACAGCGGCACGAGATCGAGCATCGCGTTCTCCGGTTTTCTTCTTTAGGTGCGCCCGCGCCCGGGCGGCACGACCTCGTCGCTGACGGGACGCGCTGCGCCGCTCGCACCCGCCGATACCGCCGAAAGCGGACGCGCCGCGCGCGACTTCGCATCGAGTTCGTCCTTTTCGTGCGCATGCGCGACTTCGGCCGGACCCACGCGCACGAGCCGTCGCAGCAGGAAAAATCCCGCGCCGAAGATGACGAGATACGCGCACACGTAAAGCAGCCACGAAAGACCGACATCGGCGGCGGTCAGCGACGGCGTCACCGAATCCTTCGTGCGCAGAATGCCGTACACGGTCCACGGCTGGCGGCCGGCTTCGGTGGTCGTCCAGCCGGCGATCACCGCGATGAACCCGAGCGGCATCGCCCATGTCGCCGCGCGCAGCCAGCGCGTGCTCGTCTCGATCCTGCCGCGCGCGAACAGCACGATGCCCCACAGCACGAGCACGAACATCAGCAGCGCGACGCCGACCATGATGTGAAACGCGAAGAATACGACCGCGACGGGCGGCCGGTCCTCGCGCGGAAAGTCCTTCAGGCCGCGCACGTAGCCGTTCGGATCGTGCGTCAGATAGATGCTGCCGAGCACCGGAATCGAAATCTCGAAGTGGTTGCGCTCTTCGTCCTGATCGGGAATCGAGAAGAGATTGGCGGGCACGCGCGTGCCGGATTCCCACAGCGCTTCCATCGCGGCGAGCTTGGCGGGCTGATGCTTCAGCGTGTTGAGGCCGTGCGCGTCGCCGATCACCATCTGGACCGGCACCATGATGACGAGAAAGATCAGCGACATCTTCACCATCACGCGGCTTTCCTCGAGCGCGCGGCGCTGTCGCAGATACATCGCGCCGACGCCGAGAATGACGAAGGCCGCCGTCACCAGAAACGCGCTGACGGTGTGCCCGAGCCGGTACGGAAAGGACGGCGTGAAGATCACGTCGAAGAAGCTCACCACTTCGAAGCGGCCGTCCGGCAGCATCCGATGGCCCTGCGGCGTCTGCATCCAGCTATTGACGGCGAGAATCCAGAACGACGAAATTACGGTGCCCGCCGCGACGAAAATCGCCGACATCACGTGCGCCCATTGCGGCACGAGCTTGCGTCCGAACAGCAGCACGCCGAGGAATGCCGATTCGAGAAAGAACGCGGTCAGCACTTCGTAGCCCATCAGCGGGCCGACGACGTTCGCGGTGGCGTCGGAGAAGCGGCTCCAGTTGGTGCCGAACTGAAAGGGCATCACGATGCCCGACACCACGCCCATGCCGAACGACACCGCGAAGATCTTGAGCCAGAACGCCGACAGCCGCCGATATACGTCGCGCTTCGTGATCCACCAATTGAATTCGAGCGTCGCGATATAGCACGACAAACCGACCGTGAATGCCGGCAACAGAATGTGAAATGCGACGACCCACGCGAACTGAAAGCGTGAGAGCAGGACCGAATCGACATCCATGAACGCTCCTTTGTTCAGGCTTTTTGCAGCGGATATGTCGAAGGGACGCCTCGCGCGGGCGTTTTTCTCCTTAATACACGGTTTTGATGACCGTATCCACGCGCGGCGCGGCGCGACGCCGCACCGGACGGGCGCCGATGCACCAATTTGCTACAATGGTGCGTTCGGTCTTATGGCCATGCGGACGACCGCATGCGCATCGTTTCATCGGGGACGGCCCCATTCTTTAAGGGGTCGCTCGATGTCCTGGATTCTTCTTTTTATCGCCGGTGTGCTCGAAGTGGCGTGGGCCGCGGGTCTCAAATCGTCCGAAGGCTTTACGCGGCTGGGGCCGTCGGTTTTCACGCTCATCACCGCGATCGGCAGCTTCGTGCTGCTCGCGATGGCCATGCGACAGTTGCCGCTCGGCACCGCCTACGCGGTGTGGACGGGCATCGGCGCGGTCGGCGCGTTCGTCTTCGGCATCGTGTTCATGGGCGAGGCGCTGTCGGCGGCGCGTATCGTGAGCGCGCTCCTGATCGTTGCCGGACTGGTCGGACTCAAACTCTCGTCGGGTCACTGAAACGCGCATCCGGTGCGCCCGCGCCACCTTACCGTGCGCTGGCGCACCGGGAACGGCATTCGCTCGGGTGTTGCTGCACCGCGTGGTTTTGCGTGGATATAATGATCTGAAGTCGTCAGATTTATCCGATGCCTATGGTTCCGCGTTTTTGTTGTATCGTCGTGGATATAGGAGGCTTCTTTCGGCATCTGGCAAATAGATTGGATTTTCAGCGGGTGAATCGTTCACGAGCAGCGAGCGCCCGCGGCAGGGAGCACCTGGGAGGCGGCAATGCTTGAGTCACTTTCGCTCGCAGCGGGCCTGTCATGGGCGAGCGGGCTGCGCCTGTACCTCACCGTTTTCATCGCCGGCATGTTCCAGCGCATGGGCGTCGTTCATTTGCCGGATTCCCTCGCGGTGCTCGGTTCGCCCTGGGTGATCGGCGTCGCGGCGGTGCTCGCGATCGTCGAATTTCTCGCCGACAAGATTCCCGCTGTCGATTCCCTGTGGGACGCCGTTCACACATTCATCCGCATTCCGGCGGGCGCGGTCCTCGCTGCCGGCTCGCTTGGCCACGCCGATCCTGCCATGCTTACCATCGCCGCGCTTGCGGGCGGCACGCTGGCCGGGGCGTCGCATTTCGCGAAGGCGGGCACGCGCGCACTCATCAATCTGTCGCCGGAGCCGGTGTCGAACTGGGCGGCGTCGGCCACTGAGGATGTCGGCGCGCTCGCGGGCATCACGCTCGCACTCTTCGTGCCGTTGCTGTTCCTCGTGCTTCTGCTCGCGTTTCTCGTGCTCGCGGGCTGGGCGCTGCCGCGTCTCGCCCGCGGTGTGCACGGCGGCGTGTCGCGTATGGCCAAGCACATGCTGCCCAACTCGGAGCGGCTGAACCGGCTGCGGAGCAAGCACGATTGAGCACCGCAATCAGGAACGATCAGGCTGCACGCAAGGCAGGTCATTCGCATCCGACCATCAAGCTCGGTCTAACGCAGACGGTGCGCCAGGCATGGCGCATGACGGCGCGCGACTGGCGCGCGGGCGAACTCACGATGCTGCTGCTCGCGCTCGTGCTGGCGGTCGCGGCGCTGTCGAGCGTCGGCTTTCTCGCCGATCGCATGCGCCAGGGTCTCGCGCGCGACGGCCGCCAGATGATCGCTGCCGATTTCGTCGTGCGCGCCGATCATCCCGTCGATCCGATCTTCGCGAGCGAAGCCAAAGCGCTCGGCCTAAACACCGCCGGCACCACGATTTTCCCCAGCATGATCAGTTCGACGTCCGCGCAGCCGGCCTCGCGGCTCGCGGCGATCAAGGGCGTGACGCCGGGTTATCCGTTGCGCGGCGCGCTGCGCATCGCGCCGGCGCCCGATGCCGCCGATGCACCCGTTCACGGCATTCCCGCGCCCGGCACGGTCTGGGTCGATGCGGCCTTGCTCGACGCACTGAAAACGAAGGTCGGCGGCACGGTCAAAGTCGGCACGCGCACGTTCACGGTGGCCGGCGTCATCACGCGCGAGCTGGATCGCGGCTTCTCGTTCGTCAACTTTTCGCCGCGCCTCATGATGCGCGCCGACGAGATCGCGGGCACGGGCCTCGTCGGTTACGGGAGCCGCGTCACCTATCGGCTGCTCGTTGCGGGTCCGGACGGGCAGGTCGAGCAGTTCGCCAAATTCGCGCGCGAGAAAGCCGATGGCGGCAAGCTGCGTGGCGTCGCGCTGGAGTCGTTGTCGGACGGCCAGCCGCAGGTGCGTCAGACGATCGACCGCGCGAGCCACTTCCTGACGCTCGTGTCGCTCCTGACCGCGCTGCTCGCCGCGGTCGCGATCGCGATGGCCGCGCATCGTTTCGCGCGCCGGCATCTCGACGGCTGCGCCGCGATGCGCTGTCTCGGCGTGAGCCAGCGCACGCTGCGCGCGCTCTTTCTGAACGAATTCCTCGCGATCGGCCTGATCGGCAGCGTGGCGGGCGTCGTGCTCGGCTTCGGCGGCCATCTGGTACTGCTGAGCTGGCTCGGCTCGCTCGTCGATGTCGAATTGCCGCAGCCGAGCGTCTGGCCCGCGCTGCAGGGCATTGCGATGGGTCTCGTGCTGCTGCTCGGGTTTGCGCTACCCCCGCTTCTGCCTATCACGCGCGTGCCGCCGGTCCACGTGATCCGGCGCGAGCTAGGCGACGCACAGCGCGTCGCGCACGCGGCTTACGGCGTCGGCGTGCTGCTGTTCGCGGCGCTTTTGATCGTCGCGGCGGGCGAGCTGAAGCTGGGCGGCATCGTCGCGGGCGGCTTCGCGGCGGGGCTGCTCGTGTTCGGTGTGATCGCGCGCGCGGCGCTCTGGGCGGCGGCGCGCTTCGTGCGGCGCGAGCGAAGCCGCGCGGGCGTCGGCTGGCGTTATGCGCTCGCGTCGCTGGAACGCAGGAGCGGATCGAGCGCGTTGCAGATCACCGCGCTCGGCATCGGGCTGATGTGTCTTCTGCTCATCGGCATGACGCGCAACGATCTCATCAAGGGCTGGCGCGACGCGACGCCGCCCGACGCGCCGAATCAGTTTCTCATCGACATTCAGCCGGACCAGCGGCAGGGTGTGCTCGACTATCTGCACACGCACGGCCAGCCCGACGCCTCGCTTTCGCCGATGGTCCGTGCGCGGCTCGTGTCCATCAACGGCAAGCCGGTGAATCCGCAGGACTACGACAAGGCCGATGCGAAGCGCCTCGTCGACCGCGAGTTCAACCTGTCCTATACCACCGAGCTGCCGGGCGACAACCGCGTGACGCAGGGCGCGTGGTTCGGCAAGGACACGAAGCCGCAGGTGTCGATCGAAGAGGGCATCGCGAAGACGATCCGCGTGAAAATGGGCGACACGCTGCGGTTCGATATCGCCGGGCTGCCGGTCGAAGCGCCGGTGACGAGCGTGCGCAAGGTCGACTGGAATTCGTTCAAGGTCAATTTCTTCGTGCTGCTGCCGCCCGAGGCGCTCGCCGATCTTCCCGCGACCTTCATCACGAGCTTTCATCTGCCGATGCAAGAGCAGCGCGTGATCGACGGCCTGGTGGCGCGCTATCCGAACGTCACGGCCATCGATATCGCGCCGATTCTCGCGCAGATCCATCGCACGCTGGCGCAGGTGATCGGCGCGGTGCAGTTCCTGTTCCTCTTCACGCTCGCGGCGGGCGTGCTCGTGCTCTACGCGGCGCTCGCCGGCACGCGCGACGAACGCGTGCGCGAGTCGGCGCTGCTGCGCGCGTTGGGCGCGTCGCACCAGCAGGTGCGCTCGGTGCAGGTGGCCGAGTTCGTCGCCGTCGGCGCGCTCTCGGGCCTGATGGCGGCGATCGGCGCGCAGGCTATCGGCTACGTGCTCGCGGCGCGCGTGTTCGAGTTCCATATCGATTTCAATCCGTGGCTCGTGCCCACGGGCATCGTGGCGGGCGTCGCGTGCGCGGGCGTCGGCGGCTGGCTGAGCCTGCGGCGCGTGCTGGCGCGTCCGGCGCTGCAGTCCTTGCGCGATGCGTAACTTTTCCCGAACAAGCAATGACCGAAGAAACTGGACAGAGCCAGCAGCCGACCGCTTTCGAGCTGATCGGCGGCGAGGCGCGCGTGCGTGCGCTCGTCGACCGCTTTTATGACCTGATGGATCTGGAGCCCGAGTTCGCGGGCATCCGCGCGCTGCATCCGCCGACGCTCGACAATTCCCGCGATAAAACCTTCTGGTTCCTGTGCGGCTGGATGGGCGGGCCGGATCATTACATCGACCGCTTCGGGCATCCGCGTTTGCGGGCGCGGCATCTCCCGTTTTCGATTGCATCGGACGAGCGCGATCAATGGCTGCGCTGCATGGCCTGGGCGATGGAGGACATCGGCGTCGACGAAGCCTTGCGCGAGCGCCTGCTGACCTCGTTCTTCGACACGGCGGACTGGATGCGCAACCGTCCCGGTTGATTCGCGCCGATGTGTACCGGTTCAGGCGCGGCGCGCGTGGGGCATCATCGGCTTTTCGCAT
Source organism: Caballeronia arvi (assembly GCF_001544695.2). Lineage (GTDB taxonomy): Bacteria > Pseudomonadota > Gammaproteobacteria > Burkholderiales > Burkholderiaceae > Caballeronia > Caballeronia arvi. The sequence continues at coordinate 128,010 of NZ_FCOM02000007.1, forward strand.
CATCGCAAGGAAAGACGGACATGAGCACACGCGCACTCTTTCGCGAAGACGCCTATCTGACGCGCTGCGACGCGACGGTGACGGCCATCGACGAGCAGGGCATTCATCTCGACCGGACCGTGTTCTATCCGCTCGGCGGCGGACAGGCCGGCGACGCCGGCACGCTGACGCTCGCGGATGGCACGGTCATCGGCATCGCCGATACGCGCAAGGCGAAGTTCGAAGGCGCAACGCCGGATGACGCCGTGCACGTCCCCGCGCCGGGTCAGGACGATGCGCTGGCCCGCATCAAGCCCGGTGACACGGTGAAGGCGGAAATCGACTGGACGCGGCGTCATCGGCATATGCGGCTGCATACGGCGAGCCATCTGATCTGCGCGGTGCTCCCGTATCCGGTCGACGGCTGCAGCATCACGAGCGATTACGCGCGCCTCGATCTCGCGACGGTCGAGCCGATCGAGCGCGAAACGGTCGAAGCGAAGCTGAACGCGTTGATCGGCGGCTCGCACGACGTGCACACCGAATGGATCACCGACGACGAAATGGCCGCGCGCCCCGAACTCGTGCGCACGATGAGCGTGAAGCCGCCGATGGGCCTCGGGCGCGTGCGCCTGTTGCGTATCGAGAACGTCGATCTGCAGCCGTGCGGCGGCACGCACGTGCGCAATACAGGTGAAATCGGCGCGCTGCGCATCGCGAAGCTGGAAAAGAAGAGCGCGCGTACACGCCGGCTCGTGCTGGAACTCGCGTGACGGCGTTCGATCCGCGCGCGCAGGCGCTGCTCGACTTCTGGTTCGGCACACCCGGCTCGCTGGAATACGGGATCGAGCGCAAGCTCTGGTGGAAGAAGAAACGTGCTTTCGACGGGATGCTCGCCGAGCGTTTCGGCGCATTGCTCGAAGAAGCGCACGCGGGCGGATTGCGGGCGTGGGAAGAAACGCCGCTCGGTACGCTCGCGCTGATCGTGTTGCTGGATCAGTTCTCTCGCAACTGCTATCGGAACACGCCGCGCGCCTTCGCGGGCGATGCGCGTGCGCTCGAATTGGCTCGCAAGCTGGTGGAAAGCGGCGACGATCTGGGCTTGCCGGGCGCGTACCATCGCGCGTTCGCGTATATGCCGTTCGAGCACGATGAAACGCGCGGGAGCCAACGCGAGGCGCTTCGATTATTCGGAAAACTGAAGGAAGAGACGGGCGTGTCGAGTTTCTACGAATCGGCGGTGGAGCATGCCGAAGTCATCGAACGCTTCGGGCGCTTTCCGCATCGCAACCGGATACTTGGACGTGCGATGTTGCCCGATGAAGATGCGTGGCTTGCTGAGCACGGCGGGTTTTAGGTGCGCGCTCTGCGTACCAGCGGATTAGAATCGATGTTTCCGCGAGGCGCGTAGAGCCGGCCGATACGCCGGCTCCAGTCCTCACAGTATCCGCAATATCCGCCGTCGTTATGACTGACTTCAGCAACATTACCTTAGTTTCCGTGACGGGATTGAACGACGCTCAGGGGGCGGCGTTCGCGCTCGAATGGTCCCGCCGGCAAATGCCAGGCGCGTCCGCTTTGCTCCGGAGCCCGCAACCGCCCGGCGATCTCCCGCCGAATATCCGCCATCGTGCGATCGCTCCGCTGATTACCACGAATACAGCTGGTTCATGCTGTTCGCGCTGTGGCGATTCATCGAAACGGAATACGCGCTCATCGTTCAGGACGATGGCTGGATTCTCGACATCGGCAATTGGAGCGATGAATTCCTGAGCTACGACTACATCGGCGCGCCGATCATCTCGCGCGGGTCGATACACCGGAGGCCATCGCGTGGATGCGCGACTTCAGCTGGTGCGATCGCCTGAACGAGCCCGACACGATCGTGCGGCCGGTGCTCAACGGCGGATTCAGCTTGCGCAGCCGGCGCCTGCTTCGGGCGCTGATCGATCAACCTCAGATCAGGGTAGAGATTCCGCCACCCGAGGTCAGGGAGACCGAGCCGATCCGCATGCATTGGTTCAACAACGTGGTCAACGAAGACGTGCAACTCACGGCGGCGCTGCGGCCTCAACTCGAAGCCGTGAGAATACGATACGCACCGCTGCCGCTATGCATGCGCTTCGCTCTCGAAGAAGCAGGCCCCGTTCATGCCGGCATGAGTGTCATGCGACTCTTCGGCCTGCACGGCTGGCGGCGGCGTCTCGTCAGCATCGACTCGCCCATCGTGCGCTATGGAATCCCACAAAGCGCCATCGACGAAAGTCCGTACGAGCCATCCATCAAGAAGTTGCTCGAGCATTACGGATACGGCGTTCAGGTTGCACCCAAGCATCTGGACGTGCCGCTTCGCTAACGAGGCACGGCGGATTCTGAGATGAAGTCTGGTGTTGGCACGATAAGATCAGAAGAATTACCTTACGATCTGCTGCCATCATGCGTGACTTTAGCAACATAACTCTGGTCTCCGTCACCGGTTTGAACGATGCCCAGGGCGCGGCTTTCGCGCTCGAATTCTCGCGCCGCCAGATGCCTGGCGCTAGCGCGTTGCTCCTCAGTCCCTGCGTTCCGGACTATCTTCCGCCGGAAGTTCGCCATCGAGCCATTGCGCCAATGAGCTTTAAGGAGTACAGCCTGTTCATGTTGTTCGCGTTGTGGCGAGTGGTCGAAACGGACTATGCGCTCACCATTCAGGATGACGGATGGTTGCTCGACGCCGCAAACTGGAGCGACGAATTTCTGGAGTACGACTACGTCGGCGCGCCGGTGCAACTTGGACGTGTCGAGAAGCCCGAGGGTATCTACTGGATGAAAGACTTCAGTTGGTATGCCGAGATCGGAAAGCCCGACACTCGTGTCATTCCCGTACTGAATGGCGGTTTCAGCTTGCGCAGCCGGCGTATGCTTCGCGCGCTGATCGACCATCCGCAGATTCGGATGGAAATTCCGCCGCCTCAGATCGATGAAGACGGGCCCATCCGCATGAGCTGGTTCAACGATGCGACCCATGAAGACGTGCAACTCAGCGGCGTGCTGCGCCCGGAACTGGAAGCTGTGGGGTTGCGCTTTCCGCCACTTGAAGTCGCTGCGCGGTTTGCGTTCGAACAGGCGGCCTTTGGTCATATGGGCGGCGACCCCATGCGCGTTTTCGGCATGCATGGTACCTGGCGCCGGTTGACCAGCATCGATCCGCCGATCGTTCGCTATAACGAGAAACGAAGCTATCTCGCCGATGACCATCCGTTCGAGCCATCGGTCATCAGGATGCTCGAGCATCGCGGCTATCGGGTCGAGTTCGTGCCCGAGTCGGCCTGACAGACGTCACGCCGCGATATGGCTGGCCGGGCGCGGCATCGCGATCCGGGTTCGTTTCACCGCCCGCCGGTCACATCCACAATCGCGCCCGTCACATACGACGACGCATCCGACAGGAGCCACACGATCGACTCGCCCACTTCGTCCGCCGTGCCCGGCCGACCGATTGGCGTCTGCACGCCGAGCACCTGCGCGCGGTCGGGCTTGCCGCCGCTTGCATGGATATCGGTTTCGATCAGGCCCGGCCGGATTGCATTGACGCGCACGCCTTCGCGGCCGAGCTCCTTCGCGAGTCCGAGCGTCAACGTATCTATCGCGCCCTTGGAGCCTGCATAGTCGACATACTCGCCGGGGCCACCCAGCCGCGCCGCCGCCGACGACACGTTCACGAGCGATCCACCCCTGCCGCCGCGCGATGTCGACATGCGTCGCGCCGCTTCACGCGCGCACAGATACGCGCCGAGCACGTTGATGTCGAAGATGCGCTTCATCCGCGCGATGTCCATGTCCGCGAGCATCGAGCCGGGCGCGACGATGCCCGCGTTGTTGACGACGCCATCGATCTTGCCGAAGGCTCTTTCGGTTGCGTCGAACATCGCGATGATCGCGGCTTCGTCGGCGACGTCACAGGCGATGGCGATCGCCTTGCCGCCCGCGGCTTGCACGGCGGCGACGGTTGCATCGGCGGCGGCCGCGTTCGACGCATAGTTCACGCCGACGGACCAGCCGCGCGCGCCCGCCAGCACCGCAGCCGAGCGGCCGATGCCGCGGCTGCCGCCCGTAATCAGGATCACCTTCGACATGCGCTCTCGCTCCTCAGACGACGTTGCGGTTCGTTGCCCACTTGTCGTTCGCGGGCGGGATATAGGCCTTCAGTCTGGCGATCATCGCATCGGGTTCGGCCGCGACCTGAATCATGTCGAGCAGCGGCGCGCGCATGAAGCCTTCCTCGACCGTGTGGCGCAGCATCGCCATGAGCGGATCGAAGTAGCCGTTCACATCGAGCAGACCGACCGGCTTCTGGTGATAGCCGAGCTGCGCCCACGTGTAGACCTCGAAAAACTCCTCGAACGTGCCGACGCCGCCGGGCATCGCGACGAACGCATCCGAGAGATCGGCCATCATCTTCTTGCGCTCGTGCATGTCGGGCACGACGTGCAGTTCGGTGAGATCGGTGTGGCCGACTTCCTTCGCGACCAGCAATTCGGGAATGACACCGACCGCGCGCCCGCCCGCGGCGAGCACTTCATCGGCGATCAGACCCATCAGACCGACGCGCCCGCCGCCATAGACGAGCGCGAGATTGTTTTCGACGAGCGCGCGGCCGAACGCCCTGGCCGCTTCCGCATAGACGGGACGGGCTCCGGTCGCGGAGCCGCAATAGACACAGACTGCTTTCATGCTCAGGAATCCTTCGATGGTTCTGACTTGTCCTCGCGCGGCGGCAGGAAGTCCGCATATTCGCGCTTCGGCAGCTTACCGGAAACGAGGTCGTCGAAGAGCTGACGCGAACGTCCGCGCAGATACGGCGCCATGATCGAGATGATATGCAGGCTCGCCTGATGCAGCTCGGTGCGGATCGCTTCCTGATCGTTGTACTTGCGCGGATTCATCACGTACTGATACGAGAGCCAGTACGTCGCGATCACACCCATGTTCGTCGCGACCACGTTGATCTCTTCCGGCGTCGCGACCATTTCGCCATCGGCGACGAGCGCCTCGCACAACTGGCTCGCGAAATGCACCTTGTGCGTGATGATCTGCTTGAAGTGCGTTTCCAAAGTGCGGTTGCGCGCGAGCAGATCGTTCAGGTCGCGATAGAGAAAGCGGTACGTCCAGAGGAAATCCGCCATGTACTGCAGATACGACCACATCTCGTCGATGGTCGGGCGATGATCGTCCGGAAAGCGCAGACGCTTTTGAATCTGCTGCTCGAACTGCGCGAAGATGCTGTTGATGATGTCGTCTTTGTTGCGGAAATGGTAGTACAGGTTGCCTGGACTGATTTCCATCTCTTCGGCGATCGTCGTCGTGGTGACGTTCGGCTCGCCGATATCGTTGAACAACTTCAGCGACAGCTCGAGTATCCGTTCGCGGGTGCGGCGGGGTGGTTTGGCTTCCATGTCGTCCGACCTTGGCATCGGGCCGCGGCGGCTCGGGATGAGCGTTCGCAAGGCCGCTTCCGTTGCTATTTTTGAGAATATCGGACGATTATAAACCGGTCGTTCAGCGGCACCCACGCTTGCACTGCGCGATGACGTTCTCCTTTATAAGATACGCGCGAGCCACGCGGATGCAAGCGGCCACAGAATCAGGCCCCATGTGATGACGCAGACGCCGAGCGCGACCATCACCGCGGCGCTGCCGAAATCCTTGGCCCGTTTTGACAGTTCGTGACGTTCGAGCGAGATGCGGTCGATTGCCGCCTCGACGCTCGAATTCAGCAGTTCCACGATGAGCACGAGCAGCACGGACGTGATCAGCGCGGCCCGCTCCACCGGTGCGACCGGCACGAAAAGACTGATCGGCAGGAGAATCGCGGCGAGCGTCAGTTCTTGCCGAAACGCGCTTTCCTCGCGAATCGCAATGCGAAAGCCGTAGAGCGAGTTCTTCATCGCGTGCCACGCGCGCGTGAAGCCGCGGTTGCCCTTGTACGGATTGAAGGGCAGATCGTCGGGGCCGAGGGGTTCGGCCGTTTGCAAGGGCGGGTCGTCGATGTCTTCGGGATCATCGTCGAACGGATCGTTCTCGCGCGTGCGACCCGATGCCGCGCGCGCGTTCGCTTCCGCCCGTTCCTGCGCCACGGCGCGTCGCGTCATGCGGCGGCCTTCTCGGACGTCGCACGCGGCCCGAAGCGGCGCAGATGCGAGGCGAACTGCTCCGACGCCGCGCGCCACGAAAAGCGCTCGGCCCACGCGCGCGCATCGGCACGTTCGATCTTCAGCGCTTCGAGACAGGCTTCGCGCAGGTCGGCGTCGAGCGCGCCGGGTCCGTCGGTGCCGAGCACGTCGATCGGGCCCGTCACCGGATACGCGGCGACCGGCGTGCCGCAGGCCATCGCTTCGAGCAGCACGAGGCCGAAGGTGTCGGTTTTGCTCGGGAACACGAAGACGTCCGCCGCCGCATAGACCTTCGCGAGTTCGGGCTGCGACAAGACGCCCAGATAGTTCACGTTCGTATAACGCGATTTCAGTTCGGCGAGCGCGGGGCCTTCGCCCGCGACCCACTTCGAGCCGGGCAGATCGAGCTTCAGAAACGCCTCGACATTCTTCTCGACGGCGACGCGCCCGACGTACAGGAAGATCGGCCGCGCCGTGTTGAGCACCTTCGACTCCATCGGATGGAAGATGTCGAGATCGACGCCGCGCGTCCACAGCACGACGTTGGTGAAGCCGTACTGCTCGAGATCGCTCTTGACGACGGGCGTCGGCGCCATCACCGCTTGCGAGCCCTTGTGGAACCAGTGCAGGAATCGATACGTCAGCGCGAGCGGAATGCCGAAGCGCGCCTTCACGTATTCGGGAAAGCGCGTGTGATAGGCGGTGGTGAACGGCAGCTTGTGGCGCAGCGCGTAGGAACGCGCGGCGAGCCCGAGCGGACCTTCGGTGGCGATGTGCAGCGCGTCCGGTCCGAACGCGTCGATGCGCTCTGCGACGCGCCGGGCCGGCAGCAGCGAAAGCCGAATCTCGGGATAGGTCGGGCAGGGGATCGTTCTGAATTCGAGCGGCGTGAGCAACTCCACGCGATGACCGAGCGCGGTGAGTTCCTTCGTCGTCTGCGTGAGCGTGCGCACGACGCCATTGACCTGCGGCTCCCATGCGTCGGTAACGATCATGATTTTCATCGATTCGGCCCAGGTTGGTGTGGCTTGTTATGGCTGTTGTGGCTTGTTGCTGCGGCGTTCAGACGGTGGCGCGTGCGCGTGTCGTGCGCGCCTGCTGCGAGCCCATCACGGTCCAGTAGACGACCTTCAGCTCGCCGTCGTAGGTCTCGACGAGCGCGGAGAGGCTCTCGACCCAGTCGCCGTCGTTGCAATAGAGAATGCCGTCGATGTCGCGGATCTCGGCCTTGTGGATGTGCCCGCACACGACGCCGTCGCAGCCGCGGCGGCGCGCTTCGTCGGTCATCACGCGCTCGAACTGGGAGATGAAGTTCACCGCGTTCTTGACCTGATGCTTCAGGTATTGCGACAGCGACCAGTAATTGAAGCCGAACTTCGTGCGCACGCGATTGAACCAGCGGTTGAGCAGCAGGATCATCGTGTAGGCGGTGTCGCCGAGATAGGCGAGCCATTTGGCGTGCTGGATCACGCCGTCGAAGAGATCGCCGTGCACGATCCACAGGCGCTTGCCCGCGAGCGTCGTGTGGAACGCTTCGCCGCGCACGTGGATGTCACCGAATGCGAGATCGCAGAACTGGCGCGCGGCTTCGTCGTGATTGCCGGGGATGTACACGACCTGCGTGCCCTTCCTGGCCTTGCGCAGGATTTTCTGCACGACGTCGTTGTGCGCCTGCGGCCAGAACCAGCCTTTGCGAAGCTGCCATCCGTCGATGATGTCGCCAACGAGATACAGATACTCCGACTCGTGGTGACGCAGGAAATCGAGAAGATATTGCGCCTGGCAGCCGCCCGAACCCAGATGGATGTCGGAGAGCCAGATCGTGCGATAGCGATGCGGCGCGTCGTCGGCTTCACCGTGTTCGTCGTCGTGGACGGGTGCGGCGATGCGCGCATCGGATACGCCATGCGCTCCCGCTGAGGCCGGCTCGGACGACTCAGTGGACTCGGATCGCAGTGCGAAGGGGCCGGTGCGCAGCTCGCTGTTGCCGAGGCTGAAGGGAAGGGGCGGGTCGATTGCCGGGTGAACGGACGAATTGAAGGCCATTGGCTCGCGCATCGGGTTTCGGTATGCGCATTGCACCGTGTGGCCGTGACCGAGCCGTGACAGTCACGAGAAGTTCTTATTACTTGACAACAGTCTGGATGGGGATGACGCGTGTGCCGGCGAGGCGGTCATGGAGAAACTGGCGCGCGGGATCGAGCCAGACGGCTGCCGCCCACAGCGTGACCCACGCCGCGAATACGGCGAGCGTCTGCGGCACGGCGAGGGAGAAAAGCGGATGCAGCGCCAGCGGCGGCAGGAACCACAGCCACGCGAGCGCATAACGTGCGAGCGCGCGTCCGGGTCTGACAGGCTGGCCGTGCGCGTCGACGATCCTGAGGCGCCAGGTTTTCATCGGCAGGGTCTGGCCGCCATGCGTCCAGAAATACACGAAGTACGCGGCGAGCACGATGCCGATCCACGACATCAGCCAGTTGTGATGCGTGAGGCCGTTGCGTTGTTGCGTGAGCGTGCTGAAAAGATAGCCGGCGATGAACACGACGCCGAACAGGATCACGCCTTCGTAGAGCATCGTCGCGAGGCGGCGGCGCAGCGTGGGCGCGCGCATCGGATCGACAGTGGCGACGGCCGGCCGGGCGCTCACGAGCCGTTGTACATCGAAGGCGCCTGCTGCGGCGACACGGGAATCGGCGTGGCCGGGACGATGCTCGCGGCGTTCGGAATGGCGGGTTGCGCGGGCGCGCCGGAAACGGGTGCGGCCGGCGCGGGGGACGCAGCGGAGCCGCCTTCGGCATGTCCGGCGTGGCCTTGCTCGCGCGCCGCGACGAGGCGGTTGATGTCCTTCACTTCGGTCTTGCCCGTGGGCGGCGCGGAGACGACCGTCGGGCGGCGCGTGTGTTCGCTCGCGGCGAGCTTCTTCTTCTGTTCTTCGGACAGCTTTTGATAGGCGTCCCAGGCCTTTTCGCGCTTTTCGAGCGGAACCGATTTGGAAACCTGATAGTTTTCGCGCGCGACCTTGCGCTGGTCGGGCGTGAGGCGCACCCACTCTTCCATGCGCTGATGCAGATGCTTCTGCGCCTCCGGCGACATCCGATGAAAGCGCGATGCGATCTTCAGCCACTTTTGCTTGCGCTCGTCGGAGAACGTATCCCACTGCGTGGCGAAGGGCTCGAGCGCGAGATGCTGCGCCTCGGTCAGATGGCTCCAGGACAGCGGCCCGTCGGATGACAGCGCGGAGAGCGGCGAGAGCGTTGTGTCGGCGTGAGCGCTTGCGCCGCCCGGCGACGCGGCGGCGGGCGAGGGCGTGGCGGGGGCTGTGGCATAGAAGCGCGGATAAGTCGCGGCGAACGCAACCAGACCCGCAATCGCGCAACCAAAGACAATCGCGAGACCGCGCTTGTAACTCACCCGAAAATTCCCCCGCTGTATTCAGTGCCTGACGAAGACTGAGATGACCGAGTCGATGGCTTAGTGATTGCGCGTCAGATACGCGTTGAAACCGTGATCCAGATAGGCGTCGATCGGCAGGCTGTCGCTCATCATGGCGGCGTCGATGTCGGCGAGTTCCGCGCGGCGCTCCTGATCTTCCCAATACGCGATGCCCGCCAGCCCGATGACGAGCGCCGCGAGCGGCCACGCGAGGCCGAGACCGCCGAGCCGCGCGAGCCACCCCTTCGGACGCTGGCCGTCGTCGGAATCGCCCGTGGTGAGCGTGCTGCCCGCAACGGCGAACGCCGGCGTGAAGGCGGGCGCGCTCATCGCGACGGCCACCTTCTCCGGCTTCTTGCGCGCGATCGCGGCGCGGCGCGCCTCGCGCAGCCGGTCGACGGCGGCAGCCGGAATGTTCGACGTGTTTTCGTCCAGCGCCTGCACGACCTTCAGCGCGAACTCGTTTTCCTTCGTTTCAAGTGCGGAACTCATAGCGTTATCCCTTTTGCTTTCAGGGCTTGCGCGAGAGTGTGCGTGGCGCGTGAACAATGTGTCTTCACGCTTCCCTCGGAGCACCCCATCGCAGCGGCCGTCTCGGCGACATCCATATCCTCCCAGTAACGCATGAGAAACGCTTCCCGTTGACGCGCGGGCAGTTTCTGGATTTCGGCATCGATCAGGTTCAGCACCTGCTCGCGCTCAAGCTTGTTCTCGCTGCTTTCGCTGCCGGCCGCGCCGTCCTGCGATTCGAAGGTTTCGAGCGGGTCGAATTCGTCGTCGTCAGCGTTGCCGAAGGACGAGAAGAGACTGACCCAGGTGTTGCGCACCTTCTGGCGACGGAAATAATCGTGCGTCGCGTTCTGAAGGATACGCTGGAATAGAAGCGGAAGCTCGGCCGCCGGTCGGTCGCCGTATTTTTCCGCAAGCTTGATCATCGCGTCCTGCACGACGTCGAGCGCCGCGTCGTCGTCGCGAACGGTGTACACGGTTTGCTTGAACGCGCGTCTTTCGACGCCCGCCAGAAAGTCGGCGAGTTCCTTGTCTGATGCCATCCGTTGGGGGCCCGGCGCAACGAATACTGCGTCCGATTTGCGTCGAAAAGGGGATCGTGGAGTTCGAGGAAAACCTGCGAATCCTAGCAAAGTTTCGCGGCAGCCGGAGCAAATGCGCGATTTTGTTGCCGTTTGCTGTGCGCGTTCGGTCAAAAGCATGTCCATTCGACAGCCCGGATTCGCGCGGCGCATTCTCCGGAAAGCCGCGCGCGGGCGAGCGATACGGCAATGTTCGGAAACTTTTTGCTTGACCCGGCGCGTGGCACACTGTTACATTTTCTGACTCGCATCATCCAGTGAAATGTCTGCTTTGAGGCGAGCCCAAGAAGCACGCCTGTCAATTCAAGACGCGCCGCTTGAACCCGAGCCACAAGCCCGGTAGAGAGCACCCGATCAATTTTTTGCCGAAAATTCGAAAGGTGATGAATGAACATGCCTAGCGCGGAATTCTCCACGTCGGATACCACCCCTCCTCACGAAGCCGACTCCATCGGCGGGACCGTGCTCATGCGCGCGCTCGCGGACGAAGAAGTCGAATTCATCTGGGGCTATCCCGGCGGCTCGGTACTTTACATCTACGACGAGCTGTACAAGCAGGACCAGATTCAGCACATTCTCGTGCGCCACGAGCAGGCCGCCGTGCACGCCGCCGACGCGTATTCGCGCTCGACCGGCAAAGTGGGCGTGTGTCTCGTGACCTCGGGCCCGGGCGTCACCAATGCCGTCACCGGCATCGCCACGGCCTATATGGATTCGATTCCGCTCGTCGTCATCAGCGGCCAGGTTCCGACCGCGGCCATCGGCCTCGACGCGTTCCAGGAGTGCGACACCGTCGGCATCACGCGGCCTTGCGTGAAGCACAACTTCCTCGTGAAGGACGTGCGCGACCTCGCCGCGACCGTCAAGAAGGCGTTCTACATCGCGCGCACGGGCCGTCCGGGTCCGGTGCTGATCGACATTCCGAAGGACGTGTCGAAGGCGCCGTGCAAGTACGAGCCGCTCAAGTCCGTGTCGCTGCGTTCGTACAACCCGGTCACGAAAGGCCATTCGGGCCAGATTCGCAAGGCGGTGCAACTGCTGCTGTCCGCGAAGCGCCCGTACATCTACACTGGCGGCGGCATCATTCTGGCGGACGCATCGCGCGAGCTGAACCAGTTCGCCGATTTGCTCGGCTATCCCGTCACCAATACGCTGATGGGCCTCGGCGGCTACCGCGCGTCCGACAAGAAATTCCTCGGCATGCTCGGCATGCACGGCACGTACGAAGCCAACATGGCGATGCAGAACTGCGACGTGCTGATCGCCATCGGTGCGCGCTTCGACGACCGCGTGATCGGCGACCCGAAGCACTTTGCATCGTCGCCGCGCAAGATCATCCATATCGACGTTGATCCGTCGTCCATTTCCAAGCGTGTGAAGGTGGATATCCCCATCGTCGGTGACGTGAAGGAAGTGCTGAAGGAGCTCATCGAGCAGCTTCAGCACGCCGAGCACGGCCCGGACACGCAGGCGCTCAAGAGCTGGTGGGACGAGATCGAAGGCTGGCGCTCGAAGGACTGCCTCTCTTACGACCGCAAGAGCGAGATCATCAAGCCGCAGTACGTCGTCGAAAAGCTCTGGGAGCTCACCGACGGCAATGCGTTCGTCTGCTCGGACGTCGGCCAGCATCAGATGTGGGCGGCGCAGTTCTATCCGTTCAACAAGCCGCGCCGCTGGATCAACTCGGGCGGTCTCGGCACGATGGGCTTCGGCCTGCCCGCCGCGATGGGCGTGAAGATGGCGTATCCGGACGACGAAGTGGTCTGCATCACCGGCGAAGGCTCCATCCAGATGTGCATTCAGGAGCTCTCGACGTGCAAGCAGTACAACACGCCCGTCAAGATCATTTCGCTGAACAATCGCTATCTGGGCATGGTGCGCCAGTGGCAGCAGATCGAGTACAAGAAGCGCTATTCCAGTTCGTACATGGACGCGCTGCCCGACTTCGTGAAGCTGGCCGAGGCGTATGGCCATGTCGGCATTCGTGTCGAAAAGACCGCGGACGTCGAGCCGGCGCTGAAGGAAGCGCTGCGTCTCAAGGACCGCACCGTGTTTCTCGACTTCCAGACCGATCCCACCGAAAACGTATTCCCGATGGTGCAAGCCGGCAAGGGCATCACGGAAATGCTGCTCGGGTCTGAGGATCTATAACGCGGGTTTGTCTCGCGAGGCTCGCGCGCGCCTGTCTTCACAAAAGACGAGCGCCGCGCGCGGGTTTTTCGAACAAGCGCCAACTGGATAAACATCGGGAACTACGAACATGAAACACATCATCTCCGTACTGCTGGAAAACGAACCGGGCGCGTTATCGCGCGTCGTCGGGCTCTTTTCGGCACGCGGCTATAACATCGAAACGCTGACGGTGGCGCCGACCGAAGACAGTTCGCTGTCGCGGCTGACCATCGTCTCGATTGGCTCGGACGACGTGATCGAACAGATCACGAAGCACCTGAACCGCCTGATCGAGGTGGTCAAAGTGGTCGACCTGACAGAGGGCGCCCACATCGAGCGCGAGCTGATGCTCATCAAGGTAAGGGCGGTCGGCAAGGAACGCGAAGAGATGAAGCGCATGGCGGATATCTTCCGCGGCCGCATCATCGACGTGACCGAAAAGACCTACACGATGGAACTGACGGGCGCGTCCGACAAGCTCGACGCGTTCATCCAGGCGCTCGATGCCACGGCGATCCTCGAAACGGTTCGCACGGGCAGTTCCGGCATCGGCCGGGGCGAGCGGATTCTCAAGGTTTAACGGCGTCGCATCCATTCATTCGCAGCACACGTAGCGCAACCATTTTCAAAGATCAAGGAACTACCATGAAAGTTTTCTACGACAAGGACGCCGACCTCTCCCTCATCAAGGGCAAGCAAGTCACCATCATCGGCTATGGCTCGCAAGGCCATGCGCACGCGCTCAACCTGAAAGACAGCGGCGTGAACGTGACGGTCGGTCTGCGCAAGGGCGGTGCATCGTGGAGCAAGGCCGAGAACGCCGGCCTGAAGGTCAAGGAAGTCGCCGAAGCCGTGAAGGGCGCCGACGTCGTCATGATGCTGCTGCCCGACGAGCAGATCGCCGAGGTCTACAAGAACGAAGTGCATGACAACGCCAAGCAGGGCGCGGCGCTCGCGTTTGCGCACGGCTTCAACGTGCACTACGGCCAGGTGATCCCGCGCGCGGATCTCGACGTCATCATGATCGCGCCGAAGGCGCCGGGCCACACCGTGCGCAACACGTACAGCCAGGGCGGCGGCGTGCCGCACCTGATCGCGGTTGCGCAAGACAAGACCGGCTCGGCGCGCGATGTGGCGCTGTCGTACGCCGTGGCGAACGGCGGCGGCCGTGCGGGCATCATCGAAACGAACTTCCGTGAAGAAACCGAAACCGATCTGTTCGGCGAGCAGGCGGTTCTGTGCGGCGGCACGGTCGACCTGATCAAGGCCGGCTTCGAAACGCTGGTGGAAGCGGGCTACGCGCCGGAAATGGCCTACTTCGAGTGCCTGCACGAACTGAAGCTGATCGTCGACCTGATCTACGAAGGCGGCATCGCCAACATGAACTACTCGATCTCGAACAACGCCGAATATGGCGAATACGTGACGGGTCCGCGCATCGTCACGGAAGAGACGAAGAAGGCGATGAAGGCCGTGCTGAAGGACATCCAGACCGGCGAATACGCGAAGAGCTTCATCATCGAGAACCGCGCTGGCGCGCCGACGCTGCAATCGCGCCGCCGTCTGACGTCGGAGCATCAGATCGAGCAAGTCGGCGAGAAGCTGCGCGCGATGATGCCGTGGATCGCGAAGAACAAGCTCGTCGACCAGTCGAAGAACTGAAGTCTGCCGCTAGTCACGCTTTTTGCTTGATCGAAAGCCGCCCGGTTGCCCTGCGCGCCGGGCGGCTTTTGCTATCCTACGGTTTTTAAAAACACAGAACTCGTTCATGAACTATCCTCATCCGATCATTGCCCGCGAAGGCTGGCCGTTCATCGCCATCGCGGCAGTCGTGGCCATCCTCGTGCAAGCGCTGGGCGGCTTCGGCTTCGCCTGGATCTTCTGGCTGATCGTGATCTTCATCGTCCAGTTCTTCCGCGATCCGGCCCGCCCGATTCCCGCTCAGCCGAACGCCGTGCTGTGTCCGGCAGACGGCCGAATCGTCGCGGTCGAAACCACGCGCGATCCGTACGCCGACCGCGAAGCGCTCAAGATCAGCGTGTTCATGAACGTGTTCAACGTGCACTCGCAGCGCTCGCCGGTGGACGGCGCGATCACGAAGGTGCAGTACTTTCCGGGCGCGTATCTGAATGCGGCCGTCGACAAGGCATCGACCGAAAACGAGCGCAACGCGGTCGTGCTGCAGACGGCGGCCGGGCATACCGTGACGTCCGTGCAGATCGCGGGACTGATCGCGCGACGCATTCTCTGCTACGTGCACGTCGGCGAACCGCTGACGCGCGGCCAGCGCTACGGCTTCATCCGCTTTGGTTCGCGTGTCGACGTGTATCTGCCGGTGGGCAGCCGTCCGCGTGTGTCGATCGGCGAGAAGGTTTCGGCTTCGTCGACGATCCTCGCCGAGTTCGCGGAATAACGCGGAGGTTTCATGGCGGCATTCAAACCGCGCCGTAACCGCGTGAACGGGGCATCGCCGCGCCCGTTTCGCCGTAACAAGGCCGCGCAGGACGTGGGCGTCGTCGAGACGCGGCGTGCCAAGCGGCAGCAGTTTCTGAAGAAGCGCGGCATTTATCTGCTGCCGAATGCGTTCACCACGGCCGCGCTGTTCTGCGGCTTCTTCGCCGTCGTTCAGGCGATGAACGTGCGCTTCGAGATCGCGGCCATCGCCATTTTCGTCGCGATGGTGCTCGACGGCATGGACGGCCGCGTCGCGCGCATGACGCACACGCAGAGCGCGTTCGGCGAGCAGTTCGACAGCCTGTCGGACATGGTGTCGTTCGGCGTCGCTCCTGCGCTCGTGATGTACGAATGGGTGCTGAAGGACCTCGGGCGCTGGGGCTGGCTCGCGGCATTCGTCTATTGTTCGGGCGCCGCGCTGCGGCTCGCGCGTTTCAATACGAACGTCGGCGTGGTCGACAAGCGCTATTTCCAGGGCTTGCCGTCGCCGGCCGCGGCGGCGCTGATCGCGGGTTTCGTGTGGCTCGCCACCGACAATCGCGTGCCGCTCAAGCTTGTGTGGCTGCCGTGGGTCGCATTCGCGCTGACGATCTATGCCGGCGTGACGATGGTGTCGAACGCGCCGTTCTACAGCGGCAAGGCGCTCGATGTGCGGTATCGCGTGCCGTTCGCGGGGGTGTTGCTGATCGTCGTGGCGTTCGTGCTCGTATCGTCCGATCCGCCGGTCATGCTGTTTTGCCTGTTCGTGCTGTACGGCTTTTCGGGCTATATCTGGTGGGCGTATCTGGCGGCGCGCGGACGGCCCAATCCGGCGAGAAGCTCACAGCGGGATCACTAGTTCTTATCGCATTACATGAAAAAGGCGGCGAGCTTCACGGCTCGCCGCCTTTTTTGTTGCCGACTGACTCTTAGCCCGCGACGAGCGTGCCGTTCGAAATATGCACGCGCTCGCCTTGCTGGAACGGCGGCGGGTTCTTGTACGTGAAGGTGCGCGTCTTGCCGTTTTCCATCCGCACGTGCACGGAGTAATCGGTTTCGCTGCGGATATGTTTCTCGACCGAATTGCCCGCGAGACCGCCGCCTAGCGCGCCGAGCAAGGTCATCGCGGTACGGCCGCCGCCGCGCCCGAACTGATTGCCGACGACACCGCCCGCTACGGCGCCGCCCACCGCACCGATCCCCGTTCCGTGACCTTCATGCTTGACGGTGGAAATCGACTCGACGGTGCCGCAGGTCGCGCAATACGCGGGATGCTGCGGCGCTTGCTGTGCATACGAGGGTTGCGCGGGTTGCGGCTGCGCCGGAGCTTGCTGCGCCTGTTGCTGAGCGGCTTGCTGTGCCGCAGCCTGTTGGGCGGCTGCTTGCTGGGCGGCTTGCTGCTGCGCCGCTGTCGGTTGCGCCGGAGTCGGCGCGGCGGCGTTCACCGCCGGTTGTTGCGCGACCGCAGCGGTCTGCGTCTGCGGATTCTGCGCGGCATTGCTCGACGCCTTCGGGAACAATCCCGTCATCGCGGCGGTCGCCACGAGGCTCGCGACGATGACCGCGCCCGCCGCCGTCGCGATGAGCGGATGCAGCCGCCGCTGCTGCGGCTGAACGGCGCCGCCAGAAGCTGGCGACGTGCTGAGTTTGTTGGTTCCGTTATCCATTGTCGAACCTCCGTTTCGAGGCAAGCTGCCGCTACCGATGTCGGCAGTTACAACCCATTCTCGGGGAAACCGGGAAATCGCGCTTTTTCGGGTTGTAACCAATTCGCGGGCGCGCTGTATTTCGATGGAAGCAGGACCGATGCCAGGCACTGTCGGCAGGCGCTGTCGAGGCGCACGGCCATCGCGGGCTTTGAAGTTTTTACCAGCGCTTACAAGAAAAACGAAAAAAAACGCGCCCCGCAGGACGCGCTATCAGCCGCCGAAACAGCTAAATCAGTCTTCCCGACGCAGATGCGGGAACAGAATCACATCGCGGATGCTCGGGCTGTCGGTCAGCAACATCACGAGACGGTCGACGCCGATGCCGCATCCGCCCGTCGGCGGCATGCCGTATTCGAGCGCGCGGATGTAGTCGGCGTCGAAATACATCGCTTCTTCGTCGCCGGCGTCTTTCTGATCGACCTGCTTCTGGAAGCGCGCGGCCTGATCTTCCGGATCGTTCAGCTCCGAGAAGCCGTTGGCGATCTCGCGCCCCGTGATGAACAACTCGAAACGCTCCGTGATGCCCGGAACCGAATCCGACGCGCGCGCGAGCGGCGACACTTCGATCGGATAATCGACGATGTACGTCGGCTCCCACAATTGCGATTCCGCGGTCTCTTCGAACAGCGCGAGCTGCAGCGAGCCGAGTCCGGCGTTCAGGAAAGCGGGCTGCGTCGTGTCGACACCGAATTTCTTCAGTTCCGTGCGCAGGAGCGCCGCGTCGGAAAGCTGCGCGTCGGTGTATTGCGGCGCGAATTTCTGAATGGCCTGACTGATCGTCAGACGATGAAACGGCTTCGAAAGATCGAGCTCGCGTCCCTGATACGTGATGACGGCGGTGCCGAGCGCATCGATCGCGGCCTGACGGATCAGCGATTCGGTGAAGTCCATCAGCCAGCGATAGTCGGTGTACGCGGCGTAGAACTCCATCATCGTGAATTCCGGGTTGTGACGCGGCGAGACGCCTTCGTTCCGGAAATTGCGATTGATTTCGAACACGCGCTCGAAGCCGCCGACGATCAGCCGCTTCAGATAAAGCTCAGGCGCGATGCGCAGGAACATCTGCATGTCGAGCGCGTTGTGGTGCGTCGTGAAAGGCTTGGCCGCCGCGCCGCCCGGAATCGGGTGCAGCATCGGCGTTTCGACTTCCATGAAGTTCGCCTGCGACATGAAGTTGCGGATCGACGTGACGGCCTTCGTGCGCGCCATGAAGGTCTTGCGCGATTCCGGCGTGACGATCAGATCGACGTAGCGCTGGCGATAACGCGTTTCCTGATCGGCGAGGCCGTGGAACTTGTCCGGCAGCGGACGCAGCGCCTTCGAGAGTAGTCGCAATTCCGTGCAGCGCACCGACAATTCGCCCTTGTTCGTGCGAAACAGCACGCCCTTCGCGGCGATGATGTCGCCCAGGTCCCACTTCTTGAACGCGTCGTAGGTTTC
Source organism: Caballeronia arvi (assembly GCF_001544695.2). Taxonomy (GTDB): domain Bacteria; phylum Pseudomonadota; class Gammaproteobacteria; order Burkholderiales; family Burkholderiaceae; genus Caballeronia; species Caballeronia arvi. The sequence goes on from NZ_FCOM02000007.1 coordinate 146,421, forward strand.
GGCGCCGACATCCGCGGGCGTCACGAAGAACTGGATCTGGCCGCTGCCGTCCTGAACCGTTGCGAAGCTCGCCTTGCCCATCACGCGCTTGAGCATCATCCGGCCGGCGATCGCGACGGGCAGGGGATTCGCTTCGAGCGCGTCCTTGTCGGTGTCGGCGTAATCGCTTTGAAGTGCGGCGGCCTGATGCGTCGGGCGGAAGTCGTTCGGAAAGGCGACGCCTTGCTCGCGCAGCGCGCGCAGCTTGTCGCGGCGCTCCGCGATGATCTGGTTCTCTTCCAGTTCGGGAGCAGCGCCCGGTTGAGTCGGTTCGGTCATGATGATTCTTGGGCTGAAATACGGAGAATGCGCGGCGGAATGAAACGGCGGAATGAAACGAAAGCGGCGCGACCGGAAGGCCGCGCCGCTGCAAGACATCAAACGCCCTGTTTCAGACTCGCGCCGATGAAGTCGTCGAGATCGCCGTCGAGCACGGCGCGCGTGTTGCTCATTTCCACGTTGGTGCGCAGATCCTTCACGCGGCTCTGGTCGAGCACGTAAGAGCGGATCTGATGGCCCCAGCCCACGTCGGTCTTGCTCGATTCGAGCTTGTCCTGTTCGGCCTGGCGCTTGCGCATCTCGAATTCGTAGAGACGCGCCTTCAGCATCTGCATGGCTTCGGCGCGGTTGCGGTGCTGCGAGCGGTCATTCTGGCACTGCACGACGATGCCGGTCGGCGCGTGCGTGAGACGCACGGCGGAGTCCGTCTTGTTGATGTGCTGACCGCCCGCGCCGGATGCGCGGTACGTGTCCGTGCGGACATCGGCGGGATTGATTTCGATCTCGATCGAGTCGTCGATTTCCGGATACACGAACACCGACGAGAACGACGTATGGCGGCCGCCCGACGAATCGAACGGCGACTTGCGCACGAGCCGGTGAATGCCGGTTTCGGTGCGCAGGTAGCCGTACGCGTATTCGCCTTCGACCTTGATGGTCGCGCTCTTGATGCCGGCGACGTCGCCTTCGGATTCTTCGAGCACTTCGGTCTTGAAGCCCTTGCGCTCGCAGTAACGCAAGTACTGGCGCAGCAGCATGGACGCCCAGTCGCACGCCTCGGTGCCGCCCGCGCCCGCCTGAATGTCGATGAAGCAGTTGTTCGGGTCGGCCGGGTTCGAAAACATCCGGCGGAATTCCATGTCTTCGACGCGCACGCGCAAGGCATCGGCGTCCGCTTCGCACGCGACGAGCGTGCCCTCGTCGTTTTCCTCGTGCGCCATGTCGAACAGATCGCTCGCGTCGCGCAGATCGCCGTCGAGGGCGGTGAGCGTCGACACTACGCCGTCGAGCAGCTTTTTCTCGCGACCGAGCGCTTGCGCGTTCTTCGAATCGTTCCAGACGTTCGGGTCTTCGAGTTCCTTATTGACTTCGACTAGACGCGCGGACTTGGCGTCGTAGTCAAAGATACCCCCGTAGCTCGCCCGCGCGGCGGCGCAGGTCGGCCAGAAGGCTTTCGATCGCGTTGAGACGTTCCGCTTCCATTGTCGATCTTCGGCTTCGTAAAAAGATGAAATTATAGCCGAATGACAGGGTTTCCCCGCGCCGGACCGGCCCCAGGACGCGCTCAGCCCGCGTGTTCGACGATCAACTGCACCCGCGCGACCCCATTCCACGAATCGCTGACGAGCCGGTACGCGACGGTCGCGCGCGGCGGCAGCGGATCGACGTGATTGAACCAGATCGCGTTGAAGCGCTGACGTCCGCGCAGCAGCGACAGTTTCAGATGTTTGTCCTTCACGAGCGCCTGCGACGCGACTTCAAACTCGCCGGAGAAAGTCGGCGCCGGAAAGCCCTGGCCCCATACCGCGGCGTCCAGCATCTCGACGAATTGGGGCGTGAAGTACGCGTCTTCGAGTTCGCCATCGGTTTCGACGGTGCGCGCGAGCGCTTCCGCCGTGAGCCACTCGCGGCCGACCGTTTCGAACGCCTGCGTGAAGCGCGCAATGTCGGCGGTGGCGAGCGTCAGGCCCGCGGCCATCGCGTGGCCGCCGAACTTGTGGATGAGGCCCGGCTCGCGCTTGCTGATGAGATCGACCGCGTCGCGCAGATGAAAGCCGGGAATGGAGCGGCCTGAGCCCTTGCAGAGCGCGCCGCTTTCGTCGGCGTGCGCGAAAGTGAACGATGGCCGATGAAACCGCTCCTTCAGCCGCCCCGCGACGATGCCGATCACGCCCTGATGCCAGCTCGCATCGTAAAGCGTGAGCGTCGCGCGCTCGCCGCAATCGAAGGTTTGCAGTTCGGCGAGCGCCTGCTGCTGCATACCGGCTTCGATTTCGCGGCGTTCGCGGTTCATCGAATCGAGTTGCTGCGCGAGTTCCCACGCGCGGCCGACGTCGTCGGTGGTCAGGCATTCGATGCCGAGCGACATGTCCGAAAGCCGGCCCGCCGCGTTCAGGCGTGGACCGAGCGCGAAGCCGAGATCGAAGCCGGATGCGGCGCGCGCATCGCGGGCGGCGGCGCGAAAGAGAGCGGCGATGCCCGGCTGCATCCGCCCCGAGCGAATCCGTTTCAAACCCTGCGCGACCAGAATGCGGTTGTTGCAATCGAGCTTCACGACATCGGCGACGGTGCCGAGCGCGACGAGATCGAGCAGGCCGTCGAGGCGCGGTTCGGGCGTGCCATCGGCATACGCGCCACGGCGGCGCAACTCCGCGCGCAACGCGAGCAGCACATAGAACATCACGCCCACGCCCGCGATGCACTTGCTCGGAAATTCGCAGCCCGGCTGGTTCGGATTGACGATCGCGCGCGCGGCGGGCAATTCGTCGCCGGGAAGGTGATGGTCCGTGACGAGCACGTCGATGCCGAGCGCGTTCGCTGCGGCGACGCCATCGACGCTCGCGATGCCGTTGTCGACCGTGATCAGCAGATCGGGTAGGCCCCGCGGCGCGCGCGCCGCCAGTTCGACGATCTCCGGCGTGAGCCCGTAGCCGTATTCGAAGCGGTTGGGCACCAGATAGTCGATCGTCGCGCCGAACATGCGCAAGCCCCGCACGGCCACCGCGCACGCGGTCGCGCCGTCGCAGTCGTAGTCGGCGACGACGAGCATGCGCTTGCCCGCGGCGAGCGCGTCGGCGAGCACGATGGCGGCGTCGTCGCAACCTTTCAGGCCGGCGGGCGCGTGCAGGCGCTTGAACTCGGTTTCGATTTCATCGGGCGAAGTCACGCCGCGCGCCGCGTACAGACGCGCGATGACGGGATGCAGGCCGTGGCGCATCAGCGCTTCGGCGTCGGCGGGAGAGGAGGCGCGGGTGACGATTCGCGTCATGCTGGAAGCAACCTTATTCGATTAAAAGCGCGGCGATCGGCCTGCGCCGCCAGAATTTGCGCAAGTCCGAGCGCGTGACGGAGAGCGTGACCGAGCCGGAGTCGCCGCAGAGCGTGAGACTCAGGCGGCCGAGCGCGCCATCGGTGAGCGCTTGCAGCGCGGGGGCGAACCACGCGGCTTCGAGCGACTTCAGCGAGTCGTTCCAGCGCGCCCAGTCCTGCTCGATGAACGGCGCGGAAAACGGATTCAGCTCGATGAGCGTGCTGCCTTCGGTCAGGCTCTCGGTGAGGGCCGCGAACGATTCGGGCGGCGGCGACGGCCTGATGCCCGCTGCGATCGCGAGTCCGCGCGTCGCGGCGGCGTCGGACATGACGTGCGTGAAGGGGCTCGTGACCGGCTTGAGCGCGCCTTGCCCGTGCAGCCAGATCGAGTTGATCGCGGGCAGCCCGCGCGCTTCGCGCTCGAGATTCAGCGGATGCTCGAACCACGCCATCTGCACTTCGTTCTGCAGCTTCATCCACGCGCGCGAGCGCTCGCCGGTGCGGGCTTCGTGCGGCAGCCAGATTTCGATGTTGCGGCCCGTCGCGCGTAACGGCGATGCGCCCGCGAGCGCGCCGAGCGCTTCGCCCGACACGTACCAGCGCAGCGGCGTCGGCGCCTGCAGTTGCACGCCGAGTTCCTCGATCACCGGCCGCGCGGTTCGCAGCAACGCGCGCGCTTCTTCCGTGTGCACGCCGAGCGTGTCGGGATCGATCAGCACCAGATGATCATGCGCGATGCGCACATGCACCGGCTCGATGCAGGCCCAAAGCGCATCGCCGGGCGTACCGCCGTCGGCGAGCAGCATGAAGGGCGCGAGCGGTGCATCGTCGGCATAGCGCTGGTCGGCGGGCGTGACGGCGTTGAAGCGGCGCGCGATCCAGCGTTCGTGCGGCAGCGTGCGCTGAAAATCCTCGCCGACGATGCGCTCCTCGAGTGTGGCGCGGGCGAGCAGTTTGTCGAGCGCTGCGCTCTCCAGTCCGTGCAGGGCGGTCGCGGCGTCCGCGGCCGAGGGCAGGGCGAACGGCAGCAGGAGATGGAGATGGTGAACGGGCATGATGCTCGGCATTGTAGGGCAAAGCGGATGCAGCGATGCGACGCCCGCGCCCCGCGTCGAAGCCGTGCGCTTTCGTGTTCGCTACCGTCTCGTTCGCCCCATGTATGGCAAACTTTCGCAAAATTGCGCCATCGGGGCACAACAACGCTGGGACAGCAGCAGAAAGGAATCGCTTGAAACTTCCGTACGAATGGCAGATCGGCTGGCGCTACACGCGCGCCAGCAAACGCACCACAGGCAACGGCTTCATCTCCTTCATCGCGCTCGTGTCGATGGCGGGCATCGCACTCGGCGTCGCCGCGCTGATCGTCGTGCTGTCGGTCATGAACGGCTTCCAGAAGGAAGTGCGCGACCGGATGCTGTCGGTGCTCGCGCACGTCGAAATCTTCTCGCCGACCGGCTCGATGCCCAACTGGCAACTGACCGCGCAGGAAGCGCGCAAGAATCCCGAAGTGACCGGCGCGGCGCCCTATGTCGAAGCGCAGGCGCTGCTCACGCGCCAGGGCGCGGTGAGCGGCGTCGCGCTGCGCGGCGTGGAGCCGTCGCTGGAACCGGAAGTCTCGGACATCGGCAAGGAGATGCGCGCGGGCAAGCTCACGGATCTGAAGCCGGGCGAATTCGGCATCGTGCTCGGCAAGGATCTCGCGGCCAATCTCGGCGTGATGGACGGCGACAAAATCACGCTCGTCGCGCCCGAAGGCACCATCACGCCGGCCGGGATGATGCCGCGCCTCAAGCAGTTCACGGTGGTCGGCATCTTCGAGTCGGGTCACTACGAATACGATTCGACGCTCGCGCTCATCGAAATCCGCGACGCGCAAGCGCTCTTCCGTCTGCCCGCGCCGACCGGCGTGCGCCTGCGCCTGAAGGACATGCAGCGCGCGCCCGAAGTCGCGCGTCAACTCGCGCGCACGCTTTCCGGCGATCTCTATATTCGCGACTGGACGCAGCAGAACAAGACGTGGTTTTCCGCCGTGCAGATCGAAAAGCGCATGATGTTCATCATCCTCACGCTGATCATCGCGGTGGCGGCGTTCAATCTGGTTTCGTCGCTCGTGATGACCGTCACCGACAAGCAGGCCGATATCGCGATCCTGCGCACGCTCGGCGCGCAGCCCGGCTCGATCATGAAGATTTTCGTGGTGCAGGGCGTGACGATCGGTTTCATCGGCACGGCGCTCGGCGTGTCGCTCGGCTGTCTGATCGCGTGGAGCATTCCGTGGCTCGTGCCGATGATCGAGCATCTCTTCAACGTGCAGTTCCTGCCGTCTTCGGTGTATTTCATCAGCGAGCTGCCGTCCGAGCTCGTGCCGGGCGATGTGGCCAAGATCGGCATCATCGCGTTTGTGTTGTCGTCGCTCGCAACGCTCTATCCGAGCTGGCGCGGCGCGAAGGTTCGTCCGGCGGAGGCGCTGCGTTATGAGTGACTTGATTCCCGCCAGCAGGATCGTTCTCCAGGCTTCCGCGATCTCGAAGACGTTCGAGCAGGGCGGCTTCAACGTGCAGGTGCTCGACAACGCGCAACTCGACGTGATGAAGGGCGAAAAGCTCGCGATCGTCGGCGCGTCGGGTTCGGGCAAGAGCACGCTGTTGCACGTGCTCGGCGGTCTCGACGAACCGAGCGCCGGCAAGGTCTCGCTGCTCGGCAAGCCGTTCACCGAGCTGAAGGAAAGAGAGCGTAACGAGCTGCGCAATCGCGCGCTCGGCTTCGTGTATCAGTTCCATCATCTGCTGCCGGAATTCACGGCGCTCGACAACGTCGCGATGCCGCTGCGCATCCGCCGCATGTCGGAAGAAGATGCGCGCCGGCAAGCGCAGGAAATGCTGGAGCGCGTGGGCATCGGGCATCGCGCGAAGCATCGGCCAGGCGCGCTGTCGGGCGGCGAGCGTCAGCGCGTGGCGATCGCGCGCGCACTCGTCACGCGTCCCGCCTGCGTGCTCGCCGACGAACCGACCGGCAATCTCGACGGCGGCACGGCGGACACGGTCTTCAATCTGATGCTGGAGTTGTCGCAGACGCTTGAGACGAGCTTCGTGATCGTCACGCACGACGCCGATCTCGCCGCGCGCTGCGACCGCATCATGCGTCTGCGCGACGGCGTGCTGCACGAAGAGCCGTCTGTGCCGGTATAACGCGTTCTTCCGCGGGAGGCGCCATGTGGATCGATACGCACTGTCATCTCGATGCCGGCGAGTTCGATGCCGACCGCGATGCCGTCGCCGATGCGGCGTTCGATGCAGGCGTGACGCGCATCGTGATTCCGGGCGTCGATCGCGGCAATATCGGCACGGTGCGCGCGCTGGCGCATCGCATCGCGGGCGGCGCGTACGCGCTCGGCATCCATCCGCTGTTCACGCCGGGCGCGCATGAAGACGATCTGCATGTTTTGCGCCGCGAGATCGAAGCGAGCCTCGATGATCCGCTGTTCGTCGGCATCGGCGAAATCGGGCTCGATTATTTCGTACCGACGCTCGACGATGCGCGCCAGCAGTTCTTCTACGACGAGCAACTAAAGCTCGCCCGCGAGTTCGATCTGCCGGTCATCTGCCATGTGCGCAAATCGCAGGACAAGGTGCTGAAGGGCCTGCGCGTGCACGATATTCATTGCGGCATCGCGCACGCGTTCAACGGCAGTTTCCAGCAGGCCGAGGCGTTCATCGCGCAGGGCATGCGTCTCGGCTTCGGTGGCAATCTCACGTTCGAACGCGCGCGGCAGATTCGCCGGCTCGCGGCCGAACTTCCGCTCGACGCGATCGTGCTCGAAACCGATGCGCCCGACATTGCGCCTTCCTGGCTCTACAAGCAGCGCAATTCGCCGGACCAGGTTGCGGCCATCGCGAAAGTGCTCGCGCAACTGCGCGGCATCGACGAAAACGCGCTTTCCCTAGGCACAACGGCTAACGCTCACGCCGCGCTCCCACGCCTCGCGCTCGCCTCTTCATAATCGTTTCGATCGACGCTGATGTGCGTCGCGACGAAGAGTGAAGAGGAAAGAAGTGCGGGCGATGTTGCTGGGTTTTGCGTTGGGCGTCTGGTGGTTGCAGCAGCAGGCACGCTTGCCGGATGGCGTCATATGGTTCACCTGCTGCGCGGTGTTCGCCGTCGCAGTGACGCTGGGCGCGATGAAGCCGCGCGTGCGCATCGCGAGCTTAGCGATCGTGGCTTGCGCATTGGGTTTCGCGTATGCGGCCTTGCGTGCCGAAGTCGCGCTGCGCGAGCAATTGCCCGTCGAGTACGAGCAACGCGATATCGAGCTCACGGGCTTCGTGCGCGGCCTTCCCGAGCGGCAAGCAGACGGCATGCGCTTCCTCTTCGAAGTCGAGGCGAACGGCGCGCGTTTGCATGACTTTCCGCGCATCGTGCGCCTGTCGTGGATGTCTCCGGAGCCAATGAAGTTGCGGCCCGGAGAGCGATGGAAGCTGACCGCGCGCCTGAAGCGCGCGCACGCCAACGCGAATTTCGGCTTGCGCGATGCTGAAGCGACTTTGCTCGAACGCGGCATCCGCGCAACGGGCTCCGTATCGACGGCGCGCGCGCCGCGTCGTCTATCCGTCGATGCAACGAGCCCGCGTCTGATGATCGATCGTCTTCGCGCCCGCGCGCGTGATCGCATCGAAACCGTGCTCGGGGACGCGCCGCATCGCGGGATCATCGTCGCGCTCGCGGTGGGCGCGCAGGACGCCGTCAGCGATGCCGACTGGTCGCTCATGCGCGCGACCGGCACGAGCCATCTCGTCGCGATATCGGGCTTGCATATCGGCTTCGTCGCGGGGCTGGCGGCGTTGATCGCGGGCTTCGTCTGGAAGCGCGTGCGGTGGCGGGGCGTGCCCGCGCCGCTGATCGCCGCAGCGCCGAAAGTGGCCGCGATCGGCGCGACCGTGTTCGCCGCGTTCTATGCCGCGCTCGCCGGATTCAACGTGCCTGCGCAACGCACGCTCTGCATGTTGCTGATCTTCGCGGCCGCGTTTCTCTGCGGACGGCGGCCCGCTTCCTCGCTCGTGCTGCTCTGGGCGCTCGCGTTCGTGCTGATCGTGGACCCGTGGGCGGTGACATCGCCGGGATTCTGGCTGTCGTTCGGCGCGGTCGCGGCGATTCTGCATGCGGTCGCGGCGGCGGGGCGCGTCGAATCGCAGGCGCGGACGGAGGATGACGACGACATCGATCAGTGGGACCGCATCGATCCGAGCGAGGTCGGGCAGCGTCCGGAGCGGCCACGCAAGCGCAGGCCGTTTGCGTTCATCGCCCGCTTCTGGCGACGCGCGCGGCGTCGAGTGAAATCGGGCGCGCGCGTGCAATACGCCGTGACGATCGCGCTCGCGCCGCTCACGGTCTACTGGTTCTCGCAGATTCCGTTGCTCGGGCCGCTCGCGAACGCGTTCGCGATTCCGTGGATCAGCGTGCTCGTGACGCCCGCAACGCTCGCGGGCCTCCTGCTTCCCGCACCGCTCGACGCGCCGATGCTCCACGCCGCGCATGCCGCGCTCTCCGTGCTGATCGATGTGCTTGCGCGCCTCGCCGATGCCGTCCCGGCGCCGCTCTGGTTTCTGCCGCGGCCGAATGCTTTCGCGCTCGCGGCATCGGGCGTCGGCGTTGTGTGGGCGCTCGCGCCGCGTGGCTGGCCGCTGCGCTTCGCCGCGCCGTTGACGTGGCTGCCGCTTCTCGCGCCCGCGTCGCATCCCGCGCCCGAAGGCGCGTTTCGCGTGACCGCGCTCGATATCGGTCAGGGATCGGCGCTCGTCGTCGAAACCGCGCGGCACGCGTTGCTCTTCGATGCCGGTCCGGGCCCCGAATCGACGCACGCGGGCGAGCGCATCACCGTGCCGTATCTGCAAGCCGCGGGCGTGCATACGCTCGATGCGCTCGTCATCAGCCATTCCGATTCGGATCACGCGGGCGGCGCGCCGGCCGTGCTGCAGTCGATCGCCGTGCGGCAGATGCTCGCATCGCTGCCCGCAAAGGATGCGCTCTGGTCCAATGCGCGCGCACGCCGCGCAGAGACGTTGCGCTGCGTTTCCGGGCAGCGCTGGACGTGGGACGGCGTCGAATTCCGCGTGTTGTGGCCGGAGCCGGGACCGCTTGCCGGCAAGCCGAACCATCAGTCGTGCGTGCTGAAGGTGACGAGCGCGGCAGGGCGTGCGGCACTGTTCACCGCGGATATCGAGGCGGACGTCGAACGCATGCTGATCGCGCGTGAGCCAGCCGCGTTGCGCGCCGATGTGCTGATCGTGCCGCACCACGGCAGCCGCACTTCGTCCACCGAGCCTTTCCTCGATTCCATCGGGCCGGTCGCGGCGATATTTCAGGTAGGCTATCGCAACCGCTTTCACCATCCGCATCCAACCGTGTTCGCGCGCTACGGGCTGCGCGGCATCGCGCTCTCACGCAGCGACGACGACGGCGCCGCGCGCATCGACATTGGCTCTGCAATCGTGCTCGAGCGCTATCGGGACACGCACGCGCGCTACTGGATGAATCACTAAAAAAGATAAAGGTGCCGCTTGAAAGACATCATCCATTTCTCGCATGCGAACGGCTTTCCGGCGTCGACATATCGCACGATTTTCGCAGAGCTTTCCGACGATTACGACATTCGCAGCATCGAGCGCATCGGCCATGACGCACGTTTTCCGGTCACGCGCGACTGGCCGTATCTCGTCGATCAACTCATCGACGACATGAGCCGCTACCGTCGCGAGGCCGACGGCGATCATCCGAAAGTGTGGCTCGTCGGGCATTCACTCGGCGGCTATCTGTCGATGATGGCGGCGCTGAAACGCCCGCAATGGGTGAAGGGCGTCGTGATGCTCGACTCGCCGGTGATCGCCGGCTGGAAGAGCGGCCTTCTGCGCGTCACGCAATGGACCGGGCTCGACGAACGCCTTTCGCCCGCCGCCGCGACGAAGAAGCGCCGCACCCGCTGGGCGAGCCGCGACGAGGCATGGCGGCATTTTCTGGCGAAGCCCGCGTTCGCGCGCTGGGACGAGCGCATGCTGTCCGACTATATCGACTTCGGTATTCCGCAGAGTCAGGCCGACGGCGCACGTGCGCTCGCGTTCGATCGTCACATCGAATATCTGATTTACCGCACGCTGCCGCATACGCTCGGCGCGCGGCTTGCGCACGGCGCGCCGGCGCCGGTCGGTTTCATCGCCGGGACACGGTCGCGCGAAGTGCGGCAGGTGGGCCTCGGCGTGACGCGGCGCATTGCCGGCGAGCATTTCGAATGGATGGAAGGCAGCCATCTCTTCCCGATGGAGCGCCCGATCGACACCGCGCGCGCCGTGCAGCGCCTCCTGAAAGCGATGCAGGCATCGCTGTGACATGCGCTCAAAAGGGCGCGAGCAGTCGCGCGGGACTTGACGGCGGGCCGGTGGCGCGTTCCGCAAAAATCGCGCCGAAATGCGCGTATTTGTAGTCAATTCCGGCGGCGCGCGCGCTTCGTGGGAACCTGCCTTTACGGTATAATCCGTTTTTCCCGCGAGCATCTAGCGATGACCAAATATGTATTCGTCACCGGCGGCGTAGTTTCGTCCCTTGGCAAGGGTATTGCCGCCGCCTCCCTCGCCGCGATCCTCGAATCGCGCGGTCTAAAAGTCACCCTCCTCAAGCTCGATCCCTACATCAACGTCGACCCCGGCACGATGAGCCCGTTCCAGCACGGGGAAGTGTTCGTGACGGAAGACGGCGCGGAGACCGACCTCGACCTCGGCCACTACGAGCGCTTCATCAGCACGAAGATGCGCAAGGCCAACAACTTCACCACCGGCCAGATTTACGAATCCGTGATCCGCAAGGAACGCCGCGGCGAGTATCTCGGCAAGACGGTGCAGGTCATTCCGCACATCACCAACGAAATCCAGGCATTCGTGGAGCGCGGCGCCGCAGCGGCGACGTGCGGCCAGCCGGACGTGGCGATCGTCGAGGTCGGCGGCACGGTGGGTGACATCGAATCGCTGCCGTTCCTCGAAGCCGCGCGTCAGATGAGCCTGCGCATGGGCCGCAACAGCGCGTGCTTCGTGCACCTGACGCTGGTGCCGTTCATCGCCACCGCCGGAGAGCTGAAGACGAAGCCCACGCAGCACAGCGTGCAGAAGCTGCGCGAAATCGGTATCTATCCGAACGTGCTCCTGTGCCGCGCCGACCGCCCGATTCCCGACGACGAGCGCTCGAAGATCTCGATGTTCTCGAACGTGCCGGAAGACGCCGTGATCTCCGTGTGGGACGCGGACAGCATCTACAAGATTCCGCAGATGCTCAACGACCAGCATCTCGACGACATCATCTGCGAAGAGCTGAAGCTCTCGCCGCCGCCTGCCGATCTGACGATGTGGTCGGACCTCGTGCAGAAGCTCGAGAACCCGAAGAGCGAAGTGACCATCGGCATGGTCGGCAAGTATGTCGAGCTCACCGAGTCGTACAAGTCGCTGATCGAAGCGCTGCGCCACGCGGCCATTCATACGTCGACGAAGGTCAACATCGAGTACATCGATTCGGAGCAGATCGAAGCCGAAGGCACCGACGCACTGAAGCATCTCGACGCCGTGCTGGTGCCGGGCGGCTTCGGCCGTCGCGGCACGGAAGGCAAGATCAAGGCGATCCGCTATGCGCGTGAATCGAAGACGCCGTATCTCGGCATCTGCCTCGGCATGCAGCTCGCGGTGATCGAGTTCGCGCGCGATGTCGCCGGTCTCGCCGATGCGAACAGCACCGAGTTCGATCAGGACACGGAAAACCCGGTCGTCGCGCTCATCACCGAGTGGTACGACCGCGCGGGCCGCATCGAAAAGCGCAGCGAAGAGTCGGATCTCGGCGGCACGATGCGCCTAGGCTCGCAGAAGTGCCCGATCAAGCCCGGCACGATGGCCGGACGCATTTACGGCACGGATGTGAACGAGCGTCATCGTCACCGTTATGAAGTCAATAACCGTTTCGTGCCCCAGCTCGAGGCTGGCGGGCTTATCATCAGCGCCCGTACCCCGAGCGAGGATCTGCCCGAAATGATGGAGTTGCCGCAGTCGCTGCACCCGTGGTTTGTCGGCGTGCAGTTCCACCCCGAGTTCACCTCGACGCCGCGTGACGGGCATCCGCTCTTCAAGGCGTTCGTCGAAGCGGCGCGCGCGCACGCCGAAGGCGCGGGCGCAAAGACGCCGGTCCGCGCAGCGGCCACCGCGGGAGCGCAAGCATGAAGCTGTGTCACTTCGAAGCCGGTCTGGACAAGCCGTTCTTCCTGATCGCGGGCACGTGCGTCGTCGAGTCGGAGCAAATGACGATCGACGTCGCCGGGCGGCTGAAGGAAATCACGCAGAAGCTCGGCGTGCCGTTCATCTACAAGTCGTCGTTCGACAAGGCGAACCGCAGTTCGGGCAAGTCGTTTCGCGGCCCCGGCATGGACGAAGGCCTGCGCATTCTTGGCGAAGTGAAAAAGCAGCTCGGCGTGCCCGTTCTCACGGACGTGCACACGGAAGAGGAAATCGAAGCGGTCGCATCGGTCGTCGACGTGTTGCAGACGCCCGCGTTCCTGTGCCGTCAGACCGATTTCATCCACGCTTGCGCGCGTTCGGGCAAGCCGGTGAACATCAAGAAGGGCCAGTTTCTTGCACCGCACGACATGAAGAACGTGATCGACAAGGCGCGTGACGCCGCGCGCGAAGCGGGGCTGTCGGAAGACCGCTTCATGGCGTGCGAGCGTGGCGTGTCGTTCGGTTATAACAATCTCGTGTCCGACATGCGCTCGCTCGCGATCATGCGCGAAAGCAATGCGCCGGTCGTGTTCGACGCAACGCATTCGGTGCAGTTGCCGGGCGGGCAGGGCACGAGCTCGGGCGGCCAGCGCGAATTCGTGCCGGTGTTGGCGCGCGCGGCGGTCGCGACGGGCGTAGCCGGTCTCTTCATGGAAACGCATCCGGACCCGGCCTGCGCGAAGTCGGACGGCCCGAATGCGGTGCCGCTGCATCACATGGAAGCGCTGCTCTCGACGCTCATCACGATCGATCGCGCCGTGAAAAGCGGCTCGTTTCTCGAGAACGATTTCAACTGAGCATCGGCAGCAACAGGTAGTGCTACGCGGGCGTCATCATCGGCGCCCGTGTCGCGACAACGGGTCACATGGACCGCATCGCCGGTCCCGGACGACCGCTCTGTGCGCCGGAGCTGAACCCGGCGGTCATCGAAAAGGTCTGAGCGAAACCAGTGAAGCGCGCGCCGAAAGGGTGTATCGAAGTGTAAAAACACGCGGCGCGCTTCGTTGTGACTGACAGAATTCATCGTCATTTCTTGAGGAAACCATGAGTGCTATCGTAGATATCATCGGCCGCGAGATTCTCGATTCGCGAGGCAATCCGACCGTCGAATGCGACGTGTTGCTCGAATCGGGCACGATGGGCCGCGCGGCGGTTCCGTCGGGTGCGTCCACCGGTTCGCGCGAAGCCATCGAACTGCGTGACGACGAAGCCGGCCGCTACAACGGCAAAGGCGTGCTGAAGGCGGTCGAACACATCAATACCGAGATTTCCGAAGCCATCATGGGCCTCGACGCCTCGGAACAGGCTTTCCTCGACAAGACCCTGCTCGAGCTCGACGGCACGGACAATAAATCGCGTCTCGGCGCGAACGCGATGCTCGCCGTCTCGATGGCCGTCGCGAAGGCCGCCGCTGAAGAAGCCGGCCTGCCGTTGTACCGCTACTTTGGCGGCTCGGGTGCGATGCAGCTTCCGGTGCCGATGATGAACATCGTCAACGGCGGCGCACACGCGAACAACAGCCTGGATATTCAGGAATTCATGATCGTGCCGGTGAGCCAGCCGACGTTCCGCGAAGCCCTGCGCTGCGGCGCGGAAGTGTTCCATGCGCTCAAGAAGATTCTCGCCGAGCGCGGCATGAGCACGGCAGTGGGCGACGAAGGCGGCTTCGCGCCGAACTTCGGCAGCAACGACGAGTGCCTGTCCACCATCCTGCAAGCCATCGAGAAGGCCGGCTATCGCGCGGGTGAAGACGTGCTGCTCGCGCTCGACTGCGCGGCGAGCGAGTTCTATCACGACGGCAAGTACCAGCTCGCCGGTGAAGGCCTGCAACTGTCGTCGGGCGAATTCGCGGACTATCTGGCTACGCTTGCAGACAAGTTCCCGATCGTGTCGATCGAAGACGGCATGCACGAAAGCGACTGGGAAGGCTGGAAGATCCTGACCGACAAGCTCGGCAAGAAGATTCAGCTCGTCGGCGACGATCTCTTCGTCACCAACACGCGCATCCTGAAGGAAGGCATCGAGAAGGGCATCGCGAACTCGATCCTGATCAAGATCAACCAGATCGGCACGCTGACGGAAACCTTCGCGGCCATCGAGATGGCCAAGCGCGCGGGTTACACGGCTGTGATCTCGCACCGCTCGGGCGAAACGGAAGACTCGACGATCGCGGATATCGCGGTCGGCCTGAACGCTGGCCAGATCAAGACCGGCTCGCTGTCGCGCAGCGACCGCATCTCGAAGTACAACCAGCTGCTGCGCATCGAGGAAGATCTCGGCGATATCGCTAGCTATCCCGGCAAGTCGGCGTTCTACAACTTGCGCTAAAGCTTTTGCCGCTTTAGTCGATAAAGGACGTTAAGTCATCTTTTGAAGCCCGCGGCCCACGGTTCTCGAAGTCAATCGAGGCCGCCGGGCTGCGCTTATTTCGGCTACGTGAATGCGGCTCGTAACTGTCGTTCTGATTCTGTTGCTGGTGTTGATCCAATACCCGCTCTGGTGGGGGCACGGCGGCTGGCTGCGCGTGCATGAATTGCAGCAGCAGCTTGCGCAGCAGACGGAGAAGAACACGAACCTGCGATTGCGCAACGAGCGCGTCCAGGGCGAAGTGCAGGATCTGCAAGGAGGCACCGCCGCCGTGGAAGAGCGCGCGCGCTATGAAATGGGCATGGTGAAGGACAGCGAGGTCTTCGTGCAATTCGTCTCGCCGAATTCAACCGCGCCCGTCAATTCCGCGAACGTGCCGGGCATGAACGGCTCGACGCGCGGTCAGGTCTCGGCAGCGCCGCTGCGCGTGGTGCCGAACCCCGTCTCGCGCTCGAAGCAGGAGTTGCGCGATCTGGACAAGAAGGCGCGGAAGGAAAAAGCGGCTGAAGCGAAGAAGCAGCAGGGCGCGGCTCAATAGCGGCGCGGTTTTATCGAACTGCATAAAAAATGGCGCGGTGATCGACCGCGCCATTTTTGTTTCTGCGGACGTATTCCCGACTCGTTCACCAGGCAGTGCCGAATCCGACGCCCGTGCCCCAGTACGGGCCGCCCCAGCCGCCGCTCGAATATCCGCCATACACCGAGACCGGCATGGGTGCATAGAACTGCGACATCGTCTTCGCGGCATTGCCCGCGGCGGCGGCCTGCTGCGACTCGTTGAGCGCCTGCTTGTCGATGGCGTTGTAGCGTTCCATCTGCTGTTGCGGCGTCAGTGCCTGCTGCAACGCAGGCGGCGTGTCGGGCAGACGGCTATAGATCGGCGAAGGGCCGGGCGGGTCCATCGCGCAGCCGGCGAGGAGCGCCGCGCCGGCGATACACGACATGAGATTCCGGTTGAACGTCGAGGGTTTCATTTTGCGACCTCCAGCGGGTCGGACAACTAAGTAAGACTCTCATCATAGCGCGCGGCGGGTTTCGCGAGACACCCGCCGCGGGTGGGCGCGACGATCATTCGCCGTGCCGCCAAAGCCCCGATGAACGCGCCGCCATCTCCGCCGGACAAGGGTTCGCGCCGTGTTCAGTGCCGTTGTCCCGGCGCCGGGCTCACGCCTTGTGAGAGTTCTTTTGCGACAAAAAGTTGCGCAACGTCGACAGCGTCGAAGTCATAGCGCTGGTTGCAGAACTCGCAATGCACTTCGACCTCGCCGCGCTCCGCGAGCACGCCGTCGACTTCTTCGCGACCGAGCATCTTCAGCATGCCGCCCACCTTCTCGCGCGAGCACGTGCAATGGAAGCGCGCCGCCGCCGGCTCGAAGTGCTGCACGTTCTCCTGCCAGAACAGGCGCTTGAAAACCGTCTCCGGTTCTTCCTTCAGCAATTCTTCGGTCGAAAGCGTGCTGCCGAGATGGCAGACGCGCTGCCAGGTGTCGGCGTCGTGCTCGCCCGGATGCGGGACGATGCCGCCGTCGCCCGGCAGCTTCTGCAACAGCATGCCGACCGCGCGATCCGTGTCCGCGGCGAGCCACAAGCGCGTGTCGAGCTGCTCGGAGTGGTGCATGTAGTGCTCGAGGACTTCGGCCATCGACGAAAGCGGGCCGTGCTCGCCCGACAGCGGCACGATGCCCTGATACGGCTGCTGTCCCGGCTTCTTGTCGGCCGGATCGAGCGTGATGACGCAGCGCCCGCGCCCGTGACGGTTCAGCAGCCCGGCAAGCGACATCTCGCTTTCGAGCTCGGCTTCCGCGCCTTCTGCGAGCTTCGCCGTGGCACGCAGCGACAGGTTCGAGTTGCACTGCACGACCAGCATCTTCACCGGGCCGTCGCCGTAGATCTGCATGACGAGCGTGCCGTCGAATTTGAGATTCGCCGACAGCAGCGCGCACGCGGCCATCATCTCGCCGAGCACGTTGCGCACGGCCGGCGGATAGGCACGGCGCGCGAGCACTTCCTGCCACGTGTTACGCAACGAAACGATCTCGCCGCGCACGGGCGCCGCGTTGAACATGAATTTCTGCAACTGGTCGTTCACAACTCTTCCTTGGGTGTTGAGGCTCGCCCGTTCTTTCGGGTCTTCAGCCGATGCGCACGAGCTGCGCCTTGTAGTATTCGCGCCGGTCGGCATAGCTTGCCGTGGCCGCGCGCATGCGGGCGATGTCCGCCTCGCCGATTTCCCGCACGGCCTTCGCGGGCGAGCCGAGAATCAGCGTGTTGTCCGGGAACACCTTGCCTTCGGTGACGACGGCGCCCGCGCCAACCAGACAGTTGCGGCCGATCACCGCACCATTCAAGACCACCGCCTGAATCCCGATCAGCGAGCCTTCCTTGATCGTGCAGCCGTGCAGCATCGCCTGATGGCCGACGGTGACGTCGTTTTCGATCGTCAGAGGAAAGCCCGGGTCCGCGTGCAGCACGGCGCCTTCCTGCACGTTGCTGCCTCGCCCGACGACGATCGGCTCGTTGTCGCCGCGCAGGGCGGCGGCGGGCCAGACGCTCGCGTTTTCCTCGAGCGTCACGCGGCCGATGATCGTCGCGGTATCCGCGAGAAACACGCTTTCGTGGATGGTGGGGGCGTCGTCGCCGAGTTTATAGATGGCCACATTGTCTCCTGAGGCGGGGTGTCGTGAGGATGGGACGCGGGGCGCGCCGCGGCCGGCGGCGCTAAAATGCGCGCCTGCCGGAGCGGCGTGACGTGTTTCGCCGCGCGATCGTTGCGCGGTTTGCGACGCTCACCGGGATTACTATTTTAGCTGTTTGCGACATCCGTCCGCCGGACCGCCGCGTTCGACGCCGTTTCCGAGATAGTTCGATGCACGACCCTGCGATGTCCCCTGAGGCCAACAACTGCGCGCGTCACGCGGCGCTCGAGATCCTGCGCGAACACGCGCCCGCGCTCAAGGCGGCGCACGCCCGCGCGCTGTGGGACGCGGTGCGCGCGGCGCCCGTGCGCATCGATCCGGACGCGACGTTCGAGGAGCCGGACGACTTGCCCGGCCGGCCCACGCGGCCGGAACTCGTTGCGCCGTCGTCGCTGAAGCGCCGCAGCATGCAGTCCGATGCGGGACGCGCCGTGCTGCTGCACGCGCTTGCGCACATCGAGTTCAATGCGATCAACCTGGCCCTCGATGCCGTCTGGCGCTTCCCGTTGATGCCACGTGAATTTTATCTCGACTGGTTGAAAGTGGCGGCGGAGGAAGCACATCATTTCTCGCTTCTGAGCGCGCGGCTCGCCGAATTCGGCCATACATACGGCGATTTTCCGGCGCACGACGGCCTTTGGGAGATGGCGCAACGCACGCGCGGCGACGTGCTCGCGCGCATGGCGCTCGTGCCGCGCACACTTGAGGCGCGCGGGCTGGACGCGTCGCCGCCAATCAGAAAGCGTCTCGCGCAGGCGGGCGATCACGCATCGGCAGCCATTCTCGATGTGATCCTGCGCGACGAGATCGGCCACGTGCTGATCGGCAATCGCTGGTTCCGCTTTCTCTGCGACGGCCAAGGCATCGATCCGCACCCGACTTACGAACGCCTCGCGGAGCAATATCACGCGCCGAAGCTGCGTGGGCCGTTCAACTTCGACGCGCGCCGCGACGCCGGTTTCGACGAAGCCGAACTGCGCGCGCTCGCCGGCCTCGACGATGCGAAGTAGGGCAGCGCCGCTATAATCGAACGATCATATTTTTTTGCAACCGATGCGAGACGTGACCATGAAAGAATCGCGTTCCGATTTCGTCGATGCGCGCGGCGTGCGTCTGCACGTGCGCCGCTGGGGTTCGCCCGACGCCCCCATGTTGTTCATGCTGCACGGCTGGATGGACGTTTCGGCGTCGTTCCAGTTCGTCGTCGATGCGCTCGCCGGCGACTGGCAAGTGCTCGCGCCCGACGCACGCGGCTTCGGTCTGTCCGACTGGCCTGTCGCGGAAAAGGGCGGCGGCCACTATTACTTCCCCGACTATCTCGCCGATCTCGACCTGTTGCTCGACCGCTACGCGCCGGGCGCGCCGGCGAATCTCGTCGGTCACAGCATGGGCGCGAACGTGGCGCTGCTCTATGCGGGCGTGCGGCCCTCGCGCGTGCGCCGCGTAGTCGATCTCGAAGGCTTCGGCCTGCCAGCGATGCGCCCGTCGCAGTCGCCAGGGCGTCTCACGCAATGGCTCGACGATCTGCGCGTGCCGCCCGCGCTGCGCAGCTACGCGAGCCTCGACGAAGTCGCCGATCGGCTGATCCGCACGAATCCGCGTCTGCCGCTCGCCCGTGCGCGCTATCTCGCCCAGCACTGGTCGCGCCAGGAAGCGGACGGGCGTTTTCATCTGCTCGCCGATCCGGCGCACAAGTTGCGTGGACCGACCTTGTACCGGCTGGACGAGGTCACCGCGGCGTGGGCGCGCGTCGCGGCGCCGGTGCTGCACGTCGAAGCCAAAGATTCGCCGACGCTCGCGGCTTTCGCGGGTGAGACGCCCGTCGCCGAGTTCAAGACGCGCTTTGCCGCTTTTCCCGACTGGCGCGAGGAAATCGTCGACGACGCCGGCCACATGATCCATCACGACCAGCCGGAACGCGTCGCCGCGCTCGTCGAGGCATTCTGCGCGTGAAGGCAGGCATTACATAACCGGCGTGTCATGCCGTTACAGTTAGAATGTCATTGAAACCCAAGAGTCCACGATGAACGCCGATCTGCATTGCCACTCCACCGTGTCCGACGGCCAGTTCGCGCCCGCCGAGGTCGCGGCGCGCGCGCATGCGAACGGCGTGACGCTTTGGTCGCTCACGGATCACGATCAGCTGGGCGGGCAGGACGAAGCGCGCAAGGCGGCCGAGGCGCTGGGCATGGGCTACCTCGCGGGCGTCGAGATTTCGGTGACGTGGGCGTCGCGCACGGTGCATATCGTCGGCATGAACGTCGATCCGGCCAACGAAGCGCTGCTTTGCGGGCTCGCGTCCACGCGCAACGGGCGCGCGGCGCGCGGCGTGGCGATCGGCGAGGCGCTCGACGCGATCGGCATTCCGAATTGCCATGAAGGCGCGCTGCGCTACACGGACGACCCCGACATGATCTCGCGCACCCATTTCGCGCGTTATCTGGTCGAGGCGGGCTATGCGCAATCGACTTCCGACGTCTTCGCGCGCTATCTCGGCGACGGCAAGCCGGGTTTCGTCGGGCATCGCTGGGCGAAGCTTGCGGACGCAATGAAGTGGATCAAGGAGGCGGGCGGCGAGCCGATCATCGCGCATCCCGGCCGCTACGATTACACGCCGGTCGAATTCGCCGCGTTCTTCGACGAATTCATTCAGCTCGGCGGCCGTGCGATCGAGGTCGTGACGGGCAGTCACACACCCGATCAATACCGCGAATACGCCGATGTCGCGCGCCGCTACGGCTTCGAGGCGTCGCGCGGGTCTGACTTTCACGGCGCGGGCGAAGGGCGCGTCGATCTGGGCAAGCTTCCGCCGCTGCCCGACGATCTCACGCCCGTCTGGGAGCGCTGGCTTTAGCCTCCCTCGGCGCGCATTTCTTTGCCGCGCGCGCACGGTCTTTGCATCAACGGTATTTTCCGCACGCACCATCCGGGAAGGCGCGTGAGCATGCGCGGTCCGCGCCGCGCGCCGCCTTTTCGATAACGATCGAAACAATAAGGCGTCGCCATGTCTCAATTCTTTCGCATTCATCCGGACAATCCGCAGCCGCGGCTCATGAACCAGGCCGCGGAGATCATCCGTGGCGGCGGGCTCGTCGCGTTGCCGACCGATTCGAGCTACGCGCTCGCCTGCCATCTCGACGACAAGGACGCGGTCGAGCGATTGCGACGCATCCGCGGCATCGACGACAAGCAACTGCTGTCGCTGCTGGTGCGCGATCTCTCCGAGCTGTCGAATTTCGCGATGGTCGATAACCAGCAATACCGGCTGATCAAATCGGTGACGCCGGGGCCCTACGTGTTCGTGCTGCAGGCGACGAAGGAAGTGCCGCGCCGGCTGTCGCATCCGTCGCGCAAGACGATCGGACTGCGCGTGCCGGATCACCGGATCACGCTCGATCTGCTGGAAGCGCTCGGCGAGCCGCTGCTCGCATCGACGCTGATCCTGCCGCCCGACACCGAGCCACTCAACGATCCCGAAGAAATCCGCGAGCGGCTGGAAAAGCAGATCGAGCTGGTCATCGATTCGGGCGCGTGCCCGGCGGAGCCATCCACGGTGATCGATCTTTCTTCGGGGGAGCCAGTGCTCGTGCGCGCGGGGAGAGGCAGTCTCGAACCGTTCGGGCTCACGGCGTAGGCGCCGCGCAGTAGCGCACACGGGCGTAATTCCCGAATACGTGCTCCGGCATGGGTCGAGGGCGAAATTGTGCGCGCCCGGACCCGCCGCGCGCGTCTGTCGAGACCTGCCTGCTTGATACAATAACGCGCTATGGATCCTTCCCTGATACAAACCATCGCGGTCTACGCGCTCCCGGTGATCTTCGCGATCACGCTGCACGAGGCCGCGCATGGCTATGCCGCGCGGCTGCTCGGCGACAACACGGCCTATGTGCTGGGCCGCGTCTCCATGAACCCGATGCGCCACATCGACCCGATCGGCACGATCGTGATTCCGATCGTCCTGTATTTCGTGACGAGCGGCGCATTCATGTTTGGCTACGCGAAGCCCGTGCCGGTGGCGTTCGGCAATCTGCGCAATCCGCGCTGGGGCAGTCTGTGGGTCGCCGCGGCCGGCCCCGGCAGCAACTTCGTGCAGGCGATCGTCTGGGGCGTCGTGTTCGTTCTGCTCAGGGCCTATCACGTCGATGAGCCATTTTTCACGGGCATGGCGCAGGCCGGCATCAGCGTGAACCTCGTGCTCGGCGTGCTCAATCTCTTCCCGCTGCCGCCCCTCGACGGCGGCCGGGTCGTCATGGCGCTTCTGCCGGTGCGCGCATCGATCGCCTTCTCCAAGCTCGAGCCTTACGGCTTCTTCATCGTGATGGCGCTCGTCGTCACGGGCGTGCTGACGCGCTTCTGGCTCGGGCCGCTCGTGCATGTCGGCTATTCGGCGGTGTCGGCCATCCTGAATCCCCTCGCTTCACTATTTCCATAACATCATGTTCCCTGACCGTATCTTCTCCGGCATGCGGCCCACCGGGTCGCTGCACCTCGGCCACTATCACGGCGTGCTGAAAAACTGGGTGCGGCTGCAGTCCGAGTATCCGTGCTTCTTCGCGGTGGTCGACTGGCACGCGCTTACGACGCACTACGAGACGCCCGAGGTCATCGAGAAAAACGTCTGGGAGGTGCTCATCGACTGGCTGGCGTCGGGCATCGATCCGGCGCAGGCCACGCTTTTCATCCAGAGCCGCGTGCCGGAGCACGCCGAGCTCTCGCTGCTGCTCGGCATGGGTACGCCGCTCGGCTGGCTCGAACGCGTGCCGACCTACAAGGAGCAGATCGAGAAGCTGAAGGAAAAGGATCTCGATACGTACGGCTTCCTCGGCTATCCGGTGCTGATGGCGGCCGACATCCTGTTGTACCGCGCGTCGCTGGTGCCGGTCGGCGAGGATCAGGTGCCGCACGTCGAAATGACGCGCGAAATCGCCCGCCGCTTCAACTATCTCTATGGCCGCGAGCCGGGTTTCGAGGAGAAGGCGATGGAAGCCGCGAAGAAGCTCGGCGGCAAGCGCTCGAAGCTGTATCACGAGCTGCGCGTCGCGTATCAGCAGGAAGGCGACGACGAAGCGCTCGAACAAGCCCGCGCGATGCTGCAGGAATCGCAAAGCCTGTCGATGAACGATCGCGAGCGCCTTTTCGGCTATCTGGAAGGCTCGCGCAAGATCATCCTGGTCGAGCCCCAGGTGTTGCTGACGGAAGCGTCGCGCATGCCGGGCCTCGATGGCCAGAAGATGTCGAAGTCCTACGGCAATACCATCGGCTTGCGTGAAGATGCCGCGACCATCGAGCAGAAAGTCCGCAAGATGCCGACTGACCCGGCGCGCGTGCGCCGCACCGATCCGGGCGATCCGGACAAGTGCCCGGTGTGGAAGCTGCACGAGGTCTACACCGACGAAGAGACGCACAAGTGGGTGCAGAAGGGCTGCCGTAGCGCGGGCATCGGGTGTCTGGAATGCAAGCAGCCGGTGATCGAAGGCATCCTGCGCGAGCAGCAGCCGATGCTCGAGCGCGCGCAGAAGTACATGGATGATCCGTCGCTGTTGCGCGCGATCGTCGCGGACGGCTGCGACAAGGCCCGCAAGTTCGCCACCGAAACGATGCGCGACGTGCGCGAGACGATGGGCCTTTCCTACAACTGATGGAAAGCGCGCCAAGCGGTTGGGTCACACGCTGGGCGCATCTCGCCGCGCCCGGCGGCACGGTGCTCGACGTCGCCGCGGGCAGCGGGCGCCATGCGCGCTGGTTCGCGTCGCTCGGGAACCGCGTGCTCGCGATCGATCGCGACGCCGGCGCGCTTGCGTCGATGCACGCGTGCGCGGGCATCGAGACGCTGACAGCGGACATTGAAGGCGCGCCGTGGCCGTTTCCGGAAAACCGCACCTTCGATGTGGTCGTCGTCACGAACTACCTGCATCGGCCGCTGTTCGGTCATCTCACCGACGCGCTCGCGCCCGGCGGCGTGCTGATCTACGAAACCTTCGCGGTGGGCAACGGCAGCATCGGCAAACCGTCTAATCCTGCCTTCCTGCTTCGGCCCGGCGAACTGCTGGATGCCGTGCGCGGCCGTCTGCGCGTGATCGCGTACGAGGACGGATTCGTCGAAGACCCGCGTGCTGCCTACGTGCAGCGAATCTGCGCCGTTTCCGAGCCTCAGTCAGCGGAAAGTGTGCTCACGATTGGTAACACACCCCCGGGTCCGCCACGTTACGCGTTGACCGGCTAATCCGCTACAATCGCGTAATATCGCTTTTCGCGATTAAATTTTCGATTAAATTCATAGAGTTTCATGACAAACGGAACACACGGCGGCATCCAGATCCGCGGCAGCATCCCTGCCATCGTCACACCGATGCACGAGGACGGTAGTCTCGATCTGCCGGCGTTTCGAAAACTGGTCGACTGGCACGTCGAACAGGGCTCGAACGGTATCGTCGTGGTGGGCACGAGCGGCGAGTCGGCCACTTTGTCGGTCGAAGAGCACATCCTGATGATTCAGACGGCGGTCGAGCATGCGGCCAGGCGCTTTCCGATCATCGCGGGCGCGGGCGGCAATTCGACCGCGGAAGCCATCGAACTCTCGAAGCACGCGAAAAAGGTCGGCGCCGACGCCACGCTGCAAGTCGTTCCGTATTACAACAAGCCGACGCAGGAAGGCATGTATCGCCACTTCAAGGCGATCGCCGAAGCCGTCGATCTTCCGGTCATTCTCTACAACGTGCCGGGCCGCACAGTTGCCGACATGAGCAACGAGACGATCCTGCGTCTCGCCGTCGTGCCGGGCATCATCGGTGTGAAGGAAGCGACGGGCAACATCGACCGCGCCGCGCATCTGATCAAGCACGCACCGGCGCAGTTCAGCATTTTCAGCGGCGACGATCCCACGGCCATCGCGTTGATGCTGCTCGGCGGTCACGGCAATATCTCGGTGACGGCGAACGTCGCACCGAAGGAAATGAGCCAGCTTTGCCGCGCCGCGCTGGAAGGCGACGCCATCACCGCGCGCCGCATCCATCTGAAGCTGCTGTCGCTGCACAAGCAACTCTTCTGCGAATCGAATCCGATTCCGGCCAAGTGGGCGCTCGCCGAACTGGGCCGCATGGAAGGCGGCATCCGTCTGCCGCTCACGCCGCTCGATGCGCGCTATCACGACGTCGTGCGTGACGCGTTGCGCGAGTCCGGCCTTCTCGCCTGATCACGTGAGGCGGCGCGCCAAGCCACAAGGAATCGAAATACCGCGCCGCCGCAAGTGATCGAATTGAACCACACCTTCAGTCATCCACCGCCGCTCGTTGGCCTCGCTTTGGCCTCGTATTGGCTTCGCCGACCTGCCCGGCTCGAACGGGATGGTCGCAAGGCAATGCGTCATCAGCAGCAAAGAAGGACCTCATGAAACGTTCCGCTTTTCTTACGCAAGCCAAACGCCTGAGCGTGCTGTCGCTCGGCGCCGGCGCAGTTTTCGCGCTCGCGGGTTGCGACACGCTCAACGACTGGCTCGCGCCGGATCGCGTCAACTACAAGGCTGCTGAAACCGCACCAGCGCTCAGCGTGCCGTCTGATCTCAGCACGGCCGACATCAGCCAGCGCTATGCCGCGCCGCCCAAGGTGAACGCGCTCGGCGGCGGCGCAGAGCGCGCGGTCACGCCGGCGGGCAACGCGACGCTCGGCGTGCCGACGGCGCAAGATCCTTTCGGCATGCACGTCGAGAAGGACGGCGATCGCCGCTGGCTCGTGGTCGATGGCCGCTCGCCCGATCAGGTCTGGGGCCCGACCAAGGAGTTCTGGGAAGAGAACGGCTTCACGCTCAAGACCGACGCGCCGCAGACCGGCATCATGGCGACCGATTGGGCCGAGAACCGCGCGAACATTCCGAACGACTGGTTCAGGAACAGCGTGGGCAAGCTGCTCGACTTCGCGTATTCGTCGGGCACGCGCGACATGTTCCGCACGCAGGTGGATCGCGCATCGGACGGCTCGACCGACATCTCGATCACGCACAGCGCGATGGAAGAAGTGCTGACCGGTCAGGACAAGACGTCTTCGCGTTGGGAAGCCCGTCCGCGCAATCCGGCGCTCGAATCCGCGGTCCTCGGCAAGCTGATGCAGAAGTTCGGCCTGACCGAAGACCAGTCGAAGAAGCTGATTGCCGATGCGCGTCCGGCGGGCGCGAAGGTGGCGGTGGACGCGGGCACGAACGGCTCCACGCTCGATCTCGCCGAGCCGTTTGATCGTGCGTGGCTGCGCGTCGGTCTCGCGCTCGACCGCACGAACTTCACGGTCGACAATCGCGATCGCGAGAAGGGCATCTACTACGTGCATTTCTCCGATTCGATGGCCGAGCTGAAGAAGGAAGGGCTCTTCGGCAAGATGTTCTCGAGCAACACGCCGAAGCCCACGCGCCAGTTCCTCGTCAACGTGAAGCCGAAGGCGGACTCCGTGACGCAAGTCGGCGTCGTCGATGCGAACGGCCAGCCGGACACCTCGTCCGATGCGCAGCGCATCGTTTCGTTGCTGCACGCGCAGTTGAACTAAACGACATGCCGAAGACATCGTGAGATTCGCCAGTCTCGGCAGCGGCAGCGAGGGCAATGCGTTGCTCGTCGAGGCATCGAGCGGCACGACCACCACGCGCGTGCTGCTCGATTGCGGATTCTCCGGCAAGGAAGTTGTGCGCCGTCTCGAGCGCCTGAACTGCCGTGTGGAGGATCTCGATGCCATCGTCATTACGCACGAGCACACGGACCATATCGGCAGCGCGCTGACGCTCGCACGAAAATGGTCCATTCCGCTGCATATGAGCTGGGGCACGGCACGCGCGACCGGCGCCGATGAAGCCGACGTCGAACTCAACGTGTTATGGGGCGACGAGAGCGTCGCTATCGGCGATCTGAGCGTGCTGCCCTATACCGTGCCTCACGACGCCCGGGAGCCGTTGCAATACGTCTTCTCCGACGGCGCGTGCCGCCTCGGCGTGCTGACGGACGTCGGTGTCTCCACGCCGCATATCACGAACGTGCTGACCGGCTGCGACGCGCTCGTGCTCGAATCCAATCACGATGTCGAGATGCTCGCCGGGAGCCGCTATCCGCCTTCGCTCAAGGCACGCATCGGCGGGAATCACGGACACCTGAACAACGAGGCGGCGGCGGCGATACTGGCATCGCTCGATCGTTCCAGGCTGCGTCATCTCGTGGCTGCTCATCTCAGCCAGCAGAACAACCTGCCGCATCTCGCGCAGGCGGCGCTGGCGGCGGTGCTGGGCGCGTCGGCGATCGATGTCGTGGTGGCGACGCAAGCCGAAGGCTTCGACTGGCTCGTGCTCTAGACGCGGCGCGCCTGGCGTAAAAACTTGCAGAAAGCAGAAACGAAAAAACCGGCCCAAGAGCCGGTTTTTTCGTTGGCAGACCGCATGGAGCGGCCTGTCACGTGGCGCTGCGATAGAGCGCCGACAAGCCTTACTGGCTTGCGCCCGATGCCGGGGCAGCAGCCGAAGCGGCAGCGTCCGAAGCCGCGCCAGCAGCCGATGCTGCGTCGCTTGCGGCGGCCGAAGCGCTCGATGCAGCAGCGTTTGCGTCCGAAGCAGCAGCAGCCGGAGCCGAAGCCGCCGACGTATCGCTTGCAGCGCTCGGAGCAGCCGTTTCGCTAGACTTGTTGCATGCAGCCAGAGCAACAGCAGCCAACAGGGATGCTACGAGGAGGGATTTCTTCATGATCACGTCCTTTTATGGTTAAAGGTAAGCAACAGCGCAAAGTACCGGTAATGTGTGCTCCAACACCGACCTGGGCCGCTGTGGAGACTCACAATTCTATTTTGTGTGAGACTTCCTACGGCTTGGCCGGAAATTATAGGCACTTTCGTAACGACCGTCGATAAATCAGGGGACGATACGTTGTCTTTCTCATACAAACTTTCATATTGCGGAACAGCATGATTTTACCATCCGCAGCCTGTCGGCAAGTCTCTTAAACGCAAGCCTGTCAAGGCAAAGCGCCTGTCTGAATCCAGCCCGCACGATACCATTCGTGTAGCAGCGCTGTCATTGACGAATCGTCTGTAAGTGTTACAAAGCGTTTCGCCTCCAGACGCCGTGTATCGGCCAATTCAGGGAGCCACTTTTTCAGCTTCGACGACATCGCCGCCGGTTCCCCATTTACGAAATATGACCTCGCGTGGTAGAGCAAAATAGTCTTTCTATCGAGTTCTACGCCCGTTTTTTTTGCTCGCTCTACAAATTTTTGCTCATTCAACGCGCGTTCGGGCGAGTCGAATACGACGTTGGCTTTCGGCTCGCTCAAATAAGTACCCAGAAACTCGCCGATGTCCTTTTCGTTCCAGTCGACGTTCGCAAGGATCGCGCCAACGCGTTCGACGAGAAGCGCCGGCAGCGCCGCCGGATTCGACACGGCGTCCTGACCCGGATCGCGATAGCGCGCGCTTGCGCGGCCGCTGTCGGGCGCATCGCCTGTGCGCTCGGCGAGGTGATAGAGGAACTGCGCCGTCAGCTCGTGCGCGGAGGGCGCGCGAAAGCCGATCGACGCCGTCATGCATTCGCCCTCGGCGATACCGTCGTGCGCGACGTGCGGCGGAAGGTACAGCATGTCGCCGGGCTCCAGCAGCCACTCTTCTTCGGGCTCGAAGTGCTGTAAAACTTTCAACGGCAATCCGGGTTTTAGCGAGAGATCGCGCTGTGCGCCGATGCGCCAGCGGCGCTTGCCATGAACCTGAAGCAGGAAGACATCGTAAGAGTCGAAGTGCGGTCCCACACCGCCGCCATCGGTTGCATAGGAGATCATCAGATCGTCGAGGCGCGCGTCCGGAATGAAGCGGAAACGGTTCATCAGCGCGTGCGCCCGATCGTCGTGCAGGTTCACGCCTTGGACGAGCAGCGTCCACTCGCGCTTCTTCACGGAAGGCAGTTCGTCGGGGGCGAAAGGGCCGTGCTCGAGATTCCACGTCTTGCGAAAATGCGTGATCAGGCGGGCCTCGACGTCGTCGAGATCGGCGAGTTCGAAGAGTTCGTCACGCGTGAGCGGAGCCGCGATATCGGGAAAAGCCTGGCGAATCAAAAGTGGCTTTTTCTGCCAGTAACGCCGCATGAACTGTCGCGGCGTGCGGTTGCCCAACAAGGGCGTGGGTTCGTCCGGAAGAGGCGCGCGAGCATGCCTGTGAAGGCCGGAAACGGGGATCGGTGTTGCGTGGTGGGGCCGCTTGGGCATCGTATAATCGAGGCTTGTATCTTGGAGGATCCAATGAAAATTGCGAAAGACACTGTCGTTTTGGTCGCGTACAAGCTATCGGATGCGCAAGGCAATCTGATCGAGGAGAGCGACGAGCCGATGGTCTATCTGCACGGCGGCTATGATGGCACGTTCCCCAAGATCGAGGAAGCGCTCGACGGTCACGAAGCCGGCTATGAAACGATGATCCAGCTCGAACCGCAGGACGCATTCGGCGAGTACGATCCCGAGCTCGTGAAGATCGAAGAGCGCAACCGTTTTCCGGAGCCGCTGGAAGTCGGCATGCAGTTCGAAGGCACGCCCGAAGATGGCGACGACGACATCGATTCGCTCATCTATACCGTTACCGATGTCGCCGAAGACAAGGTCGTGCTCGACGGCAATCATCCGCTCGCGGGCATGGCGCTGCGCTTCGCGTTGTCGGTGCAGGAAGTGCGCTCGGCGACCGAAGACGAGATCGAACATCAGCACGCGCATGGCGCGGACGGCCTGCACGTCGTCGACGAAGACGAAGACGACGATGACGACGAACCGCGCAAGAACGCAGGGCCGACGCTGCATTGAGCGCATCGGCCGAAGAAAGAAAGCGCAGCCGGGGGCTGCGCTTTTTTATTTGCCGACGCCACTCGCAGGCGCCGCTGGCACGGGATAAATCGGTGGCAAAGACTGCGGTGACAAGGACGGCGGCGGCGAGGATTGCGGCGGCGTGAGGATCGGCGGCAGGTCGGAGGCCGGTAGCGGCATCGAAGGCGGCGCGGGCAGAGACTCGGGCAGATCGTTGCGCGGCAGGGCGGGCGGCAGCGACGCGGGCAACGTGGGCGGCGGCGCGGAAGACGGCGTCGGATAGGCATCCGGATAAGGTACGTAAGGCGTGCTCGATTGCGCGGGCACATCGGATGTCGGCGCAACCGGTTCGCGCACCCGAGTCTCCTTCACATCGCGCACGCGCAGCCGAAACGGTGGATGCCATTGCGCATCGCTTTGCACTTCGAGCCATTGCGATTGCGGCTTTTTAAATGCTATCGCCACGCGCGTGAGATTCGTGACGATCAAGCCCTTGTCGTTGCGCAAAGGTTGGTCGATGTGAAAACCATTCGGCTCGGGCGCATCGGTGCCGTGAATCACGATCACCGGCCCGCGAAAAATCTCCGCCGCCTTCACGAGGCTGCGCTTGAGTTCGAGGAAGCCATCGCGGGGCTGGTTCGAGTGCGAGAAACGCAGCCACGCGAAGCGCTCGCGGCGTTCGTAGCGCGAGAAGTCCGGATCGCCCTGAAGGATCACGACGAGCGCTCGCATCTCGCTGCGCCGCGCCGATTCCGCCGCGTGTTCGAGCCAGAAGGACGTCGCGACGGCGCGGTCTTCGAACTCGCCGTTGCGCCCGCCCGCGGTCAGATAGTGGTTGTTCGGGCTCGGCACATTGAGGCCGATGAACGCGATGCCTTGCGCCTGCCAGCGCACGATTTCCCGGAACGTGCGAAAACGCGCGACATCGCTTTCCCGCGATAGCGTGAGCGAGCTTTGTCCGAGCGCGGTCGCATCGGCGAAAAAGAGCTGACGGACGAAATCGAGCCGTTCGACCGGATCGTAGGCGCCCGCATGCGCGCTGCTGCAATCGGCCCAGTCGTGCTGGCCGAGCAGCAGCACCAGCGGCGTGCGCGACGCGTCCAGCACGTCGTGCCGCGACTGATAGACGCTGTCGCGGCATGGTTCGCCAGCGCCCTTGAGATTCCCGTCGTAAACGATGAACGCGATGCTGCCGTCGCGCCCGATCGCATCGAGCATGCGGCGCACGGGCGTTTCGTCGGCGGGGCGGGTAAGCGCATCGGCCATCACGGCGAAGCCGAGCGTATTGCCCTGCGCATGCGCCTGCCGCTGCGTGCCGAAGAGGAGCGCGCCGCAGACTAACGCGGCTGCGACGGCACGCTCAACGCGACGCATCCGGCGGAGCGTTCGCCAGTTCATGCAGTTCGTAAAGCAGATCGAGCGCATCGCGCGGACGCAGTTCGTTCGGGTCCAGCGCGCGCAGCTTCTGCATCGCCGGATGTTCGGGCGTCTCGGCCTTCGCTTCGTCTTCGTCTTTGTCTTCGTGCGGCGGCTCGTCTTCGTAAGGCGCGTATGGCTGGCTCGCGAACAGATCGAACTGCGCAGTGGGATGGCCGATCGACTGCTGCTCCAGATGCACGAGATGCTTGCGCGCCGCACGGATCACCGCAGCCGGCACACCCGCGAGCTGCGCGACCTGCAGGCCGTAACTCTGATTGGCCGGGCCTTCGCTCACCGCATGCAGAAACACGATACCGTGATCGTGCTCGACCGCCGACAAATGCACGTTTGCGGCCTGCGCGAATTCCGCCGGCAGTTGCGTGAGCTCGAAATAGTGCGTCGCGAAGAGCGTGTAGCAGGCGTTGTGCATCAGCAGATGCCGCGCGATCGCCCAGGCGAGCGCGAGGCCGTCGAAGGTCGATGTGCCGCGACCGATCTCGTCCATCAGCACGAGGCTCGATGCGCTCGCGTCGTTGAGGATCGCCGCCGCTTCGGTCATCTCGACCATGAACGTCGAGCGTCCGCCCGCGAGATCGTCCGCCGCGCCGATGCGCGTGAAGATGCGGTCGAGCGCGCCGAAACGCGCGCGCTTTGCGGGCACGTAGCTGCCGACGTAAGCCATCAGCGCGATCAATGCGGTCTGCCGCATGAAGGTCGATTTACCGCCCATGTTCGGGCCGGTGATGAGCAGCAGCTTGCGCTCGTCGCTCAGGCAACAGTCATTCGCGATGAACTGCTCGACCTGCGCCTCGACGACCGGATGCCGGCCCTGTTCGATATCGATGCCCGCATTTGCGGTGAATTCCGGCGCGACCCAGTCGAGCGCGCGGGCGCGTTCGGCAAACGCGCACAGGAGATCGAGTTCCGCGAGCGCACCCGCCACACGCTGGCAATCCGCGATGAAGGGCAGCAGGCTTTGCAGCAGCGCGTCGTACAGCGCGCGTTCGCGTGCGAGCGCGCGCTCCTGCGCCGACAGCGCCTTGTCCTCGAACGTCTTCAGCTCTGGCGTGATGTAGCGCTCGGCGTTCTTGAGCGTCTGACGGCGGCGATAGTCGTCGGGCACCTTGTCGGTCTGCCCGCGCGTGACTTCGATATAGAAGCCATGCACCTTGTTGTACTCGACGCGCAGATTCGCGATGCCCGTGCGCGTGCGCTCGCGTGTTTCGAGATCGATCAGGAACTGATCGCAGTTCTCCGAAATATCGCGCAATTCGTCGAGATCGGGATCGTAGCCGCGCGCGATCACGCCGCCGTCGCGAATCAGCGCGGCCGGCTCGGGCGCGATCGAATTCGTCAGGAGATCGAGACATTCATGCGGCGGTTCGAGCGCCGCGTCGATGCGTCCCAGCGCCAATGTATGCGCCGCCATGCCCGCAACCAGCGCGCGCAGATCCGGCAGCGCGGCGAAGGTGTCGCGCAGGCTCGACAAATCGCGCGGCCGCGCCGATAGCAACGCGAGGCGGCCCGTGATGCGCTCGATGTCCGAGATCTTGCGCAGCGCGCCGCGCAGCGTGTCGAGCCCGGCGTTCGCGGGCGCGTCGAGCAAGGCGCCGATCGCTTGCTGGCGCGCCTGCGCGACCGATGCATCACGCGGCGGATGATGCAGCCAGTGACGCAACAGGCGGCTGCCCATCGTCGTGCAGCAGGTGTCGAGCAGTGAGAACAGCGTCGGCGATTCGGTGCCGCGCAGGGTTTCCGTGAGTTCGAGATTGCGCCGCGTGGCGGGATCGAGCCCGATGTACTCCGATTCGTACTCGACCTTCAGGCTGCGCACGTGGCGCAACTGCTGGCCTTGCGTCGCGGCGGCGTAGAGCAGCAGCGCGCCCGCCGCGCCGCATGCACACGTGAGCGTCTGCGCGCCGAAGCCGTCGAGGCTCGCGACATCGAGCTGTTCGCGCAGCCGTTGCGTGCCGGAACCGACGTCGAAGTGCCAGGCCGGCACGCGCGTGGTCGCGCCGGGATGCGTTACGCCTAGCGACGACTGAACGTCGGTGATCGAATCGGCGATGAGCGTCTCCGCGGGACGAATGCGCTCGAGCGCCGTGCTCACTTGCCCCGGCGCGACTTCCGCGAGGCGCAGCGCGCCGCTCGCGAGATTCAGCCACGCGAGCCCGACGCTCGTCACCACGCCGCGCCGGTTGTGCGCCGGGCAGAGCGCGAGCAGATAGACATCGCTCTTGTCGGAGAGCAGCGCGGCATCGGTGAGCGTGCCCGGCGTGACGACGCGCACTACCTTGCGCTCGACCGGCCCTTTCGATGTCGCTGGATCGCCGATCTGTTCGCAGATCGCCACCGATTCGCCCAGCTTCACGAGCTTCGCCAGATATTGCTCGCACGCGTGATGCGGCACGCCCGCCATACGGATCGGATTGCCGCCCGACGCGCCGCGTTGCGTGAGCGTGAGATCGAGCAGGCGCGCGGCCTTCTCGGCATCGTCGAAGAAAAGCTCGTAGAAGTCGCCCATCCGGTAGAAAACGAGCGTGCCGGGATGCTCCGCCTTGATGCGCAAATACTGCTGCATCATCGGCGTGTGCTGCGACAGGTCCGCGAGCGGCGCGGTGTCGGAAGAGGTGTCGGGAGTTGCCGTGTGATTGCCCATCGTGCGTGCTGTGGAAGCGTATGCGGCGAGACGGCCGGGCGCGACGTGCGCCGGCCACCGATCAGCCGATAGGGCATGAGTTTAACCTGTCACGGGATGAGCGCGAGTCGGCCGAATGGCCAACGATGATCGATGCGCGTCGCTCGCGCACACTTGTAGTGAGGGCGCCGGAACGAACGCGGGTCCGTTCCGGCGGCGCTTACCGAAGAAGATAGTCAGGCCGCGTCACGCGCGCCCGGCCAGATAACCGACCAGCAATGCGAGTCCCGCCACCGCGCCGAGCGTATGCCACGGCTTGTCATGCACGAAGTCGTCGGCATAACCGGCGGCGTCGCCCAGTTTGCCGGAGATCGCGCCGCCCGCGCCGTTCATCTGCGAGCGCGCGGTTTTGAGCTTCGATTGCAATTCTTTACGCAGTTTGTCCGCATCGATGTCCTTCGCGTTCTGAATCGAACTTTCCAGATCGTCGAGCAGGCTGCGCAACTGGCCGCTGGCCGAATCGACCGCGTCGCTCGCACCGCGCACCGCGCGCTGGCCGACATCGGCGGCGCCATTGATTGTGCTGTCGAGCGTCGAACGTGTGAACAATCCCATTTTCCATGCTCCTTATTGACGTTGCCGAGGAAGAATCACGCCGGGTTCGTTGTTGTCGCCTCGTGTCGTGCGCAAATGCCCGGCGCGCCGCTTACAACCGCTATGCAACATTACGACTTGGCCCCGCCGCCCGCGTTCCCTCCCGCTTGTCCTCGTCGGCAGGTGCGGGGGTATGAACCCAGAATACACCGTCGAGCAAGGTTCATTCCTCGACGAGCGCAACCAGGTCCGTTTCCCGCTCGTTCTGCATGTGGCGGCGCATCGCGAGCGCCATCATCAGGCACACGAAAAGGCCGAACACGACGATGATCCATTGCACCGGAACCTTGACCGTCAGGAACAGCGCGTAGGCGCCGAGCATCGACAGCACGGCGAGGTTCTGATTGAAGTTCTGCACGGCGATCGAATGTCCTGCGGAAAGCAGCGTCGCGCCGCGATGCTGGAGGATCGCGTTCATCGGCACGATGAAAAAGCCGGACAGGCCGCCGAGCGCGATCATCAGCGGATAGGCCATCAGGATGTACGCGGGCGCGAAAAAGGGGCCGATCTGCACGCCCGCGCCAGCCGGGAAGAGGTCCTTGTTGTAGAAGGCCATCGCGACCGCGACCGCGCCGATCATCACGCCGACCGGAAGCACCCTGAGCGACTGGCGCAGCACGATCCACGCGGACGCCGCGACGGCGCCGAGCGCGATGCCCACGCCCGTCACGCCCTGCAGCAAAGCGGCCTTCGATAGCGTCAGACCGAGGTTCGCGTCGGCCCACTTGAGCACGAGCAGTTGCAGCGTGACGGCCGCGCCCCAGAGCAGCGTCGTGACCCACAGCGCGATCTGCGCGAGTTTGTCGCGCCACAGGACTTTGAAGCAGTGGGAGAAATCGTGGACGAGCTTCGTCGGTTCGGTCAGCAGGTTCGGATAGCGCGCGCCCGTGTCGGGAATGAACACGTTGATGACAGCCGCCGACGCGTAAATAAGCATTACCGCGAAGAGCGCGGCGTGCGCGGCGGTGGCGACGAACGGCAGATGCGCGTGCGTGACCCAGCGCGCGACGACCTGCGACACGAGCGCGCCGCCGATCACGGTGCCGAGAATCGTCGAGCCGACCGTCGCGGATTCTAGCCACGCGTTCGCCGCGATCAGTTTCTGCGGCGGCAGGAGTTCCGTGAGAATGCCGTACTTCGCGGGCGAGTAAGCGGCCGCGCCCAGACCGACGACGCCGTACGCGATCATCGGATGCGCGCCCGCGATCATCATCGCGCAGCCGGCGGCCTTGAGCGCGTTCGAGATGAACATGACGTGGCGTTTCTGGATGGCATCGGCGAAAGCGCCGACGAATGGCGCGAGCAGCACGTAGGAAATCGTGAAGAATATCTGCAGAAGCGGCGTGACCCACGGCGCCGAACGTACGACGGCGAGCATGGCGATCGCGGCGATCAGGAGCGCGTTGTCGCCGAGCGACGAAACGAATTGCGCAGCGATGATCGTGTAGAAGCCTTTTTTCATGAGCGGGCTTGGCGGTAGGCGCCGCGCGCTGCGGAGCAACGGGAGAAGGGCGGAGGGCACGCGCATCGCCCTCGGGCGACGCCGGCAAGAGATGCACTGTAACGGAGCCCTGCATTCGTTGCAGAGCAGGCGGCGCGCCAGGACAGCGTGGAGAGGAAAAGCAACGGGGCGCGATGACGCGCCCCGCCGATGCAGCTTATTCGTGGCTCATCCGCGGCTCATTCGCCCGTCAGGCGCGTGCGCGAATACATGTCGAGGATCTTGACCATCTGCGCATAGACCTTCGGATTGGCGGTGACGATCTCGTTCTTGAACAGGAAATCCGATTCGCCCGTGTAGTTGCCGACGAGCCCGCCCGCTTCCGTCACGATGAGGCTGCCCGCCGCGACATCCCACGGATGAATGCCCTGCTCGAAGAAGCCGTCGAGACGGCCAGCCGCGACGTTCGCGAGATCGAGCGCGGCCGCGCCCGGACGGCGCAGACCGGCGCACGACAGCGTCATTTCGCTGAAGAGGCGCATGTAGGCGTTCAGGCCCTGGCCGTCGCGGAACGGGAAGCCCGTGCCGATCAGCGCATCGGACAGACGGTCCAGTTTGCCGACGCGAATGCGCCGCTCGTTCAGGTACGCGCCGCGGCCGCGCGAGGCAGTGAAGAGATCGTTGCGCGTCGGATCGTAGACGACGGCCTGCTGCACGACGCCGCGATGTGCGAGCGCGATCGACACGCAGTAGTACGGAAAGCCGTGGATGAAGTTGGTGGTGCCGTCGAGAGGATCGATGATCCACTGGAACTCCGATTCGCGATCCGTCGCGCCGGACTCTTCGGCGAGGATCGAGTGATCGGGATAGGCGGTGTGCAGCGTCTCGATGATCGCGGCTTCGGACGCCTTGTCGACTTCCGTCACGAAGTCGTTGTGCTGCTTCTTGCTGACCTGGAGGCGATCCAGATCGAGCGACGCGCGATTGATGATCTGTCCGGCGCGGCGCGCGGCCTTGACAGCGATATTGAGCATCGGATGCATGAGCGAAATCCTCTGAACGCCCGGCGCGGGTGCGAACGCGCGGGCGAAAAAGTTGGCGACAACGACTATGTCGACGAAAGACGAATTGAATAAGAGCGGGGCGTTCGCGCGAGGGTTCGACCTGATTTGCAAAACCGTTCGCGGCGCGCGAAGGCGCCATTTTACCCGAAAGTCGCGGTCGAGCCGCGTCGCATGACACGGGTTTGAGGCATGTCGCGAAAGCGCGTTAACATAACGGGTTCACACTCTCATCGATCTTCAGCACGAACCGCGCCTTGGAACCCAACGATCTTTCCGCGCCTGCCGGCGGCTTCACGTCCACGCGCTTCATCCTCGTCGAGCCGAGCCATCCAGGCAATGTCGGCGCGGCCGCACGCGCGCTCAAGACGATGGGCTTCGCGCGCCTCGTCCTCGTCGCGCCGCGCGTGCCCGATGTCAAGAACGAACCCGAAGCCATTGCGATGGCCTCCGGCGCCGACGATGTGCTCGCGTCCGCCCATGTCGTCGACACGCTCGCCGATGCGCTCGTCGGCGTGCACTGGTCGGTCGCGCTGACCGCGCGCATGCGCGAGTACGGCCCGCCGCAGATGCCGCCGCGCGCGCTGGCCGAACGAGCGCACGAATACGTCCGTCACGGCGATATCGCGCTCGTGTTCGGCAACGAGCGCACCGGACTGTCCAACGCGGATGTCGAGCGCTGCAGCGCGCTTGCCCATATTCCGGCCAACCCCGCCTACAGCTCGCTCAATCTCGCGCAGGCCGTGCAGGTGCTCGCCTACGAGTTGCGGGTCGCGTTTCAGGCGCCGGCGAGCGCGCTCGCCGCCGTCGAGCCGGCGGGGCAGAGCGCAGCGAGCGATGAAATCGAGGGCATGTATGCGCATCTCGAAGAAGCGCTCATCGCGCTCGATTTTCTCGATCCGGCCAATCCGAAAAAGCTGATGTCGCGTGTGCGGCGGCTCTTTGCGCGCTCGGGCCTGGAGCGCGAAGAGGTGAATATTCTGCGTGGCATCGCGAAGCACATCCTGCTTCGATCGAAGAAAGACTGAACGCGCGTGCTCTCTTCGGGACGATGGCAGCGACCGCGCTGCCATCGGGGGCATCGGGCAGACTCGCCGCGCTCGTCCTACAATCGGCGAAAAACGGCGACAGCCGATATAAGCTTTGCACGCTCCGTGCATTGGCCGAATCCCGCCCCCACTCAGAGACATCGCCATGTTCGACCGACTTCGCGAAGACATCGCCGCCATCCGCGAGCGCGATCCCGCCGCCCGCAGCGCCTGGGAAGTCGTTACGTGTTATCCCGGTCTGCACGCCATCGTGCTGCATCGCTTCGCGCACGCGTGCTGGCGCGGACAAAGGCGCTGGCTCGGGCGCTTCGTGTCGCAGATCGCGCGCTTTCTCACGGGCATCGAAATCCATCCGGGCGCGACGCTCGGACGGCGCGTGTTCATCGATCACGGCATGGGCGTCGTGATCGGCGAGACGGCCGAAATCGGCGATGACTGCACGATCTATCAGGGCGTGACGCTCGGCGGCACGTCGCTCACGCGCGGCGCCAAGCGCCATCCGACGCTCGAGCGCGGCGTGATCGTCGGCGCGGGCGCGAAGGTGCTCGGCGGCTTCACGATCGGCGCGGACGCGAAGATCGGCTCGAACGCGGTCGTCGTGAAGCCGGTGCCCGCGGGCGGCACGGCGGTGGGCAATCCGGCGCGCATCGTGATGCCGGCGGTGTCCAAACCGCAGGAAACGAAGCGCGAAGGTTTCTGCGCCTACGGCATCACGCCGAACGCCGACGATCCCGTCTCGCTCGCGATCCACGGTCTTATCGATCACGCGTCGACGCAGACGCAGCGCGTCGACGAGATCGTCGCGGCGCTCGAACGGCTCGGTGCACGCGTGGAAGCGCTCAATGGCGTGGATGGCGCCGCGCTCGTCGATCTCAAGCGCCTGTGCACGTCGATGGACGGCAAGTGCGAAGAGCAGGCCGAACGTAGCGCTGCGCTCGGGCGTTAAAGCGGCAGCGCGCTCACGCCGTTCTTGTCCAGACGTAGATAGCCGCCGCGCGGCGTGTCTGCATCGAGTTCCCAGTCGGGCAGAACCCAGCGCACGCCTTCGACTTCGCGATGCATCGCGGGCCGGTGCGTATGGCCGTGGATCAACGTATCCGTGTGATTGCGGATGAACACATCGGACACGGCTTTCTTCGTCACGTCGTATTTCGCCGAGACGCCCGTCACACGCGCGCCCTCGCTCTTCGTGCGCATGCGCTGACCGATACCGAGCCGCGTCTTTAGCGGCAGCGCGAGAAAGAGCCGCTGCGCGAGCGCGTTGCGCGCGAAGGCGCGAAAACGTTGATAGGCGCGGTCCGCGGTGCAAAGACCGTCGCCGTGCGCAAGCACGATGCGCTTGCCGAACGCGGTGATGACGAACGGATCGGGCAGCGACATCGCGCCCGCGTCTTTCATGAAGCGCTTGCCCAGCAGGAAATCGCGATTGCCGCGCATGACGTAAAGGCCGATGCCGCGCTCGGTCAGCGTGTGCAGCTTGTGCGTCATGCGGCGCGCGAAGCTGGCGCGCGCGTCCGTTGCGGACGCATCGAGGATGTCGTCGCCGATCCAGAATTCGAACAGGTCGCCGAGGATGAACACAGAGTCGGCGTCGTTCGCCGTGACATCGATGAAATGCTCGAATGCGGCGACCGTCTTCGGAATCGCTTCGGAGAGATGCAGGTCCGCAATGAAAAACAGCGGACGCGCTTGATTCGCTGCGCCCGCTGCTTCGCGATCGGAAGAAGTCTTCGTATCGATCATGCAATGACCGGGATCAGACCACGACGGCCTTCTCGATCACCACGTCGTCGACCGGCACGTCCTGATGGAAGCCCTTCGAGCCGGTCTTGACCTTCTTGATCTTCTCGACCACGTCCATGCCGTCGACGACACGGCCGAACACGGTGTAGCCCCAGCCTTGCGGCGTCGGCGACGAGTGGTTCAGGAAGTCGTTGTCCTTCACGTTGATGAAGAACTGCGCGGTCGCCGAATGCGGATCGTTCGTGCGCGCCATCGCGATCGTGCCCGTGTCGTTCTTCAGACCGTTGTTCGCTTCGTTGTCGATCGCAGCGTCGGTTGGCTTTTGCTTCATGCCCGGCTCGAAGCCGCCGCCCTGGATCATGAAGCCGTCGATCACGCGGTGGAACACGGTGTTGTCATAGTGACCCTTCTTCACATAGTTGAGAAAGTTCTCGACGGACTTCGGCGCCTTCTCGGCGTCCAGTTCGAGCTTGATGACGCCGTGGTTCGTATGCAGTTCGACCATGATGATGTTCTCTCCGGTGTGTTTGATTGAGCCGCGGCGCGAAGCTGTGCGCGCCGCGGGAGTGAAGGGCGCTTCGTGTTGCTGCGTGTTACTGCGGGACCACCGTGGCCGATTCGATCACGGCCGGCTTTTGCGGAACGTTCTGCATCGGGCCGCGCGAGGTGGTCGGGCTGCCTTCGATCTTCTTCACGACGTCCATGCCCGCGACGACCTTGCCGAACACCGCGTAACCGTTGCCGTCGGGGCTCGGATAGTCGAGACCCGCATTATCGACCGTATTGATGAAGAACTGCGCGGTGGCCGAATTCGGGTCGCTGGTGCGCGCCATCGCGATCGTGCCCGTCATGTTCTTCAGGCCGTTCTTGCTTTCGAGCGGAATCGGCGCGCGCGTCGGCTTCTCGGCGAAGCTCGTGCTGTAGCCGCCGCCCTGAATCATGAAGCCCGGAATCACGCGATGAAAGATCGTGCCGCTGTATTGGCCGGACTTCACGTAATCCAGAAAGTTCGCCACGGTCTTCGGCGCCTTCTCGGGATACAGCTCGACCTTGATGTCACCTTGCGTGGTCTTGATGAGCACGACGGGGTGCGCGGCCTGCGCGTTCGGCTGGGCGAACGCGGGCGCGCTCGCGATCAGGGCAGCGCTCGAAAGCGCCAACATCAGGAATTTCATGAAGGATCGATCCTCGTGTGGTGAATGCAATCAGTCGACCGCGACGCCAGGCGCCCGATACGGCGATGCGAGGCGACAGCTTACCGCGCGCGCAGGTCTGCGCGCTAACGGTTGCGCTTACGGCTGCGTTTTTGGCGCCACATAGGGCGACGTCGGCAGCGGGTTGGTCGGGCCGCCGAACGGCGAGTATTCGTCGGGCGAGGGCATCGTCCCTGTGCCCGTTCCGCTCGTTCCGTTCGTGCCGGACGCCGGCGCCCATTCGTCCGCGGCCGCGCGGGGAGCCGTCGCGGCGGGCGCGCCCGAGGCAGCATCCAGAGCGGCCGCGCGTTTCTTCGGCGGCGTGTAGATGTTCTGGATCGCCGTGATGCGCTGGCTCGTCAGCGGGCTCTTGGAGCCGAGCGATTGCGCACGCTTGTACGACTCGCTCGCGAGCCGCAGATAAAGATCGCCCAGATTGTCGTATGCGAGCGCATAGCCGGGGTTCGCCTTGACGGCGGTTTCGAGCGCGGCGCGCGCGTCCTCATAGCGTCCCTTCTTCGCATAGAGCGCGGCGAGGTTGTTGTACGGCTCGGGCAGTTCGGGGTACGTCTGCGTGAGCTCGGTGAAGGCGGCGATGGCTTCGTCGTCGCGGTTCAGGCGCGCGAGCACCGTGGCGCGCTTGAACTTCGCCTGCGCGTCGCGCGGATTGCTCGCGATGCGCGCATCGAGTTGCGTGAGCGCGTCGGTCCATTGCTTGTTCGCGATGGCGGCATCGATTTGCGGCGTGTCGTCGCGCGTCGCGGGCGACGTCTGCGCGAACGCGGCGCCCGGCATGCCGATGCATGCGGCCAGTCCGAGCGTCGCGATGGCGAGCGTGCGTGCGGCGAATGTGTGGAGCGTGCCGGGCGCGAACCAGGAGACGGTCCCGGAGGCGGACCGGCAAGAGAGTTGCAGAGGCGTGCGCGCTTTGCGATGGATCACTTGGAATCGAGTCAATGAATGATGCAGCGAAAGAAGCCACGAGAGCGGCCGAATAGACGAAAGGGACGGTGAAAGAGACGGCGCAGGCTTCGATGCGCGACTCATGAAGCGAGCAGAAACGCCCGATGCGGCATGCTGTCCGGAAAGGCTTCCGACCGGGCGCAAAGCGCGGCATGTCATACCCGCCGCGCGGCCGCTTCGACATTTCATAGGCTCAGGTCCCGGTGTTATACTCCGACCCATTCTAACAAAAGGTCTGCACGTCCCGCGCACGCGTCTTGCGCCTGGTCTTCCAGGCACGTATCCGGCGCCGGCCCCAGACTGTCTTTCGCCACTCGTGGCCGTCTCCGTCCTGGTCGCATGACCGTCGTGTTCGCGCTCGCGTGTGCGTCTTTCAGACTCTCGCCCGCATCGTTCACGCCGTCTGCTTTCCGGTACACGGATGCTTTCCGGCCTACGCTTCGCCTTCTATGAATTCGCTGCGCATCTACAACACGCTCGCCCGTGACAAGCAACCCTTCACGCCGCTTCGCGAAGGCGAGGTGCGCATGTATGTCTGCGGAATCACGGTGTATGACTATTGTCACGTCGGGCATGCGCGCATGTTCGTCGTGTTCGACATCGTGCAAC
This sequence comes from Caballeronia arvi, assembly GCF_001544695.2. GTDB lineage: Bacteria > Pseudomonadota > Gammaproteobacteria > Burkholderiales > Burkholderiaceae > Caballeronia > Caballeronia arvi. Next base: position 188,697 of record NZ_FCOM02000007.1, read on the forward strand.
GATGGTTGCGCGAGTCGGGCTACAAGGTCACGTACGTGCGCAACATCACGGACATCGACGACAAGATCATTCGTCGCGCCGTCGAGAACAACGAGCCGATCAAGACCCTCACGCATCGCTTCATCGACGCGATGCACGCCGACATGGATGCGCTCGGCGTCGCGCGCGCGGATATCGAGCCGCGCGCGACCGACTTCATCCCGCAGATGCTCGGCATGATCGATGCGTTGCACGCCAATGGCTACGCGTATCACGCGAAGGACGGCGACGTGAACTACGCTGTGCGCAAGTTCGCCGACTACGGCAAGCTGTCGGGCAAGTCGATCGAGGACTTGCGCGCGGGCGAGCGCGTCGCCGCGAACGATGCGAAGGAAGATCCGCTCGACTTCGTCCTGTGGAAGCAGGCGAAGGCCGGCGAGCCTGCCGACTCCGGCTGGGACTCGAAGTGGGGGCGCGGGCGTCCGGGCTGGCACATCGAGTGTTCCGCGATGGGCTGCACGCTGCTCGGCGAACAGTTCGACATCCACGGCGGCGGCATGGATCTGCAGTTCCCGCATCACGAGAACGAGATCGCGCAGAGCGAAGGTGCGACGGGCAAGCACTTCGTGAACTACTGGATGCACAACGGCTTCGTGCAGATCGACAGTGAAAAGATGTCGAAGTCGCTCGGCAACTTCTTCACGATCCGCGAAGTCCTTGAAAAATTTGATGCCGAAGTCGTGCGCTTCTTTATTGCGCGGGCACACTATCGGTCGCCGCTGAATTACAGCGATGTGCATATCGACGACGCAAAGAATGCACTGACGCGTCTATATACGGCGTTGAAGGATGTCGAGCCGGACAATCAGCAACTTGACTGGAACGAAGCGAACGCGCAGCGTTTCCAGTCAGCGATGAACGACGACTTCAACACGCCGGTGGCCGTGTCGGTGCTGTTCGATCTCGCGAGCGAAGTGAACCGCACGCGCGATGCCGCGCTCGCTCGCCAGCTCAAGGGACTCGCGGGCGTGCTCGGTCTGCTCGGGCGCGAACCGCGCGTCTTTCTGCAGCAGGCGAGCGGCACGGGCGCGGAGCAGGGTCTCACGCCGCAAGAGATCGAAGCGAAGATCGCCGAGCGCGTCGCCGCCAAGCAGGCGAAGAACTATGCCGAAGCAGACCGGATTCGCGCCGAATTGCTCGAAGCCGGTATTGCTCTTGAAGACAAACCGGGTGGGTCGACCGAATGGCGCCGCGTTTGAGCGCGGCCATTCGAACCCTCTGATCGACTCACCAGGCAGGAGGCAAGATGGCAACGGCCAGGAAGACGCCGGTCAAACGACCCGCGTCTGTTAGCGATGCGTCGGGCGCAACGAAGCGACCGCGCAGCGCGCAAACGAAAACAACCACGCAGAAGATCGATGGCGTCGTCGCTGCGAGCGAACGCAACACCGCGGTGAAGCGCACGGGCGCGGGCGTCAAGCCCGCCCGAAGCGCCGCGCTCAAAGCCGCGAAGCCCGAGACCGCGACGCGTCTGAACGGCGCCGCGCGCGCGGCGAAGGCAGGCACGGAAGAAGCCGAAGCGTCGCCCGTGAAGGGCAACGGCCGGGCCGTCGCCGGCGATGGCGCGAGTGCGCAGGCCATCGTTGCCGACACGCAGCAGGGCGAGGTCGTGCGCAAGTCGCGCGTCGTCACGTCGGATGCGACGGTGCCGGTGCAGATCGGCGGACTGACGCGCGAAGTCACGCGTCCCGACTACTGGGACCGCGCGTGCGCCGATCTCATGAAGCGCGACCGCATCCTCAAGAAGCTGATTCCGAAGTTCGGCGAGATCCATCTCGTCAATCTCGGCGATCCGTTCTCCACGCTCGCGCGTTCGGTTGCCGGTCAGCAGATCTCGACCAAAGCCGCGCAGGCCATCTGGGAACGCGTGAAGAACGCGTGCCCCGAAGTCCATCCCGCGCATTTCATCAGGCTCGGTCACGACAAGCTGCAGGCGTGCGGACTGTCGCGCCGCAAGGCCGAATACATTCTCGATCTCGCGCAGCACTTCGAGTCGGGCGCGCTGCACGTCGATGCTTGGACATCGATGGATGACGAAGACGTGATCGCCGAGCTCACGCAGATTCGCGGCATCGGCCGATGGACGGCGGAGATGTTCCTCATCTTCAATCTGTCACGTCCGGACGTGTTGCCGCTCGACGATCTCGGTCTCATTCAGGCGATCAGCGTCAACTACTTCAGCGGCGAGCCGGTCACGCGCAGCGAAGCGCGCGAAGTCGCGGCGAACTGGGAGCCGTGGCGTACGGTCGCGACCTGGTATATGTGGCGCAGCCTCAATCCGATCCCCGCTGACCACTGACCTGACCATTGACGTCAGCCAGCGGATTGCGGAACTATCGTTGATTTATAATCCATAGCTTCCGCGCGCATTGATCAGGGACGGACGCGGTTAGAATACGCGCTGCCCGATGTTCTAGGACTCGAACACATGAAGACCACGTTTCTGGATTTCGAGCAGCCGATCGCTGAACTCGAAGCGAAGATCGAAGAACTCCGCTTCGTTCAGGACGATTCCGCTGTCGATATTTCGGAAGAAATCGACCGGCTTTCGAAGAAGAGCCAGCAACTCACGAAGGATCTCTACGCGAATCTGTCGCCCTGGCAGGTTTCGCAAATCGCGCGTCATCCGCAGCGTCCGTACACGCTCGACTATGTGAGCGAGCTTTTCACCGACTTTCACGAACTGCATGGCGACCGCGCCTTCGCGGACGACCTCGCGATCGTCGGCGGCTTCGCGCGTTTCAACGGTCAGCCGTGCATGGTGATCGGGCATCAGAAGGGCCGCGACACGAAGGAGCGCGCGCTGCGCAACTTCGGCATGCCGCGTCCGGAGGGGTATCGCAAGGCCGAGCGCCTGATGCGCACCGCCGAGAAATTCAGCCTGCCGATTTTCACGTTCGTCGATACGCCGGGCGCGTACCCGGGCATCGGCGCGGAAGAGCGCGGCCAGTCGGAAGCGATCGGCCGCAATCTCTATGTGATGGCGGAACTCAAGACGCCGATCATCACGACGATCATCGGCGAGGGCGGTTCGGGCGGCGCGCTCGCGGTCGCCGTCGCGGATGTCGTGATGATGCTGCAGTTTTCCACGTACTCGGTCATCTCGCCCGAAGGCTGCGCGTCGATTCTTTGGAAGAGCGCGGCGAAGGCGCCGGAAGCGGCCGAAGCGCTGGGTCTGACCGCGCATCGGCTGAAGGCGCTCGGTCTCATCGATAAAATCGTGAACGAGCCGCTCGGCGGCGCGCATCGCGATTCGAAGGGCATGGCCGCGCTGCTGCGCCGTGCGCTCGCCGACTCGCTGCGTCAGTTCCAGGGCATGAGCGTCAACGACCTGCGCGAGCGCCGCTTCGAAAAGCTGATGGCGTACGGCAAGTTCAAGGAATCGCTGCCGGGCGCGTAACCGGTTCTTTCTTCCTCATCACGAACTCTCGTGACATCCGATAACGAAACCCCGGCCGGCCGCCTCGTCTTCGAGGCGGTGCGCGTGGCGGTTTCGGATGCGGATCTTTCCTCCGATGCTCTTCTCGCCGTCGCACTGAGCGGCGGACTCGACTCGACCGTGCTGCTCGATGCAGCCGTGCGCTGCTTCGGCGCGCAGTGTGTCGTCGCGTTGCACATTCATCATGGGCTGAGTCCGAACGCCAACGCATGGGCCGCGCATTGCGAGCGTTTCGCGGCGTCGCTCGATGTGCGCTTCGCCGTGCGTCATGTCGATGTCGCGCGCGCGGGCGGCGAAAGTCTCGAAGCGGCGGCGCGCGATGCGCGTTATCGCGCGCTCGACGATCTCTGCGACGAGCATGGCGCGAGCGCGCTTTTGATCGCGCATCACGCCGACGATCAGGCCGAAACCGTGCTGCTGCAATTGCTGCGCGGCGCGGGCGTCGCGGGCCTCGCGGCGATGGCGCCGCAGCGGTCCGATGGCGCCGTGCCGCGTCTGCGGCCGCTCTTGCGCCTGCTGCGTGCGCAACTGGAGCAGTACGCGCACGAGCGCGACCTCGCCTGGATCGACGATGAATCCAACGGCGACACGCGCTATTCGCGCAACGCGCTGCGGCATGACGTGCTGCCGGTTCTCGCGGTGCATTTCCCCGGCTTCCGCGATGCGCTCGCGCGCACTGCATCGCACGCGGCGTCGGCGCAGCGGTTGCTGGATCAGCTCGCGCGCATCGACTACGAGCACGTGCAGAGCGCGGGCGAAGAAGGCGCGCTCACGCTCGACGCGCTCCTCGCCCTCGACGACGAACGCGCGATCAACCTCATGCGCCACTGGATTCGCTCGCGCGGATTGCTGGCGGCATCGACGGCGCGTATCGCCGATATGCTGCGCCAGTTGCGCGACGCCGCCGCCGCGCGCGACGGCCACGCGTTGCGCGTCGATCATGCGGGGCATTGTTTGCGCGCGTATCGCAACGTGCTGTTCTGGGAGCCGGGCGACAGCGGCGATGCGCCCGATCTCGACGAAGGCGCGCCCGCGCTCAAGGCCGCGGCAGAGCTGCAATGGCAGGGCGAAGAAGTATGGCGTCTGCCGCAGTGGCGCGGCTCGTTCGTCTTCGAGCCCGCCGATGCGGCCGCCGACGATGTGGTCGGCGAAGGCGTGCTGCGCGCGGCGCCGCTCGTCGCGCGTTCGCGTGCGGGCGGCGAGCGCATGCGCGTCGCGGGCGAAGCGCCGAGCCGCACGCTCAAGAATCTCTTTCAGGAACGCGGCGTGCCGGCCTGGAAGCGGGACGTGCCGTTGCTGTTCATCGGGGAAGCGCTGCTGTTCGTGCCGCACGTGGGCGTGAATCGCGAGGCTGCGCCGAGCGCCGCTCATGGGCCGCTGCGCCGCATTTCGTGGCGGCCTGATCTGCTGCTGGCCTGATCGAAGAGAAACCGTTGTGCCGAAGCCGGTAAAATCGCCGGGGTATTCGGTAAAGGGCGCCGGCAGAGGGCACCTCATCTTGTAATTTCGGCCTCGATCGGGTACGGTTACTCGTTTCGCCCAAGCGCGTTTTTGCGCGGCATCTCCGTTCAAAAGACTCGATTTCGCCCGCAACCACGCATCCGTGCGCAGGTAAGCGAGCGCGCGGCGGGCGTGCGTCGGCGCCACTGTTCGCAGGCTTCACCATCCCCGAAGTCAGGTCGAGCGCGAGTTTCAAGCGCGGCGCTCTGAGCGCGTGAAGCGCGGTTTTCCCTCCAGTTCAAAACGCAAATGGCACTCATCGTACACAAATACGGCGGCACTTCGATGGGCTCGGTCGAGCGCATCAAGAACGTCGCCAAGCGCGTCGCCAAATGGCACAAGGCCGGCCACAAGATGGTCGTCGTGCCCTCGGCGATGTCCGGCGAAACGAACCGCCTGCTCGGTCTCGCGAGAGACATCAAGGCCGACCCGGACCCGCGCGAACTCGACATGATTGCCTCGACCGGCGAGCAGGTGAGCGTGGGGCTTCTCGCCATCGCGCTGCACGCCGAAGGTCTCGAAGCCGTGAGTTACGCCGGCTGGCAAGTGCCGATCAAGACCGACAGCGCGTTCACGAAGGCGCGCATCAGCGAGATCGACGGCGAGCGCGTGCTGAAGGAGCTCGACGCGGGCAAGGTCGTCGTCATCACGGGCTTTCAGGGCGTGGATCCCGAAGGTCATATCGCGACGCTCGGCCGCGGCGGCTCGGATACCTCGGCAGTGGCGATCGCGGCGGCGATGAAGGCGGACGAATGCCTGATCTACACCGACGTCGACGGCGTCTACACGACCGACCCGCGCGTCGTCGAAGAAGCGCGCCGGCTCGACCGCGTGACCTTCGAAGAGATGCTGGAAATGGCGAGCCTCGGCTCCAAGGTACTGCAGATCCGTTCGGTGGAATTCGCCGGCAAATATCAGGTGAAGACGCGCGTGCTCTCCAGCCTGACCGATCCGCTGATGCCGCTCGCAGACGAGATGCACTCCGGCACGCTGATTACTTTTGAAGAAGACGAGAACATGGAAAAAGCAGTGATTTCTGGCATCGCGTTCCAGCGCGACGAAGCGCGCATCGCGGTTATGGGCGTGCCCGACAAGCCGGGCGTCGCGTATCAGATTCTCGGGCCGGTCGCCGATGCGAACATCGACATCGACATGATCATTCAGAACCAGAGCGTGAACGGAAAGACCGACTTCACGTTCACGGTCGGCCGCGGCGACTATCAGCGTGCGCTCGAAATCCTGAACAACCAGGTGAAGGGCCACGTCCAGGCGGAAACCGTGCTGGGCGATCCGAAGGTGTCGAAGGTGTCGGTGGTCGGCGTCGGCATGCGTTCGCACGTGGGCATCGCAAGCACGATGTTCCGCACGCTGTCGGAAGAGGGCATCAACATTCAGATGATCTCGACGTCCGAAATCAAGATTTCGGTGCTGATCGACGAGAAGTACACCGAACTCGCCGTGCGCGCGCTGCACAAGGCGTTCGAGCTGGACCGCGGGTAATCGGCCGTGTCGTGACGCCGATGTGGAGGCTCGCGGGCGAGTTGGAGTATTCCACATCGTTGCGGTTCGCGGAGCACGGCGGTCCGGCATTGATGATCTGAAAAAAATCGTCATGCGAATTTGACCGGCGCGAGCGAACAGGCTATTATCTCGATCTCGTTGCACTGCACTCCCGGTGCAACGAAAAGTTTGGGAGACGTGGCCGAGAGGTCGAAGGCACTCCCCTGCTAAGGGAGCATCTGGCTAAAAACTGGATCGAGGGTTCGAATCCCTCCGTCTCCGCCAGTTGTCGTAGAAGGGCCCCGCAAGCTTAAAAACTTGCGGGGCTTTTTCTTTTTGCGCGCGACTTTTATCCGCGCCCGCATCGAATCAAAACGTCACGATTGAGATGACGTGCTTTCGGATAAGTCCGCTTCCGAGTGTCGTCGCTGCTCACTATTCTCCCGCTGCTTGCGTTAAAGCAATCAGTTGCGAAAAAAGCAGTGATTGCATTGTCTGCCAAAAGCGTTTCGCCAGGCATCCACATGCACGCGGCGCGGCGCTTCACTCGGGATTCACTAAAGTCATGTTCAGTTTCAAAAAGCTCGTCGCTCCGGCGCTCGTTTCGTTGCTCTGTGCGGCTCATGCGCACTCCGAAACAATCGATCCGGCTCTTCTCAAAGCGATGGGAGTGTACGGACCGCATAGCGAGTTCGCCGGTCCCTACGTTGGCGCGAAGTTCGGCCTCAACTTGTCGGATATCAGCGGCCCGAACGCACGCGGGTGGCATTCGACCTGGTTTCCGGGCATCGTCGGCGGCGTGAATTACGATGTCGACCGTTTCGTGGTCGGTCTCGAAGGCTTCGCCGACTTCCACGGCGGCTCGACGACCAAGAAGGACGGCGGCCTTGACGTGAAGTTCGGCATGCCGGTCAACAGGAACATCATGCCGTACGCGCGCATCGGCTTCACGGGGACCTGGCCGGACACGCGCCTGCACTACGGCGGCGGCGTCGAGTATAAATTCGCGAAGAACTGGAGCGTGGCGGGCGAATACACCGGCGACTCATCGAGCTATCAGGGCGGCCATCGTCACAACAACAGCGTGACGATGGGCCTGCATTACTACTTCTTCTGATTCTTCTTCACCGATGCGCGCGTGTCTCACGCGCGCATCGCGTTCAAGTCTGCGTCACTTCCCCGACGCGATCCGATCCTGAATGTGCTTCGCCCGCGCCGGCGACGACGGATGCGAATCGAGCATGCTCGACTTGCCGCCATCGATCGTTGCGAGTTTCTGGAACGCGGTGACGAGTCCGGCCGGGTTATATCCCTTCTTCTTCTGCGAGTCGAACGAGTAGTCGTCGGCGGCGGTTTCCTGCGACTGCGAGAACTGCGCGTTGACGAACTTCTCGGTCAGATCGCCGAGCTGCGATCCGGAAATGCTCGCGATCATGCCCGAGCCCGACGCCGCCACCGAGCGCGCCGCCGATGTCGCGTACGCGACCTGCATCGCCTTCTTGGTGTGGCCGAGCGCGACGTGCCCCATCTCGTGCCCGACGACGCCGCGCACTTCGTCGTCGTTCATCAGGTCCATGAGGCCGCTGTAGACGCGCACGCAGCCATTGGCCATCGCCCACGCGTTGACGTCCTTCGTGATGTAGACCTTGTAGTTGACCGGCACGCCGTTGATGTTGTCGCCGAGCTGCTTCGAGATCTTGTTCAGACGCTGCGTGTACGGACTCGACGCCGGCGCGATCTGGTTCTCGCTGTCCATCTGCGCGCACGACTTGTCAGAAAGCGTGCGCACGTCGTTGTCGCTCAGCATGAGCGCCTGCGTGGCGAGTTGACCGGACTGCATGAGCGAGTCCGGATTCAGGCTGCTGACGCTGCTGCACGAAGCGAGTGCGGTGACTGCCGATACCGCGATCGCCGAGCGGATGATTCTCATGGTTGCCTCTTCAGTGCGTTGTGGGTTCAGGCCCGCGTCGGAATGCGGGCTGGGGCGAAATGCTCGATGCAGATCGACCCGTTGGCTACCCGAAAATTCCGATTCTCTTACAGAACCTGACAACGACAAGACGAATATGCGAATCAGTGGCGCGCGCGAAACGAATCAGTCTCGCGCGCGGCGGATGGCGGCGCGCACGCGGGCGACGACCGATGCGGCCGGCGCTGCGTCCATCGCGATGCCTGTGGCGTCAGGCAGGCTCTCGGCGGCGAGTTGCGTGAGCGTCTGCCCCGGCGGCATCTCGACGAAGACGGTCGCGCCGAGTTCGGAGAGCGCGACGGTCGAATCGTGCCAGCGCACCGGATAGCGCAGATTGGTCGCGAGGTCTTCACGAATGGCGTCGGCGCGGCGCAACACGCGCGCGCCGCGATTGCCGACATACGCGATGCGCGGCGTGTTGATAGGAACGTCGTTCGCCGCCTCGATCAGCCGCCTGGCGGCGTCTTCCAGCAGCGCGCAATGCGACGGCACGCTGACGCAAAGCCGCTCGGCCTTGCGTGCGCCGCGCGACAGGGCGATGTCGCGAACCTTCGCGAGCGCGGCATCGCTGCCCGAGACGACGATCTGTCGTGGCGCGTTCAGATTGCCGATATAGGCATCGGCGTCGCTGTCGTCGATCGCGCGGGCGATCTCGCTTTCGTTCAGCCCGAGCACCGCGAGCATGCCGTAGCCACGCGGATAGGCGTCCTGCATCAGTTGCGCGCGCAGATGCACGAGCTTGAGCGCATCGGCGAAGCGAATCGCGCCGCAGGCGACCGCCGCGCCGTACGCGCCGACCGACAGACCCGCGACGGCTTCCGTTTCGATCCCTTCCTCCGCAAGCGCGCGCGCCGCCGCCACGCCCGCGACGACGAGCGTCACCTGCACCGCGACGGTGGAGGCGAGGGCGTCGGCGGTGTCGAGCTTGAGCACGTCCTCGCCAAGCACGTCCGACGCTTCGGCGAGCGTGCGAGCGATCGCCGGATGCGGCTTGTCGCCTCGAAGGCGCTGCAGAAAGCCAGGCGTTTGCGCGCCTTGGCCGGGAAAGAGAAACGCGATCATGACGCGGCCCACGGATTCGTCACGAGGCGCGGGCCATCGGCGTGACGCTGCATCACGCGCAGGCTGGCGCGCGCGAATTCCGCGAGCGAGAAGGCGGCGTCGGGTGTTTCTATCTGCACGTCGATGCGCGTGCCCGTCTTCTGCGCCGCGTGCGACAGCGCGTCGAAAAGCGCGGAAGCATCGGCGCGTGGCAGGGGCGTGGGCGCGCGCACGACGATATCGACGTCGCTCGACTGAGTGACCGTCGGCATCGCGGTTGCGAGTTCGAAGCCCGCGCTGCCTGCCGGGCCCCAGTCGAGACCGCGAGAATCGAGGATCGGGGCGATCGCGCGCAACAACGCGAACGCGGGCAATCCGGCGCGCGCTGGGTCGGGGTTGCGCGCGCGCAAGTCTTCGGGCGTGAGGATCGCGTCGATCCAGCGTGGCGCGATCCACGTGCCGAAGCGCTCGCTGCGCACGATGCCGCGCACGCCGACTGCAATCTCATCGCCAATCGGAGGCGCACGCCGCACGACGACGAACGGCGCGCGCTCGAGCGCTGCCGCGACCCAGCCGGGGGCATCGGCGAATGGCGGCGCGCTGGGCGAAAGCCGCAGAAGATCGTGCGGGCGCAAGCTCACGCGTTCCATTGCTCGCGCATCCGTTCGCGCACGGCGATCGACGCGGCGCGCGTGCGCTTTGCATCGGCGGACGCGAGACGATTCGACAGATCGCGCGGCCCGCGTCGCGCATCCTTCACCGCGGCGGCAAGCGACGCCTGCACGCGTTCGATGCCGACGGAAGAGGGCGCATCCGCATCCACGCCTTCGATGAGCTCGTGTAGCAGTCCAAGCTTCGCGTACGCGCTCATCTTGTACGACATCGGCAGGACGGTGTCGCCGAGCGCGTCGAGACTTTCGACGCTGCGCCGCGTGACGCGCGCCGCCGCGTCCTTGCCCATTGCGTGCACGGCGGTGCCGGGCGCATCGAGCGCGATGATGCGGTTCGCCTGATAGCCGTGCGCGAGATACGCGCCCGACATCGCCGGCCCGACGATCAGCGCGATCACCGGATGACCGGCGAGCCGCGCGCTCGCGTACGCATCGACGGCGGCCGCGCACGCGAGATGAATGCCAAGCAGCTCTTCGCGACGCCCGTAAGCCTGGCTCTTCACGTCGACGACGGCGACGATCGGGCGCTTCACATCGGCATCGCGATCGGCGTCGACGACTTCGCGCACGGCGCGCGCAAGCAGCCAGCCCTGTTCGAGCCCGACGACGTTATCGGTCGCGCGCGGAAAACGGTTCTGCGTATCGGGCACGACGGCGAAGAAACGGGCGCGTTCGCCATCGAGCCGGCCGTCGCGTGCGCGGATCGGGCCGCTTTCGGTTTGCGTCGCCGGAGAAGTCAGCGCATCGAGCCAACGCTCGCCGCGGGAAAGTGTGTCGGTCATGATGTGCCCCACAAATTGCGCAGTATGTCGGGATCGATGGCGTCCGGGTTCACTTGCGCGAGCCGCGCGACGAAGCCATCGACGTCCGCGCTGCGATGCTGCCGCGGCACGCCGCGCCCGAATGCGGCGAGCACGGCGTCGCGCACCCGGGCGGTGTCGTCTTCGACGAGCGTATCCGCTAGCCCGACCGCGACGCGCTCCTCGCCGCCGATCATCGACCAGATGAGGCGACGGTCGCCCGAATCGAGTTCTTCGATGCCCGCTTCCTGCTCGATCACCTCCGGCCCGTTCATGCCGAGGCGCGCCTGACGCGTCATCACGAGCTCGGTGCAGAGCGCGGCCGCGAGCGACATCCCGCCGAAGCAGCCGACCATGCCGCCGATCACGCCGACCACCGGCACATGACGGCGCAACGCGACGATCGCCGCCTGGATCTCCGCGATCGCGGCCAGCCCGAGATTCGCTTCCTGCAAGCGCACGCCGCCGGTCTCGAACAGCACGACGGGACGAATCGCGCGTCCGGCTTCGAATTCGCCGAGAGCGAGTTCCAGCGCCGCCGCGATCTTCGCGCCCGAGACTTCGCCGATGCTGCCGCCCTGGAACGCAGGCTCGATCGCCGCGATCACGGCGGGCTCGCCGCCGAGCGTGCCGCGCGCGATGACCACGCCGTCGTCGGCCTGACAGACGATGTTCTGCATCGCGAGCCACGGCGATTCGATCCGGTCGAACGGGCCGAGCAGCTCGCGGAACGTGCCTTTGTCGAGCAGCGCTTCGGCGCGTTCGCGCGCGGTCAGTTCGATGAAGCTGTGCCGCGCGAGGAAAGTGTCGTGCGCGTTCATGGCGTGTCTCCTTCGCTCGCTTCGACGGCTTCGTTCAGGCGCAGCATCACGACGCCGGGCGTCGCGCCGAAGTCGTTGAGCTCGATCTTCGCCGCGCCGTCGTAGCGCTGGAAAAAGCGGTCGAGCACGCTTTTCCATACGTGGCCGTAACCATCGACGCTCGTGCGGATCACCACTTCGGCGTGCGCGCCCGGCGCGGGCGAGAGCAGCACTTCGAGATCGCCCGAACCGACCACGCCCACGTGCGCGTTTCGCGTCACGGGCCGCCTGGCGGGATATTCGTATCGCATGTTTTCCATCGTTCGTTCCTCTTCGATGCGCTTTAGGGCAAGCGCCTGAGACTGTCGAGAAAGAGTGTCGCCGCGAGCAGATCGGCCGCGCCGCCGGGCGACGCGTTCAGCTTCATCAGTGCTTCATGGAGCGCGTTCAATGCACGACGGCCCGCGCCGCTCGCGACGCCGCCGCATTCGATCACCTTGCGCGCGCCGCGTTGCGCCGCGTCGAGCGCTTGCAAACCGCCGCGATGAAGCAGACACGTATCGTCGAGCGACGCGATGATTGCGACGAGCGCATCGAGCCGCGCGTCGGATTCGTTCGAGCCGCGTGCGCGCGCGTCGTCGAGGGCGGGCAGACCGACGCGCAACGCATGCGGAAAGCCATCGCGTGCTTCGCCGCGCGCGCCTTTGACGTGGAAGCGCTGCGCCGCGCGAGCGCCATGCGATGCCGTCGCGGAGGCGGGCGCATATCGATCGTCGAAGCGCGCGATTTCCGCCGCCGACTGACAGATGGATTCGCTGTCGTCGGATGCGTTCATGGAAGCGCCCGCGCACAGCAAGCCGATGATCCAGATCGCGCCGCGATGCGCGTTGCTGCCATCGGTCGCGCGCATCATCGCCGCTTCGCCTTCTCGGCCGATGCGCGCCAGTTGCTCGCGCAAGACCTGCGACGGCTGAGCATGCGAAGCGGCACGCGCCATCGCGAGAAAGCTCGGTTGCAGCGCGTTCGCGGAACGCAGCATCGTGTCCAGATCGAGATCGCGATGCGCGCCGCTGCCGTTTTCATCGACGAGCGCGGGCTTCGGCGTGAGACGCGCTTCGGCGACGAGCGCATCGACGGCATGGGCGGCGATGACCGACGGCGCCGCGACTGCATATGAAACTTCACGAAGAGCGAGCTTCATCGCGCTCACCAGCTTCTGAAGCGCGCGGGCGGCGCATAGAGCCCGCCGGACCACGCGACGAGATCGTCGATGCTGCGCGCGGCGAGCAAGGAGCGCTTTGCTTCACCGCGCCGCACGCCCAGATCTTCCGGATACGCGACGATGCCGCGCCGGCGCAGCTCCGCCGACTTTGCGGGATCGGCGCGCATGCCGATGGGCGTCACGCCCGCGACCGCCGCGAGCGCCGCGCGCCGCTCATCGACGCCTTCGGCCGCATGCAGATACGCGATGCCTTCTTCCGTCACGACGTGCGTGACGTCATCGCCGTAAATCATCACGGGCGCAATCGGCATATTGCTTTTTTCGCCGACGGCGATCGCGTCGAGTGCATCGACGATGGTCGGCTCGCCGCCTTTCTTGTACGTCTCGGCGGTCTGCACGACGAGCTTGTGGCCGCGCGCGATCTGCGGATTCGGGCCGTCGTTTTTCAGGAGCTTGAGCCACGCCTCGCTCGAATGACGACGGCCACGCGGATCGTGTCCCATGTTCGGCGCGCCGCCGAAGCCGGCGAGCCGCCCGAGCGTGACCGTCGATGAATTCGCGTCCGCGTCCATCTGCAGCGTCGAGCCGATGAACAGATCGACGCCGTATTGACCCGCGAGCTGACAGAACACGCGGTTCGAGCGCAGGCTGCCGTCGCGTCCGGTGAAGAACACGTCGGAGCGCGCCGCGATGTAATTCTCCATGCCGACTTCGCTGCCGAAGCAATGCACGCTGTCGACCCAGCCGGATTCGATCGCGGGAATGAGCGTCGGATGCGGATTGAGCGCCCAGTTCGTGCAGATCTTGCCTTTCAGGCCGAGTTGTTCGCCGTAAGTCGGCAGCAGCAATTCGATCGCGGCCGTATCGAAGCCGATGCCGTGATTGAGCGACGTGACGCCGTAACGCTCGTAGATGCCGCGGATCGTCATCATCGCCATCAGGATTTGCAGCTCGCCGATGTGACGCGGATCGCGCGTGAAAAGCGGCTCGACCGCGAACGGGCGGTCCGCCTCCACGACGATATCGACCCACGAGCCGGGAATATCGACGCGCGGCAGTTCATCGACGATCTCGTTCACCTGCGCGACCACGATGCCGTGGCGGAATGCGGTGGCTTCGACGATCGTCGGCGTGTCTTCGGTATTCGCGCCGGTATAGAGATTGCCGTGCCGGTCGGCCTGCACCGCGCACACGAGCGCGACCTGCGGCGTGAGGTCGATGAACATACGCGCATACAGTTCGATGTACGTATAGATCGCGCCGATCTCCAGCATGCCGTCTTCGAGCAGTTGCGCGACGCGCAGGCTCTGCGGACCGGCGAACGCGAAATCGACCTTGCGCGCGATGCCTCGCTCGAAAAGCGCGAGATGCTCCGGACGGCTGATGCTCGAAAGGAGCAGATGCACGTCGTGCACGCGCTCGGGATCGAGCTTCGCGAAGGCGCGCGACAGAAAGTCGGCCTGCTTCTGATTGTTGCCTTCGAGCGCGACGCGATCGCCGCTGTGAATCAGCGCCTGCAACGCATCGACGATGCGCGCGGGATCGAGCACGGCGCCGTCGAGCCACGGCTCGATGAGTTTGAGGCGGCGCGCCTTTTCCTGCGCGCGCGTGTTCCAGTTGCGGGTTTCAGCGATGGCATCGTTCATTGGTCGGCCTTGACGGAAGTCGATCGGGAAGATGGGCGGCGTCGCTTTTTGGTGTGCGTTGTTTGCGCGAGCGCTTGCGCATCGGCGAGAAAGCGATGAATCAGTTCGCCCGTCGCGAGCAGATGGCGCGCGACGAGCGTTTGAGCCTGTTCGATATCGCGTGCGGCGAGGGCTTCGAAGATCGCGCGATGCTCGGCATCCGACGATTCCTTGTGGATCGGTGCGCCGAGTTTCAGGCGCAGATAGCGTTCGCCGCGCCGGTGCATCTGGCCGATCAGTTCCATCAGGCGAGGGCGGTTCGCGGGCGCGTAGAGACTCATATGGAACTGCTCGTTGCGCACGACATATAGCGCGGGATCGGGTTCGTTCTCCGCGGCTTCGAGCAGGCGCTTCGCGTCGGCGAGCGTGTCTGGCGTGTGATGCTCGATCGCAATGCCGATAGCCAGGCTTTCCAGCGATGCGCGAATCTCGTAAATCTCGCGCGCTTCATCGGCGGATTGCAGGCTGACGGCTGCACCGCGATTCGGCTCGGTCGTGACCCAGCCTTCGCTTTCGAGCTGGCGAAACGCTTCGCGGACGGGAATCGCGCTCACCGAGAACTGACGCGCGATCGCATCCTGGCGCAGCGGCTCGCCCGGCAACAGCGAGCCGTCGACGATCGCGGTGCGCAGCGCATCCGCGATGAAGCGCGACGTGCTCTGGCGCGGTTCGAACTGCGCGTCGCGAAATGAAGCCGGAGGTTGCGATCCGGCGGAGAGATCTGTCGGCATGGCTGGGTTGTGCAGGTTCGTCGTGTGTCGATGTCAAATATTATATATAAAAATGCACATCGGACCTCCGTGCTTTCCCTAGACGCCACGAGAAAGACTTTTCACGTACGCGGCTTTTTCAGCGCGGTCGTGAACTTCGGTTTGGATGGCTGCGGCCCTTACTTTTCGAAAGCTTTCCTGCGGTAATAGGTCGTTACCAAGTGGCAACACTTGCGCGCGCGTCGCTCCGATATAGTCCCCTCAACACAACAAACAACCCATCGAGGTGGGCTTCACATGAACAAGGTTTCGAAGGCTTCCGTGCTCGCTGGCGCCGTGATGATCGGCGGTCTGACGCTGTCCGGCGCAGCGTCGGCGGGCGTGT
Source organism: Caballeronia arvi (assembly GCF_001544695.2). GTDB lineage: Bacteria > Pseudomonadota > Gammaproteobacteria > Burkholderiales > Burkholderiaceae > Caballeronia > Caballeronia arvi. Next base: position 204,458 of record NZ_FCOM02000007.1, read on the forward strand.
CCGTGGGCGTCAACATCGGGGTGCCCGCGCCTGTCTACGTCGCGCCCGCTCCGGTCTACGCGCCGCCTCCGCCGCCCGTCGTGTATGCGCCGCCTCCGCCGCCGGTGTATGCGCAGCCGGTCATCGTGGTCGGCTGGCATGGCGATCGATACTGGGACGGCCGCCGCTATTGGGATCGCGACGACTACTATCGCTACCACGGCGGTCACGGACACGGTCACGACGATGATCATCATCACGATAACGGCCACCACAACGGCTGGCACTGAGCACCACGCCAAGCCGCGCGCGTAAAGAGCCACCCGTTCCAAGCGGGTGGCTTTTTAATTTGCGATGAAACGCATGTCAAACCGAAACCGTTGTAAAGACGTCTGCGCGAGTCGAATCTCCCTGCACACAATGTAACAAAAGGTAAGCTTTCTCCAGACTTTAGGCTTGGGCCCGTGAAAACTTACAAAGATGAAATATTGGGCTGAAAGCTTTCCGTTATATTTCGACGCGAGCGAACAAGCATGAGAGCGAGGTCCGTTTGCATATGAAGACGAATATTTCGGGGAAGATTCTGGCGGGCGTCGTAGCGATCGCCGCCTGGAGTGCGACGGGCATCGCCCGCGCCGATGTGCATGTGGGCGTGAATATCGGCATACCCGCGCCGGTGTATGTCGCGCCGACGCCGGTGTATGCGCCGCCTCCGCCGCCGGTCATCTATCAGCCCATGCCGATGTATGCGCCGCCGGTGGTGATGGGCTGGCACGGCGACCGTTACTGGGATGGACGGCGCTACTGGAGCCGCAACGACTGGAATCGCCATCATGGATACGGACGCGGGCCGCATCATGGTCCGCCGCCGGGGCACGGCTACGGGCATGGAAATGGCCACGGGAATGGCCACGGAAATGGGCACGGACATCGCTGAACCCAGTAATAAAAAAAGCGCCGCTCACTTCACGTGAGCGGCGCTTTTTTGCAGGCAGCGAACGAGCGTTTATTCCGCGTCGCCGCCCATGCCGCCGACGACCGCATGAAAGCCTGCATCGACATGGACGACTTCCGCACTCACACCCGCCGACAGATCCGACAGCAGGAAGGCCGCGACATTGCCGACTTGCTCGATCGTGACGTTGCGCTTGAGCGGCGCGTTTTCTTCGACGAAGTTCAGGATCTTGCCGAAGCTCTTGATGCCGCTCGCCGCGAGCGTCTTGATCGGGCCGGCCGAAATGGCGTTCACGCGCACGCCGCTGCCGCCGAGCGAAGGCGATGCCGCCATGTAACGCACGCTCGCCTCGAGCGACGCTTTCGCGAGACCCATCGTGTTGTAGTTCGGCAGCGCGCGCTCGGCGCCGAGATAGGAGAGGGTGAGCAGCGACGAGCCGTCCTTCAGCATCGGCCGCGCGGCTTTGGCGAGCGCGGGGAAGCTGTATGCGGAGATGTCGTGCGCGACGCGGAAGTTCTCGCGCGTCATGCCGTCGAGGAAGTCGCCGGCGATCGCTTCGCGCGGCGCGAAGCCGATGGAGTGTACGAGGCCGTCGAGCGTGTCCCAGCGTTTCTTGAGCGACGTGAAGAGGCCTTCGATCTGCGCATCGTCGGCGACGTCGCACGGGTAGACCATGTCGGTGCCGAACTCGGTCGCGAACTCGGTGATGCGCTCCTTGAAGCGTTCGCCGACATACGTGAACGCCAGTTCCGCGCCTTCGCGCCTGCAGGCCTGGGCGATGCCGTACGCAATCGAGCGGTTCGACAGCAGGCCCGTCAGCAGAATTCGTTTTCCAGCGAGAAAGCCCATGAATGCTCCTTCTTTGAGGTCAATGTCGCGCGTTGGCCGCGGCCGGGCGATGAGCGGGCCTCGTGGCGCAAGCCGAACGGTGCGGGATTTTGGGTAGAATTCTCTCACATCGCAATGCCCCGCCGGGCAATCTCGCGGCGTTCACGCGGTCCGCCCCGGGGGTCTGGCCGGATCATTAATCGCGTCACCCCTTCACATTGCGCCAAGAGGCACATGACGACTCGCACGACGATCCGCTCATCCGGCGCCTCAGTCCGCACCTTTCATTCGTTCATTGCCTGCGCGCTGGCGGGTTCGGTCGTATCGATGGCGAGCCCGGCATACGCGGTCCACGCGATCGCGCAATACGGTGAGCCGAAGTATCCCGCCGGTTTCACGCATTTCGGCTACGTCAATCCCGACGCGCCGCGCGACGGCACGCTCGTGCTCGCGAATCCGAACCGCCTGACGAGCTTCGACAAGTTCAATCCGTTCACGCTGCGCGGCAATCCGGCGCCCGGGCTATCGCTGATGTTCGAGAGCCTGACCACGGGCAGTTCCGATGAAGTAGCGACCGCGTACGGCCTGCTCGCCGACGATATCGCGGTCGCGCCCGACGGCATGTCGACCACGTTCCACATCAATCCTAAAGCGCGCTTCTCGAACGGCGATCCGGTTACGGCCGACGACGTGAAGTTCTCGTTCGAAACGCTGAAGAGTCCCAAGGCCGCGCCGCAATTCTCGGTGTACTTCGGGCAGATCGCGCGCGCAGTGGTCGTCGATCCGCTCACGATCCGCTTCGAGTTCAAGATCGCGACGCGCGAGATGCCGCTGCTCGCGGGCGGCATTCCGGTGTTCTCGCGCAAGTGGGGGATGAACCCGGAAGGCACGCGCATCGACTTCGATAAGATCGCGTTTCAGAAGCCTATTGGCAGCGGGCCGTATCTCATCGACCGGTACGACAACGGCCGCACGATCTCGTACCGACGCAATCCGGATTACTGGGGCGCGGCGCTGCCGGTGCGCGTCGGCATGTTCAATTTCGCGCATATCGATTACAAGCTGTACGGCGATCCCACCGCGCGGCTCGAAGCGTTCAAGGCGGGCGAATACGACGTGCTCGTCGAATATGTCGCGCGAAGCTGGGTCAGGCGCGATATCGGCAAGCGCTTCGACAGTGGCGAGCTCATCAAGCGCGAATTTCCGCAGCACAATGGCACGGGCATGCAGGGCTTCTTCATGAACACGCGGCGGCCCATTTTCAAAGATGTGCGCGTGCGCCAGGCGCTCGATCTCGCGCTCGATTTCGAATGGCTCAACCGGCAGTTGTTCTTCAATCAGTACAAGCGTATCGACAGCTTCTTCGTCAACACCGACTTGCAGGCGAAGGGGAAACCGGGCGAAGGCGAACTCGCGATTTTGAACCCGCTGAAGAAGGATCTCGATCCGTCCGTGTTCGGCGAGATGCCGCGCCAGCCGAACACCGATCCGCCCGATTCGCTACGCGCGAATCTCATCAAGGCGCGCGAATTGCTCGCGCAGGCGGGCTGGACATATCGCGACGGCGCCCTGCGCAACGCGAAAGGCGAGCCCTTCGTGTTCGAGATTCTCGACGACACGGGCGGCGGCGCGTCGATGGAGCCGGTCGCCGCCGCGTTCGGGCGTAATCTGCAGAAGCTCGGCATCACGATGAACTTTCGCACGGTCGATTACGCGTTGATTCAGAAGCGTCTCGATGCCTTCGACTTCGACATGACGAGCGTGCGCATGCCCGACGTGCAGGTGCCCGGCACCGAGCAGGTGTCGCGCTTCGGCAGCAAGTCGGCCGATGAACAGGGCTCGGACAATCTCGCGGGCGTGAAGTCGCCGGCCGTCGATGCGATCCTGCAGAAAGTGATTTCCGCACAGTCGCGCGAGCAGCTCGTCGACGCGACGCATGCGCTCGATCGCGTGCTGATGCACGGCTACTATGTGGTGCCGCACTGGTATTCGGCGACGCATCGCGTGGCGTATCGCAATACGCTGGGCTTTCCGTCGACCTTGCCGCTTTACTACGGCGCCGAGGAGTGGGTGATATCGACGTGGTGGGCGAAGCCGGCAGCCGCCGCGCCCGCGGCGAAGTAACGGAGACGATGCGCCATGTGGAGCTACATCCTTAAACGCATTCTCTTGATGATCCCGACGCTCATCGGCGTGCTCACGCTCACGTTCGTCGTGATCCAGTTCGTACCGGGCGGTCCGGTCGAGCAGGCCGTGCACGATCTGCGGCGCGGGCAGACCGAAGGCGGAGGCGGCGGCTTTGGCCTGCGCACGCACACGGGCGTCGATGCCCAGCAGGTCGAGCAGCTCAAGAAGCTCTACGGTTTCGACAAGCCGCCGCTCGAACGCTATGTCTCGATGCTCGGCAAGTTCGCGCGCTTCGATCTCGGCGACAGCTACTTCAGGCATCAGAGCGTATGGTCGCTGATCGTGTCGAAGCTGCCGGTGTCGATCAGCATCGGCTTGTGGACCTTCTTCATCACGTATCTGATATCGGTGCCGCTCGGCATCGCGAAGGCAGTGAAAAACGGCTCGAAGTTCGATGTCGCGACGAGTCTCATCGTGCTCGTCGGCTTCGCGATTCCGGGCTTCGTGCTCGGCGTGCTGCTGCTGGTGCTGTTCGGCGGCGGCACGTTCTGGCAACTGTTCCCGCTGCGCAATCTCACCTCCGACAACTGGGCGACGCTCTCGCTCGGCGGCAAGATTCTCGACTATCTGTGGCACATCACGCTGCCGGTCGTGGCGTCGGTGGTCGGCAGCTTCGCCATCGTCACGATGCTGACGAAGAACGCGTTCCTCGATGAAATCCGCAAGCAATACGTGCTGACCGCGCGCGCGAAAGGCCTTTCGGAGCGGCGCGTGCTCTGGAAGCATGTGTTCCGCAATGCGCTTTTGCCGCTGATCGTCGGCTTTCCGGCGGCGTTCATCGGCGCGTTCTTCACGGGCAGCCTGCTCATCGAAACCTTGTTTTCACTCGACGGGCTCGGGCTGCTGTCGTATGAATCCGTCGTGCGGCGGGACTATCCCGTCGTGCTCGGCACGCTCTATCTCTTCACGCTGATCGGCCTCGCGACGAAGCTCGTCTCCGACCTCTGTTACGTTTGGGTCGATCCGCGCATCCAATTCGAACAACTGGAGCGCTGATTTGAATCGAGCCGCTTCGTCGGAATCGTCACGGCGCGCCGCCAACGGCAGCGACGCACAACCGCTGCGCGGCGAGATCCCGGTCTCGCCCGGCCGGCGCGTCTGGCTGCGCTTCAAGCGCAACAGGCTCGGCTACTGGAGTCTGATCGCGTTCTTCACGGCGTTCGTCATCAGCCTCGCGGGACCGCTGTGGTCGAACGACAAGCCGCTCGTCGTGCGCTATCAGGGGCACTTTTACTTTCCGCTCGTGAAGAGCTATCCGGAGACGACGTTCGGCGGCGACTTTCCGACGCCCGCCGATTATCTCGATCCGTTCGTGCGCGACCGCTTCGGCACGCCGGGCAATTTCGCGATCTACCCGCCGAATCACTACTACTACGACACCCTCAACTACTTTTCGAAAGGCTCGAATCCGGCGCCGCCATCGCGCGAGAACTGGCTCGGCACCGACGATCGCGGCCGCGATGTGTTCGCGCGGCTCGTCTACGGCTTTCGCGTGTCGGTGCTGTTCGCCCTCGTGTTGACGGCGATCGGCACGGTGCTCGGCGTCCTCGCGGGCGCGGTGCAGGGTTATTTCGGCGGCAGGATCGATATCACCGGACAGCGCCTGATCGAAATCTGGAGCGCGTTGCCGGAGTTGTATCTGCTCATCATCTTCGCGTCGATCTTCGAGCCGAGTCTCATCTTGCTGATTATTCTGCTGTCGCTGTTCGGCTGGATCGGCTTGTCGGATTACGTGCGCGCGGAGTTTCTGCGCAATCGCACGCAGGACTACGTGCGTGCGGCGCGCGCGATGGGTCTCTCGAACTGGCAGATCATCTGGCGGCACGTGCTGCCCAACAGCCTGACGCCGGTCATCACATTTCTGCCGTTTCGCATGAGCGGCGCGATTCTCGCGCTCACGAGCCTCGATTTTCTCGGCCTGGGCGTGCCGTCGCCGACGCCGTCGCTCGGCGAGTTGCTCGCGCAGGGCAAGGCGAATCTCGACGCGTGGTGGATTTCGCTGTCGACGTTCGGCGTGCTCGTCGCGACGCTGCTCCTGCTGACCTTCATGGGCGACGCATTGCGCAACGCGCTCGATACGCGCATCGCCGATGCGGTGAAAGCGGGAGGCGGGCAGTGACGCATCACGCCAATGAGCCGCTGCTTTCAATCAAGGATCTGCGCGTGCGCTTCGGCGACACGCTTGCCGTCGATGGCGCGAATCTCGAGATCCGCGCGGGCGAGCGTGTGGCGCTCGTCGGCGAATCGGGCTCGGGCAAGAGCGTGACGGCGCTGTCGATCCTGCGCCTGATTCGCGACGCCGAGCTGTCCGGTTCGATCCGCTTCGAAGGCGACGAGTTGCTGTCGAAGAGCGAGCACGCGATGCGCGGCCTGCGCGGCTCCGATATCGCGATGATCTTCCAGGAGCCGATGACCGCGCTCAATCCGCTCTACACGGTCGGCGACCAGATCGGCGAGACGATTCAGCTGCACGACGGCGCGAACCCGCGCGAGGCGAGGCAGCGCGCGATCGCGCTGCTCGCGCGCACCGGCATCACCGAGCCGGAACGGCGCGTGGATAGCTATCCGCATCAGCTATCGGGCGGACAGCGCCAGCGCGTGATGATCGCGATGGCGCTCGCGTGCCGTCCGCGCCTGCTGCTCGCCGACGAGCCGACCACGGCGCTCGACGTGACGATCCGCGCGCAGATCGTAGAACTGCTGCTGGAATTGCAACGCGACGAGGCGGAAAAGCGCGGCATGGCCGTGCTGCTCATCACGCACGATCTGAATCTCGTGCGGCGCTTCGCGGAACGCGTCGCGGTGATGGAGAAGGGCGTGCTCGTCGAAAGCGGCACGGTGGAGGAGATTTTCACGTCGCCGCAGCATCCGTACACGCAGCGCCTTCTGGCGAGCAAGCCGAAGCGCGCGGTGCTGCCTGTGCTGCCGATCGCGCCGGTGCTGCTCGACGCGAAGGCCGTATCCGTCGATTACCCGACGCGCCTGCCCGGGCTGGAAGGCTGGTTCCGGCGCGGCCGCTTCAAGGCCGTCGACGACGTTTCGCTGACGGTGCGACAGGGCGAAACGCTCGGCATCGTCGGGGAGTCGGGATCGGGGAAATCCACGCTCGCGATGGCGCTGCTCGGCTTGCAGCGCATCTCGAACGGGGCGGTGCAGTTTCAGGGCCGCGCGCTCGGCGATTTTCGCGGACGCGAAAAAACCGCGCTGCGCTCGAATCTGCAAGTCGTCTTTCAAGACCCGTTCAGTTCGCTCTCGCCGCGGCAGACGGTCGAGCGGATCGTCGGCGAAGGGCTCGCGCTGCATCGCCCGGAGCTGGATTCGGCCGCACGCCGCGCGAAGGTAATCGCCGTGCTGCGCGAAGTCGGCATGGAGCGCGGCGCGCTCGAGCGCTATCCGCATGAATTTTCGGGCGGGCAGCGGCAGCGCATCGCGATTGCACGCGCACTGGTGCTGGAACCGAGCATCCTGATCCTTGACGAACCCACCAGCGCGCTCGATGTTTCCATTCAAACTCAAGTACTTGCGCTGCTCGCCGAGATTCAGAAGAAGCACAACCTGGGGTACGTTTTCATCAGCCACGACCTGCAGGTGATCGGTGCGATGGCGCACCGCGTCGCGGTGATGAGAAATGGAGTTATCGTCGAAACCGGGGATGCAGAGAAAATTTTTGCGAACCCTTCTGACGAATACACAAGAAAGCTTCTAAAAGCTGCCCTGGTTTCCTAAAAATCTTTCTTTTTAGTCAATTGGGTGGGTATCTCAATTGTATTTTTCTATTTCTTTTGACAGTTAAATACTTTGTGGCTAGTATCCATCAAACTTTCACGTATCTCCCTGATTTAGCAGTCTTTAATTGTAAAACCTACCGACCGATGCAGCCACTAACGATGACTCAGACATGCGCGCGCGCCGCCGCGGGCATGTTGATCGGCCTCCTGATGACAACAGCTTCCGGCGCGTTCGCCGACGAAGTCAACAGTAGCAGCCAGAATGCCAACAATGGCATTTTCTCCTCCAGCAAATCCACCGATGCGGCAAGCGCAGACGCCGCCAGCAGTCCGGGCGGCGCAAAGTCGTTTCTGTCTGGCGTAGCGAGCAAAGCAGGCGATGTCGTCGTCGGCGCGCTCAACATGATCGGCGTGCGATATCGCTGGGGCGGCAACACCCCGGATTCCGGCCTCGATTGCAGCGGCTTCGTGCGTTACGTGTTTCAGGACACGCTCGGCATGACGCTGCCGCGCCGGGCCGAAGAAATGAGCCGCGTCGGCGAGAAGGTGACCGTCTCCGATCTCAAGCCGGGCGACCTCGTGTTCTTCAACACGATGCGCCGTTCGTTCTCGCACGTCGGCATCTATATCGGCGACAACAAGTTCGTGCATTCGCCGTCCACCGGCAGCACGATCCGTGTCGACGACATGGAAGACGGCTACTGGGAAAAGCGCTTTCAGGGCGCGCGCCGTATCGAGAACGCGCAAATCGGCGATGGCTCGGAACTGCGTCAGCGCGTGAGCGCTTCGATCGGCGGTTACTGATCGGTCTGTCTGCATCAAGAAAAGCCTGCCTCCTTTCGGATGCAGGCTTTTTTGTTTTTGGCTCGACGCAAACCCGAGTCGCGGCGCGCAGTGCCAATCGGCGCGATGGGAAAGCCTGATTGCATGCACATCCAAAAGCCGTTATAGTTTTTGAATGAACTTTTTTCCGTTCCCCTTCTCGTTGTTCCCGGCTGGTGCGTCCGCTGTTTCGTCGGCACGCGCAGTATCGCTACTAGCGCGCCTACCGCGCTGATTCTTCTCGCCTCCCGTCTGCTCGTCCTTTCAGGTTTTCGACGCCAGCGGTGGCGCGAACACCCGAATTCCCTTTTGCTTTTCGTCTCGATATTTCCAACAATCGATAAATCTCCCCACAGGAGCTGAACATGGCAGCAGACAAGTTGATCATTTTCGACACGACCTTGCGCGATGGCGAGCAGTCCCCCGGCGCGTCGATGACGAAGGAAGAGAAGATCCGCATCGCGAAGCAACTGGAGCGCATGAAGGTCGACATCATCGAAGCGGGTTTTGCCGCCAGCTCGAACGGTGACTTCGACGCGATCAACACGATCGCGTCGCTCGTGAAGGACAGCACGGTCTGCTCGCTCGCCCGCGCGAACGACAAGGACATTCAGCGCGCCGCCGACGCGCTCAAGCCCGCGAGCCAGTTCCGCATCCACACGTTCATCGCCACGTCGGCGCTGCACATGGAAAAGAAGCTGCGCATGACGCCGGAGCAGGTCTACGACCAGGCGCGTCTCGCGGTGCGGTTCGCGCGCAAGTTCACGGACGACGTCGAATTTTCGCCCGAAGACGGCAGCCGCTCGGATATCGACTTTCTCTGCCGCGTGCTCGAAGGCGTGATCGAAGAAGGCGCGCGCACCATCAACATCACCGATACGGTCGGCTACGGAATTCCCGAACACTACGGCAATCTCGTGAAAACGCTGCGCGAGCGCGTGCCCAATTCCGACAAGGCGATCTGGTCCGTGCACTGCCACGACGACCTCGGCCTGGCGGTGGCGAATTCGCTCGCGGGCGTGCAGATCGGCGGTGCGCGACAGGTCGAATGCACGATGAACGGTCTCGGCGAGCGCGCCGGCAACACGTCGCTCGAAGAAATCGTGATGGCCGTGAAGACGCGCAAGGATTACTTCGGCCTCGATGTCGGCATCGATACGACGCAGATCGTGCCGACCTCGAAGCTCGTTTCGCAGATCACCGGTTTCGTCGTGCAGCCGAACAAGGCGGTCGTCGGCGCGAATGCGTTTGCGCATGCGTCGGGCATCCACCAGGACGGCGTGCTGAAGGCGCGCGACACGTACGAAATCATGCGCGCGGAAGATGTGGGCTGGAGCGCGAACAAGATCGTGCTCGGCAAGCTGTCCGGCCGTAACGCGTTCAAGCAGCGTCTGGAAGAACTGGGCGTGACGCTCGAATCCGAAGCCGATGTGAACGCCGCGTTCGCGCGCTTCAAGGATCTCGCCGACCGCAAGGCCGAAATCTTCGACGAAGACATCATGCAGATCGTCTCCGAGGAATCCGCCGAGGCACAGGCGAAGGAACACTTCCGCTTCGTGTCGATGAAGCAGCATTCGGAAACCGGCGAGCAGCCGCAGGCGAAGGTCGTATTCGCGGTGGAAGGCGCCGAGGTCACGGGCGAGGCGGGCGGCAATGGCCCGGTCGATGCGACGCTGCACGCGATCGAATCGAAGGTCGAGAGCGGCGCGGAACTCGTGCTGTATTCGGTCAACGCGATCACCACCGGCACGCAGGCGCAAGGCGAAGTGACGGTGCGTCTGTCGAAGAGCGGGCGTATCGTGAACGGCGTGGGCACGGACCCGGACATCGTCGCGGCGTCGGCGAAGGCGTATATCGCCGCGTTGAACAAGCTGCACTCGAAGGTCGAGAAGCTCAATCCGCAGCTTTGATTCTTTCGCTTCAAACGCAAAAAAGCCCTCTTCGCGAGGGCTTTTTGCTTGATGCGATACGGCGCTCAGAACAGATTGCGCCTGTCGGGATCGTGCAGCGGATCGGGCGTTTTCTGCGTCATCCGCAAGATGCCCTGATCGTCGAAATAGAAGTTGTACATCAGGTACCAGATGTTCGCTTCCATGTATCGATAAGTCCAGACTTCGCGCTTCATCAGCGGAAAGTAGGACGTCTCCACCGGCCGGCCGAAGTTCACGAGCACGTCGGCCTTCGTCCACGTACCGATCTGCGCCTTGTAGAGCTCGTTCTCCTCGAGCACCTGCCGCACGTTCACGATCCTGCCGGACGCGTCGATATCGGCGGCAGTCGTGAATTCGCCGAGCGGCTGCGTCGGCCACATGAGGCGCTTGCCGCCGTTGGGCAGATCGTAGACTTCGCGCGGCGGCCCGAGGCGGGTGGTGATCGTCGATACATCGGCGCCGGTCTGGTAGTTCTGCCACGGCTGCGCGCAGGCCGTGAGCAGCAGTGCGACGCCTGCGCCGGCGAGCGCGCCGCGCAAGCGATTGAATAGGTACGGCATGACAGCCTCCACGTGCTGATTCGTTCGTTGTTTCTGGTGATTTTGACATGGACGCGCGATAAAACATTCTCCACGACGTCGCGGCATTCGAGCGGAAGTGTCGGCAATGCCGGACTTGCGCCGCGAGCTCGGTGCGGCCTATGATCCGCGCTTTCAGCGGATCGGCATAAACCCATGAAGAAAGGAATCGGCGTGCACGCGGCGCGATGGCTGCGCGTTTTGACATCGGCGTGCCTCGTGTGGTCGTGCGCGGCGAGCGCGGTCGAACTGCCGCCCGTCAAGCTCGCGCTGATCGAAGGCATGTCCGGGCCGTTCGCGAACGCGGGCGCGATGGTCGAGCGCAATCTGCGCTTCGGCATCGAGCGCGTGAATGCGAACGGCGGCGTGAAGCTCGCCGACGGCATGCATCCGCTGCAACTCGTCGTGCTCGATGGCAAGGGCAGCAGCGAGGCAACGCTCGTGCAACTGCGCGCGGCGATCGACGAGAAGATCGGCTTCGTCATGCAGGGCAACAGTTCGGCGGTGGCGGCGGCGCTCGTCGCGGCGATCGACAAGCAGAACGCGCGCGAACCGGAGCGGCGCGTGCTGTTTCTGAACTATTCCGCCGACGATCCCGCGCTCACGAACGACGCGTGCAGCTTCTGGCATTTTCGCTTCGACGCCCACGCCGGCATGCGCATGGACGCGCTCGCCGATGCGCTCCAGGACGATCGCGCGGTGAAGAAGGTCTATCTGCTGAATCAGGACTACAGTTTCGGCCACGACGTGAGCCGCCAGGCGCAGCGCGCGCTGAAGGAGCGGCGGCCCGATATCGCGATCGCCGGTGATGAGTTTCATCCGATCGGACGCGTGAAGGATTTCGCGCCGTACATCGCGAAAATTCGCGCGAGCGGCGCGGACGCGGTCATCACCGGAAACTGGGGCAACGATCTGACGCTGCTCGTTAAGGCGGCGCGCGAGCAGGGGCTCGACACCAAGTTCTACACGTTCTACGGCAACAGCCTCGGCGCGCCGGCGGCGCTCGGCGATGCGGGCGTAAAGCGCGTGATTGCGGTCGCGGACTGGCATCCGAACGCGGGCGGTGCAGCGTCGGACGCGTATTACCGCGCGTTTCGCGCGCGCTATCCCTCCGCGGCCGACGACTACCTCGTGCTGCGCATGCCGCTGATGATCGAGATGCTCGCCGCGGCGATGACGCGCGCCGGCAGCGCGGACCCGCTCGCCGTGGCGCGTGCGCTGGAAGGCATGAAGTTCGACGGCGAATCCTTCCAAACGTTGACGATGCGCGCCGACGATCATCAGGTGATCCAGCCCCTTTATGTGATGGAAATGGACAAGGCGGGCACGAAGGGCGTGCGCTTCGACAACGAAGGCTCTGGCTACGGCTTTCGCACGCTGCTCGCCGTTCCGGCCGAGAAGACCGCCCAGCCGACGACCTGCAGGATGACGCGTCCGGCACGCTAGCCGGGAAACCGGGTCTTTGCCGACGCACCGTGTGCTATACTCCACGCTTCGTCTTCGGCTTGTCCGTTGCGAAAACCTGAAATGGAAACCTCCACGGCACGGCCTTTCTTCCGTGACCGCCTGTCTGTATCAAAGGAAAAGCAAATGTCCGTAGCAGAAATCAAGAAGTCCGACATCGTCGCAGAACACGCGCGCGGCGCCAACGACACCGGCTCCCCTGAAGTGCAAGTCGCACTGCTCACGAGCCGCATCAACGAACTGACCGTCCACTTCAAGTCGCACTCGAAGGATCACCACAGCCGCCGCGGCCTGCTGCGCATGGTGAGCCGCCGTCGCAAGCTGCTCGACTACCTGAAGGGCAAGGATGCGGATCGTTATCGCTCGCTGATCGAAAAGCTGGGTCTGCGCAAGTAATTGGCGTCAAACGGCTGCCGTTAAACGAAGTGCCTGTGTCAGTCCGCTGATACAGGCACTTTTGTTTTTGTGCGTTTCGGCAGTGAAGTGGTGCCCGATGGCGTTTCCGCAGTCACGGCGACGTAGTCGGCAGTTTCAGCGGTTCAGTTGCTTCATTTTGCTTCAGTTGCTTTACCCGGATGCATCATCCGGCTCGACACCCGGTCCCGGCCTCGCGGCAGAGCTTTGTGTCATTCCATCGCGGCGTAGGCCGCGCGCACGTCGGGCAAGCCCCGCGCTGGAATGGCATATCACACCTCTCAAGCGTGGCTCGCGACCGCCCAAGCCAGCGCCAATGGGCCGGCGCGGCGCAACGTAGAAGGAGTCACAATGTTCAATAAAATCGTCAAAGAATTTAAGTGGGGACAGCACAATGTCCGCCTCGAAACGGGCGAAATCGCGCGTCAGGCAAGCGGCGCGGTCATCGTCGATGTCGAAGATACCGTCGTGCTCGCCACAGTCGTCGGCGCGAAGACCGCCAAGCCGGGCCAGGACTTCTTCCCGCTGACCGTCGACTACCTCGAAAAGACCTACGCCGCAGGCAAGATTCCGGGCGGCTTCTTCCGTCGCGAAGGCCGTCCGTCGGAAGGCGAGACGCTGATCTCGCGTCTGATCGACCGCCCGCTGCGCCCGCTTTTCCCGGAAGGCTTCTATAACGAAGTGCAGGTCGTGATCCACGTCCTGTCGCTGAATCCTGAGATTCCCGCGGACATCCCGGCGCTGATCGGCGCATCGGCGGCGCTGGCCGTGTCCGGTCTGCCGTTCAACGGTCCGGTCGGCGCGGCGCGCGTCGCCTATCTGAACAACGAGTACGTGCTGAACCCGACGCGTGCGCAGATGAAGGAATCGGCGCTCGATCTCGTCGTCGCGGGCACGGAACGCGCGGTGCTGATGGTGGAATCGGAAGCGCAGCAGCTTTCCGAAGAAGTGATGCTCGGCGCGGTCGTCTACGGCCACGAGCAGATGCAGAAGGCCATCGACGCGATCCACGAACTCGTGCGCGAGGGCGGCAAGCCCGAATGGGACTGGCAGCCGGCGCCGAAGAACGAAGCGCTGATTTCGCGCGTCTCGGCAATCGCCCAGTCGGAACTCGAAGCGGCTTATCAACTGCGCAACAAGTCGGCGCGCTCGGCCAAGCTGAAGGAAGTGTACGCGGCGACGTCGGCGAAGCTGGAAGAAGAAGCCGCAGCGGGCGGCACGGTCTCCGCCGACAAGGCAACGGTCGGCAACGTGCTGTTCGACATCGAAGCGAAGATCGTCCGTACGCAGATCCTGAACGGCGAGCCGCGCATCGACGGCCGCGACACGCGCACCGTGCGTCCGATCGAAATCCGCACGGGCGTTCTGCCGCGCACGCACGGCTCGGCGCTCTTCACGCGCGGCGAGACGCAGGCGCTGGTCGTGGCGACGCTGGGCACGAAGGGCGACGAGCAGAACATCGACGCGCTCGAAGGCGAATATCGCGAGCGCTTCATGCTTCACTACAACATGCCGCCGTTCGCGACGGGCGAGACCGGCCGCGTCGGCTCGCCGAAGCGTCGTGAAATCGGCCACGGCCGTCTGGCCAAGCGCGCGCTCGTCGCGTGCCTGCCGAGCGCCGACGAATTCGGCTACTCGATCCGCGTCGTGTCGGAAATCACGGAATCGAACGGTTCGTCGTCGATGGCTTCGGTCTGCGGCGGCTGTCTCGCGCTGATGGACGCCGGTGTGCCGATGAAGGCGCACGTCGCGGGCATCGCGATGGGCCTGATCCTCGAAGGCAACAAGTTCGCGGTTCTGACCGACATCCTCGGCGACGAAGATCACCTCGGCGACATGGACTTCAAGGTGGCCGGCACGGCGCAAGGCGTCACGGCGCTGCAGATGGACATCAAGATCCAGGGCATCACGAAGGAAATCATGCAGGTCGCGCTCGCGCAGGCGAAGGAAGGCCGCATGCACATCCTCGGCAAGATGACCGCCGCGGTGCCGCACACGAACACGGAACTGTCCGACTACGCGCCGCGCATGATCACCATCAAGATCAATCCGGAGAAGATCCGCGACGTGATCGGCAAGGGCGGTTCGGTGATCCGCGCGCTGACGGAAGAGACCGGCACGACCATCGACATTTCGGACGACGGCGTCGTCACCATCGCGAGCACGTCGAGCGAAGGCATGGCCGAAGCGAAGAAGCGCATCGAGAACATCACGGCGGAAGTGGAAGTCGGCCAGATCTACGAAGGCCCGGTGCTCAAGCTGCTCGACTTCGGCGCGATCGTGAACATCCTGCCGGGCAAGGACGGTCTGCTGCACATCTCGGAGATCGTCAACGAGCGCGTGAAGGACATCAACGACTACCTGAAGGAAGGCCAGATCGTGAAGGTCAAGGTCATTCAGACGGACGAAAAGGGCCGTGTGCGACTGTCGGCGAAGGCACTTTTGAACGAAGGCGCGCAACAGGCGGAACCCACGCACCCGCAGCAGTAATGCGGTAATGTGTAGACGGCCGGCCGCGGATGCGAGCCGGCCGTTTTCATGTATGACGCATCGGACGCTATGCATTGTCCGATGCGTCGTCGGACCCGATGGCAGTGTGGAGCGCGGATTGCTTTGACGCGCGCGCAGTGCCATCCGGTTCGGATGCACACTCAGTCTGATCGGCACAGGGAGAAGTCATGAAGGCCATCGAAATCACCGAGTTTGGCGCACCCGAAGTCCTGAAGCTGGGCGAGCGGCCGACCCCGGCGCCGGGCAAATGCGAGGTCCTCATCAAGGTGACGGCGTCCGGCGTGAACCGGCCGGACGTGTTCCAGCGCAAGGGCGCCTACGCGCCGCCGCCGGGGGCGTCCGATCTGCCGGGGCTGGAGGTGGCGGGTGAAATCGTCGATGGCGATTTCGATCCGAAGCACAATCCGTTCGGCCTGAAAAAAGGCGATCGCGTGTGCGCGCTGCTCGCTGGCGGCGGTTATGCCGAGTACGCGGTCGCGCCGCTCGAGCAATGCCTTCCGGTGCCGAAGGGTTTGTCGGATATCGAAGCGGCATCGTTGCCGGAAACGTTCTTCACCGTGTGGAGCAATGTCTTCGAGCGCGGCCAGTTGGGTTCGGGCGAAAACGGCGCAGAAGAAACGCTGCTCGTGCAGGGCGGATCGAGCGGTATCGGCGTGACGGCGATTCAGATCGCGCGTGCGCTCGGCTATCGCGTGTTCGCCACCGCCGGCACCGACGAAAAGTGCCGCGCATGCGAAGCGCTCGGTGCGGAGCGCGCGATCAACTACAAGACGGAAGATTTCGTCGAAGTGGTGAAGTCACTGACGAACGATCGTGGCGTCGACGTGATTCTCGACATGGTCGCAGGCGATTATCTCCAGCGCGAGCTCAAGGCGCTGGCCGATGGCGGGCGCATCTGCGTGATCGCTTTGCTGGGCGGCGCGAAGGCGGAGATCAATCTCAACGACGTGCTGCGTCGACGTCTCGTCATCACCGGTTCCACACTGCGTCCGCGTCCCGTCGCATTCAAGGCGAAGCTCGCGGCCAGGCTCAAGGAACGTGTCTGGCCGGAGGTCGAAGCGGGACGCATCAAGCCGGTCATCCATCAGGTGTTCCCCGCTGCGGAAGCCGCTGCCGCGCATGCGCTCATGGAGAGCAGCACGCACGTCGGCAAGATCGTGCTCGACTGGCGCGAGAACGCGTGATCTTTTCGAAGAGTCGCGGGTTCAGCGTTGCGGTCCGCTTTTGGCGGTTTGACCGGGTTCGTCTTAACACAGTAAAATCGCCTGTTTTGCAGGCAGATTGCAGTTCGTAGCGGATTCATTCCTATAACAGGGCGGCTCATCGAAGCTGCCGGCGACTGACGAGACTTATGTCCAGAGAACGAGCGAAACTGGTGGTGGGCAACTGGAAGATGCACGGACGCATCGGTGACAACGCGGCCTTGCTGACCGAAGTTGCCGCAGGTGCATCAGCTTTGCAAAAGGGCGTGCGCGTCGGTGTGTGCGTGCCGTGCCCTTATCTCGCACAATCGCAGGCGCTTCTCGCGGGCTCGGTCGTGCAGTGGGGCATTCAGGACGTGTCGGCGCATACGGGCGGCGCGTTTACCGGCGAAGTCGCGGCCGAAATGGCAGCAGACTTCGGCGTGACGTACGCGATCGTCGGGCATTCGGAGCGACGCGCGTATCATCGCGAAAGTCCGGAGCTCGTCGCGGAGAAGGCAAAGCGCGCGATCGAGGCGGGTCTCACGCCGATCGTCTGCGTTGGCGAAACGCTCGAGGAACGCGAGGCCGGCAAGACGGAGCAGGTCATCGGCACGCAACTCGACGCCGTGCTGCTTTCGCTGACGGAAGCGCAGGCCGCAGGCATCGTGGTGGCGTACGAGCCGGTCTGGGCGATCGGCACGGGCAAGACCGCGCGGCCGCTGCAGGCACAGGACGTTCACGCATTTCTGCGCCGCAAGCTGCTGGAGAAGGGCGCATCGGTGGCGAATGTGCCGCTCTTGTACGGTGGCAGCGTGAAGCCCGAAAATGCGGAAGAACTGTTCGGGCAAAAGGACATCGACGGCGGGCTGATCGGCGGCGCGTCGCTGAAGTCGAAGGATTTTCTGGCGATCTGCCGGGCCGCGCAAACCGTGTTGCATTGAGCATCGAACGGCGAGCGGGCAGGGCAGGCGCAAGACCCATTGCGACACGAAGGTGTCACGGAAACATCAGGAACCAGGTGAGTTGAAATGCTGTATTTGAAGACATTGATTATCGTCGTTCAGTTGTTGTCGGCGCTGGGCGTCATCGGCCTCGTGCTGCTTCAACACGGCAAGGGCGCGGACATGGGCGCGGCGTTCGGCAGCGGTGCATCGGGCAGTCTCTTCGGTGCGACGGGCTCTGCCAACTTTCTGTCGCGTACCACGGCGGTTCTGGCCGCGGTCTTTTTCGTCACGACGCTCACGCTGACTTACCTCGGCAGCTACAAGCCGCAAACTTCGGCCGGCGTGCTCGGCGGTGCGGCTCCAGTACCGGCATCGGCGGCGGCTTCAGCGACTTCGGCACCCGCATCGGCACCGGTCGCATCGTCCGCGCCGGGCTCCGATGTGCCCAAATAACGACGAGACGAATTTTTCGCATAATTTGCATTTTGTGCGTTGAACAATTCGTAGGGCCCAGTTATAATTCAAGTCTTGAAGCGATTCGCGGCAATTAAGAAGTAGTTTTCCCGGATTGCAGTACAGTGCCGACGTGGTGAAATTGGTAGACACGCTATCTTGAGGGGGTAGTGGCGAAAGCTGTGCGAGTTCGAGTCTCGCCGTCGGCACCAAAGTTATCCAATGCCAGCCGCATGCATCGCTTCGGCTGGCATTGTCACTTCTGGAGTACCCTTACGTTTTCGCAGCAGCATCGACATCGTCAAAGCGGTTGTCACAGTGTGCTGATATCGTGAGCGGTCCCAAGTGAAATCTCCCGCCGGGTGGTCCGTCCCGGCTGAAGCGCTCCAATCAATAACAGACCACATCTACCGATCTGAGGATAGCCTTGAACCTCGCACCCTATTACCCCGTCTTCTTGTTTCTTGTGGTGGGCCTTGGTTTAGGTATTGCGTTGGTTAGCATCGGCAAGATCCTCGGTCCCAACAAGCCCGACACCGAAAAGAACGCGCCGTACGAGTGCGGCTTCGAAGCGTTCGAAGACGCGCGTATGAAGTTCGATGTGCGTTACTATCTCGTCGCGATTCTTTTCATCATTTTCGATCTTGAGACGGCGTTCCTGTTTCCGTGGGGTGTTTCCCTGCGCGATATCGGCTGGCCTGGCTTCATCGCAATGATGATTTTTCTGCTCGAATTTTTGCTCGGCTTCGCCTACATCTGGAGAAAGGGCGGACTCGACTGGGAATGACAGTCAGATCACCGGATTCATGGGCGGCATTGGCTGGCTGCTCATCTGGAGTGGAAAACAAATGAGTATCGAAGGGGTCTTGAAGGAAGGCTTTGTCACCACCACGGCTGACAAGCTGATCAACTGGACGCGCACCGGCTCCCTGTGGCCGATGACGTTCGGTCTCGCGTGCTGCGCGGTCGAGATGATGCATGCGGGCGCCGCCCGTTACGACCTGGATCGTTTCGGTGTGGTGTTCCGTCCGAGCCCGCGCCAGTCCGACGTGATGATCGTGGCCGGCACACTGTGCAACAAGATGGCGCCCGCGCTTCGTAAGGTGTACGACCAGATGGCCGAGCCGCGCTGGGTCATTTCGATGGGTTCGTGCGCGAACGGCGGCGGCTACTACCATTATTCGTATTCCGTCGTGCGTGGTTGCGACCGGATCGTGCCGGTCGATGTGTACGTTCCCGGTTGTCCTCCGACCGCCGAAGCCCTGGTCTACGGCGTGATCCAGTTGCAGGCGAAGATTCGCCGCACCAACACCATCGCCCGTCAGTAAGGGCCTCAGTCTCCCCAACTATGGCAAGCAAACTCGAGACCCTCAAAGCGAACCTCGAGACGGCGTTTGGCGACCGTCTCCAGAGCATCACCGAGTCGCTGGGTCAGGTGACGGTCGTCGTCAAGGCGGCCAACTATCTGGACGTCTGCAAGCAACTGCGCGACGACACGTCGCTGCGCTTCGAGCAGCTCATGGACCTGTCCGGCGTCGATTACTCGACCTACGGCGACGGCGTCTACGACGGCCCGCGTTTCGCGGCGGTCAGCCATCTTCTTTCCATCACGCACAACTGGCGCGTGCGCGTGCGCGTATTCGCTCCGGACGACGAAGTGCCCATCGTGCCTTCGGTGGTCGATATCTGGTCGTCGGCGAACTGGTACGAACGTGAAGCGTTCGACCTCTACGGCATCGTGTTCGAAGGCCATCCGGACCTGCGCCGCATTCTCACGGACTATGGCTTCATCGGTCATCCGTTCCGCAAGGATTTCCCGGTTTCCGGCTACGTGGAAATGCGTTACGACCCGGAAGAGAAGCGCGTCGTGTATCAGCCTGTGACGATCGAGCCGCGCGAGATCACGCCGCGCGTGATTCGCGAAGATCGTTATGGCGGTCTGAAACATTAAGAGAACGTCATGGCAGAGATCAAAAATTACACGCTGAATTTCGGCCCGCAACACCCGGCAGCGCACGGCGTGCTGCGCCTCGTGCTCGAACTCGACGGCGAAGTGATTCAGCGCGCCGATCCGCACATCGGTCTGTTGCATCGCGCGACCGAGAAGCTCGCCGAGACCAAGACTTTCATTCAGTCCGTGCCGTACATGGACCGTCTCGACTACGTGTCGATGATGGTCAACGAGCACGGCTATGTGCTCGCCATCGAAAAGCTGCTCGGCATCGACGTGCCGATTCGCGCGAAATATATCCGCGTGCTGTTCGACGAAATCACGCGCGTGCTGAACCACCTGATGTGGATCGGCTCGCACGCGCTCGACGTCGGCGCGATGGCGGTGTTTCTCTACGCGTTCCGTGAGCGCGAAGATCTGATGGACGTCTACGAGGCGGTGTCGGGCGCGCGCATGCACGCGGCTTACTATCGTCCGGGCGGTGTGTATCGCGATCTGCCGGATGCAATGCCGCGGTACAAGGCATCGAAGATCCGCAACGCGAAGGCGCTCGACAAGATGAACGAGACCCGTCAGGGCTCGTTGCTCGACTTCATCGAGGACTTCTTCAATCGTTTCCCTGGCTGTGTCGACGAGTACGAAACGCTGCTCACCGACAACCGCATCTGGAAGCAGCGTCTCGTGGGCATCGGTGTCGTGAGCCCGGAGCGCGCGTTGCAGATGGGCCTCTCGGGCGCGATGCTGCGCGGCTCGGGCATCGAATGGGATTTGCGCAAGAAGCAGCCGTACGAAGTGTACGATCAGCTCGACTTCGACATCCCCGTCGGCGTGAATGGCGATTGCTACGACCGCTATCTGGTGCGCGTGGAAGAAATGCGCCAGTCGGTCCGCATCGCCCAACAGTGCATTGCGTGGCTGCGCAAGAATCCCGGCCCTGTGATGGTCGATAATCACAAGGTTGCGCCGCCGTCGCGCGTCGGCATGAAGAGCAACATGGAAGAGCTGATTCACCATTTCAAGCTCTTCACCGAAGGCTTCCACGTGCCGGAAGGCGAAACGTACGCGGCCGTCGAGCATCCGAAGGGCGAATTCGGCATCTATCTGATTTCGGACGGCGCGAACAAGCCGTATCGCCTGAAGATTCGCGCGCCGGGCTATGCACACCTCGCAGCGCTCGACGAAATGGCGCGAGGCCACATGATCGCCGACGCTGTGACGATCATCGGTACGCAAGACATCGTGTTCGGCGAGATCGATCGCTGATCTCATTCGCCGCTTGCGCGGTGCGCTCGTCGAGCCGCCGCGCAGGAAAAGCGGAAGCACTAACAGGAACCCGCAGGAACGCCAGGTCTGCCGCAACACGAAGGACGCGGCAGGTTTTCGTTCGGTAGGAATTGAAAGAGTCGTGTCTGAAAATGATCTCAGCTGAAGGCCTGAAAGAAATCGATCGCGCGGTCGCGAAGTATCCCGCCGAGCAAAAGCAATCGGCGGTGATGGCGGCGCTCGCTGTCGCTCAGGAAGAGCATGGTTGGCTCTCGCCGGACATCATGCAGTTCGTCGCCGATTACCTGAGCATGCCGCCCGTCGCGGTACAGGAAGTCGCCACGTTCTACACGATGTACGAACTGAAGCCGGTCGGTAAGCACAAGATCACGCTCTGCACGAACCTGCCTTGCCAGCTCGGTCCGGACGGCGGTTCGGACAGTGCCGCGGAGTATCTCAGGCAGAAGCTCGGCATCGATTTCGGCGAGACCACGCCGGACGGCAAGTTCACGCTGAAGGAAGGCGAATGCTTCGGCGCGTGCGGCGACGCACCCGTGATGCTCGTGAACAACCATCGCATGTGCAGCTTCATGAGCCGCGAGAAGATCGACCAGTTGATCGAGGACCTTTCGAAATGACGTCACTCCACGATCGTCACATCAAGCCGCTGATCCTCGCCGGGCTGAATGGCGAGAACTGGCATCTCGAAGATTACGTCGCGCGCGGCGGCTACAAGCAGCTGCGCCGCATTCTCGAAGAAAAGATTCCGCAGGAGCAGGTGATCGCCGACGTCAAGGCGTCGGGGCTGCGCGGCCGCGGCGGTGCGGGCTTCCCGACCGGCCTGAAGTGGAGCTTCATGCCGCGTCAGTTCCCGGGGCAGAAGTATCTCGTCTGCAATTCGGACGAAGGCGAACCGGGCACGTTCAAGGACCGCGATATCCTGCGCTGGAACCCGCACGCGCTGATCGAAGGCATGGCCATCGGCGCGTATGCGATGGGCATCACCGTCGGCTACAACTACATCCACGGCGAGATTTTCGAAGTCTATAAGGTGTTCGAAGCGGCGCTCGAAGAAGCGCGCGCGGCGGGCTATCTCGGCGCGAACATTCTCGGCTCGGGCTTCTCGTTCGAGCTGTATGCGCACCACGGTTATGGCGCGTACATCTGCGGCGAAGAGACTGCGCTGCTCGAATCGCTGGAAGGCAAGAAGGGCCAGCCGCGTTTCAAGCCGCCTTTCCCGGCGAGCTTCGGCGTGTATGGCAAGCCGACGACCATCAACAACACCGAGACGTTTGCGGCCGTGCCTTTCCTGCTGGAAATCGGGCCGCAGAATTACCTCGAGATCGGCAAGCCGAACAACGGCGGCACGAAGATCTTCTCCGTGTCAGGCGATGTGAATCGTCCGGGCAACTATGAAGTTCCGCTCGGCACGCCGTTCTCGACGCTCATGGAACTGGCGGGCGGCGTGCGCGGCAAGTCGGTCAAGGCCGTGATTCCGGGTGGTTCGTCCGCACCGGTCGTGCCGGGCGAGATGATGCTCGCCACCGACATGGACTACGATTCGATCGCGAAGGCCGGCTCCATGCTGGGCTCGGGCGCGGTCATCGTGATGAACGAGACGCGTTGCATGGTGCGCTCGCTGCTGCGCCTGTCGTACTTCTATTACGAAGAGTCGTGCGGCCAGTGCACGCCGTGTCGTGAAGGCACCGGCTGGCTCTATCGCGTGGTGCATCGCATCGAGCACGGTCTCGGCCGCAAGGAAGATCTGGATCTGCTGAACTCTGTCGCGGAAAACATCATGGGCCGCACGATCTGCGCGCTCGGCGATGCAGCCGCGATGCCCGTGCGCGGCATGCTCAAGCACTTCTGGGACGAATTCGAATATCACGTCGAGCACAAGCACTGTCTCGTCGGCGGGCACGCGCATCATGCGGCGTCCGAAGCGCTTACCGCGTAATCAGGCGCGCAGTCAGATGCGCAAGATAAGAGGTTGAGGACCATTCCCCATCATGGTTGAACTAGAAATTGACGGCAAGACGGTCGAGGTGCCTGAAGGCAGCATGGTGATCCAGGCTGCGCACAAGGTCGATACGTACATTCCTCACTTCTGCTATCACAAGAAGCTGTCGATCGCGGCGAACTGCCGGATGTGCCTCGTCGAAGTCGAAAAGATGCCGAAGGCCGTCCCCGCCTGTGCCACGCCGGTGTCGGCGGGCATGGTGGTGCGCACCACTTCCGACAAGGCCGTGAAGGCCCAGCAGTCGGTGATGGAATTCCTGCTGATCAACCACCCGCTCGATTGCCCGATCTGCGATCAGGGCGGCGAGTGCCAACTGCAGGATCTGGCCGTCGGTTACGGCAAGTCGCAGTCGCGCTATAGCGAAGAAAAGCGCGTCGTGTTCCACAAGAACGTCGGTCCGCTCATCTCGATGGAAGAGATGTCGCGCTGCATCCACTGCACCCGTTGCGTGCGCTTCGGCCAGGAAGTCGCCGGCGTGATGGAGCTCGGCATGCTGGGCCGCGGCGAGCATTCGGAGATCACGTCGTTCGTCGGCAAGACGGTGGATTCGGAGCTGTCGGGCAACATGATCGACCTGTGCCCGGTCGGCGCGCTGACGAGCAAGCCGTTCCGCTACAGCGCGCGGACGTGGGAATTGTCGCGCCGCAAGTCGGTGAGCCCGCACGATTCCGTCGGCGCGAACCTCGTCGTGCAGGTGAAGAACAACCGCGTGATGCGCGTTCTGCCGATGGAAAACGAAGCCATCAACGAATGCTGGATCTCGGACAAGGATCGCTTCTCGTACGAAGGCCTGAACGGCGACGACCGTCTGACCACGCCGATGCTGAAGCAAGGCGGCAACTGGATCGAAACCGACTGGCAGACCGCGCTCGAATACGTGGCGAAGGGTCTGAAGGGCATCAAGGCCGATCATGGCGCGAACGCTATCGCTGCCCTGGCCACGCCGCACAGCACTGTCGAAGAACTGCATCTGTTGAAGCAACTGGCTGAAGGCGTCGGTACGCCGAACGTCGATTTCCGTCTGCGCCAGAACGATTTCTCGGCGCCGGTGGGCGTCGGTGCGCCGTGGCTCGGCACGAAGATCGCGGATCTGTCGTACATCGACACGGCGTTCGTGATCGGCTCGTTCCTGCGTCGCGATCACCCGCTGTTCGCAGCGCGTCTGCGCCAGGCCGCGAAGAGCGGTGCGAAGATTACGTTCCTCAACGCCAGCAACGACGACTCGCTGATTCCGACCGCGCATCGTCTGGTCGCGGCGCCTTCCGCGTGGCTCGATCAGCTCGCGGGCATCGCGGCAGCCGTCTCCGAAGCGCGCGGCGTCGCGCTGCCGGACGCGTTCGCGGGCCGCGAAGTATCGGCTGCGGCGAAGGACGTGGCGGCATCGCTGTCGGCGGGCGAGAAGCGCGTCGTGCTGCTCGGCAACCTCGCGGTTCAGCATCCGGACTTTGCACAGATTCAGGCGGCGGCGCAGTGGATCGCCGACAATACCGGCGCGACGCTCGGCTTCCTCACGGAAGGCGCGAACTCCGTCGGCGCGCATCTCGTCGATGCGCTTCCGGGCGAGGGCGGTCTCAACGCACGCGAAGTGTTCGAGCAACCGCGCAAGGGCTACGTGTTGCTGAACGCCGAACCGGAATACGACACGGCCAATCCGGCGCAGGCCATCGCCGCGCTGAAGGCGGCTGAAATGGTCGTCGTGATGTCGCCGTTCAAGCACGGCATGGACTATGCGGACGTGCTGCTGCCGGTTGCGCCGTTCACGGAAACGTCGGGCACGTTTGTCAACGCAGAAGGTACGGCGCAGTCGTTCAACGGCGTCGTGCGCGCGCTGGGCGATACGCGTCCGGGCTGGAAGGTGCTGCGCGTGCTGGGCACGATCCTCAACTTGCCGGGCTTCGAGTTCGACACGGCCGAAGAAGTGCGCATCGCGGCGCTCGGTACGGGCGATCTGACTGCGCGTCTGTCGAACAAGACGTCGGTGACGGCCGCACGCGCCGCATCGAATGTGACGCTGAACGGCAGCGGGCTGCAGCGTCTCGCCGATGTGCCGATCTATCACGCCGATGCGCTCGTGCGCCGCGCGCCGTCGCTGCATCTGACGGCGGCCGCCCGCGCTGCGAACGTGGCCGGTCTTCCGACCGCGCTCTTCGACAAGCTCGGTCTGAAGGACGGCGAAGCAGTGCGTATCAAGCAGGGCAACCTGTCGGTGACGTTGCCCGCGGTCCGCGATGCGAATCTCGCGGAATCGGTGGTCCGCGTGTCGGCGGGCACGACGGCTGGCGCCGCGCTCGGCGGCCTGTTCGGTGAACTGGTAGTGGAGAAGGCGTAAAAATGGGCTTGTTCGATACGATCAACGCAGGCGGCACGCAGCTTCTGGGCGTCGCATGGCCGACGGTGTGGGCGCTGGTCCGCATCCTCGTGGTGGCGGTTGTCATTCTGCTGTGCGTGGCGTACCTGATTCTCTGGGAACGCAAGCTCATCGGCTGGATGCACGTCCGTCTTGGTCCGAATCGCGTCGGTCCTGCGGGTCTCTTGCAGCCGATCGCGGACGTCCTGAAGCTGCTGCTGAAGGAAGTGATTCAGCCGACGCAGGCGAGCCGGTGGATCTACATGATCGCGCCGATCATGACCGTGGTGCCTGCGTTCGCGGTGTGGGCGGTCATTCCGTTCCAGGCGCAAGCCGTGCTCGGCGACATCAACGCAGGCCTGCTGTATGCCATGGCGATTTCGTCGATCGGCGTGTACGGCGTGATCCTGGCGGGCTGGGCGTCGAATTCGAAGTACGCGTTCCTCGGCGCGATGCGCGCAGCCGCGCAGATGGTGTCCTACGAAATTTCGATGGGCTTCGCGCTCGTCGTCGTGCTGATGGTCGCGGGCACGCTGAACATGTCGGAAATCGTGCACTCGCAGCAGCGCGGCATGTTCGCGGGCTGGGGCGTCAACTTCCTGTCGTGGAACTGGCTGCCGCTTCTGCCGATGTTCGTCGTGTACTTCATCTCGGGCATTGCCGAAACGAACCGTCACCCGTTCGACGTGGTGGAAGGTGAATCGGAAATCGTCGCAGGCCACATGATCGATTACTCGGGCATGGCGTTCGCGCTGTTCTTCCTCGCCGAGTACATCAACATGATCGTGATCTCGGCGATCGCCACGACGCTGTTCCTCGGCGGCTGGGATGCACCGTTCGGCTTCCTGTCGTTCATTCCGGGCGTATTCTGGTTCGTCTTCAAGGTTTTCCTGCTGCTGTCGGTCTTCATCTGGGCGCGTGCGACGTTCCCGCGTTACCGCTACGACCAGATCATGCGTCTCGGCTGGAAGGTGTTCCTGCCGGTGTCGGTGATCTGGGTGGTCGTGGTCGGTTTCTGGATCATGTCGCCGCTCAACATCTGGAAGTAGTCGGACGAACCCAGGACAAGAGCGGACGAAATCATCATGAACGCAATTCAGAACTTCTTCAAAACCTTCTTCCTGACCGAGCTGCTGAAGGGTCTCGCGCTGACGGGCCGTTACACGTTCCAGCGCAAGATCACCGTGCAGTTCCCGGAAGAGAAGACGCCTATCTCGCCGCGTTTCCGCGGCCTGCACGCGCTGCGCCGCTACGAGAATGGCGAAGAGCGCTGCATTGCCTGCAAGCTGTGCGAAGCGGTGTGCCCGGCGATGGCGATCACGATCGAATCGGAAACGCGCGCGGACAACACGCGCCGCACGACGCGCTACGACATCGACCTGACCAAATGCATCTTCTGCGGTTTCTGCGAAGAGAGCTGCCCGGTCGATTCGATCGTCGAAACGCACATCCTCGAATATCACGGCGAAAAGCGCGGCGATCTGTATTTCACGAAGGACATGCTGCTCGCGGTGGGCGATCGCTACGAGCAGGAAATCGCCGCAGCGAAGGCGGCGGACGCGCCTTATCGTTGATTGACGCGAGATGCCGGAGCGCTCGGTTTAGCACCTGGGTTCCGGCATCGAGCTGAAGCGATTTTGTTGTTGCTGTTTGGCACACTGCGGCGCGCGCCGAGGGCGACTCCTGTCCGAAAGCGCCGACACACCATGCCTGATGATGGCCTAACGATGAACCGGTAATCATGGAATTCACAACCGTACTGTTCTATATCTTCGCGCTGCTGCTGACCGTGTCCGCGCTGAAGGTGATCACCTCGCGCAACCCGGTGTCATCCGCGCTCTTTCTCGTGCTCGCGTTCTTCAACGCCGCCGCGATCTGGATGCTGCTGCAAGCCGAATTCCTCGCGATCCTGCTGGTTCTCGTCTATGTCGGCGCGGTGATGGTGCTGTTCCTCTTCGTCGTGATGATGCTCGACATCAACATCGACGTATTGCGGCGCGATTTCAAGCGTTTCGTGCCGCTCGCGAGCATCGTCGGCGCGATCATCGTGATCGAGACGGCGCTGATCCTGTGGCACGGCTACGGCGCGACGACGACGCCGCTGCGCGATGCAGCCGCAGGCGCGGGCGTCTCCGGCGCGGCGCTGATGCCGAACACGCAGCTCATCGGCAAGGTCATCTACACGGACTATATTTTCGCGTTCGAAATTGCGGGCCTCGTGCTGCTCGTCGCGATCATCGCGGCAATCTCGCTCACGATCCGCGACAAGAAGGACAAGAAGACGCAGACCGTCAGCCAGCAAGTCAAGGTGCGCGCTTCGGATCGCGTGCGTCTCGTGAAGATGCAGGCGGAAAAAGATGCGCCCGACGCCACGACGGAACCGGCCGTGACCGGCAACATCGGCGCGGGCACCGTCGACAACAAGGGCTGAGCGCGAAGGAGAAATCGAATATGTTGAGTCTTGCCCATTACCTCGTGCTCGGTGCGATCCTCTTTGCGATCAGCATCGTCGGCATCTTCCTGAACCGCCGCAACGTCATCATCATCCTGATGGCGATCGAGCTGATGCTGCTCGCGGTGAACACCAATTTCGTCGCGTTCTCGCACTATCTGGGCGACGTGCACGGCCAGATCTTCGTGTTCTTCGTCCTGACCGTGGCCGCGGCTGAAGCCGCGATCGGTCTCGCGATTCTCGTGACCCTGTTCCGTAGCCTCGACACGATCAACGTCGAGGACCTCGATCAGCTCAAAGGTTAATTTCAGGCTAGGCTGTTATGTCCACGACACTCAATGAAAACCTCCTGCTCGCGGTTCCGCTGGCGCCGCTGGCCGGCTGTCTGATCGCGGGGCTGTTCGCGAAATGGGTAGGGCGCAAGGGCGCGCATCGCGTGACGATCCTCGGCGTCTTCATCTCGTTCATCCTCTCGGCGATCGTCTTCAACGACGTGATGCACGGCGCGAGCTTCAACGCGACCATCTACGAATGGATGAACGTCGGCGCGCTGAAGATGGAAGTCGGCTTCCTGGTCGACTCGCTCACCGCGATGATGATGGTCATCGTGACCTTCGTCTCGCTGATGGTGCACATCTACACGATCGGCTACATGGCGGACGAGGAAGTCGGCTACGAGCGCTTCTTCTCGTACATCTCGCTCTTCACGTTCTCGATGCTGATGCTCGTCATGAGCAACAACTTCCTGCAGCTGTTCTTCGGCTGGGAAGCGGTGGGTCTCGTGTCGTATCTGCTGATCGGCTTCTACTTCACGCGTGAAAGCGCGATCTACGCCAACATGAAGGCGTTCATCGTGAACCGCGTGGGCGACTTCGGCTTCCTGCTCGGCATCGGTTTGCTGCTGGCGTTCTCGGGATCGCTGAACTACGGCGACGTGTTCGCGCAAGGCGACAAGCTCGCGGCGATGACTTTCCCCGGCACGCAATGGGGCCTGCTGACGGTCGCGTGCGTTTGCCTCTTCATCGGCGCGATGGGCAAGTCGGCGCAGTTCCCGTTGCACGTGTGGCTGCCCGACTCGATGGAAGGCCCGACGCCGATCTCCGCGCTGATTCACGCGGCGACGATGGTGACGGCCGGCATCTTCATGGTGACGCGCATGTCGCCGCTCTTCGAGCACTCCGACGCGGCGCTCTCGTTCGTGACGGTCATCGGCGCGATCACGGCGTTGTTCATGGGTTTCCTCGGTGTCGTGCAGAACGACATCAAGCGCGTGGTCGCCTACTCGACGCTCTCGCAACTCGGCTACATGACCGTGGCGCTCGGCGTGTCGGCCTATCCGGTCGCAGTGTTCCACCTCGGCACGCACGCGTTCTTCAAGGCGCTGCTGTTCCTCGGCGCGGGTTCGGTCATCATCGGCATGCACCACGATCAGGACATGCGCAACATGGGCGGCCTGCGCAAATACATGCCGATCACGTGGATCACGTCGCTGATCGGTTCGCTCGCGCTGATCGGCACGCCGTTCTTCTCGGGCTTCTACTCGAAGGACTCGATCATCGAGGCGGTGAAGTACTCGCATCTGGCGGGCTCGGGCTTCGCGTACTTCGCGGTGGTGGCGAGCGTGTTCGTCACGTCGCTGTACTCGTTCCGCATGTATTTCATGGTGTTCCACGGCAAGGAGCGCTTCCGTGGTCCGAAGCATCCCGACTCGCCGATGGGCCAGGCCGAAGCGCATGGCCACGGTCATGACTCGCACGGTCATCACGACGATCATGGTCACGCTCACGAGCCGCACGAAACGCCGTGGGTGGTGACGCTACCGCTCGTGCTGCTCGCGATTCCGTCGATCATCATCGGCGCGATCATGATCGGCCCGATGATCTACGGTGACTTCTTCTCGCACGGCGTGGTCTTCGACAAGGTGATCTACATCGCCGAAAACCATGAAGGCCTGAAGGAAATGGCCGAAGAGTTCCACGGCTGGGTCGCGATGGCGCTGCACGGCATCATCACGCCGGGACCGGTGTGGCTCGCAGCGCTGGGCGTGATCGTCGCGTGGTTCTTCTACATGAAGCGCCCGGATCTGCCGGCAGTCGTGGCCCGCACGTTCCGCCCGATCTACGTGCTGCTCGACAACAAGTATTACTGCGACAAGATCAACGAAGTCGTGTTCGCGAAGGGCGCGGTTGCGATCGGCCGCGGTTTGTGGAAAGAGGGCGATGTGGTCGTCATCGACGGCATCGTCAACGGCAGTGCGCGGTTCATGGGCTGGTTCGCCGGTGTGATCCGCTTCCTTCAATCCGGTTACATCTATCACTACGCGTTCGCCATGATTATCGGCATGTTGGGGCTCTTGACCCTGTTTGTGACGCTCGGCGGCAAATAAGGCGAGGGATCCTATGCACTCTTTTCCGATTCTCAGTGTCGCGATCTGGCTGCCGATCATTTTCGGTCTGCTGGTACTCGCCGTTGGTAACGACCGCAATCCGGCGCCCGCGCGCTGGATTGCGCTGATCGGCTCGGTGCTCGGGCTGATCGTCACGATTCCGCTCATCACCGGCTTCGATACGTCGACGGCCGCGCTGCAGTTCGTCGAGCAGTCGAACTGGATCGACCGCTTCAACATCACCTATCACCTCGGTGTCGATGGCATCTCGATGTGGTTCGTCGTGCTGACCGCGCTCATCACGGTGGTCGTCGTGATCGCCGGCTGGGAAGTGATCACCGAGCGCGTCTCGCAGTACATGGCCGCGTTCCTGATCCTCTCGGGCATCATGATCGGCGTGTTCTCGACGGCGGACGGCCTGCTGTTCTACGTGTTCTTCGAAGCTACGCTCATTCCGATGTACATCATCATCGGCGTGTGGGGCGGCCCGAATCGCGTGTACGCAGCGTTCAAGTTCTTCCTGTACACGCTGGCCGGCTCGCTGCTGATGCTGGTCGCGTTGCTATACCTCTACACGCAGACGCACACGTTCGACCTCGCGACGTGGCAGGCGGCGAAGCTCGACATGACGCCGCAGGTGCTGCTCTTCATCGCGTTCTTCCTGGCGTTTGCCGTGAAGGTGCCGATGTTCCCGGTGCACACGTGGCTGCCTGACGCGCACGTCGAAGCGCCCACGGGCGGCTCGGTGGTGCTGGCGGCGATCATGCTGAAGCTGGGCGCCTACGGTTTCCTGCGCTTCTCGCTGCCGATCGCGCCGGACGCGAGCCACTTCCTGGCGCCTGTCGTCATTACGCTGTCGCTGATCGCGGTCATCTACATCGGTCTGGTCGCGATGGTGCAGACCGACATGAAGAAGCTCGTCGCGTATTCGTCGATCGCGCACATGGGCTTCGTCACGCTCGGCTTCTTCATGTTCGGCCCGTCGAGCCAGCTCGGCATGGAAGGCGCGATCATCCAGATGATTTCGCACGGCTTCGTCTCGGGCGCGATGTTCCTTTCGATCGGCGTGCTGTACGACCGCGTCCACTCGCGTCAGATTGCGGATTACGGCGGTGTCGTGAACACGATGCCGAAGTTCGCCGCGTTCGTGATGCTCTTCGCGATGGCCAACTGCGGCTTGCCGGGCACCTCGGGTTTCGTTGGCGAATTCATGGTGATTCTGGCGGCGGTGAAGTACAACTTCTGGATCGCGTTCCTCGCTACGTTCACGCTGATTCTAGGCGCGGCGTACACGCTGTGGATGTACAAGCGGGTCTATTTCGGCGCGGTCGCGAACGACCACGTCGCGAAGCTCGCGGACATCAACAAGCGCGAATTCCTGATGCTCGCCATCCTCGCGGTGTTCACGCTGTACATGGGCCTGCATCCGAAGCCTTTCACCGACGTGATGCACGAATCGGTGGCAAACCTGCTCTCCCACGTCGCGCAGTCCAAGCTGCCGCTGGCTCAGTAACGTCGTGAGGAGGAACTAAGAGATCATGCAAAACGCTCCCATGAGTATGTTGTGGCCCGACGCGGTCCTGATGGCCGCGGTCGTCATCGCCTGGCTCAATGACACAATATTCGGCCCGAAGAGCCGGGGCACCACGTATCTGATCGCGCTCGTCTCGACGATCGTCGTCGGTGTGTGGTTCGCCTTCACCGCGCTCAATCCGACGCCGGCTTACTTCTTCACGCGCATGTACATCGTCGATCCGTTCGCGAGCGCGATGAAAGCGGTGGTCTGCCTCGGCTACGCGGTGTCGATCATCTACTCGAAGAAGTATCTGGAAGACCGTGACCTGTTCCGCGGCGATTTCTTCCTGCTCGGCCTGTTCTCGCTGCTCGGCCAGTGCGTGATGATTTCGGGCAACAACTTCCTCACGCTGTATCTCGGCCTCGAATTGATGTCGCTGTCGCTGTACGCGGTCATCGCGCTGCGCAAGGACGTGCCGCAGTCGAACGAATCGGCGATGAAGTACTACGTGCTCGGCGCGCTCGCATCCGGCTTCCTGCTCTACGGCATCTCGATGCTCTACGGCGCGACCGGCTCGCTCGAACTGAACGAAGTGCTGAAAGCGGTGGCTTCGGGCCGCATCAACGACGCAGTCCTGCTCTTCGGCGTGATCTTCGTCGTCGCGGGCGTGGCGTTCAAGATGGGCGCGGTGCCGTTCCACATGTGGGTGCCCGACGTCTATCAGGGCGCACCCACGGCGATGACGCTGCTCACCGGCGGCGGCCCGAAGGTCGCGGCCTTCGCGTGGGGCCTGCGCTTCCTCGTGATGGGCTTGCTGCCGCTGGCCGTCGACTGGCAGGAGATGCTCGTGATTCTCGCGGCGCTGTCGCTCATCGTCGGCAACATCACGGGTATCGTGCAGAAGAACATCAAGCGGATGCTGGCTTATTCGGCCATCTCCAACATGGGCTTCGTGCTGCTCGGGCTTCTGGCGGGCGTCGTGAACGACAAGGTCGACGGCGCAGCGGGCGCGTACAGCTCCGCGATGTTCTACAGCATCATCTATCTCGTCACGACGCTGGGTTCCTTCGGCGTGGTCATGCTGCTCGCCCGCCGCGACTTCGAAGCCGAAATGCTCGAGGACTTCAAGGGCCTGAATCAGCGCAGCCCGGTATTCGCGTTCGTCATGATGGTCATGATGTTCTCGCTCGCCGGCATCCCGCCGACGGTCGGCTTTTACGCGAAGCTCGCCGTGCTCGAAGCGACGATGAACGCCGGCCTCACGTGGCTCGCCGTCCTTGCCGTGATGACCTCGCTCGTGGGCGCGTTCTACTACCTGCGCGTCGTGAAGCTGATGTACTTCGATGCACCGACCGACTCATCGCCGATCGTCGCCGGCAGCCTGAACCGCTCGCTCCTCGCGTTCAACGGTCTTGCCGTGCTCGTGCTCGGTCTGGTGCCGGGTCCGCTGATGTCGGCGTGCCTCACGGCGATTGCGCATACGCTGCCGCTGTAATGTCGGCGGCGGGCTGGTTCATCGTTCTGTTGGCGCTCGTTCTCGCCAACGTGCCGTTCCTGAATCAGCGCCTCTTTGCCATCGTCCCGTTGCCGCTTCCGGCGCCGACGGGACACAGAGTGGCGAAGAAGAGCGCGTGGATTCGCATCGGCGAGCTCATCGCTCTTTACTTCGTGGTCGGCGCGCTCGGCTTCATGCTCGAAGCGCGCGCCGGCAACCGGTTCGACCAGGGATGGCAGTTCTACGCCGTTACCTTCAGTCTCTTCGTGGTGCTCGCCTTTCCGGGCTTCACGTTTCAATATCTCGTCAAACGCCGCTGAAGGCTCGCGCCCTCAGCGGCTTGTTTGCTTCACAGGCACAGGGCTCAAGATGGCAGATCTTTCCTCGATACCCGGCAACGACGACGGTCTCATCGAAAAGCAGGTCGAAAGCGTCACGCTGCACGAGGGCAAATTCCTCACGCTGAAGCGCGATACCGTCGAGTTGCCCGACGGCAAGCACGCCACGCGCGAGTTCGTCGAGCATCCCGGCGCGGTGATGATCCTGCCGGTGTTCGACGATGGCCGCGTGCTGCTCGAACGTCAGTTCCGCTATCCGGTGGGCCGCGTGCTGCTCGAATTTCCGGCAGGCAAGCTCGATCCCAACGAGGACGAGTTGACGTGCGCGAAGCGCGAACTGCAAGAAGAGACGGGTTACACCGCGCGCGAATGGACGTTCCTCACGCGTATTCATCCGGTGATTTCGTATTCGACGGAATTCATCGACATCTACCTCGCGCGCGGCCTGACCGAAGGCGATGCCCGGCTGGACGAGGGCGAATTCCTCGAAACCTTCATCGCCGACGAAGCGCAACTGATGAACTGGGTAAAGGACGGCAGCATCAGCGACGTGAAGACCATCATCGGCGTGTTCTGGCTGGAGAAGATTCGTTCGGGCGCATGGACGCTCGGCGGCTGAGTTGAAGAATGAAAAACGCGGAAGCGGCCTCGATGGCCGCTTTCGTCGTTTTTGCATCGCCGAAAGCGGTGCCGGGGCCGAGCGGCTAGAATGGTTGCTTCGCCGAATCCGGTCCGCTTCGTTCGTGCGGACATGCGAACGATCGTTCCAAAATCTCGAATTTGAGATAAACTTCAACGAAGCCCCATCAGCATGAAGGTCCTCGATTTAAAGTGCTCGCATGACCATCGGTTCGAAGGCTGGTTTGCCTCGACCGAAGAGTTCGAGTCGCAACTGTCGCGCAAGCTGATCGCATGTCCGGTGTGCGCCGCGACCGATGTGAGCCGCATGCCGTCCGCGCCGCGCCTGAATTTGTCGTCGGCGCGGGGCGAAGCGGCGCCGCCGGCGCACCCCGCACCGAACGCGCCGCAGGCTGCGGCCGTGCCCGAAGCGGCCGCGTTGCAGGCGCGCGCGTTGAAGTTCATGCGCGAACTGATCGAGAAGACCGAGAACGTGGGCGAGCGGTTTGCCGAGGAAGCGCGGCGCATACACTACAACGAGGCGCCGGCGCGCAACATTCGCGGCGTCACGACGCCCGAAGACGCGCATGCCTTGCTCGAAGAAGGGATCGACGTGATGCCGTTGCCTGTTCCGGACGCATTGAAAGAGCCGCTGCAGTAACGTTCGCGTGCGGCGTCTCCTCTGGCTCCGGAATGAGCCATGACTGGAGACACCGCGCATGGACCTCAACTATTCTCCCGCCGACGACGCCTTTCGCGTCGACATCCGCACCTGGCTCGACGCCAGTCTGCCGCGCGTGCTGCGCGACAAAGTCCTCCATCACAAGCGTCTCACCCGCGACGACTACGCGAGCTGGCACAAGCTGCTCGCCGCGCGCGGCTGGTCGGCGGTCGCGTGGCCGAAGGAATATGGCGGCCCGGGCTGGACCGTCACGCAGCGCCACATCTGGGACGAGGAATGCGCCCGCGCGGGTGCGCCGATGGTGCTGCCCTTCGGCGTTTCGATGGTCGCGCCGGTCCTGATGAAGTACGGCAGCGAAGAGCAAAAAGCCCGTTATCTCCCGCGCATTCTCGACGGCGCCGACTGGTGGTGCCAGGGCTACTCGGAACCCGGCTCGGGCTCCGACCTCGCATCATTGCGCACGCGCGCCGAGCGGCGCGGCGATCACTACATCGTCAACGGTCAAAAGACCTGGACGACGCTCGGCCAGCACGCCGACATGATGTTCTGCCTCGTGCGCACCGATCCGCAAGCGAAGAAGCAGGAAGGCATCTCGTTCCTGCTGATCGACATGAAGACGCCCGGCATTACGGTGCGCCCGATCATCACGCTCGACGAGGATCACGAAGTCAACGAAGTCTTCTTCGAGGATGTGCCCGTGCCGGTCGAGAATCTCGTCGGCGAGGAGAACCGCGGCTGGACTTATGCGAAGTATCTGCTCGGGCACGAGCGCACGGGCATCGCGCGCGTCGGGCAGTCGAAACGCGAGTTGCTCTTTCTCAAGCGCCTGGCACTCGATCGCGCCAAAGGCGGCAAGCCGCTCCTGCACGATCCGTTGTTTGCCGCGAAAGTCGCCGCGCTCGAAATCGAACTGATGGCGCTCGAAGTGACCGTGCAGCGCGTCATCGCGAGCGAGGCGGGCGGCAAGGGACCGGGCCCGGAAGCATCGATGCTCAAGATCAAGGGTACCGAAGTGCAGCAGGCGCTGACCGAACTGATGGTCGAAGCCGTCGGCCCGCAAGCGGCGGCGTTCGATCCCGCGTTCCTCGATGGCCTATGCGAGCACAGCGCAACCGGCGACGACGATGCCGCGCCGCTCGCCGCGTACTATTTCAATTTCCGCAAGGCATCGATCTACGGCGGCTCGAACGAGATTCAAAAGAACATCATCGCGCAGATGATTCTCGGACTTTGAGGAGCGGCGCATGGACTTCACTCTCAGCGACGAACAGCAGCAGTTTCGCGATGCGCTGCGTCGCTATCTCGACAAGGAATATGCGTTCGACGCGCGTCAGCGCATCGTCGCATCGGAAGCGGGCGTCGATGAAAAGCACTGGCGCGCGTTCGCCGAGCTCGGCCTGCTCGCGCTACCTGTTCCCGAAGCGCAGGGCGGCTTCGACGGCGGGCCGGTCGACATGCTCGTCGTGATGCAGGAGCTCGGCCGTGCGCTCGTCGTCGAGCCATATTGGGCGACGGCCGTGGGCATCGAAGCGTTGCGGCTGGCTGCGGATGCCGGCGAGTTGCTCGAACGCGCGGGGCGCGGCGAGATACGGCTGGCTGTCGCGTTTCACGAGCCGCACGCGCGCTACGACCTTTTCGATCTGCGCACGAGCGCGAACGCGGACGGCAACCGCTTCACGCTCGAAGGAACGAAATCGATGGTGCAGCACGGCGCGCAAGCCGATCACTGGATCGTGCCCGCGCGCATCGATGGCGAAGTGGCGCTGTTCATCGTCGATAAGGAGGCGGCGAATGTGCACATCGCCGAGTACCGCACGATCGACGGACAGCATGCCGCGACGCTCACATTCGATAAGACGCCCGCGACACGTCTGGGCGGCCGCGGAACCGGCGCCGCGATCTTTGAGCGAATCGCCGATTACGCGACCTTTCTGCTATGCGCGGAAGCGCTCGGCGCACTCGATGCGCTCAACCGCGCGACCGTCGACTATGCGAAGGAACGCGAGCAGTTCGGCATGCCGATCGCGCGTTTTCAGGTGCTCCAGCATCGCATGGTCGATATGCTGATCCACGCCGAACAGGCGCGCTCGATCACGTATCTCGCCGCCGCACGCTATCCCGACGACGATGCAGCGACGCGCGCCCGAGCCATTTCCGCTGCCAAGGTGCGCGTCGGACAGGCCGCACGCTTCGTCGGGCAACAGGCCGTGCAATTGCACGGCGGCATGGGCATGACGAACGAACTGCCCGCGGCGCACTGGTTCAAGCGGCTGTCGATCGTCGAGACGACGCTCGGCGATGTCGATCATCATCTCGCGCGCTTCGCTTCATTACCCACATTCGCCATAACGGAAGGGAGAACCGCA
Source organism: Caballeronia arvi (assembly GCF_001544695.2). Taxonomy (GTDB): domain Bacteria; phylum Pseudomonadota; class Gammaproteobacteria; order Burkholderiales; family Burkholderiaceae; genus Caballeronia; species Caballeronia arvi. The sequence goes on from NZ_FCOM02000007.1 coordinate 241,870, forward strand.
TGACCTATGCTTTTGAAGATTTCGACATCGGAAGCGCGGTGACGCTGAGCGCGCATACGTTCACGCGCGAGGAGATCATCGAATTCGCGACGCGCTACGATCCGCAGCCATTTCATGTGTCGGACGCGGCGGGCGAGGCGTCGCATTTCGGCGGGCTCGTCGCGAGCGGCTGGAACACGTGTTCCGCGATGATGGGCATCCTCGTGCGCGACATGGTCGGCGATTCGACCTCGATGGGCTCGCCCGGTCTCGACAACATCCGCTGGATCAAGCCCGTGCGCGTCGGCGATACGGTGCGGCTCACCGTGCGCGTGCTCGACAAGCGCGTGTCGAAGAGCAAGCCGGATCGCGGCATCGTGCAGACGCGCTGGGAGGCGCACAACCAGCACGGCGAGCTCGTGCTGACGGTGGATTCCGCCGCACTCTTCGGCTTGCGCAATCCGGCCGCGTCAACTGCCTGACGCGTACTTCCCGAGTTCGAGCTTCGCGATGGCATTGCGATGCACTTCGTCGGGGCCGTCCGCGAGACGCAGCGTGCGCGCCGACGCATACGCATAGGCGAGCGGGAAGTCATCGCAGATGCCGCCTGCGCCGTGCGACTGAATCGCCCAGTCGATGACCTGACACGCGATGTTCGGCGCTACCACCTTGATCATCGCGATCTCGCCGCGCGCGCCCTTGTTGCCGACGGTGTCCATCATGTACGCGGCCTTGAGCGTCAAAAGCCGCGCCTGCTCGATCATGATGCGCGCCTCGGCGATGCGTTCTTGCGTCACGCCATGCTGCGCGATCGGTTTGCCGAATGCGACGCGCTCCATCGTGCGCTTCGTCATCAGTTCGAGCGCGCGTTCCGCGAGGCCGATCAGGCGCATGCAATGGTGAATGCGGCCCGGTCCTAGTCGCCCTTGCGCGATCTCGAAGCCGCGTCCTTCGCCCAGCAGCATGTTCGTCGCGGGCACGCGCACCTTATCGAGCGTGATGTCCATGTGGCCGTGCGGGGCGTCGTCGTAACCGAAGACGTTCAACGGCCGATGCATCGTGATGCCGACTGCATCGGCGGGCACGAGAATCATCGACTGTTGCGCGTGTTTTGGCGCTTGTGTGTCGGTCTTGCCCATCACGATATACACCTTGCAGCGCGGATCGCCCGCGCCGGACGACCACCATTTGTGGCCGTCGATCACATAGTTGTCGCCGTCGCGCGCGATGCTGCAACGGATGTTGGTCGCATCCGACGAAGCGACTTCCGGCTCGGTCATCAGAAACGCCGAGCGGATCTCGCCGCGCAACAGGGGTTCGAGCCATTGCGCCTTCTGCGCATCGGTGCCGTAGCGTTCGATGGTCTCCATGTTGCCGGTATCGGGCGCGCTGCAATTGAAGACTTCCGGCGCCCACGGCACGCGGCCCATGATTTCGCACAGCGGCGCGTACTCCAGATTGGTCAGGCCCGCGCCGCGCTCCGATGACGGCAGGAAGAGGTTCCATAACCCTTCGGTGCGCGCTTTTTCTTTCAGGCTTTCGATGAGGCGCGTCGGAACCCACGCGTTGCCCGATGCCCGGTTCGCCGCGATCTCTTCGGCATAGGCGCGCTCGTTCGGATAGATGTGCGCATCGAAGAAGGCGAGCAGCTTGTCGCGCAATGCCTGCACTTTGGGCGTGTAGTCGAAGTTCATGCCTTCCTCTCTACCTTCTGCGCGTATTGCCACGCGAGCTCGGCCATCGGACGCGCGCGCCTGCCCGCATCGATGGCTTGCGCGCTCGCAGCGGTGCCGTCGACGACGCGCTTCATGATGCCTTGCAGAATCGCAGCGATGCGGAACATGTTGTAGGCGAGATAGAAGTTCCAGTCGCCTTCGATCGTGAAGCCCGTGCGCGCGCAATAGCGCCTCACGTACTCGTCTTCGTCGGGAATGCCGAGCGCGGCCCAGTCGAGTCCGGCGATGCCGCGAAACTGCGACGGATCGACATGCCACGCCATGCAGTGATATGCGAAATCGGCGAGCGGATCGCCGAGCGTCGAGAGTTCCCAGTCGAGCACGGCGAGCACGCGCGGCTCACCCGGATGAAAGATCAGGTTGTCGAGCCGATAGTCGCCATGCACGATGCTGACCTTCGCATCGCGTGAAGCGGGAATGTGCTGCGGCAGCCACTCGATCAGTCGATGCATCGCGTCGATGCGCTCGGTCTCCGAGGCGACATACTGCTTGCTCCAGCGCCCGATCTGACGCTCGAAGTAATTGCCCGGCTTGCCGTAGGTCGAAAGGCCCACGGCTTCGACATCGACGGTATGAAGCGCTGCGATCACGCGATTCGTTTCGTCGTAGATCGCGGCGCGCTCGTCGGGCGTCATGCCGGGAAGCGACTGGTCCCACAGCACGCGGCCCTGCACGAACTCCATCACGTAGAACGCGCGGCCGATCACGCGTTCGTCCTCGCACAGCGCGAGCATGCGTGCGACGGGCACGTCGGTGGCGGCGAGCGCGTCCATCACACGATACTCGCGCTCGATGGCATGCGCGGACGGCAAGAGCTTTGCCGCGGGGCCGGGCTTTGCGCGCATCACGTAGCTGCGCCCGGGCGTGACGAGCTTGAACGTCGGATTCGACTGGCCGCCCGCGAATTGCTCGATGCTCAACGGGCCGTCGAAGCCATCGACATGCGCGGCGAGCCACGACGTCAACGCGCCGGTATCGAAGCGCTGTTTATCCTGCACGGGGCGCGTTCCTTCAAACGCGGAGAAATCGGACTGCTTGTGCGTCTCGTTGTCTTGCATCGTCTCCTCCAGGCTACTTCTTCACGTCATGTCGCCGGCCTTGTAGCGTACGAACTGGGCGTAGAGCAGTTCCATCGTCGTGTTGCGCACGCCGGCGTGCAGCGGCGAGGGTGGCGAATGATTGATCGCATGGATGACCCAATCGGCCGGTTTGTCGCCGACGTCGAGCGCGTTGATGCAGCCCGTCGCCTGCGACAGATGCCCGAAGAAGGCGCGTCCACCCGCTGTGATCGCATGCGAGAGCAGAGCGCGGTTGACGCCGCCGTGGAGCACGAGCAGCACCGTGTCCCACGAACGGTCTTCACGCAGGCGCGCGACGGCGGGCAGCGCGCGATCGAGCAATTCGCCGATGGTCTCGCCGCCGAGAAACTGCGTGTCTTCCGCCACGACGCCATCGAACACGGAGAGAAACGCGCGCTCGATATCGGCCGTCGTGAGGTCTTTGAGTTTTCCGCCGCGAATCTCCTGCCACTCGGGCCACGTTTCGATGTCGACGCGCTGTCCCGTCGCTTCGAGCACGCGCCGCGCGGTCTCGACCGTGCGCGGCAGCCCGCTCACGATCACGCGATCGAAGCGCACGTTCTGCGCGGCGAACTCGCGTCCCGCCGCGCTCGCTTCCTCGCGACCTTGCTCGTTGAGCGGCACGCTTTCGGGATCGATCGCGCGGCCGCTGTTGTCGAAATAGGTGACGTCGCCATGACGCATCAGAAAGATGCGCCGCCGCTTTGGCAATTCGTAATGAGCCATGTGCGCTTGACGATAATTAGCGATAGTTCGGCTGGCGCTTTTCGAGGAACGCCGTGATGCCTTCGAGCGCGTCGCCGTGATGGAGCGCATCGACGAAGCTGTCGCGTTCCATGTCGAGATGCGCGGCGAGCGGCTGCACGTCGGCGGCGTTGATGAGCGACTTGATGCGCGCCATCGCTTTCGGCGAGACGCTGCCGAGATCGTCGGCCCACGCGATGGCCGCATCGAGCGCGATGCCTTTTTTCGTCAGCCGGTTCACGACGCCGACTTCATGCAGACGCGATGCGCCGATCGGCTTCGCTTCGAGCAGCACTTCGCTCGCGAGCATCCGCGGCAGCGCGCGCGACAGAAGCCACGATGCGCCGCCATCCGGCGTAAGGCCGACGCGCGCATACGACATGACGAACCTGGCGTCGTCGGCGGCGACGATCAGATCGCATGCGAGCGCGAGCGAAAAACCCGCGCCTGCCGCCGCGCCTTCGACGGCCGCGATCACCGGCTTCGTCGATGCGCGCAGCGCGCTGATCCACTCGCCGAGCAGATCGATGCTGTCACCTTGCACCGACGGATCTTTCGCGCGGTTTTCCAGCAGGCGGTTCAGGTTGCCGCCTGCGCAGAAGAAGTTGTCGGCGCCGGTCAGCACGATCACGCGCACGCTGTTGTCGCGCTCGGCGGTGTTGAGCGCTTCGATGCCCGCCGCGTACATGTCCGGATGCAGCGCGTTGCGCGCGCCGGGATTGGAAAGCTTCAAAACGAGCGTGGTGTCGCTGCCCGCAGGACGGTCTGTCAATAATTCGGCGCTCATCTGAGCTCCTCGATGTGGGAAAGCGAAAGTCCGAGCTGCGCGCGCCGCGTGAGCCACGGCGTCGGCCGGTAGCGCGGATCGCCGAGCACGGCGAACATGTTGCGCAGGATCGTGAGGATCGTCGCGGCGCCCAGCGTATCGCCGAGCGCGAGCGGGCCGTGCGGATAGCCGAGGCCGAGCATCACGGCGAGATCGATGTCTTCGGGTGTCGCGATGCCTTGCTGCGCGATGTCGCAGCCGATGTTCACGATCGTCGCCACGACGCGTTGCGCGACGAAGCCCGCCGAATCGCGTATTACGCTGACGGGCACGCCGTCGAAGGCGAAGAGGGCGTGCGCGCAATCGCGCATGGCGGGCGTGGTCGCGGGCGTCGTCATGATCGTGCGGCGCGCGACGGTGTCGAGCGGGAAGAGCGTGTCGACGGCGACGACGCGCGTCGCGTCGAGATGCTCGTTGACGGCGGCGGTCGTCGCATCGAAGCCGAGCGGCGTTACGAGGATCAGCGAATCCGGCCCGGGCGTGGGGCCGCCGTCGATGTGCACCGTGCAGTCGCATCGGGCGATCAGCTTCAGCACGTCCTCGCGTCCGGCGTGCGAGGCGCGGCTGATCCAGACGCGCGTCGGCAGTCGCGTGGGCGCGGCGGGCTCCGGCGGCACGTCCTGCTTGCCGTCGACATAACGATAAAATCCTTCCCCCGCCTTGCGTCCGATGAGCCCGCCCGCGAGCCGCGTGCCCGTAATTGGCGACGGCCTGAAACGCGGCTCTTCATAAAACTGGTGATAGATCGATTCCATCACCGGATGGGAGACGTCGAGCGCCGTGAGATCGAGCAATTCGAACGGCCCGAGCCGGAAGCCGGCCTGCTCGCGCATGATGCGGTCGATGTCCGCGAAGTTCGCGACGCCTTCGCTCGCCACGCGCAGACCTTCGGTGTTCATGCCACGCCCGGCGTGATTGACGATGAAGCCCGGCATGTCCTTCGCGCGCACCGGCGTGTGGCCCATGCGCCGCGCGAGGTCCATCAGGGCATCGCCCGCGCGCGGGTCGCCGCGCAGGCCGTCGATCACTTCGACGACGCGCATCAGCGGCACGGGGTTGAAGAAGTGAAAGCCCGCGACGCGTTCGGGATGCGCGCAGCCGGCGGCGATCGCGGTGATCGACAGCGACGACGTATTCGACGCGAGGATGCACCGCTCGCCGACCACCGCTTCGAGTTCGCGGAACAGTTCGCGCTTGATGTCGAGATTCTCGACGATCGCCTCGACGATGGCGTCGCAATCGGACAGTTCGCTTTTGTCGCCCGCATCGCGGATACGGGCGAGCGCCGCATGCGCGTCGGCTTCCTTGAGCTTGCCCTTCGCGGTGAGTTTCGCGAGCGTGTCGGAGAGATACGCGCGCGCGGCGGCGAGCGCGTTCGGATTCGTATCGTAGAGGCGCACGTTCAGCCCGCCGAGCGCCGCGATCTGCGCGATGCCGCGCCCCATCGCGCCGCTGCCGACGATACCGAGCGTCTCGATCCTGTATTCGTGCTGACTCATGATGCGGCTCTGCTCCTCAAAAGGATGGAACGCATGGTGTGCGCGCATTGCGTCGGCGAACGGCCCGGCGAGGTGCGCCGTCGCTCAGAGTTTGGCGAGACGTTCGAGCGCGAGCGCGAGCGTCTCTTCCTTCTTCGCGAAGCAAAAGCGCACGACGCCCGATTCATGGCTCTCGTGATAGAACGCGGACACCGGAATCGCGGCCACGCCGATCTCGCTCGTGAGCCATTGCGAGAAATCGGCTTCGGGCATGTCGCTGATCTTCGAGTAATCGACGCACTGGAAATACGTGCCGTCGCACGGCAAAAGCGAAAAGCGCGTGTTCGCGAGACCCGCGCGGAAGAAGTCGCGCTTTTTCTGATAGAACGCGGGCAACTCCAGATACGGTTTCGGGTCTTCGAGATAGTGCGCGAGGCCGATCTGCATCGGCGTGTTCACCGTGAACACATTGAACTGATGCACCTTGCGGAATTCGGCGCTGAGCGCGGCGGGCGCGGCCACGTAGCCCACTTTCCAGCCGGTCACGTGGAAGGTCTTGCCGAAGCTCGACACGACGAAGCTGCGCTTCGCCAGTTCCGGATAGCGCGACACGCTTTCATGCGGTGCGCCGTCGTAGACCATGTGCTCGTAAACTTCGTCGGAGACGATCAGCACGTTGGTGCCGCGCACGATCTCTTCGAGCTTTTTCATGTCGTCCGCGCGCCACACGCGGCCGGTCGGATTGTGCGGCGTGTTGATCATCAGAAGGCGCGTCTTCGGCGTGATCGCGGCGGCGATCTTGTCGAAGGGCAACGCGTAGTCCGGCGCTTCGAGCGACACGAACACCGGCTTGCCGCCCGCGAGCTCGATCGACGGCACGTAGCTGTCGTACATCGGCTCGATCACGATGACTTCATCGCCCGGATGCACGCAGCACAGAATGGCTGTCAGCAGCGCCTGGGTCGCGCCGGCGGTCACGGTGATTTCGGTGTCGGGGTCATACGTGCGGCCATAGAGCGCATCGATCTTGCGCGCGATCGCCTGGCGCAGGGGCGCCGCGCCCGCCATCGGCGGATACTGGTTGTGACCGTCGCGCATCGCGCTCGCGACGGCATCGACGATGCGCGCATCGCAATCGAAATCGGGGAAACCCTGACCGAGATTCACCGCGCCTTTTTGCGTAGCGAGCGCGCTCATCACGGTGAAGATGGTCGTGCCCACATCAGGCAGACGCGACGGGAAAGAAAGCTCGGGCGGTGTCGGCGGCAATTCGTGCGAGGCGTTCATGGTCATTTGAGCAGAAAGGTGGCGCGCAGCTATTTTAAGACAGCATCAGTCGATGACCGTGGCCGGCGCGATATGTGCGTCGAGTTCGACGACGAACGGCTTCGGCTCGGCGATGCGAAACGCGAAGTCGCGCGCGACGCGCCGCGCGAGTTTCAGCACCGCGCGGTCCTTCGACACGAGCCAGTCGGCGCCCGCCGCGTGCGCGAGTTCCAGAAACTTCTGATCGTCGCGGTCTTTGCATTTGGGCAACGGGCGTTCGCCTTCATCGGGCGTTGCGGCGACGAGTGTCGACAGGCGCGCGACCGTCGCAAGCGCCGCGGTTTTGTCGACCTCCATGCGCACGAATTGCGGATAGTCGAGCACGCGCGTGAGTTCCCTGAGGCAGCGCTCGTCGATCAGCGCTTCGAGCGTGCGTGCTTCAAGAGCCGCGAGAATCGGGCGCGTGGCGGGGTCGTCGAACACGAGGATGTCGATCCAGACATTCGAATCGAGCACCACGCGCATCGGTAGCGGCGGCGCGGCGGAATTGTCCATTCGATACAATCAGGAGTTTATGCCAATGATCGCCGGCGGCGTGCCGGCGAGCCTCCATGATAATCGTTCTCTCGCCCGCCAAATCGCTCGACTACGAGACGCCTCCCCATATCAGGAAGCACACGCTGCCGCAATTCGTCGATGACGCCGCCGAACTGATCGGCGGCCTGCGCGCGCTTTCGCCGCAGCAGATCGGCGGCATGATGGGCATCTCCGATCAACTCGCGGCGCTGAATTTTCAGCGTTACGCCGACTGGTCGACGACCTTCGACGCGCACAACTCGAAGCAGGCGGTGCTCGCATTCAATGGCGATGTGTATGAAGGCTTCGCCGCGAAAACGCTTTCGGCGAGCGATCTCGATTTCGCGCAGAACCACGTGCGCGTGCTGTCGGGGCTGTATGGACTCTTGCGGCCGCTCGATCTGTTGCAGCCGTACCGGCTCGAAATGGGCACGCGGTTTCCGAACGCGCGCGGCAAGGATCTGTACGCGTTCTGGGGCGAGCGCATCACGGCGGCGCTCAACGAGCAATTCAAGAAGCAGCGCGGCGCGCGCGTGCTGGTGAATTGCGCGTCGGAGGAATATTTCAAGTCGGTCAAGCCGAGGCTGCTCACGGCGCCCGTCATCTCGCCCGTGTTCGAAGACTGGAAGGGCGGGCGCTACAAGATCATCAGCTTTCACGCGAAGCGCGCGCGCGGCCTGATGGCGCGGTACGCGGTCGAGAACCGCATCGACGAGCCGCAAGCGCTCAAGGGCTTCGATAGTGAAGGCTACAAGTTCGATGCGAAGGCGTCGAACGACACGACATACGTATTTCGACGCCGCGTCGCGGAATGAAACCCGCGCGGCAAGCACAAGGAACGCACATGAGCATCATCTCCATCTCCAGCAACTTCGACGCGGGCGCGATCGAAGTCCTCAACGCCGACGATCCCGCCAACATCCGCCTGCGCGTTCGTCCCGACTCGCACGCCGATTTCGCGCAATGGTTCTACTTCCGCGTGTCCGGCGCGCGCGGCGAGCGCCTCGTGATGACCTTCGAGAACGCGGCGCAGTGCGCGTTTCCCGAAGGCTGGCGAGATTACGACGCAGTCGCGAGCTACGACCGCGTCAACTGGTTCCGTGTGTCGACCGAGTACGACGGCCAGGTGATGAAGATCGATCACACGCCGGACTTCGACAGCATTTACTACGCGTATTTCGAGCCGTATAGCGAGGAGCGTCATTCGGAATTTCTCGGCGCGGTTCAGCAGATGCCGCTCGCGACGCTGACCGATCTCAGCAGCACGGTGCAGGGCCGCCCGATGTCGGTGCTCTCGCTTGGCATTCCGGATTTCGGCGACGCCGAGCCGAAGAAGAAAATCTGGATCATCGCGCGACAGCATCCGGGCGAGACGATGGCCGAATGGTTCGTCGAAGGCCTCGTGAAACGGCTCGCGGGCTTCGGCGACTGGTCGGGCGATCCGGTTGCACGCTCGCTCTTCGAGCGCGCCATTTTCCATATCGTGCCGAACATGAATCCGGACGGCAGCGTGCTCGGCAACCTGCGCACCAACGCGGCGGGCGCGAATCTGAATCGCGAATGGATGGAGCCGAGCGCCGAGCGTAGCCCGGAGGTTCTCGCGGTGCGCGAGGCGATCGAGGAGACGGGCTGCGACATGTTCTTCGATATCCACGGCGACGAAGCCATTCCCTATGTGTTCGTCGCGGGTTCGGAGATGCTGCCGGGCTTCACCGAGCGGCAAGCGAAAGAGCAGAAGGCGTTCGTCGACTTCTTCAGGCAGGCGAGCCCGGATTTTCAGACCGTGTACGGCTACGAGTCGAGCAAGTATCAGACGGATGCGCTCAAGCTCGCGTCGAAGTACATCGGCAACGAGTACAAATGCCTGTCGCTCACGCTGGAAATGCCATTCAAGGACAACGCAAATCTGCCGGATGAGAGTGTCGGCTGGAACGGCGCGCGCAGCGCCGCGCTCGGCGCGTCGATGCTTCAGGCGATCCTGTGGCATCTGCAGTCGTCCGGCGCCTGAGAGCCGGCGACTCGACTCGCTGCGGATGTGAAAAGGGCGTGGCCACTTCATGTGGCCACGCCCTTTTTCGCGTGTCTTGCGCAGGAAAGAAGCGGGTTAGTGCTTCTTGGTGGTCTTCTTTGTCGACTTGGACGCGCTTCCGGTCTTGGCCGATGACTTCGATGTGCTCTTGGCCGTGCTCGTCTTGCCCGATGACGCCTTGGTCTTGGCGCCATGCTTGCCCTTCGTGCTGCGCGCCGAACTAGGCTCGGCGCGTGCGCGCAACGGCGGCACGGGATCGTTCCAGCCGAAGGCGAGCATCTGACTGCCCACATAGCCGCAACGGAACTTGAGTGGAGTGGGATCGCGCTCGGCGCTTTTCGGCATGCCCTGACCTTCGACGGTCACGACGTTGTCCACCTTGATTCGCTGCTTCTTCTCGTCGAACGAATCATTCCACGGTTCGATGGTGGAATGCGAGGCATCGAACGAGGTAGGCGGGAATTCGACGTGATCGAAGGCCGAAGATGTGCTGGCGATGAAGTTGCCATGCGCGGCGCAATCAGCGATGAGCGGATTGGCCTTGAAGTCGGTGACGAAGTGGTGAATCAGTTCATTGCGCTCGTCGAGCGAATCGGCAAAAGCGGATGACGCGCATACCAACGACGCGCATACCGCCAACCGGCCGACGAGCCGCAGGAGCCGGCGCGGTGCGTAGTTACTTTCCATCAAGTCTGGCGCTAAGAAGACACGGGCAAGTAAGATGCGCCGTGTAGGGGAGGAGTTCAATCTTATCGCACTTTGCGCGCATACCGATTGCCGGAAATCCGAGATCCGGTGATGCCGATGACAACGGGCTGATTCGTTTCGCGAAACCTAGACGCGCGGTCCGCGATCGAGGCGATACCGGCGCACATCGTACGTGGTGATCCACGCGGGCTTGTACACCGTGATCAGAATGGTAAGCAAACCGGTGAAGAGCGCTTCGCCTGCGCCCAGCAGGAGCGAGCCGCGGGTGAAGGCCGCGGGAATGACGACGGGTCCGCCGTTGAGCGCCATCTCGAGCAGCACGGTCGCGCCGCACGCCGCCGCGACCGCAGCCGCTGAGGTGATGAATCCGTGCCCCGCGATGAACGTGAAGAGATTGCGTGGCAACACGACGTTGCTCAGGCGTTGCAGCAGAGTAGAGACCGCGACGGGCAACGCGCCAAAAAGGATGTAGGTAGTCGCAACCGAAAGCCACGAAGCATCGAGCACGACCGCGGCAAGGCCCGTGGTCGCAGCCGTGCCGATGAGCGCGAGCCGCCAGTCGAACAGCGTGACCATCAGCGTCGCGCCCAGAAGATGAATGACGGGTCCGTCGTCGAACCATGCATTGCACGCCCACAGCACCGAAACCGCGACTATGATGCCGAGCCACACGTTCTGCAACGTGGCATCCTGCACGCGCGCGAAGGGGCGCTGAAGCAGTGCGAGCGCAAGCAATCCCGCGGCGGCGATCCAGCTGCCGACGGTAAGCCAAAGCGGTAGCGGTGTGTAGAAGAACCCCATGTCTTGCATATTACTCGTTGCGCGTGAAACGTGTGCGCAAAGGACGGACCCATTCGCCTCGTTTGTTGCTAGAACGTCGATTCCGGCTCGGCGGCCATCGGGAGCGCTGCCGCGTCGCTGTCGAGAAGCGACGGATAGCGCGTCTTCGGTCTGCGCAGCGGAATGATGCCTGCTTGGCCCGATATCACGCGCGCCGATCTTTCGCTTCGACTGCGCAGAATTTCGAGATGAGAGTTCTGCACGCCGTTGTAAATCGCGACCGCGGCTGCGCGATTCGCAGCGCCGAGTTGCTGGAAGATACTTGCAAGGTGAATTTTCACCGTACCTTCGCTGATGCCCAGCGTCTTAGCGATCATCTTGTTCGTGCTTCCCATGTGCACGCAACGCATGATCTGCTGCTGCCGGGGCGACAACGCCGGATGGAGGCGGGTTTTGCGCGGAAGCTTCGCGACGGACAGGGCGCGCCGAGCGGCGAGCTCGTGCGTCAACACCGGATCGACGACGTCTGGCGGAATATAGTGCCCACCGACGAGCACCATCTCCAGCGCGCGAAGAATCAGGAACGGGTCGAGTGACCGGGGAATGATGCCCATCGCGCCTGCGCTCATCAGCGCATAGACGAGTGCGGCGCCGCAGCGGTCGACCATGATGGACGCGGGAACACGCGGCGCTGCGTCGAGCAGGCTCTGAAGGTCGCACATGCGCAGGCTGGGCGACCAGTCGACCACGATCATGTCAGGGGTGGAGCGTTTCAAGGCGGATCGGGCTTGTCTCCAGTCCTTCGCCTCGGTGAATTGCGCCTGGCGCGCAATACGGCGCAGCAATGTTTTCAGGCCCGCGCGGCGCTCCGCGTCGGAGCCAATGATGTTGATTATCATGCTTTACCTCGTGTCAATACACCCGTCGCCCACGGCTTCGGGACTTCGTGCCGTCGAATGTGCCGGCGGCAGTGGCTATATTGACAAATTTCGGGCGATTTGGCCCCCTATCCGAACGGCATAGGCATAAATACACAAAACCCCGCGCGAGGGCGGGGTTCGTTTCGGTCCACGGCGGCGCTTTCGCCGGTCTTCAGTGGAAATGAGGCTGCGCTGGCTCCGCGTCTTCGGGCATCTCGGCGTGGACGATCTCGCCAAGCGGGTCGGCGTAGAGCGGCACGCCGCAGTCGTCACAGAACTCCGGCTCGAAGCGCCCGGCGTGACGGCGCACATCGGTCACGCCTGCCTTCTTCAGCAATTCGACGATCTCCTCCACCGGGCCGTCGGCACCTTCGAGATCGACGGCGTCCTCCTCTATCCCCAGCTCTCCGTTTTCGCGTCCGTAGAGTGGCCACACGACTCCGTAGATCACGTCGTTGCTGCCACGTCGCGTGAAAGCGATCCGATATTCGTCGATGCGCCGTTCGCCGAACCCCGCGATGACTGCGCGCAGATCCTGCGGCGCAGTGCCGAGCGTGTCGAACAGATATCGCACGGCGGTGCGTACGGTGTGCGGACGGACCTGCTCGTCGGCGTCGCGGCAGGCCGAATAGTAGGCGTCGGGAAGCAGGCACTCGAATTCGCAGCCTGGCAGGATGGCGGCGAAGCTCGGCCCTCCTTGCGCGATCCACTGTTCCAGACATTGACCTCGTTCGACGCGGCTTCCGTTCTCGTCTTCTTGCCAGCGGAACAACGCCGCGCCGGCCGGCACGACGGCCAGGGCCAGCAGGAATCGCGGGTCGGCGAGAATCGGCGAAGTTTCCGGAAGGTCGGACAGGTTCAGACGTGCGGCGCTGCCGCTCAAGACGGTTTGCAGCAACTGCTGGGCGAGGCGCGCCGTATCCACGTGGTGCCGCGGCAACTGGTCGATGCTGTAGAGATAAGGCGCGACGGTCACGCGCGCGCCCGCGGCCAGGACGTGCGCCTGCATCTGGGTGCGCAGCGCATCGGCGGCGTCGCCCTTGAGCGTGCCCGACGGAATCGCATAGCGCGTCCAGGCGAGCACCGGCGCCGCGATGAGCAACGCTTCGTGAGGCGCACCGTCGATGTCGATCCTGAACGACTCGCTGTGCGTCTCGGCCATGTCGGCGAGCGCGCCGTAGGCGTCGGGATGATTTTGCTGCAGATGGTCGAGCGCGGCATCGAGCGTCGTCTGATTGCCGTTACGTACCAACTTGGCGATAAGTGTGTCGAGGCGGGCTTCCCAGAAGCGGTCCTCGACACGGCTGCCGGACGCGAAGAGCGCGAGAGAGAGGCTGACGAGCTTGTCTGCATCCGGGGGAATACGTTTGGCGATTCGCGAGCGCATATCGATTCGAGAGTAAGTTGGTGCGGTGAACCTTTAATTGTAGTCGCTCCGAACATGCTTTTATCGTGTGGCGCCGCAGCGTGCCGTCCCGTCCGGCAAGATGCCGTTCGCAAATTATTTTTCCGCGTCTCTTGCGGAGCGGGTAATCACTTACTAGAATTCCGTTCCTTCGCGCTTCGATGAGCGCGAAGGAAGCGGGAGAGAGGAATCGGTTGGTGTGTCTGGAGTCGGTTGTAGGAGGTTTCAGGCGCGATCGGCAAGCAAAGCAGTAGCGAAATACTTGTTGACAGTAACCGAAGCGTTCTTCATAATCTCGTTTCTCTGCTGCAGACAACGCAGCGACGCAAGACGGTAGTGAAGTTTGACGGTCTTGCGATGTGCTCTTTAAAAACTAACAGCCGATAAGTGTGGGCGCTTGATGGCGAGTGCGGTTCTGGTGCTTTTGGGCGCTGGAGCAATAGCAAAAGTAATCAAGAGTCTCACACGAAGTATCAGAGGAAGGTTTTTTCATCTTTGGATGGAAAAAATCATCGTCAGTACGTTGAGTGAGCGACCGGTTCTACGGAACCGAAAACAGTAACAGGGTTTGAACTGAAGAGTTTGATCCTGGCTCAGATTGAACGCTGGCGGCATGCCTTACACATGCAAGTCGAACGGCAGCAC